>NZ_JAQQWT010000005.1:184029-304245 GCF_028610705.1 Halalkalibacter alkalisediminis
TCTCTCACCCGTAGAGAACGCGAGAAAGAAACGCTCCTACTTCTTTCTCGCGTTCTTGGAGGGAGCTAGAGCTCTTCAATTTTGGACATTCTTCCCTACCTCAAAAACTTGACTCCTGCCAGACTAAACTGGGGAAAACACAAAACTTCTTCCCTCACCTTAATATGACCGAAGCCGTGAGTTCCGGCAGGAGTCTTAGTTTTTCTTGCCCCGCCAAAAAACAACCCCCTCTCTCACCCGTAGAGAACGCGAGAAAGAAACGCTCCTACTTCTTTCTCGCGTTCTTGGAGGGAGCTAGAGCTCTTCTCTTTTGGACATTCTTCCTACTTTTGTTCTGGAGAATCAAGCTGCTTATCTAAAACCTCCGCTCTCTTTCAAATGTTGGCGGACACCAGAGACGCTATTCACCCATAAACCCCTGATTTTCCCTTCTAACCGGACATAGGAGCCGTTATTTCATTACAATCACGAGGCTTCTATGCATTTTCACGAGAATAACAGCTCTCATGTCCGCAACACGCTTAAATATAGCATTTTTGACTTAAATAACGGCTCTCATGTCCGCCACCCTTTGATCAAGAGCCCAACTTTGATTCCATTCATACCCACATCACTCAGCACCGACGCCGCCTCAAACTCCAACAAACCTTCTTCCAAAAAAAAAATCCTAGCTGCTTGGCAACTAGGTATTTATAATTTAAGCTTTTTCATCACTTTTTCAATAAGTTGATCTTCATCTGGTGCAGCAATTGGACGATTGTTTACAAAGCAAAATGATTTCTTTCTCCCTGGTCCACAGTAAGACTGACAGCGAATATCAATCGTAGCTTCTTTATCCACTTTTTCTAGGCGGGGAATAAGAGTCTTAATATTCGTTGCTTGGCATTCGTCACAAATGCGAAATTCGTTCGCCATATCTATCTGTTCCTTTCAACGATCAAGTTGATCTGTACAATTTTAGACTTAACTTTTTAGCATCAATTAGTATATCACAGTGCTTGTCACTAGAACAAATAAAGGAAGGCTTTCTCCTAAGAAAACATCACATGATAACTCTTGTTCTCAAAATGGTCATCCTTCTACTTTCTTTATTTATGATTCTCCTGAACATGCTATAATATATGGACATATTATGAACGTATAGGAGTACAAGCATGCAAAATCTTAATTTACCCTCGATTTCACCTAACTGGCGATTCATTGATCATACAACATTCGGGCCGCAGTTTGACGCGCTTCAATCGTTTGCTTACGATGATACACTCTGCACCTCAATTGGACAGCAAGATGGCATTCCTACTGTGCGAGCATGGGTTCATCATCAAACCGTTGTTTTAGGCATTCAAGACAGTCGACTTCCTTATATCAATTCGGGACGAGCTTTTCTTGAAACAAACGGACATCGAGCTATTGTTCGTAACTCAGGTGGCTTAGCTGTCGTATTAGATGAAGGTGTTCTAAACCTCTCCTTAATTATAAAAGAAGAAAAAGGGTTGTCTATTGACGATGGTTACAACCTCATGTTTTCTTTAATAAAAAGAGTATTCAGATCTTACCCTGTTGAGATAGAGGCTTATGAGGTTATCGGTTCGTATTGCCCGGGAAGTTTTGATTTAAGTATTGGTGGGAAGAAATTTGCTGGCATTTCACAGCGCCGAATTCGAGGTGGGATTGCTGTTCAAATTTACCTTTGTATTACGGGGAGCGGGAGTGCTCGCGCTGAATTAGTACAAGACTTTTATGAAAAAGCGGTTCAAGGAAGCGTGACGAAATTCAATTATCCCATTGTCCAGCCAGAAACAATGGCTTCTTTAAATGAATTGCTCGACGTTGACTTATCAATTGCCGATGTGATGATGCTCTTGCTCAAAACACTTCAAACCGAAGGCGTGAAGTTAGTTGTACAGCCCTTTTCTGCAGAAGAACTGGCTTTATTTTCTGAGAACTACGACCGCATTCGCCTGCGGAATGAAAAAGTGCTGAAGTAATTTGTTTGTAATCGGTGATTACCTTTAGATGCTCTAACCTCTTTAATATAGCGATTAAAATGCCATGGCTATAAAACGCCATTATTATGTTGAAAGTCGCTAATAAAAGGTTTCTGCACCCTCTGCAAAGTACATCTGCAACTACACCTCCTTCAATAGAAAAAACAGCTAGGATCTCATGAAACCCTAGCTGTTTTCTTATGATGTAACCTTCTGATTAATCGACTGCATCGCTGTGATTAATGAAAGCTTATAAACGTCAGCTGCGTTACAACCACGCGATAAATCATTCACAGGTTTGTTTAAACCTTGGAGAATAGGCCCAATCGCGTCATAGCCACCAAGACGTTGAGCAATTTTATAGCCTAAGTTTCCTGATTCCAAACTTGGGAAAATGAAGACATTCGCTTCCCCTTGAAGCGGAGAATCCGGAGCTTTCTTTTTCGCCACGGCTGGAACGAATGCTGCGTCAAATTGGAACTCGCCATCGATTACCAAGTCCGGTCTTGTTTCTTGAGCAAGCTTTGTTGCTTCTGACACTTTCTTTGTTTCAATGGACGAAGCCGATCCTTTTGTGGAGAAACTAAGCATCGCAACTTTCGGATCGAGTCCAAATACTTTTGCTGTTTCTGCTGTTGCAATGGCAATTTCAGCTAACTCTTCGCTGTTTGGTGCAATGTTAATCGCGCAATCTCCGAATACAAATTTGTGCTCATCCTTAACCATTACGAATACACCCGACGTACGTTTAATGCCTGGTTGTGTTTTAATGATTTGTAGCGCTGGACGAACGGTATCTCCCGTTGAATGAGCGGCCCCACTTACAAGTCCATCTGCTTTATCCATGTGTACAAGCATCGTTCCAAAGTAGTTGACATCCGTTAATTTTTCACGTGCTGTTTCTTCTGTCTCTTTGCCTTTACGACGTTCAACGAATGATTGAACCATTTCATCCATTCCATCGTAATTGTGGGGATCGAGAATCGTAATCGTGCCTAGGTCGATCTTATTCTGCTTTGCTTTTGTCTGAACCTCTTCGACATTTCCAATTAAAATAGGTGTGACTACTTTATCGTTAGCTAAGTTTGCTGCTGCTTCTAAAATACGTTCATCCGTTCCCTCTGGAAGCACAATCGTTGGTTTATGTTTCTCTACGTGCGCTTTAATTTCATTAAAAAGATTGCTCAAATGAATTCCTCCTCAAACCTCGTTCTATTTATCATATGACAAGAATACTCCTCTTGCCTGTAAAAAGGAACCGTCTTTCTTAAGTTCATTAAAGTGTTAATTTTTGAAAGAATCTTTCTGTTTGCGCTTGCATTTTTTCCCCACTTTTTTAAAATAACTTTTCTTTACTTTAGGATGACCAAAGGAATATTCGCTTATGTGTCGAATAGTTATGTAAGGAGAAAATGAATAATCATTCATTATTAGGAGGAATAAGACTATGACAGAATCCATTATTTTATATGCGGTCGATAACCGCACTGCTACCATTACGCTCAACAGGCCTCAAGTTAAAAATGCATTAAATAAAGAATTACATGTTGCGCTATACGATGCATTGGAAGAGGCAAAAAACGATATTAATGTAAGCGTTATCGTTTTACAAGGTTCAAATCACGCTTTTTGTGCTGGTGCCGATTTAAAAAGTATACCAATAGAAGAAATGCATTCCTTTGATTATGGACAATATTTAGATGAAACCTACAATCGTTTAATTCGTCAGATCGTCTCCATTGATAAACCTATTGTCGCAAACATTAACGGGATTGCCGTTGGTGCTGGTTTGAGCATTGCGTTAGCTTGTGATTACAGAGTAGCCGACGCCGATGCCAAAATGGGTCTTGGCTTTTTAAAAATTGGTCTTGTACCTGATGCAGGTGCCTCTTATTTTCTCCCGCGTCTTGTTGGATTAGGAAAAGCTAATGAGATGGCTTTAGGTGGATTGATCTCAGCCAAGGAAGCTTATCGAATTAATCTAATTAACAGCATCGGTCACTTAGACGAGCTTCTTGTTCAGCTGCAAAGCATGCCTCAAAAGGCGTTTGGTTTAATGAAAAAGAATTTCCGTGCAAGCTTTGACACGAATTTAGAGGATGTTCTTCAAATGGAAGTTGACGCACAGCGCCAAGCTGGAGAAACACCTGAGCACAAACGAGCGATTCAACAGTTTTTGTCACGGTAATGTCAACGTCTTTGTTTTTGATCTACGTTCAATTGTGGTATAGTTTGAACATGAATGAAAACAAAGGAGTTGCTTAACTATGAGTGAAGCTGCAGTAACATTAGATGGTTGGTATTGTTTACATGATTTCCGCACAATTAATTGGCCTGCTTGGAAGACGGTTTCAACTGAAGAGCGTGAGCAAATTTTAGCTGAGTTTCATTCCATGCTAGATCGCTGGAATCAAACAGAAGCTGAGGAAAAGGGAAGCCATGCTCTTTACTCGATTGTTGGTCAAAAAGCTGATTTTATGTTGATGATCCTACGTCCGACGATGGAAGAGCTTAATGAGATTGAGAATACGTTTAATAAGTCTCGTCTTGCTGAATTTACAATTCCTACATATTCTTACGTTTCCGTTGTAGAGCTTAGTAACTACATGGCTGGGGAAAGCGATGAAGATCCTTACCAAAACCCTCATGTACGCTCTAGACTATACCCGACTTTGCCTAAAGCAAGTCACGTTTGCTTCTATCCAATGGACAAGCGCAGAGATGGCGATGATAACTGGTACATGCTGTCAATGGAAGATCGTCGTTCGATGATGCGTAGCCATGGAATGATTGGCCGTAGCTATGCTGGAAAAGTCAAACAGATCATTACGGGTTCTGTTGGATTTGATGATTGGGAATGGGGCGTAACGTTATTTGCTGATGATGTGCTTCAGTTTAAAAAATTAGTTTATGAAATGCGTTTTGACGAAGTATCAGCGCGCTTTGGTGAATTCGGATCTTTCTATGTTGGAAATATCCTTGATCCTGACCACCTTTCTCGCTTTTTCCACGTTTAATATAGCTATACTGCAAGTGCCCCTATCCATACAGGGGCACTTTTTTTACGAAAAAAATGCATACCTTCTTGACGTTATTCATATAGTCAAGTAACTGCACCGCCTACGGTATCATCCATATGATTATTTTTCATGGATGCAGTTTGTTTCGTTTCATTTCTTAGAACATCTTAGAACATCAACTTTGATAGGAGGTGAACGGATGGCTGTCATAAAAGCCTCATCCAGTGATATCGATATGCTTGCACGACTAATGCGAGCCGAAGCGGAAGGCGAAGGAGAAATTGGGATGTTAACAGCAGGAAACGTTATGGTGAACCGAACTCGAGTCCGTTGTTTAGATTTTGGTAACGTCAATACCATTCCTCATATGGCATTTCAATCCCCAGGTGGGTTTGAAGCGGTTCAGAAGGGCTACTTTTACCAGCACGCTCGTGAAAGAGATGTCAGGTTGGCACGGCGAGTGGTAAATGGTGAAAGGTTTCACCCTGCTGAAAATTCTTTATGGTTCTTCCGTCCGGATGGTCCTTGTCCCGCACAGTGGTGGGGTCAGTGGAATTCCGGACGTTATAAGTTACATTGTTTTTATTCTCCGACTCAGTCGGAATGTTCCGAAGTGTACAGCACATATTAAATTGACATCAAAGGGGCGATCAATGTGTATCAACAACCATGGTATCCACAAACACAATCAGGATATGGCCAGCAGCAACAACCCTATCCGCAACAACAACAACATCAACAACCACTAGCTCAGCAAACAGGGCAAATGCCTTATCAGTCTGCTCAAGGCTACCAATTTTCACATATACCTGGACTGGCGCAACAACAACAGCCTTTTCCTGGCATGACCCCGCAACAAATACTTGCGCAGCAACAAGGGATGTTGCCACTAGAACAATCTTATATCGAGAACATTCTTCGTTTAAACCGTGGTAAAGCAGCTACGTTCTATATGACATTTGAAAATAATTCTGAATGGAATGCAAAGATATTCAGAGGAATTGTGGAAGAAGCCGGTCGAGATCATATTATCGTCGGAGACTTTGAGGATCAAACTCACTACTTACTACTAATGGTAAATCTTGATTATGTTGAATTTGATGAACCAATTGAGTATGACTACCCTTTTGATAGTGTTGCACCTTTAGCGACTTACTCACCTAGACCTAATAATTCATAAAAAGTGCCTGTGAAACACACGCGAAACCCTTTATGCATTCTACTTAAAAAAGGGGACTCCATTGTGGAGTCCCCCTTTTTCCTGTTATAACCCTCTTAACACCGCAATCCCAAGCAAAACCCATCCTACAATAAAAGCTAGTCCACCAATTGGGGTAATCGCTCCGAGCTTCGTGACTCCCGTTAATGCCATCGCATATAAACTACCGGAGAATAGCAAAATACCCACTAAAAAAGCCCAACCTGCACCGTTTAACATACCAGAAATAGGCATTTTTAGAGCGATGATTCCAACAGCTATTAAAGCAAATCCATGAATCATGTGATACTGGACACCCGTTTGATAATTCTTCATCATACGCTCTGTTAATTTAGGCTCAAGTCCGTGTGCTCCGAAAGCACCAATTACAACAGAAAGCGCCATAATGATACTTCCTATGAAAATAAATAATTTCGCCAATCTCTTCAGCTCCTTTTTCCTAACCTATGCCTTTAAAAATCAAGAAGATTTCTACCCCTTACATCCTGTTCTACACTCTGTACGGTCTCAGTTTGTACCTGATAGTCTCTTTTTGCAACGGGTGTAAATGTCTCTTGTGTTGGTTTTGCTCCTTCATTATTCGAAGGAGACTTAAGTAGCTGACAGTAGGCTTCTATGACCGCAACACGTTCTGCCACGGACTGACGATCTTCTTGTGAAATCGCGATTTTCAGTTTTTCCATTTGCCCTTCTAATTGGTCACAAATCGCTTTAGCTGGTATGTCCATAATGAAATGCCTCCCTCCCTTACTTTCCAATACTCCTAGCATACACAATTTTTGCCATTAAAAAAAGGACTAACCATGGTGATGGTCGGTCCCTCCCTCTTGTTGTCTTGATGCAAAAATAGCTTTTACACCCGCAATGTTCACACCTTGTTTGATTAACGTTTTGATTTCTATAAAACGTTCAATGTCTTCAAGTGAAAACATTCGTTGATTTCCATCATTTCGAGTTGGCTTAATAAGTCCTTGTTCCTCATAATAACGAATTTGCCGGGCAGACAAGTTCGTCATATCCATGACAACTCGGATTGGAAAATACGCTTGCCTTCTAGGAATATCTGACTTCACTCGCTCCCCCTCCTCCCTCGTTATTTATAATTGAGCCGTTCGACCTTTGGCCAGATACGTATAGACATCTCTTAATGTCTCAAACCCTTTATCCTTCGCGAGATGAATGTTTTTTTGCCACAACTGTGCTGTGACGCGTGCATCTTCTAACGCGTGATGACGCACATGCACCGGAATTTGGTAATGCGCACAACATTCATCCAATGTGACTAATTTTTCAGTTGGGGTAACAATTTTAGTTAAAAATGAAGTGTCTAAAATTCGATGTTGAAACGTAGTTCTTAACGTTTGCCAAGTGGCATGTGACATAAATTTTTTCTCGTGATGTGCATGATGGGCCACTAAAGTCGAGTGTCCGATAAATGTATAAAAGTCTCCTAAAACATCAACGAGTAACGGAGCATCTGTTAACTCTTCAATCGTTAGTCCAGTTAAATCAAGAATGTCACTAGATGGCAACTTATCGCATTTAACCGTGGAGTAGAAAACCTCTTCTTCAAGAATATCGCATCCTTTCATTTTAATCGCACCAATTGAAAGGATGTTATCCCCCTTATCAGGGTAGAAACCACTAGTTTCTAAATCAAAGATGATGAATGAAAGCTCAGAAAGGGGGCGATCAAGTACATCTTCATGTTTCAATTCACGTTGAATCTGACGCAAATGAGAAAGTCTAGCAGCACCAGACTGCTGCTGCATGGACGTATACACATTCGGGCTTAACTTATTAGATAGTTGTTTTACCAACTGGACCATATGGTTGATCATTTTTGTTCACCCTTTTTCAGATTCCTTTCTAGATTCTGATACAATCGATGCCCTTCTCTGACCCATTTCTTTAATAGCTTCCGTTCATCCACACTTAACTTTTCAAGCTGTAAATGGTGAATATCTTCGTAGGTTTTTGTATGGCGGTGCCAATGAAGACGTTGTTCAAGGATTTGTTCAAAGTTCTGTTGTAACTGTTTAACTTGCTCATATTTTTTTGGCAAATACTTAAACCGTTCTACTGTTGGTGAGTGAAGGATGTGTTGTTCAATGGCAAGCAATCTCAATGCATTCACATAAGGAAAAAGGACCACTTGTTTAAAATCAAATTTCCCTTTATGTCTGCCTTTCGTCTCGACAAGGAGCTGATTGAATAACCCAATCCCTTTTTTCAGCCTTCCGGTATTTTCAGTCAGACGTTTCATTAAATACGGTTGAGATTTAACGGCTTGAAACAGTGTTTGTTTCAAACGTTCTACCATCATAGATTCTCCGTAAATCGAAGTTGAATCTACAAATGTTAACGTGTACCTCAGCGTTTCCCACGAATCTTCCTTTAACCAACCTTTAATTTGGTTCTCCCACTTTGTAAAAGAACGACACCACTTCGAGTTAGAAGCCATAACTTTCCCATCACAGCGTTTATACCCTACTTGAGCAAGTGCATAAACAATCTCTTCTCCAAGATGCAAGAAATAGGTTTCATCTTCTTCAGTGTCACTTTCAAAGACAAGACCATGATCTTGGTCACTCCAAAAGGACTGCTCACGCCTGCCTCCACTCCCCATTAAAAAGAAAGCAAAGTGAGCAGGAGGCTGGCCCCACTCACTTTCTGTCTTTTTAAGAGCGAGACATACCGCTTTTTTTATGATTCGTTCATGACTTTTTTGAAGTGAGGACGAGGTATGTTCCTGATTGTGAATGGTGCCGATACGTTCCTCATATAAAAGCTCGTAACGTCTATCCCAATCTTGATCACTATAGGCAGGATAAACCTTTGCCCCTGTCATTCTTATGCTCCAGTTCTTTCATTACCTGGCATGATTTCTGGATAACCGTAACTACCATGCTCACTAAGGTCAAGACCAACAATCTCTTCCTCTTCAGATACACGTAAGCCGCCACAAACAGCTTTTGTTACTAGTAATAAGATGTAAGATGCGATGAAAGCAAAAGCCCCACACGCTACTACACTCAATACTTGAACGCCAAGTTGTGAAAATCCACCACCGTACAATAGTCCTGCGTTACCACCATTCATCGCTGCTAGCTCAGGAGTTGCAAAGAAACCAGTTGATACTGTACCCCAAACCCCTGCCACACCATGAACAGATAAGGCGAAGATTGGATCATCAATACGAGCTTTATCAAAGAATTTCATACTGAAGAATACGATCAAACCACCAACGATACCAATCACAACTGCTGCCCAAGGAGCAACGAATGCACAAGATGCTGTGATGGCAACCAAACCAGCTAACGCACCATTTAACATAGTAGGAACATCTGATTTACCTGTCATTGCCCAAGCAATAAATAAGGCCGCTACTGCACCAGCTGCTGCAGCTAATTGAGTGTTTAATGCTACATAACCAAAGAATCCATCGGCAACTTCTAACGTACTACCTGCGTTAAATCCGAACCAACCTACCCAAAGAATTAAAACACCTAGAGCAGTATAAACTTGGTTGTGACCCGCTAATTCATTAGCTGAACCATCTTTATTGTATTTACCAAGACGTGGTTTTAATAAAATGGTCGCTGCTAAAGCTGCCATTGCACCAGTTAAGTGAACAACCGTAGATCCAGCAAAATCTTGTTTTCCTAAGTTTGCTAACCATCCATCTCCCCAAATCCAGTGTGCAACGATCGGGTAAACAAATGCTGAGAATAATACCGCAAAGACAATATATGCTGATAGTTTTGCACGTTCTGCAAATCCACCAAATGCAATCGTTAAAGCAATGGCTGCGAACATTAATTGGAAGAAGAAATCAACTGATCCAACTAACCCTTCTTCAGCTGTAGAAAAATCTCCAAAGAAGAAATCCGACAACCCAATAAATGCATTTCCTTCACCGTAAGCAAATCCCCAACCTACTGCCCAGTAAACAAGGGACGCAATACCGACCGTGAAAATCGTTTTACCTGCGATGTGCCCCGCATTTTTCATTCTTGTAGAACCCGCTTCTAAAAGAATAAATCCACCTTGCATAAATAAAACTAAAACCGCACAAATCATGACCCATAAATTATCCATAAGTGCTAATTCGCTCATTCTCAATCTCTCCCTTCGAATGTGAACATGTCAGCGTTAGAGAAGCTAACATCTCTTGTTAGTTCTCATTATACGTACAAAATATTCTGAATCTACTCTATTGTTAGATATCCTGACATGCTTTTTAAACAGCTTTTTTTGATGAAAGGGCTTAACATAGGATCCTCGTTGAGGTTCAACACCTTCACCAGATGTATTCAATGCTTATGATTATTTAACTAAATAAAGCCCACCTCCTCCAAGAGAAGGTGAGTTTGTAAGGTTTTCGTTTGATGAAAACACAAAGAAGCAATGAGATCACCACTACCAAGGTTTAAGCAGCGGTGATCTCATTGCCTATTAAAGATTAGCAGAGTCATTCTTAGACGTTGTCTTTCTTAGACGCCTAATAAGTCCAAATACTAACGGCAAGAATAAGGAAAGTGCAGCAAGAATAAGAAGGGTTAATGAAATCGGCTTATCTAAGAAAACCGTCCAGCTTCCATTTGAAATCTGAAGTGCCCGTCTCATCGATTCCTCCATCATTGCTCCAAGAATAAGAGCTAGAATAAGAGGAGCAGCAGGAAAATGATACAACCTCATCAAAAATCCTATAATTCCAAAGGCAATAACCATTCCTAAATCAAATGTACTGAATTTCAATCCATAAACCCCAATCATACAAAAAACAATAATGAGAGAAAGTAGCATCGCTCTAGGTACACTTAAAATTTTTGATATATAAGGAATTAAGGGAAGGTTCAAAACAAGTAAAAAGATATTTCCAATATACATACTCGCAATAACTCCCCAGAACACATCTGGACGAGTCTCAAGCATCATTGGCCCAGGGGTAACCCCCATTACTAACAGCGCCCCAAGTAGAATCGCTGTAGTCCCGGAACCTGGAACACCAAGCGTTAACAAAGGTACAAACGAACCACCACAGGCCGCGTTATTGGCAGCTTCGGGTGCAGCAACTCCCTTAATGTTTCCTTTACCAAATGTATTTCCATCCTTAGCAAGTCTCTTCTCCATACTATAGCCAAGAAAAGACCCAACGGTTGCCCCCGCCCCAGGAAGAACCCCTGTAAAGAAACCCAAAACGGAACTACGGCCAATCGGGCCAGCAATTTCCTTTACCTCTGATTTGGTTAACTTTAACGAACCAATTTTATTTTGCTTCGCCATGTTACTGCCTCTTAGGAGCATGACAAATACTTCTGCTAAGGCAAAGATCCCAAGAGCAATAATGAGGAAGTCAATTCCTTCTAATAGTTTGATATTACCGAATGTATAACGCGGCGTTCCGGTTTGTAAATCAATTCCAACAAGTGAGATCATAACACCAAAAACAGCAGCAATTAACCCTTTTACAAGTGATTTATCTGATAAACTCACAACTGCAGTTAAGCCTAGTACCATTAATGCAAAATACTCTGCTGGACCAAAACTAACAGCAACCTTTGAAAGAAGTGGTGCAACAAGCATTAATCCAATAACACTTATGGTCCCTCCGATAAAGGAGGCATAAGCCGCCAAAGCTAACGCTTTCCCAGCTTTCCCTTTCTTAGCAAGTGGATAGCCATCGAAGGACGTGGCAACCGTTCCCGCAACCCCTGGGGCATTTAATAATATAGAAGAAGTAGAACCTCCAAATATCGCTCCATAGTATACACCTGCCATTAAGATAAGCCCGGTAGCTGGGTTCATCCCATACGTTATGGGAATCATTAACGCAAGTGCACTAATTGGTCCAAGGCCTGGAAGCATTCCAATAATCGTTCCTGCTAAGACTCCAATAAAAACAAATATTAGGTTCTCCCATTGCAAGGCAACTTCAAATCCGTATAGTAAATTTTGAATTGAATCCATTTGCGATCCACCTCCTTATAGCGGCAGCCATCCCGCTGGTAAATAAACACCTAATCCTTTTGTCATAAGCAAATAAAAGCCAAAACTTACAACAACTGATACAACTGCATTCACTACATGACGGCGATATCCGTAGTAAAGTGTTAAAAAGAATAATAATCCTAATGTACTTAAGACAAAACCAGCTAGTTCAAAAAGGGAAACATATACAATCAATATGAGCAGAGTGACGACAATTTGAGTTTGTGGTTTTTTCCAATACGAAACTTCTTTGGTTTCCTCTGGCTGTTCGCCCATATCTTCTGAATCATCTAATAATGACTCTTCTTCTCCCTTATCCTTTTCAAAAAACAAGACAATAGATAGAAAAGCCATTAAAAATCCTAACACTTTAGGAAACAGGTCTGAGTCAATTGGTCTAGGAATTGAAAAGTTAGGAATCTGAAATGACATAATCAAATATCCAACTGAAAAAACAAATAAAATAATAGCAATCTTTTGATTCGCTCTCCACTTCGTAAGCATAAATTTTCATCCTCCCTCTTTTATGATCTGAAAAAAGAGGGTGGTCTCTCTAGTAAGACCACCATTCACCAATCCTAATTTTCTAGTAACCCTAAGTCTTCTAAGATGCTTTCAAACTGCTCATATTGTTCATTAAGGAAAACACCAAACTCTTCACTATTTTGATAAGCATCTAACCACCCAAGTTGATCACGAACTTCTTGCCAAAGGTCAGTTTCCATCATATTTACGTATAATTCTTCATAATAAGCCACTGCTTCAGGAGACATATCCTTCGGTCCCATGATGCCGCGCCAAATATCGAATGTATAGTCAATTCCTGACTCAATATAAGTAGGTATTTCAGCTAAATTTGCAAGTGTTTCTGGTGAAGATACCGCTAGAGCACGAAGCTCACCCGCTTCAATCTGAGCAGTTGCTTCTCCTACTCCAGTTGATACCGCATCAACGTGTCCACCAAGAAGGTTTGTCATCGCTTCTCCACCACCTGAGAAGGCAATATAGTTTACATCTTTTGCGTTTACACCAGCTTCAGATGCAGCTCCTACAATGGAAATATGGTCCATACTCCCCGCAGCCGATCCCCCACCAATACTGACAGCGCTTCCATTAGTTTGTATATCTTCAAATAAATCATTGATTGTCTCATATGGTGAATCATTACGAACAAGAACGACGGAATAGTCAGTAATTAAGCGAGCAACTGGTGTGAAGTCCTCATGATTATATTGAGATGCTCCCGTTAAAGGTACAAGAATTACTGGTGGGCTAGCCGCAAAAAGCTTATGATTATTTGTTGAATCAGCGGCAATCTGTGCCCACGCAACGGCACCTCCGCTTCCTGGAATATTAACGGCGGCAAAGTTTTTAGGCGCTAGATTTTCTTCAGCAATCACTCTAGAGGTTTGACGAATTAATGTATCCCAACCACCACCTGGGTTTGCTGGAGCGATGTATTCGATATGATCAGTTGGCTCCCAGGCCACTTCTACTTCGATTTCTGGTTCTGCTTTATTTTCATTAGTAGTTGGACCTTCACTACTTGTGTCTTCACTTCCACATGCCGTAAGTAAAAGTGCACTTGAAAGAGCTGCTACCGCGAACCAATTTCTTAAGCGCTTACATTTTTCCATAAAATAAATTCCCCCTTTTATAATTCTGTTTTTAATATACAGATAATTATAAAAAGAGGGAATGTTGTGTTCATTAAAAGTAAAAGTTCCATTCTGACCTTTTTGTTCATTTAGGTTAAAGTGGAAAATAACGTCGTTCTGGACGCCCTACATCGCCGTAAATCATCTCCGCCTTAGCCGTGCCAACTGAAATAAAATATTCAAAATAGCGCCTAGTCGTCGATCGGCTAGCTCCTAAATATTCAGCTCCTTCAAGTGCAGTTAAGCCCGTTTCTTTATGATCCTCTAATAACCGTTTTACTTTTCCAAGCGTGTGAGGGTTTACCCCTTTTGGCAAACCTTCAGCCATAATCTGATTCAATGTGTTCGATTTTAAATCTGTTTGTAATAAATCTATTTCCTTTTGTGTAAATTCCTTTTTTTCCTCAAACATTGATTGTTTTTGTTGATAACGCTGCAAAGAATAATGAACTCTATTTTTTTCTAAAGGCTTTACTAAATAATCAAAAACACCGCCACGTATTGCCTCTTGAATGGTTTCAACCTCCTTGGCAGCCGTGACCATAATGATATCGATATCCTTATACAGGGTTCGAATGGTCCACAAAAGCTCTAATCCTTTTACATCTGGAATATACATATCTAAAAAAATCAAATCAGGTTTATCACTATTTTCTAAAAATTGTAGCGTCTCCTTACCCGTCATACAAACGTTAACGACTTTGAAATAAGGTAGTTCTTCAATAAATTCTTGGTTAATGCCCGCTAAACGAAAATCATCTTCAACGACTAATACTTGATAGGTTCGATTGCTCATCTCTTATCCTCCTTCGGCATTGTGACAACAAAACACGCTCCCCCGTAAACGCCTTGCTCAATCATGATCTCACCGTTAACCCTTTCAACAGCATCCCTCACTAGAGCCAGTCCAAAACCACGGTGTTTTCCCTTTTTCGTTGAATATCCTTGTTCGAATATAGTATTTTGACGCTCTAATGGAATACCTATTCCGTTATCCTCGATTTCAAATATGAGCTCCTTCCCCACATCCATAAAGGATACAAACACATAGGGTTCTTGCATGCGAGCTTCCATCAGTGCATCAAAGGCATTGTCTAATAGATTACCAAGAACCGTACTTAGAGCTTCCTGTTGTTTTTCTGATAACCTAGTAAGTAAGCAACTAGACTCCTCTATCTCCATTTTTATACCGAGTTCTTGCGCTTGGTTCAACTTGCCGAGCAAAATCGCACTAATAATAGGGTCTTGCACTCTCTCAATTAAAAAGTGAATCGTTTGCTGCTGAAATTTACTCTCCATTTGAATATATTGAATAGCTTCATCGTTTTTGCCGAGCTGCAATAGACCTGAGATGATGTTTAACTTATTAGCAAATTCATGAGTCTGTGCTCTTAAGGCATCTGTGTACTTCTTTACTTTTGATAATTCCTCTGAAAGTAGAACCATTTCCTTTCGTTCTCTAAAAGAAGAAACAGCTCCGGCCACTTTATTTTTAATAACGATCGGAACTCTGTTTACGACCACTAGCTCATCTTCGATCCAAAGTTCCTGATTTATTTGTTTTTCTCCTGTCTTTAGTACTTCATGTAGCCTTGTTTTTGGGAGCAATTCCTTGATCGGTCTACCAATCAACTGCTCTTCTCTACATTCTTTAACCATAAATTTTCTAGCCGCCTGATTAAACATCGTCACTTTTCCTTCGTCATTAACAGCGATAACCCCTTCATGGATTGATTGGAGGATGGCTTCCTTTTCTTCATAAAGTCTCCCAATCTCCTCTGGCTCTAACCCGTGAATCTCTTTCTTTAACTGATAGGAGATGATAAAAGCTCCTATCATTCCAAGTCCTATCAAGCCAACAACGATCAACCAAATTTCCATCACATGCTCTTTGACAACATTCTTTAAATCTTCCATTAGGAATCCGACCGATACTAGCCCAACAATGTCACCGCTTTCATTAATGATAGGAACTTTCCCGCGTATGGAAGGTCCTAATGACCCTACCGCTTCCGAAACGTAGGACTCTCCATTGATTAAGGCTCTATCATTATCACCGCCAACCATTTTCTGCCCGATTCGATTGTCAATAGGATGAGAATACCTAACTCCTTCTTTACTACCAACTACAATAAACTCCGCACCGGTTAACAATCGGATATGTTCAGCGATCGGTTGAATAACTAGTTCAGGTTGATCATGTTTAAACGCTTCTATGACCTCTGGAATAGCCGATACAGATTGGGCAACACTTAATACTCGAAGTCCCATTTGTTCTTCTATCGACTCAGCATATTGATGATTTAAGAATAAACCTAATAGGAGCAATGTCGTTACGATCAATATGCCAATTAAACACATCATGCGAAGAAAAAGAGGCGTCCGTTTTAATTCCTTCATCATCGTTCATCACCATCCCAAACGAATCTCCACTCGGTTACTTTGAAAATTCACGGTAATTGCCAATTAATCGGCTTCTCATTGTTTTCAATTAATAGTTGATTCACCTTTGAAAAGGGTTTACTCCCAAAAAAACCTCGGTTGGCAGATAATGGACTTGGGTGTACCGATTCAATAATGGCATGCTGCTGATTGGTGATTAACTTCTTCTTACTTTGGGCATGTTTTCCCCATAATACAAAAATAACTGGTTTATTCCGTTCGTTTAAGGCTTTGATCACCGCATCACTAAATCGTTCCCACCCTTTTCCTTTATGAGAAGCAGGTTCTCCTTCGCGAACAGACAAAACTGTATTTAGTAAAAGAACACCTTGTTCAGCCCATGAAACAAGATAACCATGATTCGGAATATCACAACCGATATCTGTTTGCAGCTCTTTAAAAATATTTCTTAACGAAGGTGGTATTTTTTCATTCGGTTTAACGGAAAAGCTTAGGCCATGAGCTTGATTCGGACCATGATAGGGATCTTGCCCCAAAATCACTACCTTTGTTTCTGCATACGACGTATCATGTAAAGCATTAAACTGATCAGCCACTGGAGGATAGACCGTATATTGTTGATGCTCCTTGTTTAAAAAGAGCTCTAACTCCTGAAAATATGGTTCTTGAACTTCTTGCTCTAAAATTTGACTCCAATCATTGGTAAACATCTTTAATCCCCACCTTTTTCTTCCCCTATTTTAACATGAGTTTACTCATGGTGAGCTTTTACTCCACAAATATTAGGTCGTAGACTTCACATTGAATAATTGAAAAAAGCCCGCTCCGCACTAAGCGAAACGAGCTTTTAACAAGTCCTTATTTTTTCGTTACATCTTCTTTCAAACCTAAGATCCACGTTGCGACAAAAGCTCCAGCTGTGGCAATCAACATCCCGACAAGGTAATTGATGATATTAGATGTTCCAAATGGAGCTGCAATGGCGATCATCGGAATACCCGTTAAGCCGTAAGCATTTGTAACAACATTCGTTAAGACGACGTAAGCTCCACCTAATGCTCCACCAATCGCAGCACCGATGAACGGACGCATGAAGCGTAGATTCACTCCGAATATAACGGGCTCCGTGATTCCTAAGAATGCCGAGAATGATGCTGGAATGGCAATTTCCTTCACTTTTGGATTTTTCGTAAGGAAAAACACGGCAAGACCAGCTCCACCTTGTGCCACGTTAGCCATTGCCCAAATGGGAAGTAAGAAGTTAATGCCAAAGTCCCCAATTAACGCTGCTTCTATTGCATGGAAACTATGATGTACCCCTGTGATAACAATGGTTGAATAAAGTCCACCAAAGATTAAACCAGCAAAGATGCCGCCTGTATTATAAATGAAGTCAAGTCCCCATGTTAAACCATTCCCTACCGATGTTCCTAATGGTCCAATAAAGAGCATCGCAATAAATCCAGTTAGGATGACTGTTACAAACGGAACCACTAGTAAATCAATCGCATTTGGAACTACCTTACGTAGACCTTTTTCAATCTTACTCATAATGTAAACAACGAGCAGAATGGGAATAACGGTTCCTTGATAACCAAGAAGATCGACATTCATACCAATGAATTGAATCGTTTCTGGCTCTGCATTAGCTAACGTCCATGGGTTTAGTAAAGCTGGATGTGTCATAATTCCACCAAGTACCGCCCCTAAATATGGATTCGCACCAAACTCCTTTGCTGCACTAAAACCGATGAGGATCGGCAAGATAATGAAAGCAGCACTTGAGAACATATCTAAAAATAAAATCCACGGGCTGTCTGGCGCCACCCATTCAAAGGCTCTCATCATTCCGAGAAGACCCATGAGCAAACCACTCGCTACGATCGCTGGAATAATCGGAACAAAAATATTTGATAACGTGCGGGCAATTCGTGCTAAAGGATTCATTTTCTTTTTAGCTGCTTCCGCATGGTCCACCTGTTTCTCGCCACCGTCTGTATCCTTACTCCCAACACCCGTCAGTTCTGCAAATTCCGCATACACTTTGTTCACAAGACCCGTACCGAAAATGACTTGGAATTGTCCAGAAGCACTAAATACCCCTTTTACTCCTTCTAAATCTTCTATTTCTAGTTTATTAGGCTTATCTTCATCGTTTAACACAATGCGAAGACGCGTAGCACAGTGTGTCGCACTCACCACATTGTCCTTTCCTCCTAGCAGCTCAACTAGCTCACTCGCCACTTTCCTTGTATCCATCTAAAATCCTCCTTTTCTCTTAACGAACCCTTTGTTAAGAACTGTTACTTAAAAAAATTGTCAAAAAAGACCTAAAATGACACCTCGTACAAACGTCTATAAATAAATAGACGTCGCCCGTTGGCTTCATTTTAGGTCTTGCCTGCATGATCAGTAACAATCCCACTTATTCTTTTGGTTACGCTTTCAGTTTACCTCTTTTTTTTGCAAGCGTCAATTCTTAATATACTGGTAATTTCTTACTCCATTCGATTCTTTAAAAAAGAGTTCACTCAAGTAGAGTGAACTCACAACTTATTTCATTACGATAATCTCAGAAGGCGTCGTTTGCGCAGGAATGCCTCTAGTTGCCACTTTGTAGAACACTATCAGCCCCTGATTATATAGATCATCTAGCGGCACTTCTTCGCCTTCTTTATGGACAAGGACAGTTTCTTCGTCTAGTTAATGTTGGTTTACCAATCATTTCGGTCAATTATAGGGTGATATCAGTCTTTTCGAACCTAATATTGGTTCGTTCATCTGGTATTTCGGTCCACTTTCTCTTTCAGCTGCTATCTACTCTTCAACGTCCACGCTTCGATCTTCACTCTCTCGCTACCATCAGCGGCAAAAGAGATTCCTTGATCTTCTTGCTTTGGATATATTCGTGCAGAGAAGACCTCTTCACCGTCATTAACAAAAACCTCAATGGAGGACGTATCGAGATAAATACGTAAATTAGTCAACTGCTGCAAATGACAAAAGCGCTCTTCTACCGTCTTCCCATCGACATAGCTGATACGGTCTAGTTTTACTAATTTATCGGTTGGATGGTAGACGATGTTCGCATGGTTACGAATATGAATCTTAATCGGCTGCGTAACCGTTTCTAGCGTCTCCAAATAGATTTCTAATGCTTCGCCTTCTATTCCTTCAAAGCCTTGTGCCTTTGTTGTCAGTTCGACGTTCTCATAGGCACAATGGTTTGTTCGTAATTCTTGCAATTCAGTGACAGGTTGTTGATAGATTTTGCCGTTAATCCCTTTTAATTGTCTAGGAATGGTCATGGAATGAATCCACTTATGTTCAATCGTTGGATGAGCATCCTCTCGTTCTTCTGGCATACCTAGCCATCCTATTAAAATGCGTCGTCCCTTTTCATCAACCGTCGTTTGTGGCGCGTAAAATTCAAAGCCTCGGTCTAGTTCGATGAATAAACCATGTTCATATTGTACCTTTTCATAATCCATCTTTCCGATCACATAACCTGCTTGATAGAGATTCTGATAGTAAATGCCACTCGGCTCGAGCCCTTGTGGTGAAAAGATCAGAACATCTTGTCCATCTAGCTCAAATAAATCCGGGCACTCCCACATATAACCGAAATCGTTCAGTGGTCCCATATGAGCTCCGGCAATTGGACCAAGATGTTCCCATTCCTGTAAGTTATCTGAACAAAACAGCACCGCTTTTCCTGTTAAGTCCTCTGCTTGAGCACCAATAATGAGATAGAAGTGCTCTCCATGCTTCCAAACCTTTGGATCGCGGAAATGAGGCGTGTAGCCTTCAGGCAAGTTAATGACGACGCCTTTTTTCTCAAACTGTTGACCATCGTCTGATACAGCCATCACTTGATACGTTTCTCGATTATTCGCTTCGTCTTTCACATTTCCGGTATAAAATAAATACAATTTATTCTCGTGTTCAATTGCACTTCCAGAATAACAACCATTTTTATCAAACCAATCACTTGGCGCTAATGCAATCTCATGATGCTCCCAGTGAACGAGGTCCCTCGAGGAATAATGTCCCCAAAATTTTGCTCCATGGTCTGTTTTAAACGGATTCCATTGATAAAAAAGATGATAGGCTCCATTAAATTGAATAAATCCATTTGGGTCATTAAGTAACCCAACTGGCGGCATCACATGGTAGGCTAGTCGATACGGATCGACTTCTACCTCCCTTCTATGCTTCTTTACTTCATCATAAGCTCGTTGTCGTAATTGCTGATCAAGATTTGACATATCAATCTCCTTTTCCATCTGTTTTTCAATAGGCAAATCTTATCTTACTAAGAGGTCTTTTGGCAAACTAAAATGAATATAATGTCTTATTGTGCAGGTTCAAAGCGACCTCTAACGATTCTATAGTTAACCGTTCCGTTGAATCTATGTAGAAATCTGCTTTCTTTAAGAACGGCTCATGGCCAACGCCAACCGAAAACATCTCCGTTTGAAGAATGGCTGATAATCCGGCCTCTCCATCTTCTATAGCCACACATTCAGAAGGATAAACATTTATGTGCTCTGCAGCCTTTAGAAAGATTTCAGGATCTGGCTTTCCACGCTTTAATTTAGTCACGTCCACGACACCTTCAAAGTAATCAATTAACTCGAGCTGTGTTAAGACTAAACGTGCATTTTGACTAGCTGAAGCCACAACCATCGGTATTTTTTGGGCCGCTAAGTCTTTTATAAAACGTTGAATGCCAGGCTGCGCGTCCTCTGCTGTTAACTGGGTGATTAACGCTTGGTAATGGGTATTTTTCTTAGCGCAAATCTCCACTATTTCCTCTTCTGTAAATGTAAAACTTGATTTCTCAATAATGGCATCAACCGTCTTCCGACGACTAAGACCTTGCAGAGCTTGATTCCACTCATGAGAGAAATCAACATCTAGGCTGTTAGCAAGTCTCACATTCGTTTCATAATGCAAAGGAACTGTGTTGGATATAACCCCATCCATGTCAAAAATAACGGCTTTCATTTGTTTCATCAATCGTCTCTCCTGACTTATTTAGGTTTCCGAAAATCTTTCATAGGCAGCACCTGTTCATTTGTGTAAAATAAAGCTATCTCATTTGGAGAGGAAGAACAAACATGCAACAAACAGATCATCAGTCAGGTGTCCTTGCTGCTACTGCCGCCTATTTACTTTGGGGAGTACTCCCTTTATTTTGGAAGCTCTTTGATACCGTTTCTCCAGGTGAAGTTTTGGCTCACCGTGTGATTTGGTCGCTTGTTTTCATGATTGGCATTTTAGCCATTCGAAAACAGCTACATTCAGCTTGGGAAGAATTCATCTTTATCTTTTCACATTTTCGTTCCGCCATAGGAATCATTTTAGCATCTTGCTTTATCTCTTTAAATTGGTTTATTTTCATATGGGCTGTTAACAGTGATCGTGTTATTGAAGCTAGCTTAGGATATTACATCAATCCTCTACTTAATGTCCTTTTAGGAGTCTTATTCTTAAAAGAAACGTTCACACGTTGGCAAATCGTCTCATTTGTTTTAGCCTTTTTGGGGGTAACCATCATGACGCTCTACTACGGAGTGGTTCCCTGGACTGCTTTACTCTTAGGCCTATCGTTTGGTTTATATGGGTTAATTAAAAAAATAGTGAACGCTGGAGCCATGGTTGGGTTAACCGTTGAAACGCTTTTGGTTACACCTGTTGCTTTTCTTTATTTGTATTGGATTCATCATCAACCTGCCTTCAACAGTGCTTTTGGTCTAACTCACGTAGATACGACACTGCTGTTAATAGGTTCGGGTGCAGCGACCGCGATTCCATTATTGTTGTTTGCAATAGGAGCTAGACGTATTTCGCTATCGCTCATTGGGTTTTTACAATACATGGCTCCAACGATTATGCTCTTACTCGGAATTTTCTTGTTTAACGAGCCGTTTTCAAACGTTCAATTCCTAGCATTCCTCTTAATCTGGATCGGGCTAATCATCTTTACGACATCGAAAACACCTGCATTTCAAAAGTTCACCGCCAAATTTTCTCGTTCCAAACCACAACAAAAACAAAAAGCATGCTGACAAATCGGCATGCTTTTTGTTATTTAAATGAAATACTACAATCTTTATTAGAACTTAGCTTGGTAAGCTGCAACTTCCCAGTTTGTAACAGCTGTACGGAAGTCATCAGACTCTGCACGTTTAAGAGCTACATACTCACCGAAAGCATGCTCGCCAAGTGTTTGGCGTCCAATTTCACCTGTTTCGAAACGATCAAGTGCTGCTTCAAGGCTTGTTGGTAAGTTTTCAATTCCACGAGCATCTAGTTCTTGCTTAGACATGTGGAAGATATCTGCATTAACAGCTGGAGTCACAGTTAAATCACTGTCAATTCCGTTTAAACCTGCAGCTGCAATAATCGCAAAGGCAAAGTACGGGTTAGCAGATGGATCTGGACAACGGATTTCTACACGAGTTCCCGCCCCACGTGTTGCAGGGATACGAATTAGAGCAGAACGGTTAGATGCAGACCATGCAATATAGCAAGGTGCTTCATATCCTGGTACTAAACGCTTATAAGAGTTTACTAGTGGATTTGTTACCGCTACGAAATCCTTTACGTTCTCCATTAATCCAGCAATGAATTGGTATGCTTTTTCTGATAAGCCAAGCTCATTAGATGCATCATAGAAAATATTCTCTTGCTTTTCATCGTCAAATAAAGAGATGTTTACGTGCATTCCGCTTCCGTTTTCACCAGCAAGTGGTTTCGGCATGAATGTCGCATGGTAGCCAAATTGTTGTGCTACTGTTTTAACAACCCATTTGTAAGTTGTTGCTGCATCAGCAGAACCTAATGCGTCAGCATATTTGAAGTTAATTTCATGTTGACCAATTGCCACTTCGTGGTGAGAAGCTTCAATCGTGAAGCCCATCATTTTCAAAGCTTTATAGATTTCAAGACGAACTTTTTCACCTAAATCTTTAGGAGATGGCTCGAAATATCCACCTTTATCTTGTGTTTCTAAAGTCGGTTGTCCGTTTTCATCCGTTTTGAATAAGAAGAACTCAAGCTCTGGTCCAACACTGATTGAATAACCTTGGTCTTTTGCACGTTTAACTGTTTTTTTCAAAACGTTACGTGGGTCGCCATCAAAGTCTGATCCATCAGGCTTTTTTACGCTACATAAGAAGCGAGCTTCAGAATAGCCCTCTTGCTCTGTCCAAGGAAGAACGGCAAAAGTTGTTAAGTCTGGATCTAAATATAAATCTGATTCATTAATTGGTGTATAACCTGTAATAGAAGAACCATCAAACATTACTCTTCCTTCTACTACTTGATCTATTTGGTCAGCCGTTACAGTAACATGTTTAAGTGTTCCCTCAATGTCCACGAATTGTACGTGAAGAAGTTCTACGCTCTTTGTTTCAATCGTTTCTTTTATAGTTTGAACTAAGCTCTCTCTTGTTGGTGTAGAAATTGCCATTTCTCAACACTTCCTTTTCATGTAATGTTTTATGACATCAACTTGTTATGTTTTACTTTATGATGTTGCGCGAATTTTCGCAATAGGTATGTCAGATAATCTGACATAGAATATCTCGCTGGTAAAAATGTTGATTTTACGGGAATACGCACCACTAAAGCAATGAAAAGGGTTTCAAAATTTCAATTTTCTCATAATTTGATTTTCAAGAAAATACAGATTTTCACTTGAATTTTTAGAAAATACGAAAAAGGATAGACAGTCCTCTAGCAAAAAAGGATAAGGCGTCACGCGGGGAAGGCTTTTTTACGATGCCTTTTTAAAACCACTTATAACTATTTCTTCATTTAATTACCATCTCATTTTAAACGATTTACACAGAAAAAAAGCTGGCAAAATCGCCAGCCTTCTTTTATTATGCGTGTTTCGGTTTACGTTGCTGTCCGCCACGTCCACCTTGACCACTTGAACGACGAGCACCGCTACGCTCATCTTTGCCACGGTATGTCGAACGACGACGATCATCACGTTGACGACCACCAGCACGGTATGGTTTACCACTGCCACTTCCGCCACCACCATGACGCTTCTTCACCCGCAATGGCGCTTCTCCTGTTAAACGAACTGGAGTTGTGTCCGGCTCTTTAGTCAGAAGTTTTAATGCCGCTGCAAGCGCAGTTGTCGCATCTGTTTCTTGTAGCAAGTCTTTCGCAGCTTTATGATAGCTCGCTGCTTCACCACTATTAATAAGTGAACGCAGTTGTTCAATCGCAAGTTCTTGCTGTCCTCTCATTGCTTGTTCATGAGAAGGCTTCTGAACCTTTGTCATCTTTTTCTTAGAAACTTGCTCAATCGTTCTAACATGATCCATCTCACGAGGAGTAGCAAATGTAAGAGCTAGACCTGATTTACCCGCACGACCTGTACGACCAATACGGTGAACATAGCTTTCTGGATCTTGCGGAAGATCAAAGTTATAAACGTGAGTAACACCACTAATATCAAGACCACGTGCTGCAACATCTGTTGCAACTAGGACATCAATAAGTCCACCTTTGAACTTACGAAGAACACTATCACGTTTCGCTTGGTTAAGATCTCCATGAATTCCTTCAGCACGGTATCCGCGTTTGATTAACGCTTCAGAAAGTTCATCTACACGTCTTTTCGTACGACCAAATACAATCGCAAGTTCCGGTGAATGAATATCCATGAAACGGCTTAATACATCAAACTTCTCTTTTTCATGTACTTCTACGTATTGCTGCTCGATGTTTTCCATCGTTACTTCTTTTGACTTAACCGCAATTAATTGAGGATTTGACATGAACTGTTGTGCTAATTTCTCAATTCGTTTCGGCATTGTCGCTGAGAATAGAAGTGTTTGGCGCTCAGTAGGAACTTCTTTTAAGATGGTTTCAATATCTTCAATGAAGCCCATATTAAGCATTTCATCCGCTTCATCAAGAACAACCATTTTCACTTCATTAAGACGAATCGTTTTACGTCTCATATGATCCATTAAACGACCAGGTGTCGCCACTACTACGTGCGGCTTGCGTTTCAAATCTGTGATTTGTTTACGCATGTCCTGGCCACCATACACGACAACCGTACGAACGCCTTTATGCTTACCAAAAGTAACGAGTGACTCTGCGACTTGATTCGCAAGCTCTCGTGTAGGGGCAAGGATAAGTGCTTGAACATGTGCTTCTTCAACATTAATACGGTTAACTAGCGGAACACCAAATGCACCTGTTTTCCCTGTACCCGTTTGAGCTTGCCCAATAATGTCTTTCCCTTCCAATGCAGTTGGAATCGTTTCTGTTTGAATTGGTGTTGCTTCTTCAAATCCCATTTCTGTTACTGCTCTTACTACATTGGGATCTAAGTTAAAATCATAAAAAGTTGCCAAATATATAATCTCCTTTGTTGGTGATCTTCACCCTGTTTCAAAATTTAAAACATCTTTAATAATATCATGTCCTGTACCAAAATACAATATGTTTCTAATTTTTAGACAATCAACCGGTTGCTATTTAAGCGGAAACCCTTGGGTCAAGAGGATTTCACCCCTTCTCGCCTACGATTTATTCTAAATAAATTTCATGAAATTTATACACCACTTTCTCTATTTCTGTCATTTTATAGCCTACTCGCTTTCACCTTAAAAATAATCAAACCATACATGTATTCTCCTGAATTGGTTACATTATGAAAACAAATCGTAATTATTTGGAGGTACATAATGACAGACGAATATACTTTAATGGATTCTACCATGCCTAACCAACCTGAGCCTTATTGGCGTGACTCTTTCGATGTAGAGAGTTTTCCTATATTAGAGAAAGACCTCCATGTTGATGTTGTCATTGTAGGTGGCGGGATCTCTGGAATTACAACTGCCTACCGTCTTTCTGAGGAAGGAATAAAAGTAGCTTTATTAGAAGCCAACGTCCTTCTAAATGGGACAACCGGTCACACGACAGCGAAAATAACCGCTCAACACGGCGCAATTTATGATGAACTTATCTCGCATCTAGGAGCGGAAAAAGCAAAGCTTTATTATAATGCAGCAACAGATGCCTTGAACTTCATACAGAACCTTGTTCAAGAGCAGAACATTGATTGTGATTATACCAATGAAGATGCGTATTTATACACGACGACGAATACAGGCGTTAATAAGTTACAAAAAGAAGTGGAAGCCTATAAACAACTAGGAATCGCTGGAGAACTTGTTTCATCTATTCCTTTAAACCTACCTGTTAAATCAGCGCTCGTTATGAAAGATCAAGCACAGTTCCACCCGCTCAAATATCTTTCTTATTTAGTTGGGAAAATTAAAGAAAACGGTGGCCTTATATTCGAACACACCGTCTGTGAAGATGTGAAGGAAGGCAGTCAACCAACTGTCTTGACTAAAGGAGGTCCGAAAGTAACTGCCAACTCAGTCGTCGTGGCTTCTCACTTTCCTTTTTATGATGGTGGTGGCCTCTATTTCTCAAGAATGTATGTCGAACGCTCGTATATTTTAGCAGCAAAGGTACCAAAGGATGAATGCCCCGACGGCATGTACTTAAATGTCGATTCTCCGTCACGTTCCCTTCGCTACACGATGCGAGACGGAGAAAAACTTGCTTTGATTGGCGGGGAAGAACATAAAACGGGACAAGGAATTAATACAAAATATCATTATGATGCCCTAGAGCAATATGGAATGGAACTATTTTCAGATTTCAACATTGAATACCGCTGGTCGGCTCAAGATATGGTGACACTTGATAAGGTTCCTTATATTGGTAAAATTTCTCGAATACATGCTAATGTCTTTGTTGCAACAGGCTATCGAAAATGGGGAATGACCAATGGTACAATGGCTGGATTGTTGTTAAGTGATCTCATTCTTAAGCGTGAAAATCGCTATGAATCACTCTACCGTCCATCTCGCTTTATTGCAGATCCAAGCATTAAGCATTTTATTACTCAAAATGCAGATGTAGCGAAGCAATTATTGAAAGGTAAGTTTGATAAAAGCGAGAAACACCCAGATGATGTTCAAAAAGAGGAAGCTGCCGTTGTAACCGTAAATGGCAAACGCGCAGGAGCTTATCGTGATGCCGAGGGAGAGCTTCATGTAGTCGACACCACCTGCACTCACATGGGCTGTGAAGTGCATTGGAACGATGGTGAACGTTCGTGGGATTGCCCTTGTCATGGATCGCGCTACTCTCCTAGTGGTGATGTATTGGAAGGTCCGGCAAAAAAGCCGTTAAAACGCTTATAAAATGACCTTTTTTTCAAAGCCTGCTTCAAGTTTATTATTAAAATCAAAAAATTAATTAAAACCTTTTTATAAAACGTTCAATAGATAAAATAACACATTATAAAAGGAAATGAAGAAGGATAGGTGAGCAGTAATCATATCTGCTTAGCCTATCCCTTTTTCGTACTACAAATGACCTCACCACAACACAAAGTATTATGTTGTTGAACTAAACCAGCTAATAGAAGTCAATATTTTTCAGTAAAATTCTTTTAATACAATGATATACCAAAAATGCTAATACCAAATAACCTTCCTTTATCCTATTGGAAGGTTTTGGATTAGTTATTTAATTATATCGCTTAAGCTAAATCTAGGAAAGTCTCTTAATGCACCCGTTAACGTAATAAGAGTTATTTATTTAATTGCTTATCCAGTAATGACTTAAAAGCCTTTTGAGCATTTGGGTTAGTTACCATCCTCTTAGTTAGAAACCTACTTTGTAAAAACTTTCTTACCGGCCTATTCCCAAAAAACAAACGATGATACTTTTCGTCATTGTATATTTCAATAAACCATTTATGCTTTTTTAATTCCTCTATATGTTTGTCTATCTTCCTTGTATCTAAGGAATTATCTTGTCCGATACTCCCAAGCAGACCAGCAATAATTTCAAAAATCATATAAGAAGTCCCCTTCAAGAGAAATAATCATCAGTATAACTTCCCCAAAAAGTTAAAACAAATGTAAAAATCCTTCTTCTAGTATCCTGCCCCTTTAACAAAATAGGAGCTGCCACATTCGACAACTCCTTGTTCAATATTCCCACCCTTTAGTTCAACAAATTACAGTAAACCTTATTCAATAAACTTTGGGTTTAAAGGAATAAATTCCCAAAGAAATAACTTAATGTACCACTAGAATAAATAATGTGTACTCCTAAACCAATAAACACAAATGGAATAAAAATATGACCATATCTTTCTAGTACAATACTGACCAAAGGATTTTCAGCTAATTTGTATCCAGCATAACACCAAACTCCAATGAGAATGACAAATACTATGATAATAATTAAAATTCGAGTTAAACTACTCGTTGCAAAGAAAGGAACATAAATTCCAATGTTATCTCCTCCATTTGCAACTGTAATACTTGCAACTTTGACTGTATATGGACTAATAAAACGATAAAGAAATGAAAACCTCTTAGTTTTGTTTTTATCATGTTCATTAAATTGTATATCCTGTACCTCTGCTTCATCTGAAGCAGTACTTGTATTCCTCAATTGTTCAACAAGCATCTTAATTCCGAAATACATAGGTATTAGACCCAGTAACCCAATCCAAACCTTTGGAAGAAGCAAAATACCGTAAGCAGCTATGATACTAAACGTAGTAAGAATAGCGATGCCTAGATACTGACCAGCAACAATATGATGATTTCTAAATTTAGAATTACGTTGAGAAAACAGTGTCATTAGAACAAATATGTCGTCCAAGTTGGTTGATGCAAATGCTATCGTTCCAGAAACAACAGCCCCCAAAACACTCATTAAGCCACCAGCCCTCATAATCATTTAACATATTTTCATATGATGAAATGGCGGAAGTTGTGAAGGTTTTTTATCTTTAATTAACATACACCGTTAGTAAAATAGGAGCTGCCGAAGCAAATCCTTGTTGTTCTTTTGGACCCGTTCGCACAATAAGAACAAGGCGGTGCTTCCTTTAAGCATCACTTCATAGCTGAAAAAAGAAGCTAATTGATTAACGCTCCCAACTCACTAAGACTATGTATAACAATGACATCCGAATGTGACGTTTTCTCTTTACGATTTAACCATATTCCCTTCATCCCTGCATTCTTACTACCAATAGCATCAGTCTCTAATCTATCCCCTATGTAATAACTTTCATGAATTGGCACATCTGCTTGGTTACATGCTTCTAAAAAGATAGTAGCATTAGGCTTAGATACACCAATTTCGCTTGAGGTAATAATACAGTCAAAATATTTGCTTATATTTATACCTTCTAATTTCTCAATTTGCTGATTATAATCACCATTACTTATTACTCCAAGGCGGTTTCCCTGCTTCTTTAATTGTTCTAAACAAGGTATTACATCTTCAAATACTGTCCAATTTCCTTTATAAAACTTTAAATAATCATTGAATTTATTATCCGCTTGTTCGTTGTTTAAATGACTGCCAAACAACTCTCTAATTCTCATTCTCCGTTGTTCCTGAAAAGATAATTCTTTTGATAAAAATTTTTCAAAGTATTTATCTGATAACTCATACCATCTTTTTATAAACTCAGATGCACTAAGTTTTAATTCTTCATTATTTTCTTTTAAGAACTCAATGGCTCCCATTTCTTCTGCTTTTTCATGGTCAAGTAAGGTTGCGTCAATATCAAAAAATAGCATCTGTCCATCTCCCAGATATGTTTTTATTACAACCTGCTTCGTTCGTATTATAAGGTTAGCCAGATAAGAAAATATTTCTGGTTGACCTTATTCTTTATTATGGTCTTATTAAAACAGTAGCCAGGGTAGAACGTCTCTGCTCGTGGGGTATAGGCCCCGTCAAGTAAACCGTTCTCCCCCTACTTGTAGTCCATATACTTCTTACTCAAAACACCAGCCAGTAACAGCCTTCATATTTATAATCACTTACATTTTTGTATTTGACAAGCAAGAAAATGTAAACAAATGGAATTTAAATTTATATCCCCTTGTCGACTCTCATTATTGATAAAGCAAAAAGAACACCACTTATCATTTAAGTGATGTTCTGAATTGAATATAATGTGTAACATTAAAGACAACCCTATACTCTTATGGTAAGAATCGTTAATCACTTGTCTTTAATTTTACATAGTAAAGCAGGTTTTTTTATTGTTCTTCTATCTCTTGTAAAAGATTTCTTCCAATAGACCTAGAACATACGCATTAGTTTTTGTTGAAATTTGTCGGAAGATTACCGATAATAAGAATACTACAATAAAAGGTGGTCAGAACATGAAATCGATTCAAACAAAACTTGTGACTTTTATCTCCATTATTTTAATTATTACCTTGGCCACTGTTTCTGCTCTTACCTACTTCCAAGTAAAGAAACAGGTAGAGACAACCGTACAGAAAGAAGGAGTTTCTGTTGTATCTGAAAAGAAAGATTTAGTTGAACTTTATCTGGCTAATTTCAATTCCTCCATTTATCGATATAGCCAAGACCAAGCGGTCATTGACTTTCTAAGCGCTAGTGAAGAAGACTCGCAACCACTCTGGTCGATCGTCAACAATGATTTCAGTGTCTTCAATGAATTGAATGAGAACATTGCTGTAACCTATATCGGTACCAATCAAGGCGGCTTCTTTACCGAACCACTTATTGATGTTGGGTCTGATTACGACCCTCGTATACGTCCATGGTATGAACAAGCATCTGTTAACCCCGACCAAGTGATTTGGACTGAACCTTATTTAGATGCCAGTAGCGGTGAATTCATTGTTACGGTCGCTAAGGCTGTTTCGGACCGTAACACGGTTTTAGGCGTAATTGGAATCGATTTATCTCTTGATAACTTAGCCGCGATTGTTCGTTCGAAAAATCTAAACTATGAGGGATTTTCTTTTCTATTTGACCAAACGGGTATTGCTCTCGTTCATCCAACGATGACCGAAGACAACAGTGACGATCCAATCGTTTCTCAACTATTGTCTGGTGAAGGCAACGGACAAATTGAATACACGGATGCAGGGTCTAATCATGTGATTTTCTATGAAACGATCGCCGATACGAATTGGGTGGTTGGAGCTCAATTTGAACAAAGCAAGATGCTTGCCCAAGCAAATGAGATTAGAAATGGTATTTTAATGATTTCAATCATTTCTATTATTCTAGCTGCACTCATTGCCTATTTTGTATCTAGACGCCTATCAAAACCAATCAAGGAGCTTCAAAACGAAGTAAGCCGTGTGGCAAACGGCGATTTAACCGTGGCCATGACGTCAAGCTCCAAAGACGAAATTGGCGTTCTAACTGCTGACTTTAATCGAATGGTAGGCTCAATGAGAGATTTAGTTCATTCTATTCAAACATCTGTTGATCAAGTCTCGCAATCTACTGAAAGTTTAAGTGCCGTTTCTCAAGAGACGCTTGCCTCTAGTGACGAGGTGTCTTCTGCGATTTATGAAATTGCCTCTGGATCAACCAAACAAGCAGAAGACATTGACCAAACGAAACAAGTGACCGTTCAGTTATCGAACAAAATGGATCAAGTTAATCGTTACTCTTCAGATCTTGTAGCCTTATCAACGAAGGCAAAAGAAGAAAATGAAAAAGGAACGAAGCAAGTATCCATTCTTCGCGACAAGTCTCAAGGTTTTAACACCGTTATTAAACGAGTCGAAGAAGTAGTTTTAACCCTTTCAAGTCGCGTAAAAGAAGTGGAGCATGTCATCGACACGATTAATAGCATTTCAGAGCAAACGAATTTGCTTGCATTAAATGCTAGTATTGAAGCAGCTCGTGCTGGTGAAAGTGGCAAAGGCTTTGCCGTCGTTGCAGACGAAGTCCGTAAACTAGCCGAACAAACGTCGCAAGCCACTGGTAGAGTTAGACAAACCATTGAAGGAATTGAAGCTGAAGCCCATAAAGTGGTACATGAAGTGGAAACGACGAAACTTATTACCGAAGAGCAAAACCAAGTCGTTCAAGAAACAGAAAAAAGCTTCAAAGAAATTGCTATGTTTGTTCAAGAAATTAATTCATCGATTAGTTCCATTCAAGGTGAATTTGAGCATATTATTCAACACAAAGACACGGTTGTATCTGCCATTGAAAACATCTCCCTGGTTTCTGAACAATCAGCCGCTGCAACCGAAGAAGTCGCTGCAGCTTCCGAGCAACAGCGCCGAACACTATCAACCGTTACAACTTCAACAGAAACTTTATATGAGGCAACTCAAAAGTTAACTGCAGGAATGAAACAATTTAAACTTTAAGGCATAGAAAGCCCCCTCGTTCTTTGTTTGAACGAGGGGGCTTTCCCTTTTCAGCTCGAGCAATACCTTGAGCGTCACTACTGTTTTTTTAACTTAGCCAACGCATCAGCCAATGCTGTATTTGAAAAATCCTCTTTTTTGTTTTGCTGCTTGATATAGTTCGATACTTCTCTCTTTGAAACTTTTTTATGTTGATTGTCTTTACGTCTTTCTTGGAAGGTTGACATTTTTTCACGATGTCCACATACACATGCAAACGTTTGACCTTCTCCCTCGCCCCAAATTTCTAATTTCTTTTTACATTTTGGACAGCGCGCATTCGTTACTTTTGAGATGTTTTTCTTGTAGCCACAGGCTGGATCCTGGCAAACCCGTCTTTTCCCATGTTTTGACTTTACTTCAAGCAAGAGCTTGCCACAGTCTGGACAAGGGCTTCCCGTCACATTATCATGCTTAAACGTCTTGTCACTTTGCTTAATGGAGTTGACAATATTGGTTGCATACTCCTTCATTTCTTTTACAAAAACATCCTTATCTAGTTTCCCGTTCGCGATTCTCTCTAGCTTCAGCTCCCAGTCTGCTGTTAAAGCGGGCGATTGCAAATCACTTGGGACAAGATCAAGTAACTGCTGCCCTTTCTTTGTGATGTGCAAATACTTATCTCTCTTTTCAATCAAATGGGTATTCATAAGCTTTTCAATAATATCAGCCCGAGTTGCAACCGTCCCTATTCCACCTGTCTTTCCGAGTGTGTCGGCTAATTCTTTGTTTTGACTTTCTAAATAAGCCATCGGGCGTTCCATAGCTGATAGGAGAGTTCCTTCTGTTAAACGTGCCGGTGGTTGTGTTTGCCCAGATTTCAATTCTACTTTTGTAACTTGTATTTCTTCTCCTACTTCAACTTGAGGCAAATGACGTTCGCTTGCTTCATCAGATTTCATAGAGGCGTCGTCTTTATAAACAACTTGCCATCCTAAGCTCGTCATTCTCTTTCCCTTTGCTGTGACTTGCTCGTTTGTAAGATTTGCTGTAATCGTAGTTTGATCATACTGATAAGCTTCAAAAAAGGCAGCCAAAAAACGGCGAACAACTAACCGGTACAATTTCGTTTCTTTTTCACTAAGAGCCGTTGGACTCGGTGATTGCTCTGTTGGAATAATGGCGTGATGATCGGTCACTTTTAGATCATTAATACAAGGGAGTTGCTTGCTAATCTTCACATTATTCAATTGTGATACGACTTTTCGAAATGGTTGTATATCACAGGCTTTGATCCGGTCTGGCAAAGTATCAACCATATCAGAAGATAAAAACTTAGAATCCGTACGTGGGTATGTTAGCACTTTATGCTGCTCATACAAACGCTGTAAGATCGAAAGTGTTTCTTTGGCAGAAAACCCAAACATTTTATTCGCGTCTCTTTGCAGTTCCGTTAGATCATACAAAAGCGGTGCTGGTGTTTGTTTTCGAACCGTTTTAACATCCGTTATTTTCAACTCACCTTTTGCCATTCGTTCACGCAATTTGGTTGCTCTTTCAGCATCAAAAATTCTTTTTTCACCTGTCTTTTCGTCATTCCAATGAAAGGTGATGCCCTTTTTGGTATCCACGGTCAACTCATGAAAAGGTACAGGTTTAAACGTTCGAATATCCCGCTCTCTTTTTTCGATCATCGCTAAAGTTGGTGTTTGTACACGCCCACACGAAAGCTGCGCATTAAACTTCGTCGTCAACGCTCTTGTCCCGTTCATCCCCACATACCAGTCCGCTTCAGACCTTGCGACCGCTGAGTGATACAACCCTTCATATGCTTTCGCATCTTTAAGCTTTTGAAATCCTTCTCTGATAGCACGATCTGTCACCGACGAGATCCACAAACGCTTTAATGGCTTTTGCACATGCACCTTTGCCAATATCCATCTCGCGACGAGTTCCCCTTCACGACCTGCATCCGTTGCGATAATGATTTCTTTTACATCTTTTCGCTGCAGTTGCGCTTTGACAGCATGGAACTGCTTGCTTGTTTGTTTCATGACCACTAATTGCAATTTAGACGGCAACATTGGTAAATCTTCTAACTTCCATGTTTTATATTGATCTCCGTAGCTCTCTGGCTCTGCTAATGTTACTAAATGTCCAAGAGCCCATGTGACGATGTACTTATCACCTTCAATAAAACCATTGCCTTTTTTCCCGCAATTTAATACGCGTGCAATATCACGCGCAACTGACGGTTTTTCAGCTAATACTACTGACTTTTGCATCAAAACATCCTTTCCAAACCTCATATCCTCTAATGATAGCACCCTCGTGATAAAAAAGAAATTATCGCTCTTAAGCTCATGTTTCACGTGAAACATTCTGATTATTAATGCGATTCTAACTTGGGAGAAATGACGACCGTTGATGACCTTCTCCCACTCACATTAAGTCATTTATGGCTTCCATCCTCTCTCTTGTCACCCTCCTAACTCAAATTAAGTAAATGAGGGCTACCATAGCTATAAATTTAATCCAACTCTTCATTAAAATTCTTACGACGAAACGACCTTCAATCCAACCGCAGATATAACAATGAAACTTAAGAACAGGACTCTCTTCCAATCTTTCGACTCTCCGTAAAAATACATTCCAACAAGCACACCACCTGCAGCACCAATCCCCGTCCAAACCGCATAAGCCGTCGCCATAGGGAGTACGACCATCGCAAGAGATAAAAAGAAAAAGCTTGCTGCAAACGCAGCTATGAGAAGAATCAGCTGGAGCAAACCGCGTTTTTTATTAAATTGACTGATCATCGCTACACCGGCCATTTCAAATAAACCGGCAACAACCACAAAAAACCATTCCATCTTACTCAGCCCCCTTCTCTTCCACTTTCGCTTCAGCGGTAGCCTTTAAGCCTATTACACCAACCAGTAGAAGGATCATAAATAAAATGGTTGCGAGATTCATAGGTTCTGCGAATATGAATTGATCGACTAACGCTGTTCCAACTGTTCCTAGTCCAACAAACACGGCATAGGCCGTCCCGACTGCTAGTTTTCTTCCTGTCCAAATTAATAAAACGAAACTAATCATGATCGCTACCGCGGTGGTTACCCATTCTAACGGTGTCGACGCATATTTGAGCCCTACGACCCATCCGACTTCAAATCCAGCTGCAAGCACTAACACGGGCCAAGCCCACTGGTGATTGGTTTTTTTCATACGAACCCTCCTCGTTCTAACAAAAAAAAGCCCGAGCGTTCTGCCATATATATGATGACAGTACCTCCCGGGCTTTTATCCCTCCGTGTTCATAAAAGTCCTTACTCATGACTTTTATGTGCCTTCTCTCGGACCAGTCCGATCTCTATTCAATCGCGGAACCCTAGAAAGCCCTTCAAACTATTCAACGAATTATTTCAATATCTCAAGAAAATTGTCAACCTTTCACTTTAATAAAAACAACTTTTAAATAATCTCCTTCAGAGAAAGCCTTGGTTGTTTTAAAATCTCGAGGTAAAGTATATTGCTCAAGAATTTCATAGTTTAGCTTTTCTTTCTGAAATGCCTCTTTAATAAACTTATGAAATTTCCCCATATTAAATGTACTGCAATTGGTTGAAGCGATAATCACTCCATTTTTTTCCGTAAGAGCAATGGCCTCTTGTAGCAACCCTGTATAATCCTTAGCTGCACTAAACGTATGTTTTTTCGATCTCGCAAAACTCGGTGGGTCAAGGATGACTAGATCAAAGCTCAGCTCCTTCTTTTTGGCATACTTAAAATAATTAAATACATCCATGACGACGATATCTTGTGCTTCATAGTCAATCCCATTTACACTGAACTGCTCAATCGTTTTAGGAAGACTTCTTTTCGCTAAATCGACACTCGTCGTTTTCGTTGCTCCACCGATGGCGGCTGCCACAGAAAAAGCTCCGGTATACGAAAATGTATTAAGGACTGTTTTTCCTTTTGCATACGTATCCTTTATTCTCTTTCTGACCTCTCTCTGATCGAGAAACACACCGACCATTGGACCATCGTTTAGGTAGATCGCAAATTGGATGTCGTTTTCTTTTACAAGCAAGGGAAATTCTCCCCGTTCGCCCATCACGAAATCATCATCCTCCACATATTCCCCTTTGCTAGCAAAGCGTTTCTTTTCATAAATTCCTTTAAACGACTGAACTTGTTGAAATGCTTTATATACATCAGTACGAAACTCGTATATACCTTCACTGTACCAAGTAAACACATAAAATTCATTATAGTAATCAATTGTTAAGCCCCCCATTCCATCCCCTTCCCCATTAAATAAGCGAAAAGCCGTCGTGGTCGGATCCTGGAATAAGGATTTTCTTTGTTCAAAAGCGGTCTTGATTCGATTCACAAAAAAAGAATGATTTATCTCATCGGCCTTCTGATTTGTTAACATCCAACCGATTCCTTTGTTTTGTTTGCCGTAGTAACCTTTTCCGATAAACGTTCCCGCTTCATCACAAAGATGAACAATCGAACCTTCCTCGATTGGCGGTAGCTTCTTGGCTAATGCGCTCACTTCTATTAAAGGAAAACCTTTTTTCATTTTCTCTGCTGCTTGTTTTTTGAGAGGTAACGTAATTTCCGGTCTCATAAAATCTCCAATCTAAATACATTATTGTCTTCTACTATAACCATTTTCTGTTTTCTGTAACTTATCATTGAGCTCTATTCATCATATCGCACTATTTAGTTTGGTGCATGAACGAGCATCGTAAACTCATACAAACAAAAAACCTAACCTTAGGCTTATGGTTCTGGCGTAAGGTCAGGTTCTGGAAGTAGATCTTTCCATTTACGATAGGTTTGTCTCTCCACCTTTTGTAAAATTTCCTTTGGAGCAGGCTTACTAAATAGATAACCTTGAAGCTCATCGCAGGACGCTTCCATCATTAGTCTGGCTTGCTCTTTTGTCTCAATGCCTTCTGCGGTCACTTTCACTCCAATTTTCTTTGCTAAAGAGAGAATAGAGGTAACGATATGAAATTCCTTAGAATCTCGCGAAATATTTTGGATAAACGCTTTATCAATCTTAATTTTATCAACAGGTAGCACACGCAAATAGTTAAAAGAAGCGTGACGCATCCCGAAATCATCTATGGCTACTTTAAAGCCTGCTTTTCTTAATGAGCATAATTTCTTAATCAACTCTTCCTCATTATCAAGCAATGTATGCTCAGTTAATTCTAGCTCAATTTGACTTGGGTCAATTCCATATTTCCAACAACTCGCTAGTAAGGTTTGTTCCAACTCTATTGTTTCTAATGTCTTTGTAGATAAATTGATAGAAACATTAACTAAACCCGAATGTTCATTCGCTAAAAATTTACACACATTTTCGATCACCCATGCATCTATTTCTTTAATATAGCCGTTATTTTCTGCCGCGATAATAAAGGAATCGGGAGGTACAGAGCCTAGCTGAGCACTAAACCATCTAAGTAACGCTTCATAGTGCACCTTTCCTGTCTCTACATGGACAATCGGTTGAAAATAGAGGACAAACTCTTGATTGACAATGGCTTTTCGTAATTCATGTTCTAACTTAGGCTGACGTATGATCTCTTCTGCTTTCCCTCTCTCATCAAATTCCCTAACAGCATTACCTCTTTCTTGCTTCGCTTGCAACATCGCATGATAGGCCTCATTGATCAAATTAGTAGCCGTTTTCCCTTCTCCTTCTGAGAAGGTCATACCTATAGAAGTTGTTAAAATCACAACCTCTCCATCTACGAGCATAGGGGTCGAGACTTCTTTTTGAATCTTTTTCATCCATTCGGTAGCATTCTGCTTCATCGAAAAATAGAAAATAAATTCATTGCCAATGACACGTGCTAATTCAATCTCATCAGCTTGACAATGAGCCTGAAGTCGCTTAACCATTTCGATGATAAACGTCCCTTGGCTTTCATTTTTTCTATGAATAGGCTTATTAATCGGGTGAAGCTTCATATAGCATAAAACAAACGGTCGTTCCAAGTTGTTAGCAAATCTTTTTTCTAATTTATCAATAAAACAAGAATAGCTTGGTAGCCCTGTAAGTAAATCGACCGTGGTTTCCTTAGTTGTTTTCATTCGTTCGGTATAACTAATATAATAAGAAGACGATTGTTGATCGGTAAGTGGCATAATAACTAAATTGGCGACTTCATCAACGGACTCCATATTGAACTTGTCCTGAATAACAACTGGTTTCTGCGTTTGCCGCGCTTCTGTATACAAAGCAATTAGATGATCAGCTAAATAATTGGGATAGACTTCACCAATTGATCGTCCAAGACATTCATCTCCAAGTGACGCAAGTTCTTTAGCAGCCGGACTGATATATCTATAGATAAATTGCTCCCTTTCAAACTCCATTAAAAAAACAATTCCGTACATATGCTCAAAAGCTTCAATTAGAGTTGATATCGGCACTAAATTTTCTTTTTCCATGTTTGCACACCACACTTCCAAAAACCATTAGTTATTATATCGTCACATTCTCGTCAATCTTTAGTATGGCTAAATAAACTACTTCCTTCTACTATAACAGCATTTTCGCTATTTTAAATCATTCTTATACCCCAAATGAGGATGACTTGAAAAAAGAAGTCACCCTTTTATACGTAAAGCTACGAGCCCACGACTTCACCACCATTGACATGGATGGTCTGACCTGTTACATACCTTGAATTTTCTGCAATAGGATTAGGGGTCATTGGGTATTCCAAGCCCGGTTGCAGCTCAGTCTCTTGTGGGGGGGATGAAATGGGCTGTTCTTCACACTTGGTTTCTTTGTCGTAATAAGGATAATTAGGATACATAAGAAAGCCTCCTTTAGTGTTCAGATGAAACATCTATTTTCTAGATATAATGTTTTATAGCCCTATTCCAATAGATGGTTTCACGTGAATGTTAAGGATTCATGAAATGTTAATACATGAATGAAAGAGTAGTTGTTATAATAGAGAGTAAGAGTTAAAAGTTAGATTAAATGGATTGGGGTTGAATGGTTTGAGTAAAACACTTAAAGCGTTTCGGATGATTGGCTATTTAGAGGGCATGTCTTTCCTGCTTCTTCTTGGAATTGCCATGCCACTTAAATATATGTTAGATATGCCGTTAATGGTTACGATTGTTGGGGCCGCTCACGGAGCATTATTTATTCTTTATATTGGAGCCGTTCTTTTTATGAAAATAAATGAAAACTGGACTTACAGGAAGGCTTTCCTTGCTTGCGTCGCTTCGGTCGTTCCATTTGGTCCTTTTATTTTTGATGCTAAGTTATTGAAGGAAGAGCCTGTGACGAAGGGGTTTTAGACGAGCTTCTCACTTAAAGGTTGTTTAAAAAGGAGCTGAACCTTTTTAAACAACCTTTTTTATGCTTTACTTATTTATTCTACTATTTAGCTTCTTTAAAAGGATCGTTCAAATCGGTAAATTTGATTAAGATTTCCCACTACTGATTTTGAAAATCTAATAAAACCATAGGGCAATAAGACTGTCCAAATCTCGTATAGATTCATAGATCATTCAATATTTTGCTTCTTACTAGCAGCGTACATCTTACGTTTTTTTTGCATAGGCATAGTCAATGTCATTTGGATTTAGTACAACCGACTGTTTTTCGCCTACCCCATTAATGCCTGATTAGAGTTGCCTTATGCACTTTGACTCATAAAAAAGACTTAAATGGGTTACTAAGAGTAACCATTTTAATCTTTTTCCTTTTTCATTTTCACTTTAAAATTTTACGGTTATAACATTGGTTTTATTTTGAAAACGGCAAACTCTTTTTTGATTTCACAAAACATTTACAGTGTAGTTATCACAGGACCATAGTCTCACTTCTTTTGATCTTTATTAAAAACAGGTAAATTTCCTACCAAAAAAGGTAATTCCCCTTAAAAATATCTACGAATTCCTTAGCATAACTAAGTATTTATTTATTTCTATCATTCGGCTCTTATAAATTTAAAGGTACCTATTTTTTTCTAAAATATCAGTTCTAAATAAAGAACAAAATAATTTAACAACAACCAAATAATAACTTTATTTCTTAACATTTCCGTATTATACTATTAATAGGTTCTTTAAAAAGAACAAAACGTGCACGTTTGTTTTTGTGAAAAGGAGGATTTCTTGATGGATCAAAAAGCGGAGATACTTGATTCGGGTTGGCTGGAGCTCATCGTTGCCGCAAAAAGACTAGGTTTTACCTACGAAGAAATTAAGGACTATTTACAAAATCACTCTTCTGAACTCACTCTCACAAAAAATGCAGAAATAAGTGACTGATTATTTAGTCCTTATTTTCTATTTCTTCACTCGAATCTTTAGTACCGAATTATGTAGAAGAACCGTTCATTCACACAACTTAATGAGTAGACCATATGAAATTCTCTTAACAAAACCCACTAATAATCAAAAGTCACAAATAAATAAAAGAGGATTTGGATGCTCGAATAGTGGTTCTATTTACAGAACGTTATCGACACTGCTATAATTTAAGTAATTATATTGGCAGAGAGGAAAAGATACATATGATCGGTGAACGTGTTAAGAAGTATCGACTTGAAAAAGGCTTTTCTTTATCTGAACTAGCCGAGCGAGCTGGGGTTGCCAAATCTTATCTAAGTTCAATTGAACGAAACATTCAATCTAACCCCTCTATTCAATTTCTAGAAAAAATCTCTTCGGTACTTGGGGTATCTGTTGAGGATCTTTTAAATGAAGAACACAATTATGGAAATGAGTTGGATTCATCGTGGATCGAACTTGTAAGAGAAGCAATGGACTCCGGAATTAGCAAAGATCAGTTTAGGGAGTATTTAGAATTTAATAAATGGAAAAACAAGAAATCTTAAGACTAGGGTGACTTCGTATACATTCGTTCTGTTAGCCTCCTTATAAAAAGCTAGCCTTAGCGAGTGATAAACCGTCACCCTTTCTTTTATTTTTTATTTAATGATTCAATAAGTTCAATAAACTCTATTCCAAGTGCAGTTGAAATCTTCTCCAACACTGAGATACTCGGATTTTTTTGCATACCTCGTTCAATATAACTAATATATGACTTTGATACACCCGATAGAGCTGCTAGCTCGTTAAGAGTCATTCCCTTTTCTTCTCTTATCATTCTAATATTGCCTCCATTCATCGTTATAACTCCTCATTGGTAACATACTTACCTTTTTGTTTGTATAACCTAGGAACTTCAGCATCTTGTATCAAAGGGATAAACTGACTGTGACTCATAAAAAATGCAAATTGATAGTGATGTGAATTCTTCCCCTTTTTACTCATAGACTTTATAATCGTTCCATATAAATCAAGGTCATTTTCGGCAATGGTTGTTCTCAATTGATAAATAATAGATTCTGATAGTGGAAATTTAAGCTGACTTACAAATGATAAGGATCTAGTTGTAATTTCTAGAATAATAACAGACGAAAGCTTAGAGTCTACTATTCTTCCATCTACTTGGTGGATCGCTATTCTTCCTATCAGAGGTTGTTCAGAACTCTGTATGTTTGGCATTTAATCCTCCTATTCATAACCCTTCTTGTTCTCTTTAAAGAACATTATACATTCAACCTAACGAACAGTAAACCTTTTTTGTTCTTAATAATGAATTAAGTAGAACACAAAAAGTTGGTTTCTTCTGATAAGAAACCAACTTTTCGTTTACTTTGATACAAATGCATTATGTTTCTCCCAAAATCTCCATAAATAATCTTTCGCTTCTCCACTATTTTCTATCCCAATCCTCGTTCCTATCTCTATGTTTACAGACATTCTTCCTTCTGCAATAAAAAGTGGGGGGTGAAAACTCGGTAATCCATAATCTTCGTTTGTAATACCCATAGCTTTTGTTAATTTCCCTGGGCCGTTAGTTAGTTCAACTTTCTTTTTGTTTAATCCCCTGCGTTCATACATTAAATCTATTCCCATACAAGGTTCAACCGCTCGAATTAAGACTGCCTCTGGCTTGTCTAACTCCCCGCTCACTATATTAACCAAGCAGTGTGTATGCATCACATATGTATATATATAGCCTGCCGGACCAAACATCACTTCTGTTCTCTTTGTCCTTCTGTTCCCAAAGCTATGGGCCGCTCGGTCTTTGGGCCCTTTATACGCTTCTGTTTCAACAATCCAACCCGCTGTTGTTCCTTCTTCCGTTTCTTTAACGAGTAGCTTCCCTAATAAAGACTCAGCCAGGTATAGTGTTGGTTGATTGAAATAAGAACGATCTATAGGCTTGAAATCCATTTATTTACCTCCATATGTACGCTTGCTCCTGTTTCATTGAAATAAATTCATCCATTTCCATAGTCTTATCATTTAACGTGTATCTTTTTTCTTCGGTATAAGGTCGAAAATCTCCTTCGATTCTATACTATCCACAAATCGATTCAACCAATCATAGTATTCTAATGCATACATTAATTTCTCTTTGTCTATTTTTACGGCTTCTTTTGTTTCTATTGACGTTTGTTCATCTTCAAGTAATTCATCTAATTCCTTTAAACATTTATGAATCGTCGTCATGTTTAAAGTAATTCCATTTCTCCACTTAATTGAAAAAAGGTCTGCAAATGTTTCATACCAATCATCTACAGATGTATATAGGTCCTTGCGTGTTCCTTTTTTCCAAACTTTCTCGACCATATTCAACTCTTGCAGCTGTCTAACAGACGTACTCATACTCGTTTTACTCATTCCGAGCTCATCTTTCATACAATCTAAGGTCATGGGTTCTTCACTATAATAGAGCAAACCATACAAACGCCCAACGGAAGGAGTTATTCCATACAAATTCATATTCTGTGCCATTGAATCAATAAAGCGAGCTCTAGTCTTTTCCAACTTTTCGTTTTCGTCCACTCCATCACTTCCCTGTGATTTTCTATTCATTTACGTTTAAGAGGTGACAAGAACCCCAATTCAACAGATATTTGAGGTTTTTAAAAGCCAAACTGACTTCTCGAATACCTTCTCTGGTTATAGCCTATCATACGAAAAACAAAATTTGAAATGCTTAAAACACAGGTAGGAGGAGTTATATAGAGGAAATGTACGCATTCAGTGGGTAATATTCATACAGTTTTATCTGTACAAATAATATATACTGTATTTGCCCTATTCTGCTCTTTGTGTAAAGTTCTAAAAAACTTATACAATTATGAGGTGGAATTAAAGAGGTGAAGAAATGGAAACAAACAAAAGTATAAAAATAACGGTCGATAACGTGACCAAAGTCTTCGGAAAAAATGTCAAACAAGCTATCAAACAGCTAGAAGACGGCAAATCGAAAACGGAAATTTTGGATCAAACTGGTTGTACCATCGGTGTAAACCAAGCTAGCTTTGACGTTTACACAGGAGAGATCTTCGTCATCATGGGGCTTTCTGGGAGTGGTAAATCTACTCTTGTCCGCTTACTCAATCGTCTCATTGAACCAACGACTGGAAAAGTAACCATTGACGGGCAAGATGTCGTCAATATGTCAAATGAGCAGCTTCGCGAAGTACGCAGAAAGAAAATTAGTATGGTCTTTCAGAAATTTGCTTTGCTGCCGCATTATACCGTATTAGAAAACGCTGAATATGGATTAGAAATACAAGGAGCACCGAAAGCGAAGCGAACAGAACAAGCACTTGAATCATTGGAACTAGTTGGCTTAAAAGGTTATGAAAATCAATACCCTAGCCAATTAAGTGGCGGAATGCAGCAGCGTGTAGGGCTTGCAAGGGCGCTCGCTAACAATCCTGATGTGTTACTAATGGACGAAGCCTTTAGTGCACTCGACCCATTAATCCGAAAAGATATGCAAGATGAACTTTTAGAGCTACAATCGTCTGTTGAAAAAACGATTGTCTTTATTACACATGATTTAGATGAAGCGTTACGAATTGGCGACCGAATTGCCTTAATGAAAGATGGAAACATCGTTCAAATTGGAACGCCTGAAGAAATTTTAATGAACCCATCTAATCAATATGTAGAGAAATTTGTCGAGGATGTTGATTTATCAAAAGTACTAACTGCTTCTCACATTATGAAACGGCCTGAAACCGTTCAAGTTGATAAAGGTCCACGTGTGGCTCTTCAGCTTATGAAAAAGCTTGGCATTTCATCGATTTATGTGGTCGACAAACAGAAAAAATTGCTCGGGGCGATCACAGCAACCGATGCATCTTCTGCCATTGAAAACAAGAAAACGATTGATGACGTTATGATCAAAGATCTCACGACGGTGCTTCCTGAAACGCACCTGATTGATTTATTTGATAAAGTCTCAGAAGCATCGGTTCCGGTTGCGGTTACAGATGAAAATCAACGACTTAAAGGCATCCTCGTAAAAGGCGCTGTCATTGGCGCTCTAGCAGGAAACCATGAACACATTAATCTCCTTGCTGATGAGCAAGTTGACTCTACTAAGGGGGTGAACTAATTGGAAGACTTTATTCCAAAACTCCCTTTAGCTGACATCATTGATGTATTTGTAGCATGGTTAACGTCGAATTTAAGCGGCGTATTTGATGTAATAAGTGTGATTTTACGAGGAGTCGTTGATGGGATTGAGTGGATTCTTATTTTACCTCCGCCTCTTCTATTAATCTTGTTGATTGCCCTACTTGCTTGGAAAACGAGTAAATGGCGAGTCGCTCTGTTTGCCGTAGTCGGTCTGCTCCTTATATGGAATCTAGGTTACTGGGAATCGATGATTAAAACTTTGGCTCTCGTACTTACGGCGGTATTTGTCACCATTCTTATAGGCATTCCTATTGGGATTTGGGCATCCCAAAGCAAAAAGGCCCGACAAGTCGTCACTCCCATTTTAGATTTAATGCAGACAATGCCAGCCTTTGTCTACTTAATACCAGCGATTTTCTTCTTTAATATTGGGGTTGTACCTGGTGTGTTTGCATCTGTTATATTTGCGATGCCACCGACGATTAGGCTAACAATTCTCGGAATTCAACAAGTTCCGGAAGACCTCATTGAAGCAACCAACGCGTTTGGTTCGACAACGAAGCAACGTTTATTAAAAGTTCAACTGCCTCTTGCCATGCCAACGATCATGGCAGGAATTAACCAAAGTATCATGCTCGCTCTCTCAATGGTTGTGATTGCAGCCATGGTTGGTGCACCTGGACTTGGAACGGAAGTGTACCGGGCCGTTACACAAATTAAAACGGGTGTTGGTTTTGAAGCGGGTCTAGCTATTGTGATCATTGCGATCATTTTAGACCGGATCACTCAAAATATAGGAAAGAAAAAACAAGGGGGAACACATTAATGTTTAAGAAATTACTAGGTTTCACAACCGCATCTGTTTTAGCTTTAGGTTTAGCTGCTTGCGGAAGCGAGGATGCTACAACAGAAGAGACACCTGCAGAGAATGGTGCAGCAACGGAGGAAACATCTGCACACATTGGCGAGCAAGTTGACTTTGAAATTATCGGGATTGATCCAGGTGCAGGTCTGATGAACATTACCATTAATGACGTCTTACCTGAATATGGTCTAGAAGATGATTGGACGGTTGTCGAAAGTTCTGGAGCTGCCATGGCTGCTGCATTATCAAGTGCTTATGAAAATGAAGAGCCGATTATTGTAACAGGTTGGAGCCCACACTGGAAGTTCTCTGACTTCGATTTGAAATATTTAGAAGATCCATTAAACCTGTATGGTGGAGCTGAAGATGTTCATACCATCGCTCGTTTAGGACTAGAAGATGACCATCCAAATGCTTATGCTGTTTTAAATCAATTCCAATGGGAGCCTGAGCATATTGAATATGTAATGGCACTAATTAATGAAGGCACCGACCCAGCTGAAGCTGCAGAGCAATTTGCAAATGAGTATGCTGACTTAGTTGCCACTTGGACAGACGGCGTTGATTCTGTTGACGGAGATGAGCTTACCCTTCTATATGTTGCATGGGATGATGTTATCGCAGGTACAAATGTGGTAGGATCTGTACTAGAATCTGTTGGATATGATGTTGAACTTACTCAAGTGGATGCAGGTCCAATGTGGGCAGGTGTAGCAACAGGCAGTGGTGATGCAACAGTTGGCGCTTGGTTACCAACAACACACGCAGACTACTATGCACAATATGAAGATGATTTTGAGGATCTTGGTTCAAACCTTCATGGTACTGCACTTGGCTTAGTTGTTCCAACATATATGGACATTGATTCCATTGAAGATTTAGTTGTAGAATAAATGAAGGAAGCCAGAGCTTAACATGCTCTGGCTTTTTTCATGTGAACCAAGACAAACCTGTAATTCTGTTGGAGTTCTATTCATTCTTATATCAGCTTTTTGACGCGCTTATTTTCAGGATGTTAAGGCTTCATTCAAGCTTTGACTCCCTGTCTTCCCTCTTTCCAAGGTTTTAGGGCTTCATCCTCTATTTCCAGGCTCTTAGCACTCCATCTCTCATTCACTACACTATAAAGAACTCCACTTTATTACACCGTCAATTCTCCATCATAAGACGTTATAATCTTATACAAATCCGGTCTGCGGTCTCTGAAGATGCCCCACTCGATTCGTTGATGGTCAAGTGCATCTAGATCAAACTCAGCCACTAAAACGGTTTCCTCCGTACGCCCAGCTTCTTCCATTTTATTTCCTTCGGGACCAGCAATGAACGATGAACCATAGAATGTAATCTTAGAATCCTCATCTTCCTCTACACCGATCCGATTCGAAGCAATGACTGGCACTAGGTTGGATGCAGCATGTCCTAGCATGCACGTTTGCCAGTGGTCTTTTGAATCAATCGTTGAATCATGTGGTTCTGAACCGATTGCTGTTGGATAAAAGAGAATCTCAGCTCCCATTAGAACCATGCAGCGAGCTGCTTCTGGATACCACTGATCCCAGCAAACCCCAATTCCGATCTTCCCATAACGCGTATCCCAAACTTTAAAGCCGGTATCCCCTGGATTAAAGTAGAATTTCTCCTCATAACCGGGTCCATCAGGAATATGACTTTTTCGATAAACACCAAGCACTTCCCCATCTGCATCAATGACAGCTAAGGAGTTGTATCTAGCATTGTTTTTCTTTTCATAAAAGCTAATCGGAAGCACGACCTCAAGCTCCTTAGCTATTTTTTTAAAGTGGTTAACCGCTTTGTTTTTCTCAAGTTCCGTCGCATATGAATAATAGTCAGCCTTTTCCTTTTGACAGAAATATGGGCTTTCAAATAGTTCTTGAATTTGTATGATTTGAGCACCTTTACTTGCGGCCGCGCGAACTAGTTCTTCCGCTTTTTTAATATTATCTTCTACACAACCTTGATCACCCATTTGTGTTGCTGCCACTTTCACTTTTCTCACGCTAATCACCTCTACTTCTATTATTAAGCTTTAATCATTTGCTGAGTCGTACAATGAACATTGCCGCCCTCTTTAATAATGGCCATGCCATCTATTGTGCGTATTTTCCTGTCAGGGAATGTAGCTTGTAATACATCGATGGCTTTTTGATCGTTTTCTACAGCCTCCCCGCCAAATACAGGAAGAATAATTCCACCATTCACAAAATAAAAATTAAGGTAGCTAAGGGTTAAGCGGCTTTCCTCAAAATGTGCTTCTTTTGGCTGTTCGATTTCTATGATCTCCAGTTTCCGACCTTTCGCATCAGTAGCATTACGTAAAATCTCCAAATTTTCCTGTGTAATCTGATAGTTATCATCACTAGGATCATGACACACCTGCATAATCACTTTTCCTGGCGCTGCAAAACAGGCAATGTTATCGACATGACCGTCTGTCTCATCTCCACTTAATCCTTTCTTTAACCAGATGATCGCTTCAACAGCGAGGTAATCTTTTAAATACTGTTCGACCAATTCTTTTGTTAAATCGGGGTTCCGGTTTGGATTGAGCAGACACTCTTCCGTTGTAATGAGGGTTCCTTCGCCGTCAACATGGAACGAACCACCTTCCATCACAATTTGAGCGTCAAAACGTTTTACACCAAAGTGCTCAAGAACTTTCGGCGCTACTTGATCATCTAAATCCCAAGGACTGTATTTCTCACCCCATGCATTAAATACCCAATTAATTCCTGCAACCTTGCCTTCTTCGGTCTTGATGAATGTTGGTCCATTATCGCGGAACCAGGCATCGTTATGCTTAATAGGAAGTAAATCTACTTGCTCATTAGCGAATAGCGCTTTTAATTCTTCTATATCTTCTGGATTGCTTACGACGGTAACTGGTTCAAATTCTGCGATTGCTCGTACCAACTCAACGTAACCATCCCAAACCATTTTATAGTCATTAGGATACACCATTGAATCTTGAACAGGCCAAGAAATAAACGTCCGCTCGTGGGGTGTCCACTCTGCTGGCATTTTATAACCTAAATCTTTTGGATACATGTAGTCATCTCTCTCTTTACATTTATATTTTCTTAAGCTTTAAGAAACATCATATAACAAACTTTCCTCATTCTCAAATGTAACTTCTAACTTCCCTTATAAGTATGTTTTCTCCAATTAAATGACAGGATCACTTCGATAGTTAGCGCCTAATTTTATCGGTCACGAAACGAATCCTAACAAGATTACGTTTAACAAATGATTCCAAAACAGGTAAGTCGAAACATTTCAAAATTCGACTTCAGCTTTCAACAAAAATTACATCTCTACTAGTTTTATACTCCTAGTAGAGACTACTTACTGGAGGGTTATGATGAAAAAATTAACTATTTTTATTGTTTTCCTGCTTTCCTTTTTTCTATTCAGTCAAACGACTTTTGCCAACTCTACTAATCAATTAATCATGATCAACAAGGCGACAAATCAACTAGCCTATTATAATAATGGAAAAATGGTCAAGACGTTTAAAGTTGCCACCGGAAGGCAAAATGGCTTTACGCCCGAAGGAACGTTTAAAGTGGTCAACAAAATAAAAAATCGTCCTTATTATAAAGACAACATTGCCGGCGGTGACCCGCGAAATCCCCTCGGTGACCGTTGGCTTGGTTTGAATGCAAGAGGTACACATGGCACCACTTATGCGATTCATGGCAATAACAATTCTAAATCAATTGGAACTTATGCGAGCGCTGGCTGTATTCGTATGTATAATGATGAAATTCGTTGGTTATTTGACCAAGTTAAAGTAAACACTCCTGTTGTCATTACAAACACGAAACAATCCTTTGACACGATCGCTGCAATACACGGCTACAATGTTGAGAGTAAACTAAGCAAAGTATCCGTGTCCACCAAGAGTCCACAACCTACGAACACATCCATAACAATCAACGCTAACACTTCAAGTGGAAAAGACCCATTATTTAAGTACGCCATCTATGATGGTTCAAAATGGACGACACTAAAAGATTACTCATCTAGTAAATCAATAAACTGGAAACCAACCAAGGCAGGTTCCTATAAAATTAAAGTTCAAGTTAAAAGTAAAAAGTCGACGAAAAAGTTTGATGATGAAAAAGTCATTAACTACAACATTTTTACGCCGGCAAGTATAAAGTCTGTCAAAACAAGTGTAGTCAGTCCACAACCTACGAACACGAGTATCTCAATCTCAGCTAACAGTAATAGCAACCAAAATAACCTATTCAAATTCTCCGTGTACAACGGGGAAAAATGGACGACGATTAAAGATTTTTCTTCTGCTACTAAAGTAAACTGGAAGCCTTCTAAAGCTGGTTCCTATAAAGTCAAAGTTCAGACAAAACACAAGAAGTCGAAAAAGAAATTTGACTCTGAAAAGACGATCCATTATCACGTATACGACGCAGCTAAAGTCACATCGTTTACGACAGATAAAACAGGCCCAAGTCCCGACAACTCGACGATTGTTCTCACGGCTAAATCAAATAAGGATTCAAACAACTTATTTAAGTTTCTTGTACATGATGGTTCTAAGTGGAAGACAATTAAAGATTTCTCTTCTACTTCAAAAGTGAATTGGAAACCTTCTAAGGCGGGAACGTATCAACTAAAAGTACAAGTAAAACATAAATCTTCTAAGAAAACGTATGATCAGCAAAAAGAAATTAACTATGTGATCTACAAAAAAGCAACTATTGAAGCCGTCCAAACAGATAAAGTAAGTCCGCAATTTGCTAAAGCAAACATTGTTGTCTCAGCTAAGAACGTTAACAAAGATCACCTATACAAATTTTTAATTCATGATGGTACCGAGTGGAAAACGGTCCAAGATTATTCTAATCAAGCGAGCTATAATTGGAGTCCGAACCATGACGGCCGCTATAAAGTGAAAATAGAAGTAAGGCACAAGTTGTCCAAAGAGAAGTACGATGACTTTAAGGAAGTGGAGTATTATATTAACAAACCAGTTACGTTACAACAGTTAACACCGACGATCCGTGAGCACGCAGCAGGTCACCCGTTAACGATTAGTGCAATCGCAACAGGCGGCACAGAATTGCAATACAAATTTGAACTACTGCAAAACTCTACTTGGGTTACTTTACGGGATTTCGATCCATCTAATACATTTGAATGGATTCCCCCTAATGAGAGTGGCGACTACACGATTCGTGTCTTAGTGAAGGAAAAGGGTTCACCTAATGAATTCGATGCTGTCCTTGAGCAGACATATTCCCTTCAATAAAAAAAGCCCGCGAAAAAGGTACGGTTTTTACCTTTTTCGCGGGCTTTTAAGCAATGGGCGGGGTTTCTCAATCCGCTGGCGCGCAACGTGTGGAGCCATTGCTGCTTCCTCAAATCTGCTAAAAAGATTTTTTCAGTGCCCTCGAAAACCCTACCTTTTTCTGTAACTTTTTGTTTCACGTGAAACATCATATATTTCGTTCCATCATGGTTGAGACATCGTGGAACCCTAATTTATCATATAATTTCTTTGCATTGTTACCCGCGAACACATTGAGTTGAACTTTTCCGAAACCCTTTTTTTTACAAATCTCAAGAGCATACCTCATTAAAGCCTCTCCACAACCATGCTTTCTCCATCTTGGTAGTACATATAGCTCTAAGATCATACCGATAACTTCTTCTTTGTAGGGCATTTGCGTTTCACCGATTAATATCCAGCCACACAGCACTCCTTTTTCTACTATGACATGGTATTCACCTTTGTAATGTTGAGTCATATCGTAATTAATCATCTGAGCATTGCCATTCATATACCCTAGCGTCGCTTCCTGTTGAACAATAGGTGCATAACTTTGAATGAAATGTAATTCTTGATTGCTCGCTCTCCTTATCAACATGTCGTCCTTCCCCTCTCCATCAACCTCTCCATTACTTTATTCATTTATTATTTAGGACGTTCTTAATTGCTAATTGATCTGATCATGTTATGCTAGAGGAAAGAAAAAATTAGGGTGATTCAAATGAAAAATTGGGTTTCTACAACGGAAAAAAGCAATTTTTTAAAATGGTTTTTACAACAACATCAACTTAAACATAAAGATGCGCGCATTTTAATTGAATATTTACTTAAACAACATCCTATTCTCGAGAACCTAACTTTTACAAGTTCGATTAAACCAGCTGAGAAATCGGTCATCATCTCAAGCATGCAATCGGATCAGCCCGGGTTTGTTTATTACAATGGAAAGACTAAAACGGAAGATGTCTCTAAGGCACTCGGAGATTTAATGAGCAATCCTGCAGATAAATTAAATATCGTCTTACATTTTTATGGGAAACAGTCAAACCAACGCTATCTTCAACTTGTTGAACCGACTACGAATTATTTTGTTCGGCATAAACAATTTCAAGAGTACTCAAAAGAGGTTAACAGTTTAATAGAGAAATCTCTAATTGAGCAGGAGATTAAAAAGGTAAGAGATGAAATTGATGCCGCCTTAGACCAGAATGATAAGCAATTATTTAACAGATTAGTAGAAAGATTAACAGAGCTAAAAGAAATCGAAAAGAACAAATAATCCATTAAACGGATGCCTCCATGTGATTTATGGTAGAGCTCGTCAATACCCAAGCGGATACTTTTTCTTACGCGATGTACAGTTAAATCGCTAATTTAGCAAGCAGCGTTACATGCATAAAAGCCCTTTTCTTCCATTTTAGAAAAGGGCTTTCTTCGTGTCTATTGATTTAAAACATAGTCATTAAAAAATTGCATGAACTCCTCATTTGAGGCCGCACCGACAATTCGTCCTTCCTCCACTCCATTATCAAAGTGGACAACCGTCGGGGTCGAATTTAAGTTATATTTATCCCAACCTTGTTCAAACTCTTTTAGGTTATATTGAACGAGATTAATTCCGGCATCCTCTGCTAATGGTGCTAAGCGAGGCGTTGTTTCCTTACAGAACTGACAAGTTGAACTGTAAAAATAAACGGTGACCGCTTCATTGTTTGCAAGCGTATCTTCTAATTCTTCAGGTAGAATAATATTTTGATAGTTTTCATCATTCATAATTTCAATTGTGGCTGGATGTAACTGGCTTTTCCCAAACGGATTACCTGCCGACTTTTGCGTTTGTTGCACGTTATTAACAACAATTAAGGCAACAAATAAAAGAATGACAACACTTCCAAAAATGACAATTTTCTTCATGATATCTGGTCCTCCCTTGATTTACGTAAAACGAGTAAGCTACAGACTAAAATAATTGAAAAAGCGATGAGCGCAAGGAACGGAATGGTCACAAAACCAAACCAGTTAATATACTGCCCTGTACATGGGACCCGTCCACAACTTGGCGCAACTTGGGAAAAGAATGAAAGCTTTTGAATGGAATAATGATAAGCCGATAGGCAAAATCCAATGAAAGATAAAATCGCCGCATAAAAAGACGCACTTGTCTCTTTTCTGATAACCCCAATGGCCAAAATTAAGACCAATGGATACATCACAATTCGCTGATACCAACAAAGCGTACAAGGCTCATACAACCTAATCTCCGAGAAATATAACGAACCCAGCGTCGCAACCAATGAGGTAAGCCAAGCAACTAAAGTTAGATTTTCAATCGTTTTTTTCATGAGTTCTCCTCTTATCTAAACCATTTTCAGTCTTCATTATATAAAAAATCAATCTTATAAGCTAGTTTTAGAGTCATATGTTTTTTTCTACTAAAAGAGGAATTCATACTATAGGAGAATGATCTAAAGGAGTGGGCAATAGTGACCGCAACATTAATAGGGGTTTATTTTATTATTATTTTCTTATTTACCAACCATTTGATACCTACTAATAAAATAAAACGTCTGTGCTGTTTATCCTTTTCAAGAGGATTGGCTGTTTCTTATGTTTTTGTTTATGTCTTGCCACTCTCCATCGTGAGGAACAAACTCTTCAAACCTCTGAAAATCAACTAACAATGCATTCAGAGCTTTATTTTATTGGACTGGTTGGGCTACTAGCCTTTTATGGACTACAGACGAAGATTGAACAAAATGAAAAAAGGACAAAGTAATCACTCTTGTGGGTAGAAATATTCTTTTTTTCCATTTACAACATATTGATTGTCTATGTTGTTACAGCTTCAAATGTTAATGGGATACAAGCTCTTTTTTACGGGGTTGCGGTTGGTCTCCATTTTATAGCTGTTTCACACGACTTATGGAGAAAGAACCCTACTTTGTACAATGTCATTGGAAGATATGTGATAACGATCGGAATTATTATTGGATGGGCAATGGGCACTCTCGTCACTTTATCTTCTTTTACTCAATCTCTTATCTTTGCTTTTATCTCAGGGGGGCCATGATTTTAAATGTACTGAACCAACCAAGATGCTCACTTTCCCACTTTTGCTACTGCTGTCTTTTCTTATACAACAATCACATTGGCTTTAAAATTGTTTTTTGAATGGTAACTTTAATCATTGTGCACTTTAACAATATAACATTTTTCCAAAAGGACTAAAGCAAACATTTCTTTAAAAAGGTGTTTGGCCCATTTAGTGTGTAGTTACCGTTCCATGCCTTTACTTAGCATTTGCTCCTTACTGTTAAAACATACTCGGGAAATCAAATAATAAACCAGAGTACCATTATTCACGTGAATTTTTGTATGTTGATTCCAATTCGTATAAAGGTTCGACTTACTATAACTGAGGTAGATCCATTTTATACATCCGCCTAAAGGGATGAAAGCTGAAAAAACTATTTTTTTGGCGTATTCCATTGCCAAATTTTCATAAGGGAAAGGATTCAAGAATTTATTCATGATGTTCTTACTTGTCTTAACCATTAAAAAAAGGATGAAATTTTTAATCATATAAAAGGCAAATATAAAGCAATATAACTATGAAGGGAGATGTGTTAAATGAAAAATAATATTTCTAGCCTACAAACTCAAAATGAAATTTTCCAAGCTCAGCAATCGGTTGAACACGTTCAAAATGCGGTTAGCCAAGCGCTAAGTCACCCAAATAAGCAATTAATTGACCAAGCTTATAACTCAATTGAAAAAGCTGAACATGCTCTAGGACAGGCTTCTGATTTTGATAATCAAGATGCCATTCAATTAGTTCGAGAAGAGTTAGAAGCGCAGAAACAAGCTTTACAAAAACTACCTAACCAACACTAAATGATCAAGGATTGGATCTAGTCCTCGATCAAAAAAACAAATTAAGACTAATGAAAAGAGTTAAATCTACTTTTCATTAGTCTTGTTAACCCGAGGTCCATGTTGTCTCTTATAGCTTAAATCACTGAATCAATTGACTTAAATCTTGTGCCATTTTACTTAAGTGCTCTGAGGAAGAGGAAAAGTCCTCCATCGATGCAAGTTGCTCTTCTGACGAAGAAGCGACATTCTGCGAATTAGCTACGGGTTGGTCTAGCTATTTCTTCTAACAAGTCAATGGTTTCTTTGACCTTTATGGTGCTTTGGTCAATTTGAGCTGTTGAGTTAGATACATTTTGTTAATCCCTTTAAATAAAACGCTTTTATTCCCTTCGATTCTGTTGTCATTTTTTTCTACCTTATTCTCTATACAGGCTAAAAGTCCCGGACTGTTTAATGAGTGGAGGGAAGTTTGGATAATAAATGGATCATTTCGGCTCATAAATTAGGAGTTTCGGATTTGAAAAATAGACCTGCTCGGATCATAAAAATTTACGGTACTATTCATTGGGAACATTTCCATTTAATAATAAAAAAACAGACTCTATTGCGCTTTCCGCTCTTGAGTCTGTCCTTTTCTTACTTATTCATCTGCGCTAAGAAGTCACCTAATAAATCTTCCGCATCCTCTTCTTCATCGTCCTGCGCTTCTTCCGTTGCAGCGAATTCATCTCGAGCTGAATTCCAATTAAAATTCATCAAGTCATCTTCCAAATCATCTTGGTTGTCAGGTACTCGATCTTCTACATCCTCCAGATCGTCTTCAAGATCGACTGGATTCGCTTTCGAATCAAAGATCATTTCTTCTTGTTCCTGCAAATAAAGAGCTTCATCAATATTAATCGAATTACTGTTAAGAGCTGCTAGAACAGACGTCGCTCGAACAGGGTCTGCTAACAGATTATAGATGACACTGCCTAACAAAGCTTCAGAGTGAGAATGTTTAAGCCAGCTCCGTTGTTCTTTACTTAGCTGTCTCGGAAGCGGGATTGTTACTGTTTCTTTCTCGCGCGCAATAGAGTTACTAACGCCTTCAATTGTAAATTCTGCAATTTTACTAGAGAAGTTTCTTCTTTCTGTCTCTTTTAATTTCTGTAATTGTTTTATGATGTGATCAGGTGTATCAGAAGGGAGACGGAATGTTATCGCCTGCCCCCTCTGAATCCCAGTCGTCCCCTTTTTTGTCATGAAATCACCCTACTAGTTTTTTACAGCTTTTTTATCAGTGTCTTTCTGACTTTTTCGGTCAAATGCTGCAATTAACTTATAATAAGCATTTGCCATCATCCAAATGCTTTCTTTCTCATCTTCAAAGAATCCAATGTTATATCCATCTAAGTTGTTATTTAGTGTTGTTAGGTAATCTTTAAGAACCATCGCACCACCACCTACGAAATAAGCAATTTCCGTTTGAGAGTTCTTTTGCCAAACATTACGTAAATGACGGTACTGTTTCTTTGCTAGCTCTAAAAGAATACGGTCAGTAATATCGTGAACGCTTGTCCGACTACCTTTTACCATAATATGATTACGATCTTGTTTTTTCGTTAAGATTTCTACTACATCTCGACGACTATCTAACTCAATACCATGCTTCGTTCTAATTTCTTCTCTAATCGCTTCTAAAGATTCAGAAACACCTAGATTGAAACCTTGTGCCTTATCATCATCAACATTACGATTTTTAATAACCGCAATATCCGTTGATAAACCACCGATATCTTGAATGATAATTCTCTTATCAACTAAATCTCTATTCGTAATGTTTAAGTTATTATCCATTACTAAGTTAATGTAAGCAGCAAATCCTTCAGGATATATCTTTAGCTGATCAAATTTTATATTAACCTTTAATCCTTGGTATTTAGGAGTGACTAAAAATTCTACTTGGTGTACCGAACTTAATAGTCGCGATCTGTAGCCGACATCTTTACCTTCTTTTACTTCACGTAGGGGAAGCCCTGTTCCAAGCGTGTAATTAGCATCAATTACATTGTTTGTCTTTTTAAAAGCTTCTTTATTTTCTTCTCTCACTGCATCCAATGCTAACGTAGCAAACAACATAACAAGCGTTTGGTCTTCCTCAGATTTACTACTACCTGGATCTAGTTCTGATGCGTTGTCACTTTTAGCTGCTAAGTTCCCAACACGATAGATGACATTATTATCTTTTAAAGCAGGGGAGTGAACTCTAATATGTATACCCTCTAATGGATCCTTATCGTTTAATTCCTCGATCCCAATAACAGGACGGTCTTCTGTATCTCTAGCAATGACATTTGGAATATTCAATTCAAAATCAGCTTTTCCAAATAACGCTTTAATCGAATCATTACCTACATCAATTGCAGCAATTCTACTTTTACTCATATAAACACACCTTCCAATCAAATTTTTGGGGTCAAACCAAGTTTTTCCCACTTACTAGTAGATTATAGTAGAGTTGTAGATTCGTCAATGATACTTAAGTTGTATTCAAACACGATTACAAGTTTACAGTTTTGTATACAACGTTACAAACCAGTACACACACTATCACAACAACATGCGTACAGTTTTGTATACATGCACACATTTTTGCAAACAAACTGCATACAAAACGTAAACATGCACACATTAATGTAAACATTCGTTTTTTTTTTGATCTCAGTTCGACAATTTACCTCCCCCTCCTCTCTTTCGTCAAAATAAAAAAACGTTCCTATAGGCACCCTAAATAAAAACTCCGTCGCTTACCTTTTCTTCAAGTGAATTTGCAAAATCCCCCTCCCCCCACTCCTTCTTTTTTCTAGAAAGGAATCTAATGGTTTTCCATGCCTCATTGCTTTCAAAAAAAAAATGAATCACGTTGCACAAATCCTCAGTCCACTCGAGAAAAATAATGGACTAATTATCTCTAGCTCTCTTTCGTCAGGCCAATCACTAAATTGATCACTTCTATTTCAAGCTTGTTCTAATTACTCACTACCTTCATTATTTAATAACCCAAAACATACCGATGCCCTAACATCCTATTGAAAATATTTTTTTAGTTTACTATTAACTAGTTTTATAACAGCGCTTTTAGTTTGTAATATACACTTTGGAGATGTTTCGTCATTCAATGCCATGCTTCGTTCAGGTTTCATTCGTCTGATTGCTTCTAGTGATTCCGATACACCTATTCGAAACCTTTTGCTTTACCATCATTGACATTGCGTTTTTTATGACCGCAATCACCGATATCATAAAAAGTAATTGTCTTATCAACCAAATCTCAATTAGTGATATTTAAGTTATGATCCATCAATCGTTAATTCCTTTTAGGTTCTATCTTCACATGATTAAATTTACTATTAACCTTTGGTATTTAGGAGTGACTAAAAATTCTACCGGTAAATCAAAGTTTATTAGTCGCGATCCGTATCCGACATCTTTACTTTCTTTTACTTCACTTAGGGAACCCTGTTTTAAACAATGTAGCTAGTACCCATTACATTGTTTGTCTTTTTAAAAGCTTCTTTAATTTCTTCTCTCACCACATCCCATGCTAACAAGATAACAACACAACAAGCGTTTGGTCACCCTCCGTTTTATAACATGGATCTAGTTCTAATGCATGGTCACTTTTAATTGCTTAGCCAACGACAGATGACATTATGATCTTTTAAAGCAGGGGAGTGAACTCTGCTATGTGCCGCCATCCAATAAATGATCCTTTCCAATAACAGGACGACTTTCTGTATCTTTTACGCAACCACATTGGATATATTCCATTCAAAATCAACTTTTCCAAATAACCCCTTGATCAAATCATGACCTACACCCATTGCGCAATTCTACTTTTACTCATAAAAAATGCACCCGAATCGAGTTTCCTGAGCGAAACTAAATATTTCCATCTTACTAGTAGATTATAGTGAAGTTGCAGACTCGCTAATCGCGGTTAAATTGTATACGAATACGATTATATGTATACATTTCTGTTTACAATGTTACAAACTTGTACACATACTGCGACAACAAGATGTGTACAAGTTTGTATTCATGCATACATTAATGTGTACTTCATGTATGCAATACGTAAACACGTATACATTAATGTATACGCTTGTTTTTTTTTACCTTTCTCCTCTCCCCTACTCCTTCTCTTTTCTAGAAAAGAAGCTAACGGTTATCGATGCCCCTTTGCTTTCTTACAACAAATGAATCATGATATAGGCCTCTTTAAGAAGCAGATAATTGACTATTTATCCTAACGCTCTTTTTCAGCCAGTCCCTAAATCGATTCAATCACCTCTATTATGAATAACCCAAAACATGTCCATGCCCAACACCCTATTGACAACGCTTTCAGTTTCTTATTAAATGATTATAACAACGTTGTTATTCAACTATACTTTGGAGGTGTTTCGTTATGTCTTATAAATTAATTGAAAAGCTCAAAACGCAATATATGAGCGGATGTGGAAAGTGGTATTCCTATAACTGGCATTATGTAGAAGGTTGTATTATGAAAGCTTATTTAGAAAGTTATAACCAAACTGGTAATGAGGAGGAATACCTTTTTGTGAAAAATTTTATAGACCAACTAGTTGATGAAAATGGAAATGTTGAACAGATTGACGTCAGCTACTACAGTATTGATCAAATTAGAATGACTGAAATTCTATTTAAACTCTATGAAAAAGAACAAGATCCAAAGTATAAAAAAGTTCTAGATCTAATCTATAAGCAATTAGAAACATATCCACGTACTTCGACAAAAAACTTCTGGCATAAAACCAATTACCCCCATCAAATTTGGATGGACGGTCTTTACATGGGTCAGCCTTTTTACGTTCAATATATTAAAGAATTTGAAGCTACTAAAGACTATTCCGATACTCTAGAACAATTTAAACAAGTAAGGAAGCTTTTGTTCGACGAAGAAACACAACTTTACTTTCATGCTTATGACGAAAGTCGTGAAATGTTTTGGGCAGATAAGTCTACTGGCCTCTCCCCTCACGTTTGGGCTCGTGCCGTTGGGTGGTTTGTGATGGCCCTTGTCGATATTCTTGAAACGTTAGCAAACGAAAAGGTTGATACACAACCATTAAAAGATCTCTTAAAAGAAGCTGTCGATGGCATGCTACGCTACCAACACTATAGCGGCATGTGGTACCAGGTTGTTGAATTAAGTGGACGAAAAGGCAATTACTTAGAATCTAGCGGCACATTAATGTTTTCATATGCGATTTTAAAAGGAGCTAGGCTAGGCTATCTTCCGGAAGGCTATCGAACATTCGGAAAAGCGGCATTTGATGGAACCGTCAAAAAGTATGTTACCGAAGAGAATGGCGAAGTTTTATTAAGTGGCATTTGTAAAAGTGCCGGTCTTGGTACACACCCAGATACAGGCGTTGTTAGAGATGGAAGCTACGACTATTACATCGCTGGAGAACCAATCGTAACCAACAACGGACATGGCGTTGCTCCACTTCTAATGGCTTTTAATGAAATAAAGCATATTCTTTAAACTTAATTGAAGACAAGGCTATCTGACGCATATATTCAGATAGCCTTTCTTGTGATTAAAGCTCAAGAACACTTATCCACATGTGGATAAACGTTTTGTTGAATATTTTTTCTTCTTATTCAGTTGTGTATAACCTTTTGGCCCCACTTTAACGATTATCCACAAAAAAAACAACCAACCGTAAAAGGTTGATTGTTCTATGCTTACGCTTGGTTCATTTGCTTACTTCTTAACTGACCACAGGCTGCATCGATATCTGTTCCATGTTCAATCCGAATTCCGCAGTTGATTCCGTTTTTCTTTAATATGTCATAGAAAGCAAGTACGGTTTCTTCCTCGCTTCGTTGATATTGACTATGCTCATCAACTGGGTTATAAGGAATTAAATTCACATACGCTCGCATACCGCCAATAAGTTCTGCAAGCTCCTCGGCATGCTCTCTCTGATCATTTACATCCTTTAAAAGAATGTATTCCAACGTAATTCTACGATTGGATTTCTCGATATAATATTCAATCGCCGGCATTAATTTTTCGAGCGGAATCGCTCGATTTATTTTCATAATTCGCGTACGGAGCTCATCATTTGGTGCATGCAGCGAAATGGCTAGGTTGACTTGTAATTTTAAATCAGCAAACTCATAAATTTTATTTGCAAGGCCACTCGTAGAGACCGTAATGTGCCTTGGGCCAATCTCTAACCCTTTTTGGTCCTTAACAATTTCCAAGAAATCAACCATATTCGTAAAGTTATCAAATGGCTCCCCGATTCCCATAATGACAATGTGGCTCACTTTTTCACCCTTACCTACTTGGTCTAGGTGAAGTTGAACCTTCATAATCTGCTCAACAATTTCTCCACTCGATAAGTCACGATCCTTCTTCAACAAACCGCTCGCACAAAAACTACAGCCGATATTACAGCCAACCTGTGTCGTTACACAAACCGATAATCCGTACTTATGTCGCATTAACACCGTTTCAATTAGATTTCCGTCTTTTAATGTAAACAAAAATTTAACTGTCCCGTCTGCTGACTCTTGCTTTGTATGCTCGGTTAATGTTTGAATGTGGAAATGCTCTTCAAGTAAACGTAGGCAGTCCTTGTTTACATCACTCATCTCGGAAAACTCGGTTACTCTCTTTCGATATAACCAGTCCCACACTTGGGCTGCTCGCCCTTTTTTATGTCCACGTTCCAACAGCCACGTCGTTACTTGTTCGGATGTTAACCCATAAATGGATTCTCTATTCATTGTGTTACCCTCTTTTCTAGCCGTTAAATGTAATGCATTCCTAATGATCTATCTTAGTATTGTCGCAAATTTAATTTCGTTAAACAAGGTTTGCACCACTTGTGATTCATTATTTCGAGAATCATACTAATTCCCTCTATATATCCAAGTCTTATTATATTACACTTTAATGAATAGATCTTTTGATTACTCTCCTATGGGAGAACTTTCCTCCCTTATCAATAAAAACCGAAATAATAAAAATGATGTTTCACCATAGAAGGAGCCTGTAATGGATCATATTTTAACACGTAATTACGTTCAGGTCACAGGTCATGGGAGCCAACCGATGATTTTTGCTCCTGGTTTTGGCTGTGATCAAAATGTTTGGAATCTCGTTGCTAAAGCGTTTGAAGATGATTATCGTATTATTTCCTTTGACTATGTTGGAGCTGGTCATTCAGATGTAAACGCCTATGACCCAATCAAGTATAGTACGTTAGAGGGTTACGCTCAAGATGTACTTGATGTATGTGAAGCTTTACAAATAAAAGAGGCGGTGTTTGTCGGACATTCTGTTGGGAGTATGATTGGTATGCTCGCTTCCATTCAACAATCACACTATTTTTCACACCTCATTATGATAGGGCCTTCGCCTTGCTATTTAAATGATCCTCCTCTTTACACAGGTGGTTTTGAGGAAAAAGACTTATTAGGACTGGTTGAGATGATGGAGAAAAATTACATCGGGTGGGCCAATGTATTTGCATCGACTGTTATGAGCAACCCCGATCGACCCGAACTTGCAAAGGATTTAGAGACTCGCTTTTGTTCGACTGATCCAATTATTGCACGTCAATTTGCAAAAGCTACTTTTTTTTCAGATCATCGTGCGGAGTTAACAAAAGTTCGTATTCCCTCACTCATTCTTCAATGTTCGGAAGATATTATCGCTTCACCAGCTGTTGGTCAATATGTTCATCAACACATTCCAAACAGCACCTTTACATTGATGCAAGCAACAGGACATTGTCCTCATATGAGTCATCCTACTGAAACGATTCAATGTATACGTGACTACTTAAACCGATGAAGGAAGGGAGAGAGGATATGGACGAGCAATTGAATGATGCACCGTGTGGCTTTTTAGCGCTATCCGATGAAGGTACAATCGTATCCATTAACCAGACCTTACTTTCATTACTGGGGTATTCATTAGAAGAATTGTCCAAACAAAACATCAACTGCATCCTTTCAGTTCCTGCTCAAATGTTTTATCAACTCTACTTTTTTCCTCTTGTAAAAGTCGAAAAACAAGTTGAAGAAATGTACATTTCTCTTCTTACAAAAAAGGGGGAAGAGATTCCTGTCCTTCTTAATGCATGTCGAAAAGAGAAAGACGGGGTACCTCTTACCAACTGTGTGCTGATTCCGATGCGTAAAAGAAATGAGTTTGAAAATAAACTTCTGTTAGCCAGAAATGAGGCCGAACAAGCATTAGCAGCAAAAAACAAAGCCAATTCAGACTTAGAAATGGTGCTGAAAACGCTAGAAACGAAACAAGAAGAGCTTTTAGAGTTAAATAACCAAAATCAAAAATACAAAACAGATACAGAAAAAGAGCTAGAACTCGCCCGAAACATTCAAGAAATCTCTTTAACTGAACCTATCCAAAATGAGCATCTTCAAATGGAATCATTTTATAAAGCCTCAAGCGATTTATCAGGCGATATGTATGGCTTTTACCAGATCGATCCACATCGATACGGAATCATCATTCTTGATGTAATGGGACATGGAATATCGTCAGCCTTAGTCTCTATGTCGCTTCATTCCTTGTTTCAGCGATTAATATCAAGAGGCATTTCAGCAGATATTGTCATGAAAGAACTCGATCGATATCTACATGACTTATTTGAAAACAATGATGAGGCGAGACACTATTGTACCGCTATTTATCTATTAATTGATACGAAGAAACAAGAGATTGAGTATGTTAATTCAGGTCATCCCCCTGCTTTCTGGCAAGGTCCTTGTGGGGAGCAGGTTGAACTTTTCTCTTCGACGCCCCCAGTTGGCTTGATTGAAGGAATACAGTTCAAAACCAAAACGTTTTCCTACACTAAAGGAGGCCGATTACTCCTTTATACGGATGGCGTGACCGACCCACTTGGCTCTAACCATTTACAGTCGATCTTGAGAGAACACCCAAATGACTCCATAACCGAATTAAAAGAACGGATTTTACAATCGCTCCATCATAAGGAACACTCCTACCATAAAAACGATGATCAATGTTTCATTATCGTTGATTTTAAATAAAGAGGATGTCTCACAGCTTGACAGCTCTTGAGACACCCTCTTTTTTATTGGTTTCACTTCTTTTATACAATCGATTCTACTACAATAACGGACCAACCCTTGCCTTTATAAGCATTATACCCTTCTGTTAAGCAGAAAGCATAAATTTGATTATTCTCCAATACATAGCCCCGATCTTCTCGACCAGACAAAACCTTTTCTACTGCTTTCAAATGCGTTAGTTTTCTTTCTAAAATTCCTGTACGGTCTTTAGAAGCGATCACATAGCCATCTGAATTGATGAGATAAAGTTGACTTTTTTCATCAAGCTTAACACGATCAATAATATCGTAAATAAACTCCCAGTTGAATCTGGTTGTAAAAACGCCAATCACTTCACCCTCATCATTATGAACAGGGCTAGAATACCCCATTGTATAGCCACCGATTACCGCAGAATAATACATATCCGTTACATGCACGGCCTTTTTTTGAATCGTTTCCTTAAACCACTCACGGTCTGACATGTTCTTTCCTACTTGGCCTTGACTTTGTGAAGCAACCATAATTTCCCCTGATAAATCTACTACAAATAAATCAAAGTACACTTCGTAAATGTTATAAATATTTTTCAAAAATGATTGAGCCGTTTGCTTTGATTCCGCTGTCGGTTGAAGCAAACAGTCTTTAATGGCATCAAACGTCGCCCAAGCTTGGACATCACAGTTGCGCTCAAACAAGTTGCGATCCACCTTATCAATCGTATCAAAGGCCATATCGACCGTACGGACCGCAATAATTTCATTTGCTTTATTTTGAATGCTATTAATAATCGTTTCACTTTCCTTACTCGCATTCAAACTTTGTTCAGCAAACTTTTTAATCTCCGTTGCAACAACGGAAAAACCTCGCCCTGCTTCTCCCGCACGAGCTGCCTCAATTCCCGAGTTTAAAGCTAATATATTTGACTTTGTTGATATGTCTCTAATCTTTTTCATTACATTTTGCATTTCGAGGTTATCTTGCTTTAATTCACTCATTAAAACCGAAACATTCAGACTTTTATCAGCCGTATGGTCCACCATTCCATCTCCTTTTTTCAGACGATCTCTTCTGTATCAAACTTCTTTAATGGGGATTATATCATAGGAAAATAGTCTTTCTATATATTTTCATTCAAACCTTGTGTCGACTTGTAAGAAAGAGACTCAATGGTTCCTATCTGTCCTATATAGGCCCTGATTTTTTGTCATTTTACTTTGTATGATCATCTTACAGTGAAAAAATTCACTCGCGTTGGTATATTTGCATCCACTTGTTCGTTAAATAAGCTTTAGTTTTTGAATGGTTTAGTCATTTTAAACAATAGACAAAAAAGAGTTTAGCTATAGTGTACATCCAATAACTTACATAGAAATGATACGATAAGCGCATGAACAAAAATACATTCAATCATTCTTCTACTGTATGATTTTGCAAGCTAAAAGGCGTACATGTAGGAAAGATGATTTTTTATTAGATACCGGTGAAAGGAATGAAGAATCATGAGCTTACAGACCTTAAATGAACAAGTGAAAACAGATCTTTCCTATCTCGCTTATGGAGGGGCTGATTGGGTCCGCCCACTCACCCATCCAGAAGGACACGTTTATGATGTCGTGATCATCGGTGGCGGTCAAAGCGGTTTAGGCACAGCCTTTGGTCTTTTGCGTGAGCGAATCTCTAATATTCTTATCATCGACGAAAACCCCGAAGGCTTAGAAGGACCTTGGGAGACATATGCTCGAATGGTCACATTACGCACACCCAAGCATTTAACCTCAATTGATCTCGGTGTATCTTCTTTAACATTCCGTTCATGGTGGGAAGCCCAGTTTGGATCAAAGGGTTGGGAAGCCATTGATAAAATTCCAAGAGGCGAATGGATGAATTATTTACGCTGGTATCGCGAAGTTCTTCATTTACCCGTTGTGAACGAAGTGAAATTAAGGTTAGTAGAGCCTCTAGAAGAAGGCATCCACCGCCTCCACTTAGATGGCACAGGAGCCCCTTCTGACACCGTTCTAGCACGTAAAGTCATCTTAGCAACTGGCATTCAAGGTGGTGGAGAATGGCACGTGCCGCCAATGATAACGGAAAACGTACCTCGTTATCTCTATGCACACACCTCTGAAAGCATTAATTTTGATGAGCTAAAAGGCAAGAAAGTCGCTATTTTAGGCGGGGGTGCATCTGCCTTTGATAACGCTAATTTTGCGCTTTCTGAAGGCGTAGGAGAAGCCCATGTCTTTGTCCGCCGTAAAAAAATACCACGTATCAACCCCATCCGCCAAATGGAAGGATCCGGTATGATTGAACGGTTCCATGTGTTATCAGATGCTGATAAATATGCGGCCATTGCCCATTTCTTTAAACACAATCAGCCACCGACCAACGATACATTTGAACGCGCAACCTCATGGGCTGGGTTTCATCTTCACCTTGGTGCACCGTGGCTTAATGTAGAGAAGAGCGATGCCGGTGCAGTGGTGACGACACCACAAGGGACATTTACTTTTGATTTTCTAATCATCAGTACGGGCCTCTTAACCGATCCTGCTCTGCGTCCAGAGTTGAGCCTAGTCGAAAGCTCCATTGCACGCTGGAGCGACTGTTATCAAGCTCCAGCAGAAGTCGCTAGTCCAGTGTTAGATGCCCACCCTTACCTTAGCCCTGGTTTTGCTTTTTTAAGCCGTGATGAAGCATGTAGGAAGAATTTACATGGTCTATTTGCGTTCAACTACTCTGCTCTCATTAGCTGTGGAATTTCAGCCTCTGCTCTTTCAGGGATGAGAGTGGGAGTCCCTAAGCTTGTGACCGCAGTTGCAGATCAACTTTTCCTCGATGACCGTGATGAGATTTTAAGCAACTTTTTCTCATATGATGAGGTGGAGTTTATTGGGGAGTGGTTGGGTACTAGGGAGATAAAGGCCGGCCATAGCTAGCCTGAAAAAGTGTTGTGATCCAAATTTAATACACTACAAAAATAAAGCTTACTGTTGCTAAAATGTAGCCAGTAAGCTTTTTATTATCGATACGTTGTCCTCAGATAAGAGCCATCACTTGAAATTTTAGCCGATCATCTTCTTCTCGGTCCCCTGAAAAAATTTCACAAAGACTACTGTTTATCCAATGGAAACTTAATCGTAACCATTGTCCCTTCACCCTTTGAACTAGTAAAGTGAATGGTGCCATTATATTTTTCTACAATATTAAAACAAATCATCAAACCTAAACCAGTTCCTTTGCTTTTTAAAGAGTAAAAAGGAGTACCCAGAGATTTTACTTCTTCTTCAGACATACCGCAGCCCTGATCCATTATTTTCATTTCAACATATCCTTTTTTTCTTTCTGCCTTCACAATGACTGAATCACCCTTATCGGAGGCCTCTATAGCATTTTTTATAAAGTTAATCATTAACTGTTTAAACTCTATTAAATGAACAGCAATATAGCAGTTTTCCTCAACACTCAATTCGATACTATTATCATGGATAATCCCATAAGATTTTAGTAAATCTGTAATACTCTGCAAAGCAGCCTTGACATCGACCCTCTCCATCTTCTTATCTTTATCTGGTTTGGCAATCATTAAAAATTGAGAAATGACATGTTCTGCTGTTTTTAATTCATCGATCATCAAAGTAAAGTTCTTCTTTGTCTCATTGTTTAATGATTGATCTTTTTCATAAAATTGCAAGAAACCTTTTACGACTGTCAACGGATTTCTTATTTCATGTGCAACAGCTGCTGTTAGTTGACCCGTTGTCTTTAATCGCTCCGACTGCTGCATTTGTTCATAATATAACCTTTGTTTTTTTATACGCAAATAGGATAGATGAAAAATGAAAAATAAAATGACCTGGATCGATATAAAGTTAATCACATTTCCTATTAGATCCATTTTTAAGTGTGAAAAATTATTACTATAATCAAATAGTATAATAAAACAGAATGTACATGCGATTAATAATGAGTTGAAAAATAAGGAGAGATAAAACAACTTCGCGTCAAAAAACAGGATAGAAAATGCAGGTATTACACATAGGAATACAAACAAAGATAATGTCTCAGGATACAAAAAGAAAAGGGTATAGAAGTAGATCGTTCCTATTATGATCAATAGTGTTCTAAAAACATGTGTCTCAAACCTAGGATAGATTAATAATAAAATGGTGAGTATGACAACTAAAACCATATGTGACATATAACCTATATTAAAATCAAATGGATTCTCAATAAATAACCCCATTGCCATAAAAGCGATGATGCTTAGCATTACGATGTAATAGACTTTTTTATGTAACTGATTGTAAAATTCTTTCATGAATTCACACCTTGCCATCATTTTATCTTAATCTACCAAAGATATTTTAATAGATAAAATTTCATTTTTATTTATGACCGTTATAGAAAATGTAATATAAACTGCTATTAATATCAATTATAGCTTTGTTTTAAAGAAATATCTTATCCTCACACAGTGCTTTACGAAATAAGAAGTAAATCCGTCCTATTGGAGAAGGGCTATTAAAATAGCAAATCAGCAGTAAAAAGAAAGTCTATCAGAGATGGTTGAGATGGCCGAGATATCCGTGCCGATTCACGACGAAATTAGCTGTTTCCTGTAGGATGTTCCTACCTTTCTTCACTTTTCATCAACACTAAACACTTATTTCACATCAGAGACCTTACATAGTATGATAAAATAACAACGTAATTAGAACTTTAAAATTTAACTACTAATCGGAGTGAACTACATATTGGAATCAAAAAAATCATTACCTGTCTTATTTGCTGTTATGTTTCTTGTTATGGTCGGGTTTGGGATCATTATTCCTGTGATGCCATTTTACGTAGAGGAAATTGGGGCCACCCCGACTCAATTAGGGTTATTAATGGCCGTGTATTCAGTTATGCAACTTCTATTTGCGCCGATGTGGGGTCGCGTTTCTGATCGTATTGGCCGAAAGCCTGTCATTATGGTTGGGATTTTCGGACTAGCTCTATCCTTTTTCTTAATGGCGGTGTCATCGACACTATGGATGCTTTTTGCCGCAAGGGTTATCGGCGGATTTTTCTCTTCTGCTAATATGCCTACGGTTATGGCGTATGTAGCAGACATTACATCAGAAGAGAATCGTGGAAAGGGAATGGGAATCATTGGGGCGGCTGTTGGCTTAGGTTTTGTCTTTGGCCCTGCCTTAGGAGGAGTCTTCTCTCAGTCTGGATTAAGCATTCCATTTTACATAGCCGGTACATTGTCTATCATTACGTTTCTATTTGTTCTCTTTGTATTAAAGGAATCTTTAACTCCTGAACAACGCAACAAGCAGTTAAAGGAAAGAACACCGTTATTAAGTGCCCTGAAAGGTCCAGTTTCTATCCTTTTTATCCTGCAATGGTTTGTCTCTTTATCATTAGCTGGTCTAGAAGCTACATTCGCTTATTTTGCTTATCAAAGAGCTAATTTAGGAGCGGTGGAGCTAGGATATATTTTTATGATCATGGGGCTAGCAGGAGCGCTTGTGCAAGGTGGTCTAGTAGGAAAGCTTACGAAGAAATATGGCGAAGGGTTAGTCATTCAAATAGGGATTGTCATTTCTGCGATAGGCTTTGCCCTCATTTTATTTGTTGATAGTTTTCTAACTGCCGCCCTGTTCTTAACGGTTTTTGGAATCGGTAATGGCTTTATTCGTCCGAGTGTTTCTTCTTTGTTAACAAAAGCATCACCAACCGGCTACGGTCGTACGACAGGGCTTTTATCTTCCTTTGATTCACTTGGTCGAATCATCGGTCCTCCGCTTGGTGGATGGCTCTTTACGATTACGATCGGCTTACCTTATATTTTAGGAATCGTTTTATCTGTCTTCGCTTTGCTTTTATATCAAATTTATAAATCAAAAATGAAGAATCCTGTACCAGGTACTTAATCATACATTAAAAGGTCTGATCTCAGAAGGAACCCTTTCTGAGATCAGACCTTTTGCTATTTAACGTTTTTGATATAAGTAACCTAGTAACCCACCTACCAAACTTGGTAGTAACCAGCCTACTCCTTCTGTATATAAAGGTAAGTGTGCGAGCGTATTTGTGATGAAGTCAGAATAAAGCCCTGCCATCGTTAATCCGTCATAAATGCTTACGATTCCAGCTCCGATAATCGCGCCACTATAAATGGAGCTCGAAAGTGGTTTGACTAAATGCAAAATGGATAAAGAAATCAATACGATTGTAATCGGGTAAATCGCAATCAAAAGAGGCAAAGAAAATGAAATTAACTGACTTAGCCCTAGGTTCGCCATCGTAAAACTAAAGAGACATAGAACGGCAATAATGACAGGGTAGGACACTCTTTTGAATCGCTTGGTTAGAAACTCTCCACATGCTGAAACCAACCCAATAGAAGTCGTTAAACAAGCCCCTGTAATAACAAACGCTAGCAGGATCGTACCAAACGGGCCAAACAAACGAGAGGTGACAGCGGTGAGGATCGCCCCACCATTGTCTAACACCCCAACTGCATTCACACTCGTCGCACCAATATAAGCTAGCGCAATATACACAAATGAAAGCCCCACTCCGGCAATGATTCCTGCTTTAATTGTATAAGAACGAATGTCTCCCACTTCTCTGAAACCCTTTTCTTGAATTCGGTTAATAATAACGATCCCAAATACAAGTGCGGCAATCGCGTCCATTGTTAAAAACCCTTCAAGAAATCCGCTGAAAAAAGCTCCCTCTATGTAAGTCTCTGCCGCATAACCAACATCTCCAAGTGGTGAGATAAAGGCTCGAATCGAGATGATGACAATTAAGACAAAAAGAATCGGTGTTAAAATTTTACCAACGCGATCAACGAGCTTAGCAGGATTAAGAGCAAGCCAAAACGTAATGGAGAAAAAGATGAGTGTCGATACGAATAAACTGAATCCACTCGTACTTGGAAGAAAGGGTACGACCCCGACTTCATAAGCTACCGTCCCTGTCCGTGGTATACCAAAAAAGGGACCGATCGTTAGATAAATGACAACTGGAAAGACGACGGCGAATGTCTTATGAACTCTTTGGGAGAGTGTATCTAAATCCCCTCCTACATTTGAGATCGTAATAATCGCCAAAAGAGGCAGACCTACACCCGTGACTAAAAAACCGAAAATGGCAGGCCATATCGATTCACCTGCTTGCTGCCCAAGCACAGGCGGAAAGATTAAATTTCCTGCTCCTAAAAACAAAGCAAACATAAAAAAGCCTAAAGCGAGAATTTCTTTTACTGGTAACTTCTGTTTCATTTGTGGATCCTCCGCTAACTTGTCTTTGAAAAATCTTTGAAACGATTACCAAATGTATCAGCATATCAAAGATTTATGATAGAGCCTGTGATAACAGTTAATTTTATTTTTTAAAACTTAAGCACATTCTTATCATAGGTTAAGTGCCCATCTGTCAAATATACATAATCATCACTAAAACCGCAAAGAATCTAACAAATAATTTGTAGATACATGTAAGTCGGTTAGTAACGGGATTTCCTATCAAGCATGCGGTTTTTAAAGCCCGTGGTTTAACGATTGAAGAGTCTATTGGAGATTTTTATTTATTTGTTTCTTGTTCATCACTCAAGTAGCACCTATTATGAATGTAAAAGAAAAGAATGGAGCTGATTGGCATTGAACCTTAAACCTCGTGATGAATCATCAGAGTTGAAAGCACTTAGATCTCTTAATATTCGTATGAATTTACCAGTAAAAGTTAAAAATTACTATACGAACCTTGAAAAAGGCTTTAAAGGTGAGCAAGTACTTGATGGCTGGCTCGAAAATCTCTCCTTTGAAAAGCTGGTTCTAAATGATTTATTGCTAGAGTGTAACCATACATTATTTCAAATCGACACATTGCTCATTTCTCCTGATACCATTTATCTTTTCGAAGTAAAAAATTACGAAGGTGACTTTTTTGTAGAGGACGATAGGTGGTTTTCTGCTTCAAGGATCGAGATCAAAAACCCCTTGCTTCAATTAAAACGAACTGAATCCTTATCTCGAAGATCGCTTCACGAATTCGGAAATAAGTTGCCTATTGAAAGCTATCTTATCTTCGTAAACCCCGAATTTCAACTTTATCAAGCTCCCTTAAACCTTCCAATTGTGTTCCCAACTCAGCTTAAACGTTTTATACAAAACCTAAAGCCGAAATCCTCTCGATTAAAAGAAACCCACTTTAAATTAGCGGAACAGCTACAATCTAGTCCCTTAATAGAAACACCTTACAATAGACTACCAGACTATGATTTCAATGAACTTAAAAAAGGAGTTTCCTGTGTTCATTGCCGATCATTAGATACGTCCCATACTAAAATGTTCCTAATTTGCAAGGCTTGTGGTAGTTCAGAAAGTTATCTTACTGCCATTTTACGCACTATCGAAGAATTTAGAGTTCTTTTTCCTAATCGAAAAATAACTACAAACGAAATTTATGATTGGTGTAACACCACTAAAACTATAAAAACGATTCGTAATGTGCTTCTTGAAAATTATGAAAAAATAGGGCAAGGCCGTTCCGCTCATTACATTGTGAAGGAGTAGTTAACTACAACTTGTTTATTTTGCCGCTCCGGCTCCTTTGATTTGCTGCGTTAAGACCTTCTATTTCTCTTGTGCATGCTTTTCATATACGTAAACAATTCTTTAGTGACCTGTACTTCTCCTCCGCTCTCTTTTCACATACCTAAACGACTCTTTAGTGACCTGTACTTCTCCTCCGCTCTCTTTTCACATACCTAAACGACTCTTTAATGACCTGTACTTCTCTTCGGCTCTCTTTTCACGTACCTAAACAACTCTTTAGTGACCTGTACTTCTTCTCCGCTCTCTTTTCGCGTACCAATCAGCTCAACGGCGGTACCTTTAAACCTGATACTCATTTGTTAGAAAAATTCCGATGAATTCCTACTACGATTTTTATTGCGTCAGTATAAAAATCGTAGTAAGCTTGTAGTAACTTAATTAAATTAATTAATTAAGTTACTACATCTTTTAAATACATGTAACGAACATATTCTAAGGAGGCATTATGAGTACTTTAGCCAATTTATCAAAAGAATTTCAATCGATTTTTAATACAACACAGTCACCTAGAACCTTTTTCGCCCCAGGTAGAATGAACCTGATTGGTGAACATACGGATTATAACGGAGGACATGTGTTTCCTGCTTCCCTTTCGTTTGGAACCTATGCACTTGGAAGCAAGCGATCCGATCAAAAGCTGCGTTTTTATTCAATGAATTTCCCTGACGTTGGAATCATTGAATCCGATTTATCAGATCTATCCTTTGATGAGTCTGATAACTGGGCAAACTACCCAAAAGGGATGTTTCTTTATATGAAAGAAGCAGGTAAAGACATTCTTCAAGGTGCTGATATTTTGTTTTACGGGAATATTCCAAATGGTGCCGGTCTCTCTTCTTCTGCATCGATCGAATTAGCGACTGGCGTTTTATTAAATGGACTATTTGATCTGAATATGGAGCGTATCCCTATGATCCAACTTGGTCAAAAAGTTGAAAACGAATACATCGGTGTGAACAGCGGTATTATGGATCAGTTTGCGATTGGCATGGGCAAAAAAGATCATGCCATCCTACTAGACTGCCAAACATTAAACTATAAATATGCACCAATTGTATTGAATGACCATGCCGTTATGATTATCAATACAAATAAACAGCGGACTTTAGCTGGATCTAAATACAATGAACGTCGTGCCCAGTGCGAAGAAGCACTAAATGAATTACAACAAGAGTTATCAATAAGTAGTTTAGGAGAATTAACGACGGATCAATTTGAGAAAAATAAACATCTCATTACCGATAAGATTAATCAAAAACGAGCCAACCATGCTGTACATGAAAATGCACGGACATTAGAAGCATTAGATAAATTGCAGCAAGGCGACCTTAACGGGTTTGGTAGACTAATGAATGAATCACACCTCTCTTTACGAGACGATTATGAGGTAACTGGTCTTGAGCTCGATACGATTGTGCAAGCTGCTTGGGAACAAGAAGGCGTTGTCGGTGCACGTATGACCGGTGCTGGATTTGGCGGTTGCGCCATTGCCATTGTTGAGAATGACAAAATAGAAGAATTCAAGAAAAATATTAACCGTATATACCATGATGTCGTGGGCTATGATGCTACTTTTTATACGGCGTCAATAGGCGATGGGGCAAGAGAACTTAATGAGGAGTGTTAATATGAGTGTTTTAGTTTTAGGTGGAGCAGGATATATTGGTTCACATGCAGTCTATCAATTAATAGATCAAGGTGAAAACGTCGTAATTGTCGATAATCTTGAAACGGGTCACAGGGGTGCTATTCATCCGAAAGCAACCTTTTATGAAGGCGATATTCGAAATTTTGATTTTCTAAACGCTGTTTTTGAAAAAGAATCGATTGATGCTGTTATTCATTTTGCTGCCAATTCACTTGTCGGTGAATCGATGGAAAATCCCCTTAAATACTTTGATAATAATGTTTATGGAACACAGGTTTTGCTTCAAGCAATGGTTGAGCATGATGTGAAAAAGATTGTCTTCTCCTCCACTGCTGCAACCTACGGAGAGCCTGAAGCCGTACCAATTACTGAAACAATGCCAACAAACCCAACAAGTACGTATGGAGAAACCAAACTTACCATGGAAAAAGTCATGAAGTGGACGGAACAAGCACATGGTGTTAACTTTGTTTCCTTGCGTTATTTTAATGTAGCTGGCGCTAGAGAAACGGCAGAAATAGGAGAAGATCATCGCCCTGAATCACATTTGGTTCCCATTATCTTACAGACTGCACTCGGACAACGATCTCATATTACCATTTTTGGTGATGACTATGAGACACCAGATGGAACTTGTATTCGCGACTACGTCCATGTTGAAGATCTCATCAATGCCCATTTATTAGCACTCAATTACCTGAGAGAAGGCGGCAAAAGTAACGTGTTCAATCTTGGAAGCAATCAAGGATTTTCAGTAAAAGAAATGATTGATACAGCCCGAACCGTAACAGGTAAAGAAATCCCAGCAAAAATGGGTACACGTAGAGCTGGTGATCCTAGCATTTTGATTGCTAGCTCCGATAAGGCAAAGCAAGTATTAGGCTGGACTCCAACACGAACTTCAGTGACAAAAATTATTGAAGATGCTTGGAATTGGCATGCAACAAATCCTGAAGGCTATGGGAAGGAAGGAATATGATGATTTTTGAAGATCTAGCCGGACTTTTTCAAAAGGCTATGGAAGTGGAATTAATTGAACCAGCTGATTTGTATTATGTTCGTAATCAGGTGATCCATCTACTTGGGTTAGAAGCATTTCCAGAAGAAGTCGTTCAAAAAACAGATGATACGATTCCAAACCTCCTGGAGAACTTAATAGATTATGCCGTAACACAAGGGGTGATCATGGATGTCCTAGATGAAAAGGAAATGCTATCAGCTAATATTATGAATTGCTTTGTTGCAAGACCCTCTGTCATTAATAAAACGTTCAACCAAAAATATGAGGAATCACCAATAGCCGCAACGGATTACTTTTATAACCTAAGTAAAAACAGCAATTATATTCAGATGAATCGAATTAAGAAAAATATTTCATATAAAGTTGATACTCTATATGGCCAGCTCGACATTACCATTAATTTGTCAAAGCCAGAAAAAGATCCAGAGCAAATCAAACGAGAACGTTCGATGAAACAAACGCTCAACTATCCAAAATGTCTTTTATGCAAAGAAAATGAAGGATACACAGGGAGAACGGGGCATCCAGCCCGTGCGAATCATAGAATTATTCATGTTCCTCTTACGGGAGAAAACTGGTATCTACAATATTCACCATATGTTTACTATAACGAGCATAGCATTTTGCTTTCTGAAGAGCACTGCGATATGAAAATTGATCGACATGCATTTGAACGATTGCTTACATTTACAGATCAGTTTCCACACTACTTTATTGGTTCAAATGCCGATTTACCAATTGTAGGTGGTTCTATACTAAGTCATGACCATTATCAGGCTGGACGTTATGAGTTTGCCATGACACGAGCAGAAGATGCCTTTTCATTTGAATTAAATGCCTTCCCAGATATCGATGCATCGGTTGTTAAATGGCCGATGTCTGTGATCCGCTTAAGAGGCACGAAAATAGATAGACTCGTTACAGCAGCTGATGAGGTTTTACAAACTTGGAGAAATTACTCTGATGAACTTGCCGATGTAATGGCCTATACGGGTAATACACCGCATAACACCATTACACCAATTGCTAGAAATCGTAATGGCCTCTTTGAAATCGATCTTGTGCTCAGAAACAATCGTACAACAGATGAACATCCACTTGGCCTTTTTCACCCACATGCAGATGTTCACCATATAAAAAAAGAAAACATTGGCTTAATTGAGGTTATGGGGCTTGCCGTTTTGCCACCTAGACTAAAGGATGAGTTGGCAGAAATACAAGCGTTTCTACTAGGGAACCAAAGTAATGTAGAAGCCTACCATCTCGAATGGGCCGATCAGTTGAAAGCTGAGTATGGGACTTTTTCTTATGCCAAAGAGGCAGAAACCGTCTTACAAAAAGAACTTGGCAAGAAGTTTGCAAAAGTACTTGAGGATGCTGGTGTATTAAAAGAAAGGGAAGCATTTGAAAGATTCATTAACACAATAAATAAATAGGTGGATGTAGTTATGAACTTAGTTACAAAAGAAATTTTGGGAAAATGGAAGGAGTACACATTAACAAATGATCTCGGAATGACGGTTAGTGTACTGGACTATGGTGGTATTATTACGAAGATCATGGTCCCCGATCGAAAGGGCAACATCGAAAATGTCGTACTTGGTTATAGAGATTATCTAGATTATCACCAAAATTCCCATTATTTTGGTGCCATCATCGGTCGAGTCGCTGGTAGGATTCAAGGTTCCACGTTTGAAATCAATGATCAGACATTTACCTTGGCAGCAAATAACGGAGATAACCATCTACATGGAGGACCAGATGGGTTTCACCAAAAGGTTTGGAAGGTTACCCCCTTTCAAACAGAAGAAGCAGTTGGTTTAACACTTACTCATAAATCGATTGATGGCTGTGGTGGATATCCTGGAAATCTAGATCTACTCGTTACCTACACACTCAACAATGAAAATCAACTTATTCTTAATTACCAGGCAAGTAGCGATCAGACAACACCTCTGGCCTTGACCAATCATACTTACTTTAATTTAAGCGGCAACCTCAAAAACACTGTACATGATCACCATGTAACCATAGATAGTAGTAAGTTTGTTGAGCTTGATAACGACCTTATTCCCACTGGAAAACGGATTCATGTCGAGGCAACCCCTTTTGATTTTCGGAATGAACGTGTGCTTGGTGATGGATTTACCGATAATTTTGGGCAAAATCAAATAGCTGCAAATGGGTATGACCATTATTTTATATTTGACCATACCATGAAGGATGAGGCGATCCTTCATGATCCTACTAGCGGCCGTATGATGACTGTGAAAACGAACCAACTTGGAATGGTTATGTATACAGCAAATAGCTTAGATGAAGGTTTACCATTACAAGAAGGTTTATCACGTAAGTACCATGGTGTTTGTTTTGAAACACAGGGCTCACCAGCATCATTACATTATGATGGTTTTCCTAGCGTTCTTTTAAATGCAGATGACACTTACAAGAAACAGACCGTGTTTACATTTAGTTTAATGGCTTAAAGAATAGGCTGAACCTTTTTATGAAAGGTTCAGCCCACTTTTATAACTGGATCAAATAATTCAACCAATAATAATGATACAGCCCCAAGTAAAGTTGCCTCATCACCCAATTTAGAAACCGTCACATTTGTCTGTCTCGCTTCAGTCGTCAAAGCTCTTTGCTGGATAGATTCAAGGATTGCTGGCATAATAAATTTTTCACTTTTCATAACCCCCCCACCTAACACAATTTCACTTGGATTAATGAGATGAATTAAGTTTGTCAAACCGATTCCGATCATCTTACCTGTTTCATGAAGTAGATGAATATAAGACTGGTTGCCACTCTCAGCTAACTCAAAAACTTCTTTACCCGTTAATTTTCCTGTACTTACTTTTATCTGTTTATCTGCTCGTTCAGCAATTGCCGCTCCACTCACGAGTGTTTGCAAACAGCCACGATTTCCACACTCACAAACTTCACCGTTTATATCAATGGTTATATGTCCCAATTCCCCGGCAATGCTTTGCGCACCATGATATAATTTGCCATTAAAAACAATACCTGCACCAACGCCACGTCCAATATTAACAGCAACCATGCTATCTACATCACCATGACCACCAAACCACGATTCACCCAGCGCCATGGCCCGAGCATCATTTTCAACTTTTACCGTTAAATTAAACTCTTCTTCCAACACATCTTTAATCGGAATATTTCTTAAGTTTAAAATAGGAGCCACAAGTGATGTTCCTGTTTCAACATCTACAACCCCATGCATGGCTACCCCAATGCCAATGATCTTATCTTGGTTGATTTCATTTGATTGTAAAATGGAATCTATATTTTCTTTTAGAATGGACATAAACTCTTCATTCGTTATCGTTTTTTTCAATAAACTAGATGTTCGTTGGAGGATATCGCCTGTTAAATCTGTTAGAATGCATTCCACCGTTTCTGGCCCAGCATCGACACCAATAACATAAAAAGCACTAGTATTAATATGCAACATAGTTGGTTTTCGCCCACCACTTGAGTGACCAAGCGAACTCTCCCTAACTAATCCTTGCTCCATTAGCTCTTTAACAATGCTGCTGACTGTCGGAGGAGTTAGACTTGTTTCTTTCGCTATTTGAGCTCTAGAGATCGGCTCGGATGTACGTATCTTATTTAAAATGATTGATTTATTAACGGATTTCATTAATTGGAATGTACCACGTTGCATAGAAAATCCTCCATATGTACTGTATCATAGCGTTTATTATATCATAGTTAGTTAATTAATTTAACTAATGGAACTAATGGTTAAATTCCATAGATATTCCTTTTTAATAATGAACTGTTTTTTGTGAAATAAGGTCTCCTGTGTCCGTAACACAAGTCTACTACACAGTGATTACAAAACATTCGTGCTCGTACTTTAGTACACTTCTTCGCAATCTTTATGTGTATTTTAATCCAAAATTATAATTATCTTTTGAAGTAATAGAATGAATAGAACAAATAGCATTCCCTCTAACATACCCATTCACGCATTGACAACAGCTATTGTCATGACTGAATTATTGTGTTATTTGCCATCGATTGCGTATGTTAAAACTAAATTATCATTGATATGTTATTTCTTGTGTTTCTCCACAAAAACGGAAAAGACTTACCTTGCCTTAAGGTAAGTCTTTTTTCAGTGCTAGAAGACTAAACTACTTGATTATGATCTTTCGGTTTCCCTTTAAAAACAAGGTGATCAACTGCAAGCATTTTACTGCCATTCATCGTAAGAAACACGGCCATCGCTAAGAAAGCCAAATCTAGTTCGTACCCTGCTAATTGGTCATCTCCTAAGAAGCCAGCAGCTAGTTTTACGGTAAAAATGGCTCCAATCATGATTATTGATAACAAAATCGACACGATTCTAGTACCTAGACCGATGATTAAGGCAATTCCACCAACCATTTCAATTAATGCAACAGCATAAGCTAATACTCCAGGTATGCCAATGCTATCAAACCAACCAACAATATTCTCAATCCCACCTTGGAATTTAACTAAACCATGTACAAAAAAACTAATTCCTAAAGTTAATCGCAATATTAACGTACCTACTTCGACCTTCTTGTTCATATTAAATATTCCTCCTTCATATCTTTTGTTTCATTAGCTTCCGAACTGCCAAACACTATGACTTAGATTTCCATAGCGATAACTGCGATGTAGCAAATTTGCGCTTTTTTCGTTATCTGCTGCCCCCATCGCGTAAAAGAGCGGGACAAAATGCTCATTACCATATGGTGGCACAGCTAGTTGTGCACCAGGCGCTTGAGAAGAGTAGTTAAATAGAGATTCGACATCCCAGTTCTCCAAGCGAGTCGCTAACCATTCGTCAAACTCAAGGGCCCAGTCGTCCACTTCACCGTTATCACTCCAATTCAACGCTCGGAGATTATGGACGGTTCCTCCACTCCCGATCACTAGAACATCTTTCTCTCTTAAACAAGCTAACGTTTTTCCAACTTGGTATTGCTCCTCAGGCGAAAGATGTCTGTTAATCGACATTGAAACGACCGGAATATCGGCATTTGGATAAAGCAATCTTAAAACAACCCAAGCACCGTGATCTAAACCACGACTTCCATCTATTGCAAAGGAAACATCATGTTGCTTAAACAACTTTTGTATTTCTTTTGTGACCTCAGCGCTCCCTTTCGCCGGATATTGAATCCGGAACAATTCCTCAGAAAAGGCACCAAAATCATAGATCGTACTATACTCATCGATACTGCTCACTTGTTGAACATTTGACTCCCAGTGAGCAGAAAATAAAACGATGGCCTTAGGTTTTGGTAACTGTTTACCTAGCTGACTCAAAAATTGAGTGTATTCATTATCTTCAATAGCAAGTAGCGGTGCTCCATGAGCAATAAATAACGCTGGAAGCATGCAAATCCTCTCCTTTATAGTTTAATGGTTTCCCTATCCAATGAATGAAATAACCAGGTCTGATAATCTTCAAGATTTTGTTGGGATACGGTATGTCCTTCTTGATACGTTTTAAACGTAACCGCTGCACCTAAACTTTGAAAATATTCATGGTTGGCTACTCCCCACTCATATGGCAAAACTTGGTCTAACTCTCCGTGTGAAATAAATATTGGCATTTCATTAACTGGTTTACCTTCGCATTTCTCTTTAACAAAACCAGGAATGTATCCACTTAGAGCGACAATGCCCTTAATTCGCTCCCTTAGTGTCAAACCAAGTGTCATAGATAGAATCGCCCCTTGACTGAAGCCAAGCAAGTACAATTGTCTTACATCTATTGGATACTGCTCTGTCGCATAATCAAGAAAGCCAGTCAGCTTTTGAACCGCTTGATCAAACATCTCTCGGTGTGGCCTCCCATATCCTTGAATCGTAAAGTAAGCAAAACCTGGAGGCAGCTCGAGATGACCGCGAATACTAAAAATGTAAAAATGCTCCTCTAGTCCTTTCACCATAGACAACATGTTTTGTTCGTTACTTCCCATTCCATGCATGACAAAAAGCGCCGGATAGGTTTTATGGGGATCAACTTGCTTCGGTCGGTGAAGCTCATATTTCATAGGTCTGCTCATTTACATCATCCCTTCCTAACAAATTTATAAACCTCTATGTTAACTATAAAGAAATGTTTCTGATTGAGGATATTAGATTCATATAAGAAAACAACCAACTAAAAAAAGTAAGCCTCTATATCTGGCTATATGTTTTTATATATGAATATTAATTACTTATAAGATAACAACGACTAGTGTAGATTGTCAATCTTTTTTTTGCTAAGATAGAATTAAGTTTTTTATTAGGAAACGTTAGAGGTGATTTATTTGGAATTAGGATCAAAAATACGAGCGATACGTAATCGAAAGAAAATCACCATTGCCCAAATGTGTGAAGGAACTGGATTGTCAAAAGGATTTATTAGCAATGTTGAAAACAATAACACCTCCCCGTCGATCAACACATTGCAAACCATCTCTACTTTTCTAGGGGTCCCATTGCCATATTTGTTGTTAGAAAAGAAACAGCACATGCGAGTCGTAAGAAAAGAGGAACGTACTCACTCTACATTTAACAATTTAAAAATTGAGCATGTAACATCCAAGGGTGGATTAAGAATGATGCTAGTTGAATTTCCTCCAGGTGCTTCAATGGGGGAAGCCAATGCCCATGAAGGAGAAGAATGTCATTTAGTTTTAGAGGGAAGAGTCCTTGCTGAACAAGGGGAAGACTCGATGGTCATTGAAGAAGGGGATTCGTTTAGTTGGAATGCTAGTGTCCCACATTTTGTCAAAAATATTGGCGACGGAAAAGCAGTTGTGTTGATATCTACTTATTCTGATACTGAGCTTAATGACGTTTTTTAATCGTTTGATTATAACCAACTCGTTTCAAAAAATAGGCTGCTGAAGGAATGAACATTTCAGCAGCCTATTGCTATTCTTTCTATTATTGGATCATTTGCCTCACTATTTCCCTATTTCTTTTTTTGAAGACTTCATTATGTGAAGAAACCATCCCTATCTTATTAGCATTGGGTTCCCGTTGGCTTTTCGATGGCCTTATCTGGGGTGATGATTCTACTCTTTTCTTCTGTTGATCCTTTTAAAGTAGATTTTATTGCTAAATGGTTGGCAGGGAATATATGGGGTTCTGATTGGCCGTTTATTTGGGCAATTCTTCCATGGTTAGTCCTTCTCATTCCTTTTACTTTGTATAAAGCGTATCGTTTAAACATCATCGGACTTGGTGAATCCGTAGCCATTGGGGTGGGCATTTCAGTTGAACGGGAGCGTATCGTATTGCTTTTAACGGCCGTAGCTCTTGCTGCTTCAGCGGTCTCTGTAACAGGAGGTATCGCTTTTATTGGCTTAATGGCTCCCCATATTGCCAAAGCCTTAGTCGGACCAAGACACCCATTGTTTATCCCGGTTGCCATTTTACTCGGCGGTTGGCTTTTAGTGCTTGCCGACACCGTCGGCCGCAACTTAGTCGATCCTGATGGCATTCCAACAGGAATCATGGTAGCCTTAATCGGCGCACCTTATTTTATGTATCTATTATTAAAGAAGTAGACTCCTTTACATAGTAAGCCCCCTTACATTTTTAAGGGGGCTCATTTTTATTTGCTTTTTAAAAACGTACCATGAAGAACATGTATGGATTAAACATGATCACGCGCTATCTTTTTTCCCATGTTTTCGTAAAAATCTGTTCTCCTGCTTCATAGGCAGTAAGAGTGTTCATGAAAGTTCCACGTGAAACATTCGATGACCAAACAGTTCGCCCATTTGACCAAATCGATAAAAGACCGGAGTAAGAAGCCGTTGCAAAAGTGAAAAGATGGAAACTCCTTCTTATGTCATCAAAATAGTAACTTAAACTAGTCCACGCTCATTTTTTTTACCTTGGCCTTTTAATTCTAGACTAAACTTGATAATAAAAGCCAAGTGTACGTTAGGCGTTAACCTCAATGGTATATTTAGCCATTTCGTTTCATCTAAACAACTAACCAAGATGCTCTATTTTAATCGGCACACCTTTTAAAGCAGATTCTAGAGCAGCACATGTAACAACCTGTGTTTGATAGGCATCCCTATAATCTGAGAGAATTCCTGAGGTATCTCCTGTTCTGACGGCATGAAGAAATGCTTCACTTTCTTTTATATAGGGGTTATCTGAACCTAGTTCTTCAACCTTTGAACCATTAGGCTCTATTATGCTTAGACGGTCGGGCTGCCAATCTATTATACCCTGGTCCGTAAAAAGCGTTAAACCAACCTGAGAAATTCCATTTGGAAGAATACATGTATTAGAAATAGTAGCTATTACCCCACTTTTCATCTTGAAACTTACCGTACCCACATCAGCTACCGTTACATGATCATATTTTTTATGATTAACACGATTTGCGTGGAAGGCAAAAACTTCATCCACTTCTCCAGCTACATATCGAAGTAAATCGAAAATATGGGTGGTTTGTTCAATGAATTGTCCGCCAGATCCCTCTTGCTTTCTCCACCAAGCAACCTCAGGCATTGGGCCCATCCATTGACCTGAAACCAAGCCAATTGTTTGATTACCGATGCTCTCTTTTAACCTTTTAACAGATTGTTTGTAACGAAAATGATACCCGACAGATGTTATTAACGATGTTTTCTCCATTTGAGATAAAATTAATTTAGGCTCATTTAGATCAACACCAAGGGGCTTTTCCACTAGGAACGGTATGTTACGATCTATCAACTCTGTCTCGATATCTCCATGTGACATGGGGGGTACACACACATAAACAGCATCTAGTTGTTCTGTATCTAACATCTCTTTAATCTGCCCATATCCTTTTGCCCCTTCATAGCTAGCCGCCATGTCATCAGCTTTTTCTTTACTCGTCCCACAAATGGATTGAACCCTTACTCCAACCATCTTAGATAAATGATCTGCATGTTTTCTACTAAACCAACCTGTTCCTACCATTCCAATATGTAAAGTCATAGACCAACCTCCTAAATATGTACCCTCTAAAGTACCCTCTAGCTCAATACCTTTTCTAGGTGGAGCAGATTATTCCTTTAAATAGATATGAACTATTTAGTTTTCTATCTACAATATCTCTATCCTTGACCGTTTTTAATTTTTTTCTTCGCTCAGAGATAAAAGTTATATCTACTCCTTCCCTCATCAACCTTTGCCTTTGTGGCACCGACAAAAAAAAGCTCTGCTCTTACTTGAGCAGAACCTTTTCAATCAACTAACTTTCTTCTCTATAGAACCAACCATTTTTGCATTTTCATAAAAATTATTAAAGTAGTCGTTTGTTTCAGCGACAACGACCTTCCAAAGAAGTAGAAGGGCAATTAAGTTTGGAATCATCATCAAAGCATTGGCCATGTCAGCAAATGCCCAGACTGTTGCAAGGTTCGCAACTGTACCAACGCCACAAGCAGCGATGTAAACAATGCGGTAGCCTGCGATTCCTTTTGAGCCAGCTAAATACTCAAAACATTTCTCTCCGTATACATACCACCCAACAATCGTTGAGAAGCCAAAGAAGATAACGGAGAAGGAAACAATGTATTCACCAGCTACACCAAGAACAGAAGCGAACGCTGCACTCGTTAATGCCCCACCTTCCAATGTTCCGTCGTGCGTTACACCAGAAAGTAAACCACCTGATGGATCCCAGAAACCTGTAATAAGAAGCGTTAAACCCGTCATTGTACAGACAATAATCGTTACGATAAATGTACCAGTCATCGAAACAAGCGCTTGTTTAACAGGATGGTCTGCACGCGCATTACCAGCAATTAATGCCGCTGTACCGAGACCGGCTTCATTTGAGAAAATCCCACGAGCGACTCCATTACGAATGGCTTCAGAAACCACAACCCCTAGGAAACCACCAGCTGCGGCTACAGGATTAAAGGCATAATGAAAAATAAGTTCAAAAGCTGGTATAATCATATCAAAATTTAAAATTAGAATTAAGATGGCTCCACCCATGTAAAGGAATGCCATGATTGGAACAAAGAAACTAGCAACTGTACTAATACGTTGAATTCCGCCAAAAATAATGACACTAACAAGTACAATTAAAATTAAACCCGTTACCCAGTTGGCCATCCCAAAGCTATTGCTAGTAACATCAGCAATCGTATTGGACTGCACACTATTTCCAATACCTAAAGCGGCAAAGGCACCAAATAAAGCGAAGGCAATCGCAAGTAATTTATATTTTTTTCCAAGACCGCGTTCGATGTAATACATCGGCCCACTTGAATATTCACCTTGGTCATTTTTGACACGATATTTAACAGCAAGCAAAGCCTCGGCATACTTAGTGGCCATACCTAGTAAACCAACGATCCACATCCAGAAGATTGCACCAGGACCACCGAGTGTAATCGCTGTTGCGACACCGGCAATGTTCCCGTTACCAATTGTGGCAGCAAGTGCTGTCATCAAAGCTTTAAAGTGACTTACATCCCCTTCTGCTGCTGCATCCTTACTATCCTCTTTCCCAAACCCGATCTTAAAGGCATAGATCAGGCGGCGAAATTGAAGTCCTTTTAAAACAAAGGTTAAAAATAAACCTGTCCCAAATAATAAAATTAAACTAGGTGGGCCCCATAAGACGTTATTGATTTTTCCTAAAATCTCTAAAATATCCATTTCATCACTCCCAGTAGATAACGCTTTCAATATAGGCTATTATGTTCGTATGTGTTATTTTAACATAACGTTATATGCTTTTGTTTGTAAAAATTCACAAATTGTAAACGCTTTAATTGTGTTTTAAGAACAAAACTGTTTTCCTACTATAAAAAAGAAGGTGTTTTTATAAATGAACATCCAAAAAAATAGCTCCTTTGACCGGCCATTTGATTCGTTAGAGGAATTTGTTGATGCCATTAGCGATCGCTTGCAATGTCCTGTAACGATTGAAGATTCTAACCACCATCTCCTTGCATATAGCTCACATACCGATAACACAGATAAGGCTCGTATCTCTACGATTATCGGGCGGCGTGTCCCTGAGAGGGTCATTAACCGTTTTTGGAAAGAAGGTGTCATTCCCACACTTAACCAAAGTGATCAACCACTTGTTATACCACAAATCAATGAGATTGGATTAGGGAACCGAATAGCTGTATCTATCAGGAAAAACAACGAAGTTCTCGGTTATATTTGGGTTCTTGAGGTTGGACGTACACTCACAAAAGAAGATCTCACCGATTTAAAATTAGCTGCTAGCAAAGCGAAAAATCAACTACTTCAGCTTAATTTACAAAAGAAAAAGAAAGAAAAAAGCAACCAAGAACTGCTCTGGCAAATGATTACCGGAGACACTAAAAATCATCCGGACATAGCCAATCAGCTTTCCAAAATTGGTTTGAAACCAAACCAGCCATTAGCTATTCTTTTATTTACGTTTCATTCCATTGATGACGAGCTTCATAAGAAATTAGTCTATGTAGCAAAAACAACACAAAAGATTAATCTCTTAATTCAAACGGTAGATGAGAATCAACTCATTTTTCTTGTCTCCCCCCTCTTTCAAACGAATGATTTTAACAAAATAGCAAAGGAATTTACAGATATCTTTAAAGCACAAGTGCATGAGCGTTTTGGTATTTCTGACATTCGCTCTGGATGCGGATATGCCTATGAAAATTATGAACTGATTAAAAGAAGTTATGACGAGGCAGCAAAGGTCATTGCTCTTAAAGAAATTTTCACAAAAGAACTAACCGAAGCGAACTTCTATCATGAGCTTGGTGTCTTCCGTTATATCGATTTATTGCAACAAACGGAGGCGTTACAAGACATGAGTATGAATCCAGCCATTCAAAAGTTACAAAGCTATGACTTAGTTCATCATACCAACTTACTCGAAACATTAGATGTCATTCTTGATAAGGATGGACACTTAAATGAGGCGGCAAAGGAACTTCATTGTCATGTCAATACCCTAAACTACCGTCTAAAGAGAATCCAAGAAATTACGGCTATCCAATTAAAAGATCCTGTCCAAAAGTTTGGACTCTATCTAGATTTGAAACTTACTCGCTCTAACGATTTGTTAAAAACAACAAAAGAACGCTTACAGATTTGATATTTCACACAATGCGCTCCTCCCGATGTCGTTTTATACTAGCGATATAACAAATTCAAATCCCTTTTAGGAGGACGACATAATGATTATTGGTATTCCAAAAGAAATTAAAAATAATGAGAATCGCGTTGCTATTACGCCAGCTGGTGTAGTTGCTCTAACTAAGAGCGGTCATGAAATTTTAATAGAGCAAGGTGCTGGAATTGGTAGTGGCTTTGAAGACACGGATTATACAGCAGCTGGTGCAACGATCATTCCTGAAGCTAGTGAAGTATGGGCAAAAGCTGAAATGGTGATGAAAGTAAAAGAACCACTAAGCTCTGAATATGGTTACTTCCGTAGTGGTTTAATTCTATTCACATACCTACACTTAGCGGCAGAGCCTGAGCTTGCTAAAGCGCTTGTTGACAGTGGTGTGATTGCCATTGCTTATGAGACAGTAGAAGTAAATCGTACCCTTCCATTGCTTACTCCAATGAGTGAAGTAGCGGGTCGTATGGCTTCACAAATCGGTGCACAGTTCCTTGAGAAATCAAAAGGCGGAAAAGGCATTCTGTTATCAGGTGTTCCAGGTGTGAAACGTGGCAAAGTAACGATTATTGGTGGTGGTGTCGTTGGGACAAACGCGGCTAAAATTGCGGTTGGACTTGGTGCAGACGTTACGTTAATGGACTTAAGTGCAGATCGTCTTCGTCAACTTGACGATCAGTTCGGTAACGACATCCAAACGTTGATGTCTAACCCATTAAACATCGCAGAAGCGGTTAAGGATTCAGATCTTGTTATCGGTGCCGTTCTCATTCCTGGTGCAAAAGCTCCTAAGCTTGTAACAGAAGACATGATTAAGTCCATGTCACCAGGTTCTGTTGTCGTTGACGTTGCGATCGACCAAGGTGGAATTATCGAGACCGTTGACCAAATTACTACACATGATAACCCAACTTACACGAAGCACGGCGTTGTTCACTATGCCGTTGCAAACATGCCTGGTGCGGTTCCACGTACATCTACAATTGGGTTAACGAACGTAACGATTCCTTATGCGCTTCAAATCGCAAACAAAGGGGTAGAAACAGCAGTAGCTGAGAATCCAGCACTAGCTCTTGGTGTGAACGTAGCAAACGGTGTGGTTACATACAGTGCGGTTGCACGTGATCTTGGATATGAGTTAGTATCTGTTGAGGATGCTCTTCGTAAAACAACCGTTCTTTCATAGAACTCATTAAATAGCATCAAATAGACCCTCTCCTTCTCACGATGGAGAGGGTCTTAAACTAGCAGGAGGTCCTCCTATGAAAACAAGCAGTTTCAGAAATACATACGCCCAAGTCTCATTAAGAGCCATTGAAGAAAATGCAGCTTCTTTTAAAACTTGGATACAACCTAACTGCCAACTAATGGCTGTCGTAAAAGGAGATGGATATGGACACGGTGCCATTACAGCAGCAAGAGCCGCCCTAAAAGGTGGCGCTACCTACTTAGGCGTAGCCATTTTAGATGAAGCCCTTGAACTCCGTGCAGCGGGGATTAAGGCTCCTATCATCGTTTTAGGCTATACCGCTCCAGAAGCTCTTCAAGCAGCGGTTAGAAACGAAATCACCATAACCGTATTCTCAACTGAAGTTCGTGATGCTTTACTAAAGCTGGCACAAGCAGAAACGACACCAATGAAAGTCCATATTAAAACCGAAACCGGAATGGGCCGAATAGGTGTACAAACCATTAAAGAACTAATAGAACTAATTACGCCTCTTTCTCATCATGAACATATTGAAATAGAAGGATTGTTTACTCACTTCGCCGAAGCCGATGTACCTACATCCTCTTATACAGATGAACAATTTGAAAAGTTCATTGCCTTTGCTCAGGCATTAGAAAACAAAGGAATAAAAATCCCTATTAAACATTGCTGCAATAGCGCAGGAACACTACTGCATAAAGACAAGCACCTCGACATGGTGCGAGTAGGCATTAGTTTGTATGGACTTAAACCAGATGTGTCTCTTCACATGCCAATCCAACTCAAACAAGCCATGCACCTCTACTCAAGCATTGTTTCCTTACGCAAGCTATCAGCTGGCTCCTCGATCAGTTACGGGCGAACCTTCTCCTTACCAGAAGATCGAACCATTGCCACCCTTCCTATTGGCTATGCAGACGGGTTGTCTCGCGCATTGTCTAACAAAGGCCATGTGATCGTTAACTGGCAAAAGGCACAGGTAGTGGGCCGAGTTTGTATGGATCAAACGATGGTTGATGTCACTGGGATTTCTGATATTCATATAGGGAAACGTGTTGAGTTTCCTATTGATGAAATGGCTGAAGCTGTTGGAACCATTAATTATGAGATTGTTTGTGCGGTTAGTAGGAGGGTTCCGAGGTATTATCGTGAAGGTTAGCAGGCTCTAACATTAACTTTATAAGGGGACATTTTTTTCAGGAAAGCCATGAGTGTCGTCTACAAACCAGCACTTATGGCTTTTTGGGTATTGTTTATTTATAGAATACTTTATCTACATTGTACTTCGCCTTGAGTTCATTAATGATATACGTTTCATAAATTTCTCGATGAACAGGGTCTTCGATAAGACAAATCTCTATTTTAGTCACTTCGTCGCGATGCATTTTAATTGGCGAAACCGTATCCTCAAAATGTTTTTTAATTCTCGGTCTTAACTTTCTTGCTTTGCCGACAAATAACAGTTCCTTACTGTCGTTATAAAACATGAAAATACCGCCCTTATCTCTAGGGATCAGATGAAAATCAGTAAAGCCGTAAATATTGCTTAGCTCAGGGTAATCTTGTTTCGTAATGGTGACATTTGGTGTTGGAATCGTTATGTTGATCAATTCAGTTCACTTCCTCTACTTAGTGCTGTACATATTATCATAAGTCGACAAGTAAAGCTATTTTGACTCTTTCAGTATTTTATTATATTTAATACGGACTCATATGGGCCCCCACCTACTTATGATACGATTCACCTTCAAATATTTAAATGAGGTTTTTTAAGTGTTTTTGATCTTTTGGAAGGTTCAGAGGATATCTCCAATATTTTTCCTTCTTTTCTACTATTTCAAGTTATCTTTCTGACTTGAGCTAACTTGTATAAATCGCTCCCAAGTCTTAGTTATGTTTTCAACATATTACAATTTCTCATATACTGAAACCCTACTAAAATGAATGGCTAACTTAAAGTTCTACTGGCCTCAGAAATTGTAAGTGTATAGATTTAGTCAATTTACTCTTTTTATAACTATTCTCGTTCCACTTCTTTTATTAAAATGAATACAAACGGACACATTAAAATGCCAAGAAGCTCTATACTTTTTCGACTACATCACTTGAAAAATTGAAGGGCATAAATTACCTAAACGGTAACTTATGCTTTCTGAAAAGTATTCGTATTTCCTTTCAGATTTGAATGATCTTTATCAACTAAACCAAGAGTTTGCATTGTTGAGGTATGAATTTCATGCAGATGCTCTAGGTTTTCCATTAGGGATAAGCCATGAGAAGGAATCATTTCTTTTATTTTCAGTTCCCATTCATTGATATGTTGTGGGAAGCATTTTTTTATTAACTCAAGCATGACTGAAACGGCGGTAGAAGCACCCGGCGAAGCTCCGAGCAAAGCAGCTATTGAGCCATCAGAGGCACTAATCACTTCTGTACCGAATTGAAGCATTCCTCTTCCCTCTTCTGTATCTTTGATAACTTGTACACGTTGGCCTGCTACGACTAAATCCCAATCCTCGCTTTTGGCGTTCGGGATAAACTGACGTAACTCTTCTATGCGTTGTTCTTTTGATAACCTAACTTGCTTGATCAGGTATTTTGTCAATGGTATGTTTTTTGCACCTGCCGACAACATTGTTACAAGATTATCTGCTTTTACAGAAGTAACCAAATCAAACATTGAACCGGCTTTTAAGAACTTTGGCGAGAAGCCAGCAAACGGCCCAAATAGCAACGATTTTTTATTGTCGATAAATCGTGTATCAAGATGAGGAACAGACATTGGAGGGGCTCCAACCTTTGCTTTACCGTATACTTTTGCATGATGCGCTAATACAACCTCAGGATTATTACAAACCATGAATATTCCACTCACTGGGAATCCACCAATATATTTCCCCTCGTGAATGCCAGATTTTTGAAGTAAATATAGGCTTCCTCCCCCTGACCCGATAAAGACAAACTTTGCAGTATGACGTTCGACAGTATCGCTGTCGACATTCCGCACTTTCACTTCCCATAAGCCGTCACTAGTACGATAAATATCAACAACACGATGCTTGTAGTTTATATTGACATTTTTACTCTCTAGGTGATCAAACAACATTCGCGTTAAAGCGCCAAAGTTGACATCAGTTCCAGATTCAATTCTTGTTGCCGCTATAGGTTCAGTCGTTGCACGGTCTTGCATAATAAGCGGAATCCATTCCATCAGTTTTCCCGGATCATCGGAAAATTCCATCCCCTGAAACAGAGGATTGGTTAACATCGCTTCAAATCGCTTCTTTAAAAAAGATACATTTTGATTGCCCTGTACAAAACTCATATGAGGCAATGGCATGATAAAGTTCTGTGGGTTACGTATCCGGTTATTGTTTACAAGATAAGACCAAAACTGCATGGATTCTTGAAACTGTTCATTAATTTTTATAGCTTTACTAATATCTACAGATCCATCCGCCTTTTCATTTGTGTAGTTAAGCTCACACAGAGCCGCATGCCCTGTTCCGGCATTATTCCATTCGTTAGAGCTTTCCTCCCCAGCGTTTGCAAGCCTTTCAAACACTTTAATTTCCCAGTCCGGTGCTAATTCTTTCAATAGTGAACCTAAAGTTGCACTCATGATACCAGCACCAATTAAGATTACATCGGCTTTAGTTTGTCTGTTGCTCATGTTCACCTTCCTAAACCTAAGATTTGCAGAAAGGATGTAGGTACTCTTGCTTAGACACCACAGTAAGCCTCGGCACACCTAGTTACACCATTTCTCGGTCAAGTATAATTAAGAATCGTGATTCACTATTATTATGATAGTTATAAGCTATTTAAAATCCGGTAAGAAGTGGAAAATCCGTGCCTTAAACCCTAGGAATAGGCATAAACCACGACCTTTAAGATATTTTTAGAATACTCATTATTTGTCCAACGTTTTAGTTCTCGTTTGCAATTAAAAACCTCACCTAATTATGATACGGCTCACCGTAACTAATCTAAATGAGGTAGTGTCATTCCATCTCGTACCGAAGAAGGGAAGCTTTGAGTTCTTATTTATGCCTTATTCCATATACTATATTTCTCATTTAATTAAACTATCATGGAATTCTTTTATTCAGACTATATGTTCATAATTGGTCATGATGCTTCGTAAATAGCAATAGGTAAGGGAAGTATCCCTTACCTCTGCCAAAGCGAAAGGCTTCGACACTATGTTGTCCCCCGCGATTATCCGCTGTTGCCAATCGCATATAGTTTTTTGAATTATTTTCAATTACGACATGTCTCGGGTTTATTCATATCCCTAGCTTCAGCCAATCGTTCCAAAACCCTTTTTAAGCCGCTTTTCTCCTTTTTCAAACATCTTTTCACGCGGGATACCATGCTCGACCGTGCATTCGTTTCTAGTTCTATCATTTCATATGTTTCTCCATTTAGAAGCCTTTCTGCTACTTGTAATCGTTGCATAAATGCCTCTAATTCCTTTTCAGTGGCTATGTCCTCAAAAAAATCAATACATTCTGCAACTGTATTCAACGAAAGCAATGCCTTAAAAAACTGCTCTCTATTTGCTTTCTCTTTATCTACTTTCATACGCTGTCCCCATTCTATCTATAATAAGAAACAAAAAGGTTAAAAGTTAAAGTGATATTTGGTTGTTATCTAGTTCATGGTACGGCTCGTCTATATCTTTGTGAGGAAGAACTGATATAAAGCGAGTGTAACCATAAATAATGGCAATGATAGGTGTAATAAAACACATAAAACAAAACAGTACGTATTCAACACCGATATTTAATGTGGACATAATAAAGGCACCTGATACTCCCCAAGGAATAAGTGGATGAACGACTGTGCCTGCATCTTCAAGTGTTCTTGATAAATTTTTTGGATGAAGTCCTGCTTTTTTATATGACGCTTCTAGCATTTGGCCAGGTAACACAATCGATAGATATAATTCGCCAATAATGGCATTAACCCCAATACAAGATAAAACAGTCGTCAAAATAATATTCCCTTTCCGCTTTAAAAAGCTGCCAATGCCTCCAATGATGACTTGATGAAATCCAATTAACTGGATGAGCCCGCCAAATGCAAGCGCTGTTAATATTATCGATACACCAAACATCATGCTTGACAAACCTCCAAGTGATAGTAAATTGTCAATCGCTTCAACGCCTGTTTCAGCAGTAAAACCGAAGTGAGCAGTTACCATCAAATCACCAATAGAAGCTTCTGGTACTGTATAAAATCCTGTAATAACCGCAATAAGTAAACTACACATTAATGTCGGTATAGGTGGGACTCTTTTCAAAGCCAAAACAATGATTGCAAGAGGAGAAATTAGCGTAATGGCTGTAAGAGGAAATTGTTCGCTCAAGGTACGAGTCATTTCCTCAATTTGGCTAATATTAGGATTGATAAATCGTGAATCAAGGCCAATTAACGTAAAAATTACTAGCGTGATGATCAGAGCTGGGACCGTTGTCCATAACATATAACGGATGTGCTCAAATACATCCACTTTTGCTATAGCGGAAGCAAGATTAGTTGTGTCTGAAAGGGGAGAAATTTTATCTCCAAATATCGCACCACTTACAATGGCACCAGCTGTCATCGCCGGTGATATATCCATTCCATAAGCAACACCCATAAAAGCAACACCCATTGTACTAATAGCACTCCAGGAGCTACCAGTCATTACAGAGACAATTGCACAAAGTATAACTGCTGAAACGAGAAAGAACTGTGGTGATAAAAATTGGAGACCATAATAGGCCATTGTTGGCACGGTACCGTTCATTGCCCATACCCCTATGACAATACCAATTATGGATAAAATTAAAATTGAAGGAAGACCAGCCGAGATACCTTTAACCATTGCTCCTTCTAGAGCTTTCCATCTATGTCCGAGTATATAACCATAGAAGGCAACTACAGAAGTGGCAATGACAATTGGTATTTGAGGAGCAACCTGATAATACAAAATGCTTACACCTAATATAAATGTAATAAAGATAATCAACAGAATAGACATAAAGAAAGAAGGGGTGCGAGTTGTCATATTATTCCTCCCAAAACACATTGTAAGCGCTAACAAAGATAAACAAGCCATTTTTTTAAGTCTCTATCTATTTGCTATTTGAAATAGGGAACATTTTGCTTCCCCTAACACGGTTTCTCCGGTCAACTTTGAGGTTTTTCCTTTCATTACAATATCAACCATTATAATTGATGTTCAGCATTTTGTATATAAATTATATGGATATAATTAAAAGCAGGAATGGTTGAACACACTCTCATAAAGAATTACTTTTTTGAAACACAAGGGGCAACTGGACTTCTCACTTCCACTATGCCCCTGCGCTACTTAACAGTTTTCACTTCCAACTATACTTATAATCTTTATCTTCATATTGATGTGCTTGTTTGACAACCTTTAGCGGCCTAAATGTATCAATCATTACCGCTAACTCTATGGTTTCCTTCTTTCCGATACTTGCTTCAATCGTTCCTGGATGAGGGCCATGCGGAATTCCTGAAGGATGCAATGTAACTGAACCTTCTCCCACACCTTTTCGACTCATAAAATTGCCCTTTACATAGTAAAGAACTTCATCGCTATCAACATTACTATGGTAATATGGAGCTGGAATCGCTTCAGGATGATAATCATACATCCTAGGTACAAATGAACAGATAACAAAATTGTTCGCTTCAAACGTTTGGTGGATTGGTGGTGGCATATGAATTCGCCCTGTAATTGGTTCAAAATCAGCTATATTAAATGTATAAGGGAAAAGATAGCCGTCCCATCCAACAACATCTAACGGATGGTGACCAAACATATGTAAATGCATAAATCCTCTTGATTTTGTTTTAACCATGTATTCGTTGCTATCGACATGTGTCTGTAATTTTTCTGGCCCATGAAAATCCCTTTCGCAAAACGGGCTATGTTCAAGTAGTTGGCCATGAACATTCCGATAACGCTTCGGCGTTGTAATCCAACTGTTCGTTTCAATCACTAGAAATTTCGTGTCCCCTTCGTCTGGGACTACTCGGTAAATCGTCCCGATTGGAATAACAATATAATCACCAGGTTTATACGTTAAGGTTCCAAATGTCGATTCAACCTTACCTGTCCCATAATGTACAAATAACACTTCATCGCCATCGCCATTTCGATAGAAGTAATCCATCTGTTGGGTAGGATTCACAACACCAATGAGAACATCTTCGTTTCCAAGTAAATACTGCCTTCCCGACACTGCATCTGTTGCTTCATCATATTTATGAGAATGTAAATGGCGCGGAGCAAGATCACTTTGTTCTTCATATTGAATTCTGCAGTCCTCTAACAATTCTGATTTAATAATACTAGTGGGTGGATTATGGTGATACAAAATTGATTGAATTCCAGAAAATCCTTTCGTCCCCATCACTTGTTCGCGAAATAAGGACCCATCCTCTTTACGAAAAACCGTATGTCTTTTGCTAGGGACTTCTCCCATTTGTTTATAGAATGGCAATGGTAAAACCTCCTTAAATAGTTGATATCTACCAATTGAATCTATGAATCCAAAGCTGGAAGGATTCGCCCAGTTACTTCTCCAAATCCGATTCGATATCCGTCTCCTTGACACCAACCTGTTATCGTTAACACATCCTCGTCCTCAATCCAGACTCGTTGTTCACCCGTTTCCAATTGAATCGGATCCGTTCCACGCCACGTCAATTCTAGTAAACTACCACGTTGTTCTTTCACTGGTCCGCTAATCGTCCCTGATGCGTGTAAATCTCCTGGTCTTAGATTACATCCAGCAACTGTATGATGACTAATTTGCTGGGCCATACTCCAGTAGAGATAGCTGAAATTCGTAGAGACGATTTTTTGAGCCTTTTCCATCCTTTTTCCCTTTAAATAGACTTCAAGATTAATATCAAACGAGCTTGCTCCCTCTTTTTGAAGATACGGTAATGGGGTTGGATCCTGCTTCGGTCCTTCTACTCGAAATGGTTCAAGGGCATCAAGAGGAATCACCCATGGCGATACCGATGTGGCAAAGCTTTTAGCCAAAAACGGACCAAGTGGTTGGTATTCCCAAGCCTGGATATCACGAGCACTCCAATCGTTCACCAATACTAATCCAAATATCTGATCTTCAGCATCTGCTATGGCAACCGGTTTGCCTTGTTCATTGCCTGGTCCAATAAACCAGCCCATTTCTAACTCTATATCGAGTTGTTTACTCGGTCCAAAAATAGGGCTACCTTCTCCAGCTGGTTTCATTTGTCCTTTGGGCCGGTGCACATCCGTGCCGCTAATCACTACTGAACTCGCTCTCCCATGGTAACCTACTGGTAAATGGGTCCAGTTTGGCATAAGTGCATTTTCTTTACCTCTAAACATTGTTCCGACATTGGTCGCATGTTCCCTTGAGGCATAGAAATCTGTATAGTCGCCGATTTGTGCGGGTAATAATAACTCGACATCGTTTAAGCTAATAATAGCTTCCTTACGTAGCGCTGTATGATCACGTAAAGTCGGCTCATCCTCCTTTAAAAGACGTTGGACTTCTTCTCTGACCATTTTCCATACCTTGCTTCCAAGCCCCATAAATTTATTAAGTGTAGGCTGACTGAAGATCCCATCTTCCTCAATCCCTACTTCTTTAAAGAACCCTGCTGACTCTATTACTGAAAGATCCAAAACATACTCTCCTATAGCAACACCGACACGGGGTTTTCCCCCACTCAAAGGTTGAAATACACCATAGGGTAAGTTCTGAATTGGAAAGTGTGAATCTGGATCGACGTTAATAAAAGACTTCATCATTCTTAACAGCCCTTCCCATTAAATTAATTGAAGTGTTCGAAGGTCTTCACGTGGTTCGCAGAAGCTGCAACTTCCATAGGAACAAAGCGCATTCTGACGAAGTTGCTCAATGTCTGAAGCCTCAACCTCCAAGTCCTTCCACGTAATTCCTCTATTTGTGAAAGTAAAATTGGAAGACTCTTGATCAGCTAATATTTTGGCTATTGTTGCTCTATCCAATTTGTGAGTCCGCGCTAACATACCCGCTGTAAAAACATTTAGAAACCCATGCATGCTCGTATTGACTTCCTCACGATACATCCGAATTGGATGGTGCAATCCGGCAGTAAATTTCTGCGGGATGTTTCGTTCACTGCAACCTACTAGAACCGTTGCTACCTGCTCTGGAGTTGGAAAAGCATTTGCTGTAACACCGCCCGTACGAAGCTTTACACCAAGTGAATGTCCACTCTTTAAATTATATTGCGCAATTTCATCAAGCGTTTTGAGCATGTTCATCTCCCACTCCTCATCAAGAGACATGGTCACTTCACAAAACGTTTGCATATTATACTCGGCTGTCTCCGTGGCAATCCTCTCAAGCAATCTCTGGTTTGGTACGATAGGAGGAAGCGGCATCTCGAACATATTAATCGCAACTATCCCTTCATGCCTCATACAAAAATTGGCTTGTTTTTTCAAGTCTGCGCCTAAAACATTAAGACAATCTTCAACACCTTTACTTCGCCCGCCGATTGCTGAAATGTCCAATCTCTTTTCTTCTGAAAACAGAGGTACATAAGGATCTAGTTCACCTAATCTAGTTGCAGGTATGATAAAGCGTCCCAGCATCCATGAATCTTTATAAGATTTGTAAGCTGCGTAATTTTGTATCGCAGGCTCTAAAGGCAGTTGTGCCGGCGGAAACAAGCCGGCATAATCAATTAAATTAGATAAATATGCTTGAATACTAGATTTGAAAACATCTTCACTCACTTTCACTTAGACACTCCTTTCTTCCTAATGCATGACCTTCACCATTAACTTAAATTAAATATTCCCTCTACGTTCTTGCTCACGTTCAATGGATTCAAACAAAGCTTTGAAGTTTCCTTCTCCGAAGCCTCTTGCACCTTTACGTTGAATAATTTCAATAAATAAGGTTGGACGATCAACAATGGGTTTTGTGAAAATCTGTAGTAAATAACCTTCATCATCTCGATCTACTAGAATATTAAGTTCTTGTAGTTTTTTAACATCTTCATCAATATCCCCGACCCTATTAATTAAATCTTCATAATACGTATTGGGTGTCTCTAGGAATTCAACGCCATTTTCTCGTAATGACCTTACTGTAGTAATAATGTCATTTGTTAAAATCGCTAGATGCTGCACACCTGGACCATTATAAAAATCTAAGTATTCCTGAATTTGTGATTTTCGTTTTCCTTCGGCTGGTTCATTAATCGGGAATTTAATACGACCCGTTCCACTTGTCATAACTTTAGACATCAATGCAGAGTATTCTGTTGAAATATCTTCATCATCAAAATGTTTTAGTACGTTAAAACCAAACACTTTCTCGTAATAAGTGGTCCATTCGTCCATACTTTCCACATTTCCTACAACATGGTCAATTCCTACAAGTCCTGAAGAAGTAGAGTTATTTAATCCCTCATATGGTTGATAACCTGGTAAGAAGCTACCTCGATAATCTTGAGTTTCAATTAACGTATGAATAACATCTCCGTATGTTCCAATAATTGCTTTTTTTACCGAACCACTTTCATCACTTTCTACCCAAGGCTCTCGAATCGGAATTCCCCCACGTTCAACCGCTCCATAATAAGCTTTTTCCACATTTGACACTTTTAAGCCAATATCTTTCGCCCCTTCACCATGCAACTTCACAAAAGATGAAATATCTGTTTGATCTGTCAATGACCCTGTAATAATGAGACGAATGGCTCCCTGTTCAAGAACATAGGAAACTCGGTCACGACTCCCTGTTTCAAGTCCACGATACGCTTTTATTTCAAATCCAAATGCATGACAGAAATAATAAGCAGTCTGTTTGGCATTTCCAACATAGATCTCCAAGTGATGAAAACTTTCTACTGGGAAAACTTCCTTCATCTTTTGGTTATTTAATTCCGTTACATTTTTGGCCATTTTAGGTCCCCCTTGAATTGAAATGTTGAATCTTTTAAAAGATTAATATTTAATACGACGCTTTGCAAACGCTTACTTTAACGCATGAAATTGGTATATGAATAAAGATAGAACACCTAATAACCACTATTCCTATTTTACTTAATTACTAAGGTTAACAACTTTATTACGACAAAGCGGTGGTGCTTTCACTTCGATACTTGCTTAGGTTTTAAGTCAATAACTATAATCACTACAGCACCATATCAAATGTGTCAGGAGGTTTAGTATAGTGAAACATGCTGTGAAATTTTGTTCAAATAACTTTAATAATGAATTACAGAAAGTAAAAAGCGACTTAAAAAATTCACCTAATATCGATGTAATAGAAGATGAATGTCTCAACTATTGTGGGCAATGTTTCGTACAACCTTTTTCTCTTATCAATGGGAAAAATATTACATGCGATGCCGTTAACGAGCTCTATGCTAACATCATCGAATATATAGAAACTTCCCAAGTCAACTGTTCAAGTCCAAAACTTTATAAATAGTTTAGTAGTTTAGGCTAAGTATTGATTTTAAAAACGCTAATTGAAAGCGGTTAAATGAGCACCTACCTTTAAACTCGAAATTGAAAATATAACTGGAGCGAATTAGTAATGAAAACTATTCTAACAAAACGCCAAATGAAAGAAACACAAACAATTTCAATGGATTTATTTGAAAAAATGCAAGAACATGAACAGATTTTATTTTGCAATGATCCAGAAACAGGTTTGAGGGCAATCATTGCGATACATGATACAACTTTAGGACCTGCTATAGGTGGAACTAGAATGAGAAACTATGAAAGCACTGAAGAAGCACTAGAAGATGTTTTGCGGTTATCAAAGGGAATGACGTATAAATGTGCTGCCGCTGATGTTGATTTCGGTGGAGGGAAAGCCGTAATTATCGGTGATCCAACGAAAGATAGAACTCCAGAATTATTTCGAGCATACGGACAATTCGTTGAATCGCTAAACGGCAGGTTTTATACAGGTACAGATATGGGTACGGAATTAGAAGATTTTGTTCACTCATACAAGGAAACCAATTGTATCGCCGGATTACCAGAAGAATACGGCGGAGGGGGAGAAACGTCGATTCCAACGGCTCTCGGTGTTCTTTATAGTATCAAAGCCGTGGCAAGAACATTGTATGGAAATGAAAGTTTAAAGGAAAAACGTTTCTCAATTCAAGGTTTGGGCAAGGTTGGTTTTAAAGTTGCAGAGCACCTGTTAGCTGAAGGCGCTGATTTATATGTAACAGATGTTAATGTTGAGACTGTAAATAGTCTAGTTGAAAAAGCTAAGCAAATGGGTAGAACCGTTATACCAGTTAAAGGTGAAGAAATCTATGGGGTCGGTGCAGATATCTTTGTTCCATGTGCCATTGGTGGTATTATCAATGAACAAACGATTGATCAACTACAAGTAAAGGCAGTTACAGGGGCCGCTAACAACCAACTTCTCCATGAAGAATGTGCTTTCAAATTAAAGGAAAAAGGCATATTGTATGCTCCCGATTATATTGTAAATAGTGGAGGAATTATTCAAGTTACAGATGAATTGTATACACCAAATAAAGATCGAGTTTTAAATAAAACAAAGGCCATTTACCATTCACTGCTTGAAGTATTTTCACAAGCCGATCAAAAAAACATGACTACCATTGAGGCAGCAAATGATATTTGTGAAAGTAGAATTGAATTAAGAAAAAGCAGGAATAGTTTCTTTTCCCCGAAAAAACGCGCAAAATGGCATGTTCGTTTTTAATAGAAAGTTAATTTAGGAGTATGATTGAATATAAAGGGAGTTAATCTTCCTTTATATTTTTTTATATTCACCTAGCAGCACAAAGCCTATTCTATCTCATTCAAATCAAGACTCAGGCATAATCCAAATGATTTCACGTATACGAACTAAGAATGCGGAATCGTATTCTTGGATCACAACATGATCAGGTTTAGCATCAGCAACCACTCCGTTCACTGGACCACGTGACGTATCAATCACCACTCTTTTTCCAATAAGGCTGTGAAGAGCTGCATATACATATGGCTCTACTACTGCAACTTGCATTGGACTATTTGCTTGACCCTGTGAATTCATTCCTGTGTGATACATAAGATTTATTTCCCACCCAGTAGATTCCATTATTATCTATTCATATTATGGCAACCTAGCTCGGCTCGTTCCCACACCTATTCATTTTTTCAAATAACTTCTTACCCTAATTCCCCGCTAACCAACTCTCGATTCCACTCCTTAAATACTTCATTATGAGAAGAAACCATCGCTGCTTTTTTTGCAATAGGTTCAATGAATTGCTTCACTTTGTTCACGGCATTCGCTGCATCATGAAGTGCACCAGCAATAAAATTCACTTTGCCTTCACATAATAAAATGACTCCTGCAGCATACAGCTCGCCCTCTGCGACAAGCTTTCCTTTTTGAAGAGCAAAAGTATGGTCTGCATAACGTTCGGACAAATAAATATCATGAAGAACCATGCAACTATAGCGACTATCTTATAAAGGATTCTCCCCCAATGCCTAAATCAAAAAAGTTGATGAATGAAGCCATCGCACTAATATCATCCTCTGCTTAAAAAACCTCATTTACTTATGGTACGGCTTGGCGAATAATAAACACTTAGTAGATTTTAAATAGAAAGTTTATCTATTAATATAACCATCAACCACACTATTGTGAGGTCTAATGTATCAACTTGAATTCATTTACTAATTCCACCTGCATATTTATGTAAATAGTTATTTACATTATTTTTTGCATTTGGTAAACTTTTTAATACACAGGAAACATTTTAACCTTTAAGGCATATGATTCATTAAAGTAATTAACAAAATAATAAATTCTATCCTAAACAAAAAACTTTAAGCATTTTTTTACCTAAAAAGTTTCCCTAAGGCAAAATAAATTCTTTAAGGAAACAATAGAACTAAGGAGGAGTAGTAAATGAAGTTTTTTAGAAATATAGAAGTGCTTCCATCTCTAATCGTTTTAATGCGTGTTCTTTTTGGACTAGGTTGGTTATTGGCAGGGGTAACTAAACTTACCGAAAAGTCATGGTTTAAACAACCAGGGGTATTTTTGAGCGAGTATCTGATGGAATCATTACAAAATTCTAATGTCCCGACCTTTTATAAAATTTTCGTAGAGCATGTAGTTTTAGAGCATGTGATGATTTTCAACTATGTTATACCAATCACTCAAATTATACTAGGTTTATTTCTTATAGTAGGTTTATTCACCATACCTTCTGTCCTTGCTTGTCTCTTTATGCACATTAACTTTATCCTTTCTGGAAATATGAATTTAATTAGCCTTTTTCTTTATACAAATGCATTTTCATTAATTATTTTCAGAAAAAGTATCTATCACTTCAGTCTTGATAAGTATTTTAATTTAGAATCTTTATTCGCCATTAGTCTAAACAAAAGAGAAAAAAACGTTTTTTTACCATCTAAAAAAGAAAGTTTACTTCGTAATTCCTAAATCAAATTATTGATTAAATCTGATAACATTATAGTAATCCAATAAAGCAATCCAAAAATATTTGCCAACACAAAACCGTATAATAAAATTCTAGATACCTTCAATATTATGACTCCCTTACTTAACCTTACTGATAGCTCCTAACAATGGCATTCAAAAATCACTTTATAAAATTTAAAACCGTCACTTTGATTAGTAACGGTTTTTAACTTTATTTTATCAGCTTTGTACTATTTATGATATGACTCACCACTGTGTACCTAAATGAAATTTTTAATATTTATAAAGACTGGTTAAATTTATTAAGATAAAAATAAATACCTGCTTGTTCATATCTATAAACCGATTAACATCGTCCTAGCCGTTCGCCATTTTACAGGTTGTAGATCCTTCACTACCCATAACCCTCCTTATAAATTAATAATATTCTTACCTTCCTAACTCCATCTTTCTCTCTGCTCTACACTTATCGAAATTGCTGTATAAACATCTTTTCTATTAATTATTTTATTTAGATACTATTCTAATCAAAACTTGGTAATCCTATATAAAAAAACGAAAGGGATTATACGATGAAGCCACCTAAAAGCGAGTCTAGTTTCACTCATCAGCAGAAAAGAAGTTTTTTTAATGACTTCAAAGAATCATTAACGACTTTAGTATCAAATTATTCACCTTCTGAGTCTCCACCAAAACCGATACAGTTACCATTAAAAACGGGTCAAACGAGTACTGCTCACACCCGAGCGACCTTTATGGCTTTCGCAGATGCTGTTATTCCTTCAACGAATGGTGCATTAGACTTACGGCTTGATGATTATCTCATCTTTGGGTTAGATCATTATATCTCGATCCAAGGACAATGGGGGATGAATAACATTCAACTGTCCTCTGTAACTGCTGGAGTACTCGATGCAGGTGCCAAGCAACTTATTCTCTCACAAAAAGTCCAAGAGACGCCTAATCATTCAATCTTTCCAGAAGGAGGGCCATTTTCTTCCCTTTCAGTGAATGATCGATTCGAAGCCATTCATTTATTAGAAAATGGACAAGTTGATATGGAGAGTCTTCCCCCTCCTTTTCAAGGAAATTTAGGTTTAGTAGAAAATATTTTAGGTAACCTTCATCAAATGATCTTGCTTGGTTATTATTCCGAATGGTTTTCTCTTGGTACCACTCGTTTAGCCCCTCCAGAAAACCGGAAAATCGAAAGGCCCTTTATGACATGGGATTTAGTTCATTATCCAGGTCCTGCTTTTGGCTATCGCGACCTGCGTGGATTTCTTGTAAAAAATTTTTCTGAATAGAAGGTGTACGCTATGAATGTTGATGCTGATGTGATCATCATTGGGGCTGGCGGTGGAGGAGCCGTGGCTGCAAAAGAATTGGGAGAGTTAGGAGTGAACGTTCTCATTCTTGAAGCAGGTCCTTGGTATGGAAATAAGAAATGGAGCCATCCTAATCAAAGTCGCGGATCAGTGAGTAGCTCTAGCCCCAAGGACCTGGACATTAATCTCTTTCGACAACAATATACCAAATTCGAACACTCTATGAACGATACGACATCTGGTCGTTTCCGCTGGGGACCTGCTGATCGCAGGCGTGCTCCTTGGCAGCGAATGATCCCTGCTGGTGGGAAACTTTGGCAAGCGACTGGTGTCGGCGGAACGACTCAACATTATTGGGCTAATTCTCCGCGAGCTTATTCAACGGCAATTGATGATGTTTGGCCGATTTCGTATCGCGAGTTACTGCCATACTATGAAAAAGTCGAAGCAACATTACCTGTTCGCCCTGCACCTACCACTGCAAAAGAAGAAATGTTTTACTATGGAGCAAAAAAAGCCGGGTGGTCCTTTATTAATACATTTAATCCGACAGAACCTGGCTATCGTCCACAGCCAAATGCCATTTTACATCCAAATAAACGACTAATGGATACGAGCCACAGCTTAGAGGAAATATCTAAATTAGAGGGTTGTACTCTATGCGGTCATTGTGTCAATGGCTGCCCGCACGGTCCATCAATGGACAAAGTAGCAAAACGCTCGACTAACGTCAGTTATGTTCCTCTTGCACTAGCCACTGGAAATGTGGAAATTCGGCCTAACACTTATACGACAAAAATATTAACTGAGCACGATCCAAACGGAGAGTTACGAGCCGTTGGAGTGGAATATAGAGATACGTGGACAGGCGAGAAAGGAGAATTATACGCAAATGTAGTTATCATGGCAGCAGGCTGTATCGAGAGTCCACGGTTATGGCTTAATTCACAACTTCCGTATAATTCTTGGGTTGGACGAGGATTGACAAACCATTATTGGGATTGGATTACTGGCGTATTTGATGAAAAAGACATTTTCGGTATATTAGGACAAAAAAACATTAATCCATTTGTTGGTCCAACGTCTGGCGGGAGATTGGATTACCCTGGGTTAGGATGTATTCAGCCTTCTGGTGTAAGTCCTGGTTTGTTTTCAGCGTTAACTTTTGGTTTTAGTCAGAGCGGCTATTCATTCAAACAAGACCTTTCCTCTCAAGATCCATGGGATTTACAGGGACGATTGGTTGGAGATGAGCTAAAAAAATGGATGCTTAACTACCAAAATACTTTAAGTATTATGATTCTTACCGATGACCAACCTCATAAGAGAAATGGTGTATCACTTGATCCAATATTAAAAGATGAACATGGTCCTATTCCTGTTATTCGCTATACAACAAGCAAAGAAGATAAGAAAAAAAGAGACCAATTAGCGAAAATTTCCGCAGAGATTTTACTCAAGGCTGGAGCAAAAAAGATTATTCGTACCAATTGGCCAGCCCATTTATTTGTCCATATTGAATCCACCATGCGCATGGGTCATGTCGTTGATGATATTTGTGAAGCATACCAAGTAAAAAGACTATTTATCGCTGATAACAGCGTTCACTATAATGGCATTGGCGGGCCAAATCCTACTCTTACCACACAAGCTTTAGCAACACGGACGGCAGAGAAGGTAGCAAGCAAATATTTTAGTTGAGCATGCTTTTTTCATATCCTTTCAGTTCAGAGAATATAAGTGGTCACACACAGGAATACTTTAGTATGAGTAATATTCTTATGAACATGCTCTTAAAAATTAATAGAGACAAAGGATGCGATTACATGAAAGAGCGAAAATTACTACATATCATTACTGCAATAGGCATAGCAGGTTGGGCGTTGTTATTCCGTCGAAAAGGTGACTTTAAAGATTGGTTTCTCATTTATCTTTTTAAAACATTGGTTTCTACATTAATTGATAGTCCCGTCACAAAAGCTAAATATGTTCAATATCCGAATAGATATTTTTCAAAACTTTTTGATTCAAACATTGTGTTTCTATACATTTTGTTCCCTCTATCATGTGTTATGTACAACCAACTTACTTATAAAATGAAACCTATGAAAACTATTTTTAGTGTATTCCTTTTTAGTGTGCCAATGGCCCTGATTGAAAATATACTTGAAAAAAACACAAATCTCGTTGAATATAGAAAAGGTTGGAATGGATATTATACTGTTGCAGTCCTGTCTGTTACATTCTGGATTGTTCGATTATTCATTGAAGGAATTCGGTTTATAGAAAAAAAGCGAAAGCCTGCTGACGATACCCCTAAACAAGAATTTAGTAGAGTTGAGTTCTATTGAATTTTCCCTTTAATTGATCAAAACAGAAAACGCCACTGACTTATATATATCAGTGGCGTTTTAAATGTTTTTAATCTCACCTACTAATGATACGGTTCCACGTAATGTATGTAAACACAAATTTCTATTTGACCATAAAGTATATATCAGCATTTAAATAGAAAGCACCAAGCTTAGTAGCCAACCGCAAACATTATTCCCAATTGGGATGTTATTCTGCTTAACCAAGTCGGTGTTTGAGTTACTTTTATCGGATAAATCGAATAAATATTTGAACCGAGAGTAACACTACACATAAAACTAATGTGGGGGTATTAATGACATGAAACAGATTATTCTCTGGTCACTCTTGATATTGCCTTGGGCGTCCTTGTTTTTTTTGAAAATGGATACTGTGCGCAGGTACATGCCGGTCGCTCTCTTTATGACCGTTATTCATACCTTGGCATATCAAGCGGCTTACCATTACGGATGGTGGAAAGAGACAGGTTCCAGTCTGTTCGGGTGGGATAAAGTCGTCCCGGTTCCTTGGGTGTATGGAGCATATTTAGTTATAGTTATCTGGATATTCCGCTTTACTTTCGGGAAATTTTGGATGTATTTGACTGTTAATATACTTTTGGACGGGTTATTTATGTACATCGTTTACCCGGTATGGCAACGGATGGGGCTTGTTTCGAGTGAATCGACTTTGTCTACAATAGCTATTGTTGCTATGATGATCGGTTTTGCGTTAATCATCTATCTGTATCAACTGTGGCAGGACGACGTGTTCAAACAACCCAAAGCCAACGCATAATTGACCAAGAACTGTCTTGATGTCCCCTTCATTGGAGAAGGAAAGCGAAGTAACCGAAAACATGGATATCTCCGATTCAAAGACTTGTCCACGTTGACTTTATAATAGCGATTACCTTGCTCCACAAACTGTACGAAGCAGTAGTTTCCGCACATTCTACATTGGTTTTGGCCTGCACCTTGCTAGGCCTTTTTATTGCGAAGATGGCCGCAGCTGTGAGAATCGGTGCATTTGCCACAAGGATTCTCCTCTGAATCAAATGATACTCCTTGCTTATGCTTCTATTTATGGTACGGTTCAGCGAACATCCCCTAAGAACATGGTTAATTTCAAATATAAGGTATTCATCTATATAATGTTTTTAAGATTTTATATTTATAGTGGGAACTTTGAAAAAGATGTTATCTTTCCATTCATTCTATAGTCAATTGTTTTATTGTCGTTTTACCTAATATTTTTGTAATAAGAAAGAGTAAAAAAATCCGATTATAACTTTGAAGGATCCTAAATTTCAAAAGGATACCTGCCCTTAGCTATATTCATTGGCGGAGGAGCAGGTACTTTGTTTATTTAAGCGACTATTTATGATACGAAACGAATCTAAATGAGGGAAATAATTACGCCCTCCAGTAAAAGGAGGGTTTCTCGACGAACTTTATATAATAAATACTTTCTATTTTAAGATTGTACCAATTGGCGTCGGGATGCGAATTTATACCCTCCATAGTATCTGTCAAATCTATCATACTTATCCTGAGCTTCTGCACCCATTTCTCTCGTTTTATCTAATCCCGCATTCGCTATCTTTCCTACTGTGTTCCAAAACCCCATGTCAATCCCCCCCTAATTAAATCTCTTCTGCTTTCTTTCTTGCCTTGTCTGAGGCACTGCCAGTCTGAAAGGGACAAATAAACTGCATAAGCTCACGATTTCACCTCGTTCACTTTCCGAGGTACATATATGGAAAATGAAGGTAAATCATTTAAATCAATTAACCCCCTTCAAATTAATGAAGAGGGTTTTTTTATCTCTAAGTTGGGGTAAGTGAGAGCACCTACCCACTTCGACACTTACATTAGCATTTAGGGAAACTACATCCCACAATGATTAATAAAATAAACAACACAACAATTAAAGTAAAGTCTTTCCCACGAGCAGGAGCGGCATAACCATAACCATAACCATAACCATAACCATAACCATAAGCAGGGGCAGCAGAATATGGCATAGGTGCATCCGTTATTCCAGCCACCATAGTAGGCGGTATATTAGGTGGTACATTTACTCCTGCCATCATATTAGGAGGTATATTTACGTTATCATACATATTTTAGCACTTCCTTTTCGGTTAGTATATTTACACTACATTATACTCACCTATGTGGAATGTGAACCTGTTTACCTAATAAATGGGTGGGTGTCACTGTTTTGGGACAGAGCGACAGATTTATTGCATGCTTGTCACTACCCGAGTAGTGTAAAATTTTCCCCATTAATTACTTGAAAATAAATAATAATAGCCGTAACTGTTGTAATAATAATAGTAAATCCAGCCCCAAATGTCTCCATGATTCTGTTGCATTAGGATGAATGCCTATCATTTTTTAGGTTTAATAGGGCCATCTATTTTATGAATGTTAAAGTACCTTAAACGAATATCATTCGCTAAGAAAATAATAATACCATCACGATTTGATGTTTTAAATATGTGTTCATAATGTTCAATTCAAAAGGTTGGAAATGAAATAAAGGATTTTCCCTCGTATACAAAATCAAAAAAGATAAGAACAAAACAAATAATACCATTGAAAGTAACTTGTAAGCATGTAATTAATATTTACTAAGGAAAAAAATTATGTATTTGTTATTAAGCAAATTGAAAACACTATTCATCTTCTATATATTCTAATATCCTAGGGTTTATGAAGAGTACTCAATAAAACAAGCTGGCACACTAAAAAAGATTGACTGTAAAATGTTTCAGCCAATCTAAAGTAAACTCATTTACTTATGATACGGTTCTCCGTAGTGTATAACTGATATTTTTTAATTTATAAGCTTCAATAAAATTATGGTCGAGTTAAGTAATCTTCCTCTATGTATCCATTATAAAGTTCATACGTTTGAAATCTTTAGATAAATAAAAGGCCTGAGGGATAGGAGGCTCTCTCCTCATAATGGGTTCGTTCTCCCTAAAAAAGAGAGTTTATAATAGTAAATGACTTAAACTCTATAAGAGCGTGTTTAAAAAGATGGCAACGGGTCCACACGCTACAAGGCGCTCATTGCTAGAGTCTGTTCAAAAAAACTTGAATTAAACCTTTAAAACCTACCTTGTTAGAGGTAAGTTTTAAAGGTTTAATTCTACTTTATAATTTTACAAAGTTTAATGCTTAGTAGAAAAGACTCTTGATTACCTTTTAAGTACAACTCATTCTTTCTCCAGACTACGAAATGCTTGCTATTAATGAACCAGAATTCACAAAAACTTTCACAGAAAGTAATAAGTCATACATTTGAGTACAGCGAACCTGACTATTTATTTTTCATATTCAATCACTAGTAATTAGACTCTTTTCCGTAACCGATCTAGTAGTACAGCTATGACAATGACTAAACCTTTAACTACTTGCTGCCAATAATAATCAACATTTAATAAAGTCATACCATTCGTAAGAACAGCTACTATTAATACCCCGATAATGGTACCTTGTATACGACCAAATCCACCAACAAAGCTAGTACCTCCTAAAATAACTGCAGCAATCGCATCGAGCTCAGCCCCAACACCAACCATCGGCTGACCTGTGAACAAGCGACCTGCCATGACCACCCCTGCTACACCTGCTAACATACCACTTATAGAATAGACATTGATTAACGTTCTCTCTACTTTAATACCTGTTAACCGTGAAGCCTCTTCATTACCACCAACTGAATAAATGTGGCGCCCAAACATCGTATATTTAAGCATAATAAACATAACAATATAAACTAAGGTCATGACATATATAGGCGTAGGGATCCCTAAAATGTAACCGGAACCAATAAATTTGAAGTTTTCCGATGCTAATACAACAGGATATCCTCCTGTAATAACAAAAGCTAAACCTCTAACATAAGTCATACTACCCAGGGTAACGATAAACGAAGGTAATTTAGGTTTTGCTGTGAAATATCCATTAATAGCTCCCACTAAATAACCTACTCCAACACCAGCTAACATTGCTATAGGAACCGGTACACCTGCATTTGAAAGCATTACAGAAATAACGCCAGATAATGCTAATATTGAACCAACCGATAAATCAATACCGCCTGTTAATATAACTAAAGTCATCCCGGCTGCAAGAATGGCTGTAATCGAGCTTTGTCTGAGTATGTTCAAAATATTACTTGGGTCAGTAAAATTCGGTGCAACAATCATCATTACGACAATTAACAAAAAAAGGATAATTACCATACCTAAGTTATTGAAAATTTGCTGAGAACGTTTTTTAAATGACACCCGTGTTTGAACTGATTCTTGTGGATTTATATTCATTATTTAACCTCTCCTGTTGCAAAATACATTATTTTTTCTTGAGTAGCTTCCTCTCGGGATAGCTCTGCTCTTAATTTTCCTTCATGCATGACCAAAATTCGATCACTTACTCCAAGTACTTCAGGTAATTCAGATGAAACCATTAGAACGGCTAATCCTTGGTCAGCTAATTTACAAATAATTTTATGAATCTCTGTCTTAGCACCAATATCAACACCACGAGTAGGTTCATCAAGTAGTAAAACCTTTGGACTAATGGATAACCATTTAGCAATAACAACCTTTTGTTGATTACCACCACTCAATCCCATAACATTTTGTTCTTTAGAAGCAGTCTTGACACCTAGCTCCTTAATGTACCGCTCTGCGTCATGATCCATCCTCTTTGTCTGTAATAATCTATATTTACGATATGTTGGTAGCTGGGCCATTAATATATTTTCTTTAACTGATAGATTAGGGAGTAATCCTTGTTCTTTTCGACTTTCTGGAACATGAGCGATGCCTAATTTCATAGCCTCGATTGGATTGTTTATTTGAACGTCCTCACCGTCTAAGAGAATACGTCCCTCCTGTAATTTGGACAAACCAAATATTGTTCGAATGAGTTCAGTCCTTCCCGCACCAACTAGTCCTGCTAAGCCAACAATTTCACCCGGATACAGTTTTAGTGACACATTATCAACTAGATTTTTGTCAGAGATTCCTTGCAACTCTAGAGCAGGCACTTCGTCTTTAGGTCTAATGGTTTCTTGTTTTCTCTCTTTCACAAAGAGATCGCTTAACTCTCTTCCTACCATAAGCTTTACAAGGTTATCAGGACTAGTTTCTGAAATAGGACCGCTCTTAATCCAATTTCCGTCTCTTAACACTGTTAAACGATCGGATATTTTAAAGATTTCATCCATTCTGTGAGAGATATAAACAATCGCAACGCCTTTTTTCTTTAATTCCTCAATAATGCCAAACAGTTTCTCTATTTCCTTATCCGTTAAGGAAGCCGTAGGTTCATCCATGATTAAAATCTCAGAATTAAATGATAATGCACGAGCGATTTCTACCATTTGCTGCTGCGCTACACTTAATGTGGATACATTTGCTTTTGGATTTAAAGAAGAACCGATAGATTTCAACACGCGATCTGCCGTTTCATAGATTTCATTCCACTTCACCAAACCCAGCTTATTTTTCTTGAATTTGGTACCCATTAAAATGTTTTCGCCAATGGATAGATTAGGTGATAAGCTAATTTCTTGATGAATAACACTAATCCCCTTATTCCTAGCTTCCATCGGATTATTCCATCGCTCTTCATTACCTTTGTAAACGATCTTCCCAGAATCACGGTCTGGCTGATATACACCTGCCATTATTTTCATTAGTGTTGATTTACCTGCACCATTTTCACCCATCAATGCATGAACTTCACCTTTGTAAAGTTCGATGTTTACATTTTTCAATACTTGCACACCTGAAAATGACTTGTTGATCGAATCCATAGTTAAAATAGGTGAATCTGTAGGTGAAGGATGAAACGTTTGCTTATTTCCCTGAAGTACTGTCATTTCCGCCACTCCCTATTTACACATTTATCTAACCTTCAAAAAGGCTTAATTAAGATCGAATATGGCGCTCTTTTTATGAGCACCATATCTTCTTTTATGAATCTACTGAACAGGTAAAAATTTACCAACCTTCATAGGAGTCAACATTATCCTGTGTAATAAATTTAGTAGGAATTAGGACTTCCTCCGCTACTTCCTCGCCTTCAATGATTTTAAGCGCTAAAGCTACACCATCGATAACCATTGTATTAGGGAATTGAGCAGATGTTCCTGCGAAGCTACCACCAGCTTTTAATAAATCTACTGCACTTGGTGCACCATCAACAGATACGATAAAGAACTCATCTTGACGTCCAGCTTGTTCTTGGGCAATTTGAACACCTACTGCTTCTTCATCATTTATAGTAAAGACTGCATCAATTTGTTGATTAGCCGTCAAGATACTTTCCATTACATCAAGAGCTTTTTCACGGTTACCTTCACCATTTTGGTTTGCAATCACTTTAATGTCTGGATATTCACTAATCACTTCATTGAAACCTTTAATTCTGTCTGTAACAGCGGAAACTGGAGGACCATCAATAATAACGATGTTACCTTTTCCATCAAGTTGCTCTACTAAGTATTCAGCTGCTAGTCTACCTGCCTGAACGTTATCAGACATAACAACCGTGTTAATTCCACCTTCAGCAAATCCGTCAAGAGCTACGACAGGTATTCCAGCTGCTCTGGCTTGAGCTACTGCACCGGCAATACCAGCAGAATCAAATGGGCTTAACAGAATCAAATCAACTTTTTTTGTGATAAAATCTTCAATCTGTGCAGTTTGTTTAGCAAGATCATGCTCTGCACTTACAGTAATAACTTCTGCATCGTACTTAGAGGCAACTTCTTCAGCACCTTTTGACATTGCTACGAAGAATGGGTTACCTAATGTCGGAACCGTCAGTCCAATTTTAAGCTGTTCACCCTCAGTTCCTACTTCATCTGTGTTTTCATTATTAGGTTCAGCGGGTTCACCGGAAGACTCGCTCCCTCCTCCACTACAAGCGGTCATCAAAGAAATTACTAGAAGTACAGCAACCATAGATAAAAACTTTAGACTCTTTTTCATTTTAATCCCCCTAATTTCGTTCATTAAGTAAGCGGTTACAAAATGTCACAAAACGTTTAATACAGAAAAAAATATGAAGTGTTACACATTACTAAACTATTAGCACCACCTCCTTTAGTACATAACCGTGACCGTTTTCAATCGTTTTTTTCTCTTACGCAGACCAAATAGGATAGCGCTTTCAATAAGTAAGCTAAAAGTAAACTTATCCTCTTCTTGATTGATTATGACTGTATTTGATTGATTATGATTGTATTACACCGTTGAAATACTGTCAACATCTAGTCTAAATGGAAATATTTATACTGATATTATATAAAGTTCACACTTTTATTGAATTCTGACCTTATAATGATTAGATTTTTGTAGTCTTATAGCCATATATTCATATTCTTTATACATTAATAAAACTATTTAATATATTATTTAAATAGTTTACAGTGAAAATTTAATTTTTTTGAAAAATTTTTTTTATTTGAATCCACCACTAGTGTTGCATAAAAGAAGCTATTTAAAATCTGATCATTCTGTCACTTGTTCATCCTAGTAAATAAGCTAAAAAGACAACACCAAGTGAAAGGTGGCACTGTCTATTTGGTAAAATTATAGAATTACACTTGGAAGACAACGACTTTTTCTCTTTTACGGAATCCCGCTAAGAACAATGTTGTTTCCCTTTCACTTTTGTCTGTCGACGCCCATAGTAGTCTATTTTCATTTTAACAAAAAATAGGAAAATCCCACCTGGTTAGGTGGGATAAAAAATTATACAAAAAGATTGTGAAGAAAATATTTATAAACAAGAGAAATAAATAAGATTGATAAAGAAGCAATAAGAGTTGTCCTTATTATGGTATCCCCTTGTTTAACTGCTAGTTTACTTCCTAAATAATTACCAAGGATATTACCTAAAATCATTGGTATCCCTTTTAATAATAAGATATGTCCACCTATTATAAAATCAACCAAAGCACCAATATTGGAAGCAAAATTAAAAATTTTCGATGTAGCTGAAGCTTCAAGCAACGTCAATTTTACAACATAGTGAAATAATATAATCATTAAGCTTCCAGTACCAGGTCCAAAAAACCCATCATAAAATCCTGCAAAAAAACACACTAATAGTGTAATAAATACGGCAAATTTACCTGTAGGCATCTTAGCGTTACAATTACCTTTTCTTTTAGGTAATATAGTTAAAATTAACCCTATTGGGAATAAAAACACAATAAGTTTTCCAACTAATTCCTCATCAAGAAATAGAATAAGTTCTGCCCTACATAAGCTCCTATAATAGCAGTTATAATACCATAACTAGCAATCTTCCAGACGATTTTTTTATCTTTCATGTAATTCCTGATTGCTGCCGTTGTTCCAATTGTTCCAACTAATTTCTCTTGTCCAAGAGCTGTTTGCGCTGGAAAACCTGCTAAATGAAGGAGGGAACCATAATTAATCCTCCCTCTCCTGCAATGCTGTCAATAAACCCAGCTACAAAACAAGCAAAGAATAATATGACTATCAATATTATTCCACCTTCAAGTATCTCACTCATTGAAGTTACTAACTTTTCCTAAAATCTGTAAATAATTAAGCATTTAGTACGTAAGGTATCCCATTTTGAACAGGAATCCCTCTCTTTAAACTTCAATACCAAATAGTCTTATCATCCATCTATCAATACCATTAAAATTAGGTGTGAATCCTTCTCTCGAATGGAGAGTTTTTTGATTACGAAAAATAACATAATCACCAGGAGACAAAGAAAATTTATTAATGTTATTTCCACTATCAATAATAGATTGGAATTCTTTTAATGCAGCTCTAGCTGACTCATTATTCCCCTCAACATTATGTTTATCGCATCTAGAATATTAGTATTTTTTGGAAATTATTTTACTTCTTCCGCTTACACAAATTATTCCATTTGAACAAATTGCAGCGAGTCCGGGGTTACGAATTTTAGCTGGTATTATGACTATACATATTCCATTGTTAGTCACTCTACTAATTATACAAAGGTTTAAGCTAGTAATAAAGATTCCTTTATTAAAATAAAAGAATATTATAAAAAAGGTGCCAAAACTAATTTTCTTATTAGTTTGGCACCTTTTTTAAGGTTGTAAGTGCCACTTTCTAAATCACCTTCAAAATAATCATTGTCCAGCTTTGACCGTATATCTTATGCCTTTTTGAGTTGACTATTAAATATCTTTAAATCTGCTATAAATACTTCATATGATATGCTTGACACATACGTTGTTCAAGCTTTGAAAACATCTATCTTTATGCATAAAAACAAAAAGATCCAAACATCATTTGCTGGATAATTGTTTGTATTTCTACCCTATTTTTCTGCTAACCAATATTTCAAATTCCAAATATTGATAAATACAGTCCTTGATAATATAATATTATAAAGGAGCTATATAATAATGAAGTGTTATGTGAATGAAGCCGTAATAAGTGAAAAAGTAAGTGTAGCAGCAACTATGTTTTCAAGAGCAAAAGGACTACTAGGAAAAAAAGAGTTACCGCAAAATGAAAGCATACTACTTACCCCATGTAACCAAGTACATACTTACTTTATGCTATTCACAATTGACTGTGTTTTTTTAGATAGTAATGACAAGGTGATTCATCTAATAGAACGTCTAAAGCCATGGAGTGTTTCTAGTCGTATTCCTAAAGCAACAGATGTACTAGAACTACCTGAGGGTTCTATTTCTAAGTTTTCCATATACAAAAATCAATATTTATCTTTTAAGGATTGATAGCCTATGAGAATAGAAGAAAATGATTTCGAACCAAAAAAACTGTTTCCTTTAATTAGTGAAGGGTTTTCCAGGTTTATAAAGTTATTTCTAGTCACTGTCCCGTTTCTTCTTCTTTTATTTACTATACAGTACTTAGGTTTTGAATATCTAAAGGATATTTATTTAGAGAATGCTTATGTAACAAGTCTTTTACCGATTTTTCAATTCTTTTTTGATACGCTATCAGCAGCCGTTTTCTTAGCGTTTATTGGGTTTATTCTTACGTCTTCTGTTCAAAGTGCTTGGAAAGTCCTGTTTAGAAGCATAGCTAAAGTTGGGCCGATTTTAGGCTTACTAGTCTTAAGTTCAGTAATGTACTTTCTGCTCGTTACAATTGGTAGCCTCTTTTTTATCATTCCAGGTTTTTTATTTTTAGTATGGTTTTATTTTTATCCGATTACGCTTGCTATGGAAAGGTTGAGTTTACTAGAATCTTTTAAAAGAAGTAAACAGTTAGTGGCTGGATGTTTTTGGAAAGTAGTTGGGCTGCTAGTGACATTCTATGTAGTAAGGTATATCCTTTATCTTACGGTATCAACCCTTCAACCTTACGAGTACGTATCTTATATGGTAGCTAGCTTACTAACAATATCAGCAGAGTGCATTTGTATTTTCCTTCTATATTTAAATCAACGATCGGAAAAAGAAGCTATCACCTATAAAACATACCTAAAAGAAGTAATATAAAAATCGGATAATCCTTCCACATGAATGGAATGGACTATCCGATTTTTGTTTTGGAACTTGCATATACCGTTACTTCATGAAAACCAAACATTTTCATGAAAAATAGCTTTGTAACACTAGCTCCTTCCACCTCCACCCTATTACCGTTTACAACAAACTTGGTTAGAGTTGCCTGAGGCATATTGGCATGTAAATAGGTTTGAGCTAAAAAGAAAGCCTCTGATTCTATGAGAACTGGAATTCCCTCTTCCTCCCATAGCTCCCTATCATAAGAATCAAGAGCTGCCCAGGATGCAGAATCAACTGCTCCTGCGAGTCTTGTTTTATCAACAGCTATCATTCCCACATCAATCAATAGTCCACCTAGTGCAATAATGACAGGAATTAAAAAAAGAGTAAAAATGAATACACTACCGTTTTCTTCCCTTACTTTCTGTTTCCACATGCTATTACTCCTATAAAATAAGATAAGAGGATGTAAAGTTAATATCTACTGAATGATTACTAAATAGACTGCGAATAAGAGGCAACGGAATATAATAGGTGTAAGAAACTTTTACCTTTATTTCGTTTCCTACTTGCGTGATAGTAACCGTACGGTCCTCCCCGGTTAACCCATTGCTAACAACTGTAAGTGCTGTGTTACGAATTTTTTCATCCTTTTCATATAGAGTTAAGGAGCTATCATCATAAATGGCACCACCTACTCTGGCAGCTTGGGATGCAGCAAGAACAACCACTGTTTTAGCATAAATAATTGAACCGAGTACAAGAACACCTGTTATGAGTAAAACAAAGACTGGTAGAATAATGGCAAATTCTGTAACAGATTGTCCTTTCTCCTCTGATTTAAGCTTTCTTAATACAGCCATGTTGTTATCACCGTCCCAATGAAAATTGCCACACCGTATGGAATAGAATCAGTAGAATGTTCCTTTACCCCTTTTAAGAAATTCTCTAAATCTTTTAAAATAATCGCAAAGAACAACCCTTTTATGAGCTTAATAGGATAGGTGGGGTGCACTTTTATTGCTAGTGATAAGGATGCTAGCACACCCCCTACAATCATGACTGTTATACCATTAAATACAATCATAGATGATCCAATCCAACTTCCAATGCCCATCATTAGTTTTACATCTCCCGCCCCTAACGTTCCAAAAGCATAGGGGAGAAAAAATAATAGAAAAGCGAGTACTATTCCTAGTAAACTAAATCCTGCTCCGATATAGGAGCCTTGAATAAAACTAAAGCAAACCCCTGCAATCATTAATGGAAAAGTGATAAAATTAGGGATTTTTCTTTGTTTAATATCGATTGCTGCTACTATAGCTAATACAATAAGTAGGATAACTTGTTGAGTATATTCCATACCGTTTCTTATAATGCATCTTTGATTTTTGTAAACGTTTCTACTAATTTATCCTTTAACGCAACTAAAACAGTAATACACGCTACCGCAATGATCCCGATAATTAATCCATATTCACTTAACGATTGGCCTTCTTCTTCTTTTAAAAACTGTAAAGCCTTCTCTTTTAATTTTGTCATGTTATTTTCCTCCTAAAATTTTATCGTTGCATTGTATCCTATAGTAAAGTCGTAATCATTCTTTTTCACAAACTTCGGTTCAAAGTCATAGCGCATCGCTCTTACTTCTCCAGGTTTCAAAGTTCCTAGGCCTTCTGGCTGGAGATAAAAATCTGCTGTTGCAATGGTCTCCCCAGTTGTACTGGTAATCGTGTAGGTCATATCAGCTAGATCTACTGCATCCACCTCAAACTCTGTACCATTTCGTACGAAAAACATCGTATGTAATACGCCACCGTCCCCATATTGAGCTGCTAGTGGAATTACATCGATTACTCCGGCTTCAATGGTAGGGTGTTCTTCCATGGAAGAGTTTAACAGTTTCTTTGCTTCTGGTCTTTTAAGCGGTTCCTGGTCCTCTAAAACCACTAAGTAGGCTTCAACAGGCTCTTTATTTGTGGAATTTTCAATTTTCTGCTGCAACTTTAAATTAGTGGTATCTGATGCTGTTTCCTGTCCATTACTACAACCAGTTACGGCCAGTAAGCCAACAATGACTATAAAAAGATTAACGTATTTCTTCATGAAGTACTTCTCCTTTCAAAGTAAAGGACAAAAGCTGTCCTTTACCTGGTACGAAAAACTTAACGAAGCTTTGGCTTTTTGAAAAAGCTAGAAACTCCCTTTGAAACATTGCTAACTGCTTTTTTCGCACTGCTCGTAACAGAGCTATATGTTTTTTTCGCTGTTGTTTTAGCTGTAGTAACTGTTTTTTTCGCTGTTGTTTTCACCGTGCTTGCAGTTTTTTTAGCATAATTGTATGATTTAGTGGCTGTAGTCTTTACAGCACTTGACACTTTTTTGACAGAGCTACTTGCTTTTTGGGACACTGTTTTCTTGGCAGTTGACAGCGTCTTTTGTGCAGCGGTAACTGTTTTCTTAGCAGTATTTTTTACAGAACTTGTTACTTTTTTTGCTGCAGCTACTGTTTTCTTAGCAGCGCTTTTTACAGAACTTGTTACTTTTTTTGCTGCAGCTACTGTTTTCTTAGCAGCGCTTTTTACAGAACTTGTTACTTTT
>NZ_JAQQWT010000005.1:304345-359274 GCF_028610705.1 Halalkalibacter alkalisediminis
TTTGCTGCAGCCGTAACTGTTTTCTTAGCAGCATTTTTTACAGAACTTGTTACTTTTTTTGCTGCAGCTACTGTTTTCTTAGCAGCGCTTTTTACGGTATTTGTTACTTTTTTCGCTGCCGCTACTGTTTTCTTAGCAGCACTTTTTACGGTACTTGTTACTTTTTTCGCTGCCGCTACTGTTTTCTTAGCAGCACTTTTTACGGTACTTGTTACTTTTTTCGCTGCTGCGGTAACTGTTTTCTTAGCAGCGCTTTTTACGAAATTTGTTACCTTTTTAGCAGCAGTACTAATAGTCTTTTTAGCATTAGTTACAGCATTTTTCACTTTAACAATTAATTTCTTACCTTTGTCTACAGTATTTTTCGCAAATTGATAAGCTTTCTTTGCCGTATTTTTCACAGCTTTACCTGCTTTTGTTACGGTGCTTTTTGCTTTTGTTGCAGTTGCTTTTGCCTTGTTATACGTATTCTTAGCAGCTTGGTATGCTTTGCCCGCTGCTTTTTTTATTTTTGGCGCTAATGCAATACCAGTAACAACTGCTGCCCCAATACCTTTTTTCACAGTACTGGAGACGCTTTGGGTGATAGATTGATAGGTTTCCTTTGCTTTCTTTCCTATTGAGGTTGCTTTAGAGGCAATCCATCCTCCTGCCGCTTTTGCCCAACGACCAAGTGGCTCTTTATACTTGATTATTAAAGCAGTTGCCCCTGTTGCTAATGCACCTACTGCTAGTAGAGGTGCTGCAGCGGTTCCTGCTGCTAATAATGCTCCAACTACTAACACATTCGAAACACCTGACAAGATTTTCTCTGATAAATCATATCCATTTTTAGTTCGATCTTTGGCCACTTGCCCTGCTTCTGCAAAATCTAATCCAGCACCAACTACTGCAAGGGGAGCAAAGATTTTATTGAGAACTCCTAAACCTTTCACATGCTGTATAACATTACCACCAGTCATTCTCATGCTATCTAGGTAAGACATCCCTCCTAAACCAGTACTAATCGAGGTTTTTATGCCAGAATAAGTAGCCTTTGTTGTTTCCCAAAATTGTTTTGCGATATTAACATTAGAAGCTGCGTTAGAAGCATTTAAACCGTTATACGTGCTTTTGATTACAACACCTGCGTCTGTTGTTTTACCAGTAATGTCGCCTACATCCCCTACTAACAAGCTAACCTTTGATACTTTAGAGTCTGTACTCTCGGTTGCATCTCCAAGAACCTTAGCCACACCCGCAGTGATTAGGAAAGATCTATAGCCGACTGTTGGTTTAGTTCCCGATGTGTTATTCTCTAGATCTAACATTAGTTCGGTTTTGTTAATTAAACTATCCGCCGTTCCGGTTACTACTTTCACTCCAGTTAGTACGCTATCCAATTCATCATTTTTCTCATAACCTACTTGCGGCTTTTCGTTTTCAGCTGCCTGACCATATGAGATAAAAGGAGCTAAAAATGATAGCAAAAAGATGACTAATATGGAGTAACTCACCACTTTGAATTTCACTTTCTCACCTCCTTTCGGTATGCCCAATGCTTATGAAAATACTTGGTACTAATGTCTTCTACATAAGTGCCCCTATTTATGAAGGTTTGTAATTGAGCAATAATTTCTTCCGTTGTTTTTAAATTGTCTTGTAATTGAGAGCTAACTCTTGTACTTTTAATGGCTCCTTTGCTACCTTTAATTATTTGATAAATTAAAGTCACCTCAACAGAGAATTCCTTTAAATCAATATCCTTATCAATCGTTGCCCTATCTATAATCCAATTCATTACGTTGAACATTTCTTCATACTTCATCACTAGGAGTGTTCGTTGATTGGAGATAGTAAAAAACTGATTGGCTATCTCTTTCACCGTTTCAATCTCCTCTACGAACATGGGTTGGTGTTCTTCAATTTCTTTCAACAGAGGAAACAGCTTCCTTGCAAGTAAATCTCCCTCTTTATTTGTTAGATGAGCTAGAACTAAAAACTGATAAAACGAGTTAAAAATTTCATCGTAATATTCAGTTGGTTTCTTAAAAACTCGTAATACTGGCTTTACTCTTCTGATGATTTCCTCATAAGAATCAATAAGTGCATAAAAATAAGCAGGATCTTCTAATCTTGAATTTTCGATATGCCCTTTTGCCATGTAAATCATCGAGAGGGTAGAAAAGGCAAAATAAATCCTCTTGGAAAGTTGCTCATCCTTCAAAACCTCTAGATTTTCATCCACAATCATACAGTTCAATGTATTATAATCCTGAACTTTCCCGTACCACGTTTTCTTCACCGTTCCTACTAGTCGATATGACTTGTTTCCAAGTAGTAATACTGCTGACATTACTAGTTTTTGGTTGAATCTCTCGTTAAAAATTGCGCTGTAGACGGATTCAGCTTGTTTTAAAACTGGATATCCCACATTTTCTACTCCTATTGTTTATACTTTGGATAACTATCAATTTAAAGGCTGTTTTAAGTTCTCACTTCTTTTCGAAAAGTCCAGTGCTTCTCAAATTGCTTGGAACTGATATCTTCTACATAGGTTCCTCTATTTTCATAGAACTGGAAGTGAGCGATAATTTCGTCGGTCTTTTTTAACTGAGATTGGAGGGCAGAGCTTACTCTTGTATCTTGAATGGCACCTTTACTTCCCTTTATGATTTGATACATCAACTTGATTTCAGCTGAGAAGTCTTTAAGGTCAATATCCTTTTCTATGTTGCTTCGGTCTAAAATCCATTTCATCACATGAAATACTTCTTCATTTCTTAGTACTAGTAGCGTTCGTTGATTTGTTAATTGAAAGAAGCGGTTAGCTATTTCTCTTATTTCTTCAATTTCTTCCACTTCCATTGGCTTTTGCGCTTCAATTTCCTCCAATAAGGGAAAAAGCTCTCTCGAAAGTGTATCTGCTTCTATATTTATTTGATGAGCAGCAACTAAAAAATCGTAAAAGGAAGAAAATCTTTCTTCATAATATTCCTTTGGTTTTTTGTAAAAAACTTTTAATATAGGTCTGACTCTCGCTATGATTTCCTCATATTTATGAATCACTGGGTTAAAAAAGAAAGGATCCTCTAATCTCGAATTGGAAATATGCACCCTAGCTAAATAAATCATGGAAAGAGTGGAGAAGGCGAAATAAATTCTTTTGGAAAGTTGCTCATCCTTCACAACCTCTAGATTTTCATCCACAATCATACAGTTCAATGTATTATAATCTCGAACTTTTCCGAACCATGTTTTATTCACCGTTCCTACCAGTCGATATGACTTGTTTCCAAGTAATAAGTTTGTTGACATTACTAGCTTTTGATTAAATTTCTCTTGAAGAAGTGCCCTATAGCTTGAATCAGCTTCTATTAAAACTGGATAACCCACACTTTTCACTCCTCACGTTTATACTTACGTTAACTAACAATAAATTTAAAAAGCTCTAGCATAACAGGCCCTAAAATAAATACTACCGTTGCCGGAAAGGCAAGTAACAAAAGAGGAAAAAATAACTTCATGGAAGCCTCTGCTCCTAATTGCTGTGCTTTCTTTTTTCGATATTCCCATGTTTCTTTTGCTTGGTCTCGAAGTAATAAAGTTACCCCTGATGCTCCTCTTTCTGTTGCCTGATTGATAACCGCTACAAATCTACTTAACTCATCTACCTGACAACGATCTGCCATCTCTTCTAATGCATCCGCCTGAGACAATCCTACTGTGATTTTATGAAGAGTAAACTCTAGTTCTACTGACAGAACTCCATTTTTTCGTTTTGTTACTTCCTTGATCGCAGGAAGGAGGTTCAAGCCAGCCTCACACATAATAGCAATTGCATTAACATAGTGTGGAAGCTCCTTTCGAATGGTATCTTTTCTTTTTTTCACCTGCGTGTTTAACCAATAATCCGGAACAATATAGGCGATTGCAGGAAGAAGAATGCTAAAGAGATAAAACAATCCTTCATCATTGGAGAGTGCCAATAAAAAATAAAAGATAAAAACGACAACTGGTAAAAGAATTTTAGACGAAATAATATCCAGTGAGTTCCACTTTTCTTGTAGCCCCGCTTGTATTATTTTCTCTTCATATTCTTTTCGCTTTTTGAAACTAATTTTAATTGGAGAACGAATTAAAAAAGTAGAAAACGATCGTAATAGCCGTTGAATAGGACGAATATTAGGACCTGCTGCCCCTCCTATCGCAACTGGTAAAGCAATAGCCTTTTTTAATGTCGACTCTTTCATCATCTCTTTTGGCAGTAATAGGACCACCGTTAACAGGAACACGAAAATGGAAATAGTTATGAGCATGGAAGTTCTCCTATATTTCGATAGTTGTAATAGCCTTCGCCAGGAAGTAATTCACGATTAACATGAGTGATGCGATAAATAATAGGGAAGTGCCCACCCATGATTGGTACATAGGAGTTAAGTAGGCTGGGTTAAATAGCATAATTAATACAACAAGAACGATCGGGAAAAAGGTAAGAATTTTAGCTTCCATTTTCTTTTGAGCTGTTGCTAGTTTTATTTCTTGCTGTACATTAATTTTGTCCGTAATCATACTGGTTATATTTTCGATCACTTCTGTTAAATTTCCACCTTTGCTCTTTGTAATTAATGTGCCATCAATAAACTGCTGAACTTCTTCGTAAGAGTTTCTCTCTTTAAACTTTTCTAGTGTATCCTCCACAGACACACCAAATTGAAAGTCGCGATTTACTCGTTCAAGCTCCAATAGAATCGGCTTTAGTTTTTGTTTATCTAGCTGCTTTTTCATATCTACATAGCACCTTGAAAATGCTGTTTGTAGGGAGCTTCCTGCCTTTAAAGAACTAGAAATAGATAACATCGCATCCCGAAACTGTAAAATAAATGCCTGATCATGCTTTTCTTTTCTTCGCTTATGTACCACCCTTGGATATAACAAACCTAAACCGCCAGTCAGAATGGCAAAAAGGATGTTTTGGAAAAATAGGTACCCTATTGCCACACAAAATAGAGAAAGAAAAAGAGTGGCCCATACACTTAATTTTGTATTTTCTCCTGATGGAAACAGCTTTTGCTTTAGTGTCCCAACAACAGATTTCTTTCCTTTGTCTAATCCTTGTAATCCATAAAAATAATTTGTTAAGATTTTCTTTCTCGGCAAATCTCCTAATAGTAGAAGCTGCAATAACTCTACAAACGATCGACAGATAACATAAATGGAAATTAAGATAAAAATATATGTGAAAATCATAGCTTTACCCCATGCTCCAGTAATAGAAAATGATTTATAGGCTGCGAGACACCAAGAGAGTCCCACTTTTCTGTTTGAACTATGCTGGTTGCAACAGGTTCAAGACTTCCTTTTATAGAGCCGTCTGCGTATGTTCCATACGTTTTCCACTTGAAAAGGTCTGTACATTCCACTTCTCCATTGCTTACTCCTTTTACTTCGGAAATTTGAATAACTTTTCTACTGCCATCTCTCATCCTACCTAACTGCACGATAAACTCTACGGCAGAGGCAATTTGACGACGAATCGCTGGTAATGGCAACTCCAAACCAGACATTAATACCATTGTTTCTAAACGGGACAACATATCGTGTGAGGAGTTAGCGTGCCCTGTTGTTAAGGAACCGTCATGACCGGTATTCATTGCTTGAAGCATATCAAGTGCCTCTCCACCACGCACCTCTCCTACGATAATACGGTCAGGTCTCATACGGAGAGCGGTTCGAACTAAATCCCGAATGGATATAGCTCCTTTGTTTTCCATATTTGGTGATCTTGTTTCTAATCGCACAAGGTTTTCAATATGATTTACTTTTAATTCTGCTGCATCTTCTACCGTGATAATCCGCTCACGAGCTGGAACAAACATACTTAATGCGTTGAGAAAGGTTGTTTTTCCAGAACCTGTTCCGCCAGAAACGACTATGTTATATCTTGCTTTCACTAGTGTTTCCAACCATTCTGCCACTTCATGCGTGAGAGCTCCTAGGCTTATAAGCTGGTCCATCGTATATGGATTTTCTGGAAACTTACGAATCGTAATGATCGGCCCCTCTAACGAAATTGGCCGGATAACCGCATTCACACGAGATCCATCAGGCAATCTAGCATCCACAATCGGATCACTTTCATCTATTTTTCTATTAATGGGAGCTACAATTTTCTCGATTAAGTTTAGTAGGTCTTTTTCCTGTTCAAATACTAGTGGTATTCCATTTTCCGATAATGCCCTTGTTAATCGACCGTTTTTCTCGATAAAAATATTGTCTTTTCCATTTATCATAATTTCTGTAATGCAGGGATCTTTTAAAAACGGGTCAATTACCCCAAATCCGGTTAGTGCTTGAATAAGGTCTTCGATGATTGCCTGCTTCTCATCCACACTTAATAATAAGTGTGAGTAATCCCCTTCTGTTGCATAGTCTACTTGTTTACGTACCATCGTTCTTATTTTTGGTTCATTAGTGAAAAGATTTTGATCTTCACGAAATGCTTCTAAAATCACTTGTTTCACCGCAGTTTTTAGTTGAGCTAGCACTTCAGTTGATTGGGTAGAACTCTTTTCAGGTTGTTCTTTTTGGTATGTATTCTGTTTTAATTTAATGGCATCTTCTATTCTCATACTTGAACACCTCGTCGCTTAAATCGACTTTTCTTTATTCCCAACTCTTTGTCGGTAAAGACTGGATGTATAAGATGAGCAATTCGTTTAAAATGCTTATGTATCTTCAAATTAGGCTTGCTCGTTAGCAAAACACCTCTATTTACATAATGCTGAAGCTGAGATTCTAAATCTGGGATAGTTTCTGCTACCGTACAGGAAAGCAATTCTTCTACCTCTGATTCTTTAATAGAATAGGTAGGGTGAAATTTATTCAAAAGTAGGTATTGCGTTTGAAAAGGATGCTGAATTTGCTGTAAAAAATCTTTAGATGTAAACAGTTGCCAATTTACTACCACATCTGTCCCGGTTAACAAAAAGAGATCTGTTGCCCAACTTAATAAAGAAATATTCTTTGGTGAGATTTCGGAAGATGTATCACAGATAATCGTGTCAAAATCTAGTCGTTGAATGATTTCCAATAATTGATCGGTCATGGAGAGCGTTAAGTTCGCCATTTTAAAATGAGAAGCAGCTGCCAATACAGACACGTATGTTTCAGGAAGTAGTTCTACTTGGCTGATTGCTTGTTCTACCGCTTGTTGAATATCCGCTTCTTCTTTAATTCCTTGCTCTAACATCCCGACAACTTCTCCAAGATTGTTCGACTTCGGTGTTTGAAAAACAACAGACAAGCTACCAAACTGAGAAAAATCTACTAGCAAAACTTTTTGCCCTTTCATACTTAAGTGACAAGCAGTGTTAACAGAAACTAACGTTTTTCCGCTACCACCCTTCGTTGAATAAAAGACCACACGCTTTTGCTTATGTATTTTTTTGATAGATTCCCGATTGCCTGCTTGGTCCGTCAACTTTTTTTGAAAGTAGAATAGAATAAGCTGCTGAGTTATTTGAGGAAAGGAGGAATATTTATAAACATATTGAACATCAATATCTGGTTGAACGGGTAGAGGGGTGGACGGGTTTTCTGTAAGAATTAAGACCTTTTGTATTCCTTTTGACAAGCACACAGTTGATAAGGAGTTAAGCTCGGTACTATCCTCTAGTTCTAAAAGGAGGATATCCACCTTATCTGGTGAATAGTGAAAAGCATCAAGCGTGTGCCCTCCATCTAGTAAAACTAGGTTGCGAGTAGCATTGGTATAGTAGTCAATAACATCCTTTTTATAATTCATGTCATTGCTGACAAGGGAGACGGTTAGTTTCTTATTTTGAATGCCTGGAATTATATAATTGTAGTTTTCCATTTTTCTACTCCTGTGTGTATTTTGGGCTTTTAAAAGCATAAGGGGTGCTTCCTCAAGTGCTTAATAAGACTCCCCGGGAAGAGATAAGCCTCTCATCCGCGTGGGCAATGTCTTCCAATAGTTTTTATGTATAATACTTAGGATGAACAAATACAGATAAGCAAGATTAGTGTAGAGAATCTTCCTTTACTGGAATAACATTTTCTTTCTCACCGTTCCAAGGGTTTAGGATAAGATCAATATTTCCTTGGCGTTTTGCTAGTGTTAACACAACAGCTTCTTGTGGTGTGACGAGTAGCGTAACATGTTGAACTACACCTGCTTTACTTGTCATCCCTCTGTCTAGCTGGAGGTGCTCAATATCAAACACTTCTACTTGTTGAAGTATCATCTTCGCAGAGGAGTTGGTTGTTTCATTTTTGGTGCTAAAAATAATATCCACCCAGTCGCCTTTTTCGAGCGTGTTGTTAATACTACCTTGAGGATCTAAAGCTACAGTAAGTAAACGTCTGTCTTTTGGAATGAAATAAGTTACATCCACTTGGCCATTGGCTCTTAAATATAGATGTCTCTGTTCTGGGAAAATGAGTAGTTCTGGATTCAGTTCGACCGGCTGATCCTTTTTAATTTCCTTTAAGGCAATTCCTCCAGCAAGGGCACTCATATCATCCGTCGGTCTTTTTAGTATAGTATTAGCTGCATTAATCTCGATTTCTACTAATCTCAATTTATCAGTAGTGATCTCAGTGTGGGCCGGAATATCCTCAGCTGCCACCACTACCTTTACTGTTTGCTGTAACGAATCTAAATAAGAATAGATGGAATAGGCTATGGCAATAGCACTAATAACAATTAAAAGCAGTCGCCATCCTAATCGTAAAGCCATGTTAACTCCTCCATATATAAGGTTGAAATACAAATAATTACATTTTATATTGAATATACTACCAAAAAAAGAGAGAGTCAATATTACTTCCAACTAATCTATTAGACCGAACTCTTCTTTCATCAATTGCTGATAAGCATTTAAGTGGGCAACGATCTCACTTTTTTTCGCAACCTTTTTCCCTACCTCTATCTCTACCGCCGAAAAAGGAGGAGCAAGCTTATCCATTAATGTTTCATGGACAAGTAAAAGCTTTTCTATTTGTTCTATAAATTCATCGCGCTTGTCCTCAAGTGGTAACCCCTTGTTTAAGTACGTTAATAAATGGTCTATCACACGATCAATAATTATCCCTTCGCACACGGTCATCAACTGAGGAACTTTTACCGGATTTGTACGTCTAACCTCAATTACCACATGGAGACCGACTACTGTAATCACTAATCTAATCTCCTTCCTATTGGCTACAAATAATCTATAAGAAAATAATTGTTTTTTTTAAGTAACCATAAAAAAAGACAAGCTCTTTTTCAACTTGTCTTCTCAACGCAGTTTACCTAGAATATTTATAACTTAATTCTCTTAGTTTATCTATATGTACTGTAAATTTTATTTTCCTGTTTACCATCACTTGTGGTACGGTTCACCCCGAATAATCCGAAACGCCCTATAAACCTGCTCCACCAACACCAACTTCATCAACTGGTGTGGAAACGTCATCTTCGAAAAGGACAAACTCTCATTTGCCCTCTTCATCACAGCATCACTTAACCCCAGTGACCCACCAATTACAAAAGCAATCTTACTTTTTCCATACGTAGCTAGTTTATCAATGGTATCTGCTAATTGCTCTGACGTCAGCATTTTCCCTTCTATTGCAAGGGCAATCACATGCGCATCTGGATGCAATTTGGCAAGGATGCGCTCTCCCTCTTTGTCTTTGATTTGGAGCATTTCGGCTTCACTTGCTTGTTCGGGTGCTTTTTCATCGGCTACTTCGATCATGTCGATTTTCGCATATGCACTTAATCGTTTTGTGTATTCTTCTATACCTTGCTTTAAATATTTTTCTTTTAATTTCCCCACTGTTACGATTTGGATATTCACAATGTGTATAACCTCCTATAATCTTATCCACAGCAGTTATCCACATATCAACAGTGTGGATTATTTTATGGGTTTACACTGTAGATGGCTTCGTTTTCACAAAAACTGCAAGTTGTGGATAAGTTATCGTTATTTGCTTCTACTTTATCAACAATCGGTGCTGCTTCTTGCTCGTCCACTGTCATATCAATGGCTAATTCAATATGTTCATTACATGCTAAGTACATTTATAATCGCCCTTTCGTTTTTAGCTTATCTATTATATCATACCCATTTATCGGGCTGTGGATAAAAGTAATCAACAAAAAAGAAGCAGCATCTATTGCTGCTTCCTTCTATTAAAAACTTTGTTGCTCAGCTAATTGCATTTTCACGGTTTCACGCGCTCCATTGCGGTAAAACGTTACATCGATCTCGTCACCAATCTTCACTTCGGTATATAAGTATTTTCGTAAATCATGGCTGTCATTGATCTCTTCGCCATTTATTTCAATAATCACGTCATAGTCTTGTAAGCCTGCGCGATCGGCTGGAGAAGTTGGTGAAACGCTTGTAATAACGACTCCGCCTTTAATATCTTCAGGAAGCTTCAACGTTTCTTGCCAGTAAGCACTTGGAATTTCAGCTAACGAGCGAATACCTACACCCATTTGTGGTCGTCTTACTTCACCAATGCTTTCTAGATCTTCAATCACAGGAATGGCAATTTCCGTTGGAATCGCAAAGCCGATTCCTTCCACTGAGCTTTGAGCAATTTTCATCGAGTTAATCCCAATGACTTGGCCCTCAATATTGACGAGAGCTCCACCGCTGTTCCCAGGGTTAATTGCTGCATCTGTTTGGATAACTTCTGCATACCAATCAATTTGGCCATTGCCCGTTAAGTCAATGGGAATGCTTCGTTCTGTTGCACTAATAATCCCTTGTGTTACCGTACTAGAGAAGCGAAGTCCAAGTGGATTTCCAATGGCTAGAGCCGGTTCGCCTACACGTAGCCCATCCGAACTTCCAAACTCAGCGACTACATTAATATCGCTGCCATCAATCTCTAGGACCGCTAGATCGGTAATGACATCACTCCCAAGCAGTTTTGCTGGAATCCGTGTACCATCAGCAAGACTAACCTCAATTTCATTAGCACGCTCAATAACGTGATGGTTCGTCACGACATATGCACGGTCCCCACTTTTTTTGTAAATCACACCTGAACCTGTGCCTTCATTCCCCTCTTGTGAGAAGAAGTTTGACTGCTGCATATTAATGACACCGACTACAGCGTCTGATACTTTATCTACAGCTTGTGTAACATTAGAATTCACATCATAATTAATCGTTTGAGAAAGTCCCTCTTGCGGCGAATCGATTTCAGCAATTCCTGAAATCTCACTTTCATTACTAATTTGATAAGATAATAGTCCAATATTCGAAAGAAGTGGAATAGATAATAAAACGACTAATCCACCTACTACTGCTCCGATAAAAGCAGCTAGGCCTGATCCTCCACGATTGGGACCACCACGTCGACTGACTGTTTCTGTTTCTGCAACATGCTCATCATAGTATCCCATAATAATTGACACCATCCTTTTTTCTTTATCATGATCGGTTTAAAAAAGGGAAAAGCAATGAATTTGACTACTGTATTTTGGAACACAATAGCTTTACTTAAGTTAGGTTCTTCTTTGATTTTTATTATAATAATTATTTCATGAAATACTAGTCTCCTGCTCATTTTCCCTTTATTTTTGATACTTTTTATATAATTGCCAACAAACGTGACGCATAACCGTGTAAGCGCGCTTCTTCCATGATTTTTTCAAGATAAATGGTCTCTCCCACTATTACTGGAGGACATAAGATCCCTTATTTGGCAAAAAAGCACCGAAAAAGACTTGCTAATGAACAAGATAGCAAAACCTATGTCCGCCAACTTACGCACAACACTCTCTCCCCGACAGTGCACCCCAAACCAGCGCATCCCCCCTAAAAACACCAAAAAAGACCAAGCCCCCTCAAGGCTTGGTCTTCTCCTCATTCAACTCTTATGAAACAACAGCTAATGCAGTCGGCTGGTGGGGATCTGTATCATATAACTCAAATTGCTCTCCTACGGCCATTCCTTGCTCTTTAAGCACTTGTTCGACAGAAAGTCTAGCTAAGTCCTTCATATTGTTATCTAGGCTTAAATGAGCCAAATAAATGCGACTCGTCTTATCACCAATGCATTCAGATAGAGCTATGGCAGCATCTTCATTTGATACATGGCCGACGTCACTTAAAATGCGGCGCTTGATGCTCCATGGGTACTTGCCCATCCGTAACATATTTGTGTCATGATTGGATTCAAAAATAAACATATCTGCACCTTTAATTGTGCCTTTAATTCGATCACTCACATAGCCCATATCCGTTGCTAAAACTAATTTTTTTCCTTCATGATGAAAAGAGAAAAACATGGGCTCCGCTGCGTCATGTGAAACACCGAATGATTCAACATCAAGATTTCCAAACGATTTTACCTCACCTGTTTCAAACACAAACTTTTGCTCATTCGATAGATTGCCGAGATGGCTATCCATTGCTTGCCATGTTTTCTCATTCGCATAAACAGGGAGTTTGTGTTTTCTTGCAAAAATGCCGACTCCCTTTATATGATCAGAATGTTCATGGCTAACCAAAATACCAGTTAGTTCCTTTGGATCTCGGTTAATTGTTTGAAAAAGCTCGTCCATTTTCTTCCCACTCAAACCTGCATCTATTAATAAACGCTGCTGTTCCGTTTCTACATAAACGGCGTTACCGGTACTTCCACTTGCGAGTACACTAAAGCGTAATGTCATATCATATTCATTCCTCTCTACTAATCAGTGGGTTAACGAAAATCTTAACCACCCTTAGGTAAGCTGCTGCACGGTTCCTCCGGTTGCATGTACAAGATAGATTTCACCATCTACGGTTACTCGCCACATCGGTGCGAACACTTGAACATCGCCGGTTGGACTGAAGAAACTATAATAACCAAACTGCACATTCGTAATCGTCTGGTTCATCCGTACTAATTGATCATTGAGTAAAATCTCAATGGCTTTTAAGCTCGACAAAATTTCACGATCTTCGCCTTCTTGTTCTTCAAACTGAAAAAATCTTTGTTGATAACTAATCACTCGTTGTTGGTCATCAAGATGTAAAATCAATGGTTGATCCTCAAATGTATAAGCGGTTTTCTCCTGGTAAACTTGATACAAATACACTCTATTTTCATCAGAGTCATAGTCACCTAAACGATAGTCATCTCCTTCAAAAATATAAGTCGATAGAAACGTTTCAAGGGGCGCTGCTCCTTGTTCTCGAGGCAACTCAAATGGTTCATCAAGCACAGATAACACCGTATGCTCATCTACTAATTCAGGATCTTGTTCTTCAAGAGATGGAAGCTGATCAATCGGTAATGGAAGTAGCTTGCCAATAACAAGCAAACCAGAGACATCTTCTTCTGGCAATTCATTTTCAATTGTCACATTATTTTCTCTTAAAACTTCTTGAATGGTCGCTTCTGTAATCATACTAATTTGATTAACATTATGAGTTTCAATCAATTGCCACGTTAAGAACACATTGATAAATAAGAAGGTAATAATGAAGATCGTTTTTGTTTTACTCCAATCCATTAGTACCACCTTCCTCGAACGTCACTTTTTGCCAACGATTGCCGTAAAGGGCAAACCAATGTGGCTCAATCGTGACAAAAGACGTCGTTCTCGTGACCATCTCGTAGCCAACGACTAATTTATTTAAACGCTCAGGGTCAAAGAATTCTTGTTCATTTAAATGCTCGAGCACTTCTTCTCCAGAAGGTAAGTCAACTCGCTCACTTACATCAATCGGAGCATTATCTAACTCGAAAAGTGGCCTGATGTAATTCACAACTTGATTGCCTGACCTACTAATATGAAGAGACATGGAACCTTGCCCTTCAAAGTTCAATACAGGATATCCATGTACATGAAGGAGAAACGATGCCTCATCTCGAAGGTCATTTGAGCTCCACTCAGCTAAAAGATAGTCATCGGACCAGCCTCCATGTCCGTTCACAAATTCATAACTGCCTTGCACAATATGCTTACTCGTTTTTTCTTGCGATTCAATGAAAACAGGATTAATGTATTCCATAAACAATCCGTTATTTTGCATGGTAATAATACGATTTCCATCCGTATAGGAATCTTCTCCATCTGATTGCTGATAGTACTTTACTGAACCGGGATCCGTAAAAAGCGTTTGTTTGTAAAACTCTGTTGATAAAGGTGATGTTTGAAATGATAGACGAGAAGCTTGAATTGGTTCAGTAGAAATGTAAATATCCGCACTAAGCTTCGTTGAATACGAAGATGATGGTTCAAGCACTGGTCTGACTTGTATCAATTCATCAAGAGGCTCTAAAAACAAACCGAGTTCAGCTGACGTGAGAGTCGTTCCCAACTCAATGACCCGCTCCTCCTCGATCGATAGAATTTGCATGTGAACATCTCCATTTGGACTTCCATACAAAAACAATCGATCAACCTCCGTTAAAGCTAACATAAACTCCTCTTCACTCTGTTCAAAAAGACTCAGGAATAGATCAACCGGAATCGCTGTTGGAAAAATTAACTCAACCCCACCTGTTTCAAGTTCTTTAGGAAAAGGGCCCGTTGCAAGTAGATCGATTTCGCTTAGATTGGAACGCAATAAGTTCTCATATATTTTCGTAAAACGTTCATCATGACTAGGGACCATCACATGCTCGTTGTTTTGATGAACGATCATTTGTTCAGGTTTGATCACATGCTTTAATTTACGCTCCTCGTATTCTGCAAGTAACGAGTCAGATGGGACATATCTCGCTGTATCATCAAGGAGGGCGATCTCCGGTTGAAAGGTATAAAGCTGCCAAGTTAACACAACACTTAACGCAATTAAGACAATCAGTATGGTCGATTTAATATGCTCATAGTTCATGCTCTCCCTCCTGATCATTTAAATAGGGTAGTGTAATGTTAATCGTCGTTCCTTTTCCGTACTCACCTTCTGCCCAGATTTCACCGTTATGCGCCTGGATAAGCTCTTTAGCGATGGCAAGTCCAAGGCCCGTACCACCGACGCTTCTTGCTCTTGCTTTGTCAACTCGGTAAAAGCGCTCAAAAATCTTTGTTTGACTCTCTGGTGGAATCCCCATTCCTTTATCTATTATGCTAATTTGCAGGAATTTTTCTTTTTGAAGCATTTGTATTTTAATGGCTTCACCTTCTGGCGAATACTTCATTGCATTTGAAATCACATTGTCTAACACTTGCATCAACTTGTCTGGAGCAATCTTTACATAAACAGGTGAATTCGCAATTTTTCTTTTGAAAGTAATATTCTTTTCGACAGCAATGATCTCAAATCGGTCAATAACATCATTCAAGAATGAACCCATGTTAACTAATTGATACGTAAATTTAGAGTCCTGACTATCAATTTTAGATAATTGTAATAAATCGTTAACGAGACGGATCATTCTTTCGGTTTCATTTTGTGTAACATTTAAAAATTTAGGTCCTAACTCTTTGTCATTCATGACTCCATCTTCTAATGCTTCTAAATAGCTCTTCATCGTTGTTAAAGGCGTTCTTAATTCATGAGAGACATTAGCCACAAACTCTCTTCGTTCTTGTTCAATTTTTTCTTTTTCAGTTACATCATGAACGACGGTAATTAATCCATTAATTGGACCATCCTCTTCTTGAATGACAGAGAATTTAGCTTCTAATAAGTACTCTTCTTCTTCACTACTTAAATCCAAAAGAAGTGAGTCAGGAAAACTAGCTAGATCCTCTAAAGAAAGGTTCTCTGGTAGGTTCAGAACGTCCGAAAGTAATTCGCCAAGAACTGAGTGATTCGGGATATTCAATAGCTCTTCAGCCCGTTTATTCATTAAAATGATGCCGCCATTTTTATCGCTAGCAATCACTCCATCTGTCATATGAGTTAAAACAGACTTTAACCGCTTTTGTTCACGATCACGAGTTAAGGTAGCATCCTGTAGTTTTAGTGTTAAATCATTAAAGGATGTCGCTAATTGCCCAATTTCATCTCCACTATATACCTTTACTTGCTTTGAAAAATCCCCACGCCCCATCCGCAATGCATGTCGACGCATATCAATGATCGGACCCGTTATCGTCCGCGCAAGAAGAATAACTAATATGACAGAGATCGCGAGTGCAATGAAGGTTCCACTTAGTAAAATGCTATTAATTTGCCTCATTTGTCCATAAATATCTTCCATCGATGCTTCAATGTACAGTGCACCAATCGTTTCATCATCTATTTTAATCGGTACAGCAAGAATTCGCATACGGTGTCCAGTTGTAGGATCTCGTAATACATCTTCTTCTGGTACCCCAAGCAGCGCTCGCTTCACACGGACTTCTGTGCTTTGTTGACCAACAATATGCCGATTTAATAGATTGGATGTACTAACGACGACACGGTTTTGGTCGATCACTTGCACTTCTGAATTATCGATAGAGAATAAATCTCTCAATATAGTGTTAAAATTGGTTGTAATCGCACTTCTGTCATCTTTGTTGTTGATCATTTCCTGGGCAAGGTTGTAAGCTAGCAAATTAGCTCGTTCATCAAGCATTTCAACGTAATTGGTGACCAACTGACTTTCAAGCTGCCTTGTAAAATAAACACCGATAATTTGCATGGCAATAAAAATAAGCAGGACATAAATAATAATAAGTTTGAACTGGATCGACTTAAAAAAGCCAACTTTATTTTCCATTAAGACTGCTCCTGTTGTTGTTCAGGTGAAGATAAATAGTACCCCACCCCTCTACGTGTAATGATCCAAATAGGGTAACTTGGATTATCTTCTACTTTTTCACGTAGCCTACGAACCGTAACATCCACTGTTCGAACGTCACCAAAATAGTCATACCCCCACACTGCTTGCAATAAATGCTCTCTAGTCATAACTTGATCTAAATGCTTCGCTAAGTAGTGAATTAATTCAAACTCACGATGAGTTAAATCAATCACCTCACCTCGACGTTTCACTTGGTAAGCTTCTGGATAAATCGTTAAATCTCCTACTGCAATTTCCTTTTGAGACGGCGTTTCTTCACCACTTGTTTTGTGCCGGCGGAGGTTAGCTTTCACCCTAGCCAGTAATTCTCTTGTGCTAAATGGTTTCGTTACATAGTCGTCCGCCCCTAACTCCAACCCAAGCACCTTATCAATCTCAGAATCCTTCGCTGTTAACATAATAATGGGTATATCATACTGCTTCCGAACCTCTCGGCAGACTTCCATTCCATCTTTATAAGGAAGCATAATATCTAGTAAAATAAGATCTGGTTCATGTTTTTTTACAAGGTCAATTGCCTCTAATCCATCATAAGCACATATCACATCATAACCTTCTTTTTCAAGGTTGAATTTCAATATATCTGCTATTGGTCTCTCATCATCTACAACTAAAATTCGTTTATCCATTAGGCAGATCTCTCCCGTTCTCTATTGTCTTACCTCACATTTTAACACATGTAGCCATCACACTGTCACCTTAGAAAACGCTAAAAATCGAGGATCACTCATAAGAAACTTTTCCCACCTAGTTGACACAGTTACCTGTACATACTAGGAAGCTAGAAACTTAATTTGAGTTACCCTCGATTTTTCTTTTATTTCAAATAGTGCATTGGATTTTTTAATTGACCATTTTCATATACTTCAAAGTGTAAATGGATACCTGTAGAATTCCCTGTAGCACCCATGACACCGATTTTCTGTCCTTTGGTTACTGTTTGTCCTACTTTAACATCAATGGACGCTAAATGCGCATACAACGTTTCCATCCCGTTATTGTGATTAATACGAACGAGGTTCCCATAACCACCTTGATAGCTTGCTGAAACGACCTTGCCGTTATCAGCTGCTAGAATATTATAATTGCTAGGTCTTGCAATATCAATTCCCTTATGGAATCTTCCCCAGCGATTGCCTTGATAACTGGAGATATACCCTCCAACAGCAGGCCATCCTAACTGGCCAGAACCACGAGACGGCATTTCCTTTGTCCCTTTTTTAATAATTTTCTTTACAGGCTCTTTTGTTACCTCTTCAGAAACGACTTCACGTTTGACTGTATTTCCATTTTTTTGAGTTGTTTCATATGTCGTTACTTGTGAGCCAGTCTGACCTTCTTGTGTGACTTTATTTTCGCCCTTCCACATCGAGTCATCCTCTTTTATTTCTGTTTCAAACGCAATTTCCTCTTCTACTTTACTGAGATGAGTGGAGAGAACTTCTACTAATGGCTGGTACGCTGTTACTTGTAGCTTTTGTCCAACACGAATGACACTATCAGCATTTAAATCTTGATTCAATTCTAATAACTTCGCTGTTGTTAAGTCGTGTGCACTTGCAATTGAGCCTAATACATCGCCTTCTTTTACTTGATATGGCTTTTCTTCAAGTACTCCCTTATTAAGCTTTTTAATGGCATCCTTTACTGATAGAATCTGATCAGGGGCAATCAAAGTGAGATCTTCTGTTATGTCTTCTGTTAAAGTAACATCTGTTACTAGCGTTTCTCCAACATCTAACGTACTTTCGTCTAAGCCTTCTAGAAATTGCTCATATCTTTTTTCATCCATATATTGTGTAATTAACAGTTCCATCACTTCTTTAACATCTTCTTCTGATGCTAAATAAACAGCTGGCTTTTCATTAATCATTAGAGCCATTGATTCTGCTTCAACTGTTAATTTATCTTGTAATGCCTCCAGTACATGCTCATCATCGTTTCCTTCTGTAAAAACAAATTCAGGAATAATCTTTACTTTCTCCGCAACTTGTAAAGTTAAGTCTGGAAAAAGTTCTCCTGATGTCTCAAGTAATTCATCCATATACGAGTAAACAGGTTGATCATCTAATAAGCTACCAATATGTTCGTTATTGATATATACATGATAAATGGTATGTACAGATGGTTTATTTTCAGCTGAAGCAAATGTCGCATATGCGCCAAACACAAAAGTTAGAAATAAGATAGCGATAGATGTTTGAAGATATTTATTTGGGGGTATCGAATTATAGAGAGAGCTTCTATTCATTTTTTCCTCCTACTAACACTACGATGAGCGTTAAATGAGCCAATCATTTTTAACATACTAGACTATCATCTTTTTTTACAATAGTCTCCAACCTTACTCATTCTAACATAATCTGCTAAGATATGACTCAATCTATCAAATTGATAATAGATTGATATTAGTTTGTAACATTGCTGTCATATTACTGGATATTTTAGGGGATTATGTCGTTTTAAACAAAATAAAAAATCCGCATGGAATTCCACACGGATTTGAGTGCCGGCCAGAGGACTTGAACCCCCAACCTACTGATTACAAGTCAGTTGCTCTACCAATTGAGCTAGGCCGGCAAAAATGGTGGCTCAGGACGGAATCGAACCGCCGACACATGGATTTTCAGTCCATTGCTCTACCGACTGAGCTACTGAGCCAACTTTTTAAATTAAAATGGCGGTCCGGACGGGACTCGAACCCGCGACCTCCTGCGTGACAGGCAGGCATTCTAACCAACTGAACTACCGGACCATTTTTATTTTTAAAAGTATGGTGACCCGTACGGGATTCGAACCCGTGTTACCGCCGTGAAAGGGCGGTGTCTTAACCGCTTGACCAACGGGCCACTTTGTAAAGAAATGGTGAGCCATGAAGGATTCGAACCTTCGACCCTCTGATTAAAAGTCAGATGCTCTACCAACTGAGCTAATGGCTCTTACTGTTTAAACTTCAATTAGCTCATATGATCTTAAACATTTTTGCTTTAATAATGAAGTTTTATAAGTTGCTTAGAAGCTTGTTTACCTCTTAGCGACAAGATTTATAATATCATAGCTATTCTCAAGATGCAAGCTTTTTTCAAATTTTTTTATAATAAAAAAGGAAGAGCGCAAGTGACTTGCACTCTTCTTCGTTCATTAAGCAAACACGCCACGAACTAAATTTGTTTGATTACGATCTGGTCCTACAGAGAAAATCGTTAATGGAATCCCTGATAATTGAGAAACACGCTCAATGTAATGACGAGCATTAACAGGAAGTTCATCTAGTGATTTCACTCCTGTAATGTCTTCTTCCCAACCAGGAAGCTCTTCAAAAACAGGTTCACACTCAGCAAGAATTTTAAGGCTAGCTGGGAAGTGCTCCATTACTTCGCCACGGTACTTATAAGCCGTACAAATTTTCAACGTTTTAATACCTGTAAGAACATCAATAGAATTCAAAGATAAATCAGTAATACCACTTACACGACGAGCATGACGAACCACTACACTATCAAACCAACCTACACGACGTGGGCGACCTGTCGTCGTACCGTATTCATTCCCTACTTCTCTGATTAAGTCGCCAATTTCATCATGTAACTCAGTTGGGAACGGACCGTCACCCACACGAGTTGTGTAAGCCTTTGAAACGCCAACAACATGATTGATTTTTGATGGACCTACACCAGAACCAATTGTTACCCCACCAGCGATCGGGTTAGATGAAGTAACAAATGGGTATGTACCTTGATCAATATCAAGCATAACCCCTTGAGCACCTTCAAATAGCACGCGACGACCTTCGTCTAACGCATCATTTAGGACAACAGATGTATCCGTCACATACTTAGCTACTTGTTGACCATATTCGAAGTATTCTTCAAGAATTTCTTCTTTTGTGAAGCCTTCTACTTCATAATACTTTTCAAACATGCGATTTTTCTCTTCTAAATTGCGCTCAAGTTTTTCTTCAAAAGTTTCTTTATCAAGTAGGTCAGCCATACGAATTCCAATTCGAGCTGCTTTATCCATATAAGCAGGGCCAATTCCCTTTTTCGTTGTACCAATTTTATTAGCACCTTTACGTTCTTCTTCAACGATATCTAGTTTTAGATGGTAAGGAAGAATAACATGTGCACGATTACTAATACGAAGATTGCTTGTATCGACATTACGTTCATGCAAATAAGCTAACTCTTCAACAAGCGCTTTAGGATCAATAACCATCCCATTTCCAATCACACACTCTTTATCTTTATAAAAAATCCCAGATGGAATTAAGTGAAGCTTGTATTTCTCTCCACCGAATACGATGGTATGGCCTGCATTATTTCCACCTTGGTAACGAGCAACGACCTCTGCTTTTTCAGAAAGATAATCTGTAATCTTTCCTTTTCCTTCATCGCCCCATTGTGTACCCACAACAACAACTGATGACATGTGATGCACCTCCACATTAACTACTTATAGCTAATTTATCTATTTCCTAAGCCATTGATAAGTATACCAACTACGTTTTTACTCGTCAATGTAAAACACGAACAATTGTAGGATAATATTCTCGTTTTGTTCGTTTAAAATTCATTATTTAGCGTGAATGCATGCCCTAACGATCCTCATACATCTTTCCTTCACGTATCCTTTTTCCATACAAAAAGGGATAACTTATCAGAGTAGCAACTAAACAAGAAATTTTTCTTATTTTAACCAGTTCCTCTTTTTCTATAAGTTATCCCTATTAACATTTATGCTCCTGGTGGCATGTCTCGCTCATCATGTCTTCGTTCTAAGTTAACGAATTTGTTATATTCTTTTACAAAGGCCAGTTCAACTGTTCCAACAGGACCGTTCCGTTGCTTAGCGATAATGATCTCGATAATATTTTGATTTTCTGTTTCTTTATCATAATAATCATCACGATATAAGAAAGCAACGATATCGGCATCTTGCTCAATACTTCCGGACTCACGAATATCAGACATCATCGGGCGCTTATCCTGTCTTGATTCAACCCCACGAGATAACTGAGATAAGGCAATAACCGGCACTTCAAGTTCACGAGCAATTTGCTTTAACGTACGAGAAATCTCTGATACTTCCTGCTGTCTGTTTTCGCCACTTTTACCGTTCCCTTGAATCAGCTGCAAATAATCAATCATAATCATTCCTAAGCCATGTTCTTGCTTCAGGCGACGGCATTTCGCACGAATATCATTTACTTTAACACCAGGCGTATCATCTATATAAATGCCCGCTTTCGCTAGGCTTCCCATTGCCATCGTTAACTTCTGCCAATCCTCTGAATTAAGAGCCCCTGTTCTCATTCTTTGTGCATCAATATTGCCCTCAGCACAGAGCATACGTTGAACAAGCTGACTAGCCCCCATCTCCAAACTAAAGATCGCGACATTTTCCCCTGCTCTTGTCGCCACGTTTTGAGAAATGTTTAATGCAAAAGCCGTTTTACCTACAGAGGGACGGGCCGCAACAATAATCAAATCATTGCGTTGAAATCCTGCTGTCATTCGATCTAACTCAACGAACCCAGTCGGAATTCCGGTAATATCACCTGTCTGATTTTGAAGTTCTTCAATTTTATCATAGGTTTCAATCAGTACATCTTTGATTGAAATAAAGGCACTTGTATTTTTACGCTGCGATACATCTAAAATTGTTTTTTCAGCCTCAACTAGAATCGTATCAACTTCTTCTTCACTAGCATAGCCATCAGCAGCAATATTTGTAGCTACTTTAATTAATCGCCTTAATACAGACTTCTCTTCAACAATACGGCTATAGTAATCGATGTTAGCTGCTGTTGGTACAGCATTCGCTAAATCACTTAAATAAGCAACTCCACCGATTTCATCAAGCCATTTATGATTTTGAAGTTCTGACGTTACCGTTACAAGATCAACGGGTTCTCCTTTTTCAGCTAAGTCAAGCATCACTTGATACACACGCTGGTGAGCAGCACGGTAAAAATCGTCAGGTAAAAGGCGTTCTGACGCTGTCACAAGCGCTTCATCTGCTAAGAAAATAGCTCCTAAGACTGCCTGCTCAGCTTCAATATTCTGGGGTGGTGTACGATCTGCAAACAAGTCACTCATGCTATTTCTCCTCTCATAGAATCGTATCTTTATCCATTGAACAGCAAAATGGTTGATACTTAAATCAACCATCTGCTTCAATCATTTATTCTTCTACTACTTTTACTTTCACTGTTGCGATCACTTCAGGGTGGATTTTAATCGGCACATTCGTATAACCAAGAGCACGAATTGGCTCATCAAGTAAAATCTTACGCTTATCTACTTTTTTCTTCATCTTCTTAAGCGTCTCCGCAATTTGTTTAGTGGAAATAGCGCCAAACAATCTTCCACCTTCTCCAGATTTCGCCTTGATTTCAACCGTTAATGCTTCTAGTTCTTCTTTATAAGCCTTTGCTTGCTCAAGCTCTTCATTGGCTTTTTTTTGCTGGCTTTTCGTTTGTGCTTCTAAGTTTTTTAAATTCCCCTGTGTTGCCGCAACCGCAAGATTATTAGGGAGCAAGTAATTTCTCGCATATCCCTCAGAAACGTTTTTCGTTTCTCCCTTTTTTCCTTTTCCCTTAACATCTTCTAGAAATATAACTTGCATGTTTATTTTCCCCCTTCTAAATAATCATCTATCGCTTCTTGAAGCTGCTCTTTTGCTTCCTTTAAGCTGATTCCTTCAAGTTGCGTTGCTGCATTTGTTAAATGGCCACCACCATTTAAGCGTTCCATAATTAACTGTACATTCACTTCACTTAATGAACGAGCACTTATACTAATAACCCCGTCTTTCCTTTTAGAAATCACGAAGGACGCTACTGTCTCTTTCATCGATAAAAGCGTGTCTGCTGCTTGCGCTATCATAATTTGGCTATACATTTCTTCCTCGTCAGCTATGGCAATAGCTAGTCCTTCACGGTAGAATTCAGCTGTTTCGATTAGTTTAGCACGCTTCACATAATGCTCCAAGTCTTCTTTTAATAAAGTTTGGACCAATGTCGTATCTGCGCCATTGGAGCGTAAAAAAGAGGCAGCATCAAAGGTTCTAGCACCTGTTCGTACAGCAAAACTTTTCGTATCAACGATAATCCCGGCTAGTAGAGCGGTTGCCTCAAGCCGGTCCATTTTTAGCTTTTTCGGCTGATATTCTAATAGTTCCGTCACTAACTCAGCCGTAGAAGAAGCATATGGCTCCATGTAAACTAGAACTGGATCCTTAATAAACTCTTCTCCTCGACGATGATGGTCGAGAACAATAATTCGTTCGACTGCACCTAATAGTTTAGGTTCTATGACAAGAGATGGCTTGTGTGTATCAACAACAATTAATAAGGTACCAAGTGTTACTTCTTCTAGAGCTTCGTTTGGCGTAATAAACTTGGACCAGAGATCATCGTGATTTTCCACTTCCTCCATTAACTTTTGAACATCATGATTAATATCATGATGATCGATAATAATAGAAGCTTCTCTGTCATTGACAGCTGCTATCTTTTGTACACCAATTGCCGCACCGATTGCATCCATATCGGGGTTTTTATGTCCCATAATGAATACTTTTTCACTCTCAAGGACAAAGTCACGTAACGCATGGGAAATGACACGTGCTCTCACTCTTGTTCGTTTCTCAAGAGCATTAGATTTCCCACCATAGAATGTTACTTTCCCATTCCTTCTCTTGATGGCTACTTGGTCTCCACCACGGCCTAGTGCCAAATCAAGGCTAGATTGTGCTAATAGGCCTAACTCTCTGAGAGAATCCTCTCCTGTACCTACACCTATACTTAAAGTGATAGGTACCTTTTCCCGCGCTGTAATCTCTCGAATTTGATCTAAAATATCGAACCGATTCGATTCAATAGCATACAGTGCTTTCATATTCATGACAGCAAGGAAGCGATCTGAGGCCGTTCTTCGCAAAAAGATCTCATTGTCGTTAGCCCAATTATTTAGCGCTAATGTCACTTGGCTCATTAAACGACTACGAAGTTGATCTTCCATTCCTTGAGTCACTTCATCATAATTATCGAGATAAATAAGAGCAACAACCGTTTGAGCTTCCTCATAACGTTCTCTCGTTTCTTCGTTTTCAGTTATATCTTGAAAGTAAATAAGCCGTTCATCCAACTCTAACGTTACACGGTACGTAAATGTCCCAATTTGAATGGATTTCGACGGTTCATCCCCTTCAACTAACCCAACCAATTCTTCACTAATTTGTTCGAGACTCTTTCCAATTACATCATTGGCAATGTAAGAAGAAATATAAGGGTTCCCCCACTGAATCACACGCTCTTCGTTGAACAAAATGATCCCAATGGGTAACTTAGTCACAGCGTCTTCTCCGGCTTTGGCCACTCGATAAGATAGGGTTGAGATGTACTGCTCTAAGTCCCGTTCAAATGAAATTCTAGCCTGAATCGCGTAAATCGCAATTACACCAAGCATGAATAAGCCTATCACACCAATTCGCCATTGATACCATGTCAAAATACCTGTAAGAATGATAGCAACAACAAAAAGGATCGTGAAGTGGTAGCCGTGCCACCGTTTCAGTAAGAACTTTGGCATAATGTCAGCTCCTATTTTTTCTGGCTTGTAATACGCTTACGTAAATCAAAGCCTAAATCAATAATTCCAATAATCCGAACTACATATAAAAGAGGAGGAATCAAAATAGCTACTGCCACAATCAGAATGGGTACTACTTTCGCTACCTTTTTTACATAAAAAAAATAAAAGATCACCGCAAAACCTTGTACAGCAATAACGATCTCGAGTAGAGGAAAGAGGTTCCAAATAATAAGAAACATCGTAGTTCCTTCTTCGGCCCCTACCATCGCTAAAATTAAAATAACTAAGTAGTACCAAAGAAACGCTTTAGGGAATTGCCAATTACGAATCGCAGGCAAAGCTGGAACGTCATGTCCTAAACGTTTTACAACCAAGTAACTAATTAATTTTGTCATAACAGCTAAAATAATCCCTACACCGACAATCATCACAGGGGCTAAATAAACAAGATTATCAATCATCTCAATCATAGCAGCTACCTGCTCTTCTCCTTGTCCAAAAGAACCTAGAGTAGAATCAGCAAACTCCAATTGCTCCTTCGTTAAATCAGCGGCTAGTTGCATTGGATTTTCACCAACGATTAAGACTAACACTAAAAACACAAGAAGCATGTTTAATGTATAAATTAAACCTGCACCAATTAAGACAGAAAATCCTGAGACAGACCTGCGGTACAACTCCCCGATTACAAGACCTGCACTACCGAATATAAAGGCAGTCGGAACCGTTGCAATTCCACCGATAAGAAACGCTAATAAAAGCGAAACCGTCCATAACATGAATCCAGGTTTTAATCCTCTTCTCAATGTGAAGAGCACAAATGGTACAGGTAAAGCCCAAACCGTAATAATCCCTATAAATGGTACATAGGTCGTTATTAACAATAATATCGCAAAAACAGCGGCCATAAGTGCACCTTCTGTTAATGTTCTTGTATTTTTCACATAGACACCTCTTTTTACAAACTTATCCTTGTCTATTTTAGCGCACTTACTCTTAAAATTAAAGTTTTCGCCCGAAACGGTTACAAATCCTTTTTAAAAAAAGAAAAGACACAGTGATAAACACTGTGCCTTAACGTTTTAGTTAACTTCGTTAACATATGGCAATAAAGCGATTTGACGAGCACGCTTAATTGCAATAGTTAATTGACGTTGGTACTTCGCTGAAGTTCCAGTTACACGGCGAGGTAAAATTTTACCACGCTCAGAAATGAAACGTTTTAGAAGATCTGTATCTTTATAATCGATTTTCGTAATTTTGTTTACTGTAAAGAAACAAACCTTACGACGCTTTGGACGACCACGACGAGCCATTTAACAGCACTCCTTTCACATATAGTTTTTATTAACGATTCTTTAATTGCCTGTTAGAGAGAGGTCGTTAGAACGGTAAATCATCATCCGAAATATCAATCGGCTTACCGTCATTTGCAAATGGATCTTCATTAAATCCACCAGATGAACGGTTTTGATTATAGTTCTGCTGCTTCCCAAAGTCATTTCCACTAGGACCAGGACTACCAAAATCGTTTCCTTGCCCTTGATTAGAATTGCTTCCACGAGGCTCAAGGAATTGAACACTATCTGCTACAACTTCAGTAATAAAGACGCGTTTGCCTTCATTGTTGTCATAGCTCCGTGTTTGGATTTTCCCATCTACACCAGCTAAACTACCTTTTTTCAAATAGTTAGCGACATTTTCTGCAGGTTTACGCCAAATGACACAGTTAATGAAATCTGCATCTCGTTCCCCTTGCTGGTTAGAAAATGTACGATTTACTGCCAGTGTAAAATTGGCAACTGCAACACCATTTGGTGTATAACGCAGTTCTGGGTCACGTGTTAAGCGCCCAACTAGCACGACTCGGTTTAGCATACGTACCCCTCCTAGGTTAGATTATTTATTCTTCGTCTTTTGTAATAAGAACACGAATAACATTATCGTTGATCTTAATAAGACGGTTAAATTCTGCAATCGCTTCTGAGTTAGCTTGTACATTTAACAATACGTAGAAACCTTCACGAAAATCGTTGATTTCATATGCTAAACGACGCTTACCCATCTCTTTTACCTGTTCGATTTCAGCACCATTTGTTGTTAGAACGTTGTTAAAACGCTCAACAACTTCTTTAGTTGCTGCTTCTTCTAGGTTTGGAGCGATGATGTACATAATTTCGTACTTACGCATTCCGGTCCACCTCCTTTTGGTCTAGCGGCTCCATGATTGGAGCAAGGAGCAAAACTCAATAATCTTTGAGTCTTTGCACTCGCATTACTAGAGTATAACAGAGACGATATCTCGCTGCAAGTTATTTTCTAAATAGTTTCGTTCAAACCTCCTTATTTATTAAAATCTTTCAGTAAATGTTTGGAAAAAATGAGTTGGTTAAAAAAGGAGATAATAACTTACGATGTTGCAAAAGGAGAAGAGTGAGAAACAATAAGAGGACTCTCGTAGTGGATGAGAAAGGGACGTTGCAATAAATAAACCATACAAGAAACGATAGACTGTGAAAAGAGTTTTGTTAGATCATTTATCTTCGTTTTTTAGATGACTTGGTTTTATTAAAGAAAAAAACAGACTGGCCTTAGTCATTAACCAATCTGTTTATTCATGAGTTGCTTTTTACACATTGAAACGGAAATGAATAACATCACCATCTTGAACGATATACTCTTTTCCTTCTAAACGTACTTTACCTTTTTCTTTCGCCACTGCCATTGTACCTGCTTCTACTAAATCATCATATGAAACGATCTCGGCGCGGATAAATCCACGTTCAAAATCTGTATGAATGATTCCAGCTGCTTGAGGAGCTTTTGTTCCTTTACGGAATGTCCATGCTCGTACTTCTTGAACGCCAGCCGTAAAATAAGTTTGAAGACCTAAAAGGTCATACGCTGCACGAATCAATTGATCAAGTCCTGATTCTTTAATACCTAACTCTTCTAGGAACATTTGTTTTTCTTCGCCTTCAAGCTCAGCAATTTCTGATTCAATTTTCGCACAGACAAGAATCACTTCACTACCTTCAGCAGCGGCGAATTCTTTCACTTGTTTAACATACTCATTATCTTCTTCAGCAAGTAAATCTTCTTCACTTACATTGGCTACATAAAGAACAGGCTTACTCGTTAACAAGTGAAGACCTTTTACTAGTTTCTGTTGCTCTTCTGTGAACTCAATGCTTCGAGCTGGTTTCTCTTCCTCAAACGCATCGCGAAGAAGTTCAAGTACCTCTAACTCAGCTACAGCTTCTTTGTCTTTCGCCTTTGCTAGTTTTGCTACTCTTGTCATACGCTTTTCAATTGATTCAAAGTCAGCCAAGATCCATTCTAAATTAATCACTTCGATGTCACGTAATGGATTGACTCCACCAGAAACGTGAGTAATGTTATCATCAGCAAAACAACGTACAACATGAGAAATCGCATCGACTTGACGAATGTGGGAAAGGAACTTATTCCCTAGGCCCTCACCTTTACTAGCTCCCTCTACGATTCCAGCGATGTCTGTAAACTCAAACGCCGTTGGGATCGTCTTCTTCGGTTCTACAAGTTCCGTTAGCTTTTGCAAGCGGTAATCAGGAACCTCAACAATTCCTACATTAGGATCAATTGTACAGAAAGGGTAGTTGGCTGATTCAGCTCCTGCTTGTGTAATTGCATTAAATAAAGTTGATTTACCTACATTAGGCAAGCCAACGATTCCAGTAGTTAAAGCCACTCTTGCTCACTTCCTTCTTCTATTTTCAAATATTCATGACTATTTTAAGGTAATAACATACCAATTATAGAGATTAGTATACAAAAAGACAAGGCAATGAAGAGGAAAATCCCTTCACTGCCTTATTTTAAAACGTATAAAGGATGTCTGAACACATATTAGTCCTCACTATGTTCAAGAATCTTCTTTATCTTTTTTGCAAATTCCTTCCGAGGGATCATGACACTATGCTGACAACCAAGGCATTTAATACGGACATCCATTCCCATCCGAATTATCTTCCAACGGTTTTCCCCACAAGGATGCTGTTTCTTCATTTCAACAACATCATGGAGAGCAAATTCTTTATTCGTCATCCATAATGCCTCCTTTATCTTCAGCCATTTTTTGTATGGTTGTTATTATACACGAAAACAAAGGAACGAGTCGAGGGACGGAAGAGAGATTTATTATTTAATCGCAACTTTCGAGAATTATTGGCGACCATATCAAAATATAATCGCAACCGTTTTAACAAATTCCTATTAGATTATAGCGTTTTTTATACAAGATCGAAACGAACGAACCTTGGACTAGGGTTAAAGATAAAACTTCCCCTAATATCGTCTTCGTCTACAATGAACGGTGATTCATTATAGGGTATAACAGTAGGGAAGCTAGGACAAATAAATTCAAAACTCCATAGAGCGGGTAAAGTACAGCAATCAGTGTCGAAAATCCAAATGTCGTTAAGGGTGCCATGATTGCAATGAGAAATAAGGCAATTAACCAGGCCGGCCCTTTTAACCAAGCTCGCGCACGTGACAGCAACCCGAATACACCAGCAGCTGCTGTCGTATAAATAGCCAACCATAACAATGCAGACATAATAAGCATCATATAGTATGGATAATGCTTCAATATAGCAAATAGTGGAATCTCATACAGCATAATATCACTCGCTACCTGAAGTAGCGATTCATTATATAAGAAGGAAATAGAACCAAGTATTAATCCACTTCCTAATGCAGCTATCCACATCTCCCCTTTATGTTTGATCTCATTTCCGATTGCTCCAAGTATGGCAATAAGAGGGAGAATATTTAAAGCGGTGAACGTCAATGCAGATGGCCAATTATGTTGAGCGTTGATCTTAAATTGAATAGGGAATCCCTTTAAAGATTGAAAAGCGAGTAAAATTGCAATGAGAAATACAATCAAAATGGGAATAATAAAGGCATTCATTGAGGTCATTCCTTTAGTGTCCCAAAGAAATAAAATGACGACCATCCCACCAATAATAACCGTTCCAAGCCAATAAGGAATGTGAATGACCTCAAGTGTTGCCCCACCACCAGCAAGCATAATGACTGTCGTTGAAAACAAATAAACAATAATCATCACGTCGTATACTTTAGCTAGACGTTTTCCCATCAATTTATTTAGGACAGGTAAATAGTGTTGAGATTGGTTCTTATAACTAATTGACAAAATGACTGCAACACAAATGGTAAAAAGAATAGTAAAGATTATAATTGCTAGTCCACTTTCAGCCCCAAAAAATTCCCACAACTCTCTTCCCGATGCATATCCCGCGCCTATCATTGTTCCGATAATGAGAAACATCCATTTTAATCCGTTCCCCCACATAAGATCCTCTCCCGTCATTTAATCTCTTATTATCTGTTCTATTCATAGAGAATGACTATTAGCCCATTCATCGCTACGATCTATTAAAAACCATTCACACCCTAGCTTAGCCCTTACAACTCAACTCTCACCGCCTTCTATCTTTTAGAAAAATAAACCATTTCGGCACCCTCTTTTATGTATAGAAAGGAAAAAAGTTCCGTATACTGTTACTACTATGGCAAAGGAGGCGATGTTATGAGTACAAACCATCGTCTGTTCGGAAAAAACACACCTCCCTTACGAGTTCATATGGAGGAAAATGGTGCAATCGAACAGTTAAGTGAACAGTTATTTCAGATGACAGAATCTCATATCAAACGAGATTTAGTTATTGTTTGTATTGGGACCGATCGTTCTACTGGCGATTCATTAGGCCCACTAATAGGCTCTAAGTTAGAAAAAGAGACACTTCGTCGCTTTCATGTTTACGGAACTTTAGAAAACCCTGTTCACGCTGTTAATTTAGAAGAACGCATGACTGAAATTAAAATGAACCATTATCGCCCTTTTATTTTAGCCATCGATGCTTGTCTAGGACGAATGACCAGTGTAGGGAAAATCTCACTCGCTGAAGGCCCTGTTCAACCAGGAGCTGCGGTTCAGAAGAAACTCCCTGCAGTCGGTGATATTCATATGACTGGTATTGTCAATATTGGTGGGATGATGGAGTATTTTGTCCTTCAAAACACCCGTCTTCATACCGTCATGCAAATGGCCGATACCATTGCTACTTCTATTAAATCAACCGATGTTCGTTTACCAGATCTTGCACCAACGACATCTCTACTACGTTCACTTCGACTGAAGCCAGCTATTCAATTACGTACAAAAAATGAAACATCCATGTAGCTAAGACAAACATTTTTCCAAAAAATAAAAAATCCTATGTAGACATGACTTGTCTACATAGGCAACATTTTTATATCAAATATAAAGCTGTTACTAGACCTGCTACAACCAAAATACTAGGCAGTAAGTTAGCAACACGAATATGAATCATTCCTAAAATATTTAAACCAATCGCCACAATCATCACTCCACCTGTAGCTGTCATCTCGGTAATGAATGTATTCATTAATACTTCTGGGACAAACTGATTAATTTGAGTAGCAAGTAAAGCAATGCCTCCTTGATATAAAATGACAGGGATCGCTGAAAAAATAACCCCTATCCCTAACGTTGAAGTAAAAATGATAGCTGAGAATCCATCTAACATAGACTTCGTGAATAGCACAGAGTGATCTCCTCTTAATCCACTATCCAAAGCTCCAAGAATCGCCATCGCTCCAACAACATAAATGAGTGTCGCCGTCACAAATCCTTTTGCGACCGAGCCATTCTCCTTGGTTCCTACCTTTGTCTCTATCCACGCTCCAAGTCGGTTTAATCCACCTTCTAAATCTAACTTTTCTCCAATAATTCCACCAAGTACTAGACTTCCAATAACAATTAGAAACTGTTCACTCTTCAGAGTCATTCCTATCCCTAGTACAACAACCGCAAGAGCAAGTGCCTGCATAATCGTTGTCTTCATCTGCTCTGGGATATTTCGCACTAATAACCCAATTAAGGACGCCACAATAATGGCCAATCCATTCACAATTGTTCCCGTTAAAACCATTCTCTCTACTCCTCACTCACCCGTTAAAGGCCTGACTAATCTCTTTTAATGCTTTTATTAGTTGATCCACTTCTTTTATTGTATTATAAGGTCCAAAGCTGACACGCACGAGACCCGCTTCACTAGTATGTAACACCTCATGTGTCTTAGGAGAGCAGTGTAAACCTGCTCTTACAGCGATTTGATAATGTTCATCTAGTACCATCGCAAGCTCATGGCTTTCAAGTCCATCTAATGAAAAAGGAATAACGGCAACTCTCTGCGTCAGATCATCAGGACCAAATACAGTTAAACCAGTTATTTGTTTTGTCTCTTTTAAAAATTTCTCCATTAGACTCTGCTCATGCTCCCAAATACTCTCTAAACCCATTCTATTTATTTCATCTATTCCCGCAGCTAAACCGGCAATTCCAGGAGTATTCAACGTACCCGCTTCATACCGATCTGGCCAATTTAAAGGTTGGTGTGGTAATTCAGAATGACTTCCAGTTCCTCCTACTACTAAAGGAGTTAATTGAAAATCTTTCTTTGAAATTAAGACACCTGTCCCTTGTGGACCGAGCAAAGATTTATGTCCCGCAAAAGCAAGCAAGTCAATTCCATCCCGTTCCATGTGAATGGATACTGTTCCAGCGGTTTGCGATGCATCAAGAAGAAAAACGACATTTTTAGATTTAGCTACAGTGCTTACTTCTTGAATAGGTACAAGAGCTCCTGTCACATTCGATGCATGAGAAACAGCTAATAACCTTGTGTTTGGTGTAATCGCCGCTTCAATGGCAGCTACTGTTATAAGCCCTTCTTCATTCGGTTCTAGATAAGTAATCGCAATTTGTTTCTCATTTGCTAGTTTCTCTAGCGGTCGAATGATTGAGTTATGTTCAAAACTCGTTGCTACAACATGATCCCCCGCTTGAAATGGAAATCCTACTAATGCTTGGTTTAAAGCCATTGTCGCGTTTTGATAAAACCAAACATGTTTGCTACTAGGAGCCTCAAATAATAAGGCTACTTTTTTTCTTGCTTCCTCAACAGCAGATCTAGCCCGCTCGGCTAGCTGATGGCCTCCACGACCAGGGTTGGCGCTATATTGACTCACTGCTTCGCACATGGCATCAGCTACCGTTTTAGGTTTTGGATAGGATGATGCTGCATGATCAAAATATATCATTTTTCTGGTTCCTTTCATGTTTGATTAGTAGTTTTAAAAGGATACTACTCCCCTACAGTTTAGCTTATATAGACAACAAACCGGCATTGGCTTCACTCATTGCTTAAAGCTAATGGAAAAAGGTAAAGAGTAACCTTTTTCCATTAGCTCTAAAAAAAGAAGGTTACTCAGAAATTCCTTCCTCCTTTCTAGAATACATAGAATGCTAGATTCGGCATTCGAGTATTAGTAGTCAGGCAGGACACCCGAGTCACCCTCTTTATTGTTATTGATTGTCGGATTCAAGCAGTTGCACGATTCTATCTAGGTCTTCTTCCGAAAAATAGTCAATTTCTATTTTCCCTTTTTTCTTACCTGGTTTAATCGCGACAGAAGTTCCTAGTCTCGTTCGTAGTACATCCTGTCTTTCTTTTAAAAATGGTGAAAGAGATATTTTTTTGCGTTTTGTTTCACGTGAAACATGATCATTTAATTGATTCACTAATTCCTCGACGTCTCTAACGCTTAATTTTTCTTTCAGTATCTTTTCGAGGAGAATCGATAATTTTTGTTTATCCTTTAATCCGAGAAGAGCTCGTCCATGACCCATTGAAAGCTTACCATCGGAGATAAACTGTTGAACAACTTGAGGAAGATTTAGCAAACGCAAATGGTTAGCCACATGAGGACGGCTTTTGCCAACACGTTCAGCAAGTTGTTCTTGTGTCACCTTTAAATGTTCCATTAATTTTTCATACGCAAGTGCTTCTTCAATCGGGTTTAAGTCTTCACGTTGCAAGTTTTCAATCAACGCAAATTCCATCATCTTTTGTTCATCTAGCTCTTTAACTACAACAGGAACTTCCTTTAATCCAGCTTGCTGCGCTGCACGGAATCGGCGTTCCCCTACAACGATTTCATACCCTTTAATGCTTTTCCTTGCAAGAATCGGTTGTAAAATACCATGTTGTTTTATAGACTCCGTCAGCTCTGCTATCGCTTCTTCCGAAAATGTCTTTCGAGGTTGATAAGGATTGGGACGTAACTCGTTAACCGCAATTTGCTCAACTTTGTCATTTTTTTCATCCTTATGTTCAGGAAAAAGCGCTTGTAATCCTTTACCTAACCCTTTCGCCACTCGCGACCACTTCCTTTGCTAGATCTAAATATACTTCCGCTCCTCTTGACTTAGCATCGTACGTAATGATCGGTTCGCCATGACTTGGTGCTTCTCCTAACCGGACATTTCTTGGAATAATAGTATCGAATACTTTCTCACGGAAATATTTTTTCACTTCATCAATTACTTGAATTCCTAAATTAGTCCGCGCATCTAACATAGTAAGTAAGACCCCCTCAATTCCGAGGTTAGTATTTAAATGTTTTTGTACGAGACGAACTGTATTTAATAACTGACTTAATCCTTCAAGAGCGTAATATTCACATTGAACAGGAATTAACACAGAATCTGAAGCTGTTAATGCATTTATAGTTAACAATCCTAATGATGGTGGGCAATCAATAAAAATATAATCATAATTATCGGAAACGCTAGCAAGGGCCCTCTTTAGACGGACTTCACGTGAAATCGTAGGGACCAGTTCAATTTCAGCTCCTGACAATTGAATGGTTGAAGGTAGGACATCCAAGCGTTCCATAGAAGTTGATTTGATTACTTTAGAGGCTTCAACATCTTCTACTAAAATGTCATAGACACATTCGTCAATATCACCCTTCTCAACACCAACTCCACTCGTCGCATTCCCCTGTGGATCAATATCAACAAGCAATACTCTTTTACCGATATGTGCTAAACAAGCACTTAAATTAACGGAGGTCGTTGTCTTTCCGACACCGCCTTTTTGATTCGCTACAGCAATGATCTTGGCCACACTGTCACCTCTTTTCCATTGAAACTCCAACTCGTCTTTTATTTTAACACAATTTTCAATGATCGTTTTTACAAAGTTATGTAAAATGAAACAAATGTTCTGTTACATATTGAATTGAAAAAAGGTAATTTGTCCTATTTTAAGACTTTCCTTCTTCTCATATGCGTGCGGCAATGACTATGCACACTGCAAAGGGAGTACGAAAAAGGGATAGTTCACCTTATTCCACACTCTCTATAAAAAAATAACCTATCTCTTTGGATAGATTATTTCTTCGGAATTCGGATTGTGAATTGGTAAAATTCGTCGTGTTCTTCTTCGTCCGTATCTACATGTAAACCGCTTTTGACGACCATATCGACGGATTGTCGGATGGTGTTCATCGCTATTCTCATGTCTTTTGAATAAGATTTACGAGTTGGTTTTTTCTTGGGTGGAGCTTGTCCTTCTAGAATAAACTTTACTCGTTCTTCTGTTTGTTTTACATTTAAGTGCTTTTCAATAACTTCCTCTAAAAGTTTAATTTGCAGGTCGTTATTTTTTAACGAAAGTAATGCACGTGCATGCCGTTCTGAAATTTTACGGTCTAATATCGCATTTTGTACAGCTTCGGGTAAATTTAGCAATCTTAACTTATTTGCGACCGTTGATTGCCCTTTTCCTAATCGCTGCGCCAAGCTTTCTTGAGTTAGCCCGTGCAGTTCAATTAATTTAGCATAGGCGATCGCTTCTTCAATTGCAGTGAGTCCTTCTCTTTGAAGGTTTTCAATTAAAGCGATTGAGGCAGTTTGCGAATCATTAAAGTCCTTCACCAAAGCAGGAATGGTTTCCCACCCAAGCTTCGTCACTGCACGCCATCTTCTTTCTCCGGCAATAATTTCGAACTTCCCATCACGTTCACGTACAACAATTGGCTGAATCACTCCATGAGTTCGAATCGTTTGAGCCAATTCATCAATTCGTTCCTGATCAAATACCGTACGTGGTTGAAAACGATTAGGGACTATATCTGATATATTGATTTCTTTAACTTCTTCATTGCTAAGTTCACTTACTTCTTCGTTTCCACTAACTTCAACCTCTGCCTGTTGCTTATCACTAAAGCCAAAAAGGCGTGAAAACGGTTGCTTCATCGCCTGACACCACCTTCTGATAGTAACCGTCTTTCTAGTTTCGACATCCGCGCTTGAAATCCTTCTTTTCTTCCTACTTCAGTTATATCCCTGCACCCCATGAAGCGTCAAGAAAAACTTCTTAGAGCCATAATCAAAAAAGACGGTTTCCCCCCCTATTTTCATCGTCAGAGAGAGACGACCAAAGTAAGCCACTATTGGTATGAAAGTCTCTCACTTCAACCGTTACTCTACTTAATATGATTAAAAAGATCTTTTATCAAGTCGTGCTCATAGCGGTAGCTTATTAGGCGTCCCTGGTTTTCTTGGATACTTATTTGGCGTAGTTTTTTCTTTACGAATACGTACAATGTGACGTTCACTCTCTTCAATTGGTAAAACAAATGAATCGTCCGACACTAGCTTTCCACCTAACACATGGATCGCTTTTTTCGCATCAGCTACCTCTTCTGCGGTACCTGCCCCTTTCATTGCAATAAAGTCACCTTTGACCTTCGCTAAAGGTAAGCATAATTCAGAAAGAACCGAAAGCCGAGCAACTGCACGTGCCGTCACAATATCATATTTTTCTCTATGATCAGGATTCTGACCAAATGTCTCTGCACGGTCATGATAAAAAGATACTCCTTCAAGCTTCAATTCGCTCGCTAGATGATCTAAGAAACCAATACGCTTTTTTAGAGAATCAACAATACTCACATGAACATCCGGATAGATTACTTTTAATGGAATACTCGGAAAACCTGCCCCGGCACCTACGTCAACTACCCGCTGCCCTGCTTTAAATTCATAATAAAAACTAGCTGCAATTGAGTCATAAAAATGCTTTAAATACACATCGTCTTCTTCAGTTATTGCGGTAAGGTTCATTTTTTCATTCCACTCAACAAGCAGCTTATAATACAATTGAAACTGTTCTTGTTGTTTGGTTGAGAGACTAATCCCTTTTTCTTCTAACAGAGACATGAATTGATCTTTACTCATAACAACTCTCCATTTATATGTAATTTGGTTCACACTAAAAAGACAATGGCACTAACACGCTGCTAGGGACTATGAAAACCACACATCCATGTGGTGGAGGCACCCCTCCCACCTATGCAGCGGCTATGCTCATTGCTTATCCTTAAGAAACTATTGAGTTTTGGCTAATCGACCTTGTTCAAGGTAAACAAGTAGGATTGAAATATCAGCAGGATTAACGCCAGATACTCTTGATGCTTGCCCGACTGACAATGGGCGAACTTGTGCTAGTTTTTGTCTAGCCTCTGTAGCTAATCCATTGATGGCCGAGTAATCGAGATTCTCTGGAATTTTTTTATCTTCCATTTTCTTCGAACGCTCCACTTGTTGAAGCTGCTTTTCAATATAACCTTCATACTTTACTTGTATTTCGACCTGTTCAGCTACATCCTCAGAGATCACTTCTTCTGGCGCCTCCACTACTTTCGCTACGTCTGCATATGTTAGTTCAGGACGCTTTAACAGCATCGTTGCACGAATCGCTTCTTGTAAAGGGGAGGAATTCGTATCTTCTAATAACTGTTTTACTTCCGGTGAAGGCTTCACAATAATGGCTTCTAAACGAGCTTTTTCTTTGGCAATTTGCTCTTTCTTTTTTAAGAAACGATCATAGCGTTCTTGTTTAATAAGGCCAATTTTATATCCGGTTTCCGTTAAACGAAGATCTGCGTTGTCATGACGTAAAAGCAAGCGGTACTCTGCACGGGAGGTCAACAAACGATAAGGCTCATTCGTACCTTTTGTGACTAAATCATCAATGAGAACTCCAATATACGCTTCGGAACGATCAAGAATAAGTCCTTCTTCGCCTCTTGATTTCAATGCTGCATTGATTCCAGCCATCGTCCCTTGTCCTGCAGCTTCCTCATAGCCAGATGTTCCGTTAATTTGACCTGCAGTAAACAATCCAGGTACTTTTTTCGTCTCCAGTGTTGGCCATAACTGCGTTGGAACAATGGCATCATATTCAATGGCATATCCTGGACGCATCATTCGAACATTTTGTAAACCAGGAACCGATTTTAAAATGTCTAACTGCACATCTTCAGGCAAGCTCGTTGATAATCCTTGCACATATACTTCTGAGGTGTTTCTTCCTTCTGGTTCAAGGAAGATCTGATGTCTAGGTTTGTCACTAAAACGGACAATTTTATCTTCAATCGAAGGACAATAACGAGGGCCTGTTCCTTCAATCATACCTGAATACATCGGAGAACGACTTAAGTTATTGTTAATAATCCGGTGGGTTTCCTCACCCGTGTACGTTAGCCAACAAGGTAATTGATCAGTAATATATTTTGTTGTCTCATATGAAAACGCACGTGGTTTATCATCACCTGGTTGAATTTCTGTTTGAGAATAATCAATGGTACTTCCATTTACACGTGGTGGCGTCCCTGTTTTAAAACGAACCATATCAAAGCCAAGTTCTTTTAAATGATAGGATAACTGCACAGACGGCTGCATGTTATTAGGGCCACTTTCGTAAGATAAATCACCGATGATGATTTTCCCTCTTAAGTATGTTCCTGTTGTAATTACAACAGCCTTAGCGTGATACTCTGCTCCGGTGTTTGTCATAACCCCTTTACAAATCCCATCTTCTACGATTAAGCGCTCAACCATTCCTTGGCGTAGTAAGAGGTTTTCTGTTTCCTCAATCGTCTTTTTCATTTCATGTTGATAAAGGTATTTATCGGCTTGAGCACGCAATGCACGTACAGCAGGCCCTTTCCCAGTGTTAAGCATACGCATTTGAATGTGCGTCTTATCAATGTTTCTGGCCATTTCTCCACCAAGAGCATCAATTTCCCTAACGACGATTCCTTTAGCCGGTCCACCAACGGAAGGGTTACACGGCATATAGGCCACTGCATCTAAATTCAAGGTTAACATAAGGGTTTTGGCCCCCATTCGTGCTGCAGCAAGGCCCGCTTCAACTCCTGCATGGCCTGCTCCAACGACGATTACATCAAATTCTCCACCATTGTAATTTATCATTTTAAAACCTCCTTAGCTAACAGCTTGCAAACTGTTTATTTCCCTAAACAAAACTGCGAAAATAGTTGATCAATTAAGCTCTCTTGAACACTATCCCCAATAATTTCGCCTAGTAATTCCCACGTTCTTGTAACATCTATTTGAACTAAATCAATCGGTACGCCCATTTCAATAGCGTCTAAAGCATCTTGAATCGTCGTTTTTGCTTGTTCTAAAAGAGCAATATGTCTAGTATTCGATACGTACGTTACATCTGCTCCCTCTAGTTGCCCTTCAAAAAATAGATCAGCTATCGCCTGTTCAAGCTGTTCGACACCTTCATCACGTAATAGAGATGTTGTTACTAAAGGCCTTTTCGAAGCTAATGTTTCAACCGCGCTAAGATCGATTTTTTGTTCGACATCTGTTTTATTAACAATAATGATCACATTCATTTTCTCAACCGCTTTAAATAGAGCTTCATCTTCTGGCGACAGTACTTCTCCATAGTTTAACACTAAAAGAATTAAATCCGCCTTTTTTAACACTTCACGAGAACGTTCAACACCAATTCGCTCGACGATATCTTCCGTTTCTCGAATACCTGCTGTATCAACAAGACGTAAGGGAACTCCGCGTACATTTACATATTCCTCAATCACATCTCTTGTTGTACCTGGTACATCAGTGACGATCGCTTTGTTTTCATGCACTAAACTGTTCAGTAATGATGATTTTCCTACATTTGGTCTTCCAATAATGACAGTCGAAAGACCTTCGCGCAAAATCTTCCCTTGAGCTGCCGTTGCTAGTAACCCATCAATTTCTCGAATAACAAATTGTGCTTTTTCCTGAAGAAGACTGTGTGTGACTACTTCGGCGTCATACTCAGGATAATCAATGTTGACTTCTACCGAAGCAACCGTTTCAAGCAATGCTTGTCTAAGTACTTGAATTTTCTTAGAAAGCTTTCCGTCCAATTGATTAAGTGCAACATTCATCGCCCGATCTGTTTTAGCACGAATTAAATCAATAACCCCTTCTGCCTGTGATAAATCAATTCTTCCATTTAAGAAAGCTCTTTTCGTAAATTCGCCTGGTTCCGCTAATCTAGCACCATGCTTTAACGCAAGCTGTAATACTCGATTAACCGACATGATTCCACCATGGCAATTAATTTCAATCACATCTTCACGAGTATAGGTTCTTGGAGCACGCAAAACAGATACCATCGCTTCCTCTACTCTTTCCCCCGTCGCGGGATCTACAATATGACCGTACACAATCGAATGTGACGGAACGACTGAAAGAGCATCTTTTCCTTTATATAATTGATCTGCAATCGCAACTGCTTCGTCACCACTTAAACGAACAATCCCAATTGCCCCTTCTCCTAGGGCCGTTGATATCGCAGCAATTGTATCAGATTCCATTTTTCCACCTCTTTAGATCGTATTCAATACATATCATCATCTATTACTAACTAGTATCGACTTTAATGTACAAACCTATAGCTTATATTCGCTCTTTCTTTAAAACTATAGAATATCACAGCCCCTACAGAATTGCTACGTATGACAAATAGAGCTTTCCCTTACTTAAATGTAAAGAAAATCCTCTATCTAACCGATAGAGGACTGTACCAAAAACGCGTATCGTTAAAAGAAATTTCGCAAGTCGACATTACCCCTTATACAACACGATAATATGTCGGTTTACGCCACTTCCTTCAGACTTCGTTTCAACACGTTTAACAGATTTAAGTGTCTCATGAACAATTTTTCGTTCAAGAGCATTCATCGGTTCTAATGATAAAGGCTTTTTTTGAGTCGTGACTTTATCAGCTACTCGCAATGCTAACTGCTCAAGCGTTTGCTTGCGTCGCTCGCGGTAATCCCCGATATCTAATTCAATTCTCTTATATTTCTGCTCACCACGGTTGCAAACAAGATTGGTCAAATACTCTAGGGATTCGAGTGTTTGACCTCTCTTTCCAATTAATCGTCCTGCATCATTGCCCTCGGTGAGTTGAAAGAGAATTCTCTGATTTGATTCCGTTTTAGTAATCATTGTTTCTTGCCCCATTAATGAAACGGTTGTTTGTAAAAAGGTTTGAGCTAATTCAACCGAATCAGGAAGAACTCGGGCTTCAATTTTTGCAGGTTTCGAACCAAAAATACCTAAAAAGCCTTTTTGTGGCTCTGAAAGAACACGGTAAGAAAGTTGCTCTTTTGTCGTTTGCAACTCAAGAATAGCTTTTGCAACGGCCTCTTCAACTGTTTTTCCTGATACGGTTATATAGTTCACTTCTTTTTACCTCCCGCTTTGCCTTTACCCTTAGTCGGTTGCTTTCCACCCGCTGTTGCTTCAGCCTTTTTCCCGACATTTGGACCAGTGATAAAATAAGTTTGTGCAATCATAAATAAGTTACCAACTACCCAGTAAAGCGTAAGAGCTGCTGGGAAGAACAAAGCAAATACGAAAATCATAATTGGCATCATATATAATAAGATTTTCATTTGCGGGTTATCCGTTACCATCATCATCTTTTGTTGAATAAAAGTAGTGATTCCTGCGATAACAGGAAGTAAGAAGATTGGATCCGGAGTTCCTAATTCTAACCATAAAAATGGCTGATTTCCAATTTCACCTGTACGCATAATCGCATGATAAAAAGCAAGTAAAATAGGCATCTGAACTAGTAATGGCAAACACCCAGCTAATGGATTAACACCATGCTCTTGGAACATCCCCATCATTTCTTGTTGAAGCTTTTGTTGAGTCTTCTGATCTTTTGCGCTATATTTTTCACGAAGCTTTTGCATTTCTGGTTGAATAGCTTGCATTGCTTTTGCACTCTTCGTCTGTTTAATCATTAAAGGTAAAAGTACAATACGAATTAAAATGGTCACCACAACAATGGATAATCCAAAATTATTATTAAAAAGATCTGCAACATAAATGATCAACCATGATAAAGGATAAACTAAGTACGAATCCCAAAAGCCTGTACTATCCTTCGTGATCGGCTCTTCAATATTAAAACAACCTGTCATCACAACAAGAAGTCCTACCACCATGGCAATCAAGCCAAATTTTTTCAGCACGTTTTCTCCTCCTGTCTTTTTTGTTCCTTCATATAAATAATGTACTTATTAAAAATGCTATAATCAACGTTGCTTCGATTTTTTTAAGACATGTGCTTTTTTCAAAACATGAAGCAAGCTTTTTTCCACTTCAAAAAAATCCATTGTAGCTGCTGGTTTTCTCGCAATAACAATGTAATCGTTGCCACCTAAAAGGTCTTCTTCTTTTAAACGGAACACTTCACGTATGTAACGCTTCACTTGATTTCTTATCACTGCATTTCCTACTTTTTTACTTACAGAAAGACCTAACCTCAAAAAAGATTGTCCTTCTTTGGGAAGCGCATAAAGAACAAACTGCCTATTCGCAACGGAATGACCATTTTTAAAAACTTGCGAGAACTCTTCAGTTGTTTTAATCCGCTGCTCTTTCTTCATCTACTACACTCCTCTAACAAGTACATATTATAGGTAATAACATGTTAAAAAGGATTCCAACAAACGCTACTCACCATTAGAATCTCCTAAGAAATCGGCTCATAATAAGCCATTGGTGCGAGAAACTCTCACACCAATGCCAGCAATTATCGCTCATTGCTTAGAGTTCATCCCAAAACGTTCGTTGTTATCTTTGGGACGAACTCCAAAAGAAGAAAAAGACCACTGACAATCAGTGGCCTATGCAGATAATACCTTTCTTCCTTTACGACGACGACGAGCTAATACTTTACGGCCATTTTTTGTGCTCATACGTGCACGGAAACCGTGTACCTTTTTACGCTTGCGATTATTCGGTTGAAATGTTGGTTTTCCCATCTATAACACCTCCCTGAGGATTAACTATTTCCAAAGACATTCTTGTAAATTATAAAGAACTATGACCCCACTTGTCAAGATTCACTTTTTTTATTAAAAGAAACCTCTCAAAATCTACAAACCGATCTACCTTCTGCAAAACTGACTCATCCCTTCTAAAATAACCTGTGGATAAACAAAGTTCGACATTTTACGAGTCTTCCCCAACATTATCGACAAGTTACACACATATATTGTGTTGTGGATATTTTTTAAACACAAGATAAGGTGTTATGTGGATAAATACAACAAACCGTTGCGACTAAAGGTTTTTTTTGCTATGATTGTAATGTTTTCATTCGTGGACAACTTTTACTACTTATTTATTGTCCACAGCCTGTGGGTAAAGTTGTGGACATCTTTTTTACGTCTGTGTGTTAGTTCTCCACAGCCTGTCCAGAACTCAGTTTTTTATGCTTTTCTACTATATTATTATTTCTGCACATTTATATGTGAATGTATATTTATTCGACTGTATCCGTGAGCTTGTACAAACATTCGACAAGTTCATGTTTGTTGTTCGTTATTTAGAAAGAAGGAGGCGAAAATTTTGGAGAATATCCATGATTTATGGGACCAGGCATTAGCTGAAATAGAAAAAAAGGTCAGCAAGCCTAGTTTTGAGACATGGTTAAAAGCCACTAAAGCAAATGATATTCAAAATGATTTGATTATCATCACTGCACCTAACGAATTTGCGCGCGATTGGTTGGAAGACCATTATGCAGAGCTCACCTCTGATACGATTGAGCAACTGACAGGAACTCGTCTTAAACCTAAATTTGTGATACCACAACATGAAATGGAAGACGATTTTATTCCTGACCCCATCCCTAAAAAACAGTCAAGACAAGATGAAAATGCAGGTAATTCTTCTACGAAAACCATGTTGAACGATAAATATATGTTCGACACATTTGTCATCGGGTCAGGAAATCGTTTTGCGCACGCTGCTTCATTAGCTGTTGCTGAGGCACCGGCTAAAGCGTATAATCCCTTGTTTATTTACGGGGGAGTTGGGCTAGGAAAAACGCATTTAATGCACGCAATTGGTCATTATGTAATGGATCATAATCCTAATGCAAAAGTTGTCTATTTATCATCAGAAAAATTCACGAATGAATTCATTAATGCCATTCGCGATAATAAAGCCGTACATTTTCGTAATAAATACCGTAATGTTGATGTTCTTCTTATTGATGATATTCAGTTTTTAGCTGGAAAAGAACAAACTCAAGAAGAATTCTTCCATACTTTTAATGCTTTGCATGAAGAATCTAAACAAATTGTGATTTCAAGTGACCGTCCTCCTAAAGAAATTCCAACTTTAGAAGACCGTCTAAGATCTAGATTTGAGTGGGGATTAATTACAGATATTACTCCTCCAGATCTTGAAACAAGGATCGCTATTTTACGAAAAAAGGCAAAAGCTGAAAACCTTGATATCCCTAATGAAGTGATGCTTTATATTGCAAATCAAATAGATACAAACATTAGAGAACTTGAAGGGGCTCTTATTCGTGTTGTCGCATACTCCTCTTTAATTAATCAAGATATGAATGCAGATCTGGCTGCTGAAGCGTTAAAAGATATTATTCCGAATTCAAAACCTAGAATTCTAACGATTACGGATATTCAAAAACTCGTTGGCGAACATTATCATGTGAAGCTAGAAGATTTCAAGGCGAAAAAAAGAACAAAATCTGTCGCATTTCCAAGACAAATCGCTATGTATCTATCTCGAGAATTAACCGATGCCTCTTTACCTAAAATCGGAAGTGAATTTGGCGGGAGAGATCACACAACCGTTATTCACGCTCACGAAAAAATATCGAAATTGCTAGCTACAGATCAAGAATTGCAAGATAAGGTGCAAGAATTAACCGACCTGTTGAGAAATTAACTTCAATAATCATTGTGAACACTGTGTATAAAGTGAACCAGTCTATTAACACATTACCCACATGTGGATAGACTGGCATTTTAACGACTCATCCACTTATCCACAAATCCACAGCCCCTATTACTACTATTACTACTATTTTTAAAACATAAATATATTTATTAAGGAGTTTTGTTATGCGTTTTTCAATTGATCGAGATCGTTTTGTTCATGATGTTCAAAATGTAACAAAAGCCGTTTCTTCAAGAACGACGATCCCTATTTTAACTGGAATAAAAATTGTTGCTCATTCAGAAGGATTAACCCTTACTGGTAGTGACTCTGACATCTCAATCGAAACGTTCATCCCAAAAGAAGAGGAAGGATCTGAAATTGTTAGAATTGAAGAGCAAGGAAGTATCGTACTACAAGCCCGTTTCTTTGCTGAAATCGTAAAGAAGCTTCCTGGTGATAATATTGAATTAATCGTACAAGATCAGTTTGCAACAACCATTCGTTCTGGTTCCTCTGTCTTTAATTTAAATGGACTTGACCCTGAAGAGTATCCGCGCTTACCACAGTTAGAAGAGGATTTATTATTTCGCTTGCCGCAAGATATCTTAAAAAATGTCATTCGCCAGACTGTGTTCGCAGTGTCCACTCAAGAAACACGACCGGTGTTGACAGGTGTAAACTTAGAGACTGAGGATAGTGTGCTAATCTGTGCTGCAACAGATAGTCACAGGCTTGCGATGAGAAAAGCAGCAATTGAGAAAAATGATGAAGGTCTAACTTTTTCAAATGTGGTCATTCCAGGAAAGAGCTTAACGGAATTAAGTAAGATTATTGATGACAACAATGAATTAATTGATGTCGTTGTTACGGAAAATCAAATCTTATTCAAAATGAAAAACTTATTGTTCTTCTCTCGTTTGCTTGAAGGGAAATACCCTGTAACGAAAAGTATGATCCCAACTCAATCGAAAACCACACTAAGACTAAAAACTAAACCTTTTCTTCAAACGCTTGAACGCGCTCTTCTTTTATCAAGAGAAGGAAAGAATAATGTCATTAACCTAAAAACGTTGAATAGTAACCTTGTTGAAATTACATCTATTTCTCCTGAGGTTGGAAAAGTAACTGAAAACATTGAGACGCAAATGCAAGGCGAGGAAATGCGAATTTCCTTCAACGGAAAAAATATTATTGATGCTTTGAAAGTAATGGATAGTGAGGAATTTGATATTGTGTTTACTGGTGCAATGAGTCCATTTGTCATCCGCCCGATTGAACATGACCATTATTTACACCTTTTCTCACCTGTTCGTACGTATTAACCATGGCGGAGAACCGATTTGAAAGGTTTTTTTGAGCTGATTGAATAGGTAAACACAACTTCTTTTAACAAAGACTTGGCTTGATAGCTTTGGTTTAGTACAATATAAAGATAGATAATCGAATGAAGGATAAAGAGAGACAGCAACTCACCTAATGATTTGCTGTCTTCACTTTGCTACACAAGCAACAAGAAGAAAACGGAAAGAGTGATGAAGATGAATCAAGTCGTCATTTCAACAGCTTACATAACACTAGGACAAATGCTTAAAGAGGCTGGAATTATTGATACGGGTGGCATGGCCAAGTGGTATCTTTCTGAATTTATCGTTTATGTAAATGGTGAGGAAGAAAATCGCCGTGGCAAAAAACTTGTGCCTGAAGATACGGTAACTCTTGCAGACGGGACGAAATATCAAATTGTTGGAAAATAGGGGGAAGCCCTTTTGAATTTGAAACAACTAACATTACGGCAATTCCGCAATTATAAAAAAGTGGAATTAGCATTTGATCATCAAGTAAATGTTTTCTTGGGGGAAAATGCCCAAGGGAAAACCAATATCATTGAAGCGATCTATGTGCTTGCACTAGCCAAGTCTCACCGTACTTCTAAGGATAAAGAGTTAATAGGATGGGGAGACGAATTTGCGAGAATTCAAGGGAAACTAGAGAAGAGGTCAAGTAATCTTGAATTAGAACTTATTCTTTCTGTGAAAGGAAAGAAAGGTAAAATAAACGGCTTAGAGCAAAAAAAGCTTAGTGAATATATTGGGGCGGCGAACGTAGTCTTGTTTGCACCAGAAGATTTAAATCTGGTAAAAGGCAGTCCGCAAGTGAGAAGAAGATTTTTAGATATGGAAATGGGTCAAATTAGCCGTGTTTATCTACATCATTTAGGACTTTATCAAAAAGTTCTCCTCCAACGAAATCATTTACTTAAATCCCTACAGATCGGTAAAGGATCTAAAGAAATGTTAGATATATTAACCGATCAAATGATTGTGTTAGCTGCAGAAGTGACGAAAAGGCGATTTGAGTTTATTAAAAGGCTTCAAAAATGGGCTGAACCAATCCATTATGATATCAGCAGGGGGAAAGAGGAACTAGAGATTCGTTATCTATCTGCTACTAACGTATCGGATGAGATGGATTTGTCGAAAATAAAAGAAGAGTTCTACCAAATGTATGAAAAACAAAAAACTCGTGAAATTCAACGTGGAGTAACTTTGTTTGGTCCTCATCGAGATGATCTCGGTTTTTCGATTAATGGTCACGATGTTCAAACTTATGGATCGCAAGGACAACAAAGGACAACAGCTCTTGCGCTTAAATTAGCCGAAATAGAATTGATTTATTCAGAAATAGGTGAGTATCCTATTCTACTTTTGGATGATGTCTTATCTGAACTAGATGACTATAGGCAATCCCACCTACTTAAAACAATTCAAGATCGTGTTCAAACCTTTGTGACAACAACCAATATCAGTGGAATTGATCAACGGACATTAAATCAAGCAAAAATTTGGACTGTATCAGAGGGGACAATTATATCCGAGTAATGAGGCGGTGGAGCGTGTGTTTATACATTTAGGTGGAGATGTCATTATTAGATCAAAAGAGATTATTGCTATATTAAACTGGGAAGTTCAAGAGCAGTCGCCAATAACAGGCGTTTATTTGAAAGAAGAAGAAAAAAGAAAAAAGAAAATCGTGATCTCAGAAGATTATATTAAATCTATTGTGCTGACCGATGATGAAATCTATTACTCGCCAGTTTCTTCGTTAACCCTAAACCGTCGAGCTCAAGGACTCGCTCTATTAGATATGAATGTTGAAATAGAAGATGAAATAGAGCCTTAAATTCCAGATCTATATTCTTATTAGAGAATTAATGATAAAATGAAATGTTCCATAGCGTTTAAGTAGTACGAAATGGATTTGGTCATTATAGCAAGGTAACAATCTTTGCTACGTATACAGAAAAACATAGTAAGTCGTCTGAACAAATTTTATATAAATATGCAACAAGAACTGATGATAAGATCGATATTGAAGAATGAAGGTGAACATAGTGACGAATGAACAACATTCTACACAACAATCTTATGATGAGAGCCAGATACAAGTATTAGAAGGCTTAGAAGCTGTACGGAAGCGTCCTGGGATGTATATTGGTTCAACGAGTGCACGAGGTTTGCATCACCTTGTCTGGGAAATCGTTGATAATAGTATTGATGAAGCCATGGCTGGTTATTGCGATACGATCAAAGTCGCGATTGAAGAAGATAACAGTATAAAAGTTGAGGATAATGGACGTGGAGTACCTGTTGGAATTCACGAGAAGATGGGACGACCGGCTGTAGAGGTTATTATGACCGTTCTTCATGCTGGTGGTAAGTTTGGCGGTGGAGGTTACAAAGTATCAGGTGGTTTACATGGTGTAGGGGCTTCTGTTGTTAATGCCCTTTCAACAACGCTTGAGATTGAAGTACACCGCGAAGGCAAAATTCATTATCAAAAGTATCATCAAGGTGCACCTGCAGCGGATTTAGAAGTCATTGGAGAAACGGAAAAACGTGGGACCATTATTCACTTTAAACCGGACCCTGAAATCTTCCAAGAAACAACCATTTACGATTATGATACGCTTGCCTCACGTCTCCGTGAGTTAGCATTTCTAAATAAAGGTTTAACCATTGTCATTTCGGACAAGCGTGAAGATGGCAAAGAAGCCACTTACTACTATGAGGGTGGAATCGGTTCATTCGTTGAGCACCTTAACCGTTCAAGAGAAGTTTTACATGATGAACCTATCCATATCGAAAGTGAAAAAGAAGGCTTAACGGTTGAAGTAGCTGTACAATACAACGATAGTTATACAAGTAATATTTACTCATTTGCTAATAACATCAACACCCACGAAGGTGGAACGCATGAATCTGGTTTTAAAACGGGTTTAACACGTGTAATTAATGACTATGCCCGTAAAAATAATTTATTCAAGGAAAATGACCCTAACTTAACTGGGGACGATGTACGTGAAGGATTAACGGCTATTATTTCAGTCAAAATTCCAGATCCTCAGTTTGAGGGGCAAACGAAAACAAAGCTTGGTAATAGTGAAGCTAGAACGATTACTGATTCTCTATTTAGTGAAGCTTTTTCACGTTTCTTAAGTGAGCATCCTCAAGTAGCTAAAAAGATTGTTGATAAAGGTCTAATGGCGTCTAGAGCACGTGAAGCAGCTAAAAAAGCACGTGAGTTAACGCGTCGTAAAAGTGCTCTTGAAGTCAGTTCACTTCCAGGTAAACTAGCTGATTGTTCGTCAAAGGATGCAACCATTAGTGAAATTTATATTGTTGAGGGTGACTCTGCGGGTGGTTCAGCTAAGCAAGGTCGCGATCGTCACTTCCAAGCTATTTTACCTCTTCGCGGAAAAATTATTAATGTTGAAAAAGCTAGATTAGATAAAATTTTAGCTAACAATGAGATCCGTGCAATGATTACAGCTTTTGGTACGGGAATTGGTGATGAATTTAACATTGAAAAAGCAAGATATCACAAAATCATAATTATGACCGATGCGGATGTTGATGGTGCGCATATTCGTACGTTAATATTAACATTTTTCTATCGTTATATGCGTCCACTTATTGAAAATGGTTATGTGTATATTGCGCAGCCGCCACTATATAAAATAAGCCAGGGCCGTGATGTAAACTATGTTTATACGGATAAAGAATTAGAAGAAGCACTAAAAGACATCCCGAACAAAGATAAAGTAGGAATTCAGCGCTATAAGGGTCTTGGGGAGATGAATCCGGAACAGTTATGGGATACGACAATGGATCCGGAACACCGTACGGTCCTTCAAGTGACGTTAGAGGATGCGATAAAAGCAGATGAAGTTTTTGAAATCTTAATGGGCGATCGTGTAGAACCACGCCGTGATTTTATACAAGAAAACGCACAATACGTCCAGAATCTAGATATATAGAATTTCTAATAAAAAAACTTTTTCCGTGCAAATGGCAATGTTTAGAGCCGCATTTACTGAGAAGGCACTTTAATTGTTTTTAATGACAGTTTACTCTCAGTATGCGGAGTTATTGCACTAACACCTTGGGAACACACAAGCATATATAGGCTTGGAGATGGAGGTTTATAATTAATGGCTGAGCAAGATAATCTTAGAGTAAAACCAAGAAATATAAGTCAGGAAATGCAATCCTCATTTATGGATTATGCGATGAGTGTTATCGTAAGTCGTGCGTTACCAGATGTAAGAGACGGATTAAAACCAGTACATCGCCGTATTTTATATGCAATGAATGAGTTAGGCATTACGGCAGATAAAGCTTACAAAAAGTCTGCACGTATTGTCGGTGAAGTAATCGGTAAGTACCATCCTCATGGTGATTCAGCAGTTTATGAAACAATGGTACGGATGGCACAAGACTTTAGCTTCCGCTACATGCTTGTAAATGGACATGGAAACTTTGGTTCTGTTGACGGTGATTCAGCTGCAGCGATGCGTTACACAGAAGCTAAAATGTCAAAAATCTCAATGGAACTTGTTCGTGATATTAATAAAGATACAATTGATTATCAAGATAACTATGATGGCAGTGAACGCGAACCTGTTGTTTTACCAGCAAGATTCCCGAATCTATTAGTCAATGGTGCATCTGGTATCGCTGTTGGGATGGCAACTAATATTCCACCTCATCAGTTAGGAGAAGTCATTGACGGAGTATTAGCTCTTTCAAAAGATCGTGATTTAACGATTCAAGACTTAATGGAGTATATCCCTGGTCCTGACTTCCCAACTGGAGCTGAAATCCTAGGACGTTCAGGAATACGCAAAGCTTATCAAACAGGTCGCGGTTCGATTACACTAAGAGCTAAGTCTAATATTGAAGAGCATAATGGGAAGTCTCGTATTATTTTCACGGAGATTCCGTATCAAGTGAACAAAGCAAGATTAATTGAAAAAATTGCAGAGCTAGTACGAGAGAAGAAAATTGATGGAATTACAGACTTACGTGATGAGTCTGACCGTACAGGTATGCGCATTGTCATTGAGTTAAGACGTGATGCAAATGCGAATGTGTTGCTTAACAACCTGTATAAGCAAACGGCTCTCCAATCAAGTTTCGGGATTAATCTATTAGCGCTCGTAAATGGAAGACCGAAAGTACTAAACTTAAAAGAGTGTTTAGAACACTACCTTGACCACCAAGTTGTCGTTATTCGTCGACGTACAGCATTTGAACTTCGAAAAGCCGAAGCTCGTGCTCATATTTTAGAAGGATTACGAATTGCACTTGATCACTTGGATGAAGTCATTAGTTTGATCCGTGCGTCCCAAACAACAGAGATCGCTAGAAGTGGTTTAATGGAGCGTTTTGAACTAAGCTACGAACAGGCACAAGCAATCTTAGACATGAGACTCCAACGCTTAACTGGATTGGAGCGCGATAAGATTGAAGCAGAATACAATGAGTTAATGGCTCGTATTGCTGAACTAAAAGCCATTTTAGCTGAAAATGAAAAAGTTCTGGAAATCATTCGTGATGAACTTACTGAGATCAAAGATAAATTCAATGATGAACGTCGTACGGTCATTTCCATGAGTGAAGAGCATCTTGAAGATGAGGACCTGATCCCTCGTACGAATATTGTTGTAACGATTTCTCATAACGGTTACGTAAAACGTATGCCAGTTTCAACATATCGTGCACAAAAGCGTGGTGGTAAAGGGATTCAAGGGATGGGAACAAATGATAATGATTTTGTTCAACATCTATTTACAACGAACTCTCACCACACGATTCTTTTCTTTACGAATAAAGGGAAAGTGTATCGTTTAAAAGGATATGAAATTCCTGAACTTGGACGAACAGCAAAAGGAATTCCTATAATTAACCTTCTCCAAATTGAACAAGGAGAATATGTGAGTACGGTCATTCCAATTGAAGAATTTAGAGATGATGAATACTTATTCTTCTTAACAAAGTATGGGGTTGCTAAGAGAACGGAGCTATCTTCTTTTGCAAACATTCGTAAAGGTGGATTATTTGCAATCACATTGCGAGAAGAGGACGAATTACATGGTGTCCGCTTAACAGATGGCAGTCGTGAATTAATTATCGGAACGAAGCAAGGGATGTCCATTCGCTTTCCAGAAAACGATGTTCGCTTAATGGGGAGAACGGCAGCTGGAGTTAGAGGAATATCGCTTTCTGATGATGACCATGTTGTAGGTATGGATATTATTGAAGAGAATCACGACGTATTAATTGTCACTGAAAAAGGTTACGGAAAGCGTACTCCAATTGAAGAATATCGCATTCAAAATCGTGGTGGTAAAGGAATAAAAACGTGTAACATTACAGATAGGAATGGTTCTCTCGTTTCGTTAAAAGTCGTCTCATCTGAACACGATATCATGATCATTACCGTGAGTGGAGTTATTATTCGTACACAGGTAGAAGGAATATCTACAACAGGCCGTAATACACAAGGTGTTACTCTTATCCGTGTTAATGAAGGAGAAGAAGTTGCAACCGTAGCGCGAATTGATGTTGATGATGAAGATGTCGATATTGAAGAAGAAACGGAAGAAATGATTGAGCATGATGCTAGCGAAAGTGTTAATGAGGAGTCTACTGAAGAAACTGAATCTATTGAGTCAGAGGAAACAGATTCAGTTGAAGAGGAAGAATAAGTAATACTAAGCTGAGTGTTCATAGAAAGCTTCTCAGAATGATGACTAGATTGGTCTAAGACGGCCTAACTAGTCATCTTTTTTATTTTCTCTTCTAAATATGGGCGCTTTTCAAAGGTTATAGCAGTCTTGTATAATGTAAAAATAAGAGAGAGAAAGAAGGTTGCGGGATGAAGGTAAAACCAGCTCAATTACAAAGAGGGTGTATTACTACTAAAGATGTTGAAGGTTTAACAGATTTTCCTATTATTAAAGAAAATACAGTTTTGACTGATGAACTAATTGATATCTTGAAACTATTTTTAGTGGATATGGTTGAAGTAGAATCTGTTTTAGCAAATGGGGAAACCTTTAAACCTTTGGAGGTAATAGAAGAAATAGAAGAAATAGAAATTGAAAACAATAAAGAAAAACAAAATGAATTTCTTTACCAATATGTTGAAGCGGTTAAGCAATTTAAAAAACTGTTTCAATCTTGGCAAGCAGGTCGTAAAGTAGAGATGCTTGAAGTGAGAACAATCTTTATCCCTTTATTCGAAAGAGTGATGGAGCAACCTAAAAAGCTTCTTCAGTTACATCACTATAGTAACAAAGAGGATTACAATTACCACCATTCAGTCTATGTAGGAATTTTATCTGCTTATATTGGCTATAAGATGAAGCTTAATAAAGGAGATTGGTTGCAAATAGGTTTTGGTGGAGTACTGGCTGATCTCGGTATGACAAAAGTTTCTCCTTCTATATTAAAGAAAAAGGGTTCTTTAACATCTGTGGAATTTGAAGAAGTCAAGAAACACCCCATTCATAGTTATAAGATGTTAAAAGGAATAACAGGAGTTTCAGATTTAATTCTTTTAGCTGTTCTCCAACATCATGAACGCTACGATGGAAGTGGTTATCCACTAGGTGTTAACTCAAAAAAGATTCATCTATTTAGTCAAATTGTTGCAATATCTGATGTTTATCATGCTATGACAACAGAGCGTCTTTATAGGTCAAAACGGTTCCCGTACCAGGTATTAGAGGATATAACCAAAGAGCAATTTGGTAAGTTCGATGTAAAAGTTGTTCAAGCGTTGTTGCAAAGTTTGGTGCAAATTTCAATAGGAGATAAAGTGCGCTTATCTTCTGGGGATGATGCAGAGATTGTTTTTATTGATCAACAAATCCCAACAAGACCAATGGTGAAACTGTTGAATTCAGAAGAGATTATTGAACTAAATCACCACCCATCTATTTTTATTGAAGAAATTATATAAAAGACTTGCGTAATAGTTATGATATATGGTATATTATTTCTTGTCGCTAAGAACGACATAAACGTTTTAGAAAAACGTATTGACAAACTCAATTGGGTTTGTTAAGATGTAAAAGTTGCCATGAGCGACAAAGCAGTTCTTTGAAAACTGAACAAAAGCCAAGCGAAAAGAGAAAACATGATTTTCTCGTCAATTTTTAGCAATTTAGTAAAATTGCATTTGTTATATCGCTAGCG
>NZ_JAQQWT010000050.1 GCF_028610705.1 Halalkalibacter alkalisediminis
AAATCCATTTTTAAAATCAATAAAATGAAAATTGGATTCTTGTATGATTCATGAGATAGGCTTTATGAAATTGATTCGTATAGGAAAAGATAAAGGCACAACGAGCAGATAAAATCCGCTAGTTGTGCCTTCTTTCACGCAAAACTTCCGATTGTCCCCTGATAGAACCGTCCCTCTGATTCCCCGTTAAAAACCCTATTCCTCCACTTGCTTCTCCATCCTCCTATATTGCGCTGGCGAACAGCCCACCTTCTTTTTAAACGTCCGGTAAAAATGTGGTAGACTCTCAAACCCACATGCTTCAGCAATCGTAGCTACATTCTCTTTTGTTTTCAGTAATAAATCCTTCGCTTTTATGATCCGCTTTTTGGTAATGTATTCAGAGATATTCAAGCCGGTCATTTGCTTAAACACCCGGCTTAGATGAGCAGGGCTAATGTCTCCGTGATCTGCTAGGGTTTGCAGATTCACTTCAGTTGTGAAAGACTCTTCTAAATAAGTTAATACCTCTTTTAGCCAAACTGGGATTGTCTGTTTGGTCGTTTCGACTTTTTGTTGGTGCAGGATTGAGCGATTAAAGAATAATAACATCATTTTAAGCTGTAATTGGATGGCTTGTTGATAGCCGTTCTTTTGATCAGATGTTTCTTGGTGAATCCCTGAAAGAGCCTTGATCGTTTCCTCTTGCTGGACTGAATCTAATGTATACCGAAATTGATTGAGTCTCGTACTCTCATCAAAGAGCTGTAAATAGGAAAAAGCAGAGTTACGAATCGCATCATCCTGAACCAAAAGTGGATGGAAAAAGACTGCCGTTGAAGTAACAGGGTTCTCTTTATTTGGGATCGCATGATGAATGATATTGCCGGGCAAGATAAATAGGTTAGAGGCCTCCATATCATAAAAAGCATTGTTAATGAAGAAGGTCCCTTTCCCACTGTAGACAAAGACGATTTCATACCAATCATGGAAGTGAGTAGGCAGTTCATGATCGGGCTCTTTTTTATCCTGATAGTTGATGTAAAAAGGAAATACAATTTTAGAATCAAACGTTTTTTGAATCGGTTTCATGTTCATTCCTCCTTCTATAAGAATATCAATAAAAGGTATAAATTCGCAATGATGGCAATTTTTATTTCTGATATTGTTGTTATAATGGTGACAAAGGTGAATAAATGAATGGGGGAAAAAACATGAGAGTGATCAGCTGCCAAGAACCAAACGTATTAATAGAAAAAACAGAAGAGCTTACCGAGCGATCGGTCGGAGAGGTATTAATTGAGATCAAAAGAATCGGGATCTGTGGGACTGATCTTCATGCGTATCGAGGCAACCAACCTTTCTTTACGTATCCGAGAGTGCTAGGGCATGAGCTGGCTGGGGTCGTGTTCGAAGCTGATACGGATAGTGCCTTAACAGTGGGGGATCAAGTAACCGTAATTCCATATTTGGAATGTGGAACCTGTATCGCTTGCCGCAATGGAAAGCCAAATTGTTGTACGGATATGAAAGTATTAGGGGTTCATCTAGATGGTGGTATGAAGGAAATAATCAGAGTGCCTGAGAATCATGTGTTGAAAGTGGATCAGATTAGTCTGGATGAAGCGGCCATGGTTGAACCGCTTAGTATCGGAGCACATGCTGTTAGGAGATCGAATCTATCAAAGGATCAAGTGGCTTTAGTCATAGGGGCAGGGCCAATTGGGTTAGCTGTGATGAGGTTCGCCAAATTAACCGGCGCAACAGTGATTGCGATGGACATCAATCATAATCGTTTAGAGTTTTGTAAAAGCTGGGCAGAGGTTGACTATACAATCAACGCATTAGAGGAGCCTGAAGCAGCATTGGCAAAGATTACGGATGGAGATTTTCCACAGGTCGTCTTTGATGCGACAGGAAACAAGCATTCGATGATGAACGCTTTTAACTTTGTCAGTCATGGAGGCCAATTGATTTATGTTGGTTTAGTAAAGGAGGATATTTCGTTTCATGATCCGGAATTTCATAAACGAGAAATGAGCTTATTGGCAAGCCGAAATGCAACGATTGATGATTTCAAGTACGTCATTAGCTGTATAGAACAAAAACAGGTGAACATCAATGAACTCATAACAAACCGCATTCCTTTTGCGAGACTTGTCACTGATTTTGAAACATTGTTTGATCCAGCTTCGAAAGTCATTAAAGGCGTCATTGAGAGATAAGTAGAAAGTGTCTGCTTTTAAAGTTTGAAAAATGAAAAAAGTTAATTGACTTTGAAAGGGGTTTCAAATATACTACAAATGAAGTTAGTGATTTGAAAACTTAGTTTTATAATATAGAACAAAGTGATCAACTAACTCAACTTTGAATAGGAGAGAGGAGTGGTAGTTTATAAAGTTCGAGTTTAACTGATTACAATTCGTACATAAAATGCTTTAACCTTTTAAGAAAGTCACCTATGTGTGATATCCTAATGGTTAAGATCTACATCGAGGGGGAGCCTTAATGCCTATAATTCAATCAGTTGATCGAGCTTTACATATTTTAGAACTGTTTGATGAGTACGAAAAAGAGTTGAAAATTACCGATATTAGTGAACGATTAATGCTTCATAAAAGCACTGTTCATTCGCTATTAAAGACGTTGCAAAAGCACGGCTATATTGAACAGAATCCCGATAATGGCAAGTATCGCTTAGGAATGAAATTATTTGAGCGCGGGAATTTAGTCATTCAAAGTTTAGATATAAGAGAATTAGCTAAACCTCATTTACAAGCCTTGACCAAAGAAACCCAGCAAACTGTTCATTTAGTTGTTTTAGACGGAAAAGAAGGGGTCTATATTGATAAAGTGGAGGGGATAACCTCCAGTGCTCTTTATTCTAGAATCGGCAGACGAATCCCGATCCATTGTAGCAGTGTAGGGAAAGCGTTAGTCGCCTTTAAGTCTCTCGAAGAAATTGACAGTATCCTCAAAGATTACGATTTTGCTTATCGAACGGAGCATACGATTACGAATAAAGAAGATTTTTTAAAAGAGCTTGAAACCGTTAGGAAGCATGGGTTTTCACGGGATAATCAAGAAAATGAGCCGGGGGTCAATTGCGTGGCGATTCCAGTGAAAAATTACACAGGTGAAGTCGTAGCCGCGATGAGTATTTCAAGTCCTGTTATGAGGTTTAATGAGGAACAAATTCAATGGCAAATTGATTTGTTAAAAGAAGAAGCAAGCAAGTTATCAGCAAAATTAGGTTATGGGTACGAGAACTAATGTGTCTCGTATACACATATATAAAAACTCTGTTTTATATTATAAAACAAATTGGAGGGAACTTTGATGAGAATTATCCGATATGAAGAGAAGCAATCGCAAAGTCCAACATTAGCAGCCATTACTGATCAAAACCAAGTGTATCCATTACCTTTCAATAGTTTATTAGAAGTCGTAGCTGAGGCAAAAGTGAAACAAATCAAACCTGTTGAATTCATTCAAGAATTGATTGCTGACAGTCTTCCACTAAATGAAAGTTTACAAGAATTGAAATTACTCGTACCGATTGAAGCACCGGAAGTTTGGGCATCGGGTGTGACGTATCAAAAGAGCAAGGAAGCTCGTAACTATGAAGCCACAAACGGAAAACTTGATGCGAATACATTTTATGACAAGGTATATGATGCAGAGCGGCCTGAAATTTTCTTTAAATCCACGAAGGAGAGAACCATTGGTCCAGATGGAGACTTGTTCTTGCGAAGTGACTCTAACTGGCAGATTCCAGAGCCAGAATTAGGTCTTGTCTTAAGCGGAGAAGGAGAAATCATCGGCTATACCATCGGAAATGATATGAGCTGCCGCGACATTGAAGGGGAAAACCCGCTTTATTTACCTCAGGCGAAACTCTGGTCTCATTCTTGCTCGATCGGTCCAGCGATTCTCTTAGCTGAAACCGTTGAGGACCCCTACCAATTTGAAATCACATGCAAAATCTATCGCAACGAAGAACTCGTCGTAGAAGGGTCAGCTAGTACGAATCAATTAAAGCGTACGTTTGATGAGTTAGTTGGTTTCCTGAAAAGAGATAACATCGTGTTTCCAGGAACTGTATTGCTAACGGGAACGTGTATCGTTCCGCCAAATGAATTTACGTTAGCTGATGGCGATCAAATCGAAATTCTAATTTCTGGAATTGGGAGTTTAACGAACCCAGTCAAAAGTCAGGTTGCTCAAACGGTAAAATAAAAACGATTTCGGGAGGAATAGAAAATGGTAACAAAAACAGATGTAGAGACGTATTTAAATTTTGTAAACGGATCATGGATAAGCGCTTCTAGCTCAGAAGTAGCAGCAAGCATTAACCCAGCCAACCAAAATGAGATTGTCGGGTATTTACAAAAATCAACAAAAGAAGATTTAGATACTGTTGTGGAAGCCGCAAAGGCAGCACAAAAGGCTTGGGGAAAGCTTTCTGGTGCCGAGCGTGGAAGCTATCTTTATAAAGTCGCTGATATTATGGAATCACGTCTTGAGGATATTGCAGAAACCATGACGCGTGAAATGGGGAAAACATTACCAGAGGCAAAAGGAGAAACAGCTCGTGGTGTTGCGATCCTTCGATATTATGCGGGGGAAGGAATGAGAAAGGTTGGCGATGTGATTCCTTCAACCGATTCTAGTGCGCTTATGTTTACAAGTCGAGTTCCATTAGGGGTCGTAGGGGTTATTACACCTTGGAACTTCCCTGTTGCAATCCCGATTTGGAAGATGGCACCAGCCCTTATTTATGGAAATACAATTGTATTAAAACCAGCTCAGGAAGCAGCCGTTACGGCAGCGAAAGTGATTGCTTGCTTTGAAGAGGCAAAGCTGCCAAATGGTGTGGTTAACTTTATTACCGGTTCCGGGTCCGTAATTGGTCAAGGACTTGTTGATCACCCAGGTATAAACGGAATTACGTTTACGGGTTCTGATACGGTTGGTAAACAAGTCGGTCAAGGAGTTTTAGCTCGCGGTGCGAAATACCAGCTTGAAATGGGTGGAAAAAATCCGGTGATTGTGGCGGAGGATGCTGATTTAGATTTAGCTGTCGAGGCGACGATTAGCGGCGGTCTTCGTTCAACTGGACAAAAATGTACGGCGACCAGTCGTGTCATTGTTCATAGCTCTGTCTATGATACGTTTAAAGAGAAACTATTAAATCAAGTAAAAGAAATTAAGGTTGGCAATGGTCTTGAAGAAGGAGTTTGGATGGGCCCAAGTGCGAGTGAAAGTCAACTGAATACTGTTTTATCGTATATTGAAAAAGGAAAAGAAGAAGGAGCCACCTTGCTTCTTGGAGGCAATCGCATCCTCGACCAGGAGTGTGCGAATGGATTCTTTGTCGAGCCAACGGTCTTTGAGAATGTAACAACTGATATGACGATTGCGCAGGAGGAGATTTTCGGACCGGTTCTTGCGTTAATGAAAGTGGATTCATTAGATGAAGCGTTAACAGTTGCAAATGACGTGAATTACGGGTTAAGTGCCTCTATTTTTACTACGAACATCCAAAAGATGTTGACGTTTATCAATGACATGGACGCAGGTCTTGTACGAATCAATGCAGAAAGTGCAGGGGTTGAATTACAAGCTCCATTTGGCGGAATGAAGCAATCTAGTTCGCATTCCAGAGAGCAGGGGCAAGCTGCAATCGAATTTTTTACGTCGATTAAGACTGTGTTTGTGAAAGGCTAAAAAGTGAAAAGTCTCTCCGTAAGATGAGGAGAGGCTTTTTATCGTTTATTTAGAAGATTTTCACATGTTTCATATTGATTATTAACGGAAAAGATGGTAAATTAATTTTGTGGTAGTACCAGGGTACCTCTGATATTGTTACTTTTTGCTTGTATACTTTGAAAGCGTTTAATAGCTAACTAAAGGAGGGCCTCTAGTGAGACTTAAAAATAAAGTTGCTCTAGTAACAGGGGCTGGTTCTGGGATTGGAAAAGAAACGGCATTGTTGTTTGCAAAAGAAGGTGCCGAGGTCATTGTGGCTGATATAAATGAAGATATCGGCAGAGAAACCCTACAAGAAATTCATGAAAACAATGGAAAGGCTTTGTTTGTAGAAGTCGATGTGACAAATGAGGTCAGTGTTGCAAAAATGGTAGAAGCCATCAGAAACCACTGTAAGACCATTGATGTTTTATTTAATAATGCAGGAATTAGTGGAGTAGGGCAGCTACATTCGATTGAGCTTGAAACATGGAAAAAGGTCTTCGATGTTAATGTTACAGGTGTCTTCCTAGTATCGAAAGCGATCTTGCCGCTGATGATGAAACAAAATAGTGGATCGATTATTAACATGTCTTCCTGTATTGCCGAGATCGGCCTTGCAAACAGAGCGTCCTATGCCGCAAGCAAAGGTGCAATTCTTTCGCTGACAAAATCGATGCAGGTCGACTATGCGCCTTATAATATTCGCGTTAATGCGTTGATGCCAGGAACGATTTATACACCGTTTGTTGAAGATTATTTATCAAGAGAGCCAAATCGAGATGCAGCTATTGCGAAGATAAAAGAAAGGCAGCTAAGCGGCGATCTAGGAAAGCCAATTGATGTTGCTTACGCAGCCCTTTATTTAGCATCAGATGAATCGAAATTTATGATGGGAACCCCATTTATGATTGACGGCGGGGTTGTTAATGGAAAATCAAGTTAATCTACATAGCATGAAGAGGAGGAGTGTATGATGAAACTATTAACCTTTAAAGAAGATAGCAAACTGAAGCTAGGTATTAAGACGGACAAAGGAGTATTAGATGTAGAAAAAGCAGCTAGTGCTCTGTCAACAGCAGCACCTGTAACGATTGCAGAAGTAATTGAAAACGAGGGATCACTTGAGGTTTTAGACGCTTTAGTAAAAGCAGCACTTGAGCAGCAATCACAATCATACTTTCTTAACGAAGAGGAATTACAACTAGGACCAGCAGTACCGAAGCCGGGTAAAATGATTTGTGTTGGCTTAAATTATCGAAAACATGCGGAAGAGTCCAATATGCCAATTCCTGATTATCCAGTTTTATTCAATAAATTTGATAATACGGTTGCCGCTCATAATGAGGTAATTCATCTACCTTTTAATTCGAAAGAGAATGATTATGAAGCAGAGCTTGTTATTGTAGTAGGGAAAAAGGCGAAGCGTATTGCACAAGAAGACGCACTTGATTATGTATTTGGCTATTGCAATGTCAATGATTTGTCATCTAGAGATTTGCAATTCCGTACGAATCAATGGCTATTAGGCAAATGCTTGGATGGCTTTAGCCCTCTTGGACCCTATCTCGTAACAAGTGATGAGATCGAGAATCCAAATGATTTAGCGATTAAAGCGATGGTGAATGGAGAAATCCGTCAAAACTCAAATACTTCTGACATGGTTTTTAAATGCGATGAAATTGTTAGCTACATTTCCGATCATATGACATTAAACCCAGGGGATATTATTTTAACAGGTACTCCTGAAGGGGTGGCATTAGGTATGCCTGAAGCTCAGAGAGTTTATTTACAAGACGGCGATGAAGTAACGATTGAAATTGAGAAGCTTGGCAGGTTGACGAATACGTTTAAACAAGAAGTTTAATGATCGCTCGATACAGAGGAGAAACGAAATAACATACAAAGTAGAGACGAGAATCGTACTGATTTTCGTCTCTTATTTTAAATTGGTGTTTCATGGTTTTCACACAGGTAGAAAGAATTTTTCTACAGAGATTTGGTCTTTAAGGGAGCTACTGAAGGTCGGCTCCTCGCTTTCCAAAGAAGGATGGGTCTTTCATAGTTGAGATGAAGGTCATTGCTCGCTTTATGAAGAAGGAAAAGTCCTTCATAGGCAAGACGAAGGTTAGTTGCACACATTTTAAGAAGGATTGCTCCATCAAAGGTCTGATCAATGCCTTTCTACCTCTAACCAATAAATCCGGTGTATTTGTGTTGCTAAAATGGTTGTTAACTCTACTCCTAAATGTTAAATCTTTTTTGCAGCAGAATCAAAAAAGCCCTTCTAAAAGGGCTTACTACTGAGTTTATTCCATCTGTTTATATAATTGTTTCGCTCTTGTGAAGTTCAGGTCAATAGCTTCCTTAACTTGATCGGCGTTTCTTTCTTTTATCGCAGCTAATAGCATGGTTCTTGAGTCAATACTATTTTTCATCGCGCCTGGGATATTGAGTATTTTAACCATACTGTGATGACGCAAATGAACGATCGTTTGCATCAATTTGCTGTAAATTTTGTTGCTGCTGCAAAGTCCCATGTGTAGGTCAAATTCATCTAGAAGCTCTTGGAAAGCTTCGGAGTCTTTATTTCTTTTATCAAAGCTTTTCAACTTGTTTAAAATGTCTTCTAAAACTTGGATCTCTTCATCGGACATGTGCTGGGAAGCTTCATAATATACTTCTGACTCAATCAGTTTCCTCGCTGCATAAATCTCTTCCATGTTGTTAATCTCGTTATAATACATCCACGAAATCGTTTCAGCTGGAATAGGGGATTCGCGTTTGCTGACATAGCTACCTTCACCAGGTTTGATCGTAATCAAACCAATGAGAGCGAGGGCGCGTAACGATTCACGGATCCGTCCACGATTGACCCCGAACTCTTCAGCTAATAAACGTTCATTTGGAAGCTTATCACCGGGTTTTAGTTGATTGGTGGTGATCCAAGAAGCCATTTGTTCCATAATTTGCTCTGTAACGGTTACTCTCTTAACAGGATTAATTTTGACCAAGTTTCATCACCTCTTAAGTTTGATAATTTGGTACTACCAAAATACCACAAAAAAGCAGATATACATATAGATTCTATAAAAATATCACCAATACAATCGAAATTAATTTTATTGAAAAAATATTTAGAAAAAACTAAAAATTAGTTGTAAACCTATAAAACTCATGATATATTTTTAGTGTACTGGTACTACCACGGAAACTCATTGAAAGCGCTTAAAAATGCAAGTTGTAATAGAGGGTTTGTAATTTTGTGCATTTACCGGTATTTTCACACCTCCGAAAATGAGGTCTTTTATTACGCTATCTTGGTACTACCACAATACCAAATGAGGCGTTGTAAAAGAATACTAGAGTTTTACATACATAGAGAGGAGTGAGTAAGTTGAGTAATAGTAAATTTCGAACCATTGTTATGAGACCAGAGGACAGCGTTGCAGTTGCCTTACAAGAAATTGCAGCTGGAATTCAAGTTGAGGTTAATGTCCCGTCAAAAGAATCTATTACCATTTTATTAAAAGAAACGATTGAATTTGGCCACAAATTTTCAATCAGACCAATTAAAGCAGGATCAGACATTATGAAATATGGTGAAGTCATAGGCAGAGCTTTAAAAAATATTGAGGAAGGTGAGCATGTACATGTTCACAATCTAGAAGGAACTAGAGGAAGAGGTGATAAAGTTGTTACAGATTAAAGAAGGACAATTTTTAGGATATAGACGTAGTGACGGAAAGGTGGGTGTCCGCAACCATGTGTTAATTCTTCCAACAATCACGTGTGCGACACAAACAGCAAAACAAATTACCGAGCTTGTTCATGGAACGGTTAGTTTTATCCATCAACACGGATGCGCTCAGGTAGGAGTCGATTACGAGCAAACGTTTCGTACATATGTAGGGATGGGAAAAAATCCAAATGTCTACGGTGTCGTTGTGTTAGGATTGGGTTGTGAAACTCATCAGGCAAAAAGTGTTGCAGGAGAAATTGCGAAGTCTGGGAAACCAGTTATTACCGTTTCAATTCAAGAGCATGGCGGAACATTAGATGCGATTGCAGAAGGGGCTAAAGCGGCGACGAAGCTCGTCCAAGAAGCATCGATGCAAATGAAGGAATGGTGCGATTTCAGTGAGCTCATCATTGGAACGGAATGCGGCGGTTCAGATGCCTGTTCTGGATTGTCAGCGAACCCAGCTGTAGGAGCGGTTAGCGACATGATTGTCGAATTCGGCGGAACGTCGATACTAGCGGAAACAACCGAGCTTATCGGAGCAGAACATTTATTAGCTAATCGAGCTAAAAATGATCAAGTTGCAAAACGTGTATATGAAGTGATCGAAGCCATGGAAAATCGTTCGATTCAAATGGGCGTAGATATCCGAACTGGAAATCCTAGCCCAGGAAATATCAAAGGTGGATTAAGTTCACTTGAGGAAAAATCACTGGGAGCCGCAAATAAAGCTGGGAAAAGTCCACTAAATGAGTTGATTAATTATGCGGAAGAGCCAACGGAAAAAGGATTGGTTTGGATGGATACACCCGGACATGATATTGAACAATTAACTGGAATGGTTGCTGGTGGAGCTCAAGTTGTTTTATTTACAAGTGGAAGAGGAACCCCTACTGGATCACCGATTGCACCAGTCATTAAAATATCTACCAATACGGGCATGTTTGAAAAAATGCGTGAGAACATGGATTTAAATGCTGGTACCATCATTGAAGGGACCGAAACAGTTGAAGAGGTAGGAAAACGAATTTTATCTGAGATCGGCATGGTGAGCTCAGGTAAATTAACCAAAGCAGAGATACTTAAACAACATGATTTTGGCATTTGGAGAATTGGACCGACGTTTTAATAGTTTTCAGCTTCTATAATATATTGTTTATTTTATGTGAAAAGAGAATAGAAGGATTGCTTTTTAGGTTGGTTTCACTGTAATTTTTTATTTAGGAATATCAATAAAAGTTACATATTAGCAATTTAGGCAATTTTTATTTCCCTATTTGTTGTTATAATGTTGTCATAAGCTACTAAATATTGTGAGGTCATTTCAGAAAGTTGAAAAAAGAGTAGATGATCATCCACTTTAATGTAAGCGTTATCTACTCTTTATATAAATCTATATTATGAAAAGGGGAGTTTAAAGATGAAAAAAGTCAGTAAGTTAATGTTTGCTTCACTTGCAGCTATGTTATTCATGTTTGTTGCAGCCTGTTCTTCTGGTACGAGTGATACTTCTTCGGGGATTTCAGAGCCATCTGAGGGAGCTTCAGAAGAAGCAACTGAAGGCGAAGTATATTCAATTAATATCGCTTATGGAAATCAACCAGGTGAGCCAGTTGATGAATTAGCGAAAAAGTGGAAAGAGCTAGCAGAAGAAGCGAGTGATGGTAGATTAGAGTTAAAGCTTTATCCAAGTTCACAATTAGGCCCTGAGAAAGATGTAGTAGAGCAAGCACAAATGGGGAACAACGTAATTGTGTTGGCAGGGTATGACTTTTTAATGGACTATGTTCCAGACGCTGGAATTTTAACAGCTCCTTACTTAGTAGATGATATAGATGAATTGCTATACTTAACTGAAACAGAGTGGTTTGAAGGGTTACGAAATGATTTACGTGAACAAGGCATCGATGTCGTCACAACGAGAACCGTTTATGGGGAGCGTCATCTATTGACGAATGAAAAAGTGGAAACACCTGAAGATCTAAAAGGACTAAAGATTCGCGTTCCAAATAACCAAATGTCTATTCAAACATTTGAAGCGATGGGAGCAGCTGCAACACCAACTCCACTTGGAGACTTATATACCTCTCTTCAACAAGGCCTTGTTGATGGAGCAGAAAACCCACTTCCTGTTCTTCAAGGTGTAAAAGCACACGAGGTATCAAAGTATCTTTCTTTTACAGGCCACCAAAAGTTTATTACGGCTTGGATTGGTGGAACAAGCTTCATTGATACAATGCCAGAGGATCTCGCTCAAATTTTAAGAGAGACGGGTGACGAAGCTAGTGAACATGGAAGAAACGTACTAGATGCACAAACGGAGGAAGTATTAGCTGAATTTGAAGCACAAGGTGTAGAATTCTATGAGGTAGATGTAGAACCTTTTAAAGAATTGGTTCAAGGTGTATATGAGTCATTCCCTTCTTGGACACCTGGTTTATATGAAGAAATTCAAGAGTTACTAGAAAATCGTCCTTAAGAATGGTTAGATTTATAAGGTTATGGAGATGTGAGCATATTCACGTTCACATCTCCATAACCATCTAACTTCAAGATCTTGAACATGTTGTATCAGGGGGGAGATAATGATGAAGAAGTGGTTTAATTGGATAGATGACGGAATAGCAACTTTCGCACTCTCTGCAATCATCTTGCTGACTGGTACGAATGTGTTTTCTCGTTATGTGTTAAACAAACCGTTACCATGGGTTGAAGAAATTGCCATTGGGTTATTTGTATGGCTTGTTTATATCGGAATTAGTTCGGCGATGAAGCGTGATAGCCATGTCGGGGTCGATTATTTTGTGAATAAACTGCCTAGGCCATTACGAATGATCAGTATCATTGTTCGTGCAGCAGCCATTTATTATGTTCTTTTTTATATTTTTATTTACCTTGGTTTAGATTTCACATTACAAGCATCTAGTAAAGTTACTCCGATCCTCGGTCTTAGCTATCAAATGATTAATATAGCTGTACCAATTGCTGGAGTGTTTACTGCGATTTATTTTACTCAATCATTAATTCGGTCTCTCCGGTTAGAATTCAAGGAAGAGGGAGGGTCTTAGGATGGCTTTAACGGTTGTAATGTGCGTTTTATTACTCTTATTTATCTTAAATGTACCAATTGCTTTTGCTTTAATCGTAAGTACAGCTGTTTATTTCTTATTTACGGATGCCTTTTCTAGTACGGTTTTGATTCAAAGATTAGTAGGCGGAGTGGAGTCCGTTCCTCTACTTGCCATTGTGTTCTTCGTTGCTGCGGGTATTTTGATGAATTACACGGGGATCACATCGAGAATGCTTCGTTTTGCACAAGTCTTGACCAATCGTCTGCCTGGCTCATTGGCACAGGTAAATGTCGTGTTAAGTACATTAATGGGAGGACTGTCAGGCTCTAATGTCGCGGATGCAGCCATGCAATCAAAAGTGTTAGTTCCAGAAATGGAAAAGAAGGGGTATAGTCGTGCATTTGCAACAGCCTTAACAGCATCAACATCTCTCATAACACCAATTATTCCACCAGGGATTGCCCTGATTATGTATGGGTATGTCGGAAATGTCTCGATTGGTAGTTTATTTCTTGCGGGTGTTTTGCCAGGGGTTGTCTTGTGTTTAAGCTTTATGATCTACGTTCATTTTTACGCGAAAAAACATAAGCTTGAGACTGAAAATAAAGAAAAAGTGACGAAAAAGATTTTTTTCTTTACATTTAAAGATGCGATTTTAGCGTTGCTGCTACCAATCATCATCATTGGTGGTATTCGTTTCGGAGTATTTAGTGCAACGGAAGCTGGTGCCATTGCGGTATTCTATGCATTATTTTTAGGATTGGTCATTTATCGCGAAATGAAAATGAAGCAACTAGTCAAAGCACTTATCGAAACAGTACATACGGCTGCCTCTATTTTAGTTATTATTGCTGCGGGTTCAGCGTTTGCGTGGGTTTTAACGTTAGAGCAAGTTCCACAAAGAATGACGGAATTTATGGTGAACCATGTGTCATCACCATTCATGTTTTTCATCGTTGTTCTGGTCTTCTTATTAATAGTTGGAATGTTTATCGAAGGGAACGTTTCAATTATCATTTTAACACCTTTATTTATGCCAATGATTCAGCAATATGGAATTGATCCAGTACACTTTGGTATTTTCTTTATTGTTTGTATTAGTATTGGAACATTAACACCACCGCTTGGAACGATTATGTATACAACCTGTTCGATAACAGGTACGAAGGTAGAAGAGTTCATTAAATATAGTTGGCCGTTTTTATTAATTCTAATATTAGCTGCTTTATTACTAGCGTTTGTTCCAAGTATTTCACTTTGGCTGCCAAGTATACTGAATTAAACAAAGCAGCATAGTGGTCTGGATTTTAAGTGAAGCGTTAAGTTAACTGGAAACTCTGCATTTCCAGTGACATAAATACAAAAGAACTGTCTCAGAAGATTTTCACCTTTGAGACAGTTTTTTTATCTATTCATATGAACATCACGAAAGGACAGGGGGACAGCGTTCCTAGTCCATAAAGAAAGCTGAGTGAAGGAATTTAAAGAGTAAAAACCATACGAAGTCGTACGCTCAAGCAGAGGGCTAGTCGTAATTTTCTATAAAATCTATTTTTATCATACCGACAATGGTTTGCTGAATATCTCAAGGATTCCTGTGTTTTACAATAAATTTGTTGGAAGAGTGATCCCCGTAAACTTAATACCTAGAAATCTATTTACGGTGATCCTCCCCGCTATACAAACCGCTTAGCCCGGCACCAACAGACTCAATTTTTAAATACATGTTGCCCAATAACAACGGTTGTTTCTCTTGTATCGAGCCAGCGATTTGTGGCTATGTCTGGGTTGTAAAAAAATAATGAATCCTCGGAAATATCCCTCATGTCTGATAATGCGGCTTCTACTGCTTCAATGGATTCTTGATCAGCCGATTTATTGATCTGACCATTGGCAACGGGTTGAAATTGCCTAGGCTCATAAATGACTTCTTTTATCGTATCAGGAAATTGAGAGCTTTCTACTCTATTTAAAACAACAGCAGCCACCGCTACTTTTCCTTCGAAAGGTTCTGTCTGGGCTTCGGCTCGTACAATTCTAGCTAATAGATCGAATTCCTTTTCAGAGAGACTTATGTCTGTAGAATTGCTTCTTTCCGTTTTTGGTTCGGGAGAGTTGTTGTTTTTATGTATGTTAATTTGCTGTCCTATAATAATCAGATCAAGATCTGTAATTTGCGGGTTAGCCTTCGCTAATTCGTCTAATGTTAAGCTGTTATCTTGTGCGATTTTCCACATGGTGTCACCTTCTTGAACGGTATAGGCAAAAGCAGGGGCAGCAAAACATAGAGCTGCTAGGAATGTTAGTACAAAAGTTAGTTTCTTCATAAAAAATAATCCTCCTAGTACATATTGGGTTTGTGAGCTTGTCTATAACTCATCCCTATGAAAGAGGAAAATAGAATATTATTACAATCTGTTTACAAGGAGATTACATGGGGGTGGAGGAGGAGCTTTTTCTTAGGCCAGGTTGTGGAGTCACTCTTATATTACGTAGTAGACTCATACTGCGCAACAAAGGTCTTCATGTTTAGAGGAAAATGACGGGTTACCTCAAGAAAGTAAAAAAACATTGGGTATCCCAATGTTTTTTATTATCTTAATGTTGTTTATCTAAGGCTAATTTTAATCCAAATCCAATTAACACTAGTCCCGTTGCTTTATCCATTATCCTTTGTACTTTTGGAGACATTAGCCATTCACGTAAGTAATTAATGAAAAAGACATAGATAAAAAACCAAGAAATAGACAGAAGTGTGTAAATAACACCCATGATTATAAGTTGTTGGGTTGCGTTTTCTCCTGTTTTCACAAATTGGGGTAAAAATGTTAAGAAGAACATTGCAACCTTCGGATTGAGTATATTCGAGAAGAGACCTTGTTTAAAAGCCGACTTTTTCATTTCGTCATTATATTGATTTTCAGCACTCGTAGCTTTCTTTTTCCTTGAGATGAAAGAAGAAAATCCGAGGTATATCAAGTAGATCGCACCAACATATTTAACGATTTCAAAAGCAACAGCAGACTGCATCAAAAGAGCCGAAAGTCCAAAAGCAGCAGCGAATGTATGGACTAAAGATCCAGTTGTAATACCTAGAGCCATTTTATAACCATCTATTCTTCCGTCCGAAATGGTCCTTTTTGTAATAAGTGCTGTGTCGATACCAGGGCTCATCACAACAAATAACGATAAGACTAAAAACGTAAAAAATTCATTCATATTCTCCACTCCTTACTGACTTGTAAAACGTCATTTGGTAAAATAATATTTAACATATATTAAGTATAGTTTAACGGAGGTTTGATTATTTGTTAATTTTAAATTAATAAAATTAAATTAAAATTAACTTTAACTTTATTTATAAGGAGTATAGCGATGGAAAATATAGATATTGGAAAAAAAGTAGAGAAATACAGAAAAGTCAAAGGTTGGAGCAGCAGAGAATTAGCGAAGATAGCTGAAATAACACCTTCAATGTTAAGTCAAATTGAACGGGGTTTGGCAAATCCTTCAATTCAGACTCTAAAGGTTTTAGCTAAAGCCCTTGATGTTCCCACCTTTAGTTTTTTACTTGAGGAGTCTAACACCGAAGATTTAGTTGTTAGATCAAATGAACGCAAAAAAATGGTTGTTGAAAACCTATCGTATGAGTTATTGTCACCTGATTTTACTGGAATACTGGCAACTGCGATCATGAATGTTCCTCCCAATACATCCTCATCTGAAAAACTTTTGGAACATAAAGGGGAAGAAGTTGCTTTTGTATTAGTGGGAAAAATTAAAGTGTTTTTAAATGATGAAGAATATATATTAGAAACTGGTGATAGTGTCAAAATACCAGCTTATATGAAGCATAAATGGGAGAATAATTTCAATAAAAATGCCGCTATTCTATTTTCGGTAACTCCACCAGCATTTTAAGTCTTTGTTGAACAAATGTTGATGGAGAAAGAAGAAAAAACAACAGACTTATTTGCTGAGTAGTCCAACCATACTGGTTATAGAATAACCCTCGAAAGACGATTGCTTTTAAAGTAATCGTCTTTCGTATTTGACTAAATACTCCGCAGTAAAGAACTTCATCTTTAGAGGGCTTTGTGAAAAAATGTGTTTAACGTCGCAGATTAGTAAAAAAAGAGATGTTAATTTTTACAACATCTCCTTTACTTATATTTTCTTGTGATTTTAAGACTCTAATTCATATTTTAATCTGACAGAAAGGGATGCTTTAGTGGAAGAACGGAGATTGTTTCCGTATCTCATTTCCTTTTTCAACAAACGATTTAATCCAATATGAATGTAGTATAAGAGTATTATTAGTAGGCGATACCTACACGTGATTTTATATAATCGCTTGTTTTAATCTGTCTAAATGTAAATTCTGATGTATCCGGTACGGATATTTCAACTCCATCCTCCGGCAAAAAATTTCGCTCTATACGATATTTGCCTATCCTTTCTCCATCCGGCAAGTAGGTAGGACAGACAATCGTCCATTCGAGGGTTGATTGTTTGAGCATATCATAAACTTTATGATGTTCTTTCGCTGCACGGGTTGACTTACGCTTTGATTCACTTGATTGATAACGCAGAGAATTGGGCGTGGTTCTACTTTGCAGGATACCTGCAGTTCCTATAGTTATTATTCGTTTTGTACCTTCATTTTCCATTGCTTCGATAATAAGTGACATACTTTCTGATAGAGTGGTTGTACCATCAGTATTTAGTGCACTAATAACCACATCACTTCCATGTATTGCATGTACGATATCTTCTTTATTTAAAACATTCCCTTGAATAATGGTTAAATTTTCATTATTTATTTGAATCTTCTCTGGAGTACGAACTAATACAGTAACATGATGTCTGTCGTCCAGGGCGTAATTAACTATATGACTTCCAACTCGTCCAGTTGCACCTGAAAGTAAAATATTCATAAGAATGAGCCTCCTTTTGCAAATACTACTATTTTACTATAAAAGCTATATTATTGTCTTATTCAATAATGCTTACGTCGAATAAGACAGGTGAAAAAACAGAGTCATTTACTGCTCAAGATGGTACCTTAAAAATGAGCACAATCAGAAAGAAGCTATCTATTATAAAGAGTTTCTTTAGTTGGTTAGTTTCAGAAGAATATATTAAACGTGATCCAACTACGAAATTAAAAGCTCCAAAAGATGAATATCGGCTTCCTCAATCCTTATCAATCCAAGAACTGGAGATGTTAAGAGAAGCCTGTGAAACAGTAAGACAACGTGCCTTTCTAGAAGTATTATATGCAACTGGCTGTCGTTTATCTGAAGTTCATGGATTAAATAAAGCTTATATCAATCAACAGAATATGAGCACATTAGTTATAGGTAAAGGTGATAAACAAAGGGAAGTCTATTTTTCCATTAGAGCAATGTATCATTTAGATAAATATTTAAAAGAACGGAAAGATGATTGTGAAGCCTTGATGATTACAGAGAGAAAACCTTATAGAAGATTATCTAAACGAGGAATACAAAGAGAAATAGGAATAATAGCTAAAAGGGCAGGTTTGCAAGACAAAGTTAGTCCCCATGTTTTAAGACATACTTTTGCAACATTAACATTAAATAATGGAGCTGAGCTCGTAGCCATTCAAGAGTTGTTAGGTCACAGTTCGCCAGATACCACACTTAGGTATGCAAAAATAACTCACGAAAGAAAACGTGAGCAGCATAAAAGATATTTAATTCAATAAAAGTGATTGTCATTAGACTAAATACTGTGCAGTAAAGATCTTATTTTAGAGGATTTTGCGAAGAAATAAAATTAAACAGGTCAGGATACTTGAACAAGTCATATATAGATTGCATTTTTGTAGTGTAACCTAAGCGGAAAAGTATGCTTTTTTAAATTTATGTGGAGCCGTTTAGGAAAGAGGAAAACTTAAAAATGGCATTCCGTGCTGATACGGAATGCCATTTGTTAACATTTATCAACTTAATTAAGCCATAAGCAACTCATTTGCACGTTCTTTTTTACCATGCAGACAATAGTATAGGAT
>NZ_JAQQWT010000051.1 GCF_028610705.1 Halalkalibacter alkalisediminis
GATAAAAAAATCAGGATATACGGCTATTTGTCATGCGTACCGCTTAGGTGCGGATTTTTTCTATAGTTCGGGCTTACGATTGTTCCACACTATTTACATAATAGATGTGAGTGTTCGTTTCTTCAGCAACCTTTTTTAATTTTTCGACGAATATTTGACAATAAGGACATACAGCCTTGCCAATATAGATAACGGCTTCACCTTCCCCTTTTATCAATTCCTGTGCTTTAGCCGAATCAATTTTATCAAAACCAACTACATTTTCTTCATAAGTGGCAATCATTACTCAATCCCCTCTCAATATTATTTTGACCATGCCCCTACTCAGAGCGAGGTTACCTCTGCTGAATAAATCACTTTATCGTCATTCAACAGCTTACCGTTGTGAACCCGCTTTTGACTACTGGTACTCGTTTGACTGACTTTGATTCCTGACTTTGTAATAGTTCAGGGAATAAATAATGGATGATATGCATTGTTAACCGTCGGGTTTTTCCTTTATATGGATAAATGTGCATATACATGGATGGATTAAAGTTCGCTTCAATAATTCCATAAGCGTTTTCATGATCTGCAGGAACCTCTGTATTTTCAATAATCAAATCAATGCCACAAATTTTCACCCCGAGTGCAGATACCGCATCCACTGCTATTTTTTTATAATCATCAGGAATTTGATCAGTCACATCAATCGAATCTCCACCTGTACTAATATTAGAGTTTTCACGCAGATAGATGATTTCACCCTCTTGTGGGATTGAATCGATTCCATATCCTTGACCTTTAAGCATGAGGTTCTCCAATTCACCTAATTGGATATTTTCTAAAGGGGTTCGATGGTCTCTTCCTCTTAACGGGTCACGATTCTTTCGCATGACTAACTCTTCAATTGTATGTTTACCGTCACCTTTAACATTCGCAGGAATTCGTAATAAAACAGCATACACTTTATCATTTAACACAAAAAATCGATATTCCGTTCCATTGATAAATTCTTCTATTAATACAGATGAATCTTCTTTAAATGCTAGCGTGAGTGCCCTTTGATAATCCTCGTCATTTGCGCCATCTTTGAAGATCGATATTCCTAATCCATAGTTTGTTGTTTTCGGTTTCACAACAAAAGGTTTAGCGGAAAATAAATGATAGGATCGCAAAGCTTGATCGATGGTTTGAAACTCCTCACCCTTAGGCACTCGAAATCCATGTTGGTGAAGAATTTTCTTTGTTACTGTTTTATTTTCCATAATTAAAGTTGAAACATAATTGTCTTTACTTGTCATATTCCCATTCTTCACATATTCAACATGATCTTTTAATTTCAGCTTCAAAAATTGATCTTGTCGATCCAAAATTTCTACTTGGATTCCTTGTTGAATTGCATCAAACATGAAAATCTGAGTGGACAACTCCATATCAGTAAAACCTGCTAATTGATATGGTTTATCCCATGATTTTTGATAATTTTGTTTTGCAATTGACGTAGCTACTTGACTTTGACTGCTTTTTTCACTTTCTATATAAAGTCTACCAGCTAAAGTCTTACTTGGATTCATTAGCATTTCTCTCAGATGAACAAATAATGTATCTGAAATAGGCAAATCTAAGAGGTTTACTAAATGTTCCATCTCATCAATCATCGTTTTAGCTTCTCTTTCAAATTGTGTGTGCGCTAACGGATGCTCAAGAGCCACTATTTCATTGTAAAGATCACCCATTTCCCCCCATTCATCATAATGTTCTTCATCTTTCCATAATAAATAAAGTAAGAAAAGATGGAGAAATTCTGCTTGTTCATAACTAATTCCATATGTTTCAAAGGGATTTAAATCGATATTACGCACTTCAATATACTGAACACCGTGATCTTCTAAATCTGAAAAATGATGCCCACCTCTTAATCGAATATGTGCATAAAGTTCCTTTTCTTCTGATAGAAGCCCTCTTTTAACCATCAAAGAAAGATCTGATAGATAGTTCCGGATACTACTATACGACACTTTAACCTCATCAGAATTGACATAACCGTATTTACTACCTCTAATGCTTCTTACGGCTCCATTCAAAGAATGATATTCAAAAAAATTCTTTTCACTAATAGGAGAAGCCCCATAAAAATAAGTTATTAACCATCGGTTGTGTAAATAATTTCTTGTTACCTTTAAATAAATCTCCGCTTTAAACTGTTGGTAATCTTTTATTTCCGATTGTAAGCTAAATAACGCTTGGATCAACTCTTCACCAAATTCAAAGTTGAAATGAATTCCGCTAACCATTTGTTTGCGACGGCCGTAAGATTGCGATAAAGTTTGACGATATCGGAAATTCTTAACATTTTCCAGTTTTGCAATCGCAATATCTTCTTCTTTTTCTGGTAACTGTGGTGGCATGCTCAATGGCCATAGCATTTCATTCTCATCCATAGAACAATAAGCAACATCATGGATCGCTGCTAAGTAATGAAACAGATCCTCTAATGTCTCCATAACAGGTGTGATGAATTCCATTTGTGTTTCTGAAAAATCTCGTTGAATATATGGGTGATCATCTTTTAATGTAATGCTCTTAGGATGATCTGTTTTAGCTAAATTCCCCGACAAGTCCACTCGATGACTTTCTTTTTCAATCCCATAACGGGCTTTTAATAAATATGATTTCACACGATCATTAGCTAATATTTTTTGGAAATCCATAGTTGCTCTCCCCCCAATTAACCATTTATCGAATAAATTCCGGTTAAACACGACTAAATGAGTCATAAAACTAACCACATTGCATCTCATGTGGATAGTTTTATTTTTCATTCTGTATTTTTCAAACTAATTGAATTATCTTAAGTGCTGCATATGAAATGAGAAATGGCCCTCTAAGAAAGTAGCAATAAAGAAATAGCTATGATCATAACCTTCAGCTTTCTTGTAATATACTTCTTGATTATTTTCCCGAGCATTCTTTAAAAAGCAAGTTTCGTCTAATTGATTTTGATAAAACTGATCTTTGGTTCCTTGCGTAATGAGAATAGGTGGAACGCTAGCTTCTTTGACCAGTTCTGAAGCATCCCATTCGTTCCAAGTAGCTTGATCTTCACCTAAATACGTTGAGAAAGCCTTTATTCCCCATGGAACTTGACTAGGACTCAAAATAGGAGAAAAAGTAGAAATCGCTTTAAACCTTGTTGCATTTTTCATGCCAATCACTAAAGCTCCATGACCACCCATTGAGTGGCCCATGATGCTTTCTTCTCCTGAAAAATGAGGCACCAAAGTTGACGCAATAGTTGTTAATTCATCTACGATATACGTATACATGTGATAATGCTTTGCCCACGGATCTTGTGTCGCATTTAAATAAAAACCTGCACCTTTTCCAAGATCCCATCCGTCATCATCCGCCACATGTTCTCCACGTGGTGAAGTATCTGGAATCATAACGGCCACTTGATATTTTTCTGCCAATCGTTGAAATCCACTTTTTTGACTAAAATTATCATCTGTACATGTTAAACCAGACAGCCACCAAATAAGAGGAATTTTTTTCTTTTCTTTATTTGATGGCAAGTAGATACTAAATGTCATCTCGCATTTTAAAACTTCTGAGTAATGAGTATATTTACATTGTTCTCCGCCGAAAGAGCGATGTTTTTCAATAAGTTTAAGACTCATTTTCTCACTCTCCATATGTTAACATTGTACGAATTGACTCACCTTTATGAAGCAAATCAAATGCCTCATTGATGTCTGTAAAGTTTAATTGGTGTGTGATAAACGAATCGATATCGATTTCACCATTCATATAATCTTTAACCATTCCTGGAAGCTCCGTTCTTCCTTTCACGCCGCCAAAGGCAGAACCACGCCATACTCGACCCGTTACTAATTGGAATGGACGAGTATGAATCTCTTTACCTGCGCCTGCTACACCGATAATCACACTTTCACCCCAACCTTTATGACAACATTCAAGAGCAGACCTCATTACTTCAACATTTCCAATACACTCGAAGCTATAATCGACTCCTCCATCTGTCATTTCAACAATGACTTCTTGAATTGGTTTATCAAATTTAGAAGGATTTATAAAATCAGTTGCGCCCATTTTTTTAGCCAATTCAATCTTATCTTCATTTAAGTCTATCGCAATAATTCGACTTGCTTTTGCTTGAACCAATCCTTGAATCACAGCTAACCCGATCGCTCCTAGACCAAATACGGCTGTCACAGCTCCTTCTTCTACTTTGGCTGTTTTGTGTACAGCGCCAATTCCTGTAGTCACACCGCATCCAAATAGACCAACTTTATCAAGCGGCGCTTCTGGATCAATTTTTGCTAAAGAGACTTCAGAAACGACTGTATACTCACTAAATGTACTTGTTCCCATGTAATGATAAATCGACTCTCCATTATAAGAGAAACGAGTCGTTCCATCAGGCATTAAACCTTTACCTTGAGTTTCTCGTACGGCACTACATAAGTTTGTTTTACCAGAACGACAAAATTTACATTCTCCACATTCAGCCGTGTATAGTGGAATCACATGGTCCCCCGGTTTTACTGAAGTGACTTCATCTCCTACAGCAACGACTACCCCAGCACCTTCATGACCTAATACAGCAGGAAATACGCCTTCTGGGTCATCACCTGATAATGTAAAAGCATCGGTATGACAGACTGAAGTATAGAGAATTTTCACTAATACCTCTTTTGCTTTTGGCTCTTCTACATCGATTTCTACAATTTGAAGCGGTTCCCCTGGTTTAAATGCAACAGCAGCTCTACTTTTCAAATGAATCCCCTTCCTTCTCTTGTTTTCTCATTTACATTTTCATATTCACACATTACAATTGTTGAGACAATACTGACATTTCTGTCACTATAAAAATAACAACAGAGAAAGGGGTAATAATATATGGAAATCTTCTATAAAGAAAAAACGTTTTTCACTAGCAAAGATTTGGCTTTATCGGTAATAGGCGGGCGCTGGAAAATAGCGATTATATGGTGTCTGCTCCAACAATCTCCATTAAGGTTAAGTGAAATACAAAAATACCTTCCCAATGTCAATCAACGTATGTTAATTAGACAATTAAGGGAATTAGAAGAAGATCAAATCATTACTAGAATTGTATACCCGGTTGTACCTCCTAAAGTGGAGTATCAACTAAGTGAAGTTGGTTTACTTCTAGAACCCGTTGTCACTTCCATCTGTGATTGGGGAGATCATTTCAAAACATTTTTGGAGGAAAATTCGGATAAAACATCAGTTGAATAACAAGCTGCACAAATGGTTCTGAAAATGAAAGCCACGAAACGCTAGTATGAAAGCGTTTCGTGGCTTTTTGAATGTTCCCAAACGATATTTGGAATCTGTCATTTGAGGAGTTATTTTGCACGATAAGTAAATATAAAAAAGTCAATTTCTCAGTAAAATTGAGAAATGGACTTTTATCGTTACTCCTGAAATGCCAGATTGTTGAATAACTAATAAGTTATCATGAACTGCTATTAACTAAACAGACATTCTTGCCAAGATCTCTTCTAAAGACCGATAACAGAGAGAAAGAGGATTTTTCGGACATGAGAGCTTTCCTAATAACCGATAAATGCGAGAGTAAGAGGATATGCGGGCATTAGAGCTCTCCTAATGAACCTTAAATGCCAGCCTCTAATAAGTTCTAACCAATTAGATTATATTCACCTAGTGCAACCTGTATGTAAAATTAATATTCGGCAGAATTACCGTTTGTATTTCTACTAATACTTGAACCCCTGATATTCTGCAATCTGGCCCTTTTCATGAAGAAAGACGCTTTCCTTATTTCTGAAAAGCGCCCGTTACTTGAATAACGCATTGTAATAATATAGTTAATAATCAGCATCCCAAAACTTATCCTTTTTCATATCTTCAAACACCTTTTCAAACATATTCTCGCTAGTAAAAATCATTCGAACAGGTGATTTAGTTGGACTACCACCAAATTTAGAACAAGGAAAAACTCGCACTTGGTAAATGTTATTAAATTTCCAATGGTACACGTCTAAAAGCCAGTGTGTAGCCTTTTGGCAGTCAGGAGTTATTTCATCGTTTAACATAGCAATTTTATCGGCTTCTCCCATTGGCAAAAGTTCATACTGTATGCACCGATTTCCTTTTCGCTTATGTTTTTGACGTTCTGCCTCTTTTAAAATATTATATCTATTTTCAAATTTCTTCTTTAATCTTCTTTTCAATTTTTATCACACCTAAAAGTCATTATTTAATTTATAGCTTCGCTCAATATCTGCTTCAAGAGTTTTGAATAAAAATAAGCAGGAAAAACCATTTCTTTGGTGTTTGCAATAATGCAACTCGTTAATGCCACAAGCTAAACTCCTATTTCACTACAAGTAATAATAGCTTTCTTGTTTCTTCGAATTTTATATATTCATCATAAAAATCCTTATAATTACCGATTTTATCCTCAAAAAACTTATATTGATTAAATAAATCAAAGAATGATTTCTGTAAAAGCTTAATTTGACTTTTCGGAATTTTATTTGTGTTACCCGCTAAAACAAAACTAAGAGTGCCAGCTATATTCATACAGTAAGTGTTAAAATCTCCAGTCAGGCTATCCTCATCATCTGATAAATTTAAAAAATGTTTTTCAAAATCTTCTTGTATTTTATCTGTATCCTTATATGGAGATGGATTATCTAATTGACTTTTAATTTCTGTTAGTTTTCTTATGACATTTTCCATTTTGTTCACCTGTTTTAGTATGGCTTTTGCTTATTTTAACACGTTTTCTTCTTCAACTCTTCTGTCCGTTAATTTAAGTGCAAACATTCGTAACCTCTAAGAGGTTACTCCAGAAAATGGCCCGATTGCGGAACAAAAATAAAAGAGCTCTCTTCAGCTGATCCTGTTAGTCATAAAATTAACCCCATAAACGTCCGTTTAGCTTGATGGCGATGGGGTATCGCCATCATTTTGACATATAATCCAGATTAATACAATATATGGAACGCAAAAAACTGATTTCTCCAACGTTAATGAGAAATCAGCTAAGTAATATTTTGGATTTTAAATTTCAAACAATGCTATCTACTATTTAATAATTCGTTAGCTGCTTCATTTTTTTGATCCAGCGAAAGTATTTTTTTTGCAATTTTCTGAGCTTCTTGATCACTAACTACTTTCTCAGGAACAGAGTTTAAAAACAACAAATTTTCCAATATTCCAACTTCATTATAGTCAGTTAATTCCGCAGCTTTTTTCGCATGATAGTAAGCAGATACATAGGCCCCTTCAATGTGACAAAGAGGTTGAGACAAGAGTAGATATGCTAAATCGTGAAGCTTTGCATGCTCTTCTTCAATCAGAAGGTTTACGATAAAAGAATAGTTGACAATACTTGTGTTATCGAAAGTTATTTCCAACATATTATCATAAAATACTTTGAAATCCATTTTCTTATATAAATCTTTAGCTTCGTTAAAGCAACCTGACAATATATAGTTTTCTAAATCTTTTTTCATTATTTATTCACCCAAGCATTACTTATTTTTGTTTGACCATTAACTCTTACAAATGTTACTGTGACTGTTTGACCATTCATATTCAAAGTCTTTTTACGAGCACTCCCATAAGTAGACTCTTTACCATAACGCATCACATGTGAAATAACTTTTGATACATCAGTCCAGTTATTTTTTGTTACTTTATGCCAATCATGTTTACTTGCTAGAATGTGTGCTCTTTTGTTCGCATCTATATTTTTTACTGAAGATAGTACGGTATTAAAACTCTTTGAATTAACAGCATTTTGCGCAGCTTTTTTTCCGTATTACTATACAATACAAAGGGATATCAAGTAAATAAAATTGGTACGATTGATAGGATAAAATCTACCAAATTAATAAAATGACCAATCCAACTTACAATTTTTAAAAGGACTACGAATGGACTAAGAAGTAAAAAAGACGTAAAGCATAGCTTAAAGTAATTATTCTGATAGTCTTCCTTCAGTTCACAATGACCTTCTTTAACATTTACTTACTCACAATCTCACACCGATATTAACATAAATGTCCAAATAAACTGCCAAGTGTTGTTCAATTATATGGCCCTTTTCATGAAGAAAGACGCTTTCTTTATTTCAGAAAAGCGCCCGATTGTGGAAAAAAGATATTACTCTAAGTACCTAAACCCCTGGAATTATATTAACGTAATCTTCTTCCTAGAGAAGGTCAGCTTTCTTTTTTCTAATAAGATCCCAAAAGCCACACATACACAACAAGCTCCCAAAAACAGTAATAAAGACAACAGGGGAAATTATTTTAACAAAAGAAAGCCCAATCATCGTAACACCGACAATTAAATAATGATGAACAGTGTGTAAACGATAGGTCTTCTGCTCAATATGCCATGCACGAAAGTAACCCTGTAATAATCCTAAGATGACTTGCAATAGGAGTACAGCATAGGGAAGGTATTCAAATGAATTCTTTATACAGCCAACAAGTATATATACAAATCCCATTCCTGCGTAAATAAGAGGGATATAAGAATTGTTCTTATTCTTTTTCGACTGAAAGACTCGATAGCCCCAAGCTGCTGCAAAAGAATATGTAGCAAATAACCATGCAAATAAGGTGAAAGTCAAAGATACTTCTTTTAACCAAATGATATAATATGGAAAAATAGCGACCTGTCCAACTGTCACAACAAGAGGTATATACCGTTCACTACTATTGTTCATGTTGTGCTCCTTCACTTTATGTAATAGTCATAAAATAAATTTAGAAAGACTTCATTTGGATCTCTTCGTAATTTTTCTGCCTGGAACTTTTCCCATTCAGGATAAGACTTCATGAATTGTTCTTTTGTTTGATAACGATAATAAGGGAGGTAATAGGTTCCTCCATGTTCAAGAGTTAAGCTGGTCCAATCTTGGATAATTGCTTCGGCATTAGCAATCTCTTTTTCTTTTAATCCATGTTGAATTAATATGACCAGACCAAACATATCTTCCTTGGCATATTTCAAACTTGTGAGGTTGTCTTTAGCTGCATATCGCACCGTAATATTATGGACTTTAAAATCATCATTTTTGTCGTTAGGTGAGAGCAATTGCTTTACATCACTTATGTATTCTTCGTAAGAATGGATTGGAACAAAAAACTCTTGCAACACTTCGACTCGACCAGGTTTCGTAAATTCCATGAATGTGGATTCCGAGCGCATAGCGTTATTTCGAGTAATTTTATTGCCGTCGATTGAATCAATATATAGCTTTTGAGATTCCCAGAAAAGATTCTCTAAGAATCCACCTTGTCGACCTAGATCAAGCGCCAGCTTACTTAGACGAACACCTTGTTCTCTTTTGAGTGGCGTTTTATGATCCTGTTTTCCTGTGTAGTTATAATTAATCACATACATTTCGTCCAAAAAGGAACTTGGAGCAACACTAACCCTTGCATAATGCATAGCTGTATGATTATGACCTAATAAATTATTAAAGTAAGATTCATATTCATCTGTTTTCAATTCTTCTGTATGGATGGTGTATACGTCATTTTCAGTTAATTCCAATGTCACATCTAAAATCACACCGAATAATCCATATCCGCCAAACACGTACTTCATCCATTCCTCTGAGTTATCTCGGGTTACTTTCTTGATTTCTCCTGTTGGAGTTAATACCGTCATTTCCTTTACCGTTCCTGCCATTGGACCAAAGCGAATATCTCGACCGTGAGCATTTACTGATAGGGAACCTCCTATCGAAAAAATCGACTGCGATTGAGTCACTTTTAAGGCTAAACCATAAGGTGTTATGGATTCTTGGACATCTTCCCATGTTGCTCCACCTTCTACACGGATTGTTTTTTCCTGCTCATCAATTTCTAACACCTCATTGAATGTCCGCATATCAAGAACGACACCGTTTTTGTAATACGTATGGCCTCCCTGTGAGTGCTGTAATCCAGCAACTGAAATTTGCTGACCATTCTTGTTTGCTTGTTTTACAATCTTTTGTAATTCAATGCGATTTTCAGCTTTAACTACTCGTTCAACACGTTCAGGAAGAAGACCTGTATAGTCCGTTGCTAAATTACTTTGAGAGAGTCCATATTTTCTTTTCTCAATCGGTATGCCTAATAAGATCACTACAACAAAAACAAAAACTAGACTCCCAAGAAACCATGGTTTTTTAGATAATTCCGTTATTGTTTGCATATTAACTCCTGTTTTTATACGTTGTGTTGTTATGAGACAAATTTCCTTATAGTGAACATAAATATTCAACCTTTACAATTTTACCATTAATTCGAATTATTTCACCGTTCGTTCTACAATAAATCCATTTCAATCTTAATTAGTATAAGACTCTTTTATGGTTGGTTCGGTTGCACTGGACATATAGAAAGAGCCCAATTCTTGCTGCAGAATTGCGCCCGTTTGTTGAAGATCATTGCTTAAACCTTATTCAAGATAAGCACAAGTTGAAGAATGGAAAATCCTTATTTAAATACCTTATCTATTTCATTCCTGTCGTAATCTAATATCCAATCGTTGTATTTGTTATAAATATCCTTGTATTGCTTCAGGCGAAGTAGCAAGCAAATCACAACCTCTATCATCATAAACATGAAAAATGGTTGCTCTCTTGATATTTAAAAAATATATCCTATGAAAAATACTTGGTTGAATTCCTACATCTTGATTGCATATAGCTTTTAACAATGGAATGTATTTCAGATGTTCTACATTTAAGAGTAAATCTATGCGTTTTATATTTTCCATCTTCATTGTCTTCCGGGAAAATATAAGGTATTTCTGTATGCTTTAACTTATACAAGACTAATTTTTCATAGACACATGGAGAAAAAACCTGGCTTTGTGTTTATAGCTTCTTCCGTCTCCAAAATCATTCACATCTACTACAACAAAAATTTCCTCATCTTGTGAATGTAATGACTTAAATAAAGTTATAGCTCTTTTATATACCCCTTTTAGCTAGAAGATTTTACACCTGTGGTACCACATTCCTCGATCGTTTCCACATCCCTTACAATGAAAATAAGCGATCTTGTTATTCATTCTGACCAGAATAACAAGATCGCTTATGCTATTTTATTACTCATTAATTTGCTAATCCTTTCATTGTTACAGGAAGAAGCTGATTATTTAAAAGCACTTAACCTGTTTCATTTTTCCTTAGATAATAATTATTTTAATACCCAGTGTATGCATAAATACACTTTCGTCTTTCGCTATTCTGGTGGAATCACCCTCTTTTCTATGTATTAGCTATAGCTTGTACAAGGGGTACGACAACGGTTCCTTCCTTTTCATGCCATAAGACATTAAAGCCAAATGGCGAGGATCAGGCTGCTTCTCTAAAGGAGAAACTTGAATCCAGCCTTTATTATTTTTTGTCGTAATGACAACTTGCTGATTATTATTCTCTTCGAATCCTTGATTCAATAGAGTTAGTTGATCCTTCATTAACCGTATGATTTCATCGCCTTCAATTTCTTCTAATAACCATTCTTTTATTTGTTCATCTGATATTTTCTTTCCGTCCTTCGTGATGGAGTAACCTGGTGCTGGACGTCCCTCACTCACTTGCTTTTCCTCTACCTTATAATTCTTTTGGTAATAGTAGGTGGAACGAGGAATTCCAAGTATTTTTAGCACCGTTGAAACAGCGTAACCTTTGTTAGCGTTTTAGACGGTTTTCAAAGTTTCTAACAACTTCTGCAAAATTGGGCTTCATGGAACAACACTCCTTTCCTCTTTATAATATCCAAAATTTCACAATAGCCAATGGATATAATATATTATCTGACAAGAATTATTATTCCATTTTCTTTAATTAACTCAATTACATGGTTCAATATAATGAACAACATCCATGAACAAATCAAATAACCATGTAAAGAAGCCCTCACATAAGTAAAGGTTTCTTTTACAGTAAGATCAAAGTAAAGAATGAAAAGAAAGGAGGTGAATGTGTTATATGTTTCATGTTTCATATCTCTATATATTAGAATTTTTTAAAAAAATATTAGTAAGTTAACCTATAAAGTAGCCCGATTGTTAAAAGCTACTGTGAACAGATTCAAGTAGGGCTATGACCCTCTAAATTGGACGTTATTTTTTGACTTATTGTATAGTACTTCAGAATATTTTGCGGTGTCTACAGCAAGAACCCTGTCACTAGGCCTATTAGTAAGTTTTACTCACCCACTACTAACCTCACAATTTAGTGATACACATTTCTATGTACTGCAGGTGTAGACCGGTACATTTAGAAGTTCTTCAGCTTACCCTTTTCTTGTAGAAAAATTAAGCATTCTCCTATTTATTCAATTCATGCATTAAAGTGCAACAACTTCCGCTTTTTACATTTAACAATTTTTATACAAAAAAGAAATTCTTTCCAAAAATGAAAAACTATGATTTAATTTTATGGAAGATAATCCATCTTCGATAAAAAACTATATTGATAGAGTGATGGAGGTACAAATGAAAATGAAAATGAAAAAAGGAAGTAAAATCACAGCGTTAATGCTAATCTTGATATTGTTCTGCAGTATTTTTCAGCCGGTTTATGCTTATGCTGAAGATCCTGGATTTATAAATGCTGCAAAACAGTTAGTAAAGAATCAAGAATATCTATCATCCTTTAATGAGGAAAAACAGGTTCATTGGTATAAGATTGATTCTATTTATGAGGACATGGAAAAAAATTCCCATTATCGAATCCACTTCTCCAGTGAGAGAGAAATGAATATTTCTGTTTATCCAAGTCTAGAAAGAGCAAATAGTGATGATACAAATGAATCCTATAGAGGCTACTCCATGTTAAACGAGACGTCCGAGATTGATTTTCCCCTTGCTTGGACAGGTCCCTACTATATAAAAATTGAGTACTATGGTGCAGAAGAAGATTATCCAGAATTCACGGAAGAATATGACTATGAAAATAGTACAAGTGCTGATTATACTTTATTATTTGAAGGGGTAAAGAAGCCTCCTACTTCTGGAAGCAACGGCGAAGATTGCCCCGTTGAGTTAAGTACTGCTCAAAAAAAGTCAGGTAAAGAAATATTATCAAGTCTCCGTAATATTAGAGATCAGTTCCTCTCTCAAACAGAAAAGGGTAAAGAATTAACCTCTTTATATTACAAAGCTGCTCCGTTTATCGTAGCAAAAATGACGTTTCACAAAGATATAAGAGAAATGGTTTATCAAGATTTAGTAACATTAAAACCGATTTTCAATGAAGTAATCGAAAATGGTTCAGATAGCTCATATAAGCTAAAAAAACAAGAGCAGGAATCAATTAATCGATTGTATCAGCTTGCAATCGATGCTGTTCCTTATTCATTACAGACAGAAATGAAAAAATTTAATGAACAAGTAAACCTGGAAAAGATGGAAGAGCTTCGATTATCCACTATATTGGATAAAGCAGAAATAGCACCAGCAACGTCCAAGGCAACGCAAAATAAGGTCATTGTGAAACTTAAAGAAGGCAAAAATATAAGTTCTTTTAAAACCAAGACAGAGAAATTCAGTAATAAATCGACTACTACATCCTTTAAAGCAAAAGATTCTTTATTCGAGAACATGTTCATTATGGAAGTAGAAAATGATAACCAAGCTAGTATTTCTTCCAAACAAATGAAGATGACACTCGAACAGCTTTCAATCTTACCAGAAGTAGAATATGTGGAAGCTGTTCAGCAATACCATACGTTATCCTCTGACATTTACTACTCAGATCAATGGTCCCTGAATAATTCAGGAAAGGATTTAGGACAAGTAGGTGCCGATATTAAATTTGATCTTTTACAAGAGGTATTAAAGGAGAAAAAAATACCAGAAACCTTAATTGCCGTAATCGATACAGGAGTAGATAGTAGATTAGCAGATTTAGAGAATAAAGTTCGTACAGATTTAGGTTATAACTTTATAAGCCACAATACCAATGCATTAGATGACAATGGGCACGGAACCCATGTATCTGGAATTATTGCAGCCGAATCAAACAATCATTTTTCGATGACAGGTATTAACCATGCAACAAAGATTATTCCAATCAAAGTGCTTAATTCTTCTGGAGGAGGCGATACAGAAACGATTGCGTCAGGTATTAAATATGCCGTTGATAAAGGAGCAAACGTCATCAATCTTAGCCTTGGTGGATCTTACAGCCGTGTGATCGAATCTGCATTAAAATATGCGGCTTCCAAAGGAGTTACAATTGTAGCTGCAAGCGGAAATGAACAGTCATCTATGCTATCCTATCCCGCTTCTTCCAGATACGTTATCGCTGTTGGAGCAACTAATAGATCTGACATCGTTTCCGATTATTCGAATTATGGAGATGGGCTTGATCTAGTGGCACCTGGGACGGGCATACCAAGTCTTCTTCCAAACGGAAATGTTACGTATATGGATGGAACGTCTATGGCAGCACCGCATGTGGCAGCTGTAGCTGGATTACTCCTATCGCAAAATCCGAAGCTCAAACCAGAAGATGTCCGGAAAACCTTAACGGAAACAGCCGAAAACATCGCATTTGAGGAAGTGGATAACCCAGAAAACTATTATTATTTTGATGATGAGCCAATTGAGATATTACCAGGCTATGACAAAGTATCCGGCTGGGGAAGATTGAATGCTTACAGTTCCATCAGTGCTGTTGATTTGAATATAAAATTGGATCCGCTATTCGACAATCAAAATGAAGTAACAGGTTCTGCAAAGAAGAACACCCTTGTGAAAATCACAAACGGAAGCAAAACGCTTGGCACTGGAACTGCCAATTCAAACGGCAAATTGAAAATTAGTATTCCGGTTCAATCCACTAATCAAGTACTGTACGCAGAAGCTTCTGGAGGAAATGCCACAACTGCGATTAGAATCATCGTAGGAGAAGGCGAAAAGCCGCAAGCCCCAAAAGTAAACAGTTTAAGCAACAAAGATACGTATGTAACGGGGACATCTTCACCGAATATGACGGTAAAGGTAAAAAATGCAGACAAGAAAGTCATTGCTACAGGCACAACAGACCGTAATGGTGCTATTAAGATAAAGATTAGTAAACAAAAAGAAGACACTATCTTATATGTAACAGTTACCGATATTGGAAACAAAGAAAGCAATGCAGTAAAAATAAAAGTACTCGACAAGATTGCGCCAGCAGCACCAAAAGTTAATACCATTAGTGATCGTGATACAACCATTAAAGGAGAAACTGAAGCGAATGCAACGATCACCATGAAAAGAGACGGAAAGACCATCGCTTCTAAAAAAGCAGACAAAAAGGGCAAATTCAGCATCAAAATTTCCAAGCAAAAAGTTGGAACCAAGTTGTCCATTACTGCTACAGATGCGGCAGGGAATATTAGTAAAACAACCACCAAAACCGTAAAAGACAAAACAGCCCCAAATGCACCTAAAGTAAATAAAGTAACCGATCGCGACACAAGCATTAAAGGGAAAACGGAAGCAAATGCAGCCGTAACTATTAAGCGAAATGGAAAAATAATTGCCACCAATAAAGCAGACAAAAAAGGTGCTTACACGATAAAAATTAATAAGCAAAAAGCTGGCACAGTCCTTTATATAACCTCAAAAGACAAGGCCGGGAATGAAAGTAAATCCACGAAGATAACCGTTCAAAAAAGCAAATAATCAAGAAAAGCACACGCGCCTTGTTTAGACCCAATTAGAGATTCTATAGATAGACATACGTCTATCTATAGAATCTTTATGCGTTAGGTGATAGCCGATAAGCTTATGACCTCGAGGTCGACAAAAACGCGGTGGCTAAATCTTTTGCATTATTGGATCTTTTAATTCTTTTACTACTCCATAACGCGATGGAGTTTGTTTATTAGTTATAAAATATAAAAAAATGATGTTTTTGATGTCAAGATTTGCTTAGAGTATAGTAATAGTTCCCTTGAAAATTGTTCACTAATATATTTTTAATGTTTTCTATTGAAATTATAATTGAGAGACAATCCTTGACTAGGTTTAGATTCATATAGGTAGCAAAACGCGGATAAAAAATAGCCTTATATTCGATTTAGAAAATCGTGATATAAGACTATTTGTCATGCCTACCCTGGAGCAGTGCTTATTTTTATAATTCGGGCTTACTAGCTCTGCATTTTTCTTGTATGACCCCTATATGGGGTTTGTGTAGCAATGGAACCAAATCACGCAATAAGCATTAGCGGACATTAGAACCGGTGAAAATGACTAAAATTATATAGATTTTTCGGTTACAAAGGTGATTTTAGATTGTACTTTCCACGTTTTTGATTTCAGAATGTCCTCTAAATAAGATTAGTGGACATTACTGATTAAAACTCCTAATAATTTAACCTATAAGTTTGCTCTAATTTCTGTGAAAAGCATATTTTCAGAGTCAAAAAACACATTCTGGGTTGTTTTTCATGTCCGCTAATGCTTATTGCGTAATATTTCTCCATTGCTACAGAGACCCCCTATCTATCAAATAAACGCATACGAGCCCATACAAAGACAAAAAAGGCCCCAATGAGGAGGGTTCTTCCCTTAATAAGTTCAAATATAATAATTATCTTGTTTACATTTCTGATAAAAAAACACATATTATATTTAAACGCTTAAAAGGAGAGATCAAAATGAATAATTTAAACTATGGTCTAAAATTTTCACTAATAAGTTCAATATTGTTTAGCGGGACTATGATAGCAGCAGCAATTTATGCTCATACATATTTTAATGATGGGGTAGCATGGATAACACGATATGGGCGTTTTGGATCCGCACTTTATGAAATCGGGCTAGTTCCAACAGTCGTTTCTTTAACTTTCGCTATAGTTGGACTAGTATATATTGTTATTCACTATAAAAAATATTATAGAAAGCCATCAGACTAAATTTAGTCTGATGGCTTTCTATTTAACATTTAACAACTCTATAATTAAACTGATTCCAACGTCTAGGATAAACAGTTACAGTATCCAGCAGACGCCCTTTAGATGAACCTAATCTTTGTTCTTGTACTACACTGTATCTATTATATTCATTTCGGTGCTGAAGTTTATATCTTCCGCTTTTATATTCAATTGATGTATAAGACAATGTTCTACTAAAGGATGTCCCAAAAAGAAAAACCAGCAGTTGCTTCTAAGTTTTTAGAGGAACCTTCAATGTTCCAGTGTAATTATTAGAAACTGTTCTTGTGGTAGAAGTAGCTAATCTACCTCCATTTTACTTATTAAATGAAGAATGATAACACTATCTGTTCTAGAAATGCACAAAAATTCCTGTTTTTTGTTCATATCTAATCTGCTCCGTTAAGTACAACCCTCACAATCTCATTTTTATTTTAAAATAAATATCCATTTTCCTTTAAATGTGTTGTTCAATTATATGGCCCGATTGTTGAAGATCATTGCAAAGCCTTATTGAACAAAAGCCCCCTTTAACAAGAATTTTAAACTAACCCTAATTTTTATAAGTTTTATAATATTCATTACCTAAGATTGTTAACTTGACTAAACTATAAATTTAGTGAATCAAGCGACGTATTTTGCACCAGGAATAAAAAATACCTGAGCAAGTAAAGTTCCTAATAATCTAGAAGCAACCATCAT
>NZ_JAQQWT010000052.1 GCF_028610705.1 Halalkalibacter alkalisediminis
TTTCTTGGTCAGAAAATCAAGCAAAGTTTGGACAACTAAGCCTGTCAATTTCTAGTCAAAAAACATTGTCAATAACAATTTACAGCAAACCATCTTAGGTTTTTCTAGTTATTAACGAACTTCTGCTAGCACAACATAATCCCATTATTTCAGACACCTTTTTTGAATGTAAATTCAATTATAAGGAAGGGGTGATACGTTGACAATTCAAAATGATTTTACTTTTTTTTTGACCACCAACCGAAAAATAAAGATAATCTAATCATTTTATATCTGCTCCTAACTATTTTCGTCAAAAAAAAATCCTATTAGTAACACTAATAGGGGAAATAGGAAAAGGTTATTTTATTATTTTTAATCCATCTTCCTTTCCTTCCCAACGTTTTCATCCGTTGTACCATAAAGGTAGTACGTACTTTCTTCTTCGAGAACAAAAGGGTCTCTTATGCGAATATCACTTGTTTTTAGTATACCTCGCTCCATCTGCTATGAACTAAAAAAACACTCTATTTTATCGAATAAGCCATTGTTGACATTAAAGCTAATTCCCGCTGTGTCGTATCTAACCGACTATATTGAACGATGATGGGCAAGTCGCTTTCAATTTCAATGGCATAAGGGACGTCTATAGGAATCTTCTCTCCGTCCTTCTGTAAACTACTCGTTTTGATATGTTTTGTTCTCTTACCCTTTACTTCAAACGGGATTGATTTTAGAGGTGGTCGGTCCTCAAAATAGATTGTTATTTCCAAGAACACTTCCTCTTCGTTACAATTTAAAACACATATGGCTTCATGACTAATTAAGTTACCCGTACTATTAGGAGGAATAAATCCATCTGGTATAAACCAGTTTAATTCTCCTTTTCTTCTCTCCACCATCTAATCATCCTTTCTTATTGACTTATCGTTTTTTTATGAATTAAATCTGTTGGTGTATACCCTGTGTATTTTTTAAAGGTTGTGGTGAAATAGGCTGGATTGACATACCCTACTTTTTCAGAAACTTCATAGATTAAATAGTTGCCTTCTTGAATCATTTTCTTTGCCATTTCCATGCGCGCTCTCGTAATATAGTTTTTAAAAGGTTCTCCCACAATGTTTTTAAAAATTTGACCAAGATAATTCCTAGATATATATAGCTCATTTGCTATATCTTGTAAGGTTATATTCTCACTTAGATTCTTTTGAACGTAATCGATCATTTGTTCTACTAGTTGTCTATGCTTTATATTCTCATCCCAATACTGTTGCTGACATATTTGTTTAATCTTTACTAGTAAGAATTGTTTTACGTCGTCCCAATTTTTACAAAGAGAGAGTTCACTCGGCAAATCAGTGTTTTCTGGTAAAATATCTTCAGTGCGAATCCCAATATCATGAAGCGAATACGTCATGACCGTCCACATTTCTATTCCAATACGGACAGCGGCCGTTTTAGTATAAGGGTGATCTTCTAAAATATTAAAGAAAGTAAGAATGATTTCGCAGGCTGTTTTTTCATCCGCATAGCGAATGGCCTCAGAAAGTTTCTGACTGGCTTCAATGGATTTAGACCAAATCTCCTTTGTATTCGTTACACTTTTCCCTTGAAACATTTCTTCATTTTCCATTTGTTTGGAAGGTTGATATAGAGCATCTTTCATTGAAGCTGAGATTTCTTTCCAACTCTTTTTTAATGTACCGATACTTACAGAAGCTTTTACGTGTAAATAAGTTTGCATAGCTATTTCTATTTTATGACTCAATTCTTCTAATCTAGCCCTAAAATCTAATTGTTCTTGTTCAAATTGAATCCACAATGCTCCTTGAAAAATATGAATTTCAATATACTGAAAATCTTTAAATACTGAAACTGTAATCTCATTAATAATATTGCTACATGCAAAACGAAATAAATTCCAATCTGAATGATATAGTGAAGTGTGCTGCAAAGCCTCATCATAGGCGATTGCTAGAATTATATGTTCTTTATCTTTCCAACTTTCTATAACAGGTTGAATACATGTTGGCACTTTCACTAAATCAGAAGTCCCTGTAACAACGGATTTTATCCATTCTTTTTCTATAAGTGGCTCGTATACGTTAACTTTATTCCTTAATTCAACAACTTGGAATTTCTCCGCATTTTCTTCTTCCAATTGTTTAATTACATTTTCTAACACTTCAGTAATTGTATCAATCGACGCTGGTTTTGATAAATAATCAGCTATCTTTAATTTCATTGCCTGACGTGCATATTCAAAATCGTTAAAACCACTTAAGATAATTACTTTTCTTTCAAAGTTATCCGTTTTCAATTCCTCAATCATCTCAAGTCCGTTCATCATGGGCATATAAATGTCCGTAATGATGATATCAGGATTGGTTTCTTTAATCATCTCGATCCCTTCTCTACCATTATGAGCTTCTCCAACCCATTCACAATTCAACTTCTCCCATGGAATAACCCTCTTCATTCCCCGTAGCACCTTTTGGTCATCATCAATGATTACTACACGCCACATAGATTATCCCCCTTCTTCCTTTAGAGTTAAGTGATTTGGAATTGCTGACCGCTCATGCAGTTTAGGAATTCTAATCGTTACAATTGTCCCACCTTTCTCACGATTCCTTACACTCACACTAGCTTCATTTCCAAAATAAACATCTAATCTTTCAATAACGTTACGGATTCCATATCATCCAGTATGAAGTTTATTCTTATTTGGAGATAACGTTCTAAAGCCAACTCCATTATCAATTACTTTAATCATAAGGTGATTTGGTTCTTCAATAATCGTAATATAAACTGTTCCTTTTCTACCATCTTGGAATCCATGAATGATAGCGTTTTCAACGAAAGGTTGTAAGGTAAGCTTAGGAATAAAGTAATGCTGTACTGGTTTAGGTACTTTTATTTTATAATCGATTCGTTCTTCTAACTGAATTTTTTGGATACGTAAATAATAATCTAAGTATTTTAATTCATTCTCTATCGTAATAATACTCTCACCTTTTGAAAGTCCAATCCTCAACATTTTACCTAGCAACTCTAGCATTTTACTCATATCATGATCGCCACGTTCAATTGCAAGCCAGTTAAGTTGATCTAGTGTGTTATACAGAAAGTGTGGATTAATATTTGCCTGCAGAGCTTTAATTTCGGCCTCTCTTTGACGTCTATTTTGATCATCTAAAGATTTATAGAGCATTTTAGAACGGTTCATCATATCTTGAAACCCTTTAAATAATATCCCAAATTCGTTCTTGTATCCTTTAGGTAAATCCGGATTAGGTTGATTCATTTGATAATGACTCATTACACCCGCTAAATGTAAAATGGGTTTCGTAAAACTTCTTGTTAAGAGCAAGGTTCCAATAAATGCAAGAAAAATAGCAACTATCCCTAGTCCTACAAGTGATTTTGCCATTTTTCTACTTACCGATACCATCTCTTCATAGGGGGTAATCTCCATTAACATCCAGTTAACAGGAGAAATTGACGTGGCAACAACAAAGTTTTCGTTATGTCTCACCTGATATGTTAAGAGTTCATCAGCTGTCGATTCTTTAGCCTCTAGCAATTTGTCAAAAAATAGCTCGTCAATCTCAAATGAACTAGTACTAGAAATGACATTTCCCTCGTTATCAACTAACACTAGATTTGATTTCTCACTAAACCCGAGTAACCATCCTTGAACGGCATAGGGGTCGAGGTTAATAATAATTACGGATTGCAGAAGACCGCGCGACGTATTAATTTTTCTACCGTAACTAATAACGGGTTGCTCACCTGCTACCATTTTAACAGTACGCTTCCCTAACCAAGTTGAGCTTATATCCTCAATCTGCTCATACCACGTAGAATCATAGATTGAAGCGAGGTCACTATACCTAACAGGATATTGAATATTATCAATTGGAGGGGTATTGAGGTAAATCTCAATTGAATGGATTGCAGGTATACTGTAAACAATATTAGAAAAATCCTGTGTTAATGAATTTACATTTCCTCCATAAAACGGTTGTTCTCTTCTTATCACATCACGAAAAATCTGTTGTCTAGATAGTACAATTGAATAATCTTCAAATGCTTCTAATTTACTTGTTAAATCTTCACTTATCAATTTCAACTGATTTTGTTGATATTCAGTTGTTGTATCCACAATACCTCTTACTGAGTATTGGTAACTGACGTAAATAATAATACAAAGCGAAATTAATATAAAAAGAAAAAAACAGCCAAATAGCAAGTGGCTAATCCGATATTGCTTAAAAAGGTTCATTCTTACCTATCCCCCAGCCTAAGCCCACTATTTTCAGAATTAAATCACATAATTCATAAATCTATTTTAGCAAAGTTCATTTATGAATAACATAAAATTTTCTAATATTCCAAATTCTCGCCAGACAAAGAAAATGTTTGTTCTTTTTCTTCCAATTTGATAAACACCTTTAAAGATAGGACTACAACACAAGTAACCGGTAGACTAATGCCGTAAAAGAGCATTAATCCAGGAAAAGAGGTAAAGAGGATATACGTTATTCCTAGTCCAACAACCATTAATAGACATATGTGTAAATGTGATAATCCTAGCATTAGCGAATAACGAAAATAATTTCTGAATGTAGTTTGATAGTGGGAAAACACAGGAAAGATAAACAGGCATACAATGAAAAATAATATAGCAAAAATAAAAAATATAGTTCCAAACAATATCATAACGGATGATTGTAAATAAATAAGAGTGCTTAAACTGTAATAGAGAGACCATGATCCACCTACCATAAACAACCCTATCACATTAGACTTTACAAATTCTTCCTTATAAACAGTTCTGAACATATGAATGGTTGAAAATTCCTCTTCTGCAAAAAAACGATTCCTTAATACGGAAAACATAGCTGCTGTTGCAGGTGCCCAACCGAAAATCCCAAAACCTAATACAGTAAAAAGAACCCACAATATATTTAAAAAAGCTAACCTCATGAGCCACTCGCAGGTTTCGTTTATGAACCCCGTAAACCCAGAAAAATTCATATAGAAATCACCTCCCCTTTCCATGAAATCGCTTACACAAATTATACTGTTTATTCCTAATTTCTAATAGATAAAAAATGTTAAATATCTATAAAAAAGCAACAATGATCTCACATTGTTGCTTTTCGTACTATCTCTTTATAGAGATTGTAGGATTACGACATCAATCCCTTTTACCGTAACTTGCTGAGAGATTACTTCATCATCTAATAGATTAACAAACTGATTGCCATTTGGTAGCTTTAAGGTTACCTCTTCTTCATTATGATTCATAATAAAGAGATTTTTCTTATCGTTCTTTTCTCTTTGAGTTACTTCAACATTTGGTGGTGTGTCAATTGGAGCCTCTATTCCTTTATGGGATGCTAGATCCATTAGAAGATCAGCTAAATAACCTCTTTCTGGTTCTGTTCCAATGTAAATAGCCTCTCCTTTTCCAAATGAATGCTGTGTAACAGCAGGCTTCCCTTTGTACCAATTTTCTCCAAACACAGCTAATACTTCTGCTCCTTCTAACCTAATGACATCACACCACATTGAGCAGGATGCTTGTTGACTATTGAATAAGAGGGTATTCGTTTTATCTTTAGGATATGGATCAAACTCCTCCACACAAATCCCTAATAGTTTTCGCAACGGGGCGGGGTAGCCTCCTAAATAGATCCGATCATTCTCGTCTGCAACACCACTAAAGAAAGAAACAATTAACGTTCCTCCATTTTGAACAAAGGTTTCAAGATTCTCTCCTTCACCCGGTTTAATCATATAGAGCATAGGAGCTATCACTAAATCGTACGCTGAAAGATCATCTCCAGCCCTTACAAAGTCAACAGCAATATTGCGTTGATAAAACTCTTGATAATAAACCTGAACTCTTTCAACATAATTTAATTGATTATGAGGTTTACAACCTAGTTCAACAGCCCACCAGTTCTCCCAATCAAATACAATTGCTACTTTTGCTTTTGTTCTCGCACCAACAATTGAATCGAGCCTCTTTAATTCAAGACCTAGTTGTTGAACCTCTCTAAAAATCCGACTATTTTCATCGTTAGAATGCGGAACCATCGCACCGTGAAATTTTTCAGCACCTGCCCTACTTTGTCTCCATTGAAAAAATAAAATTCCATCTCCTCCACGCGCAATCGTCGAGTAACTTAATAATCTCATGACACCTGGTGGCTTAATTACATTAATGTCCATCCAGTTCACTTGGCTAGTAACTTGTTCCATTAATAAAAACGGCTGTCCTTGTTTTAAACTCCTCATTAAATCATGAGTCATTGCATGGGAAACTGGAATTCCTCTTCTCGGATCAGGATAAGAGTCCCATGTTACAACGTCTAATTCTTTTGCCCATTTAAAGTAATTTAATGGCTTAAATTGGTACATGAAATTAGTGAAAATCGGAACATCAGGTGTAACTTCACGTAAAATTTCTTTCTCTATGATAAAAAGATTTAGAAAAACATCATCCATAAATCGTTTATAATCAAGTTCCTGCCCTGGATTTGCAAATGTTGGAGGATTGGGTAGTAGAGTAATTTCTTCAAAGTCATTATAGCGCTGACTCCAGAAATTAGTTCCCCACCTTTCATTAAGTTCTTCAATTGTTTGATAACGTTCTTTTAACCATTTTCTAAAAGCAACAACTGTATTCTCACTGTAGCATTCAGAAAGATGACAAGCATATTCGTTATTAATGTGCCACATTTTCAAAGCTGGATGCTGTTTATAGCGCTCTGCCAACCTTCTCACTAAAACTTTTACCAGCCTTATGTAATCTGGACTGTTTGGCGAATAATGTTGCCTTGAACCAAAAGAATATGGAACTCCATTTTTATCTATGGCTACAGAATCAGGATATTTTTGGGTTAACCAAGCTGGTGTTGAAGCTGTTGCAGTAGCCAAACTAACACCCACACCATGCTCATGCAAAATCTCCATAATTTTATCCAACCATTTAAAATCGAATTCTCCTTCTTGTCTTTCAATTACTCCCCAGCTAAAAATACCGACAGAGACTAAATTCACCCCTGCTTTTTTCATTAAACGAGCGTCCTCTAGCCAAACATCCTCCGACCATTGTTCAGGATTATAATCTCCACCGTAAGAGATATATGGAAGTACTTCTGATACTGACCTCAAGTTATACACTCCTAACCTATATTTCTACTTTTTAACAATGATGCAAAGAAAATGAGCGCTAATCCTTGCCCCCAGCCTTGAACGCGTTTGTCGGGAACATCCTTATACCCTTTGGCGTCATTCATAACAGCCGTACCAGCTGAGACATTCATAACAGAGCCATCTTCCTTAACTCTCTCAAGCAAACCATTAATCGACTTTTGGATATACTTATTGTATAATTTGCCTCTTACTAATAAAGAAGCTGCGATCCCAGCTGACCCTGAAACTTCTAAAGGTGTAGTAGGATCGGTTAAGACCGTATGCCAAAGACCTTCTTCTGATTGTAAACGAACAAGTGCACTTTGCTGATCACGAAGAGATCCATCTATTACCATATAAGATGGGTGTTGTACTTCTACTAACTCTAAGGCCCTAGCCATTGTAATGGCTGCCCAGCTATTGCCACGCGCCCAGAAAATACTAGACATATTATTTCCAGAAATATTGTCCCAACCATGATAATAAAGATCGGTTTCATCATTTTGAAGGAATTTTTCATGCCCGTGATACTGCTTTAATCCAAACTCAAAGTAATCCTCTCTATTTAACAACTTACCAATTCGTAACAAAAAATAGCCAGCCATAAACATAGTATCGACCCAGGCTTGCTCTGGAAAATCATATTTATCTCCATTAACCGTATGCTGTAGTACATCGTCATCAAATCGTTCTGCTTCATGAAGCAAATAATCTGCCATTTGTGTTGCTACGTCTAAGTATCTTTCTTCTTTCGTTACTTTATATAACGTCAGTAAAATGTGTCCAATAGAAGAGGCATTAACGGTTAGCCTGGGAAGTCCGTCTTCTAATTCTTCGTCAATCCAATGTTTTATTGATTGAATATACGTTTCATCACCTGTTACTTCATAAGCCTCTGTCACCCCATAAAAAGCAACCCCACCCGGCCAATCCCAACTAAAATCCATCTTAAAGGTTCTATCAACAATCCGATCTAATACTTCTTTCACTTCACTCTCATCAAAAACTAATTTAGGCATGATAATCCTCCAAATTTAATATGATTTAAGTAGACTACCTGAATCATTTCTCCGGTAGCCTTTTTCATTCTTACTTTAGCCCAGTCGTAGCAATCCCCTCTACGAGATACTTCTGAAAAAACGCGAATAAAATAAATTGTGGAGCTAGTGATAAAGAAGACATAGCAAGTAAAGGTCCCCAAGATGTATTTCCATCTGCATCCATGAAATTTCTTAAACCAATCGTAACTGTGTGTAAGTTTGCACTATTTAAGTAAATTAACGGAGCTAAGAAATCATCCCACGTCCACATAAAAGCAAACAAGGCAACCGTTACAAGCGCTGGTTTTAATAATGGTAGAATAATTCTCCAAAATACACCAAATGTAGAACACCCATCAACAATCGCTGCTTCATCAAGTTCACGTGGAATCCCTCTTATGAACTGAATTAATAAGAAAACGAAGAACGGAGTCCCTCCTAAGAATGCTGGTACAATTAATGGATAAAACGTATTAACCCATCCAATATTATGAAATAATACATACTGGGGTATTAAAGTAATTTGCATAGGCAGCATAATCGTTCCCATTAAGCAGGCAAATAAAATTCCCTTAAATTTAAACTGAAGTCTAGCAAAGCCATAAGCAACAATACTACTCGAACAAATAGCTCCCACTACGACTAACGATGTGATAATGGCTGAGTTGGTAAAGAAGATATCGAACCCTGTTCTACCAAACCCTTGCCACCCTGTAGGATAGTTTTCCCAAACAAATATACTTGGGAGTAAGGATAATGCATTATTAAATATTTCTTGTGATGGTTTCAATGAACTTGCAAACATCCAAAGAATGGGATAAATCATCACAAAGCCAAATGCAACAACAAATACATAATAAATTACATCCCTGAGAAGACGTTTATTATTCAACTTTAACGTCCTCCTTCTAATTCATAATAAACCCAGTATTTTGATGTCTTAAACAAAACAAGAGTAATGAACCCAATAACGATGAGCAGGATCCATGCCATTGCAGAAGCATAACCCATTCGTAAATATTCAAAGGCAACCTCATATAGATAGACCGCATAGAATAATGTTGAATCCATTGGGCCTCCTCCTGTAATGAGATAAGACTGTGTAAAAGTCATAAAGCCGCCTATTGTTTGCATAATTAAGTTAAAAAAGATAACTGGTGTAAGCATTGGAAGCGTAATTTTGAAAAATTTAATGATGGCATTAGCACCATCTACACTTGCTGCTTCATAAAGATCTGTAGGAATTTGTCTTAATCCAGCAAGGAATATAATCATCGGCGAACCAAATTGCCATACAACTAAAAGAATTAAAACAGATAAGGCTGTATCTGGATTTCCAATCCAGTTCATTCCTGTAAATCCAAGTGACGTGACAAATTCATTAATTGCACCAGAACGTCCGAACATTTGCTTCCACACAACCGCAATAGCTACACTTCCCCCGATAATTGACGGAATATAATAGATAGTTGTAAATAATCCAGTACCTTTTCTTCCTGTATTAAAAAGCATGGCAAGAAGAAGCGCAAATATAAGTTTAAGAGGTGTAGAAATAAAAACAAATATAAAAGTAACTTTTAATGACTGAATAAAACGTGAGTCATTCGTTAGGACATTAACATAATTTTGAAAACCAATCCAATTTGGACTAGAAAGCAAATCATAATTTGTAAATGATAGATAGAGAGAAACGATCATTGGTCCTACGATTAAAATCAAAAAACCTATTAACCAAGGGGAAATAATCGCATATCCAGTTAAGTTATCTCTTAGTGCCTTTCGTCTTCTTTGTTTTTTGGTTTGCTTGGAAGGTGATGGCGATGTTAATGGTGCCCTAATTACTTCCTCTGGTCTAGCCATGATCATGACCTCCTACTTTATAAAAGGATGACTCAGTAGACAATTACTTTCTTAACTACATGAGTCACCCACATTACAAGACAATTAATTTAATACAGCTTCTGCTTCTTGCATAAATTGTTTTGCTGCTTCTTCTGGGGTAATCCTATCATATTTGAGTGTTTCAATAACTCGTAAGAAAGAACCTCTAACTTCCGACTCTCCTGGAGGAGATAATGGATCCGCAGGACTTGTGTAATCAGCAACTAATTCTAAGAAATCAAATGTTTCTTGAATTGGTCCAGCGACCATTGGAGCTAAATGTTCACGAACTTTAGATGAAATTGGTACTCCACGATCAGCTTTTAAAAGTTCATGTGCTTCTAAACTATTAGTGAAGAAATCAATGAATAGTGCAGCTGCTTCTTGTTGTTTAGAATGTTTCGAGATTGAAAATGACATACTTGGACGAATCCAGTTTCCATGTTCTCCACCTTCTAAAGATGGCAACAAATTTAACCCTAATGCATAATCAGTTGATTGTGACAGTCCAATAATTTGATTACTAGCTGCCATTTGAACAGCTGCAGTGCCATCTCCGATCATCGCGTTTCCACCATCAATATACGACATGGTAATGTCATGGGTAGGACCCGCTCCATCATTAACCATTTTTTGAATTAATGTAAAGAAATCTACTAAAATATCATTCTCAAAACCTAATCCTGTTCCGTCTGGAGTAAAGACAGATTGACCATTTTGACGCGCATAAGAGAAGAACATCTCATACTCGGCATTTGCAAAATCATATCCGTAGAATTCTCCACCTTCTGCTGCTTTTATTTCTAGCATCGCATCATATAAATCTTCATAAGTATAACCAGGAGCTAGTTCAATTCCGTGCTTTTCAAACAAGTCACGATTAAAAATTGTTGCTAAGGCATTCGCACCTAATGAAACCGCGAGGACTCGATCACCATCGTGATTAATCTCTTGATAGACATCGTCAACATCATCTAAATTAATCGTTCCAGCATCAATGAATGGTGCTAAGTCAACTAACAAATCACGACTATTGTATTCATTTAATTTTGAGTTATCCATGTTTATAACGTCTGGAAGGTTGCTTCCTGCAGCTTGAGTGTTAAGACGCTCCCAATAGCCGTCCCAACCTGTATATTCTGGTTCAACTGTAATATGAGGGTATTGTTCTTCAAATAGGTCTATTGCCTCAAGTGTCATATCATGACGCTCTTGACCGCCCCACCATGCCACACGAATGGTTACATTCTCTTGATCATTTTCTGCTACTTCATCTGTCGTTTCTGAAACACTTGGTGTTTCAACGTCACCACCAGTTTCGTTATTTGTTTGTGAACTACAGCCAACTAAGGCGAGTACAAAAATAAGCATTACGAACATAAACCATTTTGTCATTTTAATTCTCATTCCATTTCCCCCCACATTTCGCTTTTTGTAAGTGCTTACATTTAATATTATAGGTTGTTCCACAAGACCATGGTAGATATTAAAAGTTAAATATATTTTGAAAAGTAACAATTTTTATTTTTAAGTTAAAATAGTCATACGTTATTAGTCCCCTGCTATAAACATAGCAAGTAAAAGATTACGTTAAAACTCACAAATAATCACCTCTTTTTCATGAAGCATACTCAAATTGTTGCTTTAAAAGATATACGACTTTAATCCGATAAAATCCTGCAAATATCTATCTTACAGTTCAACTATAGACACTTTTCGCATAGATTAAGATGTTCATAAAAAAGGGAGAACTCCCTGTAAAAAGTCGTTCTCCCTTGATTATTAATGAATCACTTTTAGCTCATTCTTACCAATGAAAGCATTGCCGTCTTTTAAATAACCACTTACAAATACTTCAATTTGTCCATTATGGCCTTCTAGAGCTTCAATAACAGCTCCTCTATCAAACTTAAATGTTAATTTACTTTCATTGCCTTTTGTCGGTTCAGCAAAAATGCTCTTACCATTAACCGTGATTCTTGTAGCAGAAGCATCTACAAGGCTGGAATCAAGCGTAGAAGGTAAGTGAACATCCACTGTAAGCGAGTTGTTGCCGCCTTTAGATTTCAGATTTAAAGATTGTGGATTCACTTTTATATCTATATTACTAACATCTTTCGTATAGATAGTAGGAGTTGGAGCATCCTCCATCCCATGACCTAAGAAGAAACCAACATGTGGCGGTTGATTATAAGCGACGTTTTGCCAAGCAACACTTAAACGATAAACTGGATCATGCATCAACGTATAAATACGGTGTTCTGTTATATCTGTCGTCGTGTAAATACGTAGTTCCGTACTATCAGCCGATGGCCAAATGACCTCTTCTCTCCAATCACCAAACAAATCAGCTTGTAAGCTTGGGTTTCCTTTTGTCCAGTTATTAGAACGTGTTCCTTCTGGTGTGAAGATTGTTACTAATTCTTCTTTTTCCCAATCCCACTTATCGATTCTACCTACACCATGTGGGTCGTTATTTGTGTCCAATGTATGATCAAGAAGTTCACGTAATAGATCTCCAGTCCACCAAATAGCGTGGTTCATTGACTTTGGAGTCTTATCGGTAATTTTTTCACCTGTGACAGAAAATAACCCACTGCCACCACTTCCATCCCAACCGTCTGATGCCCAAAGCTCCGCTCCATCATAACGAGGATCAATATCTGCAGCTACTGCTCGACCAACATCCGTTCCAGTAAACTCTCCCCAGAGAAGTTCACCCGTTTCTGCATCCCTTAGGCTATATCCTACAGGAGAATTTCTATCTTCATGTGGTTGGAAAATCTCAAGTCCATGTCGATTGGGGTTTAAATTACTTACGTGGTTTGCATCACCATGTCCCCACCCTGTGGAATAAAGGCCAGTACCATCATGGTCAACAACCATTGCACCATAGATAATTTCATCTTTTCCATCACCATCAACATCAGCAACAGCTAAACTGTGATTTCCTTGCCCTGCATAAGCTTCATTACCTGGCTCGTTACTATCAAATACCCATTCTTGAGTTAATTTTCCATCACGCCAATTGTAGGCAACTAGAACGGTTCTTGTGTAATATCCACGTGCCATGACTATGCTTGGACGCTCTCCATCAAGATAAGCAACGCCAGCTAAGAAACGATCAACACGGTTTCCATAGCCGTCACCCCAACTACTTACATTTCCTCTTGGAGGGTCATAATCAGTCGTCGATAATGCCTTACCTGTCTCACCTTCAAATACAGTCAAATATTCAGGACCAGATAAAATATACCCGGCGTTGTTTCGATAATCGGCATTTTGATCACCAATTACATTTCCTTGACCATCAATCGTTCCATCTGCCGTTTTAAATACAACTTCCGACTTACCATTTCCGTCAAAATCATATACTAAAAATTGTGTATAGTGAGCACCTGCTCTTATGTTTTTACCTGCATCAATTCTCCAAAGCTTTGTACCATCGAGCTTATAAGCATCAAGATAGACATTACCTGTATAGCCCACTCTTGAATTATCTTGAGAATTGGAAGGATCCCACTTTAAGATAATCTCAAACTGACCATCACCATCGAGGTCACCAACACTTGCGTCATTAGCTGAATACTCATACTTAACCCCGTCTGGAGTTGTTCCTCCTTCTGGTTTATCAAGTGGGATACTTAAATAATTTTCTTCCCAAACACCAACTGGTTCAGTTAATGGCTCATCTTCCCCGTTTAATACTCTTATTTGATAGGTGGATTCGGCTTTTCCTTCTGAATCAAGAAAGTTCGTACTTGTTGAAATCGGCTTTTCATTTATTTTTTCACCGTCACGATATAAATCAAAGCTAATTGTTTTAGGGTCTGTCCCTAGCATCCTCCAACCAATATAATTACCTTCAGCTAGTTTAACGGCAACAAGAGAACGATCAAGCTTCTCCATTTGCCTTAGAGTTATTTTTGTAATAGGTGATTCAAGAGCAAGGGATGCTTCAGAGAATCCACCTAAATTAACCGCGTATACTTTATAGTAATAATGGTTATACGTAAGGACACGATCGTCCGTGAATTTTGGTTCGTTTGTAACACCTACTTGAGTGTAATTTCCGTCTTCTGACTTCGCACGGTATACATAATAATGAACCGCTCCTTCAATAGGTGACCAAGTAAACGAAATAGAATCCTCAAGAGCTTTTTCGATAGCAAGACCAGTAGGGGGATTCGAAGTTACGACTGAATCATCTATCATAGAAACTTTCAATTCCGGACTGTTTGTTGATTCAATATTTGAATTATTTATTGAAGTGACGACATACGAATAGTTCACCCCAAGCTGGACCGACTCGTCTAAATATTGAGTTGTTTCTGAAGTTCCTAGTTTCGCAAACTTTGATTCTCCCTCATCCATTCTGTAAACAATATAGCTCTTCGCATCATCTACTGCATCCCACTCTATTTCTACAGAGGTTTTAGGAGTAAGAGTTTTGTTAACTAGATTTAACTCTGTTGGAGATGCCATTGGAATGATTTCAATTCCATTTACTCGACCATTTTCTGTAAACCGAAAATCTATTTGACCATTAATAACAGAAATAACCTCTTCATATTCTGCAAATTCCCCTGTATTTGATGTAATGTTCCCTTTGTTTTCTCCTTGAATGGCAATCCCGGTTCTATTAAAAGCTATAGTGTCCCCAGCAATAATTTTCACATAATAATCACCATCTGGAACATCGACGTAAAAGTGAAAATTATTATTTATAACAAAATCTCTTCTTAGATCGTCTGGACCCCCACGATCACGTTGATCAATGCTTTTATTTAAACCAAAACCCTTTTCTGCGTTATACTGCATCGTATGGGTAACTTGTGTATATCCTTCTTCTACGGGACTACTACTCGATCCAAAGTCAAACTTTAAATTTGCCAAAGCCTCTTCACTTTCAGCCTCTACCTTGCTGTATCCCAAAAAACCTGTACTTGAGATCATTGAAAAAACCATAATAAATATCATGAAAATTGGTAATTTCCTAGACATTCAATCCCTCCTCAAATTTGAACTACAATTTATTGTTTTTATTTATTCTAAACTATCTATAAATCACCCCCTCAAAGTAAGCGTTTTCAATATTTGTTAATAAAAAGATAGGTTGCTCCTATAAGTCCTTACAAGTATAAAAACATTACCGTAATTATTGAATAGTAAAAATGTTAAATATCTTTTAAATAACAACAAAACGTTGAATTTGAGTATTTGGGAATAGATTTTTTTACAACCAAGGAATGATTAAATGAAGATTATTTAATTAGCTCTATTACTTTAGGACCAGTTTACAATGATACGTCTTTTAAATTACTCAATTAAAAAAAGGATGATACAAAGTCAATTTTGTCTTTGTATCATCCTTAATATCTCTCGTAGGTATTCTTATTTTGCGTTTTTATTTCAAGGTAACTATATTGCAATGCTAAATTCTTCAATCTATAAATTGATGTTAACCTCGAAGTAATGATTCCCCCCCATCTATATAAATTTCTGTACCGGTGATATGAGAGGAATCATCTGATGCTAAAAATTGTACTAAGTCCGCAACTTGCTCTGGATGGCCGGGCCCATGCTCCAAAGGCTGGTCGCCTTCTGGAAAGTTAATTGGAACGGCGATTTGCTCTAATTCTGGTGATTTATGTATACTTTCTCCAATGTTAGTTTGAATCGCCCCTGGACATATAGCATTAACTCTAATTTTGAATCGAGCTAACTCTAGTGCTGCCATTTTCATAAAAGCAACTTGTCCTGCTTTGGACGTACTATATGCTGAAAAACCAGGCTGAGAAAAAACACGATTTCCACTTACTGAACTCGTAATAATGATCGATCCTCCCTTATTTTTCAAATGTGGAATTGCATATTTGACCGTTAAGAACGTTCCCTTTAAGTTAATTTCAAGTGTGTCTTCCCACTCTTCAACATCCATTGTTTCAATAGGTGACAGAGTACCTGCTATACCTGCATTTGCAAACACAATATCAAGTCTCCCCCACATTTGGATGACCTTTTCGATACTAGTTTTTACATCATAGCTGTTTACAACATTACAAGGAACTACAAGTGCAGTTCCATCTATATCCTCAATCTGTTGTTTGACCTTTTCTGAATCGTCTTTATTAACATCCATTAAACATACTTTCACACCTAGTTTAGCAAGTCGTATAGCAGCTTCGCTTCCGATACCAGAACCACCACCAGTAACTACTGCCACTTTATCTAGTAATGATGTCATACTAAATCTTCTCCTTTTTAAGCTGTACCTCTACATTTTTAATAAAAGATTAAAAGAGGTATTGTGCTCGCATGTAATGTTCCATCTCTCACTAATAGTTGTGCTACCTGTATAGATGATCGTTTGAACTCATAAGCGCTTTCATTTGTTTCGAGATTTCGACCTCGATGTGGAAAATAAAAAATATATAAGCATTCTCATCTTGAATGAGGACGTCCCTATAGAAACCATAACATTGATCATCTTTACGTGTTCCAGTTTGACCTAAGATCATTCCATTACGGTACCAATTCTGCCCATCTATTGAATGATATACACCTTGGCCCACCCACTTATCAATAAACATGAAGTGCATACCACCACCGGAATACATTTACACCTTCATGTAGAAATCCCAGAAATTAAGGGAGCCACAACCTACCAATGAAATAAATCCTCACTATCGACTGCATACGTAGTGCTCCAAATTCCACTGGTAATTGCTCAACCTCGGCATCCATAACCTGAACTGAACTTATCTTAGATTGAAACGTCCACTCCCGTAAATTCTCACTCGTATAATGGAGAATCTGTCGTTCATGCTCTGACCATTCACTAGGTACTCCTTGAATATAACATACATGTGATAGAAACCTTGATGATAGAGGATTTCTTATGCCCAAAATGTATTTCGACCTTGTTTAACATTTAATCCTTTAATAATACCTCGATATTTCCAGTTTAACCATGACAAGATAAAATCGATTCCTAGCCTAGATCTGTTCCAACTTTTTTACCAGGAGCGGTAGCACGTCTATTTGTATATACGATCTACCATTCTTGTTCATGGTAGTACCTGTGCTTAACTTTATGTAATTAAAAGGTTGTAATCAACATGCATAAATAGATAAAATTGAATTTCAAAAACATTTATTATTTTTTATATATTCTTATTACAAATTGCAAGATTGTATTTTCACAAAAAAAAGCATTCCATAATGGAATGCTTTTAGTTGCCTGGCAACGTCCTACTCTCACAGGGGGAAGCCCCCAACTACCATCGGCGCAGAAGAGCTTAACGACCGTGTTCG
>NZ_JAQQWT010000053.1 GCF_028610705.1 Halalkalibacter alkalisediminis
CTCTTTCGTCTAATTCAGGTCCATATTGATGAACCCAACGCATAATGGTTGTATGAGCGATAGATAAACCTCGTTCCTCCATACTTAACAGACGAATGATTAAGATTCTATTACCTCTCTCTTAAAGAGTGTGTTTAAAAGATGGCGATGGCTCCACACGCTACACGCCTCTAGGAGACTCCCACTCCTAGAGGCTCAAAACCTTGTAGCGGTTCCGCTCATTGCCTAGAGTCTGTTCAAAAATATTGGGTTAAGCTAGATAAGCTATCCCGAACATTTTGACGGTCACTAATGGAATGGTATTCTGACTGTGAAAAAGAAGTTTCTAGTATTAGGTTGTATGTCCTTTTATCAAAATAACATCTACGATTGTATTGTTAATCGTATCTTCATCATCAGTTTCTATAAGGTTTATTAACGTAGAGCTTAACACTTTTCCAATCCTAGTAACCGGTTGCTTAATGGTCGTTAGTTTTGGAGTTTGTAACATTCTTGTGAAACTGTGATAATCATAGCCGACGATCTTTAACTGTTCAGGGACTTTAATTCCTCTCTCAACGGCATGGAGGTAGAGCGCATAAGCAACAATATCATTACTACAGAAAACTCCATCAAAACTAGAAAGCGAGCCGGAGATTTCACTTTGAATAAATTCGCTAAAATATTCAAACGTTAGATTATCGTTTGTTCCTTCAATAATCTCATGTTCAACATTATGTCTCATGCAAGTAAGCTTAAAGGCATCCGCTCGTCTATTAGCTAACAGGTCAAGCTTTAAAGGTCCAGAGATGTGCAGTAACCGCTCGCAACCAGACTCAATCAAATGAGTAGTCGCTAGTTCACCACCACGGTAATTATCAGATGCAACATAAGGAAATCTTTCTGAGAGAATCCTATCGAAAGTGACGATCGGAAAGTTTACGGATTTGTAATCCTCGACATCTAAAGTATGACTGCACATAATGATGCCATCTACCCTATTCTCGCGGAGCATACTAATATAGTGAGATTCTTTTTCTGGTTGGTCTAAAGAATTACAAATGAGGATTTTATAATTTTGTTCATTTGCATACATCTCAATATACTTGATCAATTCAGAGAAGAATGGATGATTAGAATCAGGAACAATGACACCTAATATATAAGATTGGCTTTTCTGAAGTGCTCTAGCTATTTGGTTAGGAAAGTAATTCATTTCAGCCATTGCATCTTCAACTTTCTTTCGGGTTTCTTTCCCGATATAACCACGATTATTCATTACCCTTGAAACGGTTGTTACAGACACTCCTGCGTGTTTGGCAACATCTTTTATGTTAGCCATGATCAGATTCCCCTCTCAATTATCCCTATATCTACAGATTTATTATTAGTTTACTCATTGTATCTAATGTATGAAAGTAGTATAACAGGTTTGTGAAAACCTTACCACATCTCATGTGACATAAAAAACATATAAATCCTACTAAATACATGATATATACTATAAATTCATAAACAAATGAGTGTTTATCTTCGATTTTGAACATGTGCAAAAAAATATATATATCAATCTATGAAAACGATTGACATGTTTTATGACACATAGTAATATACATCTTGTAAGCGTTTAATAATTAATAGATTGATTAGGGGGACGTTACATGAAAAAACTTATGTCATTACTAGTTTTAGTAGCTCTTTTAACATTGGCGGCTTGTGGTGGAGCAGATACAGATTCAACTCAGCAAGAAGGCAATGAGGAAGCTACAAAAAGCAAAGCAAAAGCAACAGAAATCTCTATTTTGCTAGGAAAGCCTGAGATCGCAAAGCAATTTGACGAAGCGATTGCTGATTTCTCTGCGGAAAACAATGTAAAAGTAACGGTTATTCCTTTAGCGGGTTCAAATGCATTTGAAAGAATGACATCACTGTATGCTTCTGGAAATGCTCCTACGATTATGATGATGGCTCAAGAATTTGAATCCTTCCAAGATAATTTACTAGATTTATCAAATGAGCCATGGATTGATTCTGTTCAAGAAGGAATGACGGATTTCATCACTGCGGATGGCAATGTATATGGTCAGCCTTTAACGGTTGAAGCGTTTGGTTTTATTTACAATAAGGCAGTCCTTGATCAAGCTGTAGGTGGGGATTTTGATCCTGCAACGGTTAGAACGCATGACCAATTTAAACAATTACTTGAAAACTTAGATGCGCTAGAAGGGGTTGACCCTATTCATGTATCTCCAATGGATTGGTCATTGGGCGCGCATCTTACAAATCCGTTCTTCGCTGCACAATCAAGTGACCGTGATGAGCGTCACCAATTTATGCAAGATTTAAAAGATGGTAACGTTTCCCTAGAGGAAAACGATGTATTCCAAGGTTGGTTAAATACATTTGAAATGATGAAAGAGCACAACTCAGATAAAAATTCTCCATTAGCACCACAATATGATGATGGTCCGTTAGCATTAGCTGGTGGAAAAGTAGGATTATGGTTTATGGGGAACTGGGCATATCCACAATTAAACGAAATTGATCCTGAAGGAGAATACGGTTTCTTACCAGTGCCAATTAGTAATGATGCGTCTGATTTTGGTAACAACGAAATTTCAGTAGGTGTTCCTTCTTATTGGGTTGTTGATGCTGCTCAATCAACAGAAGAACAACAAGAAGCTGCTAAAGCATTCTTAAACTGGTTAGTATCAACTGAGCAAGGTCAAGAGCACTATGTAAATGGGCTAAACCTGATTCCTGTTTTTGATAATTTCGAAGTTGAGCCACAAGACTCACTTTCATTATCTATTCTTGAATATATGAGTGGAAATCATACGTTAGAGTGGATGAACTCTTATTACCCAGCTGACGGTTGGCCGACAATGGGATCAGCTTTACAAAAGTATACTTCTGACAACATTGACAGAGAAGGTTTAATTAATGAATTCGAAAGCTACTGGGAGTCAGTAAAAGAATAATATCTACTAAGTGGGATAAGTTGTTTTTCGCTTATCCCCTTATTATTTAAGAGAGCGGTTGCTCGTCGGAAAGGGTTTGTCTTATGACAATCGTTTCCCGATGGGCAAGCAAAGCTTACTTACAGAAAAATTGATTGGGGGTACCGACATTGTATAATGAGAAAACATGGATAGATAAACTTAAGGTAGTAGGTACTTTCGCGGTTATTCCGCTATTTGCGTTTTCGGTGGTCATGTTGCTTCCATTATTACTAGGAATTGCAATGACTTTTACGACTTGGACTGGATTTGCGGGTTCACTACTCGACTTTCGAGGATTTGAGAATTATAGAATTGCTTTTACAGATCCAGGTTTTTGGGATTCGATGGGCATTACCTTTAAATATGTAGCCTTTACACTTGTATTCACAAACGTGATCGCTTTTGGTTTAGCGTTACTTGTAACGAGTGGTCTAAGAGGTCAAAACTTCTTCCGCATGGGCTTTTTCACTCCTAACTTAATTGGAGGGATCATCTTAGGATTTATTTGGCAGTTTATTTTTACACGAGTCATTGTTTATTTTGGTGAAGCAACTGGAATGACTATTTTCCAGGCATCTTGGTTAGCAGATCCGAATCATGCTTTTTGGACACTTGTCATTGTGGGAGTATGGCAAAGTTCTGGGTATATGATGTTGATTTATATTGCAGGGTTAGCCGGAATTAACAAATCCCTTCTTGAAGCAGCAGATCTAGACGGGGCGAATGCTTGGCAGAAGATGCTGAAGATTCAAGTGCCATTAATGATTCCAGCTTTTACGATTAGTCTTTTCTTAACTTTACAACGAAGCTTTTTAGTATATGACGTCAACTTATCGTTAACAAACGGAGGGCCATTCCGCTCGACGGAATTAATCGCCATGCATATTTATAACGATGCCTTCTTGTATCAAAATTACGGTTCGGGTCAGGCAAAAGCGTTTATTTTGTTCTTGATTGTTGCGGCAATCGCAATTAGCCAAGTGAAGATCATGAAGAAGATGGAGGTGGAATCATAAATGAGTCAGCAATCTAATAAGACACTTCTTACCCGTGCAAGGAAGAAAAAAATAAGAAATGCTCTATTGTTTGTTCTTTCATTATCTTTATTTGCTTTATATTTCTTCCCGTTCATCTTAGTCTTAATCAACTCATTTAAAGATCGTTTAGATATTGTCAGTAATCCGTTAGCATTACCATCGACATGGTCATTTGATAACTATATCGAAGCCTATCAAACGATGAATTTTATGTCAGCATTATGGAACTCGATTCTCGTTACGACGGTTTCTGTATTATTGATTATCGTCTTCTCTTCCATGTTTGCTTATTTCCTGGTTCGCTGGAAATGGAAAGTGAATGGTTGGATTTTTGTTCTTTTAATTGCTTCTATGATTATTCCGTTTCAGGCGCTAATGATTCCGTTCGTTTCTATTTATGGAAACCTAGGTTTATTAAATAGTAAATGGATGTTGATGTTCTTTTATTTAGGGTTCGGCTTAGGTCTAGCAACATTTATGTATCACGGCTTTATTAAATCAATTCCTGTTGAGTTAGAAGAAGCAGCTATTATTGATGGTGCTTCTAGGTTTCAGGTGTTTTGGAAAGTTGTGTTTCCGATGTTAAAGCCTATTACCGTAACGATTGTTATATTAGATGTACTGTGGATTTGGAATGATTTCCTACTACCAGCATTGGTATTAGTATCAGAAGGGAACCGTACGATTCCGTTATCGACATTTTACTTCTTTGGTCAATACACATCTGCTTTTGGCCCGGCGATGGCTGGACTTGTGTTAGCGATGATCCCGATCATTATTTTCTTCATTTTCTTACAAAAACAAGTCATTAAAGGCGTAATGGATGGGGCAATAAAATAATGGAACAGAAATGGTGGCAAAAGTCCATTATTTATCAAATGTTAGTCGTGCTTACTAATTTCTTAAATTCTAGTATTAATTTAAAGAATCGTACGGAGATGTTTTGTTGAGTAATTATATAGATAGCCCGTTTAGTGGCAACACTTTAAGGCCTTATGAAGCAGTTGTATGAAAAGGCTAGATTTAATGAAAAAATAGAGAGAAATTTTGTTTTATAGGAGTGAGTGGATGCTTAGTAACAAGCAACAAATAGAAGAAGCAAATCGTGAGGTTGAAAAGATAAAAAAGGAAGTTGAAAAAAACCATTGGCGATTAGCCTACCATTTGGCCCCGCAAGCAAATTGGATGAACGACCCGAACGGTTTTAGCTTTTACAAAGGAGAGTACCATTTATTTTATCAACATCACCCGTATTCTCCTGAGTGGGGACCGATGTTTTGGGGGCACGCTAAAAGTCGTGATTTGGCTCATTGGGAACATTTGCCGATCGCACTTGCGCCAAGTGAGGATTATGATGTGGACGGTTGTTTTTCAGGTAGTGCGATTGAAAAAGACGGAAAGCTTTACTTAATGTACACAGGAAACAAGTGGACAGGTGAAAATCGAGATACTGATTTAAAACAAGTTCAGTGTCTGGCCGTAAGTGAAGATGGATTGACGTTTGAGAAAATAAAAGAAAACCCAGTAATGACTGAGACGCCAGAAGGTGATATTCATCCATATCATTGGCGCGATCCGAAGGTGTGGCAAGAAGGAGACTATTATTACTGCATTCTCGGTTCTAAGACAAAAGATGAAAAAGGGCAAGTTCTTCTCTATCGCTCTAACGACTTAATAAGTTGGGAATTCCTAAATGTAGCAGCAAAAGGAGAAGGGAACTTTGGTTTCATGTGGGAATGTCCAGATCTTTTCCGATTAGACGATCAAGATGTGTTAATCATGTCTCCGCAAGGCGTTCATCCTGAAGGAGATTTATATCACAACCTACATCAGTCGGGTTATATTTTAGGTACACTAAATTATGAAACAGGAGTACTTGATCACGGTCCGTTCGAACTTTTAGACTATGGATTTGATTTTTACGCACCACAGACAACTATTGATGATAAAGGCCAACGAGTTATGATTGCTTGGATGGCGATGTGGGAAAATGAAATGCCAGAGCAAGAGTTCCGCTGGGCTGGGGCCACAACTTTACCAAGAATTTTAACGTTAAATAACGGAAAAATGGTATCTGAACCGGCTCCTGAACTTAAAGCACTACGCCAAAATGAAGTTTCATTTGAAAATATCAAAATGGACAAAGAACTGCAGTTAACAGGAATTGAAGGAGAATGTATCGAGTTAAGGGTAACAATAGATGCGAAAGAGGCTTCTACGTTTGGATTAAAGGTTCGTGTAAATGAAGAGGAGAACGAAGAAACGCTGCTAACCTACCAAGTAGAGGAAGAAACTCTTCTTTTCGATCGAAACCGTTCTGGCAAAGGTCCAGGTGGTGTACGTAAAGCGGCAATTTCATTACGAGATAACCGTCTGCAGCTGCATGTGTTTATTGATCATTCATCTATTGAAGTCTTTGCTCAAGGTGGAGAAAAAGTGATGACTGGACGTATTTACCCTAGTGAGAAGGCGAACGGCATTTCCTTTTTTGCAGATCAGGAGATTGTTATTGTATCTGTTGAAAAATGGGAGATGAAGCAAGCTTTTGTAGAAGGTCCTACTAACAACGTTGGAGGAATGAACGTATGAAACAGCATGACTTAATTATTTGCGTGGGCGAGCTTCTGATTGATTTCTTTTGCCTAGACAAAAATGTGTCACTTATTGATGGATCAAATTTTGAAAAGCAAGCCGGAGGCGCACCAGCAAATGTGAGTGCAGCTGTTTCTAGATTAGGCGGCGCGGCTGCCTTTGTTGGAATGGTCGGCAATGACCCATTCGGAGCTTTTTTAAAGAAAACGTTAGAGGATGAACAGGTTGATACGAGCATGCTATTTCAAACGGATCAAGCAGCAACAACCCTTGCCTTTGTATCCTTGCAAGAGGATGGCGAGCGAGACTTTATTTTTAATCGTGGAGCCGATCGGCTGCTTGAATTTAATGATTTGCATCTTGACCGAATTAAAGAAGGTAAGATTATTCATTTTGGATCAGCTACGGCATTACTTGAAGACCCGTTTCAAACCACATACTTTCAGTTAATGGATTACTCAATTCAAGAAGGGCTATTTGTTTCGTTTGATCCCAATTACCGTCAGGCATTATGGGGCGGACGAATGGAAGAGTTTGTAACACTTGCCCAAAAGGGGATTAGTAAGGCTGGTTTTGTAAAGGTGAGTGAAGAGGAGTTAGAGATTATTGCTGGATCAAGTAGCAAAGAGGCATCGGTAGACTTCCTTCATCAATTAGGTGCTAAGATAGTTGCAGTGACGTTGGGCAAGAATGGAACGCTCATCTCCAATGGCCTACAAAAACAAATGATCCCTAGTATCGAAATCAAATCAATAGACTCAACTGGCGCAGGTGATGCCTTTGTTGGTGCCACTCTTTATCAATTAAGTCAGTTACAAGATTTGAAAATAAATAGATTTGATATCGACAGTTTAACAGAACTAATACATTTTTCTAATGCAGTCGGTGCTATGGTATGTACCAAGCGCGGTGCGATTTCTTCTTTGCCAACATTAGAGGAAGTAGGAAAAGTATAAAAAGTAGTATGTGGGTAGATACTAGTTATTGATTTACGTTAACTGTCAAGAAACCTCATCAAAAATACTGAAAAATCTCCAGTAAAACCACAGTATCATTTACACGAAAAGACCGACTTTTTACCAAGTCGGTCTTTTCGCTCCAAATAATATAATCTTGAACTAACGCTCTCCAATGGCTACTGCTACTTTGACAGGGATGCTGCTGGTAACGGCTTGCGGAGGGCAACCGGAACAGGAAGAAACCGTACAGCCGAAAATAAAAGAAACGGAGAAAGCAACCGAACCAACGGAACCGATTATCGTAGACGAATATCCCATAGTTACGATTACGATGGAGAACGGGTATGAAATCGAAGCTGAACTTTATCCACATATCGCACCGAACACTGTGGTTAACTTTATTTCCTTAGTGGAGGACGGCTCTTTCGATGGCCCGCACCAATGATCGGAATTCAGGAGGATCACAATTTTTTATTATGGTAGATGACTCACCGGAACTCGATGGGAAATACGCTTCGTTTGGACGAGTGTTAAAAGGGATGGAAGTGGTTGACGCCATTGTGAAAGCAGAACGGGACTTCAGCGACAAACCAGAAGCGCAGAAAATGAAGACGGGGACGGTCGATACGAAAGGGCATGAGTATCCAGATCCAGTTGTTCAGTGAGTGAAATGACGAAAGGGAAGGGTGCTCCACTTCGAGTGAGCATGTCTTTCTTTTAAAGTTTATCTACAACAAAAGGAGTTATTAACTCATTTCGACAAATGAGCAAAATGCAATTGTTCACCTCAGCAATCCTAATAACACTTATCTCTTATCATAGGGGAAGGTTGACTTCCATCCTTTTGAGGATGTGTAAACAACTAAAACGACTGCAGTTCACAAGATGTTAATTCTTCATTAAATATTGTTTCGCCTTACTTGGTTCTTAGTTTTCACGGTATTATATGTAGCTGTTTAATTTATAGATGATTGTCTTTGTATAATTGTGTAAATGTCTAACTAAGCACTTATAATGGTCTTGTTTAATAAAAGCATAGCTTCAGATTAAAGGAATGCACCAAGAAAGTTAAATAGAGTTAAATTATGATTACACTCATAGCCATCTTCAATCTTCAAATTTGGAATAATAATAGCTATTTGTCTAAGTATCAAGAAACCGAAAAAATAGAAGTACACCATTTGGGGGATAACTACAATGCTCGTAATAGGCATATTATTTTCGTGGAAGTCGGTACTCTCTATGGAATCAGTGAGGGTAGGGAATTTGCAACGATGGGAGCTATTTTCTATAGCTTTTTGCATTTTCAATATTCCGCAATCGGGCGCTTTTCTGAAATAAGGAAAGCGTCTTTCTTCATGAAAAGGGCCAGATTGTTGAGTAAGACTAATTGAACTAACGAGCAGCAGAGTTTAATAAGCCAATTACCTGTTCCTCAAAAAATGTTAAAATTTATGTGAAGAGATTATTTACAAGGATGTGACAAATGGTTTGAATTTATATAAAGCTTTTCGAGTTATAGTGATATTAGGAATCTCGCTCTTTCTAATAAGTTGTTCTACTTATCAGGATTCTAATCAAAATGTATATGTTGTAGAAGTTTACGATGAAAATATAGTAAACTTTACCCCACCACAAGAATATCGGGAGCAATTTGGTGAATTATTGCATTCTCCCCACCTCAAAAGCATTTCATATTCGCATAACCTACCAGAACATTTTGAGCAAAGCCCAATTATTATCGTTTCCAAAGCAGTAGGGCATATTGAACTTGAAACAAGTAGTTATGAAGAATTGTTTGATTTTTTTCGGGATTAAGCAAGGATAGGATGAACTCACAAACTTCCTGCAAAGAACAGGGGTTGTAATTACATCAGTTTCTATCGCTATTGTACTAACGAAGCAGAAGAGTTAAATAACAGGAAAATAATGGTAACAAGGAGGTTAGGAAGAGTATGATGCAAAACAAATATTTAAAATTGTTTGGTGTACCTACTGGTTTCTTTTTATTAGGTGTTTTGTTTTTAATAATTGGGGCGAATGGAAGGCAGAATGCAATAAATTTCTCAAGACCTGGTGGAGCTGACTCGTGGTCAACTTCAGATAGCTTAATAAATGCTTTTATATATGTCCCAATGATTATAGGAATTAGCTTTTTAATTTTATTCATTAGCACTTTTACAATTTCATTTTATAAATGGCAAAAAAACCTTTAGACTCTTCAACTACCATGAAAATAAACTTCTCTAATTACATAAAAAGGACAATAACAAAGAAGACCCTTCTAATTCGTTTTAAAAAAAGAGCCGTATACATTGAACTATGGATTGGTTGACTGGATTAAGAACCAGTATAGACAACTTAGTATATTTTCATTCTCTGTGGTGAAGCGCTGATTTTTGCGCTTCATGGCTGGCTAACGGGGGCGTTAGTTGAAGAAGCATTAAGTGATTTTAAGATTGAGACCATAGTAGTTATTCCATTAAAGGGCGCTTTTCTGTAACAAGGAAAGTGCCTTATTTATGTAAAGGTCTAGATTGTGGAGCAACGCCTTTAAAGAAAATTAGATCTCTATGCTAAATTTTAAAGGAGATTGTGAAATTATGTACTTAAAGTAACGAGCAGGATAATACAAGAAGGGATTCCCTTATCTACTATAAAATGCTAATTACAAGTTTTCAAGGAATAATATCCCAATAAATGTAGACATTTTTTATTTGAAGTGATAATCTAACTTTACAGATTAACGATCTAAAAAATCAGATTGAGTTAAGGGAGATTTTAATATGAATGATAAACCATTAAATGTATCCGTTAAACAAGCAAAACTACTTGGAAATTCACTTCGAATAAAAATTATTAGCCAGTTATTGGATGAACCTAGAACAGCGAAGCAGGTTGCTGACTTATTGGGGAAATCTGGAGGAAACGTACATTATCATATGAAGAAGCTTTTCGAGGGAGGTCTAATTGAACTTGTGGAAGAAAAACAATTTGGTGGAGTGATAGAGAAATATTATAAATCGAAATCTAAATGGTTCAATTCTTACGGGGCAGAGCCGATTGATCCTGTTTTAAAAGACGATTTTATTTCTAATGAATCAACGGCACTTAGTATACGATTAAACCTTTCTCGAGACCAACAAGATCAAATTAAAGAAGAATTTAGATCATTTCTTGAAGATTGGGTGAAAAAGACATCCGTAAATAACACTGAAGAGACTCAAGAATATAGTATCGGTGTAAAAATAAACTCCACAAAACCAAAAAGTATATAAAAAGGAGGGAGATGAATGAATTTATTTTCAAATAAAAATTTTAGGTATATGTTTTTAGGAAGAATAGTAACCAATATTGGCGATAGCCTTTATGCTGTCGCAGCAATGTGGCTAGTGTACGATCTAGGTGGATCAACTTTTTATACAGGATTAGCAGGTTTTCTTACTATTCTTCCTAGACTTATACAGTTTTTGAGTGGACCACTAATCGATAAAATATCTATTCGTCCATTATTAATCAACACACAACTTACACAATGCGCCCTTTTATTGATTATTCCTTTAGCCTCTTATCTTGACTTCCTTAGTGTTGCACTTGTTCTAATATTGTCACCAATTATAATGACCTTTAATATGTTGGTATACCCAGCACAAATGGCTTCACTTCCTAACTTTGTAGAAGATAAAGATCTAACGAAAGCTAATTCTTATTTTACACTTGCATACCAAGGAATTGAGGTTGGGTGCAATGCAGTAGCGGGGGTTTTAATTGTTATTGTTGGTGCTGTATCCATCTATCTATTGGATTCTTTCCTATTTTTAATGGGTGCTTTAATATTTTCAATGATAAAAGTAGAGAAAAAGCTAGCAAATAAACAAGAGAGTATAATGAAAAAATCAATAAAGAATCAGTTGAAAACGTACCATTATGAACTTAAAGATGGTATAAAAATTTTGCTTAGCAAAAAATTTTCTCGACTCCTTTTTGGTATGATAGTTATTAATCTTGTGGGCGGAGCAACTTTTGTGGTTCTTCCTGAATTTAGTGACTATAAAGGTGGAGCCGAAATCTATGGCTTATTATTAATGGCTCAAGCAATCGGTAGCTTGTCAGGAGCGTTACTAGCCCCTTATCTAAAATTAGAGCATTTTAAAATGGGAAAGGTATATGCAATTGCATTTTTAATTAGTGGGGTACTGTGGGCAGTATCTGTATTTATGCCATGGACATGGTTAATGATTATAGTTTATGGAATTGCATGGTTACCTGGTGGCATTACAAATATTTTAATAAATACGTGTTTACAAAAAGGGATTCCGAAACAATTATTAGGTAGGGTATTCTCAGCCTCGTTTAGTTTAAGTGGTATTGCAATGCCACTTGGATCTTTACTGGGTGGTAGTTTAGGTGTAATAATTGGAAGTTTTTACGTCATTTTTTTCAGTGGAATAGCTGTTCTTTTCGTGGGTCTTTTTTGGCTTGTAGATAAAACAACTTCAAATTTACCTACCATAGAGGACATCGATGAAAAGACGTTTATTAACCAAATACTTAAAACTCAAGCAAATTAGATTGTGAGCTATTTCACTTAAACTAACAGGTGCATTCCTTCAACAAGGGATGCTGTTTTTCTTATTGAAGGAAAGGGCAGGAAACGTGTATTAAATCAAGTTCTTGAACCTATTAGTGAAAACAAAGATGGATATTATCAGCGATATGATTGGGAGACAGCTGGTTTAGCAGAATGGCACACTGTTCCTGTTGGGGGGATTGTCATAATAGAGGGTGTTTACTCTATTCGTAAGGAATTAGCAAATAAATACGATTTTACAATATGGGTTGATTGTCCACGAGAAACAAGGCTTTCACGAGGTCTTGAAAGAGACGGGGAAGAAGCTCATGATTTGTGGGAAAATAATTGGATGATTTCAGAAGACATTTATGTTGAAGATCAAAAACCTTTTGAAAGAGCAGATCTCATTGTTAATGGAACTAAATAAATATCTTATTCAGCTAACGAGCGCAAGATCAGGGGTTGCCATTTCGGTAGCTCCTTCTTGTGCTCCTCCAGTAAGATTGACTTATCTCACGAATACTGACTTATTCGCAGGATTTCAAACCACTTGTAAGAAAGGTAGCGGATGAATGGTATGAGTGTTGGATCTTTTGGCTACATGAAGGCATGTGTAAATAGGGGGTACAAGTATAACCCCATTTATTACCATATACTGTACGTATTCTCCACGCCACCCCTGGAGGTTTTCGATTGCGGTAAGCGGAACATTAGATTCTCTTCAAGCTCAGGTAAACGAAGATATTCCTCACGCTCTGGTTCATCCGTATTTAACTTAAATGGTCTCGATCCGGGATAATTGTCGCAAATTGATCATGAACAATCAATTCAATTTCATCACCAGGCAGTTTCTTAACAATTTACACAAAATAACGGGATTGTAACACAATACTACCGGTTTCTTTCACTGTGACAATTTCCTTTCCGTCTTCTGTCTTGGGGATAAATGTTTCGATTGAAATATCAGAATCACTACCAGTTAACGTGACACCTTCATCACTCGCAACAATTTTAACTCCCGTTAAAATCGGAATCGTCATTTTTAAAGAGGAGCACACTCTCATAAAAAGAGCTTGCTTCCTTTAGAGCATCGATAAACTTATCATATATATCCGTTGTATTGCCGCGGTTTTTTTGTGACCAGTCGTGGTTTTTAAAGAAAGATTTGCGCAATTCCGCTGTCAGCTCTAACTGTACACCAGCTTTTAATTGATTATCATTAACAATGTTCTTTTCGTGCATTCCTGCTATATGAGGAGGTGCATCCTCAACCCTAAATCCACGGTTCTGAAGAGAGAAGCGTACCATCTCTTTATATACTTGATTCCTTCCTCCAATATAAATAATCGGCTCCTCTCCTGAATATCCATGAATTGATAAAACGGTTACAGAATTTTGAGCCATCCTTCTGCCTATTGGTTCATCAAAATTCACAGAGTTGAGATGCAAGATCTGATTATTAGTTGTCTTTATTCCTTCAAAGAGGTAATAAGAATAGTCCATCTGATTCGCTAGACCTTTTACCACTTCGGATGATCCCGGTTCAATTCCTCCACCATGGATAGCGATGGCGGTAATGTCGCTATGACGTTGTTTATAGTTGATTACATAGTCTTCATTAATTACTTCATGTTTCATTAAATGTTCATATGAAACATAATAATCTTCACTTACATAAGATAAAGGGCTGAATGATAAAAAAAATAAAGAGACAGAAATGAAAAGTGCAGTGCACCATTTATTTATTATATTCATGTTAAACACCTTTCTTTTTAGAATATGATGTTTAAATGAATCGGTCATACCTATTTCTTTACTATTTGAATAAATTTTATAAAACCTATTTCTTTAGCTATTTTCTCTTGGGTTATTAAGTGCTTTTGTAGAATTACGATAAGAACGTGGCTTATGACAAGTTTTGGAGTATGTAATTTGTAAAATTAGAAATTAAACCTTGTAGAATTGTAGGGTGAGTGGGTGATTAAGTTTTGAAAAGTTGATTTAAAGTTGCAATGAAGGGCTAGAAGTAAAAGAAGCTACTTAGTTATTCCATTAAAGGGCCCATTTATGGAGTAATGAAAAAAGCCTAATTTCTCAATGTTAATACTTGAGAAATTGGGCTTTTTATATGGGGATTTCCTTAACGTTGTAACTCAGTACTTATAGTATATATTTGCAAAATGAACCGTTTCGAGGAGGTGGGCAAAATACCCAATTTTCATTTAAATCCCAATTATTTGGTAAAAGGTGTTACTATTATAAATGGAAATTAAAATACTAGGAGGAAAGAAAAATGAAAACATTATCTCTATGGGCTAGTTTAATAGCGTTAGTAGTCTTTACTTCTGCTTGTTCAGTCCAAAAATCGGATGAAATTATTGAAAAAGCGGTCGAGGCTCAGGAAAATCTTAAAAGTTACTATGGTGAAGTGACTAGTAATGTTGAATTTGCAGGAAACTCAGAATTAACGACATATAAGGAATGGAATGTTAAACCTAATAAAAATCGCGTAGAAATGGAGGATGGACAACTTTTTGTATCAAATAGTGAACAGTCTTGGTCGTATGATGAGACCAGTCATACAGTAACGATTTTTGATGGAATAGGTGAGCTGACTGAAGATATGCCAAGTGAATCGGAGATGATTCGTAACGTATTAACCGAAATGTTGAACTCCAATGATGTTGTAGCTAAAGGAAAAGAAACCGTTGCTAATAGACAAACCATTCATTTATCTCTAACTCCAAATGAAAACCAAGAAGACGAATGGTTAATAGCTACCGAGTATGAAGTATGGGTTGATGAAGAAACGTATATGCCATTAAAAATGAAAATGGTCAGTGATGAATTCACATCAGAAATGGAATACACTCACATTGAATACAATATTGAAATAGATGAAGAATTATTTCATTTTGAAATTCCAGAAGGTGCTAAGGTCCAAACGATGGAGGATTTAATACAGGAAACATTGACCCTTGAAGAGCTCCAAGAAACAACGGCCTATCATGTACCTGAACTATCATATCTTCCAGAAGGCTATGAATTTAAGCAAGCAAGCTACATTGGTGAATTGGACTTAGGAATGGCAATGGTTGAATATACTGATTCAGAAGGGGATTTTCTAATGTTTACTATCTCATCAGAACCACAAATCTCTCCAAATCTAGAGAACACTGAATTAGTAGAAATTGGAACCGTTGAAGGTACCTATACGAAAATGTATGAAATGCAATTTGTTTCTTGGGAAAAAGATGAATTACTGTTTGAATTAACTTCTACAGAAGATCTATCAAAAGAAGAAATTCTTCAGATTGCAGAAGGCATCCAATAGCAATGCTTGCCCAAAAGCTGACTTAATGAGTCAGCTTTTAATCTATTAATTAAAAAAATGTCGACTATTTAGGGTGGTTATTGAAATCAAAAGAAACAAGTATTATTGAAGACGTAGGCTTATCTTCAATAAGGTAACTATAAATTGTTGAATGACAATAAAGATGTTTCATTCACAATAAAGTCGTTTGAAAAACTGTGTTTTAAGTAACAAAAAAGTTGTTTAAAAAAAGACAAATCCTTGAGTCTAAAGGATTTTGCAGTCCGATTTTAAACAACTTTGTTATCATTATTTTTGGGTTTATCTTTTTTTTACGATCGAAATTTTGACACCTCAAAATTAAACGACTTTATTGTTACTGCACATAAATGATCTTCAACAATCGGGCGCTTTTCTTGAATAGAGAAGGGCGTCTCTTTGAAAAGGGATTATTAATTATAAAAAGAAGATATAGAGTGAAAATATTTATTCTATAATTGGACACAGAGGAGTAGCTTTAATGATATTAGAAGCTGTCATGCTTCAAGTTAAAAAAGGTATGGAACAGGAATATGAAGAAGCTTTTCGTAAGGCATCTAAAATTATTTCAACAATGAAAGGCTATATATCCCACGAACTACAACGTTGTATGGAAGCTGAGGGGAAATATTTGTTATTAGTAAGGTGGGAAACTTTAGAAGATCATACTGTTGGATTTAGACAATCACAAGAATATCAAGAATGGAAAAATCAACTCCATCATTTTTATGACCCATTCCCGACAGTTGAACACTTTCAAAAAGTTGATCTTTCGTAAAAGTTTTACTTTACAAACGGTTGGTGTAAGTTGAGCATCTTTAACAAACGGCCGCTTTTCTTTAACAAGGATATGCGCTCTTTTTAGTTATAGGCCATAAAAACATTTCGACTGGCTTTTTTGTAGTATGATGGCTTTTATAATTACCAGTTCTATCAAGCGAAAACTGTCTACTTTAGTTTAGCAGTCACAGCACTTTAATGAAATAACGATAAAAAGCCCAATTTCTCTATTAACACTGAGGAATTGGGCTTTTAATATGGGAATGTCCTTAACGTGTAAATCCGCACATTTTCATGACGCTAACCCTATAACAAATACGGTCATATTTCATTATAATCATTTATATTATTTCACTAGTGTTGCATAAATAATGACTGAATTTTCAGTTTTATAATTTTTCTTGTTTAGAGCCAAAAAGGTAAATAC
>NZ_JAQQWT010000054.1 GCF_028610705.1 Halalkalibacter alkalisediminis
TGCGGACGTTCTACCCTGGCTACTGTTATAATAAGACCATATAAAAAAAGGTCAACCAGAAATATTTTCTTATCTGGATAACCTTATAATACGAACGGGTGCGTTAGTTCAACAAGCTATAAGCGATTTTAGGAATAAGCCAATATTTTAGTTATTCCATTAAAGGGCGCCATTCTTGAAGAAGAATAGGTGTTCATTTTGTATTTTATGGCCATATTCTGGAGTAAGGCTAATTGAACGAACGGAGCAGATTAGTACAACAAAGAAATCTATATAGAATTGGAGAAAAACTGTAATTATAACGATTTTTAATAGCTTTTTATCAATTTGTAAGGGAGTGAATACGAATGCGTATAGGAAATGAGGAAACATACTCTGATTGTCCAATTATTACGAGAACGGTAGAGCTTGGTGGACTTACGAAACAGCAACTTATACAGAGATTGCAGGAATACTCTATCCTGTTGAATGAGTATGGAGAGAGGCTATTAACTGATGAAAAATTTATGACTTCTGAAACAAAGTATAGCTTGCAGACGATTGAACTAATTGTTGCTTACCTTGGCTTCCCTGAGGGTGCTACAACTCCTCAAATCTATAAAAAAGCGAGCGAACTCGGTTTGGAATTGTGTCCACTTGAGTTGGGACCTTACCTAAGACTAGAGTATCTGGATCAGCCTGATTCGGGAACTTCTTTACAGCAACATCAAGCTCCAACAGGATCCATAACAATAGCAACGGAGATACTAACTGGAGACGATAATTTTCCGAAAGGCTTTTACCTTAGACGAATTAACGATGAGTTGTGGCTTCGGGGCTACATTGCTGATGATTTGCACATTTGGAATCCTAATGACCATTTTGTCTTTTGTCTAACAAAAAGGCTTTAACAAGTGAGAATTTATTAGAGCCTCCAAAATGAATATCGATCTTCAGCGATCGTGCGCACTTCTTGAATAAGAAGGTGCCTTCCTAATTGGTCTAAATAATGGAGCAACTGATTGTGCAAATAACAAATTTCAGCTTAATAATCAGGAACGTAACTTAATAGATTATCAAATGAAACATATAAAAATAAACTTATTTAAAAGAGAGGTCTGTTACATGAAAGGAGTGGTTAGAATCAAAAAGAATAATGATAGTCATCCTTTAAACAAATATAAGAAATGGTTAGTTTTTACTGGATATGCAGCGTTTATCTGGTCAATTGTATTTGGATTGATACACGTTTACTGGGCTGTCGGTGGGACTGCAGGATTTGAAGGCAAATCCATGAGTGAAGTGTTATTTATAATTAATCTGGTTGCAATTGTCTTATGTCTTGTTGCTGCAATCCTCGCACTTGCACTTGTTCAATCATGGGGACGAAGGATTCCCTCTTGGATACTGCTCACAGCAGCATGGATTGCATGTGCGGTGTTGGGCTTACGAGGCGGTGTAGGCATTACACAAAGCATGCTGCAACTGGATCAAATCCCTTTACTATTAATAATTGTTGAACCGTTTTTCTTGTTAGGAGGTATCTTGTATGGATTTGTTGCTTATCTTTACATTTATACCTCCGATAATAGGAAAAAAGTAAAATCAAACGGGATAAATATAAGGTGACCTATCCTTATTCCAGAAACGGGCGCTTTAATGGAATAAGGATCATAGAAATGATCAAACTTTTTTATAAAAGAATGATTCAATTGAATATAGAAAAAGCGTGTTTTGATCAATCTTTTTTCAAAACACGCTTTTTCTATTTGCTATTTTATCAAGGTTTATAGAGTTAATTTAATCAAACTTTATTTCAATGCTACAGGCTATTTTTATATTCTTTAAGTGTCATAACTCAAAAGTATTGACACTAGTTTGAGAGGTTGCTAGTATCGCTATATACAATAGTGTCATTACTTAGTGTCTTAAATGATAGTGAAAAAGAAGCTCATACATATGAAATATGGATATGCGAGAGTTAGTACAGCTAATCAAGACTTAGAGACGCAGATACAAGCGCTTAAAAAGGAAAGTTGCGACGTTATCTATTCTGAGAAGTTCACAGGAACGAAAGCATATCGACCAGAGTTTATTGCGCTTCTTTCTAAACTGGAAGCAGGAGATACTTTGGTAGTAACGAAGTTAGACCGCTTTGCTCGCTCAACAGTAGACGTAATACAAACAGTTAAGCAACTTTTTGAAAAAGGGGTTAAAGTACACGTTCTTAACATGGGTTTAGTCGAAGAGACACCAACAGGCAGACTAATTTTCAATATTATGAGTTCTTTCGCTGAATTTGAGCGTGATATGATTGTAGAGAGAACGCAAGAAGGAAAGGCTATTGCAAAGCAGCGAGAAGATTTTCGAGAAGGAAGACCGAACAAATACACTAGAAAACAAATAGATCATGCGTTGTCGTTGCTTAATACACACTCATACAAACAAGTAGAAGAGGTCACTAGCATTAGTAAAAGTACGCTCATACGAGCAAAGAGAAAGCTGGTGAAAAAATAAAAAAAGAACTATAGACTAGATTAGAACAAAAGTAGTACTAAAAAGTCAAATAAAGGTGGCTATTATATGCATATGAATCAATATGATAAAGATATTTTTATAATTTCCTCTAATAAAAAACAATTAGATATAGAAGTTATATATAATTTCCTTTGTTTCCATTCTTATTGGGCAAAGGGAATCCCTAAAACTCTTGTCCAAAAGTCAATCGACAACAGTACCTTGTGTTTTGGTGTTTACAAAGAAAGTATATGTGGTCAAATTAGAAAACAAGTTGGATTTGCTAGAGTTATTTCAGATCTATCTACGTTTGCATATATAGCAGATGTATTCATATTACCTGATTATAGAGGTTTAGGGTTATCCAAGAGACTTATTAAAAAACTTATCGAACATCCAGAGTTAACTGAAATTAGGAGAGCGATGCTAGCTACTAAAGATGCACACTCCTTATACGAAAAATTTGGATTTAAAGATATTAATAATACTAATTTATTCATGGAACTAAAAAAACAATCTTATTAATATTTTAATAATAAAGCTGAAACAACCTAGAAAAGAATCCTATGTTTTAAAAATATAAAGACTGAGGTCAGACAGGTATTCTAAATACCTACAGACTGTCGAGAAACCCCACGTTTTTAAAGCCTACCTTTATGGTTACAAGTCACAGAATACAAAAGTCAATCGATGCTGGCTTTGATACTGTAGGAAGTATTGCTGAAATCAGTAACGATGAATTACTCAGTATTTTGACATTGGGGATCATTGGTTAAGGAGAATTAGAAGTGTTGTTGGCTAAGACATTTGGATGTAGTTAGTTTTTATGACATTTCAATACAAATGTACAGATATATATTTAGGCTTCTGTATGCTTAATAAATCTAGAAATCTCCGATATTTCTTAAAAAATATTAATCCTGAGCAAACCTCATTACTGGATTTGCTCTTCTTTTAGTGATCGATATAAGGTTGCTGCCGAAACCCCTGTAGCCTCCTGAATTTCCTTCACTGTCATCCGTTTAGAATGATACATTGCAATTGCTTGATTTAATTTTTGTTTATTAACCTTAGGTCTACCACCTTTACGTCCCCGAGCTCGGGCTGCCTTCAGGCCAGCCATGGTACGTTCACGAATAATATCCCGTTCAAACTCTGCTAAAACAGATAGCATTCCAAACATTGCTTTTCCTGCGGCTGTACTTGTATCAATCTTATCTTGGATACTGACGAATTCCACTTCTTTCTCTCTAAGAGCATCAGCAATTTCAATTAAGCGTTTGGTAGATCTGGCTAAACGATCTAATTTGTAGACTACAAATTTGTCTCCAGCACGTAACATTCTCAATGCTTGCATTAATTCCTCACGGTCATCTTTTGCACCTGATACTTTTTCTTTGAAAATTTCATCACAGCCAAATTCATTTAGTGCATCTAATTGTAAATCCAATGACTGATCAATCGTACTGACCCTTGCATACCCAATTATCATGAAACATACTCCCTTGTTATGTAATTCAATACATTGATTATATCAAAAATATCCCTTTATGACATATAGATTTTGGAATGAGTTTTGATATACGTATTTTTAAAAAATAGTAGATTTTAAGGGTTGTTTAGACGCATCTCATAAACCATGGTTTTTGAGAGCGGTTATCTTTTGTTAAATATAATAAAGTACTAATATTTATCTAAAAAAAAGGTGTTGTTCTGTTAAATAAACGAGTCGACAATTAGATTCTATGAAGAAAAATGGGAATTGATCCTCGGGACATTTTCATCGATAAACAAAGTGGGAAAGATTTTGATCGAGATCAATATCAATTGTTAAAACGTATGATACGAAAAGGGGATGTGCTCTATTTCATTCTCTTGAGTTTTGGTCGAAACAAAGAGGAGATTCTACAGGAGTGGAATGACATCACAAAAAATATTCAGGCAGATATTGTAGTCTTAGATATGCCATTATTAGATACTACTCAATTTAAGGATAGTTTAGGAACCTTCATCGCAGATCTTGTCCTACAAATTCTTTCTTGGATGGCAGAAGAAGAGAGAGAGCGAATCTGAAAACGCCTACGAGAAGGGATTGATGTGCTCTGCAAAGGGGAGTTGCTTTTTGCCGACCTAAAGCGACTGTTACAGAAGAGTTTAAATATGCTTATAAACGGTGGAAATCAGGAGAGATAACAGTTGTACGTGCTATACAGGAAAACGACTTTTTATAAGCTGATTAGGGAGTTGTGAAGAGCGTTACAAAAATAACTATATAAAGCATATGCTGTTACACTGCTTGAAATAGTAATATTTTTATTTATTGGCTTCATTTTAACTGAAAATGTATTAAGAGTAGTTTATGAGATTTTGGGATTAGGTTTAGTGGTAACGTTTGGGTAAACTGGTTTGGAGTTTCTTATATTCTTTTTGTAACTTATACAATTATTCGAAGAGTCATAAGTAAAAATAACCTTTTCATAAAAGAACGCACAAGGTCTATTCTTTTTTGGTTGCTATTTTTAGGTTCAATTGTAGTTGTTTTTATACCTTTTATAATAGGTGAAAATCCTTTTTAGTATATTGTACTTAAATTAACGGGGAGCAAGAGTTGAGCAACAATGGACTGAATAAGCAGTCCATTTTTCTTGTCTTTAATCAGTTAAAGGGCAGAATATTTGAAGAAGGAATTTCTAGCTTCTTTATAGAATAGTGTTTATTGTTAGCCGAGTTTAGTTTAGATGAGAAGAGAAAGGTGAGATGAGAATGGGACAAATTAAAATTTATGGGGTTAAAGATAGGTTAAATCCAATTAAGGAAACGCTATCGAATGTTATTCATTCGTGTATGGTGGAAGCTCTTGAATTTCCTTCGGATAAGAAATTTCATCGCTTTTTCCCTATGGACAAAGAAGATTTTTATTTTGCGAGTGGAAGAACTGAAGCATATACCGTAATTGAGATTAGTATGTTTGAAGGTCGAACGGTAGAAGCTAAAAAACAATTACTAAAGCTACTATTCGAACGTATAAATAGTGAATTGAGTATATCCCCTCAAGATGTTGAGATTACAATTTTTGAAACACCAAAACATAACTGGGGAATAAAGGGATTACCTGGGGATGAGTTAGCACTGAATTATAAAGTTAATGTATAAGTAAGAGGTGGTCAATTAGTGACCGCCTTTTTAGCTTCTTCAATACGAAGGACGCTTTAGTGCAATAAGGTTCATGATCGAACTTTATTATAAAATAGGTATTTTAATCGAAAGAAAACCAACATTTTGATCAATCTTTTTTCAAAGTGTTGGTTTTTTATGTGTAATTTTATAAGAGTTGAAGAAAGGTTTTTAATCAAACTTTATTTTATAGTTACAAATTTTTATGGTTGCTAAGGTACCAGCCACTTACTGCAAGAGAGACCAAATGTAAATCTGGTCACTACTCGTTATTTCTCCGGTTTAATATAAGGGACGATATTTGCAGTGGCCCCTACAGAGGCACCACGAATAAAATCTTGATTTTCTAAGGCTTTAAAATTTTGGGTTTGACCAGTTAGCATTACCCCTAAAATTTTCACTTCATCAAACTGTTTATTTTTATTTAAATTTAAAAACTCCTGGATTGGTTCGTTAAAACCATTTGTATCATATTTTTCAAGTGCATCAATAAAGCTATTGTATGCCTCTTTCGGTGAATCAGATGGATCAAATCCATAAACCGGCATACCAGCAGGTCCGTTACTTTCATCTACAATTGGTGATGTCATATACAACCATACGATGTTTAAATTATCGGGGATTTTTGCTTGTATTTCTTGCAATGTATAAGACTGATCGAAAGAAATCGCAACTTCCGCAACGTGATTTTCCATTTGTGAAATTTCCCCTAGTTCATTTTGTACACCATCATAGTACTCTTGAATAGATGGATGATAAAATGTCGCAACTTTATTCTTTGTTTGTTTATCATACTCATAGAAGTCCGTATCAGACCAATAAAATCCCGGGATTAACTCGTTGTGATCAATACGGATGCGAAGCCAATCATACGAACTTGTGAGTGTGCTCCATTGTACTAAATAGCCATTAATATTTTTAGAACGATTCGTCACAATGTTACCACCAAACACGGAGGTATTACTCGTAACTTGAGAATCGATTTGAATATTAGGTTCGGCAATTGAATTATGTAAAAAGAGCTCTTCGTGAAGTCTTGTAGAACTTTTCGCTGCAAAGTAATTGCCAGTTTTATAAAGGATCGGTAATAGAATAAGTACAACGATAATTGAAGTAATGACGATTTTTAGTAATTGTTTTCGTTTAGCTTTTTTTAAAGCACTTTTTAACGAAGTGTCCATTAATGTTTTCCTCCTATTTCTGAGTGAATAAATTTACGTGCACGATATAATTTTTGCTTTACACTGTTTACTTTAATGTCCAAAATAGTCGCAATTTCTTCATATGAAAAATCATAGTAATACTTTAAAAAGAAAATTTCTTTGTATTCTTTTTTGATGTCTTCTAATAAATAGAAGATCTCATCCTTATTTAAAATGGCATTAAATTCGCGGTCTGTATGTTGTAGCTTTGAATAAATTTCCTCGGTTAAGTAGATGTTCTGCTGCTCCTTTTTTCTTTTCAAATCAATATATTCATTGAGTGCTACACGAAAAAACCACGGCCGTATATTGCTGTCTGTTAGATCATCCAACAGTGTGTACACTTTGTAAAAAGTGTTTTGAATTATATCTTCCGCATCTTCTTTTGTGGCTCCTTTCACTAGTAATAGTCGGAACACTTCCTCTCCTAAATTGATAAGATAGGAGGCTAATATATTTTCTTTTTTCATCTTTTGTCCTCCCTACACTTATTCAACGGATGATAATTTAAAAATGTATACACTTAAATTAATTTTATATAAAGTAATGAACGTGGGCTATTCTGCTTTATATGGTTCCTGGCAAGGCATTTAAGAGGTAATTTATAATTAACAGTGGCTTTGTACTACGAAGGTCAAAGCTCTTTTTTTTATTGCGCTAAGGATGCTTTTGTTCAATAAGGCTTTGCAATGATCTTCAACAATCGGGCGCGATTGTGGAGCAACACAGGTAGAAAATGATCAAACTTTTTTATAAAACCGAAACTTAAATTTTGAAGCAACGTAATAAACACTTATGTTGCTTTTTTCTGTCTGTATGTAAAATCCTAGTGTTCGTTTAAGTACACTTTTACGAACGCTGATTATTTATTTTAAATAGGTTATTTATAACGTTCGTTAAAGTCGGAAAACACTTTGCGAACGTTCGTTGTTTTACATACACTTTTACGAACACTTTTGGTAGAATAATAGAAAGAATAATGTCACTTTAGGCGATAACTTGCGCTGATTTTAAGTGCTATTTTGCATGTATATATGAAAAGAACCAGTTCTCATAATGTAGCTTTAAAATAAAGCAACACATAAACGGGGTCCTACCAATAAATCGGAAAACATACGCTAAGCCAATTTCTCAATGTAAAAAGCCGATTTTCCTTACGATAAGGAAGAATCGGCTCTTGGATTTGATTTTGATATAGAATGAGTTTTACTGAACAATATCCATTTTCCTTTCCCGTTTCCAAAGAAGGATTATGAATAGTACACTCACAGCAATTAATGCACTGTAGCTTGTAGGAACTAACCATTTAGGAAGACCATAGCTAATCATGCGATTAATTAAATAGCCTAGCCCAAAAGCGAGCATTGCAAGTACGATTGGTATTTGAACGCCAATCAGTGCAATGAAATTCGGAGCAATAGTTGAAAGGGACATGGCCAGTAATGCAAAAACGATTCCCAATATATAAATGGCTATCACTGTTAACACAATGTATTGAATAAACGAAAGATCATACCAATAGTAATCACCGATAAAGGTATAAATGGGTACTGAAAAGAACATGGCTGTATTATTTAAAGAATATATACTGAAATAGACTGCCAGTAGTGCAGTGATTACGATTAATGTGGACAGCAATCCAGCAACTGCTTTCTTTTTATAAATCGATCTTCCAGTTTTCGCTGTATATTGCAGGTCGATTAATTGCCGAGAACGATCCTGAATAATGATAGGTGACATCACCAGAACTACACTAACAATTATCGCTATTGTGACATTCAAAATGAAATCCTTAAAATTAAAAAATACGGTTTCTGGGAAAACATCATAACTTCCATTTGCTTTTATTTCTAGTAATCTTTCTTTTTGTCTCGGATTCGCATCACTAATATAGTTATTTATTATATCTTTATTCTGATCATGAAACTCTATTAATCTTTCTCGTGCTTGAAGTTCCCAGAACATGTCCACTTTTTCATCGAAGAATATTTTTCCGTGAAGTACTAATTGCTTCTCATTTTCAAGATCCATATTTCGGAATTCCTCATAAGACCGGATACCAGCATCCCTAAACTCTTTGCTTGATTGTAAAAATTGGTCTGCCTCCTTAACTTGATTGCTATAAGTCTTTTTAAAATCATCCAACTCTGATTCATCCATGTTTGTTCCGTATTTTTCAATCATTTCTATACCAATATTGTACGAATCCAATGCAGGTCTTCCATTAGGGAAGTGCTTAATATGAAAATCGATCAGTAAAAAGTACAAAATAGCATTGACCAGAAAGAGGACTAAAATAACCCTCCAATTCAGGATCTTCTTTATTTCATTTATAATCATTTGCATTAAAATTCTCCTTATACGATAGCCTGTTTTTTAAATCTTTTTAAACAAAGTATGCATAACACTATAATAATCATTGTCCAAACAGAGACCGTAATGAATTCATAATCTTTAAACAAAAGCAGACCTTTACTGCTCATGAACCATACCTGTGGATTTAACACAAGCGAAGATAAGTTGAAACCAGTAATAAAAATCAAATTAGAACTAGTGGGCACGAATCCTTGAAGCATGAAAAGAACTGCAAATATAGCTCCAAAGAGGAAAAATGTGTAATAACTGTTTTTAATAATGACCGAAATGGTAAAGGTAACAGCTGAAAATAACAGCATACAAACATACATAAGGACGATCCCAAAAATTAAATATGTCAAAAACGACATATTCCACCATGACACATAAGGAAAATTTTTCTCCCAATTAAAAGCACTACTTATTGAGCTTTTAAATAAATGTGAGTAATCGAAAACCATAAAATACGTACCAAGCGTAATCATGAGTAAAAATGTAGTTATACCCATAGTGACAATTAAGGATGCAGCCAATTTATCTACCATTAACCGCCGACCTCTTTTAGCTGTGTATGAAACAAGATGAGTTCTATTTTCAAACTCATAATTCGTAATCAGGGCAGTTGCCAGCACAATCAATATGATTGATTCAAGAATAATATGTTTGAACATAGTTTTAAATAATAGTGTGTGCGTGAAATATTGTTTTCCAGCGAAAAACCATTGTTTGTGTTCCCCATTTTCTTGCAATTCATCAAATCTATTGGAGAATTTAGCATATTGTTTTCTTAATGTTTCTGCAGCAGTACCACTCAATCCATATTTACTTATTTCAGACTCACCAATACGTTCAATATCGAATTCTTTATAAGATGCATCGATCGTTTCAGCAGTTCCGGCATACATTTCCTTTAAGTACACACTATGGAAAAAATGTATTTCATCTTCCGTATATAGTTCTTGATCTTCAAAACGTAGCTGATCAAAAAAATCGACAGCACTATCAAATGTCTGAGACGATTTTTTCTCCGTTATCACGTTAAAATCAGCTAGATTTTTTTGTAGATCCTGATCTAACTTTGAGAGCGATTCGTCCGTGATGTTTACTCCATATGTTTCAGCTAATTCATTGGCAACATGCAATTCTTCTTTAAAATCAAAAGAGTTATAGATTAAATAAATGTTATAAGCACTAAACAAAATTAACAAAGCTAGAATAATAGGCGAAGTGAATGCCTTTTTGCATTCGTGAAAAATAATTCTCATGGCGATCACAGATCCGTCAGCAATTCATCACGGTATTCATAAAGGAAGACATCTTCCAAATGGGGATTTGCTGGAATCCAGTCTGCCTCTGTTTTTCCCTTTTGGACAAACCGGACAATCATGCTCCCATGTTCCTGCTTTTCTGAAAGAAGAACATATTGTTTGCGGAAAGATTCCAGTCTTTCATAGCTAATTGATGTTTCATAAACATGTCCATCAAGCGTATTACAAATGTTTCCGACGGAATCTTTATATAATAGTTGCTGATTTTTAATCATAATTACTTCATTGGCAATCGACTCGATGTCAGAGACAATATGAGTAGAAATAATGACAAGTCTTTCCCGCGCAAGTCCTGTAAGGAGCTGTCGAAAACGTGCACGTTCCTTTGGATCGAGACCAGCTGTTGGCTCATCCAGAATTAATATTTTTGGATCATTTAAGAGAGCCTGTGCAATCCCGACCCTTTGTATCATGCCTCCAGAAAATTTCTTCATTTTTTTATTAGCAACATCTGTTAAAGCCACTTTTTCTAATAACTCAGATATTTTTTCTAATGCGTTCTTTTTGTCTAGGCCTTTTAACGCAGCTAAATATAATAAATATTGCATTGGAGAATAGTTTTTATAATAGCCAAACTGCTGTGGCAAATATCCAAGGATATCGCGATAGTCCTCGTCTAAATCAACAATATTTGTTCCGTTATATAAAATTTCTCCTTTGCTTGGCGAAATTAATGTCACAAGCATTTTGATTAAAGTTGTTTTGCCAGCGCCATTTGGTGCTAGAAGTCCATAGACACCATCGCTAAACTCCAGATTCATATTTTTTAATGCAGAAAAACTTCCATATTGTTTACTTACATCTTTCACGACTAACATATTATTGAACTCCCTCCGATGGTTTTAAGTACACCAACTTGCTTAAATATTTGATATAGATAGAAATGCTGATAATTAGAACAAGCACATAAACGAGAATAGGTGCCTTCTTTAGAAACCCTTCATATAAATGACTGTCTACTAACCTAAATCCGAAATTTAACACAACCCAACTGCCAATCACTAAAGTGGCACTGGTTACAGACTGCTTCTTCATACAGGCAAACAGAAAGAGAATGGAAAACAAAAACAAGGATGTAATGGATATTATTAGCGCTCTAAAAAAGTTCAGATCGTCGTACATCATAACAAGGGAAAAGATGCTGATGATATTAATAAAAATCGAAATCACACTCAAAACTAACATTCGAAATGCTGCAATCTGATAGAGACTATATTTGCAAACCATTTCTACTTCATAGGTAGCTGTTTGAACTTTTTGTGCAAAATGATAAACAGAAAGAGACATATAGAGCAAAGGCGAAAGGAGAAAGGTAAAGGCATAGAGATCCTGTTCCTGAATCCCTTTCGATTCGGAAAAACTGCTTGATAGGAAAATCAAAATTGTCATGACTGATAAGATGATGCAAATTTCATCCCAACGGGTTGGCAATAAATTTTTCATTCCAATTTGTTTGTATAGCTTATATAGATAGGAAGGGAAAGACTCCTTTTGTTTCACTCCTGTAGCGACAATATACTTGATCTCAGATTGGATTGTCTGTTCATCGGGCATAGGAATATGAAACTTTTCTTTACTCATATCGATGCTCCTTCATTTCTTTTTTTATCAGTTTCAACGCTGTATAGTACCTTGTTTTAACTGTTGATTGGGGAACTTGTACAATTGCAGCAATTTCCTGCAACGTATACTCTGCAAATAACTTAAGTCGAACAATTTGCTGTGAGTTGGTCTCCAACTCATTAACGATTGAAGTGATTTTTTCAACATCCTCTTTGTACTCCAAAGAAACTGTGACATCCTCCTCATCCTCAAAATCATGACCATCAATAGACTCTGAAAGCTGCCTATATTTATAGTGTTTCGACCTGTAGTAATCTACTAGCCGATTGGAAGCTATCCTATAAAGCCATGTTCTAAATGAAGCTTTATAATCATCAAAGCGATTAATCGACTTTAAGACACTAATAAAAATTTCTTGCGTTAAATCTAGTGATAGCTCAGCATCCAGAGTTTGTTTGTACACAAAGGTATACATTTCCTTGTAATATTTGGATATTAACTTATTCGCTGCTTCGCTGCTGGCATTTTTCTTTATTTTTTTGATCCACTGTATCTCTTGATCCATATTTTCACCACATAATTCGCATATATTGCTGCCTCTATTTATATATTCGAAAAGAGAATAGGAAAAGTTTTAATAAAACACAAAACTTTTTAAAACTATTATAAAATAATCACTCGGACAGACCTAATCGAGTAAATGTAGTAAGCAAAAAAAAGACTAAGAAATAATTCCTCCTTAGCAATTTTGTCTGTTCGATGTCTCTCAAAAATCAATAACACCTTAGATTCGAGTGCCTAACTTCTTTACATTGCTAGAAAGGTAACAGCGAGACCTAAGTTCAGAAACTCGTCCTTTTCTGAACACACTCAGATTCCCCTTGAAATGAATGTTTTTTAGGGCTATAGGTGTTACAAAACTCTGTTCATTATTCTATGTTCAATAACATATTGAATTCTATCTTATGTTACAATGAACTTAAAGGAAAAATGAGAAAAGAGTGATTCTGGTGTTAATTGGATATGCGCGCGTTTCGACAGGGTTACAAAATTTAGATTTACAAATGGATTCGTTAACGCAACATGGCTGTACGAAAATCTTTCACGATAAAATGAGTGGGGCGAAAAAGCAGCGTCCAGGTTTAGAGGAAGCACTTCAGTATGCACGTGAGGGAGATACGATTGTCGTTTGGCGATTAGATCGTCTTGGTCGCAACATGCAGGACTTAATACAAATTGTAAATACTTTGAACGAACGAGGCGTGGGATTTCACAGTTTACAAGAAAACCTGACCATGGACAAAAGCAACGCAACGGGGCAATTGATGTTCCACTTATTCGCAGCCTTTGCAGAATTTGAACGGAATCTGATTGAGGAACGCTCGGCTGCAGGACGAGCAGCTGCAAGAGCGCGTGGTCGTCTTGGTGGTCGTCCTGAGAAATTTGGACCGAAAGATATTGAAATGATGAAAGCGCTGATTGAAAGTGGTACACCGATTAAGGATGTTGCGGAAAAGTGGGGCGTGTCTCGGACGACGATATATCGTTATTTTGAAAAACATCTAAAATAAAACGTAAAGCACTTGTTACCAGCTCACAGCTTGGATAAGTGCTTTTATTGTTTAGAATAGGCGTATTTTTAAGTGCAAAATAGCACTTAAAACAGGTGCAATTTACCGATTAAAGTGACAGAATAAGAAAGGAAGTAAAAAAATGGATGTTCGTAAATTTGGATACATACGAATGAGCAGCAAAGATCAAAATGAAGATCGACAATTAGATTCTATGAAGAAAATGGGAATTGATCCTCGGGACATTTTCATCGATAAACAAAGTGGGAAAGATTTTGATCGAGATCAATATCAATTGTTAAAACGTATGATACGAAAAGGGGATGTACTCTATATTCATTCTCTCGATCGTTTCGGTCGAAACAAAGAGGAAATTCTACAGGAGTGGAATGACATCACAAAAGATATTCAGGCAGATATTATAGTCTTAGATATGCCATTATTAGATACTACTCAATTTAAGGATAGTTTAGGAACCTTCATCGCAGATCTTGTCCTACAAATTCTTTCTTGGATGGCAGAAGAAGAGAGAGAGAGAATCCGAAAATGACAACGAGAAGGGATTGATGTGGCTCTGCAAAGAGGAGTTGCTTTTGGCCGACCTAAAGCGACTGTTACAGAAGAGTTTAAATATGCTTATAAAAGGTGGAAATCAGGAGAGATACCAGCTGTAAGTGCTATGCAGGAAATTGGAGTGAAAAAGACGACTTTTTATAAGCTGGTTAGGGAGTATGAAAAGCGTTACAGAAATAAATATATCTAATAGAAGAAACACGACAAACGTAAGAGCCATTTTCTTAATGATTTCCGTTGTTTCTGTATGCTTGAGTCGAACACAAATATCAACAGGTATTGTGAAAATTTTCATAGTTTGAAATAATAGTTTTAGACTATATAAGAACTTAATAATAGATAGATATTACAACATTTAAAAATCTATTGGGACATAATACCAGTTTACATAAAACTAAAATTGAGAAAAAGGTGGCTTTTAAATGAGTATTGATTGGACAACCATTATAACACATCTCCTTACACTCCTGGTTGGAGCTACGGGAGGCTATGTACTTAAATCTATAAAGATAAATGAAAACATTAGTAAAACAAAAGGGAAAAATAGTCCTATATTTAACAACGAAGGTGATGTCAAAGGGCGATTTGGGGATGGAAAATGATGAGTAGAAGTAGTACAAGTGGTGACCATAGCCCTGTATATAACAATGATGGTCATGTATATCAACAAAACATTATACATATGAGAAGTGACGCTATTAATCCGTACAACCTCAAAAAAGTAATAGACTTTTTGGAGCTGGAACTTGAGGATGAATTAGAACCTAATCGAAGAGTTGAAGATGATGATGGATTAAAGAGAATAGATATTATAGCAAAGAATGTTATGAATAACTTAGAAGAAGAAGGTTGTAGTGATTATAACAATAATATAATTGAAAGCAGTATTTATTTTAAAACCATAAAAGATATATTGTCTGCTCCTCGTAATAAAGGTTTAAGGAAATCATACAATAATATAAAAAAGACTATCAATAATAAAATTCCTGACATAAAAAGAGAAAAGAACTATTTTAGTGAAGTTTTGAATGATATTATTGATAGGTTTCTAAATTCTAATGATATCGAGATCTTAGAGAATGAGGAAATGGTGAGTGTGGTAATACACTTTATGTATTACATATGTCACATTGGAGAAAACGGTGGTAACAATGCTGAGACCGGATAAATTTACAGATTTAAATAGAAGCTTAATCTTTGCAGTCGCGTTATTAATAAAAGTGTTCAAAGAAAATGACTACAAGTGTGGTTACGGAAATCTTTATAATGCATTAGAAAAGCAAATTGGTGATGATGCCCTATATTTGTTTTTACCTGCAGTCGACTTTTTATTCTTGCTAGGTAGGGTCGACTACGACATAGAATCTGACGTCTTGGAGATGAAAATATGAAATTATCAAGGCTATATAGCGATAATTCAAGGTTTAAAAATATAAAGTTTAAAGATGGATTAAATATCATTTTTGGTTATGTCCAAGATAAAAATGTAAATGATCCTCACAACCTTGGGAAAAGTGCTCTTGTGCAACTGATAGATTTCATGCTACTTAAGGAAGTAAAAAAGGGAAACTATTTTCATAACAAGAAAAAGGTTTTTAAAGAACATACGTTTTATCTAGAACTAGAGTTGAATAATGGTGAATATTTAACTATTAGAAGATCTTTTAACAATATAACAAGAGTAGACATGAAAATACTTGATTATTCAACAGAGCTATTAGAGTCTGACGAATGGGATTACACAAACTTAGTTCTCAATACTACGAGTGAAAATGTCACCCCGGCAACAACCGTTTTAAATGAGAAATTAAACTTCGATATATTAGGAGATTATGATTATCGAAAATTAGTAGGTTATTTTATTAGAACTCAAAATGATTATAGTGATGTTTTCCAATTAATAAAGTTCTCAAGTTCTACAGACCAAGTATGGAAACCCTTTGTGTATGAATTACTAGGATTTGATAGTGATGTGCTCTTTAAAAAATACCAATTAAATAATGAAATCGAAAACTTGAAAACAAAAATAAAAAATATGGAGGACTATTATAGTGCCTCAGATATAGATAGAATTAATGGTCAAATAGATATTCTTACTAGAGAAAAAGAAACGTTGGAACAAGATCTTGATTCATTTAACGTAAGCCCGAACTATAGAAAAAATCCGCACCTAAGCGGTACGCATGACAAATAGCCGTATATCCTGATTTTTTTAT
>NZ_JAQQWT010000055.1 GCF_028610705.1 Halalkalibacter alkalisediminis
AGTCTACTATTAGGTGTGAGAGTAATTTTGAGAATACGTAAGTATTCAGGAGATATTTTAACTTTATAGAGGGAGGTTATCTATACGTAATTTTTTGTAGATGAATATCTTACTAAGAGAAGATAGTATTTGGAGGGATTACAATGACAGAAGAATTGATAACACCCTGGGATTTAACTGGAGGGCTAGGAGATTCCCACGTGCCTACTTATATAGAAAATATGGCAGATGTTGTTCTTACACATTATGACCTTAAGGTAGGTGAACGGACTGTAATTGCCACTAAGGCCGATAAAGGAGGGCTCATTTGGAAAATTGAAACCGATCGTGGACCCTTTAGTTTAAAAGTGTTACACCGTAGTCCTGAGAGGAGCTTATTCAGTATTGGAGCACAGGACTATTTAGTTCACGAAAAGAAAGCCCTCGTTCCCCCTATTTTCAAAACAAAGACGGGGGAAAGTTTTGTCGAAATGGGTGGAAAGCTTTGGTTTGTGGCTGAATGGATCACCCTTACAGAAGCATCAAAGGACTTAATAGGAGCGCAACAACTTTGTGCAGGATTAGGTGAATTCCATCGACTTTCAAAAGGCTACGAACCACCGTATGGTGCCGAAAAGCCCTCTCGTCTTTTTCGTTGGCCGAGCAAGTATGAAAAGATGATTACAAAAATGACCTGGTTTAAAGATATTGCCAATGCTTATCCTGAACAGACGGCTAGTCCAACTATTCTTTCAGCCGTAGATTTATTTGAAGCACAAGCACGTAAATCTTTAACTCAATTAGAAGAATCTACTTATTTTGAATTAATTAAGAAAGGAAATCAAGAATGGGGCTTGGTTCACCAAGATTACGGTTGGGCTAACGGACAACTCGGTCCTGGAGGCGTCTGGTTAATTGATTTAGATGGGGTCGCATATGATCTACCCATACGAGATTTACGAAAGTTGATTACTGGCCAGATGGAAGAATTAGGAATATGGGATGTTGATTGGATGAAAGGAATGATTGAAGCCTATCACGAAACCAATCCAATTGAACCAGATTTGTTTGATTTACTAATTATTGATATGACTCTACCAAATGAGTTTTATTTACAAGTAAAAGATATCGTTTATAATCCACTTACATTCATGGATGAAGAACTTGATTCTATCCTCAAGCAGATTATCAATAATGATCCATCCAAATGGCCAGCTATAGAAGAACTGAAAGAATGGAAAGGAGCCATCACCTAATGAAAGTCCTAATGATTTGTACAGAAAAGCTTCCAGTTCCAGCGGTTAGAGGAGGGGCGATTCAAACGTATATTGACGGGGTTACTTCTTTATTGAGCAAAGATCATGATCTAACTATTTTGGGAACAACAGACCCGTCTCTACCTGAAGAGGAGATAGTAAATAACATTCACTACGTTCGAAAAAAAGGCGGTCTTATTGAAACGTATAGAGAAGGCATTATTGAATTTTTAAAAGATAACTCTTTTGATGTGATCCACGTTTTTAATAGGCCTCGGTTAGTTCTACCCGTTAGAGAACATGCTCCAGATGCTAGAATTATCCTCAGCATGCATAATGATATGTTTAATCCAGATAAAATTGACCACGACGAAGGTGATGCAGCTGTTGATAATTTAGATAAAATCATCACTGTTAGTGATTACATTGGAAAAACTATCTCTGACCCATTCCCTAATGCTCTTCCTAAGTTAAAAACGATTTACTCAGGTGTAGATATCGATCGTTTTGTTCCACCTAACTCAGAACAAGCCCAGAATATGCGCATGACCACTCGCCGTGAACATGATTTAATGGATAAAAAGGTTATCTTATTTGCCGGAAGACTATCTCCAAACAAAGGTATAGATGTTCTAGTAAAAGCAATGCCAGAATTGGCAAAAGAACATCCAGAAATAGCTCTTGTCATTGTAGGAAGTAAATGGTTTAGTGTCGATGAAGTGACAGATTATATTGGCTATGTTCGTGCAATTGCAAATAGAATGCCTATTCCTGTAATAAACACAGGCTTCGTGAAAAATATAGAAATTCAAAAGTGGTTCGCAGCGGCGGATGTTTTCGTTTGCCCCTCACAATGGCAAGAACCTTTAGCTCGAGTCCACTATGAAGCAATGGCCTCTGGTCTTCCTATATTAACCACAGCACGTGGCGGTAACCCTGAAGTCATTGTCCCAAATGAAAATGGTTTTGTCGTTGAGAGTCCTGAAGATCCACAATCGTTTGTACCGCTGCTTTCAAAACTTCTTTCAGATCCTGAATTATGTATGCGTTTAGGGATGAACGGCCGTAAAATGGCTGAAGATCGCTTTATTTGGAGCCGTGTTGCAAATGATATCCTCTCTGTCTGGGATGAAGTGGAGAACCGAATTAAAAATGGAATTAGTTACACAGACATTGGGGCAATGAACGATAACAGTGAATCGGTTGATTCTCCTATTGAAGAGATTATTGAGGAGATTAATGAACAAATTCAGTCCAATGAGGAAACATCGCTGACAGCACCTACTGAGCTTCTTAAAGAACAAGAACCAATAGAAGAAGTCATCGACGTTCTAAATGAGCAATTGAATGATTCTACTACCGAAAATGTGGCAGAAACTAATCAACATCATTTAGTTAATGAGGGAACGGAAGAACCCGAGACAATTACAGAAATCATTGCTGACATTCACGAACAAATGGATGATACCGTTTCTCCTCTTCCAGAAGTCGTTACAGAAGAACCAGAAACGATTGAAAAAGTCGTAGAGGATATTAACGAACAAATAGTCACACTAGAAAACGAATCCTCTCTTGAAATCGTTGAAAAGGTAGTTGAAATTAAACCTCAAACAAAACAAGAAAGAATCAAGAAGCTTTTCTTATTAGAACTTAATAAGAATAATAGCTTAATGGACATCATTCAATCTATTATCGAGAATAAACAACGGCAACATGCTAGTGAAACCTCTATTGAAATAAAAGACTTCGTCGAACAATTAGAGAAGCTTTTAAAGGAACAAATGGCACAGCCTCAAAAGAAAAAAGAATTCTTTGAAGCCGTTAATGATCAAACAACCGCAAAATTATTTACAAAGTTAGCTAACAACAGAGGTAGAAAACGATATGCTAAGTAAGACAGTATTTTTAGGATTCTGGCCCCTTTGGAGATGGGACATAATTCATACCCACTTTTTTATCTCTCAAAAACATTAAACAAAAAATTCAACCTCATTGGACATAATCCAATGGGGTTGAATTTTTATCTGATTTACGCTCCATATATCCATTTAATATACTCTATTTCCTGCTTCAATCCTACTTTTAAACCAACGCTTGGATGATAACTTAATAACTTCTCTGCTTTTTCGATATCCGCCCAAGTGTGCTTAGGTTCTCCGATTGCCTGTTGAACAAATTCAACCTTTACTTTCTTATCAAGCAAAGTGTCTAACAAAGAAACAATCTCAAGAACCGTAGCACGTTCCTTTCCACCGATATTAATTGTCTCACCTATCACATGATCAGCATATGCAACTTCCGCTGTTGCCTTGGCACAATCTTTTATATAAGTAAAATCACGGGATTGCTGACCGTCTCCATATATTTGAATAGGCTTATCTTCCAACGCTCTTTTTATAAATTTATGAAAGGCCATATCGCTTCTTTGTCTTGGCCCATACACCGTAAAATATCGTAAAATGACTGCAGGAACACCGAAGCTTTTCCGATAAACATGACATAAATATTCTCCAGTTAACTTTGTAATCCCATATGGGGATAAAGGTTCTGGTTTGGCATTTTCGGAAACCTTTCCTACTTTCTCTCCATAAACAGAAGAAGTGGAAGAATAAATAAATTTTTTCAAAGAAACTTTTTTACACGCCTCAAGTAAGCGCTGAGTAACAGCTATATTATTTCTAACATAATCCGAGAAATCAGGCCCCCAACTTGAGCGAACACCGGGCATTCCTGCAAGATGATAGACATAGTCTATTCCACTTAATAACTTTTCCCAATTAACTATCATTAAGTCTTCATTAATAAATGTGAATCGTGGATGATTAAAAAGCGTGAGCAAATTTTTATGTGTGATTTCCTTAGGTGTTGGGCCTATAAAGTAATCAACACCAATAATGTTTACTTTTTCATTCGTTAGAAGTTCTTCACAGAGATTGGATCCAATAAAGCCAGCTGCACCGGTTACTAGTATATTCATGGGCGAGCCACCCCTAAATAGGTAAAACCATGATGCTTAATGGTTCTTGGACTTAGACAATTTCGACAATCAAGTATCGTTTCACCCTTCATTTTCTCTTTAACTAAGGCCCAATCAGCTTGCGTAAACTGCTTCCATTCAGTAGCAACAATTAGAACGTCTGATCGCTTAACAGATTCATACATTTCCTTATAGTTCGTTACTTGTTTATCAACAGTCACAATCGGGTCAAACACATGCACTTCGCACCCTTCCTCTATCAGTTGATCAATCAACTTAAGGGCTTGAGAGTGACGTGTATCATCAGTATTAGGTTTGAAAGACGCCCCCCACACCGTTATTCTCTTGGTTGGTAAGTTTGTTACTTTACTCTTTAATTTCTCTACATAAAGATCAATTAAGCTATCATTGATTGTTTTTGCTGCCTTTAATAGATGAGGAGTAATGCCTTGTTTTTGGGCTTGGTGTTCCATTGAGGTTAAATCTTTAGGTAAACAAGATCCACCATAGCCTAGACCTGCTTGGAGAAAATGAGGTCCAATTCTAGGATCCGTTCCAAGTCCTAAAGCGACATCCATAATATCGACATCATAAGCATCACTGATTTTAGCGAGTTCGTTAATAAAGGAAATCTTTACAGCCAAAAACGCATTAGATGCATATTTAATCATTTCTGCCCCGTTTAAGCTTGTAATAATTAAAGGAGCTTCGATTTGTTGATATAATTTTTGTAATGTTGCTACTGGCTTCGGTTTATTTACACCGATTACAATTTTATCTGGGTGTAATGTATCATAGATTGCCGTGCCTTCACGTAAAAACTCTGGATTTGACACGACATCAAAATTCTCAGCCGAAACCCCTTTTTCTAGTAACTTTCTCTGAAGTTTATTATTAGTACCAACTGGGACTGTACTCTTCGTAACAATCGTTTTATAGGAATCTATTAAAGTCGACAGTTCATCGGCTACAGCTTGATAAAAACTAAGATCAGCCATCCCATCTTCAGAAAGTGGTGTCCCTACTGCAATAAAGATAATTGAACTGCTCTTAACAGCGTCACTTAACTGACTAGTAAATACTAAATTACCTTTCTCTTTATATTCAATAATGAGCTCTTCCAATCCTGGTTCATAGATTGGAACCTTGCCCTCTAATAACATTGAGATTTTCAACTCGTCGTTGTCAACACAATGGACATGATGTCCAAAGCTGGCTAAGACAGCAGAGGTCGTTAGTCCTACATAACCTGCTCCAATTACACAAACATCCATAGCTCCGACTCCTCTTTATAAAAATAAAATGTAATTTTTATATCTTATTAACCTAATCGAAGTTTAGTGAGTATGTACCTGGTAAATAAGCATTTGACTACTAAGCCTATTCTTAACAGCTAATATCTTCCCCCGGAATAGTGACAAAAATGGAGGGCTAATTAAGTATGGAATGACGAATATACGAAAAACGACAACAAGCCGTCTCAAACCTTATGGTGTTGAGTCGGCTAATCTTCTCCATTCAATGGTAATCATTCAATTTGAAAAATCTTGATCTTATTTGTCTTTGTTCCTTTTCCATAATATGAAAAGCATTGTCACTATTAGTAACTTAATAGATAAAGCTACTATTAACATTATTTTGTCACTAACCAAAACATTTCCCTCCTTAGCTCCCCCTTAGCTTTATACTACACAAATAGTGAAAACCCTCTAATCTTTTTCAATTTGAAGCTGATTACCTAGTTAGATTAGCAGACATTCATCAATGATCCTATTCCACTTTAATTAAGAATTCCATATAGGATTTCAATTAACTAATAATGGAATAGTCCAAAACACATTTAACTTTTTTACTTTCATTACTCATTTTATCCTTTAATTGATGCAGTTTTAGGTTTATATAGGAACCGTGTCAATAGGCATGAATCCTTTCTAAGAAAGAGGATATCGATATGTAGGTTAATTTAAATGATAAAGCAGTATTAGAAGCTTGTTACGAGGGGGTGATGGTTAAATTTGTGGATAGACTTTTAAAAGCAGAGCTAGACTTAAGAGGCATTACAACCTTACTAAGAAAAGGTTAACGATCTTTTCTGATTAACCCTTTTCTTAAATAATAGCTTGTTTCTTTTCTTCGTACCTCTCATGATTCGTATTTAAACCCCTATTAAATTAAAACATAAAGCATATTTTATCTAATTATGAATATCATGCTAAATATGCCCTAAAGGTTTGAGTATATATGTTTATTTGGCATAGAAACGGGATAAACTAATAAGGAACCATTCAATCACTTAAGAAGTTCTGAAATGATGATTTTGCTTCATTGTCAAAAAGAGGTACTATTAAACCATGAGAAGCATGTTATAATTCCTTAAAGGAGCTGATTAGTATGAGGAAATTCCAAGTTGTCGTTGAATTTATTAGCGGACAGAAAGTTGATTTCACTACTAAGTCAGATATTAGAAAGGAAATGTTTCGCCAAAAGATTGACGGTGAAGACTGTATCGTCACGGACGATAATTTTGTATTGAACATCGCTCAAATCAAAGCGTTAAAAGTAAAAAAAGTTAATCGAAATACTGCATGACAAATAACAGGAACTTCAAAGGACTTAAAGATGAGTAATTGTCTTTAAGTCCTTTTTTACATGATTCAAAAACCTCTACAAGCTGGTCAATTTCTATCAACTTAGAAGGTAACGTTTGGGCTTCCTTTTCTACTATCAAAGCTCTCATTAACCTCCTACAAAGCCCAATCGCTGCAACGGTGGGCCTTTTCTTATTGCATTCGTTTAATTTCAGCTAAAAAAAGGCAAGATTCAACAAAAACAGATAATTATCTGACATGAATAATACTTACACTTTTTGTCTATTATTAAATTACATGGTTCATACCGAAAAACATCTCGCGAATAGATTATGTCTAACCATGTAAAGAAAGCCTTCACGATGATGGTAGTGAGGGCTCTTTAGGCATTTAAACGAATATATTCGTTTATAATCATCCATTTGTAACCAAATTGTAACAGAATTCATCCAATTTTTTGCTTTATAAACCGAAATAACTAAGTTAAAATTAAAATCGTGTCTAAATAAAATAACAATTCCTATGTAGTTTAGAAAGAGGTATAAATAATATGTTCAAAAATTTAGATAATCAATCCATGTTAGAAGCTTATTACAAAGCTATAAGATTAAATTTAGACATAGACTTTATTGCCATTTTAAAAGAGGAATTAGATCAAAGGGGCATTTATACAAAGCCTATAGAAGTTCAAATCGCAAATAGATCGATATAATTTAATTTTTCTTTTTATTCTTTTCTTCTAGTTCAGCTAACCATCTAATATAATTTAATTCTTTTATCGTTAATTTTCTCTTTAATTTCTCTTTGAAAAAACCTTTTAATTTCCGTGCTCTCCTGTTGTTTATCAGTTTTCTCACTCCCTTTTCAAAATAATATAATATAATTCCGATAAACTGACAAGGGTTTATATTGGAATTATCTTACATACTAATTTTCAAAGTCCAACTTAGTAGCCTTGACACGATGCTGTGTGGTTTTTATTGTTTTTTAATAAAAAATAAGCGACACCTCTTGGGTAATGGTGTCGCTTATTAATTCCGTGACTGGAGGAGATTTACACAACTCATGTAGCAACCTCTAATATAGTATATAATTTTTAAAGAAACGTGTTATTAAGTTCGCGTACAAAGTAGCCTGTTTTGGAAAAGCTATTAACTCACAGTATAAAATAAGAGAAAGCAAGGTGATTAAATGATTTTCATAAGCTATTAACACAATGATAAAAAATTCGTTGGAGTTATTCCTCATGATTCAAGAAAAGAGTTCGGAGAAGATAAGATTTTCTTTGATGGCTAGTCCATTAAACCCGTTCTTCTTTGTAATAAAAAGCAGAAATCCGATTAACGACTGATAAATCATATGTAAGCGTTTAATATAACCTGCTCATCAGTCATAAACTAGCCACAAGTTGGTTTTAACTCCTCTTCTCACATCATGAAATTCATTAGTTACAGTAACAGAAGCCTCCCCTTTTGATTCACCAATCTTAACCATTGTTTGTTCCATTTCTGCATCATCCTTACTTGCTTTCTATATCGACACCATTAGGAACAATGAATAATTCACCTGCTCCGAAAAGGATCTCTTGTTTTTTGTGTCTGGTATTTATTTCACCCTTTCAAATTAATTGTGTACTATTGATTTTGTTCAGTGACTTGTTCATTTTCATAAAATACAAACCCCCCCCACTCATGAGTTGGGAATTTAAAGTTTTTTGATTGCTAACTTTACTAAATGGACGATCATTGACTTTTTTTGAAATCAAATCATTCAATATGTAATATGGGATACGCTCTGTCACTGGTTTACTCATTAATACCTCTCTCCTTTCGTTGTGTAATACTGCCAATCATGTTTTTAAAAGTAACCTTAAGACAATAGTGCTATCCCATTTAATTTGAGCAATAGTGTAGTTGTTACGTGCTTCAGTTCCCATTGCTGCCATGTGATTGTTGTAAGTGGAAGTAAATATATGCTATTAATTCTGATAATGATAAATAACCCTTAATTGATTGCATAGCGTCCCCCTCTAATTATCAAATTAAATACACCAAAAAAAGAGTCCCTATTGAAAATTATCAATTAGGCACTCTTAATTGGGTCACTTTTCGTTTAAAATGGTCACCTAAAACACTATTAAAGCCATTTTCAAATCTACCTATTATCAATCGTCTCAGGATACAAATCATGATTCATCAAGCGATATTCTGCCATCTTTTCATATTTCGTTCCTGGTTTCCCATAGTTCGTGTAAGGATCAATACTAATTCCACCACGTGGTGTAAACTTTCCCCATACCTCAATGTAACGTGGATCCATTAACTCAATTAAATCATTCATAATAATATTCATACAGTCTTCGTGGAAATCTCCATGATTTCGGAAGCTAAATAAATATAATTTCAACGATTTACTTTCAACCATTTTCACATCAGGAATGTAACTGATGTAGATGGTAGCAAAATCTGGTTGATTCGTCTTCGGACATAAAGAAGTGAACTCCGGACAGTTAAATTTCACAAAATAATCACGATTTTGATGTTTGTTATCAAACGCCTCAAGGACAGAAGGGTTATATGAAAAATCATACTGTGTCCCTTGGTTCCCTAATAAACTTACCCCTTCTAACTCACTCTCTTTTCTACCACTCATGTTGAAACCTCCTAAATTTAAACCCCGCGTTTATTTCCCCAAATAAGGGTGTGTAGTTGCGGTAAGACTTTTGCGTCATTCATAATAACGGACTGTGTTGCTTTTTCAATTAGCCATTCGTAGCGCTTTAATAAACTTGAAACTAAAGATGCATCATCTGTTGAAGACACCTCTTCATTTCCAATTTGCAAGTAAAACGGGACAAAAGGATAGCGCTTATGAATCAATTCTGCATAATCAAAATCGGCATCATTAAAAACAACGACTTTCAAACTCACATTCCGATCTTCAAGCTGCTCCATATAATGATCAAGTTTATCGTAGTTTGTTTCCATCTTCGAGCTCGGTGGCTTGGGTGAAACAGTCACATCATCAATCTTTTTCATCCACTCTTGCCAAATCGAACCTTGTGTCTCAATAGCTACCTTCCAGCCTTTTTGATGACATATCTCGATTAATTCATCTATCCCTTTATGAAGGGCGGGATTCCCACCTGAAATCGTAACGTGAGAAAAACGCTCTCCACCTATACGTTCTAACTCGCTGACAATATCAGCAACTTGCATTAAATTACTTCGAGTCGACCCATCCCAAGTAAACCGGGAATCACACCATGAACACGAATAATCACATCCACCTGTTCTTACAAACATCGTTTTTTGACCAATGACCATTCCTTCGCCTTGAATCGTCGGTCCAAATATCTCCATTACCGGTACTTTCATGCTATATCCTCCGGCTTTGGACGATAAACAACGTAACTAGTTGGGGTCTCCCTCACAACCACTTGTAGACACTTTGGTTGGTGTACTAATGTGCTCAGTTCTTTTTGGATAGCTGTCCAAATTTGTTCCGCTACACGCTCCGTAGTTGGATAAACGTCTTTATATTCTGGATGATCATTTAATACGCTATGATCATAGCGCTTATGAACAATCTCTTTAATTCGTTTAAAGTTGATAAGGAAACCAAGCTCATCAAGTTGATCCCCACCAATTGTAATATTAATAAAATACGTATGACCATGCATATGCTGGCATTGTCCTGCTTTACTGTCAGGAATAAAATGAGCTGCCGCTAAATGCATATCTTTATTTAACTCATAGCGAAAATTATGTGGAACTTGCGGATAGAATTGCTGTATCATTGGCTAACACCTCCTTGCTTCATTTCAAGGTAGGTGTTCAAACCTAGCTTTCGTAGTTCGCATGAAGGGCATTCTCCACAACCATCTCCACGAATTCCGTTATAACATGTTAGTGTTTTTTCTCTAACAAAATCAAGCGCATTTAGCTGATCGGCTAATTTCCAAGTTTCGGCTTTATTAAGCCACATTAATGGAGTATGAATGACAAATTGTTCATCCATCGCTAAATTCAACGTTACATTTAATGATTTAACAAAACTATCACGGCAATCAGGATAACCGCTGAAATCCGTTTCACACACACCGGTAATAATGTGACGAGCGCCAATCGCTTGTGCATATACAGCTGCAAACGACAAGAAGAGATGATTACGTCCAGGAACAAATGTCGACGGTAATTCTCCATTCTCTCCTGCTTTCACTTCAATATCATGTCGTGTTAAAGCATTTGCCGATAATTGATTAATAAGCTTCATATCAAGAACATGAAAGGAAACTCCTAATTCTTCAGCAATTTCACGTGCACATTCTATTTCATCGTAATGGCGTTGACCATAATCAAAAGTGACGGTTGCCACTTCCTTAAATTGTTCAAGCGCCCATAGAAGACATGTCGTACTATCTTGACCACCACTAAATACGACTACAGCCTTTTCATTTCTCATGTCTCATTTCTCCTTTTTGCAAAGCTATGGATGAGATTATCCCAACAAAGCTTTTTTTGAAGAAAGAGCATTCGATCACTCCTATAGGGTATATCCGTGTTCCCCCATACATATTACTAATCAAAAGGGAGTTGCAAGTCTAATGAGACTTAACAAAACTGAATACTGTCTATAAACGACAAGAAAACTGTACATTATGTACAGCTACCACCTTAGTTTTTTATAGAGGGAGTTTGCGAACCTCTTTTCTTTTATCCATATAGTATAATAGCATAAGCAGATTCAAACCGCTATCCTTTTCACTTGCTCTTAATATTGATAAAATGGAAAGGAATGTTACTACATACATACAGAAATGAGGAATGGTTATATGTCGACCTTTCAAGAAAAGCTGGAAAAGTACGCAGAGCTTGCGATTAAAGTGGGAGTGAACATCCAAAAAGGGCAAACACTGGTGGTTCGTACCCCTCTCTCAGCTGCAGAACTAGTCCGCATCGTAGCTAAAAAAGCCTATGAGGCAGGAGCAAAAAATGTTCATGTGGAATGGAGCGATGAAGAACTGACTAAAACAAAATTTGATTTAGCTCCAGATGAAGCCTTTCATGAATTCCCTGAATGGGTAGCAAAAGGCTACGAAGAAATGGCGGAAAATGGCGCAGCCTTCTTAAGCATTACTGGATCAAATCCTGATCTTTTAAAAGATGCTGACCCTGAACGTGTCTCCAATGCAAACAAAGCTAGCGGAAAAGCAATGGAAGGATTCCGTTCTTATATCATGTCAGATAAGATCAGCTGGTCTATTGTCGCAGTTCCTTCTGAAGGCTGGGCAAAGAAAGTATTTCCTGACGTTTCTGAAACAGAAGCAGTTGAAAAGCTTTGGGATGCGATCTTCGCAGCAACAAGAATCCATCAAGAAGAGCCTTTAGCTGCTTGGCAGGAACATTTAGAAAACCTTGATGGCAAAATGAAAGCATTAAATGAAAAGCACTACCATGCTCTACATTATACAGCTGAAGGAACGGACTTAGTTATTGAACTTCCGGAAACTCATTTATGGGTAAGTGGCGGTAGCGTGAACAAAGATGGAGTTTCTTTCGTAGCGAATATGCCAACAGAAGAGGTTTTTACATCTGCTAAGAAAACCGGTGTAAATGGTACCGTTTCGAGCACGAAACCTTTAAATTATGGTGGGACCCTTATCGACAACTTCTCCCTAACGTTTAAAGATGGAAAAGTAATCGATTATAAAGCTGAGCAAGGATACGAAACGTTAAAACGTTTATTAAATACAGATGAGGGATCAAGCTTCATTGGTGAAGTAGCCCTTGTTCCACATAAGTCACCTATCTCTGACACAAATATTCTTTTTTACAACACTTTATTTGATGAAAACGCATCAAACCATCTAGCACTAGGCTCTGCCTACGCATTCTGCATTGAAGGCGGAAAAGAAATGAGCAAAGAAGAACTTGAGAAAAATGGCTTAAACACAAGTCTTACACATGTTGACTTCATGATGGGTTCTAGTGACATGAACATTGATGGCGTTTACGAAGATGGCAAGCGCGAGCCGATCTTCCGTAATGGGAATTGGGCGTTTTAATTTAATAACACCATCAAGAGACCTCTTTTTCTATAAAGAGGTCTTTTTTGGGGGGTTTTAGTAACCCCTAATTTCAATCAATTAATTAATTTTTTTATTTATCGATCATTTTGCATGTAATTCTGTTTAACACTAGCTACTATTTAAGAAGGCGTTCCATCGTTTATAGGTTCAGTTTGTTTATAGCAGGAACTTTCTAGCTCAAGTCATTCTTATCCGAAAGCATTCTCCTTCCTTTAATTACCTTTGTTTTCTTATATGTTTGGGAAAGACTAACAAAAAAGGAGGGATAATGATGACAGATCCATATTTATGTCCGAATTGCAAGACCAATCGTTCCCGTTTTAATCTTATTCAGCAAGTGGTCACACCTGTAAAGATTGATGCTAAAAATGGTGACATTGTTGAACAATATGAAAATAATGACGCCGGTCCTCTCCACATGCCCTATCGTGGACCAGAACTACGCGTTCAATGTGCTACATGTGGGCTGATTGAAGAAGAAAGAATGTTTATTAAAAGAGCGCAACAACAACAATAGGAGCCGACTGTGGGCTCCTATTTGTCTAATTCAAATAATGAAATAGCTTGCTTTCCGATTAAGAAACTTCCAATTGCATACGCTTCTGCTTGATCTCTTATTTTCATTGCCCGTGTTGTCGTTCCATTATACACTTGCAAGTTGTATGGCTGGTACGCCGGCGGCTCTTCAAAGGATGTATGAAGAAATTTAGCCGTCTCAGCAAGACCATGATTCCCTCTGTACATCACCTCATAAAATGAGATAAAACCATGCATCACTCCATTATACCGAATCGTTTCCACTGGCACACCATGTTCAGCCAAACGCTTAGCATAAGCTTCTCCTTCATCTCGTAAAGGATCAAATTCAGCTGTGATAATGATAGCAGGAGGCAAATCATATAAATGATCGGCTTCAAGTGGTGATGTGTAATGGTGAATCCATAAAGATTCATCTGGTGTATACGTATCACGCGCTCGCATCATTACGTTCCTTGATAATAAATAATACCCGCTATCATACTTCAACCTTGAGTCGAACTCAATGTCTTGAAATGTCGTTAAAGGATACAACAATGCCTGCGCTTGAATGTCAGGGCCATTTCGGTCTCTAGCCATTAAGGTAACAACCGTTGCAATATTTCCACCTGCACTGTCCCCTGCTACAGCTATTTTAGATTGATCTCCACCCCATGCATCGGCGTTTTCATAAGCCCAATTTAAAGCATCATAACTATCTTCTATTGCTGCTGGGAATGGATGCAGAGGAGCAACACGGTACCCTACTGCAATCACAATACTATTTGTTCGAGCAGCTAGTGACCGAACAATATTATCATGTGTATGAATGCTTCCATACCCCTCCATGAAGGCTCCGCCATGATAATAAAGGATGATCGGATGTGGACCTTCTGCGATAGGTCTATAAATTTTTGATTGAATACTACTACCATCGGATACTGGAATATCAACCATTTCACTTGTGAACCGAGGGACACCACTCGATGAAAAGAACTTCGGTGCTTTCATATCGGGAGTCACGAGATTATGATGTACGGCATGGAGAAGAACTGCTGTTTTTGGTGGAACCTTTCCTGCTTCAGTATGACCCCAGTAATGGACAAAAAGAATGACTGTGAGTGAACTCATGATAAAACCAAGTGACGCAACCATTGACCAAATGCCTAATTTCTCAAATACTCTCTTCACTGCGCCACCTCCAGTATATTTTTATTATATCAAAAAAGGTTTCGACACGTAAGAGATTATTTCAATATTTTCTGCATTTTTACACAATTCATATGATTAAGGTATTCACTTGGTTGCTTGTCCGTAAACGAGCTGTCATGATCAATTCTGCCAATTTGTAGAGATAAATTCGTCTCTGCCTGAAATTTCACGATCCTTTTTGTATTCCTTTGGATTCTTCTTATGAAAATCTTGATGATACTCTTCAGCCGGATAAAAAATGTTTGCTTCAAGGATTTCCGTTACGATCGGTTTTTTAAAACGTCCACTTTCTATTAGTTGCTGCTTTGATTCTTTCGCTGCTTTTCTTTGTTGCTCATTATGATAAAAAATGGCTGTACGGTACTGTGGACCTCGATCATGGAACTGTCCATCTGGATCTGTTGGGTCAATTTGTGGCCAATAAAGAGAGAGAAGCAATTCAAAAGAAAATGTTGAAGGTTCAAACGTAATTTGAACGACCTCATAATGACCACTTTCTCCACTTTTTACTTGTTCATATGTAGGGTTCTCAATATGACCACCCATGAATCCAGATTGAATATCGATAATACCTGGTTGTTCGTCAAAAGGCTGAACCATGCACCAAAAACATCCCCCTGCAAATGTAGCCTTCTCGTACTTTTGTTCTGGCATTCTAATCGCCTCTTTCAATGATAATAGTTATTAGTATAGCATGATAGAGAGCTTTTTGAGCGATTTTTGCTTCCTTAAGAAGAGCAATCTCTTTTAGACTACAGTGACCCTGTATTACTCTCTCCCCTCAACGGTTATTCATTCAGAATTTACATGATAGGTGATAAATTAGGCAAAAGCCCAAACCATGTGAGGGCTCCTGCATAGGATAACAGTGGATTTTCATTTAAAAGGAGGACTTAAATATGCATTATCAAAACGCGAATCAAGCAGAACATAATCGTCCACAAATGATCTCGGTTGTTGATCCCTTTGTCGTTCAAACCCTTCAATCTGTCATGGGTACACATGTTGTAATCGAAACTACAAGAGGAAGCGTCCGTGGTACTGTTTGTGATGTAAAACCCGATCACGTTGTTATTGAAGCCAACCACACATCATTTTTTGTTCGTATTCAAGAGATTGTTTGGATTATGCCTTCTTAATCCAATCAAAACTCTTTATTGTGAGCAGATTAAGAAATTAATTAAACCTCATAAATTGCCCGTATGAACAGACCTTTAAAATACTTAAGCTCGCTTTAAAGTGAATGGGTTAATATCCATCTTTAAAGAGGGCTTTTTTCTATGTTAGTAGTATCCATAAAATGGTTGTTACACACGTATGTTGATTAAATAGATTATCTATATTTTGCCACTAGTGTTGCACTAAAGAGATTTCAATATTAAAAATACTCAAAATGTTCAATTACTTAAATCCGTGCATAAAA
>NZ_JAQQWT010000056.1 GCF_028610705.1 Halalkalibacter alkalisediminis
GCACCTCCTTTATTTGATACATGTATCGTACCAGGAGGCGCTGCGGGTTCATATGCGTTGTTTGAATGGGGGCTTACCTTATTCTTTAAAGACGTCCTATCGATCTGGCAATGGGTTGGAGTATTTCTCGTCATTGCATCGATTATTCTTGCAACTGTGTCTAAACGAAAAGAAATGAATAAAAAAACAACACCAGCACATGCTTCTTAAAGCATTCGGCGCTGACGTTGTTTTTTTCTTTTCAATGATTGGAATACGATAACAACAATCACAACACTCGCTAATGAATAGATTAAGTGCTGAATAAAAGTAGTCCAATCTGTAATGGATCTTCCATAATAAAAACCAATAAGAAAATAAATACCTAGCCATATAAACGCAGAGCTGAATCCAACTATAGCAAATAAGCGATACGACACACCCGACATACCCATACTAAATGGAACTGCATGCCGAATAAAAGGAAAGAAATAACTAAAACTAGCAGCCTTAAGCCCATATTGCTCAAGCAATTCTCTACCTTTTTCTGCACGAGAATACCAGATGAATTGTTTATTTTTATCAATATGAGAATGGTTATATACGACTTGGCCAATGATATACAAGAGTGTGCCATGTAACAAAATGCTGCTATACAACACTAAAAAAGTCGGTATTGGATCTAAAAGCTTAGTTGTTGCAAGTAAACCACCACTCATTAATAAAATTTCATTGGGAACCGGAAAGAAAAACAAGCCAATTGCTACAATGAAAAAAAGAGCAATATATCCATATTGTCTAATAAAATCAATAAAGATAAAATAATCCACTGAATTTCCTCCTTCCTTATGAAAATCATAATAAGATTCATAGTCTATTTGAAAAAATAAGGCAGCGTCCTGCTGCCTTATCCCTTAAAATATTCTTTATAATACCCACCGATTTTCCCAGTGTTATCAATAACAAAATAAAATTCCTCTGTTTCATTTTTAAGCTCGTAAGATTTCCCAGCTGTTAACGCACGGTTCACCATGTATTTCTTTGCATCCGTATGAACACACTCTATCGTTCGTATGGTCTCACGTTTAGTCCAATTTTGATGAATCATCTCATCACTCTCTTTCTACTCCTATGTGTATAGTTCCATTATAAGGGTAATCGTTCATTTTGCAAACTTTAAAGAAAGACGTAATGTAATGGTAAAAATTAATAAAGAGGCCAACCACTAGGGCCAGCCTCTATGATCAAATCATTAACCTTCTAGTAAAAGAGATTCAGGATCTTCTAACAGATTCTTCACTGTTACTAAGAAACCAACAGCCTCTTTTCCATCGACAATACGGTGATCGTATGAAAGAGCAATATACATCATTGGGCGATTTTCAAAGCGCTCTTGATCAATCGCTACTGGACGCCATTGAATCTTATGCATACCTAGAATACCTACTTGAGGAGCATTTAAGATTGGTGTTGACATAAGCGATCCAAATACCCCACCATTTGTAATCGTAAATGTACCACCTTGTAAATCAGCAATCGATAATTTATTATCACGTGCTTTTTTACCAAGCTCCCCGATTCCACGTTCAATTCCCGCAAAACTTAAACGATCTGCATCACGTAAAACAGGAACAACTAAACCTTCGTCAGTCGAAACGGCACAGCCGATGTCATAGTACTTTTTAATTAAAAGTTCATCCCCTTGGATTTCTGCGTTTAATAATGGAAACTCTTTTAACGCACTTACGACAGCTTTTGTAAAGAAAGACATAAATCCTAGCTTCACGCCATTTTTATCAACAAAAGCATCCTTACGACGGCTACGTACATCCATCACAGCTGTCATATCGACTTCGTTAAATGTTGTAAGCATTGCAGCCGTTTGCTGAGACTCTACAAGACGTTTCGCAATCGTTTGACGACGACGAGACATTTTAACACGTTCTACCGGCTTAGTAGGATCAACAGAAGCACTTGGAGCTGTTGGTGCTTTCTTAGCTGGCGTTGGTGTAGAAGCTGCTTTTGCTGGCGCCCCAGTACCGTGCGACTCAACATCCTGCTTTCGTACGCGTCCAAGTGGGTCCGCAGTAGAAACAGCACTTAAATCAATACCTTTTTCCCGAGCTAATTTTCTAGCTGCTGGAGATGCGAGCGGACGATCTATAGATGAAGTAGCAACTGATTCTTCTTTTGCTGCAGGAACCGTTTCTTTCACTTCTTCTTTCACAGAAGCTGCCACACTTTCAGGAGCAGATTCACCGGCACTTCCACTTTCGTCAATCACAGCAATAACTTCACCCACTTCAACTGTATCACCAGGTTCTCTTTTAAATTCTTTGATGACACCTGAGTGCTCTGCAACGATTTCAACATTTACTTTATCTGTCTCTAATTCAGCAATGTATTCTCCCTGGTTAACATGTTCCCCAACTTCTTTTAACCACTGAGCTATTGTTCCTTCTGTAATCGATTCTGCAAGTTCTGGTACTTTAATTTCAATCACGGGAAAAGCCTCCTCTTATTGTTTACGTGTTAACGATTCTGTTACAATACGTTCTTGCTCTTTTTTATGTGCTACTGGATCCCCTTCAGCTGGACTTGAACGGTGTGTACGTCCAATATAACTTACTGCCGTACCAACAGGAGTGATTTCACGAATACGAGATTCAATGAAAGGCCAAGCCCCCATATTTTTAGGTTCTTCTTGAACCCAAACAATCTCTTTTAAGTTCGTGTATCGTGCAAATAGTTCACGGATCTGCTTTTTCGGGAACGGATAAAGCTCTTCTACTCGAGCAATATGCAACCAATCCCAATTATCATCCGCATTTTTCTGTACACGATCAGCCAAATCAATGGCAATCTTTCCACTACACATAACAATACGTTCTACGTTAGCAGCATTGCTACCTAATCCTTCTTGCTCGAATACTGATAAAAACTCTCCTTCAGTAAACGTTTCATGTGTAGAAGCAACCACTTGATTACGTAACAAACTCTTTGGCGTCATAATAATAAGCGGACGTACTGCATCTTTTTCAAGTATTTTCGCTTGTCTTCTTAGAATATGAAAATATTGAGCAGCTGACGTACAATTGGCGATAGTCCAGTTATTTTCAGCAGCAAGAACTAGGAAGCGTTCAACACGACCACTAGAGTGCTCTGGCCCTTGACCTTCGTAACCATGCGGTAACAAAACAACTAATCCTGATTTTTGACCCCATTTTGCTCGACCAGCAGAAATCCATTGATCAAACATAACTTGAGCACCATTAGCGAAATCTCCAAACTGTGCTTCCCATAAAACAAGTGTTTCAGGTGCCTGCACATTATATCCATACTCAAACCCAACAACAGCTTGCTCAGACAGAGGACTATTGTAAACAGCAAATGAGGCATTTGCCTTGTCGAAAGTCTGTAATGGTGTATGAACTTGATCGTTCTCGCGATCGTGTAAAACTAAATGACGGTGAGCAAATGTACCACGCTCTGAATCTTGACCAGTTAGTCTGATTGGCGTTCCATCATGAAGAATTGTTGCGAAAGCCAATGTTTCGGCTAAAGCCCAGTCAATTTTTCCGTTTTCATCAAATGATTGGAGACGACGCTTTAAGATTTTTTCTAACTTTGTATTTGCAGAGAAAGTCTCTGGCCATTCTAACAATTGATCATTGATTTCCTTCAACGTTTCAAATGGAACACTTGTTTTCACTCGTGGCAATCCATTAACAACGACATCAGGCGGTGTCATTTCTTTTATTTTATTTGATTTATTTGCAATTACATCGTCGTATTGAGCTTGAAGGTGATCTTGCACTTCCTTATCTAATTGATCACCATATGCATCTTCAACGATAGACTTTGCTGTCAGTTGATCGGCATATATCTTACGTACCGTTGGACGCTTACGAATAATGCCATAAGTACCAGGTTGTGTAACAGCTGGTTCATCCATTTCATTGTGACCAAAACGACGGTAACCGATTAAATCGATTAAGAAATCCTTTTTAAAGCGTTTACGATATTGTACCGCTAAATGAATGGCTGCAAAGCACGCTTCAGGGTCATCGGCATTAACATGGATAATCGGAATCTCAAATCCCTTCGCAGGGTCACTAGCGTATGTAGTTGAGCGAGAATCGTACGTCTCCGTTGTAAATCCAATGTTGTTGTTTGCAATAATATGAAGAGACCCACCAGTCTGATAACCTTTCAGACGGCTTAGGTTTAATGTTTCAGTAACAATTCCTTGACCTGGAAACGCTGCATCACCATGGATCAAGATTGAGTAAGCTTTCGAAACTGACTGTTCTGGAAAACCTTTAGACGTTCTCACTTCTTGTGCTGCTCTTGCATACCCTTCAACAATTGGACTTACAAATTCAAGATGACTTGGGTTATTCGCAAGTGAGACCGTTGCTTCAGCAGTGTTTTCTTCACGAATTTGACGATCAGCACCTAAGTGGTATTTTACGTCTCCAGTCCAACCATTAATTCCTTTTGAACCACCAGACGGATCAGAATCTTTACTCGGTGCATGTAAGAATTCAGAGAAAATCATTTTATATGGCTTATTAAGTGTATGTGCTAAAACGTTCAGACGACCACGATGAGCCATACCGATTAGTACATGTTGCGTTCCTTCATGAACGACTTCACGAACAGCTTCATCAAGCATCGGTACTAACATATCTAGACCTTCGATTGAGAAACGTTTTTGACCGACAAATGTACGATGCACAAACTTCTCAAAACCTTCAACTTGTGTTAAACGTTTTAAAAGGTTAAGACGTTGTTGCTTCGTTAAATTTGGTAAGTACATACCAGATTCAACCATTTTAATTAACCAGTCACGCTCTTCTAAGTCCTGAACATGATTAAATTCAAACGCAGTTGTCTTCGTGTAACATTCTTTTAAATAATTAATAGCATCTAGCCCATTTTTTACATGCGCAGGAGCATTTGGACAAATCATATCAACTGGAACAGTTTTCAAGAAGTCTTCCGTAAGGTCGTAATGTTCAAGCTCTAGTAGATGACTAGGCTGTTCATTTTTTAAGATTGGGTTGATATCAGAGACTAAATGACCTTTGCGACGAATCATATCTGCTAATTTAACAGCATTAACCGTTTTCCTAACCATATCTGGTGAGGCTACAGAAGCTACAGAATCAGCAATAGGTTGACTCTGAGTTTGACTTTGAACATCAGATGGTGGTGGTCCCCAAATCTCAAATAATTCTCTTAGTTCTTCTTCCACAGCTTCAGGATTTTTTGAATACTCCTCATAAAGCTCAATTGCTACGCCAAGATTCGGACCATGGAACCCTTGCCATGGTTCTTCCGCTTTGTGCCCCTTGCTTGACATAAAATAATGACCTCCTAGTTTAACTTTAAGTTAAATCTATGAATTTTAAAGTGATATAACGCTTTCATTACCATTTTAACATGATTGTCACAATTATTAAAGGGAAATTGAAGAAATTTTTAGATCGATCTAATTGACTTCTTCCCTAATTTTGTAGACAGTATAATTAACCACTTTACAACTTAAGAGTTTAAATCTTTTTTTTTAGAAAATCTAGTTATTTTTAAGATTTTTTTAATTTTTTTTGCTATTTTTATCCACTTTAAAAAAAGGACTGACTACAATGATTTTTATCGATCAAGAAAAGAAGCAAATTCTGTCAAATAATTGTTTAAACTGTCAAGATGAATTCTTTCAACCACCTAATCGCCTGTTTCCTAAAGTAGGCTGCTGTTCTTATAGCCCTACCTTCTATTTGCTAGAGATTGCCAATATATGCATCGACAACCCGTCTTTTTTTATGAATTCGATTTTAAAGCATCCCAAGGCTGAGACATTTGCGTATTCCATTAAAGTACATGCGAACGTCCATCCAACTTATCAGCAAACATCTCAAGAGCATTTATCCAAATTAGAAAAGGATGATCTAAAATTATCTTATTCCACTTGTCAATACTTTGATAACGGATGCTCACTAGACCCTTCCTATAAAAACGCCGTGTGCCGAACATTTATTTGTATGACAATTGAGAATTCCCTAGACGAGAAACATAAGAAACTCCTTCACAAATGGACTAAAACGTTTAGCAAGGAAGAAATGGACTTCCAAGTAAAACATGAGACTAAATTAAAACAGCGAGGAATCAATTTAATTGAAACCCCAGCAAAAGTCATTAAATACTTTCAAGAGTTGAAAGATTAGTGGAGTATTCGTTACACTCCCTCCGTTTTACGACCATCAAACCAATTTACTGAATCAAATTTCTATGTACAATAAAGAGGTTGGCTCTATTTTTTTCGGCCACCCTCTCAATCTACAACTATACGTTTACGCAACGCCCCCACGTTCGTTGGAATACTTCTTATACAATTCTTCATCCATAATCTTTTTTAGTTTCATTCCTTCGATAAAAAATTCCGTTAACGCTAGCGCTATACATGGTGATACAGCTGTTATTGAAGCTGCACCTACACGAACTTTAGTTCATCGATTTGAGCAACTTCTCTACTCCAATCATTTTCACCACTCGTCGATGATATCTTTTAACAGAAAACACCTTGATCATTCTTTAAAACGAGAAAGCTTGAGCGCACATATTTAAGTCAGTCCCCTACTTTAGTTAAAGGATATCAATAGTTAAATGACTGTAAATATAAAATCTTTCAAGCTGACTATTCCAATTATGCAGGTACCATCCATACGGTAGGATTTGAACCAAAGTCTCTAACTTGTTTAATTGGACTCGGCACAATTAATCGCCCTCATTTTTTTCATTACAAGATTGGGTTGATGGTAAACCTATACACATAAAGAAAATGATTGGGGTCATAGAAAGCGATATCCCTTTTCCCTATTCTCCTTAACTTACTTTTCCTGTTGTTCAAACCAATCAATAATTTGTTTTTTCTCATTTTCTGTAAATTGAAAAAGAGGAGAATCACAGCCTTCTTCTCTTAAAATGACCTGGAGCACATTTCCTGACTCCCCAACAATCACAAGAGCCTCAGGTTCTTGTAATTCACTGGGTACTTCCCCTTCAAAGGCAACAACAAAATGTTCCCACTGATGAACTGAATAAGAGTCAACGATTTTTAGCTCACTTAAATTACACTCACTATACTTTTCAAAAGTCAAATCAATCATTATATAAATCTCACTCTCATCTTTAATTATTATCATTGTAACAGATAGATTCTAAGGAAAAGTGACTAACCCTAGGCTAGTCACTTACTCATTAAAATGAATTATAGGTAGCTCTTTGTTCAACTGGCTTTCTTGATGAAGGGTAAGCATCCTTTGCAGCCTTTCCAACCGTCACTAACATGATCGGCGCAAATCGTTCAGGAACCTTAAAATGCTTTATAAAAACTTCTTGATTAAACCCACCAATAGGACATGTATCATATCCCATCACCTTAGCTGCAAGCATCAATTGCATGCCCGCTAATGAAGCATTTAAAAAAGCTGCATCCCGTCCAAATTCTTTTCCTCTTGCATAAGCACCATTAATTTGATTTACCAATGTCTCTTTAACCTCTTCAGACATGAACCCACTATCAACAGCCTCTTGATAAATCCCGTCAGCTTCTTTATTTGCTTCTAAATCACCTAATACAGCAATCACTGCAGAAGCTTCTACTATTTGTTTTTGACCATATGCAATAGGTAACAATTCTTCTTTTTTCTGTGGATCTTCAATAACTAAAATCTCCAATGCTGCAAATTCCATGCTGATGGAGCTGTTGTAGCTATTGAAAGTAGTTCATCCAGTTCTGTCTTTGTCATTTTAACATCTGGTTGATATTGCTTCACTGAATGACGTTCTTTCATTGTTGTGAATAGTGCCTTTTCTTCTAACGTTAAGTCATTTGCCATTGTGTAAACTCTCCTTTTTAAACCCTTTTCAATCTAATTTTATAGATGACATTCCTTTTAGTAAAACAATATGCTCAGCTAAGACGTTCCTTGAGCAAATCCACTGTTGCTGTAATATCATTATGAGTCGTATAGCGTCCTAAGCTAAATCTAATGGTCCCCTGGCCCTTCTCCGGAGTAATCCCCATTGCTTGAAGAACAGGTGATAAAGTCACTTCGCCAGAATGGCAAGCTGACCCTGTAGAAGCAGCAACTTCGGGTACAGCAGCAAGGATATCTTGTCCAATACGCCCTTGAAAACTAACATTTAACGTATTCGGCAAACAACTAGTTGGGTGCCCATTAACGCGTATCTGATTGGGAAACGCTTCATTTAGCAACGTGAGAAAATCATCTTTCAAAGCTTTTATTTTGTCCGCTTGGTCTAATCGTTGCTTGGCTATTTCACACGCTGTTCCTAACCCAACTATTAGAAGCACATTTTCAGTTCCTGCTCTTAATCCATTTTCGTGACCTGCACCATGAATATAAGAAGGCAGCTGTCTCCCCTTACGAATATAGAGTGCACCAACTCCTTTTGGCGCATACAGTTTGTGCCCAGCGATGGAAAGAAAATCAACTGACTGTTTCATTACATTAACTTCTACTTTTCCTAATGATTGAGCTGCATCGGTATGAAATAAAATGTCTTGAGACTGAGCTATCTTACCGATTTTCTCTATTGGCTGGAGCGTACCGACCTCATTATTTGCATGCATCACCGTAATCAAAATCGTATCTGGCCGAATGGCTCTCTCGATCTCATCAGCAGATACCTGTCCATAGCGGTCAACAGGGATATAAGTAACTTCTGCTCCCTTCTCTTCTAAATAACGAAGCGGTGCGGCAACAGCAGGGTGCTCAATTGTAGTCGTAATGATATGCTTACCTTTATGTTTATTTTGTTCAAAAACCATTTTAATTACATGATTGTTCGATTCACTTCCACCACTTGTAAAAATAATCTCGTCTTTTGAAGCTCCAATTAAGGATGCAACCTGTTCTCTTGCCTTTTCGACAGCCTTTTTTGCTTCGATAGCAGCAAAATGGGATGTAGAAGGATTTCCGTAATGCTCAGTTAAAAAAGGTGTCATAGCCTCAACCACTTCAGAAGCTAGCGGTGTACTTGCGTTATAATCCAAATATATATGTTTCATGCCTTATCCTCCGCTACAAAAATAATACTGTTATTTTACCAGTTCACGTTCATAAATGCATAACAATTCGATTTTGTTAAATACTAAAAAGGAAATAATTTCTCGAGGTGACAAACAGTGGAAATGAATTTGCAATCAAGAAAAAGTGACGTTCCATGTCTTGTTAAAGTTGAACCAGAAAACGGAATATACACATTACGAACATTTGACACGAGCGGTCGAAACTTTTCAGATGGCCATGAATTACTCGCATGGGTTAAACGGAACTGGGAGCCTATTCAATTCTTAAATCCACATGAATATATGGAATTACTACATGCCGTAACACAAGAACTAGGCGATTCCGAATAGGACTCTTTTCTTCTAGTTAAGACAAGCAACGCATATATATCCATTACAACTTTTTGTGGGGTGTATTTATGCTAGCCTTTGTCCTTTTGCTTCTTCTCTCCATGCTTGTAAGCATAGATGCTTTTGCGATCGGTTTTTTATTTGGTCTAAAACGAATCCGAATTCCTCTTATTATTATTGTCTTAATAGCCATGTTCTCTTCTTTTGTCATATTTTTTTCAATGGGGATCGGACGTTTTCTTGGTGAACTTGTTCCATCCTCCATTATACAAACTATTGCAGGCATCCTCTTAATCGGACTTGGCATTTACAATTTTATCTACGAGATGCCCTTATATCGCCGTTCCTATTTTGTGATGGTTGCATTATTAATGAACGTAGATAGTCTTGGTTACGGAATTCAAGCAGGTTTGGCAGAACGCTCTTTTTGGTTTGCCCCTATTGCTGGTGTCATCATTTTTTCAGCCTTTATTTTGGGAATTATATACGGTCATGAAACTAAAAACCGCTTTATTCTTCGCTACATTTCAGTTATTCCTAGCTTCATTTTTCTTTTATTAGGCTTCAGTAAACTAATTTTTTGATTTTAAGATATGCAAATAATCTATCATATCAAACTACTTTGAATCTTTTAATGCCCTTAAATAAAAGCTATTGAATAACATGACAATTTCTTCTACATTAGAAGAAGATGTATTATTAACATTGACAGCAGATAATCAGCTAGAAAAAAAAAGCCATCTTTACAATCCTTTACCTATAATAAGCTTAAAAACAGGAGATGACATTCATGTCATCTCCTGTTCTATTTTTACACAAATGAGTGATCACTGTACTACTACCAAGCTGTTATCCTTCTCTTCCCGAGATCGGTACATTTAGCCTATCTCGACCTTTTTACTAATACTTTTTTAATTCTCTAGGTGCTTATCTATACGTATTTCTACATCATTGAATACAGTACTAAAGACCATAAAGAATGGAGGGGGAAAAATGTCAGAACAACTCATAATACCTTGGGATCTCGATGGTACATTAGAAGACGACTTCTTTGTACCTGAGTATATAGTGGACATGGCTCAAGTTGTCTTAACTCATTATGATCTCAAAGCGAGTAACCTAGAAGTTGTCACAACAAAAGCCGACAAAGGTGGCCTTATTTGGAAGATGGACACAGACAAGGGTCCCTTTAGTTTGAAAATTTTGCATAGAAGGCCGGGAAGAAGTCAATTTAGCCTTGGTGCACAAGAATATTTAGTAAAAGAAAAGAATGCGCGAGTTCCGCCACTTTTTAAAACAAAGACCGGCGAGAATTATGTTGAAATGGGTGGAAAACTTTGGTTTGTCGCCGAATGGATTGAACCTCTTCATCAAGTTGCGAATGACTTAGAAGGAGCGAAATTGCTTTGCCATGCTCTTGGAGAATTCCACCAACTTTCGAAAGGTTATGTCCCTCCAAAAGGATCTGAAAATCCTACTCGACTTTTTAGATGGCCCAAATCCTATGAAAAAGTCATGAAAAAATGTGCGTGGTTTCGAAGAATAGCAACCGTTTACCCTGAAATGCCTGCTAGTAAAGCCATCCTCACTCACGTAGATATGTTTGAAGAGCAAGCTCGCGTTGCATTAGAGCAACTTAAACAATCATCCTATTATGATTTAGTAGCTAGAGGAAATACAGCTTGGGGCTTAGTACATCAAGATTACGGCTGGTCAAATGGACAAATGGGACCAAACGGGATGTGGATTATTGACTTAGATGGTGTAGCCTACGACCTTCCGATCAGAGATCTAAGAAAACTTATTACAGGACAAATGGATGACCTAGGTGTGTGGGATGTAACATGGATGAAAGGAATGATTGAAGCCTACCATGAAGCAAATCCAATTGAGGATGAACTCTTTGAGATTCTTCTAATAGATATGTCTCTACCAAATGAATTTTATAAAAATGTAAAAGATATGGTATATGAACCAACTGTTTTTATGGACAATGAACTAGAAACTCTTTGTACTAGAATTGCCGAAACAGATCAAACAAAATGGCCAGCAATTGAAGAGCTTAAGCAGTGGAAAGGAGTCTTATCCAAATGAAAATCCTCATGATCTGTACCGAGAAACTCCCAGTCCCTGCCGTACGTGGTGGTGCAATTCAAACCTATATTGATGGTGTCTCACCTACTTTAGCCAAGCATCATGATTTAACGATATTAGGAACGACAGACCCTTCTTTACCTCATGATGAGAAAGTCAACAACATTAGATACGTCCGAACACCAGGTGGACTACTTGAAGATTATCGCGATGGTGTAAAACAATTTTTACAATCAGAACCTGAATCGTATGATGTCATTCATATCTTCAATAGACCACGGTTAGTATTAGCCGTTCGTGAATGTGCTCCAAATGCTAGAATTATTTTAAGTATGCATAATGATATGTTCAAACGACAAAAAATAGAGCCTCAGGAAGCTGAAGCTGCCATAGAACAACTCGACAAAATTATTACAGTTAGCCATTATATTGGTAAGACCATTTCGGACTTATTTCCGCAAGCAGCTTCTAAATTAAAAACAATCTACTCAGGTGTTGATATCGATCGATTTGTACCACCACATTCTAAAAAGGCACTTGAAATGCGCAATGCAATTAGACAAGAGCACAATCTAGAAGGAAAAAAAGTGATCTTATTCGCTGGACGACTTTCAGCTAATAAAGGGGCTGACATTCTCGTTCAAGCTATGCCCATACTGGCAAAAAAACATCCTGATATAGCTCTTGTTCTAGTTGGAAGTAAATGGTTTAGCGTAAACGAAGTCAGTGATTACGTTGCATATGTACGCGCTCTAGCAGCTCGGTTACCTATTCCAGTCGTTAATACAGGCTTTGTAGCCCCTAGTGAGATTCAAAGATGGTTTGCTGCAGCCGACGTATTCGTTTGTCCGTCTCAATGGCAGGAACCATTAGCAAGAGTTCATTATGAAGCGATGGCATCGGGACTACCGATTATTACAACTGCGCGCGGTGGTAACCCTGAAGTGATTATACCAGATGAAAACGGTTTTGTAGTTGAGCAACCTGAAGAACCTCAAGCTTTTGCAGACCTCCTAGCTCCTCTTCTCTCAGATCCTAAGCTCAGTAAAAGGTTAGGCATAAATGGAAGAAAATTAGCCGAAGAAAAATTCACTTGGGAGCGAGTTATTACCGATATCTCAGATACGTGGAATGAGGTAGAATTTAAGATCAAAAATAATATCGCTGTTACTTCCGAGGAGCCAATCGAAGGAAAAAATTTAGAGACAACAGTGAATGAACTCTCTCCTGAAGAACCTCTACAACTAACAGAGCCCCTTTCAGCAGACGGTGAAGTCCTTAATGACCAATCGAATGATCAAGATCTCCCTGTTGAAGGTTTACTTGAAGAACTCGTTACAGAAGAACATCCCGAAGATGCCACAGGAGATTCTATCATTGAACTCAGCTCGGAAGAACCCGTGCAAGAAAGCCCTAACGCAGTTAACGCTCTCTCTGAGGTTGGAAACGAACAAACATCTCAACTCGATCAATTCGAAGTTCAAACTCTTGAAGGGACTTCAATTTCAAAAGAACTCTCTGAGGAGGTCTCACCGGCAGACCTTATAAAAGAGACTGAAACTTCGATGCATTCGACTAACAGAAAAGTTGTAAAATTATCTGATTCCATCAACAAAGAAAATATGATTCATTTCCTACTCTCAAACATTAATACTAACAAACAAATGAATAAAAATGATCTAATCAGCGATTTTGAGAGATTGCTAAAAAAACAATTAGATGTAGAGACTTCCCAATCAACAACAGAGTATATCAAGTCCGTCAATGACCTTACGACAGTTAAACTTTTCGAACGATTAGTAAATAAACGTCGACAAAACCGTAACAGAAAGTAAGTTCTCTTTTTATCACCTTAGATTAATTCATAAAAAATAAAAAAGCTGCTGAAAAACTTTCTCAGCAGCAAAGGGAGATGAAGCAACATCATCTCCCTTCTTCAATTCGTCTAATTCACTAAATAAATTGTCTGTTTTTATCACATCTTGCGCTTGCCTCGGAAATAATAATTATCGTACAATTCCCCTACTATGTTGCTTCGCCACAGAAATTTCAAAATAACTATCATCGTCCTCATAAATTCGATCAATAATAATAAGCACGTCCTCAAACGCAACAGAGTGATTATTCGTATTGTTCGTATTCATGAATTCAATCATACTTTCTACTTCTAGATTAATTTTATGATTAAGGTCTTCCTCAGTCGTCTTCTTGTTTCTCACGCTATCATTAAAGTCCACTGGATATTTAGGTATATTCATCATTTCATTACCTCTTCCATACTCATTTATGTACATCATAATGGTTTAATTAACGGGAATCAAGAATTGAAATTTTGAGAGATTTCTGTATGGGAGCAGTCTTTCTTTCTTTCTTTCTTGCCCAAAACAAAAATCCATCTAATAATAGATGGATTCTTGTTTTTGAACACCTTGTATGTAGAATTAAAAAGCTTGTTCGACTGAGTTTACTCGGTCACTTCCACCTGGAAGGGATAACTCACCTGTTTGAGGTAGGGCAAATGTTAATAAAGCAACTGCTATTAATCCTAAAACTAATTTCTTCATAAATGTCACCTCCTTCTATAATCTATAGTTCATTTAAAGGCAACTGTCTAAAATAATAGTTTCCAGCCAACTCAAAGTATTTTGTAGATTTATTAAAGTAAATACTTTCATTAGTTATTAACCCTCTATAATATTGTTCAAATGCACTTACATAGTCATTTTCTATTTTCAATTTAATTTGATCTAACACATTTAATGCTTCATCTTTTTTATTTTCTTTTATTAAAAGATATACATAACCAAGCAACTCATCGACTCTATTTAAATTTTCAGGTTCTAACTTTACTTTATTCGGCTCATTCCAATAACAATATGTGAAATTTTTACTCATCTGAACTTCTTCACTAATTCTCTTATGTCCAATTTGTTCAGCTATCCTCAAAGACTTATCAAAATTTTCTAAAGCCATTTTCTTATTACTTAATAAAAATGAATTACCTAGTAAATTATATGCAACGGCTTTCATCGTTGGAGTCAAAGCAACATTTAATAAATCCTTCCCACACCTTCTCGACTGTTCTATTTCATTTAAATGAAGATGAATCCCTTGCATAATTAATTTTTCTCTGCAAAGAAGCGAATCTTTCATAAAACCATCATTTAATTTGGGAATCTCCACTGCAACTAACGCGCTCAACGAGGACCTCATCTCAAAATTTTTCAAATCATAATAATTATACAGCTGGAATACTTTAATAAGTGTAGCTAGTTCACAAGAATTCACTTTTTTGTATGTCAGTTGCTTGGTTGCTTCAATTAAGCTCATTTCTTGTTTATATACAAGGTGGTCAATTTGATATACTTCTGCCCATTCTTTGCTCTCTTCACTAGAACTACCCAAAAGTTTATCTATTAATCTTTCTAGCAAATCAGACTTACTGTTAATGACTAAGTATTCTAACATTACCCTAGCTAAATAAGATTCTGGGTCAATCTGTGCTATAAACTCTTCTAGGTTCTCAATTGAATGAAATGTCTCTGATGTAATTATTTGGTTCATAAACATCATACCCTTATTATCATATTTTTCTAAGACACTTTTCTAACTCTATAATTATTCGAACAATACACTTTTATTTCCTTCTTTCACAAAAAAATATTTACTTGATTATTCATCCAATTTCATTCAATTCCATTCAAGGCTGCTTTTAGATGTATATAGGAGCATTCCTGTAATGAAGTAATTTGAGGGTTGAACAAAAAAAGAGCCCCTTGGTATGATACGAGGTGTCCGAAG
>NZ_JAQQWT010000057.1 GCF_028610705.1 Halalkalibacter alkalisediminis
ACCCCATATTCCATCTCCCCATTTACTAATTTAATTGGTGCGTTGCGATAGTTCTTCTTATTAAACATTAGCACCCGTTACTTTAAGTACAATAGTTCACAAACTCATATCTATGCTACTATTTAATACAACAAAAAGGCTCCAAGGTAAGAGCCTTTTGTATAGTTTATCTTTTAAATCCACCTTCTGAATGAATAATCTGACCTGTAATCCAATCTGCTTCATCACTCACTAGAAATTTAATGGTTTTTGCAACATCTTTCGGTTCCCCCATTCTACCAAAAGGAAACATCGGTTTTAATTGAGTTTTTATTTCCTCTGTCATCCAGCCAGTATCAGTTGGACCTGGATTTATTGCATTGACTGTTATACCTAACGGGGCTAGTTCAGCCGACAATGTAATAGTTAGAGCATCAACAGCTCCCTTTGTTGTTGCATATGCTAACTCACCAGGCATTGGTCCTTGAAACTGACCTGAAGTAATATTGACTATTCTTCCACCAGATTTCTTATCAAACCTTTGAGCAAATATACCACTCAATAATGTCGTCGCACGAACATTTACCATGTAATGTTTATCTAATACTTCGGCAGTCAAATTAGAAAAATCGTTGTTAGTTGAGTATGCTGCGTTATTAATTAAAATATCAGGATAGCCAAGTTGGTCAACAACACTTATTAGAAGTCGTTCAGGTGCATCTTGTTCAGTTAAATCTAACTCCATACATGACACCTTAACTCCTTTTTGCATTAATTCTTCTTTTAACTTTAATGGTTCATCTAATTTAATACTCCAAGGCATTTTTTTATCATATTCCGTCCAATAAGTAAAAAAGATATGATAACTCGTTTCAGCTAACTCCTTACAAATAGCTGCTCCAATCCCTTTCAGACGGCTTACACCTGTAATAATTGCAATTTTATCTTTTAATTGGTTCATTATAATATTCCTCCAAAATGAAGGACGCATAAATAAGGTCAACAGGAGATATAATTGTCCCACTAAAAAGCCAGACACACAAAAGATATCCATCCTTTAAAAAGGGTTTTTGAAACCAAACAATGCAGTCCTTGAATGATTATAGATAGTCAATGAGAGTAAAAATTAATCTATCCAATTTCTAATCATTACAAGTTCATCCACATTAGAATCTTTATCCCCTTTCAATATATCTCCACTATTTTATTTTAACAAAAAAAGGAAAATATCACAAAATTAAATTTAAGTGTAATTTGATGTTGTTCTAATTCAAGTAACCTGACCTTCAATAAGAGAAGGAGCAGTAGCATTGACAACTCCTTGTTCCACTCTCGCACCCGATTGCGGAATATTGAAATTGCAAAAAAGCTACAAAAAATGGCTCCTTAGTTATTTTAGTAAAGCCTCCGTTAGCAAAAAATAAAAGTTTAACATTATCCTCATATTGAGACGCTTCAATTCCAAATTGATGATAATAAAACTACTTAATAGAAGCTGCTATTTGAAGCATTTCTTCTTCACTTATATCTGAACCAATATTTTCAATACTATAACTCACTCCATCATCAACCCAAATAATTTTAATATCTTCATTTTCTACCGAACGTCCAATATAACCTTGGTTCTGATTTATCATTATTGGTTCTACTGAAAAATAATAAAAGAATCCCATTTCCATTAAAGAAGCATCTATAACAAAATAAAATTCATCATTTTTTGAATAAAAAAAACGTATGATGCTATCCCTTTTTCCCTCACCTAAAATAACAGCACGGTCAAATATAACAGATTCAGGTACATCATAAAGAGCTTTCGTTTCAAAAGGGACCGCGACAAGTGCTTCTTCTAAATCTTTATACCAAGTTCTATCAGATTTATTAAGCGGTGAGAGAAAAATTAAATAACCAATGACTAATAAAGAAAATATGAAAATTATCCAATTCTTTCTACTGAGTTTAGGAATACGAATCAAATTTTACCACCTAGAAATTTTATTTTTAAAATTATTATAAGTCAGCATTACATTTAAAAGTAGTGGTGGTATTTTCCAGCTCAATCGCTCATACTCATACTTTAATTTTAAGAGAGAAGGCTTAAGTCAATGCAGAGATTGCAATAAAAGCGACACCAGAGCTCCTCTTTTTGTCATTCTGTTCCCCTCCCTTTTATACCGAATTAACCTGCTCTATAGTTTAAGTGCACTTCTTCACAATCTCTTCTAAAATATTCATTTATTTTAAAATTGAGTTACTCAACAATCTGGCCTTTTTCATGAAGAAAGACGTTTTCCTTATTTCAGAAAAGCGCCCGATTGTGAACTGCACCCCGATTGTTAGACACAACTAACAATTGGAGGTGCAGTTTTTTTATGGCTAAATATACTTTTGATGAAAAACTATCGGCAGTTACAAGATAGTTAGAGGGGACAGTAAGTGAACCTATCCCTAGTACTTTTGTAAAATTCATTTTGGAGAATTTTTTTGTCATAAAACGTAATCGTCAAATAATCCCCACCTAAAGATGGGGATTATTTGACGATTACACGGAAGAGTTAATGCAATGAACTGGAATGATTAAGTAGAGCTTACTTGAGGTTTTGAGAAGACTTAACAAAATTTGAGTAAAGTACACGGTATTCAGCATCAGTTAACTTGCGTTTAAGCTTTGATTCAAAAAGTTTAACAATTTCTGCAAAAGTTGGTTTCATGGAAAAACACTCCTTCTCTTTTGTAGTAGCCAAAATTTGACATAACACAATAAGATATAGTGTATTATTTCACATGAATGGTTATTCCTTTTTTTGAAAATTATGTATTACATGGTTCATCACGAACTCTATAGAATAAATCAATTAACCATGTACGGAAGCTCTCACTCCAAATGTGAAGGCTTTTCGGACAAATTGTCATCTCTTAACGTGGAAGATCTCGGTTGCGGTGTTTCATGTATTTAGCGGCCATGAGTCTTATCATCAATAACCCTGAATTCAAGCAGCTTCATACCCACAATGTCCAAGTAAAAAAGACAAAATGGCAAAATGGGCTATGTTTAGAATAACGAATACAATGAAAGAAACGAATATAATTGTTAATATCGTCTTCATTTTACCTTTTTTATCTGCTTCTCATCAAAAAAATCCTCTGAGTGTTCATTCATGTAGATACCTCCACTTCTTTTGAAATTCTTTTCTTGCCCTAAATAAATATGTCCTAATCGTTTCTTCCTTCATTCCCAGTAATAATGAGATTTCTCTATAACTAAGTTCAAATTCATATTTTAATACAAGAAGTTGTTTAAAGACTTCTTGTATACGTTCTAAAGTAATGGTGATTTCATGATTCATTACAATATTTAAGACACGAGATTCTGTATCTTGGTCATTCGCAAAATTATTCCAGAAGCGATGATCATCAATCGAAAAAAGAACTTCGAATAAGAAAAACATAGGGAGATTTTAGTCTTCCTATGTTTTCATTCATATTATTTATCTGTTTGTTTTTGCTTCTTTTTCAAATACTCCGCACGTATTTTTTCAAGTTGCTGCTTTTTATCAAATTTGGCAAGCGTCTGTTTTTCATGAAATTTTGTCACAGCTACCTGACCTTTGGCATCCAATTGATATTTTCCCACTTTGTTCACCTACTTTTCTTGTCTTTAAAGAGAATCTATTCAACAAATATAATATACCTTATTTTACTGAAGTAAACCTTATTACTTTATTAGTGTACTGATAACTTTGCATACCTCAGTAAAAACAATAAAAACTTAGTAAAATAATTCATCGCCAAATGGTATTCATTTCATTGCTATAATCAAAATAAAATGCCTTGACACTTGCATAAGCCTTAATAATTCTATTTCTTGTTTGTTCAGCTCTCTTCTAAAGGTCCAATTGTTCGGTAAATACGTTTTAAAATATTAAAACTTATTAAGTCTACTCCATCTTTTAAATGGTTCTTAATACTAATAACCATTACGTTCTCGATGATTTCAAATTTAGGTTTCTGAGGGGAAATATTGTTTTTTTGCAAAGTCTTTTTACTACTCGTTTAAAAAAATCTACATCCCCAATATTTTCCTCCAAAAAATCCCCCTTGTTATTAACTTTTCTACTTATATCTATCTTAACCCAAATATTACCTTATTCAACTAACCTTTCTTGTTAAAGCATCGCCGCCCATTAATTTAAATGCATCCCTTCACATTTTTTTAAACATAAAATATGAATGAAGTCTAAATAAATGCTTAATGTTAAGCTCTAATCTACCTCATACAAATAATCAATTAAAATTAGGAGCAGTGATACCAGCCAGAATTATTAAAAGGGATATGGAAGCAACAATGGCTGGTTTTATCGATGCTGTATCGTCTTTTACTAAAGAAGAAATTGCATAAACCAATGAAAAAATAAAAACAAATGGCCAGACAAACCAAGTCCAATAATAGAATATACCTATACCTTGCATCAAACCAATTAACATACAATTTTCCTCCCCTCTTATTGACTGTACTTTTATGCAAACCTGCCCGTACTTCAACAATTGAAGGAACTTCAATTAATGCTACCCGTTAGAGCTTAATTACTATGTTGTCTTTTTTGATAGTAATTACCGATAAAATAGCTACAAATTAATCCGAGAATAAAAGGTATTACTGAACCTCCTGCTTCAAACCCAGTTGAAGTTTCTTCGTAAAAACTAAACATGAACAATTTAATTTCAAACAAATATCCAATCAATAAAAGTAAACTGCTTACAATGGTAAATGATAGTAGACCTACAAATACTGTTCTTAACAAATCTACACCTTCCTTTTCTAAATTTTAACATTTACAGTATATATTCATTTTACTCCCCTTCTTATTCTCTTTAAATCGAGTTATCTCTTTTATTCAGTCTTCTTCAAGAATTCTGCTTCGTTAGCGCAAGAAGGCAAAAACAGGAGCTGTCAACATTTCCGTTTCCCACCTCCTTTTTCACTATCCATACAATTCTTAAATACGTTTTGACCTATTCTATTTCTATTCAAATCTTAACCCTTATTCCATTTAATTTTTGGGATTAAAGTGTTAAAAAAATCCCCTTATTGTAGAAACCTGCCTAATAGTTGAAGAAGCTTGTTCCACAATCTGGCCCTATACATAAAGAAAGAGCGCAATTCTTATTCCAGAAACGTTTAGCGATAGGAAACGGAATCCGTTATGGGTAGTAGCGCCTCTTTTTTTATCATTTTTATAAACATTTGTCAGAACGTGTCGATATATGATGTGAGTCATACGAAAGAGCAAAGTCAGCGAAAGTTGATGACGCAAAGCTATAGGGGCTTCATTGGCCAAGCCACTATGCCAGCCAGCTGCCGAAAAGAGCGTCCTTGTGTGCTCCATTATTTTGTTGGAGGATGATATCAAATGTTTTTAACACCCGAACAGCTTCACCGCAAAAAACAAATCAAGAAGTTCATAATCACCTTAGTCTTATCCATTATGGGTATTTCAGTAGCGGTTGCCTTATCTGTATTACTTGGAAACCTATAGGTTCATCAAAAAAAGGATTCTCTCAAATCATTTGAGCGAATCCTTTTTTACTAGTGTAGTCGCTTCGCTCCTAGATAACGAGGCGCCCAGTAGCTATTGTTCATACTTGCAATCGTTACACCTGTGGACGAACCGCTGTGAACGAATTGATTATTTCCAATATAAATTCCATTATGAGATGGTCCCTTTGAAACCGTCTCAAAGAAGACAATGTCTCCTACAGCCAGTTTATCGACCGATTTCCCTGCATTCCATTGCTGGGCAACGGTACGTGGAATCGAAAGGCCTTGTTGTCTAAACACATACTGAATCAAGCCACTGCAGTCAAACCCCGCTGTCGTTTGTCCTCCCCAAAGGTAAGGAACACCAATATAAGTCGCTGCTTCGGCTACTAAGTTGGTCACAAGTGCGGCACTGCCACTGCCTGAGCGCGATGGCTCAGCTGTTGTTGATTTACTAGCTTGAGCGGTAGTGGTCTTAGTTGCTGATGGATTGGTTGCCACCTCTTGTAATTTCTTAATCGTATTGGGACCTGCTACCCCGTCAACTGCTAAGTTATGTAAACGTTGAAAGCTTCGCACTGAAGTCGCCGTTTCTTGCCCGTAATAGCCTGTAGGTTCGCGGTCAAAGAGACCAACTGAACGAAGCTGTGCTTGAAGATTGGTAACCGCTGCTCCACTATTTCCAACACGTAGAAGGGAACTCGTAACTGAATGATTAGAGTTTGTCTGCTCAGGTAATGGTTCATTAATTAATTGAGCAATCGTTTGTGGACCCGCAATTCCATCGACTTGTAGTCCATTCGCACGTTGAAAGTTACGAACAGCTGCTTCTGTCATTTGGCCAAATTGCCCCGTAATCGTATGGGTATAAAACCCTTTTTGCTTTAGTTTCTGTTGAAGTTGTTCCACCTGGGTTCCTTTTGAACCGAATCTTAACATCCCTTGGATAGTCGAGTTCGTAGAGTTACTTCCAGTAGACGTTGTCGTTGAAGTTTTCGTAGGAGCTTGTCCGCCCATTTGAGCTAATAAAGTCGATAATGTTTGTGGACCCGCTATCCCGTCCACCTGTAAACGATTCTTTCTTTGAAACTCTCTAACTGCACTCTCCGTGATGGAACCATAATAACCAGTTGAATTCCCAAAGTTAAAGAATCCCTTTTTCGCTAGTGCATCCTGTAAATCTCTTACATCTGTATCAGTCATCCCTACACGTAGGGTTTGATCACCGAGTGCTGCATCTGCAACGAGGGGAGTGGCTAGTATAATTCCCGTCGCAAATGTAGAAGAAATGACAACCTTTCGAACTGTTGACGCTTCTATCATCTACAGAAGACCTCCTCTTTCACCAAAATACCAACTTTTTCTTAATTCTACCTTGCATTGGATAGATTTACTAGTCATTTTCTTATACTATTTTGTCAGATTCACTGTTTTTTCAGATCGAAACGATTCTTTTTTATTTTAGATATCCACAATAACTTCCAAAGAACCCCGCACTTTTTCCTCATTCGACTAAAGTTGACAAACTAAGACTCTTTTCGTTCTTGATCAAGAACGAAAAGAGTCTTATAATACTAGTTATAAAGAAACGTACGATGTATATAGAGTTTATTATTTTGGTAGATTGGAGTTGTGAGAGATGCCTTTAATCAGTGTCAAACCAGTATGGACCCCACTTGCTCTCATTGGAGAGAAACTTTTAAAAGATACGGAAGACCGCTATTACATCAAATTTTGGCGTGGAGAGTTAAAGAAGATCGGTTAACCTTCATAGGATTCTATCCGTAATGACTAACTAGCTAGTCATTACGAATGGAATTTCATTACAGCCAGGGGCATCTCACTTATGTGGGAACCGTGGCTTTTTATTGTATAAAGTATATGGTTAAGCTTTTAACAAATAATCATGTATAATCGTCTTTGGGTGATGATCATGACGAAGACTAGACTTTGGTGGTGCGCTGCGCTTCTTTGGTGCATCGGTATTGCCATAGCCACTAGACAGCCCTTTTTTACGGGGGATGCAACGGAAGAACTATTAACGAATCCTTTATTTGATTCTGCTATCTTAAACTACTATGCAAGGAAATTGGTTCATCTTACGGCATTTGGATTATTAGCGATCTTTTTTTGGCTGGCATTAGAAGGCAAGGAAAAGCGATATCTCTTTGCTTGGTTACTTGCCACTCTTTACGGAGCCATCGATGAATGGCATCAGTCCTTTATACCGGAACGCTCTGGTTTAGTATCAGATGTGGCCATTGATTCAATCGGTGCCCTCCTTGCTTTACTTGTTGTATATGGGGTACAGAGAAGAAAAGCGTGACAATTCAAACATGAGCGGGGTCGGTTGTGAGGTAGAAAAATAGGACAAATGGGATACTAATGAGCATAGATATTAGTATCTTTTTTTGTTTCCCCTATGAACTCTTATTATGAATAAAACAAAATTATGAAAAATATAAAGTCGGATTAGACCTTACTCCTAACAATGACCCACGCTTATCGGATGTTATCTATTACTTTTTTCAAACTCCTTCAGTTTTTCCCTAATACATTTCACCATGAGATCATTTCTTTCTGCTATAAAAATGCCCTTTGCAATCTTATAAAAATCATAAGCATTAGCCTTTTTATTCATAAACGAATAATTATAACCAATTTGATAATATAACTCTCCTAGACATACTAACGAACGTATTTTTATCGCTAGATTGATTCCTTTCTCACAGATCCGTAATGACTCTCTTAATTGATTATTTCTTGTTAAGACCTTTGCATAATTATAATAAACTTTTAATTGGATTGATTTATCCAATAAAACAGGCAATTTCTTTATCGTATTTAAGGCTTCTTTAAAAATCGTTATAGCAGATTGAATATCATTAATTTCTGCATAGATGATTCCCAAACTATTTAGCATTTCTACATGAGTCATAGTTACAGATTTATTGTTTAAAGATTCATCTAATGAATCTTTGAGTACTTTGATGGAAATTACAGGATCTGAATCCAAGTAATAAATACAAATCCCCATGTGCCATTTGATAAACAACTGAAGTTCGGTTGAATTAAATAAAGGATTATTTTGTTCAGACTCTAATAGTTTTTTAAGGTTTTCATAGTTTCTATTTCGAACTTCTAATTGAACCAAACTTTTAAATGCGCTAATGTAATATTCATTTTCAGTAGATAATACGTTCAAGAAATAAGTCATATCCACCCCTAACTTAATGGCAATTTGATTTAGAACATAAACCGTAGGAATGGTTCTTCCTTTTTCAATATGACTTATTAACGATTGGTGACAAATTCCGCTAGCCAATTCTATTTGTGAAAGCTTTAAACTCTTCCTTAGTTGTTTTACCTTTTCACCAACAGTTAGCATACCTGTCGTCATCATTTCGACTCCTTTCAGAAATATTAATATATTAATAATTATGTTTAAAAACAGTTATTACAGGCTTGGTAACTCGTTTATCCTCTTCTACTCAACTAGCCTGAAAACGCAGAATATATGAGTATTCACTATGATGTATTTATAAAAGAAAAAGGAGAATATGACAATGAAAAAATTGAAATTAATTCTAATATTAGTAACCATGACGTTATCACTTTCGTTCATTTATCCAGATTTAACCAATACGTTAGAAGATTTTCAGACTAACGAATTACCATTTCATCATTGATCTAAAAAAGAATAAGTAAATAAACCTATTCATTTTACTTAGATCATTAAGTTATGAATAGGTTTATTTTTTATTCTTATTTCTACAACGATTGTTACGATTATGGATCTATTGTTTTCTCTTTAGAAATTTGTAAAAGGGAGTAATTTTTTTGTCTTACGTTCCCCACTGAAGAAAATAGGTGTATGATCCTCTTTATCTTCAAAGACAAAGTGAGGTTCATCGTATTCAACTATTTTATCTGTTAAATGGGTACCCTCTATTATATACCTCTTGGAACATACTTGTTCATAAAAAAATAATTTTTTCGAAATCTAGGTCGTTTACTAAGATATCTGGATCTTTTACTATGAACACAACTAGTTCGACTGTATCAGGAGAGGCTTTTACTGATAACGGTAGGTCCTAAATAAAAAAGGAAGAGACGTAATCATTTCAACTTAACACCTAGTAACATTGAAATCTATTGTTTTTTTACTATATGAATATCTTCATAGATTTAGAGGATTATGCACTAGTCATACCCTTAAACTATTAAATGACTACGTACTACAGTAGGTGGTGGAGTAGGGCCATTCAAGGTTTTATGATAAAAAAGGGTAAAAAAGAGGCAGAAAAACTTATACTAGAACTGTCATCAGTTGTTACATGCTTGGGGAGCATCGAAGTTAGCTTAGGGGATGCCGTAGCGTTAAGGAAAAATAGGACAAACGTGATACTAATGACCATAGATATGAGGATCTCTTTTTTTGTTGATTTTAGTAAAGTCTTTTCCTGTCCTAATAGATAAATGACAAACAAAGTCGCTCTTGTCTGTGGAGCAGATTGCTGCCATTTAGGGTGTTAAACGGCTATTCGCGTTATGCTTGCGATGCTAAGGTTCAACTAACGACAAGGTGCAGGTTCGTTTAATCATAAGACGGATCATTGTTTGGAAGAATCATACTTCTCCTATGGCTTATGCTGTGTTGCGGATCATTAAGTAGTTTAAACAAAATTCAATGATGTTATAAGAATATAAATAAAGGTATACGTGCATGATAACCATCGGGGCTTAACGTCCTCAAATAATAATCTGGAGGCTATTACTTATGAATCAACAAAATCAAAACCAATCATTACAGTCAGCTGAACAAGCTTTACAACAAGCAGAGCAAGCGGCACAGCAGGCCCAATCGGCTGGGAATCAACAGCAGCTTCAACAAGCTCAACAAGCCGTGCAGCAGGCTCAACAGCAACTTCAACAAGCTCAACAACAGCAACAGCAACAAACTACACAACAGTCACAACAAGGAGTAACCTCCATCACAACTACAACCACAACCACAAAATAACCAAAGTGCCAAACAACCACTCATTAAGTGATTGAATGTAGCACAAGATCGATGCATGTTATTCTGCTAAAACTCTGAAGCAATTTTTGATGAACAAGATCCATTATAGAAATAGTAGCACCTCTATGTTCCGAGGTGCTTTTTTATCACTTTTGTTACGTAATAGAGAGGCAATATAACCGTTTCTGATTTAGATGTGGCTTAATAATGATCTCAGAACAAAATACTTGTTGGGCAGAGGAAGAGAATCTGCCCAACAGAGACAGACGCTCGTCACAATCAAATAGGATGATAGGTTCCTGAAATCCCGTCAACCATTAAGTTGGGATAGCCTTCTTCCTTATGGCTAGGAGTGACAATCCAAAATGGACGGTAAAACAGTGCTTGATTGACCAATTGTACTTGCGGCATGGACACGAACTTCAGTTTAAGTGAAGCCGTGTGGAAAAGATATTCGTTAGCTTTATCGTAGGCGGCTTCAACCGTTAGTGATGGGCGCAAGCCGTCTTTCTCTGGGATTTCCCCTCTATATAAAGATGGTTTTTGATCAATCATGGCGCCTCGTCCACTAATCGAATCGACGGTACAACCGATATTGCCTTTTAACCTCATTAATCCTTTAGCGTTCATTTTAAATTCAAAGAGGTAATAAGGATAGTAAACTAAGCCTTCCAATGTATATGGTAAGTTGCGGTCGATGCTTTTTAAAAGTTTTACAATTTCGTTTGCTTCAAAGGTTTGGGTTTGAATGAGCACTTGTTCCATCTCTGTTTACCCCTTTAAGAGATCGACTTGATTTTTACGGTAAAATTCTGAGATGTTTTTGGCTTCTGGTGAAAGTTCACGTGAGATGTTTTTTTGAAGCGTGCGAGATAAGTGACGCGGGCCTTTCGCTTGTTCAAAAGCCTCTTGGATTTTTTGAGAAGGGGTACGACCAAATCGATTCCCCATCACCAATCCTACAATAGACAGAAGCAATCCTGCTAGAAATGGGTGAATGGCCGTTACGGCTTCTAATTCGCCGACTGTCCAGATCACATTGGTTAGACCACCGGCAATCATGGCCGACAAAGCCCCCACATTCGTCGTATTTTTTGAGTACACGGAAGCGATATATGGAATCATGAAACTATTGCCAAGAACTCCAAAAGCGAAGACGACAAGCGCAAAGACAGAAGGTGGTTCATAAATGGCCACAACCACACCGACGATTCCTCCCATTAATATGCAGAGGCGCGAGACGAGGACCATCTTTTTCTGGCTGGCGCTTTTATCGATAAACCGCTGGTAAATATCACGGGATAAAATCGTTCCTGCTTGCATTAATACCGAGTCGGATGTCGACATAATCGCGGCCATGATCGCCGACAATAAAAGGGCGGCAAAAATGCCTGGGAATACCATATAAGCAAGCTCCGGGATGACCATTTCAGGGTCAGCGATATTCGGTAGCATGACGAGAGCGACAATCCCTAATAAATAAGGCGTAAAGGTAAACAGCTGGTTCCAAGTGGCAGAGTAAAGGATGGCTCCCTTGACCGTTTTCGTGCTTTTCATGGACATATGGCGAACAACGACGTGAGGAAGCCCCATATAACCAATGGCATAAATTAAAATGGCACCGAGTACGACTCCCCATTGCCCGTAGTAAACGAGATCTTTTCCCCACACACTTAAGTATGTTGGATCAATGGCAGCAACCGCTTCATTTAAATTCGATAATCCGCCCATTTGCACAAAAGCCATAATGGCAATTCCAACCACCCCGACTACCATGATGATCCCTTGGATAAAGTCGGTCCAGACGACAGCTAAATAGCCCCCGGCTACTGTATACGAGATAATGACGCTAACACCGATCAGCAGGCAGATTTCATAAGGCATTCCCGTTAACATCGTCAATGCTTTTCCAGAGGCGATAAACTGTGCAAAGACGTAAGCCATTAAAAAAATAATGGAAATGATCGATCCCACCACGCGAATCGACGGACTTTCAAAACGTTTTTCAAGATATTCAATCGGTGAAAGCGCCCCAAGAATTTCAGACATTCTCCGCATTCTTTTCCCGAGTACGGACAAGTTAATTATCGAACCCCCAGCATCACCAATGGCGTACCATAACGCATACCACCCTTGTTGAAACGCTAAGGCTGGACCACCCATAAACATATATCCACTCATCGAACTGCTTTGCATGGTTAATGCGGTTACAGCAGGACCTAAGCTTCTGCCGCCTAATAAGTAATTATCAACCGATTTTGACGCCTTTCTTGAAAACCATAACCCCACTGCTAATAAAATCAATAAGTAGCCGATAAATATCATTCCATCCAATCTCATCTCAAAACCTCTCTTCCTATCAAAATAGAACCGCATTCATTTGAATATCGAAATCAAGAAGTATGGTGATGGTTTTTCCTATGACTCGTAGTGCTCTGCTTTATTTTTCCCCTTCTATTTCTTGTTCTTCAAGTTCATCTTCTCTTTTTAATTTAAAATATAAAACAATAGCAAGGACCATCCAGATAAACGGCCAAGGGACTAACAACCAAAACGTTTCAGCAGGAAGATTTAACATGTTATGACCCCTTTCTAATATGAGAATTTAGAACCTTTTTAGACTTTCTCCGTTTTGCTTGCTTATCATGATTCTGTGCTTTTTTACTTCACTCCTAAGCCAAGTGACTCATGAACAGCTCAGTCACTCGTTGGTTAATATTGGTATTTCAGGTCATATAACTCTATTCTAGATAAAAATGACTTATATTACATTAGACAAAGTGTCAAACAGATTTAGGAATTGGTTTGAACATTAAATGAAATCTTTTAATTTATATAGAGCATTTCTTTGTAATGAGGGATGATTTTTTCTTCGCCTAAAATATAAAAGTAAAAATATCCTTAAAATCAATAAACTTTTATTGTAAAACGATAAATCATATGATAAGTTCAATTTGACAATAAATAAGCGAGGTGCTTGTTATGAAACGAAGTTCAACACTCTTTTTAAAGATAGCTGTTATTTTTATTGGCATTCCCGTTCTTGCGTTGTGTCTCTTTTTGTTGCCTCAGATAGCTAATGAAGCAAATGAAGCCGCAGAAAGAGGTTCACATTTGGCTTATGTGGTATATGGCATTTTAATGATTATGTATGTTTCGGCGATCCCCTTTTACTTCGCTTTGTATCAATCCTTTACCCTTTTAAACTATATTGACAAGAACCAAGCTTTCTCTCACATTTCTGTAAAAGCTCTAAAGAAAATCAAAAACTGTGCGATCACAATCAGTGGCTTGTATGTGATCGCCATACCATTCATCTATATCATGGCGGAGGTAGATGACGCACCGGGTCTCATCCTCATCGGAATGGTCATGATTTTTGCTCCCCTGGTGATTGCTGTCTTTGCGGCTGTTCTTCAAAGACTTTTACAAGAAGCCATCGAAATAAAATCAGAGAACGACTTAATAGTCTGAGGTGAATGACATGGCAATCATAATCAATATTGATGTGATGTTGGCTAAAAGGAAAATGAGCGTAACAGAACTTTCGGAGAGGGTTGGAATCACCATGGCTAACCTTTCTATATTGAAAAACGGAAAGGCAAAAGCGATTCGCTTATCCACTTTAGAGGCGATTTGTAAGGCGTTAGAATGTCAGCCTGGAGATATTTTAGAATACCGAAGTGATGAAGACACCATAAAGTAAGAATATTTAACATGGGAAAATGGAGGCACAAATCATGAGAGCACTCAAACAACTCGTTCGTTTTGGTTGGGAGCAGGTCCTATCCTGTTTGAAGCGGTTCATATCGCAGGAAAAAATGTAAAAGTCACCCCCCACTGGTTCCGTCATACGTTTGTAACTCTTCTGCTGGAGAATGATGTTCCTCTAGCAGTGGTAAAGGATTGGGCAGGCCATTCGGATATTTCAACCACTAATATATACTTAGAACGGGTGCATCAGGATAATTCGCATGTTCATTTAAAAAAAGTAAATTTGTTTAGATGATCCTATTTTTTGTGAATAATTTTCATTTGCTAAAAGTAGGGCGCACCAATCAAAGCCACCCGTGACAAGGTGATTTGCTCTACGGCTGAAAGCCTTTGTTACTAACCAAACCCTAAAGGGCTACTGAACGGTTTGCCAATTGTACTACTTTTACTGGCCAGACCTTGCAGGTAGAAAATGATCAAACTTTTTTATAAATCTGCTGGATAAGAATCCATTTTGATCAATCTTTTCAAAATGGATTCTTTTTTTATTATTCCCTCACATGATAATTAGTTTATTTAGAGTATTTGTCAGTCATAGACCATGCATTTTAACAATTACCAAAAGAATGTATTTATTATTCATGGGAAATAATCCACACATTCTATTTGTTTTTTCATAATGTAACTATGAAAAAAGGAGTGTTGTCCATGAAGCTATCTTTTGCTGAAGTTGTTAAACATTTTGAATCAAAGCTTAACCGCAAACTAACGGATGTTGAATACCGTATACTTTACTCAAATTTTGTTAAGTCTTCTAAGAACCTCAAGTAATCGTTCCTTATCTTTTCCCAGTCCATAACATTAATCCTTCAATTTCGGATTTTTCCCGATTGTAATATGTAGATTTTGATACTATGTCAAGAAAATGGACACATTGAATTGAGATTTTCTTTTTCTCCTACCGCGCTTTGCTTGCTGACCACT
>NZ_JAQQWT010000058.1 GCF_028610705.1 Halalkalibacter alkalisediminis
CAAGAAAATGTCTTGGTTGGAAAACTTCATACGAAGCGTTTTGGGAAGAAGTGTCGCAGTTAGATTGACAAACCGTCTTATATTAAAATTAATAACAATTTGTGAGGTGCATCAATATGGCAAAAGGGAATGTTATGATGAAATATTTAAGAAAGAAACAGTAAACCTGAATTATTCATAAAATGATTTCTGGCAAACGCTCTAACTAAAATTATACAGAAATTGGAATTGTACTAACGAATATTTGAAATCAGGTTGTTTTTTTATCAGATGGGTTGAATTTTTTGGGGGTGAATAGTCTTTTTTTCTTCTCTAATCTCTTCGGCAACCAAAAAAGGACAGACGTCTCCCGTGTTCACGAGGGATTTTTTTCTTTGTTTAGTTGAAGACGTCCCTCAGCCGAAACGAGGGAGTTGTTGAATCCGCTGTAACGTGGCCATAAACTCCTTTTGATAGACACAATGGCTACTCAATTTGAAGGTTAGATATCGTCCTGAACGGATGATTCGACCAGCTATTTTGATCAGCTGCAGACGCGCTGTTTGAATCAGACTTTTGTTCATCGTGCTTGGGAAGCAGAGGCGTCGTAAGTCCTGATAGAGGTTGTAAGCCAAAACAGCGATTTGCAATTTACACGCGTTGCGGAAAAATTCCGTACTGCTCATTTTCCCAAAGGCAAAACCAAGCTTGCCTTCTTTGATGAAGTTTTCCATCGTTCCCCGGTTAAAATTAAGCTTGGTGAGGCTTTCGGGCGACAAGCTCATCGTGGTTACGATAAATGTAAAGCGAAAAAAGAGTTCATCGGCGAGACTGCTGAAAAAGTCTCAATATGCCTTCGTGATTAAAGGAAGAGGAAAATCTTCCTTTTTTTTCGTACGCATGATTTAGATGGTTAAATAAAAATGGTATCATAGAGATAGAAATCATGTAGAAAATTGGTGAAACTATGCTACCTAAAAAAGAATTAATGCTCAGTTCGTACAGCGCACTTTATGACATATTAATCCCAGAAGATCATTTCTTAAGGAAATTTAATAACTTAGTTGACTTTGAGTTTATTTATGACGAGTTAAAAGATATGTATAATGAGGCATTTGGTGCTACAGCCAAATGTCCTATTATGATGTTTAAGTTATTACTACTCAAAGTGATGTACCCCATGTCAGATCGTGATTTAATTGAAAGTGCGACTTTTGATATGTCATTTAAATACTTTTTAGATGTAGCACCTGAAGATAAAATCGTTCATCCAACGAGCCTGACTAAGTTTAGAAAACTGCGATTAAAAGACGATTCACTATTAAATATACTTATTAAAAAGACGGTGGAGATTGCCTTAAAAGAAGGTCTTATTAAGTCCAACCAACTCATTGCGGATTCAACTCATACAAACAGTATGTTTAACTCTAAATCACCTATTGAAATCTTAATCGAACAATCAAAACAACTGAGGAAGAGCGTTTATAAACAAGACGAGACCTATAAAGATAAAATGCCTGCTAAGCCAAGTACGAATGATTTATTAGACCGCTGGGCTCTTTTTCACGTCATCACCCTTTGGGTGATGACGTGTTTTTTGATAAATTCCACTAGACAGGGATATTCACTCCATTTGTCACGGAACTATGAATATTTCAGGTTTATTAATATACAAGATACCGGTCCTAAAATGTCATAATTGACTTTTTAGGACGTCTTTAAAAGCAAATTTGTGCAGATTTTTTGCTATTGATAGATCAGTTGTGGCTGAAATCATCACCCACAGTTACAAAGAGAGGACAATGATTTGTTCGAAACGTAGACGACGGTAATAGTCTAAACGAGTTGAAGAACGTGTCAAGGAGGTTACACATATGATAAGGATAAATGAAGCTTGTCACCACTCTACACACAATTTGGAAAAAAATGAAAAAAGGCTCGCGATTTAATAATTAATACATAGTATACCTTAGAACGATCACACATCATTTATTTTATTTCTAATTGAAATTGAATGAAATATAGTAGTGGATCCTATTTGAAATTTAGGTATAAATGGACGGATAAAAATGCTAAATGTTTTATTTTTAGAACAAATTTTAACAAGAGTACTTCTTGTTGTATAAACTTACAGAGAGGAGAAAAGAGGTTGTTTTTTTAAAATCGTAAGATTCTTATTATTGGTGGGACAGGAACAATTGGCCAAAGATTGCTTAATAATATTCTATTAGAACAGCCAAAAGTTGTAAAGGTTATGAGTCGAGATGAGTATAAACAATACCATCTTCAGAATCGTTTTGGGAAAAGAAATGATCTTCATTTTTTAATTGGAGATGTTCGTGATTATGATTGTGTTTTCAGTGCCATGAAGGATATTGATTATGTCTTTCATGTTGCAGCAATGAAGCACGTTCCCGCTTGTGAAGACAATCCTTATGAAGCTGTCCTTACGAATATTAATGGAACTAATAATGTCATTAAAGCTGCAATTGCTTAAAGTGTATCAAAAGTGGTATTTACAAGTTCTGATAAAGCAATTTTGCCTACAAATACGTACGGTGCAACTAAACTTATTGCGGAAAGGTTAATATCAGATACTCAGTATAGGAAAAACATCGGAAAAAACAACTTTTGCAAGTGTAAGGTTTGGAAATGTAATGGGTTCAAGGGGATCGGTAATTCCATTATTTATTAAACAGATTATAGAATATAAAAAAATCACAGTTACCGATTTGAAAATGACTCGGTTTATGATGACTTTAAGACAGGCGACAATGCTTACTATCAAAGCTCTGAAAGAATCAAAGGGTGGCGAAGTCTTTGTTTTAAAGATGCCTGTCATTACTTTAGGAGATTTGGTTAATGTTGTTATTGAGTTCGCTTGTAAAAAACATAATTTTAATAGTGATGACATAATAATTGAAGAAGTGGGTTTAAGGCAAGGAGAAAAAATGTATGAAGAATTAATGACTTATGATGAATCAACAATCGCTTGGGAGATGTCTGATATGTTTATTATCCCTGGAAAGCTTGGGAGAGAGGGAATGTATTTAAATACGAAAAAGCCAGCTTACGGAACGTATAGTTCAGAAAGTCAAACGCTTATTTCTATCGAAGAGATACGAAAGTTAATTTTAAGTGAGAATCTTATTTAAAAGAGGGGGTATCTTAATTGAAAGTCCTAGTTACTGGTGGTGCTGGATTTATAGGTAGGTGGGTTGTTAAACAGTTATTAAGTGATGGTCATTATGTTTGGGTATTAGACGATCTTTCAAATGGAAGGCTAGAAAATATCGACGAATTCATAACTCACAAAAGCTTTATGAAGTTTGTTAAAGGTGATATTAAAGATACAGTCGAACTCGACAGGTTATTTTCGAATGGATTTGACCTTTGTTACCATTTAGGGGCAAGTATTAATGTGCAAGATAGTATTGATAACTCTAAAGAGACTTTTGACAATGATACGGTTGGAACCTTTAATGTATTGGAACAGTGTAGAAAGCACAACGTGAAATTAGTGTTTATGAGTACTTGTATGGTATATGATCGTGCCACAAATTCTTCAGGGATAAAGGAAACAGACCTAGTGAAACCAGCTTCTCCTTATGCAGGTTCTAAAATCGCTGCTGAAAATATGGTTTTGTCATATTACTATGCATATGCTCTTCCAACTGTTGTTATTCGTCCGTTTAACACGTACGGTCCTTTCCAAAAAACTGGAGGAGAAGGTGGAGTTGTCGCAATCTTCATCAAAAATAAATTAAATAGTAAACCACTTCAAATCTATGGTGATGGAACACAAACACGCGATCTTCTCTATGTTGAGGATTGTGCACGATTTGTTGTGGAAACAGGCTATTCAAATAAAGTAAATGGAGAAATTGTAAATGCAGGTTTAGGACGTGATATTTCTATAAATGATTTGGCTAAACTAATTGTGAAGGATGACTCACGAATTCAACATGTTAAACATATTCATCCACAAAGTGAAATTCAAAAATTACTATGTAACTATGAAAAAGCAAAGCACTTGTTAGGTTGGGAACCGAAAGTAAGCTTAGAAGAAGGGATAAAAAATACTGAACTATGGATTAAATCAACAAACTTAATATAAATTTCACTTCTAAAGTTACTGCAAATTAAATATGTATAAATAATAAACTTAAAAATGAATTCCAACATTAAAACTTTTTAAAGGGGGGGAGTACCAACATGAATTTTATTATGAGTACAGCAGGCCAAAGACGGAGTTGGTCTTTGTATCATGATTTTCTTGAAGCCTTTGAAAGTTTAACCTATAATGGTATACCTTTAGCATTATTCGTACATTTTAGCCATTATTTTAGAATGAAACCCCTAGAGGAAAAGCTAAATGATCCAAATATTGATAAAATTTTAAAGAATAAGGTAGTACATCCAAAGGAAATTCAATCTAAGATTGATCGGATTATGAAACAGGTAGCAACGAATTCTAATAATAAAACAAGCAACGGAAAAATTTTGTTATATGATGAAGTCAATCTTCGTTTTCGAGAAAAAAATTATGTAGAATTCTATAATTCATCTACTACGACAATACTTAGAGAGAATTCAACAAGTGAAAACTATTTGGGAATACCAATTCATAGTTTAGAAGAATACAAATCCAATGTAACACCATTAATTAAAAGTACTTTAGAAAAGGCTAATAAGATCTTAATATCATATAATCGCCATCCTGTTTTCGGTATGACGCAATTCCAAAAAAGGTTTCAGAATGATCTTCATAACATTTTAGAAAGATTAGTAGCGGTAAATAATTTTTTTGAAAAAGTACCGATCTCATGTGTAATTGTAGGTGGTTCTGCAGATTATATTCAACGAATGCTAATAGTAATAGCAGCAGCAAATGAAATTCCTAGTATATATATACAACATGGAATGATTTCAGCATCAAGAGGATTTTTACCAGTATTTGCAACAATACAAGGGGTGTACGGTCAATATGAGAAAGTATTTTATGTAAGGGCAGGTGTATCAAAAGATCGAATTAAAATCATTGGTCATCCTAGTTTTGATACCATTTTTACTGATCCTCCGATGTCAAAAAGTGTATTTATAGAAAAATTAAAAATTTTATCTAACAAAAAGATAGTATTAATTCCAACTCAACCAACTATGCCGATAGATAGTTTGAAACGACTAATTAAACACCTTTTAAGATTCGAATATATTGAAATCATTCTTAAACTCCATCCAAATGAATTAAAACAACACTTTACTATAGAGAAATACAGAAGATTAAGTAAACAGTATAGAGCTGTAAAAATAGTTTTGGATGAATTTAGTCTTTACGATACGATTGCGAATGCGGATGTTGTATGTGTGTACTATTCAACCACTGGAATAGAATCAATGTTATTCGGAAAGCCAGTCGTTTATTTTGCCAAAAATCCATTTGATGGAGCACCCTATGATTATTGTGATCAGTTAGTGGAGCCAAATCCTTATAAATTAGGAAATTTGATTGTGAGGCTAGTTAACAATAAACAATTTAAACAATTAGCTGAGATAAAACGAAAGGAGTTTATTGCAAAGGCTTATCCAAATGCTGACGAATTGTCAGGTAAAAGATTATCTGATTTAATCTATGAAATTACTGGTATAAGAAGCTATCAAAAAAATGATTAATAATTCAATAGAATATATTTAAGGTTTAGAAAAATGGAATTTTAAAAACGCATGAATGATTAAGTTAGCTCACTTTACTTTAAAGGGTGGGGTTTAGAAATGACTTATAAAAATAAATTAGCAATTAATGGAGGGGAACCTGTCCGCGATACGTACCTTTCTTATGGAAGACAATGGCTGGATGATAAAGATATTCAAGCTGTAGTAGATGTGTTAAAAGGAGACTTCTTAACGACAGGCCCATCAATTACATTATTTGAAAGGAAGATCGCTGAGTATGTAGGTGTTAAATATGCTGTTGCATTTTCAAGTGGTACCGCTGCTTTACATGGAGCTTGTTTTGCTGCAGGGATTTCTCAAGGTGATGAGGTAATAACAACACCAATGACGTTTGCAGCAACTGCTAATTGTATCCTCTTCCAAGGTGGGAAACCAATATTTGCTGATATTAACCCTAAAACATATAATATTAATCCAGAGTCGATAAAAAAGCAAATAACTAAAAAAACAAAGGCAATTATCCCTGTGGATTTTACGGGTCAACCAGCTGATTTTGATAAAATTCATCAAATTGCTCAAAAGTATAACCTGATTGTGATTGAGGATGCTGCACATGCCTTAGGAGCAATATATAAAGGGAAAAAAGTAGGATCAATAAATGATATGACTATGTTTAGTTTTCATCCTGTAAAACATATTACAACTGGTGAAGGCGGTATTATAACAACAAATCACAAAAAATTCTACGAAAAGTTGATGCAATTCAGAACACATGGTATTACTCGAGAACCAACAAAGTTAATGGAAAACCACGGTTCATGGTATTATGAAATGCAGTCTCTTGGATACAATTACCGAATCACAGATATTCAGGCAGCGCTAGGTTCTAGTCAACTGAAGAAGTTAAATTCTTATATTGATAGACGAAAACGATATGCTGAACTATATAATCAAGCATTTACAAAAGTAGAACAACTTAACATCCCATATCAAGAATGTGACAGAAAATCGAGCTGGCATTTATATGTTATACAATTAAAATTAGAGCAATTAACGGCGGGACGAAAGGAAATTTTTAATGCATTAACTAAGGAGAATATTGGTGTTAATGTCCATTATATTCCTGTTTATTTCCAACCTTATTATCAAAATCTTGGCTATAAAAAAGGGCTTTGTCCGATTGCTGAGAAAATATACGAAGAAATAATTACCCTCCCACTATTTCCATTAATGACTGAATCCGATGTTAAAGATGTGATACGTGCTGTGAAAAAAGTTATTTTATATTATTCAAAAGATAAAGGTGCGCCAGTTTAATTAAATTAATGAAAGAACTAAAAGTATAAAAGGAGCATTCCTGTAATGAAGTTATTTGAGGATTGAACAAAAAAAGAGCCCCTTGGTATGATACGAGGTGTCCGAAGCTGCAACGCAAGGACCCTGAAATTAGATACCCAAGGAGGACTCACAATGAATTATACACAAAATCAGAAAATCTCTCAAATCACACCATCAACTTTAGTTATCGGCATCGACGTTGCCAAAGATAAGCATGTAGCACGTACACAAGATGACAGAGGCTTAGAATTTGGAAAGCGACTGATCTTTGAGAACAGAATCCACGGCTTTGAGTTATTACTAGAATGGGCTTTGCGCCATGCAAAAGAAAACTCTAAAGATCAATATCATCTTTGGTGTCGAACCAACAGGACATTACTGGCTAAACCTTGCTTATTATCTGAATGCAAAGGACTATGATTTTGTATTGGTTAATCCAATGCATGTAAAGAAAAGCAAAGAGCTTGATGATAACTCACCAACGAAGAACGATACAAAGGATGCGAAAGTCATCTCACAGCTGATTAAAGATGGGCGATACTCCGTACCAAATCTCTTAGATGGCATTTATGCCGAGTTAAGGGAAGGCGTCAAATTAAGAGATCAACTTATCCAGTAGCTAATGATTACAGAAGGACGTATCCAAAATATGATTGATCGCTATTTTCCTGAGTTCTTTGATGTGTTTGGCGACTGGGAAGGTAAAGCAGCCTATTGTACATTGAAACTTTTCCCGTTCCCTTTCCAGATTGTAAAGATGACACCAGAAGAAGTACTTAGAAAATGGAAACCATTCGTTCAACGTGGTGTTGGAATCAAACGAGCCACAAAGCTAGTAGAGACAGCTCATAAGAGTATTGGAATAAACATTGGAAGTCATTTTGCCCAACGAGAAATGAGTAGTCTCCTTGATCAATGGGAACTCTTCAAAAAGCAACTCGAAGAACTAGATCAAGAGCTAGAAAGTGTTGTTAGAACGATACCTGGTGCAAGTGAAATGATTGATATTACTGGACTAGGAGTGGCGACAGTCACTACTGTCTTATCCGAAATTGGGGATCTGCAAAAGTATAAGCATCCTCAACAATTAGTCAATCTAGCAGGACTCTCTTTACGTGAGAATAGCTCAGGGAAATTCAAAGGGCAAACAACCATAACGAAACGAGGGCGTAGTAAATTACGCAGAGCCTTGTATTTGGCCATAAGGCCACTAGTTGCACATAACCCTACATTTAAAGCCCTGCATCACTATTATACAAAACGTCCTGACAAACCGTTAAGGAAACAACAGTCCCTGATTGCCTTGTGTTGTAAATTACTACGTGTTTTCTTCGTCATTGGACAAAAGCAATGTCAATTTGATGGTTCAAAACTATTACAAGGGATACCTCAAGAAAACACATTACAGGCTGCATAACAAATAATAACAACTTCAGTTACTCAAAGTTACTCAACAGACAAATACCAAAAGTGCAGAGTCGGAGCATATCTATTCCATTCGGGCTTATGACCCAGTAAAGGAGCATATCCGACCTCCACCTTGTGGATACGCAGGACGAAGGAATGTATGGACCCGATCCGGTGAGACATGGGAGGGTGAGCGGCCGTGAGTTTTGTGGAGAATTTAACGCACGGTTATAGACTTAATTTCCAAACACATCCAGTTTGGTCGTAGGATGGACTTCTATCTGTAAAAAACTTATATCATTACCATATATAGGTATTATCCAAGGTGTGTCTACTATTTGATGTTTATGAAATTTTGAGAATACGTGAGTATTCGGAAGATATTTTAACTTTATAGAGGGAGGGATGTGTATTTGAAATTAACACTTGGAACAGCACAATTTGGCCTAAAATATGGTATATCGAATAATGATGGCAAAACTCCTTTTGAAGAAGTATATAAAATCATTAAATATGCAGAATCAGTTGGAATTAACACGATAGATACCGCTCCATCTTATGGGGAAAGTGAAGAAGTGATTGGGAACATCATCAAAAATCATAACAGTTTTAAAGTCGTTACTAAAATCCCACCGTTAAACAGCCCTGAAATTTTTTATAAAGATGTTAATAAACTAGAAACAAGTGTTCATAGCTCTTTAAGAAAACTAAAATGTAAAAATATCTATGGAGTTATGATTCATAACATTTCTGATGTATTTAAAAAAAATGGAGACCGTTTATATTATAAATTATTAGATCTCAAAAACAGGGGACTTATAAATAAAATAGGCTTTTCGGTATATGATAGTGATCAAATTGATTTGTTATGTAACTCATTTACTTTTGATATCATTCAAATCCCTATCAATGTATTAGATCAACGATTATTAAAAAGTGGTCATTTAAGGAAATTAAAGAATTTAGGTATAGAGATATATGCTCGATCCATTTTTTTGCAAGGTTTATTATTAATGGAAATTGAAAATCTACCCAAAAATTGTCAGACAATTCAGCAAACTTTATTAGAATATCATCATTTTTTAGAAGGAAATGGGATATCACAACTCGACGGGGCATTGGCCTTTGTAAAAAATATTAAAGAAATTGATTATATCGTTATTGGTGTAAATAATTTAAAACAACTTGTAGAAATAAAAAAATCATATGATACAAAAACAAAAGCTAATGATAATTATAAAAAATTTTCATGTGGAAATCTAGATATAATTGATCCCAGGAGATGGTAAAATGGGAAACATTAAACTAGGTATGATCGGAATTAGTGAAGGAAATGGACATCCGTACTCATGGTCCGCTATTTTTAATGGTTATAATAGAAGTTTAATAAAAGAATGCCCTTTTCCTAGTATCCCAAATTATTTATCTAAACAAAAATTCCCTAAGGATGCTATTAAAGAGGGACAGGTAACACATTTATGGACACAAGATAAAAAAATCTCTCAAAATATAGCCCAAACAACGTATATTGAAAATATAGTTGAAAATTATGTAGACATGATTGGTAAAGTTGATGCCATTCTTTTAGCAAGAGATGATTTTAAACTTCATTATAAAATATGTAAACCGTTTATTGAGGCTGGTTTACCAATCTATATAGATAAACCATTGGCGAATAACATAAAGGAAGCTAAAAAAATTTTTGCATTAGAACAATATGAAGGCCAAATTTTCACATGCTCTGCTCTTCATTATGCAAAGGAGTTTTCAATATCGCAAGCTGAATTAGAAAAAATAGGGCCTCTACAATATGTAGATGCTTGTGTAATGAACAGCTGGGGTAAGTATGCTGTTCATATAATTGAACCAGTTGTAAAAATGATTGGTTCACAAGGACAACAAATTGAGGTTACCAAATCAACAGCAGGGCAAAAAAATATTGTAACAGTTTGTTGGGAAAGTGGCTTACAAACAACTTTCACATCATTAGGAAATATTGATTGTCCGATTAAAATTCGATTATTTGGGGAAGAAGGTTGCAAAGAACTAGTTTTTAAAGACACATATTATGCATTTAAGAAAGCATTACAAACCTTTGTTGATATCATTCAAAAGAAAGAAAAACCATTAAATAAACATTTTGTATTAAAAATTATTGAGATCATAGAGAAAGGAATTTGATATGCTGTCAAAATCAATACTAATTACAGGAGGAACAGGTAAAGTTGGAAAGCAGCTAATTCAACATTTCTTAAACAAAAAATATAAAGTGATTTTCACTTCTAGAAATGAAGAGAAAATAGCATCATTGATAAGAAAATTTAAAAATGAGGGTCATAATAATAAATCTTTAAACGGGATATTAGTTGATTTAGAACAAGAAAAGGCATTTCAAAATATAATAAATTGGTTTGAAAAAAGAGACTGTTGGCCAAATATTTTAGTTAATAATGCAAGAAATATTGAATATTTAAAAATAAATAACGGATATATGAATCGGAAAAATTGGTTAGGTGAACTAATATTAGAGGTTGTTGTTCCTTATGAATTAGTCATGGCTCTTGTAGAACATCCAAAATCTCAACTAGAAAATGTAATAAATATAGCATCGATGTACGGGGTGGTACCACCAAATCCAAATTTGTATGAAGATCCAAAAAATGAATCACCGATTAACTATGGGGTAGCCAAAGCTGCACTTATACATTTAACGAAAGAGCTCTCTATTCGATTTGCTTCGAATGGAATTAGAGTAAATGCGATTTCATATGGTGGAATAGAAGGAAGGGTTACTGAAAATTTCAAAAAAAGATACGCAAAACTATGTCCAACAGGAAGAATGTTACATGAAAATGAAGTTGCAGGTGCTGTCGAATTCCTTGCATCTAATCATTCATTGGGAATGACCGGTCAAAACCTTGTTGTCGATGGTGGGTGGTCCGTATGGTGAAAAAAAGAAATTGAGGAGAGATATTATGAAAATAAAGATTATTGCTTGCATTATTGTACGTACAACTTCAACTCGACTTCATCTTAAAGTATTAAGAACAATCTATAATAACATGTCTATACTAGATGTTATTGTTAATAGATTAAAGATGGTTCACAAAGTCGATAAAATTTATCTATGTACTTCAAAAGAAAAAGTTGACGATATTTTAGAGGATGTTGCAGAGCGAAATCAAATTTCAATCTATCGGGGATCGGCAGACGAAGTAATTGAAAGGATGATTTCTGTCGGGGAAATTGAGAAAGCATCACAAGTTATTCGGATTACAGGAGATAATGTTTTTGTGGATCCGTATATTCTTGAAAAACAAATCGATTTTCATTTAATTGAAAACCTTGAATACACTCGGACAGAAAATCTCCCAATTGGTGTTACAGCTGAAATAATAAATTTAAATATGCTTAAAAAGTGTTATTTACAAATAGACCCTGAAGGTCATGAATATTTAATGTTCTATATGTTTAATCCTGATGTTTATAAATGTGGAGTTTTACTACCAAAGGAAAATCAAAATCTATCTAATTATACTTTAACAGTAGATACACCAGAAGATTTAATACGGACAAAACAAATTGTATCTTACTTAGGAGATGATTATTTTAAAGCTGATCTTAATGAAATTATACAAATTATTAATCAATATAAAATTGACAATGCAAAGAATACACCAAATAGTATGATTAAACTTCCTCATGATAAATTAATAAGTTTTGATGATTTTCGTAAAGATATAAACAATCGTATTCTTAAGTCTTTAACAAAAACGATAGATTTGGAGATATAAGATGTCTTACTTTCTATATGCAGAAACAGCCTTTCATCATGAAGGTGATTATAATTACTTAATTTCTTTAATTGATTCGGCGGCTGAAATCGGCTGTCATGGAATTAAGTTTCAAATATTATTAGATCTTAATGACTTTATGTCATCATTGCATCCTGATTTTTATAAGGTGAAAGAATGGATGTTTAGTTCGAAACAATGGATTGAATTATTAGAATATTCAAACTCCAAAGGGTTAGAAATTGTTGCAATGCCTTGTGACTTAACTGCTGTAAATTTAATTGAATCGTTACCATTTACGATTAAATATTATGATATCCACTCTGTATCTTTTTGTGATAAAAAACTACTTTCAGCAATTAAAGACACAGGAAAAAAAGTTATTTTAGGTGTTGGAGGTAGAACGTTTAGTGAAATCATATCAGCTTGTGATTTTTTTGAAAAGCAATTAACAACTCTCATGGTTGGGTTTCAGTCATATCCTTCAAATTTGAGCGATGTCATGATTGGGAAAATTAGGTCTTTGAAGGAACTTTTTCCAGAATTGATAATTGGATATGCAGACCACACTCTGTACAACAATGATTATGTAGTAAAAAGTTTGGAATATGCTTATATATTAGGTGCACGAGTATTTGAAAAACATATTACTCTTCAAGAAGGAATAAAAAGAGTAGATTATGAATCTGCGGTTAGTAAACATAAGTTTAAAAAAATGAAACGAAATTTAGATTATTTAACTCAACTACTACCAGAATACAATTATAAAAATTTTATGTTTTGTAACAAGGAGATTTCCTATCGAAATAGACAAAAAATTTTGGTGGCATTAATGGATATTAGAGCTGGTACAAAATTAACAACTTACAATACGGTTCTCAAAATGGCCGGTAATATAAATGGCTTTACAAGCATAGAAGAAATAGAGGGCAGTAAGGTTATAGTGGATTTGAAAAAGGATGAACCGATTACAAGAGAAAAAATAAAGTGATAATAGCGCGAAATTTTCTTTTTATTAAGAATAATACTTTGGAGAAAAACATGAATATTTATATAAAAGTAGATTCTTCAATTGAAATAGGAAGCGGTCATGTTATGAGTGTTTAACTTTAGCTGAAGAATTACGCTCAAAAGGTGAAGAGGTTACGTTTATTAGTCGTGAGATAAAGGGGCATTTGTGTGAACTAATCGAACATAGAGGATTTAAAGTGTACAGATTAGACTCTCTTAACAATATACCGTGGTGCATAGATGTAGAACAAACAATAGAACTTCTTAAAAAAAGTGTGAAGCCTATTGATTTACTTATCATTGATCATTACTCGATAGATAAAAGCTGGGAACTATCAATCCGGAAGTTTGTTAAAAAAATAATGGTAATTGACGATTTAGCTGACCGAGAGCATGATTATGATATTTTATTAGATCAAAATTTTCACCTTAAAAACGAAATAAGATACAATGGTTTGATTCCAAGTCATTGTAAACTATTTCTGGGGCCTAAGTATGTTTTATTTTCCACACCAAGATTCAGCTTGCGTAAGCACTTGCAAAGCAAGTGGCGAGGTTAAAAACCTCCTACTTTAAGTAGTTTCGCTTTTAGCCGACTTTAGTCGGTATAACTCGTTGGAGGTTCAGTCCTCCAACGAAGAACCTCCATACTTTAGTGTGGAGTCGTTTAGTAAGAAAAGAATTTAGGGAAGTAAAAAAAGGAATCGTAATGGAAGTGTTAAGCTAGTTCATATATTTTTTGGTGGGAGTGATCCGACAAATGAAACTAGAAAAACAATAGAAGCATTTCTCTTATCGGTGATTGTCAATATAGTTGTCGCATTTAGTTACTTTAGTATTTACAAAAATGTCTCCATCCCCGAGTTCAGTCAAGGCTACCGCGCTACGCTTGCTGGCCTGGTGATTTGAATCGAAAGGAAAAGCGTGTTTTTGATTCAAATCACCAGGGAAAGAGGGAATATTATGGCTTCCTCAATTCTTCAGTTTCCCCCTCATCTCGCATCGGATTGAGCGATACTTGTTCATTCGGTGTCCATTTTCTTGTGGCTCGTGCCCAACGCTCTGGATGCTTTGCCTTCGCTGCTTCGTATACGTCTTTTCGCTTTTCCAATATGGCAACGTGTTCTCCTGTATGACACTGTATATAAATGCTAATTTAATAATGTACAAAGATGATTACATAAGAATGTACAGTTTGATGATGTACATGCATACT
>NZ_JAQQWT010000059.1 GCF_028610705.1 Halalkalibacter alkalisediminis
CTTTTGGGGAGGTACTCCTTTTTTTGTGTCTTGAAAGCTTTACGAGACTTAGGATTCAAATTATGAAATTCACTCATACATAAAACTTTTTTCGCAAAATTTTTGATTGCCCAGGAAGAATGAAGTCGCGACCTCTAGTATAGCTCCGAATTAGTATTAAACTGACATGGAAAGTTCACAATTAGAAGAAGCGATTTTGCTGCCTGTATCGAAAATATAGAATGTCAATCTTTTTCCTTCCATAGGTGTATTTATTGCCAATCTTATAACAAGATTATACTCTATGTTTATTTGGGGTTTTGACCTTTAGCCATCGCATAGCGATTTCGTTCTCAAGGTTAGCAAATGTCTCCCAAAACTTAGCCGATCCCGAAGAGGCCATCTACTTCTGGAACGAAACAAAAGTAGATGCACTTGCTATGGCCGTTGGATCCGCACACGGAATGTACAAAAAGACACCAAATATTATGCTGCGACAATATTAGAAAAGTAGCCGCAACCATTGATGCCCCTATCGTCCTCCACAGCGGATCTGGCATTCCGGATGCGCAAATTCTAGAAGCCATCTCTTCTGGAATCGGAAAGATTAATGTAAATACAGAAAACCTTGTAGCCTATACCCATGCAGTAAGAAATTATCTGCAAGAAAACTCGAAGGCAACAGATCCAAGAGCCTACCAAGGTGCAGGGCGTGAGGCGATGAGGAAGTTGTGAGAGGGAAGATTCGGTTGTTTGGGAGTAATAATAGGGTTTAAAGGAATGGCAAAAAACAGTGTCCGGAGGGGAGACTGTTCTTTAGCTTATTAATAGTTTTATTTGTTAACACGATTCAAGCATTGTTTTTTCTAGTTATCAACTAAATAAACTAATCACCCATCATTTCCATTACCCTTTTCACTACATTCCTAATATCTTCTTCTGTTTTTATTGATGTAGGTGGTTGAACCCAATACTTCACTTCAGTCTGGTCATCAGCAAATAGCTGAGCAACTTGGATTTCCTCATTATTCTTTTCATCATAGAGATTTAATTTAAGAAACATGATCAATCGATTGGATCATCACTTCATTTTGATTCATTATACATTCCCCCTATATTCCCACTCATAAGATTCCACTACTTTTAACTGATACCATTTTTTTATTGAATGGTATCCCCAGGTTATCGTTTCCACCCTGTTTAATGCAGGGAATCCCCCAAATCTTACTAAGTTTTTGGGTTCAAAAATTTTTAGAAGATCTGCAAGAATCAATTGATCTTGTTTTGTATTCATTCATTCTTTTTCCAACTTTTTGTTGATACCGCTGCCACCCTCTGGTTCACATTATGTTCCGGGCTAGACTTTGCCTGCAGACCTTTCAGATTCCCTTTCACTAGAGACATCCTGTCCGACCTTCCCAAAAGGGTAAGGTCGTTGCTTCGGCTATGCCAATTACAAAGGGAAAGTTACCGAATCGATTTGAGCCACTTGACCGTGTGACTGCGGGGCACACCAAAAAGAGGATTACAATAGCTGTAATCCTCAAATTCGAGAAAACCCTCTTTTATTTTCGGGGGTGCACAACTTCCCTTTAAATTTCTACCTTCATTTCTATGTTTTGTTTTATTGAACGTTCAGAACGATACCTACCAGGTGAAGTACCAACATGTTTTTTAAAAACTTGATTAAAATATCTTTGATTACTATATCCCACTTGTTTGCTTATTTCAGAAATTTTATAATTGGTCGTTTGTAATAGTTTCTTTGCTGTTCTAATTCTTTTATCAATAATAAATTCAAACATAGTTATACCAAACCTTTTTGAGAAAACATTACTCAAATACGCTGGACTAATGTGAAATAATTCAGCTACTTCATCTAAAGTAATGTCTTCATTAAATTTTTCATTCACATACTTTTTCACATCAATAATTAACTTTTCTTTATGAGAAAGTTGATTATTATTCATATAATCTAGTAGTACGTTGACCTTATTTAATAGCCAACCTCTAATGTCGTCAATTGACTTTAATTGATTTAACTGATTGTTTATTTCATACTTTTCTCCTAAAATAGTTTCTACATTTAGATTGAATTCTTGTTGAATATAATCATAGATGTTAGTAATTAGCTTGAAACATAAATATTTAGCACACCCTGGCGCTAGCATTTTTTGCATTGAATATTCCAATACTTTATTAATTAATTGCGGAATGTTGTTTAAATCAATTTCTTTAGTATTAAAATAATTATCGATCATTGTAATGACTTTAGAACCTACATGATAATTCAATTTCTCTAAATCGCTGTAAAAAGTCATCGATTTGTTTAAATACAAGCCAATGGTGAAAGCTTCTAGCGCCTCGCTATATGACTGCTGCATAGTTGATAGACTTGATTGGGCATTTCCAACCCCTATGACAGGAAGAGAACCGACTTCCCTTTCTAATAATATAGAAAACTCTTTAATATCTTTAAAAATAGAAATTGATACGTTATTTTCATGTTTACTAGTGAATGCAACAACTAATTTATCTTCAATACTATATAGATACGGTACTACAATGCTATTCTTGAAATGGTCCTTAAGCCGAAATAAAAAACCTTCAATTTGGCTTTTAAAATCACTAGGCCACTCCGAAAAATTCAAACCACAAACGATTACCATACAAGAGTTAATTCTACTATCCAATTCATGCTCGTTTATTTTATGTCCGAGAATCGAATGTAAGATATATTTATCTTCTAATTTAATTTTGTAAGCCTCAATTTCTTTGCTATTACTATTTGCATCATTACTTTTTTCATACTTTTTTATCGCTCTTTGTACCGAATTAATAATTTCTTCAATTTCTATCGGTTTAGTTAAATAGTCAACTGCCTCCAACTCAAGAGCTCGTTTGGCATAATCAAATTGTGTATAAGCACTAATAATAATAAATACCGCATCGCAAGAAAGCGCTTTCAATTTGTGGATCAATTCTAAGCCGTTCATTCCTGGCATTCTAATATCAACCATGACAATATGGGGTTTTGTTTCTTCAATTAAGTGTAAGGCTTTACTTCCATCCGTAGCAGTACCAACAATCTCTACTTGATGCTCCGCCCAATCAATCGCTGATGTTAATCCATCAATTACAATTTTTTCATCATCGACGATTACCATTTTATACAATACTTCTCACCCCTGTCTTTTCGTTAGCACTATTATCTTCCTTTTTTAAAATAATACCATACTTAAACTTCTTATATAGTTAATTTTACGGTTCTTATTACAATATTAACATTCTAATTTCTTTTGAAAGTGTCAGTTTTTTTTAGATAAAAAAGCATTCCTTCTCAAACCTCAACTGATTTATCCAAAAATTGTAAAATAACGAGACTGTCCATAAAAATGAGGTGACTTCATGACAACCCAACTGTATTTACTTGGATATGAGCCATAAAAGATTGTAAATACTGAAGTGTCACTTCTGGTTCAGCCTCGTTATTTTACAAATGTGATTATTCTTAAGGGAACTAATGATTTGTATTAAATTATAGCACTTCCTTTACTGCCTTTTTACAACTTTCTTTATATCTAACATTGATGGCATGCTTGGAACTTTGCATGCCCCCAGTGCATGGGCCCCCAACTAGAAGCATATGGATTAAATTAATAAAATAAGTGATACTCATCTTTGTAATAAACAAAACCATTAGGATCATTGATCCATCCAGTTGGTGCCATAAAGTGAAACTTTAAGCGGAAAGGACTATTTTTATCATTTCTATTTTGTTTGCAATTTCTTCATTCGCTTTACAAATCGCTACTTGATGTTTATTCTTAATCATATTATTTCCATCTCCTTCCTTTACCAATGACTTCTTAAATTGAATACTCCCTAAAGTACTTCTCTTCATTGACGTTTAAGAACGACACATTCAAGAAACTGGATGCTCCTCATAAAAGTTAAATTTCATTTTGTATTATTCTTTTACCGCTCCTAATGTCATTCCACTTACAATATACCTTTGGACAATAATTGAAAATATCATAACTGGCAGACTAAAGCTTACAGCCGCTGCAGTCATTGGTCCAAGATCAAGATTATAAGCAGTGAGAAACTCTGATATCCCGACAGTAGCTGTTTTCGCATTTGTTGATGTTAATAATAAAGCAAACAAAAAGTCATTCCATGCTAGCATGAAGCAAAAAATGGCCGTTGTAGCTAGCCCGGGTAAGGAAACAGGAAGAATGACTTTTATAAAAGCTGTAAATATATTACACCCATCTATTCTTGCCGCCTCATCAAATTCTTTAGGAATATTTTTAAAGAATCCCATCATCAACCATATAGCAAACGGAACATTTATCGCAGTATAAGTAATAATTAAAGCTAACCGCGTATCGATTAATCCAATTCCATTAATAATCAAATACATTGGGATAGCAATACTTATCATCGGAATCATGCGTACACATAGTGTAATGAGCAAAAACACATTTCCTATCTTTGAAGAAAATCTAGACAAACCATAAGCAGCTAAAGCTCCTAAAAACACAGCTAATATAGTACTGACAGCTGCTGAGACAAAGCTATTCATAAAATAATGAATGACTGGCATTTTTTCAAACATACCAATATAGTTTTCTACTGATAATTCCCTTGGGAAAAACGTAGGTGATGGACTTATTGCCTCAGCAGAAGGTTTAAAAGAAGTTAAAACAATATAGATATATGGACTTATAAACAAAAGTGCTAATATGCTTGTAATAATCCCAATTATACTTTTTTGGTTAAAACGCAAAGATTTCGTTGGGACATATTTTGGTTGTGGAGAAAGGTTCTCTTCTGGATAAAGGTTTTCTTGTTTCAATTTTAACAACGTCCTTTCTACTTCTTATTTGCCCTAAACATATTTACTAAGAAATAAGAGCTTAGAGCCAATAAGATGATAATGAATATTACAGCCATTGCACTAGATTCACCAACAAGCCCATATCTAGTTAAATTACTATACATATACGTACTAAGAACCTCTGATGAAAATGATGGTCCACCTTGAGTTAATACCCAAACAATGTCAAATGTTCTAGCAGCGTCGATCATTCTAATTAATATCGCAACAACCATTACTGGCATTAATGATGGAAGTGTAATAGAAAAAAATATTTGTGTTTTGTTAGCACCATCAATTTTTGCAGATTCATATAATGTGGCTGAGATTCCTTGAAGGCCCGCTAGCAAGACTAGCATCATAAAAGGAGTGGTTAACCAAATATCTGCAATGATTGCTGATAACAATGAATACCTTTCATCTGAAAGCCATTGAATAGCATGAGGGGACGAAGTAATATTAAAATCATATAAAAGTTTATTAACTATACCAAACTGGTTATTTAACATAAATCTCCAAATTAATCCGGTTACTATTGGTGCAATCATTAATGGACTTAGAAGGATTGTTCGAACAATCCCGCTACCTTTGAACCCTGAATTCAACAGCAACGCAAAAAACAATCCTAGTAATAATTCAACAGACACTGCACCAACGACATAAATAACCGTATTTATAGTAGCACCTATAAATCTTTCAGATGTTAACGCATTTATATAGTTTGATAAACCAACAAAAGTAGCTTCACTCGGATTAAAGATATCGACCTTATATAAACTGTCCTTTAGTAGTAGACTAATTGGATAAATTAAAAATACTAACATGAATATACCAGCGGGCATAAAAAACAGCAGTGAAGTTCTATATGTTCTATTCATCCAAATCAACTCGTTCCAATAATTTTTAGTTATCGGATAGGGGGATCCCCTATCCGTGATCTTTAATTATTTAGAATTCTTTCTATGATATTTTTAGCCTCATCTAGGGCTTCTTGCGGGCTGGTATCTCCTGATAATGTTCTTTGTACAGCAGGCACCAACGCTTCACTTTCAATTTGCTGCCATTGAGGCACAGAAGGTCTATTCGTTGTTTGCGGAGCATTTAAAGTCGTTGACAGCGCATTCAAATGATCGAATTTTTTGCCTTCACCAAATTTATTAAATACAGATTGTCGTGACGCTACTCCTAATGCTTCTGTATATAGTTCATTCTTTTCATACATAAATTGCAAATATTCTTTTGCAATATCCTTTTTCTTTGACGAAGAAGGGATAACCTGATACCAAGGTCCAGGAACTACTCCTATTCCCGCATTTCCACCAATCATAGGTGCAGCTCCAACACTTCCAGCTACTTTTGAAGTTTTAGGATCATTTGCAGGAACATAGAAATGCCCCCAAGCCAGCATCATCGCTAACTTTCCATTATAAAATAGTTCAGAAGTTTCAGCAGATGCAGTTTCTAAGACACCAACTGGGACAGATTCATCTTCATGTACGATTGATTTAAGAAACTCTAATGCCTCTACATGCGCTTTATCATTGACAATAACATGATTACTTTCATCAATGATAAAGGATTCTGCTCCTGCTTGAGCGACATGATCCAACCAGCTTGCCACTGAATCACCACTGTTTGCTCCAAAAACGCTAGTACCATATAAATCTATAGATCCATCACCATTCGTATCTTGTGTGAAAAATTTTGCGACATCTCTATATTCTTGCCAACTTGTTGGAGGTGCTAGTTCATAACCGTATTTTTGAGCAAATAATTCCTTGTTTTCTTCATCAGCGAACAGGTCTTCACGATATAGTAGGATTTTTGAGTTCGTCCAGACTGGAAGTGCAAAAGAATCTTCATCCATAGTCGTTGCATCAAGCAGACCTGGGAATAAGTCATTCTCAATTTCGTCTGTAATTAATTCATTAATAGGTTCTAAACTTTGATAGATTGCTGGAAACCAAATGATATCAATTGTAGCTACATCAAACGACCCTGTTTGTGAAGACATCTCAGTCCGTAATCTATCATAAACACCAACATAAGGTACTGACTCGATATTCACTTCATAGCCAGTTAAATCTTCAAACTCTTCCTTTGTTTCGGTTGCAACTGTGTAAGCAGGACTTCCCCCTTCAACTAAGACCGTAATGCTTTTATCATCTTTACTACTTTGTTCACCGCCGCTCGGTTGGTCTCCACAAGCTGCTAGAAGTGCTATCACTAATGATAAAACGATTAACACCGATACTTTTCTCATATAAGTCCCCCCTATTTTTTACTTATCCCACAATCCATGCTCCGGCCACCTTCTTGGTAGTCGTTCCTTCATATCAGGTAGCGGCTTTAATGGTTTATGCGGTTCTAATTGATACCAATAAGCGACACTTGAAAAATCATTACTCTGGTCATTTGCATGTCCATGCTCAATTGTAGCTTTAATTGATTTTGTAAATCGAATAGGGTCTTCAATATGGAAACGATATAAACTCCATTTTCCAAAATGTTCTTGCACATCACTGCCTAATGAAATTCCGTGATACGGCCCTGCATATTCACCACTCGGAAAGCCCCAAGCTGCGTTAAAATAATCCTCTGTACCAGTACCATGTAAAGAAGGCGGCCATACTTCACCATCAATGAAGAACATATCGTCCCCTTCCCCAGGCCAAGTGTATTCTTGATTTGATGCATTGAAATTATCAATATTTAAGACACAACCAACAAAGTGACCTTTTCCTTCTGCATCTAAAATTACGTAGTTATCTTCACCCGTTAAGTTTTCACCAGGTAAATCCCATGGATTTGGATTTTCAATAGTTGATTCAAACTCTACTTTCTCAGTAGGATTTTCACGATTCCAGCTGGCATGGAATGTACCCATATCCGCCGGTAAAGAATCTGAGCTTTCGTATTGTTCATAGTCAACATAATAGAATAAGTTAGCAATCTCCTCTTCACTTTCATTAATGATTTTTATGATAGCCCTTTCATTAAACGGCATCGGGAAGTAACTATTCATAGCTGCTGCAAAAGGACCTTTTGGACCTCTTCTGTCACCAGTAACCATACTTAAAGGCAATGAAACAAAATGTTTACTTACAGCATGACCAATACCGAAGAAATCTCCTAAAGGTACCCGCACACTAGGGTTGTCTTCATTATCCCAATACATTTCAATAATAACCTTTCGTAAATACTGAGGTGCATAACACCTTGTTGTCAACCAAATATGTTTAATACAACCGGGACCTTTTAAGTCACAAACTTCATATGTTTCACCAGCACCGACAACTCTAAAATCTTTATTCCCACCAGTTCGATCCCAACTTGACTCACGTAATGATCTTGCATCTTTAATAAATGGTAATCCTCCTAAAGGACTATTTGGTTTCCAGACATTCATATGAATCCTCCTCAATTGTTTTTTGGTTGTAAATATCTTATTTACACTTTTAATCTTAAGTCCAGATCAACAATTTGAAAATTCCAACATCTTTTAAATATGTCATACATTTTTTTAAAAATAAAATTACTCTGTGCACTGGTGCGTACACAGAGTAAGGTATAAATATAACGACATGAAGAAAAGGAGGATTGAACAGATTGCTAGGACGTATCCTTTGAACAATTGCTGTTAGTTTAGATAGTTTTGGAATAGGAATTACTTATGGAATTAGAAGAATTCGAATACCTTTCATCTCTTTACTCGTCATCATGTTGATTTCTAGTGTCATGGTTATAGTAGCGATGACTATGGGTACTGTTATACGTTTATTACTGTTACCAAAATATGCAGAAATGATAGGTGGAATCATCTTAGTTTTGATTGGACTTTCGGAGCTGGTATTGGTGCTGCATTACTTGATTATTCAATCATTTTGACTAGCTTGTCCTTCTTATTCATGAGCGGATTATTTTTAATCATAGGTATTTATTCTGGTTTTACTTTATCAAAAAGAAAAGGGATACAACAAATGGGATTTTTACCACCGTGTATCCTAATCATTCTTGGAATTCTGAACTTATTATAGAAAATAATAATAGAATGTAAAAACTCTTAAATTTACCGTAGTAAAAAAGCTCATTTTATCACAATAATAACTTAAGCAATTGCAGAATGTTCGTTTTTCAGTCCAATGGTTAAAGTAACCTTGGTCCCGGTATTAACTTCACTTTCAATTTCAAGACCATATTGTGTCCCATAGTGTAATTTAATTCGTTCATTTATATTTCTTAATGCATAACCTTGTTTTTTAAATCGTTCTTCTTCAATATTAAATCCAATACCATTATCACTTATTTCAAATGTAATCATTTTATCATTTTTAAATCCTTTTATTGTGAGTTCCCCTGCTCCACCTTTTGGCTCGAAACCGTGTTGAATAGCGTTCTCAACAATTGGTTGTAAAACTAATTTAATAATTTTATCATCAAACATTGATGGATCAACATCGATAAAATAGTTGATTTTATTGTCAAAACGAATGTTTTGTATTTCTAAATAACTTTTTACCTGTTCAACTTCTTTTGCTATTGTCGTAATATGATCACCATCATTTAGTGTTAATTTGAAAAGGTTTGATAAACTTATAGCCATTTTCGCTATTTTTTTTGCTTTAACCTTCACTGCCATCCAATAAATAGAGTTTAACGTATTATACAAAAAATGAGGGTTAATATGGCTTTGTAAAGCTAACAATTCTGCTTCTTTTTCTTTCAACTGTGCTTCATACAGTTGTATGGTTAATTTATTATTACGATTATAAAGTTCAACGAAGCGATTCCCTACTTTCCCAAATTCATCTTGATTATCAAATTTATTATTCGATAGATATTGCCTTTTCTCCATTTTTTGAACGAGATCTTTTAATAGTGAGAGTTGCTTTGTAATTTTTTTTGCAATTAATGTTGCACCAAACATGGCTAAAATCAATGAAAGAAATAATAAAAAGACAGCAAGCATACGAATATCATTTATATCTTTAACAATACTTTGATAAGGGATTATGCTTACAATTTTCCAATTCGTATTTTCATTTGTATGAAAGTTTAAAATATATTTGGTTTGATTGATTGTTTCAATAATAAATTCGTTACCATCATATTCTTTTAGTAAGTCTACGACTTGATTCGTTGAATAGTGTTTTTCTTTACCACTAAAGTAGATTGTATTGATATCATCTAATATTAAAATATCCCCAGTTGTTGTGACATTTCTAAACATATTCTCAAAAACGAACTGATCGAGAACTATGATTGAAATTCCAATTTCCTTATTCGTGCTTAGTTCCCTTAATACCCGACCAAACATTAAAGGATTTTGAGATTCTTCCAAAAAATTCATTTCATCTTCTTTAAACCACATCCCCTTCCATTCACTTTCTAATAACTGGTCATATACACCTGTATTTGCTAAATGGTCAAAAATGGTATTGTTACGATTACTTTCACCACGATTGATTTTCAAAAATTCATGATGTTCATTGCCTAAATAGATCGCGTTAAGATAAGGTCTATTAACAATCGTTATACTATTGAGAAAATTCTTGGAAGCTGTTTCCAACATATAATACTTAGGCGTTATATCCCGATAGCTTAAATATTCTTGAATATCATTTGATAAAAAAATATTATTTGAGATATTCTCTATATCATCGACAAAAGTATTAATATTTAGATCTAAAACGCTTAAAAAATTAGAGGTTGTTTCAGAGACTTGATTTTCAAAAACTTTATTTAAATATAAAAAAGTAAACATGCCAAAGACGATTAATGGGATTAACGCCGAGAATAGCGCTAACAAAAGTATTCTCTTTCTAATTGAAAATCTTTGCTTACCATTTTTAAATAAAACCATCTCCCACCTCCTTACTAAGTGAAAAGTTTTAATAGCAGTTTAATATATTCACTTTTATATCTTTTACGATTTAAAGTTTTATAGATTGTTTTAACGGATAATTCCTTCTATAATCTCTGCGGCCCAATCAAGGGCTTCTTGAGGTGTTTTTTGACCTGACAGTGCATATTGAACAGCGGGAATTAACGCTTCACTTTCTATTTGTTGCCACTCAATGATTGGTGGACGATTTTGTGTTTGAGCACTTGATAAGTTTGTCATTAGTGGACCTAAATGTTCGTAACCATTTTTCTTGCTGTACTTTTCTAAAACTGATTTTCTTGCAGCAACGCCTATCGTTTCCATGAATAAATCATTCTTTTCATAGATAAACTCAATGTACTTGTTAGCGACATCTTTTTTCTTAGATGAATGGGGAATTATCTGATACCAAGGGCCGGGTATCGTACCAATTCCTGCTGCCCCTGTAATCATTGGAGCTGACCCCACGTTACCTGCAACCTTTGAAATCGTTGGATCATTAGAAGGCATATAAAAATGTCCCCATGCTAACATCATTGCCGCATTGCCATCCCAAAATAATTTAGACGTTTCTTGTGAAGCAATGGATAATGCGTCTGCCGGGACTGATTTGTCTTCATGAAGCAATTTAGTTAACATTTCTAGGGCCACAATATAAGGCTTAGAGTTTACTAGAATTTCACCATTTTCATCAATTACTAATGATCGAGCCCCGGCTTGTAAAGCATGGTCTAGCCAACTTGCTACAGAATCACCGTTATTTGCTCCAAAAACAGTTGTACCATACAGATCAGTTACTCCATCACCAGTTGTATCTTGAGTAAAGAACTTGGCAGCATTTTGATACTCTTTCCACGACGAAGGTGGTTGAAGTTCATATCCAAACACTTCTTTAAACCCCTTTTTATTTTGTTCATCTTCAAATAAATCTTTTCGGTAAAGTAAAGTTTTGGCATTTGTCCAAACTGGTAACCCCAATACGTGATCATTATAGTAACCTCCAGAAATAAGTCCTGGAAGCAAATCCTCCTCTACATCGGTTGTAATTAAATCATCAATAGGTTCTAACCCTCCGGCAAGTGCAGGAAACCATAATATATCAATGGTTGCTACATCATAAGATCCTGATCGAGAAGCTATCTCCACTCTTAACTTGTCATATACACCAATATAAGGTGCTGTTTCTATAATCACTTCATAACCTGTCAATTCTTTAAATTCGTCAGCAGTCTCTCGAGCAACCCTAAAAGCAGGACTTCCACCTTCAACTAAAACTGTGATCGAGTTAGTGCTGCTATCTACACTTTCTCCTGTCTCCTTTGTTGTCTGACTCCCTAAACATCCTGTTAAAAAAAGAGCAATAAACATGAAAGTTACAACTAACCTGATTACTATTTTCCCTTTCATAAATGAAGCATCCCCCTTCCAGTTTTAATAAATCTATTTTAATTCCATACGCTTGCCAAATTCATTAACTGGTAAAATTCAGGCAATAGTTTGTTTTTCGCTTTACAAATACAAAACGTTTGAACCTTCAATTACCTATGTTTCAGCATGAATTGACTTATTAAAGTAAATTTCTTTCAACTTGAGGTATGCTCCAATTTTCATATCTTCTACTACATCAATCTATAATTTGAAAACACTTATTACTTACCTGTTATTATAAATCAACGAAAGCATAGTATTCACTAGTGTTGCATAAATAATGACTGAATTTTCAGTTTTATAATTTTTCTTGTTTAGAGCCAAAAAGGTAAATA
>NZ_JAQQWT010000006.1 GCF_028610705.1 Halalkalibacter alkalisediminis
ACTAAGTATGCATGTACATCATCAAACTGTACATTCTTATGTAATCATCTTTGTACATTATTAAATTAGCATTTATATACAAAGTTCAACCGTTGGAAGGTGACTCCCACCTTCCTCTCTTGGTGTTAAGTGATGTAAAGTTAACTCAACTTCTTCTCTTTCACACAATTGACATTGCCCCATTTTTTTCTTCATTTCATTGTCTCTCCATCCTTAATGTCTCATTCTTTCTACTTATTGAAATATACTATTCCTCTGATAGTAGCTAAGTTGTTCTTCTTCGTTTGTTTTCTTCACGTTCACGTTTTACCTGCGTAAAGCTAATGAGCATAAAATTTACTCCAATTAGAGTGGCGATAAAAGGACCAAAAAGGAACTGTCCTTGATCTAACCATCCAATTAGAAAAAAAATGAGAGATCCTATTGTGACTAAGCACCCTAAAATAAAAAATGAGATCATCGCTCCCCCCTCCTTTCTTATGACTTTTTATTATTCATATCCTTTTTTATATGAAAAGTAACACACATAGGCGACAAAATTTGCTACGATAGGACAAGATGTATTTAGAGAGGGGTACGTAATATGCAAGTGGCTTACCACCAAGAAAAACTAATTTTCCTTCCTAGCTGTGAACGTGAAATCTGGCAACAATTGTATATGGCTAGTATTCGACAAGAGGTCACTTGTATACATTGCCATTCTCCATTACGGATGGAATTAAGTATTTTACAACCACCTTCTTTTATTCATTTACACCCGACAAAGGAATGCATGAATGCCACCATGATGTTGGAAAACAAAATGAAGGAAACGTCCAAGAAGGAAGATCAAAGAACAGAAGAACAATCTTCAGCTGGCTTCCAGTTACCAAAGCGGAGGTCTATCACAACATCTTCAATTGATGAACCTGAAATCTGGAAGAAACCAGAAGAAGTAAGAGCCATTCCTCCGTTTGAAAATAATTCAAAACAAATGACAGGTGACATACACAGCTACCGGAGAATGTTAATGGAACACGGTATCTTTTTAGATCATAATCAGTGGAAAGCTGTTCAAACAACAGAAGGACCTTTACTCATACTTGCAGGGGCAGGAAGCGGAAAAACACGGGTATTAACAACGCGTACGGCTTATATGCTCACTGAGCAAAATTACTCTCCTAAAGAAATGATCCTTGTTACCTTTACAGCGAAAGCTGCTAAAGAAATGAAGGAAAGAATGCGACTCTACCCAGGGTTAGAATCGCGTACACTAAATCAATTAATGATTGGTACGTTTCACAGTATTTTTTACAAGATGTTAATGCACCATGAACCGGAGAAATGGGCCCCTACGAATTTGTTAAAGCAAGATTGGCTGAGACAAGCCATGATCAAAGAAGCAGGACGCGAAATAGACCTAGACGAAAAAGATTTTGCCTTTGATCAAGCCTTAACTCAAATCAGTTGGTGGAAAAATCATCTACTCTCTCCAGAGCATGTCAAAGCAAAAGATGTTTGGGAAGAGCGTGTTGTTTATTTGTACAAACGGTATGAACAAATGAGGTTAGCTAAGAATGCTTTTGATTTTGATGATATGTTGCTTGGCCTGTATGACCTTTTAAATCACAATGACCTTTTATTAAAAAGATATCAACAACGCTTCTCCTATGTTTCTGTTGATGAGTATCAAGACATTAATAAAGTACAAGTTGAGCTCATTACAATGTTAAGTGATCGAACAAAGAATTTATGTGTCGTTGGAGACGATGATCAGTCTATCTATGCTTTTCGTGGGAGTGATCCTTCTTATATTCTGAATTTCAAAGAACATTATCCTCAGACAAAAATGGTCGTACTTGCCGAGAATTATCGCTCTACACACGAAATCGTTTCGTCTGCTAACAATGTAATTCACATAAATCGAGACCGCTATTCCAAACAACTGCTTGCCCAAACCTCTTCCAACCATCCACCTCTGTTGTTCTATCCTTATGATGAAGAAGAAGAAGCAACCATGATTGTGACGGATATGAAAAAGAAGATTGAAGCAGGGGCTCAACCATCGGACTTCGCCGTTTTATTTCGAACGAACACTTCAGCACGTGCATTAATTGAGCGCTTTGTTTCTTCTAGTATTCCTTTTCAATTAGATGCTGATGGTGAATCCTTTTACCGCAGAAAAGCCGTTCGAAAGATTTTAGCTTTTCTACGTCTAGGAATAAACCCTGACGACAGTCAAGCATTAAGTGACCTAATAGGTGCCTTATTTTTAAAGCAACAAACTTTACAAGAAGTGAAAGCAGCTAGCATAACAAACGATTGCTCTTATGTTGATGCCCTTCCTTTTATTCAAGGGCTAAAGCCGTTTCAAACCAAGAAACTTGAAACGCTCCCCGCCAAGTTTAAACAATTAAAATCGAAAAAGCCGATTGATGCGATCACTTTCATTGAACAAGAAATGGGATTTAATGAGTATGTAAAAAAGCAAGGCAGTGAAGGTAATAAAATGGAAAGAGGCTCAGATGATGTTCGCGATTTAAAAGTTGCTGCGAAGCTCCATTCGACAATCGGAGAATTTCTAGATTATATTGATCATATGACGATTAAATATGAAGAACTTCGTAATCAAAAGTCATATAGTGACTCAGCACAACTAATGACCATCCACCGTGCAAAAGGCTTAGAGTATAAACACGTTTATATATTAAGCGCTGTTGAAGGAGGGTTACCTCATGACTATGCTCTTGAAGCATGGCGTGAAGGTGACGATAAACCACTAGAAGAAGAAAGACGTCTTATGTATGTAGCGATGACACGAGCCGAAAAGAGCTTGCACATTTCTGTTCCAATTATGCGTCGAGGAAAAAAAGCATTTCGCTCTCGCTTTGTACGTGAAATACAGCGAATGGCTCCTAAACAATCTTTTGCCACAAGTAGTAGAGAAAGGAACCTGCCAAATGAACGAATTAATAATGATTCAAGAAACTGAAAAATGGGTTAAGACTCAGCTTGAGAATGAGGGAACAGGACATGACTGGCACCATATTAGACGAGTAACGAAACAAGCTAAAGAAATGGCAAAAGTAGAAGGCGCAGATGAAGTCATCGTCACCCTTGCAGCCCTTCTTCATGATTTAATTGACGATAAAGTAGTTGAGAGCGAAGAAGAAGGATTAAAACAAGTGACTCAGTGGTTAACTTCCATTGGTACCACTGCCGCCCAGCGTCAACACATCATTACAATTATAACAACCATGTCGTTTAAAGGTGGGACTAATAAACCTGTTACAACGCTTGAAGCTCAAGTCGTTCAAGATGCTGATCGTTTAGATGCTATCGGGGCGATTGGAATTGCGCGAACGTTTATTTACGCTGGAAGCAAAGGCGACCCGATGTATGATCCAAATTTAGCAATACGAGATTCACTAACTTTAAAAGAATATCGGAATGGACGTTCTAGTGCAATTGGTCACTTTTATGAAAAGCTACTAAAATTAAAAGATTTAATGAATACGAAAGAAGGAAAAAAACGTGCAGAATTGCGGCACCAATTCCTTGAAGAATATTTACAACAATTTCTTCAAGAATGGAATTGATTTCTTTTTCACTTCTACTTCCCTTCTAACATTTCATACCATAAGCAAAGAGCGCCAATATTATGATCAATCGGTTATGAATATTGGCGCTTTTTTCCTGTTATCATTTACAGCTAATTTATAAAATTTGCACTGCTGTTACCTCATTTATATTTAGCTGCACTTGCTCCTCTTCAGTTACTATTACAATCGAATTAGATTTCACTTCTTTTATATGTCCTTTATAAACTTCATCGTCGACCTCAATCTTAATTCCTTGATCAGTTGGGCTAGTAATGAGATATTCTAACTTCTCCGAAATGGTCATCTTCTCGGTAGCAATTTCTTCAAAGTGATGATCTAATATATACTCGTTTTTTTCAACGGATGATTTTGCCTCAACATGAACTTTAAACTTTTTATAAATAAATTCTTGATTGATGGCCTCTACGTCAGCTTCTTTACGCTGGTAAATATATAATAATGGCGCAGTTTTCTTAGACATTTTATGCACTCCCCTCTCCTGACTCTTATTAATCTATTTACACTCAGCCCTATATATGATACTTAAATAAATCATAATGAAATGTGGATAAGCTACATATATATAGTAAAGAAAAAGTACGCAACGAACGATCAGAATGAAAATGAGGTGAGATAGTGAAACAACAAACTAATGCAAAGTTAGAAGAAGTCGTTCAGATGATTGAGGAAGCTACTGCTCTTTATGAAGAAATCATAAAAAAAATGGACCTAACTAACCAAAACGTAGAGAATACACTTCCCTCCAGTAAATCCTTGAGAGTGTTAGTGAACGATAAAAGAACAGTTCTAGACCCTTCTGTTAAATTCGAAGATATTAAAGATCCTAGCCCCCTTGATTCTCCTCTTCCTTCGGGGCATATGGTTACTTCTTTTTATTACAGAAACCCAAATCAAACGAATCCATCCTATCAAACAGAACCAGTATTATTAAAGCCTTGGCTTTCTTATCGTGCACTAAAGTAATCACAAATAAGAAACAAGCTATCATCCTGTGATGATAGCTTGTTTGCTGAGCATTCTTGCCTTGCATGATAACTGCTTTATTTTAGTAAAAACACAAAGGCTTCCTCCACTAAATAAAAAAGGGACTGCTAAATCGATTAAAATACTTCGATTTATTCTAAAGTGGACACTCACCCAATGGAACATTCCTCATATGATATTTTGAAAACTGCAACAACCTAAAGGAGGAAATGTAAATGTACGGTCCACAAGGCCCTTCTGTTCAATATCTACCTCCGACAGTGATTTCACAATATGTCGGTCAATGGATTACCACGTCTATTCCAAACTACGGTCAAGTAACAGCTTATGTAACAGACTACAATCGTCGTAATGGGATGGTTTCCATGTTTATGTATAGAGCACCATCCTATCAGCCTCAGTTTATCCAAGTACATCATAGTGATTTAGTAGGGATTGCTCCATACTATGGTCCAATTCCACCTCGCCCTACTCCACCTAGACCACCCAGACCACCTAGACCGTGGCAACCAAGTCCAGGACCTGGATTTCCTGGAGGCGGTATTTGGCCATGGATCTTCTATCAAACAGGCGTTTTTGGTCAACAGCAACGAGAGGACGACCACTATTACTACTACTAAAACGAATGAAAAGAAGACAGACTCGCGTCTGCCTTCTTTTTTATGACATGGATAAGATGTTGTAGCCACTGTCAACGTGTAACATTTCCCCTGTCATTCCACGTGATAAATCGCTCATTAAGAATAGAGCTGTGTCTCCAACCTCTTCTTGAGTCGTTGTGCGACGTAATGGAGCACGCTCTTCAATTTCTTTTAACACATCATTAAAACCGCCGATTCCTTTAGCCGCAAGTGTACGAATAGGACCAGCTGAAATGGCGTTAACACGGATGTTTTCTTTCCCTAAATCATTAGCTAAGTATTTCACACTCGCATCTAGAGAAGCTTTTGCCACACCCATTACATTATAGTTACGGACAACTCTTTCCCCACCAAGATATGTCAAGGTTACAATGCTTCCTCCGTCCGTCATTAGTGTGCGAGCTACTTTCGCAACTGCTGTTAGAGAATAAGCACTAATATTTTGCGCAAGTAAGAAACCCTCACGAGTTGTATTAAGATACTCCCCTTCAAGCTCCTCTTTATTCGCGAATGCAATACAGTGAGCAATTCCATGAATGGTTCCCACTTCATCTTTAATTTGTGAAAATGTCTTTTCGATCTCTTCGTCACTTGTAATATCACAAGGTAAGATAAGGTGATCTTGTCGATCTAACGTCTCAGCAAGTTGACGAACATTTTTCTCTAGACGCTCCCCTGCATATGTAAATATTAATCTTGCACCTGCATTTGCCAACGATTGAGCGATCCCCCAAGCGATACTGCGTTTGTTAGCAACCCCCATGACTACATATGTACGTTCTTTTAAAGAAAGTTGAATCATATTTTCCCCTCCATTATGAGTAGTTATTAATACCAAGTACTAATTATTATAGCACATCAACTTATTGTTAGATAGTTCAACAAAAAAATGTCTATCCCTTTTTTGTTTGTATATTCTTCTCTTCATACTGACAATTTCCACATTTATAAATGACATTCTGGTTTGATTGAGCGGTTAGTAAGTTATCGATCGGCTTTTGATCCTGACAATTGGGACAAATAACCGTTATATTTGTCATAAGTAAACCTCCTTTTTTTTGCTAGGATGCCCTTGTTATCTAACTTCATTCAATAAACTAAAATGAAAAAGGAACCATCCAATGGTGGTGCCCTTTATTATTCATAAGAACTTTTTGATAAAAATGTTTTAGGTAATGCCGTTCCTCGAGTTCCACGTAAATCAACTTCTTCGGTTTCTGGTGGGTATACCATAATAAAGCTCTCAGGACCGGAATGAGCCAATACTCGAGGTAATCGCTCAAGTTGTGGATGCCATGCAACCGTTCCTCTTCTAGCACTAAAAACAAACACAACATCGTCAGCTCGTAAAAGTGGCATATATGTGTTATGCCATTCATTCCAAGTCTTCAGACTCGTCATTGTCACTTTCACATCTGGTTTAATTTCATTAAAACTTCTCGCATAACTCTTAAGATTATCCTTTACAACATAACAAGCAATCGATGCCCCGAGTTGATTCGCTATAAGTTTTACGGCCTTTACAGACTGGTAATATCCAGCTTTATGGTCAAAACCAGAAGGAACGATAATGACAATTCTTTTCGTTGTGTTGAGTGGATGCCCTAATTTAGATACAAGAATCATCTGGGTTGTTCTCTCAAGAAGTTGGTCTAATATGCCACCAAAAATCTTTTGGGGAGTAGATAACTTCCCATTCCAACCAATCACAGCTGTTGTAATCCGGGATTCTTCCATCGCTCGGATAATTCCCGACGTTATATTTGTATCGACACGGGTTAGCATTTGGATGGGGATTTCTGCACCAGCAGCATAGGTGACCGCGTGACCTAATAATTTTTCAGCTTCAACAATTCTTGAGGCTGAATCCTCTCGTCCTCCCTGAGCAACTGATAACGCATAAAGAGGTTGTGGAGATTGACCACGAATAATAAAAGATAAGTCCATTAGTGATTCCATCGTTTTTGGATTTGCGACCGGAACCAACACTCTTTCAGGAGCTGATGAAGGCTCATACGGCTTTTGTTCTTCCTTCATAGCAATCATTCTAGCAAACTTCTCAACAGTGTAAGGTCCAATCATACACGTCACTAAAATCATCACAATAATCGCATTAACGGTTGCTTGATCAAATAGCCCTAAGTCAAACCCAACTAACGTCGCAGCTAACGTCGCAGCTGCCTGAGGAATGGTTAAACCAAATATTAATTTAATTTCTTCAAGTGAATAATTGTAGATCTTTCCAGCAATCCAAGCAGCGGAAAACTTCCCGAAAATAACCAGTGTTACAACTAAAGCCGCTTTTACCCAAGCAGATGGATCATTAAATAAGATCCTAAGGTCCATTAACATCCCTACAGATAATAAGAAAAACGGTATAAATAACGAATTACCAATGAACTTGATTCGATTCATCAATGGACTTTGTTCAAAGATGAATCGATTTAATGCCAAGCCTGCCAAGAATGCACCAATGATTGGTTCTAATCCTGCCACTGTTGCAAAAAAAGCAGATACAAATAAGACGGTCATTACAAATATATACTCCATTGTTCCTTCACTGCTTAGAGTGCGGAAAAAGAACTTTGCCGCAATCGGAACAATAATAAATACACCAGCAACGTAAACAATTAAGGAGACAAATAGAAGAAACCAAAAATCAGGGGTTAACTCTCCTTGCATAGAACCCGCGACTATGGCTAAAACAAGTAGAGCTAACGTATCTGTCATGATCGTCCCACCTACCGAGGTAGTCACAGCTTTATTTTTAGAAATTCCTAGACGGCTTGCAATCGGATAGGCTAACAGTGTATGTGATCCAAGTAAAGAACCAAGTAGAATAGAACCTGCTACAGAATACCCTAATACATAAGCACCAATTGTTCCTATTATAAAAGGAATCCCGAAAGACATCGTTCCGAAAGTTAAACTTCTTTTTCGATATTTTTTGAATCCCTCTAAGTCAATTTCTAACCCTGCAATAAAAATAATGTATAAAAGTCCAACCGTTCCAAGCAAGATAATGGTTGGGTCTCGGTCGAGTAGACCTAACCCATTAGGACCGATAATAACACCGGCAAAAATAAAACCGATTATCCCTGGAATTCTTAGTTTTGCCATAATAAGAGGAGCTACTAAAAAGACAAACATGGCTATAGCAAAAATAAGAACAGGATTTGTAACTGGTTGTGATATCAATCCCATTCACTCCTTTTCAAAAACATCTACTTTGGAAAACATCCAATTTTTTATCTATACGTTCAGAATCCTCCTTAAGTCCAGTTAGTTAGGCCTATAAGTGACATGATCATAAATTTTCACTAGGACACCGTCTATGCATCCCTTGTTAACCATAACGATTCTTTCAATATTAATGAAGTCATCATTAATCTGTCAACTGTTAAAAGAAATGTAAACCTTTACAATTTGAAGTTTATGCCCTTGGAAATTTAGTATGAATATTCAATTGTTGTTCATTGCTTCCGAGTCATTGGTTAAGCTATGATTGTAGAAGATATCAACGATTAAAAGGGGACGTCAATAAATGAATATAGATATCATCGGGGACATCCATGGTTGCTATGAAGAGTTCATTTCGCTTTTGTCAAAACTTGGTTATCAAAAATCAGATCATTCCTATACTCATCCAGAAAATAGAAAATTAGCTTTCGTAGGTGACTTAACAGATCGCGGACCTAATTCTGTTGCTGTCATCAAGTTAGTGTCACAACTTGTTGATTCGGATCAAGCCTACTACTGTCCTGGTAACCATTGTGATAAATTGTATCGGTACTTTTTAGGTCGAAACGTTCAAATTACTCACGGATTAGAGACAACAGTAGCTGAACTAAAGTCATTAAATAAAAAAGATTATCAACGAGTACGACAACAATTCTTGACTTTGGTGGAGCGTTCCCCTCTTTATCATGTTCTTTTAGATAATGAACTTGTCATTGCACATGCTGGCATCCGCTCTGATTATATTGGACAAATAAACAAGCGTGTTAAAACCTTCGTCCTCTACGGAGATATAACGGGAGAATCAAATAAGGACGGAACCCCTGTACGAAGAGATTGGGCACAGCATCACCAAGGTAACGAATGGATAATTTATGGCCACACTCCTGTTAAAGAACCTAGATTCATTCACCGAACCGTCAATATTGATACTGGCTGTGTATTTGGAGGTGCCTTAACGGCCTTGCAATTTCCTGAGATGACGCTTGTACAAGTACCGTCCCTTCAACCTTTTGTTGAAGAGAAATTCCGAAGTTTTGAACAGTAATGCAGAAAGTTTAAGAGGTGTAGTCATGAACAGACTTTTTATATTAGTATTAAGTGTTTTTCTGTTAGGGGGATGTGGACCAGAAGTTACTATTGATATAGATTCTGAACAAACCCGTGTTATCTATGATGAGGAACTCGAGATGGTTTCATTTTATGTTCGACTTGAAAACACAGGAACATTGCCTGCTAATGATTTATATGCCCGATTTATTCTTGACCACCCCACTGTACAGCAATCAATTGGCGGAAAAGCAGACTTTCTCTTCCAAGATTCAGAAGGTAACCTCGAAGTGTTTCGGATAAGTCCGGATTCAAGTTATTTTATTGCAGAAGCCTTCTCGCTAGAAGCAGAAATTAATGAGGAAGATCTAGTTAACACCATCCATGTTGAAATTTATGACAGTAGGGATCAAATCTTAACTGAGCATACCTTCAGTCAAGTCACAAATGAATAGGTTGTTTTTATAAGCTGTAAAGGCGTGAGAATGATCTCACGCCTTTACCGTTTAAGCACGATCCACCTCAATCTGGCTTAGTCTTTTTTATCAACAGAGAGCTCTTCATATCTGCAGGTAACTCTTTATGAATGGTCAGTATTTTATCATCAAATGGGTGTTGAAACTCAACTTGATGACAATGAAGAGCCTGCCTTTTTAATTTCTCGCATGACCCTCCGTATAAGTCATCTCCAAGCAAAGGGTGACCAATAAAAGCAAAGTGTACTCTTATTTGATGCGTTCGCCCTGTTTCAAGCTTAATTTCAACCAACGTCTTGTCATAGCTACGAGATTTCACATAATAGTGGGTAACCGCATACTTTCCATCTTCTCTGACCGTGCGTGCAATGATACTATTTGTATCGCGCCCAATTGGTTCATCAATTGTACCACTGTTACTTTTTACACATCCCCCGACAATCGCCGTATAGTAACGCTTTAATTTCCCTTCTTTTTGAAGGTTCGAAAGCCGATCATGAGCCAAACGATGTTTTGCTATTATTAACAAGCCAGATGTATCTTTATCTAAACGATTTACTGCATGAAACGTCGCCGGATGTTCTACTTTTTCGTAATAACCGAGAATTGCATTTGCTAACGTCCCTGAAGGATGTTCCCTTGAAGGAATTGTAGGCATCCCTGCTCTTTTGTTAATGACAAGTAAATGATCATCTTCATATGGAATATCTAAGTCGATGAATTCTGGAGAAACAGACAAACTGGCTTCTTCAGTTGGCAAACACACTGTAACTACATCACCTTCTTGAATTAAGGCACGAACAGTGACCTCTTGTTCATTTAGTAATATTAATCCACCATTAAATTTAATATCTGCAAGTGCTCGTTTCGAAATTTGACAATGTTCTCGCAAGAAGAGCCTGAGCAACTGATTATCCCACTCTGCCCCGACTCCCCATTTGAGTGTTGCTAAATAGTTATTCACGAACAAAAGACTCCCTTACTCTTTTCCAAAATGGAAAGGGGCGAAATCTTGCAAATCGTATCTTTTCCTCTGCAACACGACATTGAATCGATTTTACTCTTCGATGGTCAAGTGTGTAATGATCGACCGTTACCTGAATATCAATGTCATTTAAAGGTTTTAATAAACACGTATGGTGTTGTGGTAATACAAGTGGTGAACCGACCGTACGATAGACACGGTTATTAATAGAGGCCATTTCAGCCACTTGGATGGATGCAAGTGATGGATGAAGAATGGCTCCGCCTAACGCTTTATTGTAAGCTGTACTACCTGAAGGTGTTGAAATGCATAACCCATCTCCACGAAATACCTCGAACGCTTCTCCCTTTATGTCTACACTACTCACAAGTGAACCACCTAAACTTTTAACCGTACACTCATTTAATGCAAGATGTCTCTCTGAGTTCTGAGCGTCATCTTGTCTAATCACTACCTCCAACAAAGGATACTCTACGATTTGATAAGGGGTCTTTGCGATATGTATGACAAGCTTCTCGACTTCCTCAGGAACCCAGTCGGCATAAAATCCAAGGTGTCCTGTATGAATCCCAACAAAAGCTGTATCTTCTAGTCGATCACAATAATCATGAAAAGCTTGTAGAAGTGTACCATCTCCACCAACCGTAATCACCATTTCTGGTTCTTTCTCATCATGTTTCAACCCGAAGTCCAGTAAATACCGTTTAATTCTTTGCTGAAGCTTATTAGATACGTCATCACCACGCGACGTCACCGAAAATTTCATGAAACTTCCTCCTATCTATAGCTTCCTTCCTTGCTCTTGCTTCTTCGTAATGATTTGCTGCGCTTCTCTAACTTCATCACGAATAATCGACATTTCTTCATCTAGCTGAAAGGCTGACTCCGCTGCTCGTTGTAGCCTCATTTTTATATCCTCTGGAATTTCACCACTATATTTATAATTTAACGAATGTTCAATCGTTGCCCAGAAATTCATCGCTAATGTACGGACTTGTAATTCAACTAAGATTTTTTTCTCCCCTTCAATCGTTTGAACAGGATAACGAAGAACTAAATGGTAGGAACGATACCCACTTGGTTTCTTCTCAACAATATAATCTCTTTCTTCAATGATTTCAAAATCTTTCCTTGTTCGTATTAGTGCCACAACGGTTTCAATATCTTCTACAAACTGGGTGACAATACGTACGCCAGCCAAGTCTTCCATATTTTCTTCTAATTGATCAAGTGGCACATTCTTTCGTTTAGCTTTATCAAGAATACTTGAAACTGGCTTTACTCTTCCTGTTACGAACTCAATTGGAGTATGTTTAGATGATTTTTGATATTGTTCCCGTATTCCTTTTAATTTAATTTTCAATTCCTCAACAGCCTGTTTATAAGGTGTTAAGAAAATATTCCAGTTACTCATAACATCACCGTCCGTAGAATCAATGAGCGTAGACGCTGCTTTGACTTGAAGATCACTGCTTACATCTGCTTTTCTAAAAAACGTACAGACAAGTCAGCGCGCAGAGCCTTTGCTTTTTAACTAATTATGAAAGACTTCTTGTACTGCCGTCTCCATCGCTTCTCCATAATTGCCATTGCCGTCAATATTCTCCGTTAAAAATGCCAGTTCCTCGACAATCGAAGTTAACTCGATTTGTATATCATTACCGAGATCAAGAACAAGTTTTTTCTGTTCTAAAGTAATCTTATGTAATGACTCCCAAGAGTCTTGCTGGAAATATAAATAATAAAGATCTGAATCATCTTCCAATATGTAAATAAAAGCTAAGCCATCTGAATCTACAAGCATTCTATCTCCCGCTCTCAAAGACTTAGCCAGGTTAGAATTGATTTCTTCGCTCACTTTTGCTATAAATATTTCTTGTCCTTCATTCATTTGCTTAACTATTAATTTCTTCATTATGTACCTCCACTTATTCTAACGCCTTACAACGAGAGATTTTCACTTTATTTTAACATAGTTCAACTGGAAATACGTATCAATGAGTGTTAGTTTCTAGTATCTTTTATAGCATTACATACCCTAACTACTGCTATACTAAAAGGAAGGCAGCATCATTAATAATGCTCAAAAAAACTAGTGCTCTGAATGTTCAGATCCATCTCAATAGAAAAGGTGAGTAAACATGTCGCAAGAAGTAGAAATTGAAGTGAAATCAATGCTTACAGAAAACAATTACTATAAGTTATTAAAAGGCTTTAACCTGAAAGAAACGGATGCGATTGTTCAACATAATCATTATTTTGAAACTTCGGCTTTTTCACTTAAAGAAAAAAAGTCAGGTCTTCGTATTCGCGAAATAGCTAAAACATACACGTTAACATTGAAACAACCCTTAAAAGTAGGAAAATTAGAAACTCATCAACCATTATCTGCGGTAGAATGGGAACTAGCTCGAGAAAAGGGCAAACTTCCTGATGGTGAAGTAATGAAGCAGCTTATTCAACTTGAGATACTTGTAGATCAGCTTGAGTACCAAGGAACGTTAACAACAAGTCGAATTGAAATAGAATATGAAGGTGGCATTCTTTGTTTTGATAAAAGCAGCTATTTCGACCAAATTGATTACGAACTTGAATATGAAGGAAAAACAGAGGAACATGCGCAAGCTACTCTTTCTAAGATCCTCTCTAAGTATGAACTAAGTCCATTTCCGACGGAAAATAAAGTTAAACGTTTTTTCAATTCTAAGCTCCATCGTCAAAATGGAAACTAAAAGTAACCAAAAACAACCAATGGTCGAGTTAATCATCCTTTGCTATGATAGTCTTAGATATGAATAGAGGTGTTTTTATGGACCTATCCTTCTTACAACAAATTAATCGTTATCAATCGTTTCAAGGTTTACCGACAACTAAATCACAGCAACCTAATTTGGTCCAGACGATGTTCTCTCAATTTCTTGAAGAACAAATGAGTCGTTTTCAAATGACGGCTACACCATCAAGAAACATGGATTTATTTCTAGACCCCATCCTAAAAAGTCGGACTGATCAAGTATATACTTTATCTACCAACCAATTGGATGCGATAAGAACGACATCGAAGCCAGTTGATTCATCTTGGACGAACTCCTTATCCGATCGCGGAGCTCGGTATCAACCTTTTATTGAATCAGCTGCTAAGAAATACAATCTTGATCCTAAGCTTATTCATGCTGTGATCAAGCACGAATCAAATTTTAACCCTAATGCTAAAAGCCATGCCGGCGCAATTGGACTCATGCAGCTCATGCCTGCAACCGCTAGAGGCTTAAACGTTCAAAATATATATGACCCTGGTCAAAATATAGACGGTGGAGCGAAATACCTTAGACAAATGCTTGATCGTTATAAAGGTGATGTACGACTTGCTTTAGCTGCTTACAATGCAGGTCCTGGGAACGTCGATCGCCATGGTGGAATTCCGCCGTTTAAAGAAACACAAGCATATGTACCAAAAGTTTATAATACCTATATGAATGCCTAACGAAAAAAACTGCCTCCTTCCAAAAAATAGGAAGCAGTTTTTTTCGTTTAACAAAACCTTGAAACAGGAAATTTGCTGAACAGACTTCATATTGCTACAATATGAGAAGAGTTCCAACACAGAGGAGAATTGCAGTATGACAAACTTAAATCAAACGCCCTATGAAGCCTTAGGCGGGGAAGCCGTCCTCGCTTTATTAGTAGATACATTTTATGAGAACGTATCGCAACACCCCGATCTTGCTCATCTGTTTCCTGATGACCTAACAGAGACGGCTCGAAAACAGAAACAATTTTTAACTCAATTTCTTGGTGGTCCTACTATATATACGGACGAACATGGACATCCGATGTTAAGAGCGCGGCACATGCCGTTTGTCATTACACCTGTGCAAGCAGAGGCATGGCTTGACTGTATGAAAAAAGCGATGGAAGACATCAATGTTCAAGGACCAATTCGTGATTATATGATTGAACGTCTAACGATGACTGCACATCACATGGTAAATCACTCATCGTAGAAAGGAGAAACGACCATTGAACCAAAAAGATACTCCTTCAACTTGTGACGATCAACTTGGCGTTTGTGGTCTTGATCCGGAGCAATCGTATAATAAACGCCACAAACCCATTGAATTATACACATTCATTGACCCACTTTGTGCTGAATGTTGGGCATTTGAACCGATGCTGAAGAAGCTTCAAGTAGAATATGGAGATTATTTTCGCATTCGAATCCTCGTTGCTGGACGCCTGCAAGCCTGGAATGTATGTAAAAATACGATCAAAGGCCTAGCGTCTAAAAAACAAACGATCGCTTCCATTTGGGAAGCAACTGCTACGAAAACAGGAATGTCTTGTGACGGGGATGTATTATTAGAAAATGAGTGGCATTCTCCTTATTTAGCTTCGGTCGCCATTAAGGCAGCAGAATTACAAGGGCCTCAGCTAGGTGCACGATTTTTGCGAAAAATGAGAGAAGCACTATTTCTCAATAAACAAAACATTACTCAGCAGGATGTTCTTATTACCTGTGCAGAAAAGGCCGGTTTAGATGTAACTGAATTTAAAGATGATCTATCATCTAGAACCGCCTCCAAAGCCCTTCAACATGATATTAAGACTACGAATGAAATGGGCGTTGACATCGTACCTACATTTGTCTTTTTTAATGCTAATGTGGAAGACGACGGCATTAAAGTAACAGGGAATTATCCCTATCACGTATACGTTCAAATTCTAGAGGATATGCTTGGCTTTCTACCTACGCCTGCCAAGCCACCTTCTCTAGAAGAGTTCTTAATAAGGTTTGAGCTAGTGGCGACCATTGAAGTATCTGTCGTATTCAACATATCAGAAGAAGAAGCTGAAAAACGTTTGAAAGCATTGATGTTACAACAAAAAGTTGAATCTGTACCTGTTAAATACGGTAATTTTTGGCGATACTTAAAATAGTTCAATTCTTGTCTACTTCCCCCTTCTAACATGAAAAAAGTTATCATAGATTATAGTAATCATCTAGATGACTTGGGTTAGGAGGTTTTTTTATGACTCGATTTATTATCATCATTGGAATCCTATTAACACTAATCGGTTATTATTTTTATATTTTATCTCTAATGAACCTTTTTCCTATTTGGATATCTGTACCCTTTTTAATAAGCTCTATTGCTCTAACACTCTCACCTCTTGCTGCTCAAAAGCGCTTTAAAGGCTTCAGATAAAAAAACGGGGTTTGACGAGTTTCTTAGAATCAATGAGCGGAACAACTGCTTTTATTAAGTCGAGGGATAAGTGATTTTGGGCATTCGCTCATCAAGCGAGAGAAGCCATGCCACCCTCGAGAAGGCTTTCTTCCTTTAATTGAAACATATCCTTATTCACTCAAAACTTGTTACTTTCCTATATAAAAAACCTCAAAAGCAAGAGCTTCTGAAAGTAATATAAGCTTTTACACCATTCAACTTTTTTCATAGTAGTCATTTTTTGATCATACAATCACATTTTCGTTGATTTGTGCTTCAAGAAAATTTAATAATGAAAAAGGGACCATTTTGGTCCCCTTCTTCATATTAGCTAAGTTCCCCTAGTAATTCTTCCATTTCAATCAATGTTTTTTCAAAGACAGCTAATGCTTGTTTAATCGGCTCTGAAGACGTCATATCAACCCCTGCACGCTTTAAAACCTCGATCGGATAATCTGAACTTCCCGCTTGTAAGAAACCTAAATAGCGAGTAACTGCTTCCTCTCCCTCTTCAAGTACCTGTTTGGATAGAGCTGCTGCCGCACTATATCCAGTCGCATATTGAAACACATAGAAATTATAATAAAAATGGGGGATTCTTGCCCATTCTAAGCCAATTTCTTCATCAATCACGATATCATTTCCAAAATACTTCACATTTAGATCGTAATAAAGTTTTGACAATAACTCTGGCGTCAACGCCTCACCACTCTCTGCCTGCTCATGAATCAGTTGTTCAAATTCAGCAAACATCGTTTGACGGAAAACCGTCCCTCTGAAACCTTCTAAGAAATGATTTAGTAAGTAAAGTTTTTCTTTAGGGTCATTCGTATTTTTCACCATATAATCATTTAATAATGCTTCATTTAAAGTGGAAGCTACTTCCGCTACAAAAATAGTATAATCGCCATACAAATAGGGTTGATGTTTACGCGTGTAATAGCTATGTAGGCTATGGCCAAATTCATGAGCAAGCGTAAACAGGTTATTTACGTTATCTTGCCAATTCATCAGTATATAAGGCATCGTCCCGTAGGAACCAGAGGAATAAGCACCACTTCGCTTGCCCACATTCTCTTCCACGTCTACCCAGCGCTTTTCAAATCCTTCTTTTAACGTTGAGACGTACTCTTCACCTAAGGGAGCAACTCCCTTGATGACGAGATCTTTTGCCTGATCGTATGGGATCTCCATTTTTACATCCTTCACTAATGGAGTATATAGATCGTACATATGCAATTCCTCTACCCCTAACACTTTTTTACGTAACCGTACATAGCGATGAAGGAGGTCTAAGCGATTATTCACGGTTTCAACTAATTGATCATAAACAACCTCAGGTATATGATTCGTACTTAAAGCAGCTTCTCTAGCCGAATTATATTTACGTACTTTTGCATAAAATAAGTCTCGTTTAACCTGGCCACTTAACGTTGATGCAAATGTGTTTTTATATTTATCATAGGTACTGTAAACAGCCTTAAACGCCTCTTCACGGACTCTGCGATCGCCGCTTTCTAAAAATCGAATAAAGCGACCATGTGTGATTTCTACTTCTTCCCCATCTTCATCTGTAACCGTTGGAAACTTCAAATCAGCATTATTTAACATGCCAAAAGTATTACTAGGACTACTCATTACCTCACTAGCTTGAGCCAAAATGGCTTCTTCTTTATCCGATAAGACATGAGATCTTTGCTCGTTCAATTCAGCAAACATTTGTTTATACATTTTCAAACCCTCATGTTCACTCATAAAACGCTCAATTTTAGATTCATCTATCGAAAGCAATTCTGGAATCATAAAAGAAGCCACTTGTCCGACCTGAGAAGCAAGACTTGCCGCTCGATCATGTAATCCTTGGTAATAGGAATTGGTCGTATCTTGATCATAACGCATATGAGCATACGTATATACTCTTCCTAGCTTTTCTGTCACTTCATTTTGTTTTTCAAGTGCAACAAAGAGCGTTATTGCTGAATCTGCTAGTGTCCCTTTACATGCTTCTAAATAAGGCAGAAGAACTTGGATCGCTTTAAATTCCTTTTCCCATTCTTCATTACTAGGAAAGATAGCCTCTAAATCCCATGTTTTTTCAACAGGAACCTGTTCACGTTTTTGTAAAGTTTTTGACAATACATTGCACCTCCAAATTAAATCAAGGATAACCCTTCTACTATATATTCGTTCTTTTACCACTTATTCCTTTATTGTTCCCCTTTCAAAAGATATCATGAACGAAGCTTCAAGGATTGGTCAAGGACCACCGCCTCTTCTACATTAGTTGGAATAACAGGGTTTCTTAATCTTTTAAACATTCCTTGCTTTGACTCAACTTTTCCTAAATAGCCAATTCGAGTTAGAAAATGAAGAAAGCCGTCTATCGCTTGCGTCCAAGGTTCAGAAATTCGTCTAAGCATAAGCCATCTATTTTCTATATAAGGAAAGAGGCATTGAATAACAATTTTTCTAGAGAAAGGCTGGTTTAGTGGTTGGTGTTGCAAACATTCAAAAAGGATAAGCAGTTGCCAGTGGTAAGGAGAAGAGGAAATGAGGTAATGATAAGCGGTTGGCCAACCTGTTTCAATGGGAAAAAGACTTGGAGGTATACCATTTTTATAGAGGAGTTCCCTAATGATTCTTTCGATCTTTGCAGGGTAAGGCGATAAATTTTTGTAGCGCCAATTTTTTCGAACAGTCATCCATTTATCAAACATATTGCCTTTACCTTCAAAGTTTGGTTGAACAATAGAATGTAAGGGTGTTTTAAAAAGAGGACTCTCATGATAAGAAGCCAAAAATTTAGTAGAAGAATATGGAGTAATTTGATGGAGTTGAGCAAATCGAGTTTGTTCAGGGCAAAAATAAGTTAAGTGAAAAAAGTGACTCTTGCTTGTATGAGTACACAACCATTCGTAAGATTTGAGTGAAAATGTGTGGGGACCAAAGCGTTTTAACCTGTTTCCGCCGAGTATCCATATAGGAATAATGCCAATTTGATTATAACCTTGAGTTCTTTTTTCTAAGAGAGTCGTTTCAATCGGGGAACATTGATATTCTATGGCGTAGAGAGTGTCATTGAAGCGAAATAAAAGGTCCGGGCGTTGCCTAATAATGGGAAGATAGCATTCTAATGCAACTTTGACTTGATGTGATTGTAACCATTGGTATAAAAATTTTTTTCCCTTTAAATGATATAAACTTTCATTTTCTCCTAAATCACTACATGCCGCATGAGGTTCATGAGCAAAATGCCATAATCTCGTTGTACCAAGTTTTAATTGAACAGACGCTTCACAAACTGGACAAAAAAATGACCTTTTTTTTCGTAGCTCCTTTAATTCGTCTAGGTGCCAATCATCGACTAAGGAGATTTTTGTACCATCTTTAAATTTTGCAATAAACACAAATCCACCTCCAATTAAGCTATTCCCCTCTATAGTTCGTCTTCTAAATCTTTAATTCCTCCTTTCTTTATAAACATTCTCCTTTACCTCATCAATAGAAAAAAAGCCACTATTCGCACTGAAGCGACTTAGTGACCTACAATAAAGGAGACAATAACCTTGAAGTTGATTCAATAATACGATGGAAAATAGAACGATTTTTAAATAATTGATAACTTAGCTGATTGGAATGTTCCAAATCATAGACATAGTCGCTCACGAGAGTCGTAACACTTTTTGTTCGATAAAGAAATGCATTAACCTCAAAATTCAAGTGAAAACTACGCATGTCCATATTGGATGTTCCAATTGAAGCAATTTCGTGATCAACAATGATTAATTTACTATGCATAAAGCCTCGATTATACTCATATACTTTCACTCCTGCTTCCAATAATTCAGGAAAATAAGAGCGTGACGCATGGAAAACGATGCGTTTATCCGGCCGACTAGGGACTAGCAAACGAACATCAATTCCACTTAATGCAGCAATCTTTATGGCACTTAATATATCATCGTCAGGTATAAAGTAAGGACTAGCGATCCAAATCGATTTCTTCGCCGATGTAATCATTGAAAAGAAAAGTTTCTTATTAATTTCCCAGCGCGTATCTGGGCCACTTGCGATCATCTGTACCCCGCCATCCGCATGAACAGATGTAAGTACTGGTGATAGATACGTTGGATTTAAAATCGTCTCACCTGTTTGATAATACCAGTCTTGCAAGAAGATTAGTTGCAAAGTCCGAACACCTTCCCCTCTAACAAACAAATGAGTATCTCGCCAGTTCCCAAAATAAGAATGTCGACCTAAATATTCATCCCCAATATTCAACCCACCTACAAATCCAATAACACCGTCAATAACAATAATTTTCCGATGATTTCTATAGTTGATTTTATGATTCAAAAAAGGAAGTTTCACTGGTGCAAAAGCTACAATCTCAACACCAGCACCTTTTAACTCCTGTATGTAAAACTTAGATAATCTCCAACTCCCTACTGCATCGTAAAGAAAACGGACTTCAATACCAGCCTTTGCTTTTTCAATTAATATGTCTTTTATCTCTTGTCCAAGCTCATCATCACGAACAATATAATACTCAAGATGGATATGATGTTCTGCTAACTTCAATGCCTCTAGAATATGAGCAAATGTTTCTTTCCCATCTGTAAGTACTTTTGTTTCTGTAGAAAATGAAACTGGATTATTTCCTAATCGTTGGGCTAAACGAAAAAGTAATTGTTGATGGCCTCCCATATTTTTCATTTGATCTTCATTTAATTGTCTTTGTCCTTCAATTTTTCTAAAGGCTTGCTCATCTTGAATCGCTTTCATTGAAAAAGAGCGATTCTTCCGATGATTTTGACCAAAAAGCAAATAAAAGAAAAATCCAAAAAGCGGAAATGCAGCTAATACTAATAACCAAGTTAAGGTCTTTGTTGGATGGCGGTTCTCAAAGAAAATGACAACAGCAATAAACAAAACCGATAACGAGAAGGCCACACTCAGTGCTCCTACAACCCAACCTTCCCAGTACCCTCTTGTCATATAAAGCAATGCTAGTAAAACAGATAAAAAGACCATAATATTTAACTGATTCTTCATTACACTCTCCATTCATTAACAACCACTAATCATCCAGCTATTGAAATAAAAAAGGGGGTTGATCCAAAGGATCTCCCCCCATTTCAAATAAACAAACGAGAATTGTTGTTTTGGGGTGTACTCAGGCATGTTCCAACTCACCCATGACATTCTCACTTACTTTGAAAATGACTTACGAATAACCGGTAATGCATTTTCCTTCACTATCTCTTTCCCATACTCCTTCATGCGATAGATGGAAAGATCGGATTCATATCCATATTCAAGCATTTGGCTTAACATATCATCCTGCTCGTCTTCGTTATATCGCTCATCATTAAAGAGTACGTGCAAGTAGTAAGTCCCCTCAAAATGGTACAACTCATTATATAGATCAGTAATAAAGAAATTGTGACTCAATGCGATAACATCTTCAAAATCTTTAAAACCAATTACAATTTCAAGATGATCATTTGTCGAATCTAATTCATCATCTTCGTTACCAGCCATTAAGTCAACAAGGCTTGATTCTCCTGAATCTTTGTCTGAAACCGGAATTTCTAATTTAACATTTCCATCTGAGACTTGACCTCTTGTAACAACAATTTCAAGCCCTTTATCTAACGCATGAATTTGAATCCATAAAGGTCCATCTAACTCAAATTCATCATCTCTATCGTTCGCTTCGTTCATCATTTCGAAGAAGAGCTCTTCTCCACGCTCACGATTATACCAAATTTCATCTCGATCAAAGCCTCTATCCTCAATATCTGTATACGTAATATAAAACTTAATGGTCGTATCATTGACGCGTTCAATATCCATTTTCGCTCTCCCTCCTAATCAGTAATAGCCGCTTAACTAACTCATGATGAGGTGTCTAGCCAGCCCTCTTCAATTCCTAAGTAAGGATAACAATTGTACACAGCTAACTCTTATAATACTATTTCGTTATTTGTGTTCATTTCCCTTCCTCACTTTAAAGAATCTTATAGGTAACTTCATTCCCTCTTCAGCATAAGATGCTTACTTCTATTTTATGATAAATCCTTTGAAATTGGAAATCTAAAAACTGGATTATATCATATTTTCAAAAAATCAGCGTTTCTCATCATATTTTTATCACCTAAACCATATTGTTTGTTTATAGGGTCAGACAAGCCCCATACATGTAACGAGCGACTGTTATTGATAAATGTATGAGGTGTTAATGATCATTATGAAACAAATAATGGAAATGAGCCAAAGGATGATGCTAAATTATGGAAACAGATTTTCTGATCTCTCTCTTAACTATTATTGGTATTGATATAATTTTAGGAGGTGACAACGCTATCGTTGTCGCACTCGCTTGTAGAAATTTACCAAAGGAAATTCGCAATCGCGCCATTATCCTTGGAATTGGTTTAGCCCTAGTCACGAGAATGTCCTTAACTGTTGTCGCTGTTCAACTATTAGAGATTCCCTTTCTCCTTGCTATAAGCGGTGCTCTTCTCATTTATATAGCGTATAGTTTATTATCCGATCAAGCCGATAAACGTGATATTGATGGAGGAACAAACCTTTGGAGCGCTATTAAAGCTATTATTATTGCTGATCTTGTAATGGGGTTTGATAATGTCATTGCTGTAGCAGGAGCCGCACATGGTGATCATCTATTAGTCATGATCGGTTTGCTTGTTTCGGTTCCCATTATTATTTGGGGTAGTAAATTAATCTTAAATGTATTTGACCGTTTTCCTATTATTGTATATTTGGGAGCCGGTATCCTTGCTTATACAGCTAGTCGAATGATCACACATGAGGAAATGCTAGCACCTTTATTTAGCCAGCATCCCCTGTTTACATTAACCTTTAAAATTTTCATTATAGCAGGAGTTATTATCGCCGGTGTTATTCGTATTAAGTTTCCAAAGAAAGATTAATACCTCAATATTACTTCTCTATGCGTGAATATCCCTAGTAATCCTTTAAGTGATGAGATACTCATTGCTTAGAGGTTTTTTGATTGCTTTCGGCTTTGAAAAACCTTTTAAGCTTCTCGAAGATAGCAATGGCTTCTCTCGCTGCGCGCCTTCTGAGATGGCAGCGGTTCTGCTCATTGCATAGAGCAATCCCAAAAGGGAAGGTCGCCCTTTTGGAATTGCTCTAAAACCCCTCTACATTTGATTGTAGAAGGGTTTTAATTAATTAACTAAGCGTTGAGCTTCCTGTAATTGGAACGTGCGTACTTTTCTTGGTAGAAAACGGCGGATTTCTGCATCGTTATATCCAACTTGCAAACGCTTTTCGTCGAAGATAATAGGACGACGTAGCAGGCCAGGGTTCTCGCTTATAATCTTAAATAAGGTTTGTAAAGGTAATGCCTCTAACTCTACATCTAATTCTTGAAAAACTTTAGAACGCGTTGAAATAATTTCATCGGTTCCATCTTCTGTCATTCTAACTACCTCTTTTACTTCTTCAATAGTTAATGGAGATGCGAAAATATTTCGTTCTTCAAAAGGAATATTATGCTCTTCTAGCCAAGCTTTTGCTTTTCGACATGATGTACAGCTAGGTGATGTTAATAATGTAACCATATAACGGACCTCTCCTTTCAAGTTTGAGATCTTAATGTCATTTTAGATTCATTTTTTTTTATTATACTCTTCTGTTTAACTTTTGTATATATAAAATATCTTTAAATTATACAAATATTAGACAAGGTTTGTTGAGCGATATAATATTAATTAAATACCCTCTAAATGACATTATAAACCTATTATACAAAAAAATCTTTTCTAAACAAATATGTTTATTTAGTCATTTTAAAACTATTCTCTTTTTAGACTCATACTTGTCACATGATTGTCACACCTTAAGTAGAGGTGGAATTTTTGTTATTTACCAGTTTTCTTCTGACATAATACATATTTTTCTCTAGGAGCTGAATTCATTGAAAAATTGGTTTTGGCTAGTACTCTTATTCATTTTTATTCCTGCCTGCGCTACCGATGATATTACAAGTGACCAAATTGAACGGCAACGTCTGCTTGTTGATGTTGCAACCATTGAGCAAAGCTCAATCAATCAAAAACTAGAGTTATCTGGACAAGTACTTCCTCGAAATCAAGTACCTCTTGTGACAGCACTACCACTTGAAGTAAAAGAGTTACACGTTGAAGTTGGACAAACAGTAGAAGCTGGTGAACGATTGCTCACCCTTGAAGACCGTGAAGCTCTTAGACAATTAAATCAAGCTCGCAGTGCAGTTACTCAGTTAGAAAAAGCCCTCGCTCAGGCTAGGGAAATAAATCAATCAATCGCAAGCAATGTCGGTAACCTACAAGAATTGCAGCAAGAGTTACAGAAATCGATTGATCGTTCACGTGCAGTTATTGACGAATTAAATCGAGATGAACTTGAAGATTCACTCATTGACTTACTACAGACATCTCTTGAAGTTTCACTTAACCAAGCAGAGTTAGCTCAAGCAGCTAGTTCTGGGAATTTCACACTCGTTAATACGATTGAACTCGAAATTCAATTAGAAAGTGCTGAAAATGCTGTTAAGCAAGCTGAGGAAGCTGTGCAATCTTCAAATGTAGTTGCTCCTATAACTGGCGTTGTATCGCAAGTAGATGTAACTGTTGGCCAGACCGCTTTGCCTAGTCAACCTTTAATAGTCATCTCAGATTTAGCTAAAATGGATGCAGTGTTTTCGGTTAATAGTTTTCAAGTAGCCAAGCTTACTTCCGGATTACCTGCAACGCTTTCTATTACAGGAATTGATGACACTCTAACTGGGGCGATCTCAACCATATCACCCGTTATCAATCCACAAACGAATACCTTTTCCGTCCTGGTCCCATTAGAAAATGAATCCTTACGCTTAAAAGGCGGAATGAGAACAAATGCTGTTATCGATTTAGATACGATTACTGAAACAATAGTTGTTCCTGCTAACGGTCTTTTATACGAAAGCGGAGAACCCTATGTTTTTGTCGTCACAGAGAATACGGCGAGAAGGCAAGAGGTAGAGCTAGGTTCAAGAGAAGGAGAATGGATAGAAGTGATTTCTGGTCTTGAAGAGAATGATCAAATTGTGACCACTGGTAAAGAACGATTGACTGACGGTTCCGAAATTACGATTCGAAGTGAGTGAAAAAAGCGATGAATTTAGCAAAACTTTCTGTACTTAGGCCAGTAGCAATGGCAATGGTGATCGTCCTATTAATTATATTAGGAACGGTTTCGTTACGAAATCTACCTGTCGACCTTTTCCCTGAATTAAACTTTCCAGTTGTAGCCGTTACTGCCTCTTATGAAGGGGCTGGTCCTGAGGAAATTGAACAACTCATTACGCGTCCTATTGAAGAGATGATAGCAAGTGTACCAAACGTTGAATCCGTTTCATCTACATCTAGAACAGGCGGAGCTTTAATTCTCGTTTCCTTTGACTGGGGTACAAATCTTGATTTTGCTACCCTTACTATGCGAGAGCGAATTGATCAAATTCGCGAAAATTTACCTGCTGGAGTTGCTGCTCCTCAAGTGATGCGCTTTGACCCTAGTATGCTTCCAATTGTTCAGCTAGCGATAACTGAACCAAGAGAAAACATTGCTGAGGCTAAAAAGCTCATTGAAAATGAAATTCAACCGAGGCTTGATTCTATTGATGGTGTGGCTGCTGTTCAGATAGAAGGAGGAATTGACCAAGAAATTCGTCTTGATGTTGATCCTGAGAGTCTTGCGAATTATGGCCTAAGTATAACGGATTTACAACAACTTATCGGTAGCGAGAATCTTAATATTCCAGGTGGACAAATACAAGATGCTAATCAGAGTTTGCCTATACGTGTTACCGGGGAATTTCAATCGGTTTACGATCTGGAAATTTTACCAATCACAACTCGTGAAGGTTTAATTCCTCTTGGTGAACTTGTCACAATCATTGAGACAACCGCGCCCATTTCACAGCAAAGTTATTTGAATGGAATACCTACTGTAGGCTTATCGGTACTTAAAGCATCTGGTACTAACACAGTTACAGTAGCAAGGTCCATTAATAGAGAGATAATAGAATTAAAGAGCCTTCTACCAGAAGGTGTCGAAATTGAAACAATCTTTGATCAGAGCCGTTTTATTGAACAATCCATTCGTGCCGTCGCTTGGAACATTGTTCTTGGCGGGGTTTTAGCTGCTTTTGTTTTATATACTTTTTTAAGGAATGTTAGAAGTACTCTTATTATCGGGCTTTCTATTCCTATTTCAATTATTACAACGTTCCTCTTTCTTTATTTTTATGGAGAAACGCTAAATATCTTAACGCTTGGAGGGCTTGCACTAGGTGTTGGGATGATGGTTGATAACGCAATCGTTATCTTAGAGAACATCTACAGAAAAAGGCAATTAGGAGAAGGAATGAAGGAAGCCTCTATTAATGGGACCAATGAAATTGGCGGGGCGATTGTGGCTTCGACCTTAACAACAGTTGTCGTCTTTCTTCCCATTGTTTTTGTAGATGGTTTAGCCGCTCAATTGTTTAAACCACTTGCGATTACAGTTGCCTTTTCACTACTTGCATCCTTAATTACAGCCCTAATCATAGTGCCTTTATTATCGTCCACCTTTATGCAAGTGAATGACGATACATCAGCTTTTCAACGTGGTTTTGATAGAACCAGAGCTCTATATAAACGATTACTTACTGCCGCATTAACAAAGCCAAAAACCATTCTTTATTCTACATTCGCTCTTCTAGCTGTTGCCCTTGCTTGCATCCCTTTACTCGGGACAGAATTCTTACCAGCTCAAGATCAAAGTTTCATCAGTGTAGATGTAAGAATGCCGGTAGGTACTTCTTTAGAAGCTACCAATGAGGCGGCAAAAGAGATTGATGAACAACTTGAGTGGATTCCTGAGGTTGATCTTTCTTTTGTAACCGTTGGAGGCACCGATACCTTTACGATCGGAGCAGGCTCTCAAGCGAACCGAGCTTCTTATAGTATCTTGCTTAAGGATGTGAGGGAAAGGAATCGAACAGATCTGATGATCGCCGAAGATATTCGCAAACGTCTACAGATTATTCCTAATGCAGATATTTCGGTTTCGGCTAGTGACACCGGATTTTCTGATAGCCCTGTATCCATTACGGTTAAAGGGCCAGACCTTCAAACATTAAAAAGAATTACAGATAATATTATTACGAGCATTTCAAAAGTGGACGGAATACGAGAACCTTCGTCTAACTACACAGAAGGAAATCCAGAGGTGACAGTTGTCATCAATCGACAGGCCGCCGCGTCCTACGGAGTAGGTAGCGCTCAAATTGCCAACACAATTGGAAATGCGACTAGAGGTATGATCGCTACTCGCTTAGCCCGTAATGGAGAAGAGATTAATGTCCGCTTACAAGTCGAAGACCGTTATACAGCCTCAGTTGATCAATTAGAGCAACTGTTAATTGATACACCAACCGGTGAGAGAATTCCTTTAGCAGCTGTTGCAAATATTGAACTTGGACAAGGTCCTAGTTCTATTCGAAGAGCCGATCGTTTACGTGAAGTCACCGTGCGAGCCGATATTTTAAACCGTGATTTAGGAAGTGTCATTGATGATATTGAAACAAGACTGAAAGAAGAAGTACGAACCACTTTACCGAGTGGTTACCGGATCTCATTTGGAGGACAAAATGAACAGATGAATGACGCTTTTTTCAAATTAGGTGGAGCCATCTCCTTAGCTGTCGTTCTTGTTTATATGGTTATGGCAGGTCGCTTTGAATCCTTTTTTTATCCATTTATTATTATGTTTTCTGTACCCGTTACAGCTATAGGGATCATTTTTGGATTACTTTTAACAAACCAACCTATTGGCGTTGGCTCTCTCATTGGGATATTAATTTTAACGGGCATCGTGGTAAATAATGCGATTGTACTCGTTGATTACATCAATACGTTAAAGAACAAGGGGCTTTCAACCTATGAGGCAATCATTGAAGCGGGTCCTACAAGATTAAGACCGATTTTAATGACTGCTTTAACAACGATACTAGGTTTAATCCCCCTCACATTAGGGTTTGGAGAGGGAACAGAAGTTCAAAAGCCTATGGCCATTGTAATTGTTTTTGGTTTAACTGTTTCTACTTTTATTACGTTAATTCTTATTCCAGTCATTTACGATATAACCGATAAGAGAAAAAGGAAAAAACAAGAAAAACAACTAGAGCTTTAAAAAAATCCGATCTCATATTTCGTGAGAACGGATTTTTTTTACTAAATTACTTTCGGTTTACTATTAAGCTGTTGTTCGACGCGATGATTGTGGCATAGGGCCTCGCTTTGTTCGTTGTTTCCAATCTTGTACATTTTTCTTTAGAAAATCTTTTAGCATCTCTCTTTTTTTCTTACGCTTTATAACTTTACGTTTCAAACGAATCACCTCATTATTTAATGAACGATTCAATCCCTACACAGTCGCTTGGTCCTTATCTTCTTCATAAGTGAGAACTACATCAACATCTTCATAAGACTCACCATAAAGTTCTTTATCTTTATACGTGTGAATATTCTCGTAAGTGTGCTTCATTTTTTCGTAAATGCTTTTTTCTGGTTCATCTGTAGGTGACCAGTAAAGAATTTCTAATTCATTTACTTCATTCGTTGCAAGCGAGCGTCTTCTGTACCCAATTGACTGTGCGTGCTTGAAGCCTTCTCGACTATAAAAGCGTTGGCGCTTTTTTGTATCTGTGTCTTCATAATCCACTGGCTCCACTTCAAGGATAATTGGCTTTTGTTTTTGTTTTAGTTGATTTAACAACTTCTTTCCGAGTCCTTGGCCTCTTGCATCCTTTGAGACAAAAAGATAATCGACAAAGACGAAATCGTCAGTTTCTACATACATCATAACATGATTTCGGCCTTCATCTTTATGGTAAATATCAGCTTTTTCTTTTAAAAGTAATTCCATATGTTCCTTCGACTTCATTTCTTCTATCGGAAAATATTTATTTAGCTTCTCATACCAATTCATTTTCAGACCTCCATCATACTTTATATCCTTAGTATAAGCTTTCTACTTAAAAGGATAAACTTCACCAATTACGCATTTAGTTGCGAAACAACCCTTTTATTCCTATCATTTCTATATTATGCAAACATCTCATACAATTACACAGTTATCCTCTAAATTAAAACTTGTCTCTTGATAGATGAACGAGAATAAGTAACAATCCTTCTTTAAGCACCTGAATTAACTTAACATTCACACTTAAAAGGCCAAATCTTGTATGATTTAGCCTTTCCTAAATTTACTTTTTTATCATGGTTTATAATTAACGCCATCTGAATAACGATTTGAGGCATTCCAAAGTAGAAACTCGTTAATTCCTTGCTCATTTAAAGCTCTAATTTGAGCTTCTACCTCTTCTGAACCATAGCGTTTATAATTACCTGAACCCAGCCAAGATGCCGTAAAATCTTGAATCCATGGGCGCGAAGTCGGCGGATTATCTAATCCGCTTAATACTTCATTTTCTACCTTTGCATAAGCCTTAGTTAATTCATAAGGGTATAAATCTGGCTTATCTATGCCAAAATAAGGTGTCCAATGACTAGGATAAATCATGGAAGAAATCACGTCGACATTTTCCGAAATCTTTGAGAAGTTTTGTCCTATTCCTGGAGCTTCTGTAATTGTTGCTGCATAACCAAAAATGTCAACCGAAACATCTACCCCGTATGGAGAAAGCTCTTCCCTAGCATAAGCAACAAAATCTGTAACAGCAGCAACCCTTCTTTGGGCATTGTTCTCCCCATCAGTATAGTCTCCTCCCTCATATTCAAGAACCTCATCCCTTCGTTCAAACCCTTCAGGAAAACGAACATAATCAAATTGAATTTCTTTAAAACCGAGTTCGGCAGCTTTTTTTGCAATCGTAATATTATAATCCCATACTTCTTTTAAAAATGGGTTAACGAATGCTTCTCCTCTCCCGTTTTTCCAAACTTTTCCGTTATCTTTAAACGATAGTTCAGGCTTCTTTTCAGCTAAAACCGTATCTTTAAATACAACGATACGAGCAATCGGATAAATGTTATTATCCTCTAATGTCTTCATTAATTTCTCTGGATTCCCAATAAAATTTTGAGAAATATCATGGTAAGGAGATCCTTCTTCAGGTCGGTAAGTTAAGTAACCATGGTCATCTTTAATATCTATGACCATTGAGTTCAATTCGGTGTTATTGAGCAATTCGAGTAAACTGTTAAATCGTTCTCCTCCTGCAGAATTGCCTGTTACATACACACCACGCACCCCATCCTCTGGGTATTCAAATGTGTATCCTGAATTATACACAAACCGAACTAAATTTTCAGGTAATTCAAATTCTTTTTTTGTCATTAGCTTATTTTGATGCTCTTTTGCTTTGAGTAACTCTGTCTGTTCTGCTTGTACAGAATAAGGTCCAACTAAGCCAAAGAAACAAAGCATGAGCACAACAACCACTTTCCCCACCAGATCACAACCTTTTTTTTGGTATTGTGTTCATACATTTAGTCTATGTATTAATCTTCATCTTTAGCATCCCAATCTTCAGGAATCGGTTCCTCAGCTTCCAGTGTTAACTGTTTACGTTTTATATCAAGCTGTTCCTTATGCCAAAGAAATTGCTCCTGATTTAACAAGTGGTTTTCTCCATCAAATATTGTTTTTACGTGCCCTAAACGGATTTGTTGTAATATATAATCCTCTGATAAATCTAAGTATTTCGCTAATTCTTTAACTGTCACATACATGTTGTAATTCCCTCCTCCTAAAAATTATACCGTCTATATACTTTAGTGTCATCCATACATTACCCTAACCACTTCAATTCTAAAAAGAATCAAATGAGTAACAAGCACCGATCCCTAACACAGAACAAAAGCCAGCGAACAAAACAGTTCACTGGCTTTTAATTAAGAAATCGGTAATACATAAAGTAAAATTAAAAAGAAATGGACAATCGTACCAGCTAAAACAAATAGATGCCAAATAGCATGATGATATTTAAATCCTCGCCACACATAAAAGACCGTTCCTACTGTGTAACAAATTCCACCAATAAATAGCAAGGCTATTCCAGTCGTTGGAAGTGTTTGGACCAACGGCTTAATGGCGAAAATAGCCAACCAACCCATTGCTATATAAAAAACAGTAGAAAGAAACAGAAATTTTTTCACAAAAAAGATTTTAAACACAATCCCAATGGTTGCAATTCCCCAAACAATTCCAAATAAAGTCCATCCAAGTGCACCTTGAACAACAATAAATAAAAGTGGTGTATACGTTCCAGCAATAAACAAATAGATGGAAGAATGATCAAAGATTTCAAATAAATCTTTTGCCCTCCCTTTTGGTAAGGCATGAACCATTGTAGAAGAAAAATATAGTAAAAGCATGGTAGCTCCATAAATGGAGAAACTAACGATATGCCAAACTGAACCATGAATGCTTGCAAATACAACCAATAAAACAAGTGCTGCGATACTTAGGACGACTCCGATACCATGAGTAATAGCATTAGCTATCTCTTCACCTTTTGAAAACGTATGTGTTGTTGCCATGTCTAACCCCTTTCACTAAACCCTAAATTCATTATACACCTATTATTGTTGTCAATTCTACCCTTTTCAATAAATAGTTGTTGCAATTACTTTTCCAAATCTATATAATAGATGAAATATACTTTTTTTACGAGCAGATTATTTAACATCCCAGACAAAGGAGGAATGTCTCATGAGACATGTTACGTTAGTTCAGTTGTTTGATCATCCAATTACTCAAAAGTATGTAAAGCGGTCGGGTATGGCCCACGCTGTTGCATGTGCATATCATGCCTTTCGTCTCGCAAAAAAACACAAAGTGGACCCAGACCGTGCGACAAAGGCTGCATTCTTACACGACATCGGTCATTACACATGGTATCGAGACGGAAAATGGGATTACGACTTATACAAAGAAAATGATATACATGCAATCAAAGGATCTGAGCGTGCGCACAAATTGTTAATCAGACTTGGTGAACATCCTCGTACTGCTAAAGAAATAGCTTTAGCGATTCTCCTTCACACCGATTCCTATTTACCCGAAGGTTACCTTGAATTAAACCCCCTGCAACATGTTGTTGCTTTAGCAGATGAGCTAGACGAAGAACCTGGTGGAGACCATCATTATCGAACGATTTCAGACGATCGTGCAAGACGAATGTTAGACAGACTTGATCGTAAAATTGAATCTACCCTCATACAAAACGAAATGAAACATTCTATGTAACGCCCATTAAAGTTGACTCGACTTTTAAAAGTACGGAGGATTCGACCTAGATCCATACCGAGTCAACTATTTTAGTGATTGACTGGTTGAAAGCCTCATGCTACAGTTAACTTACACAATTAAATACCCTAAAAAGGGGAGTAGCGACCTTTGGTCAATGAGTCGTCATGACGGTGATGAAAATCACTCGGTTCATTGAGCTTTGATGTTTTACATTTCAAAGTACGCAAGACCTTTTTATGAGAGTCCGTATTTCCGGGTAGACTTTCATAAAAGGGTCTTTTTTTGTGTCATTTATTCATAGGGGGTATGATTTATGGTGTTTTTTGGCTTTATTTTAGCCGCCATTATTACCGTTTTAGCAGCCATCAAGTTGTCTACATACGCTGATACCATTGGAGAAAAAACATCTCTAGGTGGAATGATGGTTGGAACACTCTTGCTAGCAGGAGCTACTTCTCTTCCAGAAGTGACAACGAGCGTATCTGCGATTGTCCTTGATAGTCCAGATATTGCCGTCGGAAATGTTTTCGGAAGCAATATGTTTAATTTGCTTATTATCGCTAGCTTTGATCTTTATTTCCGTAAACAACAAATTTTCAAGAACGCGGAACGTGCACACCTCTATACGGCTAGCGTCGGACTTTTACTTGCCATAGTCGCGCTCCTAGCTCTTTCATTGAAGATTGACTATACCTTTTTAGGAATTGGACTGGACATTTGGATCCTGATGGCGATTTATGTTTTAGGGATACGACTCATTTCGTACTTGTCGAAAAAACATCCTCAAGAACCTGTTGTCGAACCAGAGGAATACAACATGTCTGCTATTTCTTTAAAACGAGCTGTAATTGGATTTGTTATAGCAGCCCTTGTTATTATGGGTGCGGGTACGCTTTTAACCGTTACAGGTGATCAGATTGCCGTTATTACTGGGCTTGGAGCAAGTTTTGTTGGGAGTTTTCTAATTGCAGCAACAACCTCTCTACCAGAAGCGGTAGCGGTCCTTGTGGCTCTACAGCTTAGAAATTATAATTTGGCTATCGGGTCAATTTTGGGAAGTAATTTATTTAACATCTTAATTTTGGCTGCATCTGATGTGTTTTATCAAAAAGGATCCATTATTGCAGCGGTCTCCAACGTTCATCAAATTACAGCAGCTGCTGTCGGTATTTTATCCATTGTTATACTATATACGCTAATTAGAAAACCAAGAGTCTCGAGCTTTAGATACGCTTTACCATCGGTTGTTCTAGTGATCTTATACTTTATTTCCTCTTATTTAATCTTTATCCAATAGAAAAGAGACTGCGGAGGCTACTGAATTTATTTCAGTAGCCTCTTTCTGCGGTCTCTTCTTTACTCCCTAAATATCACAAGATCTTGCATGAGTTCAAACGTTAATCCCCCGTTTACGCGTTGGACAATCATTCCCTGCTCATCTATGACGACAGTCGTTGGAATTCCAATAATTTGATATTTCTTCATAATCTCTCCGTCTACATCTAGTAGTGGATCGAAAGAGGCGCGATAATGTTGTAAAAATGGACGTATTTCCTCTTTACTTCTTTCTTGACTAGTCATATTAACAGCTAAGAATGCTGCCCCTTTTTCTTGTAACTTCTTTTCCATCTCGACAATGACAGGCATCTCTTCTTGACAAGGATGACACCAGGTAGCAAAAAAATTAATAACAACTGGCTGTCCGAGGTAATCTTCTAGATCAACTTGATTACCCTTTAATGTAGTCAGTTCAAATGACAATGCTTCCTGTCCTACCTGAACACCTTGCTGAATAGAAGCGGACACTGCTTCTTCTACTTGTTGATACACACTTTCTGATTGACTATACATAAAACCGACTCCACATAGAAGAAGAATAAGAACACTTCGATAAAATGCTTGACTTTTTTTCTTTTTCATCATTCATGCCTCTTTTCGTTCATATTTAAAAATATTTGTTATAATGAAACTGATGTATTTGTGAAAAATACGCATTAATTAGATTTTCTGAGAAACCGCTCAAGTTAAAGGTATAGGCCATACCTACGAGACAACAGAAAAAGGTAAAACCCTTACCTTTTTCTGTTGTCTCTATAAACGTATGTCCTAATTGGTAAAATCATGCGAAATGAGGTTTATTGCTTTGTCCAAAATTCAGATTTTTCAACTCATAGCTGTCTTCATACTAGTGATATTCGTAATCTTTTCTTACCGTAGTGAAACAACGATTACCTGGCTATTTTATGTTATTGCACTTTTAAATATAGGATTATGGATTCTAAGACTTTTAGAACGAAGACGAAAAGAGAAACAATGAAAAAGGAAGTGAGCTCGGCTCACTTCCTTTTTTTCATTTGCATTTCGCATGAATTTATTCGTATTGGTACATATTATCTATACAACAACTATCAAAAGCAGGAGGGTTATTTATGAAAGAAATACTGAATAAAATTAAAACCTTTTCCTATCAATTTTTCAATCTTCTCTTTATTTTAGAATATGAGGATCTTCATAAAGAAAGCAAAATGAAAAAAAAAACATCGAACTCTCAGTCCGCCTTGAATAAATCATAAACCTTCGGATAAGATCTGACCTTCACGCTCATCCAGCTGGTCAGATTTTTTAATTTTATGAAATCACATGAAAGGCATCTTTTGTAACTGTAACCGTTGTTGGAGTTTGTCCCATTATTTCACCGTCAGCCGTAACATATAAAGGCTCGTTACTTTCTACCTCTATAGATTCCACTTGAACATATTCAACTCCAGTCATTGTCACATGCTTTCCTTTAAAAACAGCTGCCAATATAAATAATAACCGCCATTTAGGTAGACTATGTATGATACAAATATCGAGCTTTCCATCATTACTCGTTGCATCGGGACAAATTTTCATTCCTCCTCCGTAATAAGGATGATTGGCTATTGCAATTAGCCAGACTCTTTCAAAAATGCGTTCTTCTCCATTTAACAAAAGTTTTGTATATGTAGGTTTATAGCTTATAAGTACTTTAAATATAATAAAAAAATAAGCAAGTCCACCAAACCATTTTTTAAGCTTCATCTCATTTGCTTCTTTTGCCACTTTTCCATCAAATCCAATTCCCACTACGGTCATACAATGGCGATCTCCTATTTTTAAAAGATCAATGGTTTGCTGACCCTTTTTTAGAATCCTATCGATTTCTTGTTCATAATCTTTTGTAATCCCTCTTGCTCTAGCAAAATCATTACCAGACCCTGTTGGAATAACTGTGAATGGATAGACGGTCCCTATTAGTTGATTTATGATTTCATGAATCGTTCCATCGCCACCAAGAGCGACAACACCATCCACACGGCTGTTTCTACTTTTTATAGTAGAAATGTACTCGAGCACTTCTATTTTATTGCTTGAAAGTAACACCATGTATGTGACCTTTTTTTCTTTGAGAATTCCCTCAATTTCGTTCCATATTTTTATAGAACGTCCATTTCCAGATGTTTTATTTACAATAAAATAATACATACATAATCCCCCCCTTTTTGCCTGTATTTTTCCCTATTTCACTCTCAATATACAAAGATAATTATGCCAATGTAAAGGAAAAATATGAATAATATACGTTTATTTGCACAAATTACTAGTAATTACGTTTCTACTGAAATATGTATGAGGGAGGTGATAAATGTGAATGCATTACAATTTAATTTCAACATACCGAAATATGTATTTACAAAAACAATTGGTCGCTGGGTCCCTTCCGTTCATTGGCATCCACGGTTTTCATGTTTAAGTTGGAATGATACAGAGGAGCCTTCCTTACCAAATGAAGATTGGGTCAAGATTAAAGTCAAATATGGTGGTATATGTGGAAGTGACATGAATTTGCTTTTTCTTCACGATAGTCCAACTACATCACCTTATGTTTCGTTTCCCTTCACGATTGGACATGAAGCCGTTGGAGAAATTTCAGAATTAGGACAAAATGTGCAAAATCATAGACTAGGCCAACGTGTGGTCGTTAATCCAGTTCTTTCGTGTGAAAGCAGAGGTTTAGAGCCTTGTCCCGCTTGTATTCGAGGGGATGAGAGCTTATGTCAACAAAAAACAAAAGGGGCTATTGAGTCCGGCCTTCTCATCGGGGCTTGTCGAGATACAGGTGGAAGTTGGAGTCCTTATTTAGTGGCACATAAGAGCCAAGTATTAACACTACCTGATGAAGTAAATGATTTAAACGGTGTCTTAGTGGAACCATTTAGTTGCGCCTTGCATGCCGTATTACGTAATCCACCTAAAGATCGAGATAACGTTCTTGTCATAGGTGCTGGAGTGATTGGATTATCTGTTGTGGCAGCTATCAAAGCTCTTGGTTATTCGTGTAACATAACCGTTTTAGTGAAACATCCTTTCCAAGGTGAAATGGCTCAAACACTTGGTGCAGATAAAGTCATTTACCTCGATAAGCAATATGTACAGTCCACGACCGATGCATTAGGAGCTGAAGTATTAAAACCTTTATTTGGACCAGAAGTTATTCAAGGTGGGGCAAATATTGTCTATGAATGTGTCGGAAAGAAACAAAGTGTAACAGACGCGCTTCGCTTTACAGAAAGTGGAGGAAAAGTTGTCATTCTTGGTTTGGCTAGCATTATGAAGAAAATAGACTGGACAACGGTCTGGTTAAACGAATTAACCGTTAAAGGGTGTTTTGCGTATAGTACAAATGTTTTTGAAGGAGAAAAAAGAAATACCCTTCAAATTGCCATTGAATTGATGAGAAGAGGCAAGGTGGACCTTTCTCCACTTATAACCCATCAATACCCTCTAAATGAATATAAGGTAGCTTTCAATACCATTACAAAAAGAAACCGTGAGAATGCTTTGAAAGTTATCTTCAACCATGATCAAACTACTGTTGGAGGCTAACAATGAAAAACTTTACACTGAGCTCAAATCCGTCTAGTTCATTCCTACAATGGATGTCACAAGGGTTAGTAACCACGTTTTCTAAAAATGGATTTTCATACACAGATGATCACACAGACCCATTACAACTGGTTTTTCACTTCGTCGCTGAAGATGACATTAAACCATTCCGCCGAAAAGCACAGGCCACTTTTGTTGTCGGTATTTTAGAAAATAAAGGAAAACCATATGATCTTTTTACAGAAGTATATCCTTTTCTTGTCCGCTCATTAGCCAACCACTTTATGTATATCAATCACCAAACAGGAAAAACGGATGTTCATTTTCTGACACCAGAACAAGGCTGTTATTCTATTAGCTATCAAGAAGGTGACGATGTAGAGGCATTTTTCGTAAAGATTTACAAACGTCTTGAGCCGTTAACTTGTTCGCGTCTTGTCATTGACAATCATTTTTCTGAAGACTTACCTCCTACTCTGTGGGAAGGGGATCAAATTACAAGTGAGCTAAGCAAGTCAGGGAAAAAACTAGATGAAATGAATTTATTACCTGCACCTTTTCCGTTAGATAAATATTTAAACGATCGAGACATGCGTCATTTGAAAAAATTGTATGGTCTCGGTGGATTGAGTTATGGAAATCTAAGCGCTCGTTCGGATGAGGATCATTTCTGGATGAGTGCTAGTGGAATTAATAAAGCAGATATGAAAGAGATAGGTCGAGATATTCTCTATATTAAAGGATATAACGATCATGATAATTTTATGGAAGTAAGTATTCCGCCAAATGTCACTCCTAAAAGAGCGTCTGTCGATGCGATTGAACATTGGATGATTTATAAAGAGCACCCTGACGTAGGCGCGATTGTTCATATTCATGCTTGGATGGATGGAATTAAGGCAACTGAAATCAACTATCCATGTGGTACGTATGAACTGGCTGAAACTGTTGCAACCCTTATTAGAGAATCTGATAATCCTTCCGAAACAATTATCGGTTTAAAAAATCACGGCCTTACCATCACTGGACCTTCTTTAGAGAACATTTTCAATCGAATAGAAGGAAAAATCCAACGCCAAGTTCCGATGTCATAAATGCAACTGGTTAAGAGGTGACTCTATTTAGAGCCACCTCTTTTCATTATAATACTTGTTCTTTTGTGCTTTCTAATTTCTTGATGAGATAGGCTATATGTTTAGCCGCATCAGGTTTCTTTAATTTTCTCGCATTATGGACTAACTCGCTATAGTACTCATCATTAAATAAAATCTTCTGCAGCAAGTGTCTTACATCATCTATCGCTTCTGCTTTGACGGCAGTACCAAAGTCCATTAAAAAATCTGCGTTATCTTCTTCATGACCTGGAACAGGCTGATAAATTAAGATGGGCGTTTCACAGGCTAATGCTTCTGCCATTGTTAGTCCACCTGCCTTAGATAAAATGACATCACTTGCCCTTAAGTAATCAGTGAAACATTCCGTATATGGAATGATATGGACTCGATGTTTACTCGGAAAAGCTCTTATTTGATTTTCAAGGTCTATATTTGTCCCTGTCATACATAGAACTTGTATACAACAGTCTAGTTGTTCAATCGATTCAAGAATATCTACGTATTTTCCTAAGCCTAATCCTCCCCCTGTAATGAGGACGGTCTTCTCATCAGGTTGAAGCTTCAAGTCATTTCTAATCTTCCACCGCGGCACTTGAATATCTGGAATCGCTTTAATCGGAATCCCCGTGTAAAACAACTGATTAATAGGCACATTGTAATCAGTGGAAAATTGATCCAAATGTGGTGATGCAGTAAAATAACCGTCTATCTCTGGCCTTACGTAAGCAGGATGTAAATATAAATCAGTAATGACCGTATACAAAGGAATGTCTAAATTCTTTCTTTTTTTTAATCTTGCTAAAAAAGCCGTTACAAAAGGATGAGTCGAAATCATAATATTGGTTCGTTGCTTATTGACAATCGCATTTAATTTTTCACAAAAGAACGTTCCTAATTGGTCCATGATTAGAAACCATGAGTACTCTTCACTATATCGATACAGTCTCCCCCAAAGACGTGGAGTTTTTTCAATCATTTTCAAATAAAATTCCAAAAAGGTTTTATGCAACAACGGATGGATCGATTGAAAAGTGTCTACAATATGAACCGTCTCACCTTGGAGTTCCAATTGCTCCTTTAACGCCTTGGAAGCTTCGTTATGACCATTTCCGATCGATGCGGAAAAGATGGTAATTTGACTCATAAGCGAACCTCACTTTCTTCACATTGCTATCATTCGTTCAATATGATTAAAGTTAGTTTTCACTTTATTTTCAATAACATTCATCAATCAAACATGAGAAAATTTGGTTCTATCTCTGCTTTACATGCCTATGTTTTTTTCCAACAATCTGCTATGATTTGATGTAGATGAGAGTAAGGAAGGATGACGATGATGAAAACGGTATTTTCAGGTATACAACCAAGTGGTACGTTAACCCTTGGAAATTATTTAGGAGCCATGAAGCACTTTGTCGAGATGCAAAACGATTATAATTGTTATTTCTGTATTGTCGACCAACACGCAATAACAGTTCCACAAGATCGCTTAAAACTACGCGAGAACATTCGAAGCTTGGCTGCTTTGTATTTGGCAGTAGGGATCAATCAAGATAAGGCTACGTTATTTATCCAATCAGAGGTTCCTGCACACGCTCAACTCGGTTGGCTTATGCAATGTGTATCTTATATTGGTGAACTCGAGCGTATGACACAATTTAAAGATAAATCAGACGGAAAAGAAGCCGTTTCATCTGCGTTGCTTACCTATCCGCCATTAATGGCTGCTGATATCTTGCTTTATCAAACAGATATCGTACCAGTAGGTGAAGATCAAAAACAGCATTTAGAATTAACTCGAGATCTGGCTGAACGTTTTAATAAGAAGTATAATGATATTTTTACGATTCCAGAAGTGAAAATTCCCAAAGTCGGGGCTCGGATCATGTCATTAAATGACCCAAGTAAAAAAATGAGCAAATCTAATCCAAATGCAAAGAGTTATATCTCCATGTTGGATGATCCAGCAACCATTACAAAGAAAATTAAAAGTGCCGTAACAGACACGGAAGGGACTATTCGTTTTGATCGAGACGAAAAACCAGCCGTATCCAATTTGCTTTCTATCTACTCTCTTTGTTCGGGAGAAACGATTGAGGAAATTGAGAAGAAATATGTAGGAAAAGGCTATGGAGACTTCAAGAGTGATCTTGCGGAAGTCGTTGTAGAAACACTTCGTCCGATTCAGGAACGTTACTATAAGTTAATTGAATCTGAGGAACTTGACCTGATTCTAGATCAAGGTGCTGAAAAAGCAAACCGTGTTGCAACACGAATGATGACTAAAGCCGAAAATGCAATGGGCCTTGGTCGCAAAAAACGTAAATAAACATCAGCGTCATGACCTATACTGGATCATGACGCTGATGTTATTTTTCTTATAATAAAAAAGACGAGAGTAAACCTCGCCTTTTTTATTTTAGTAACCGCTATTTTTTTTCATGATCTTTCCTACGAAGAATGAAAGGCCAAGTGTTCCAACTAGTAATACTACTGTTAAGATCTGCATTACTAAATAGGCGAAATTATCCATAAAAGTCCCTCCTCCATTCTAACACTTACTTCACTTATTATAGGAGAGTTCGCAATTGTTGTAAATGGATGATAAATTGTTACTTGGACTTTTTCTAAATGAACTACTTCGTTTTCACAATCCGTTCATTATTTTACACTTGCACCATGTTCAAGCTCCCATAATTTTTCAAAGAAAGCTTGTCCTCTAACCATGGCTTCGCAAAGCTGGTGATGTCTTTGTGTCCAGCCTTCACGTATTTCCTCATAGAGTTGCTCCCATGCTTCATCTCTTCCAAGTAATTGAATGCGCATATAATCATTAGGACGCCACTCTGTATACCAATAACGGACTTCTGCGTCTGTACCGGACGAATAAAGCTGATCTAAAGCCATATACAACAATTGCTTTAATTGACGTTCTTTCCTTGTTAATCCCCGAAGATCGTTCGGATTTGGTGATAAAATGTGATATTCTTTTTCATTGTCTTCCGTTAACTCAAATTGTTTGAACTCATTTTGTTTTAATTGTTCGTACACCATTTGTTCTTGTCTCGGCGTAAGGCGACTCTTTCGGATAGGTGTTTTATACCCCATCGTGTCAATCGCAATAATTCGTTCTCCATCTGTTGCGATAAAGCAATAATCTAACTGAATTCGTGACATGTTTTTACGTAAGTAACTTTGTTGATGAACTTCAGCCAGCAGATCATCCGGCAAATCGGATAGGTTATTTTCAATATAATGAAAAAGCTCTGCGCTGACATACACTAGTATGGCTTGATCCAATACTTCAATTCTGTCATCTCTTCTCCATTCATGAAAATCACACACATTGTACCCATTTTCCTCACCTTCAAACCAATTGACCCATACGTCCCGGATATGGACCATAAAGACCCCCCTTACCGTAAAATCATTTTGTATCCTCAGTATAGGCAAGGGACAACCAGTTTATTCCACAGTCTCTCAATTCATTCCAAATAATCGTTTATTTTTTCCTTTTTTGTTTATTTCTTGTCGGAATGGTCATGGCACCAACAATCATTATGACACCAATAATGAATACATAAAACTCAATACTCCTAACAATAAATTGAAGGTACATCGTAAATTCATATCCTGCCGTCAGTAAATTTAAATACGCTAATATACTAACACCACCAACAACAGCAAAAATAAATCCACAAAAAACGAAAAATAATCGTATCATGAGCTATCACACCAAACAATCTTCATTTCATATGCCTCCTTAACGTCTGAAATTTGAACGTTCCAAAATGGTCTCGGCTGGTATATGAAGTAGATTATTCGTTGTATCTGTATGACTCGTAGCCGAGTTCACCATTTTATAACCGATATAATATCCTAACCATAAAGGTATTCCATGCATCTCACTTCCATAAAGATATGGTAGGTGTTTTTGACGACCTCTTACTCGTAAATTAGGCTTAATCCAGTGATTGTACCAATCTACATTCCAACTATTATCATAACGTGAAGTCCAAGTTGCACAAGCTAACGCCCCCATCTCCTCTTCCACTGCTTTTTCAGCAAGCCCCTCCATTACCATTGATTCAAGCAAAACCATCTCATCCTCCGTTTGCTTTGTTGCAGCTAACCGACAAGCATGGTGGTATTCATGGGTAATGAGAGCAAGAAGATCTTCTGTAGTCGTATAAGAACGAATAAATAACAGAATCCCCTTCTCAATTGTTAATCCTGTCTTGGCACCAAGTTCAACTTCTAAAAACCTATTTTGATCGGTCAATGGCAAAATATAGATTTTCACATCTGGTCCATTCCATTTGTTCTTTAATTTATTAAATTGCTTTTGGACGATCAACCAAGGTACTTTCTTCTGCCATTTCTCATACTCTATATCAATCGTTTGTTCTGGATGGAATAAACCCAGTTGCAGTAAATATTGATGGAGCCCTAAAATATCAGTGGTTGAAAATAAATCATTCAATGGTTGGATGATGACCTCACGTTGGCATTCCACTTTTTCCTCAATCGTTCTAGCTTTATTCCACTTATATATATAGGCACTTAGCCATTTATCTGTGCGAACAACCCCCATGACCTGACACCCTCCTTACTATTACTATATGAAGGGGATGTCTATAATGAACCAACTTATGCCTTTTTTTGATTAAATTTTTTATTTCTTTCTGTTGTTTTTTTATGTACTTAAGAAGAAGATATCCATCTTATATAAACTGACGATTAAAACTACCTGTCCCGATTTCAATTCATATGAACGTTTGTCACGATTTTACATACTCTGATTAGTAGCTATTGATAAGAAAAGGTGGTTCTATGCCTGCAATTGTAGGAGCCGTAAAAGTAAATAGTGTTGGTAACAGTGGAGTTTTTAATATTGGTGATGTCTATAGAATGGCACCACAAAGTACCGCTAAAACATTTGCGGGAGCCGGTTCATTTAATACAGGTGATTATTTAAGAGTTAGAAACGATAAAAGTATAACGAACACGTATGACAATGATGTTGCTGACTCAAATATCAAATCTCTCGCATAAAAGGAGGCTAGTATGAACTTCCATATTAATCAAAGCATTACGATTCACTCGTTAAGAGTAGATGGGATAACCAACTCTTCAATATTACAAATTGGGAGTGCCGGGATGATTAAGTCATTGTCGAACCTTTACAATACAGGCGGTTTTACCGAACCCGCACCAGAAGCAGGAGAATTTGAAGCAAGACCTCCTCTAGTTCCTCTTGCTCCTCCTAGCGGTGCAACATCAGTTTAAAAAAGGGAGGAGATTTTATGTATTATAACAATGTAGATATGACTCAAAATCTCCAGTACATCTATAGTTACCTAAATTCACAACAAGAAAGAATCAATTATTTAGAAGCGACGATTCAACAACTTCAAAACGAAATGAATGCGCTGAAGCAAAATCCCGCTTCCAATATTGAAAGAATTGAATATAAGTTTGATCAACTAAAAGTAGAGAGGTTAGAAGGAACACTAAATATTGGCATCACTCCACAAAACGGTGGAAATTCAATTGAGGATTTCACCGTCGCCCAACAAGAACTAAACGTTCCTCAAGCTACCGCGCAGCCATCAGATTTATTCAAAAATGTGAGAAGTCAAATTCATCACTATTTAAATGGAGAATGTTATCAAGTGTTCAATACCATCGAACAACAGAATCATTACTTTTTAGATAATCATTATCGTCAATATATTATTCAAGACATTAAAGGGCAAATTGATTCACGTATTCAGTATTATCTTACTCAACTGAACCAGGATAACAATCTGAACAATCAAGGTAATACTGAACAACTTGAAACTATGACGATTAATAAGGTGAAAGAAGATATTCATAAGACGTATGATGAATTCATTAAACATTTACCACAGAAGGAGTCTGATTCCTAAGATGAACTTTACAGTAGTAAATAAAAACGTAAGTGTAGACAATGTTCGGATCATTGGTGTTTCTTCTTCTTCTCTTTTTCTTGTAGGAGATGCTGATACAATCACATTATCTTCAGCCTTTGATACACCACCTGAATCCTTAATAATTGGACCATTTGTTCCGCTTAGTCCTGAATAAAGGAGTGTTTGGTTTGTTCAAGAGAACGTCTCTAGTTAAAGACATTCATGTTCGAAGTGTATCAAGCAGTTCTATTTTCCAAATTGGTGATTCCACTCACATAACACCACGTTCCCGTGCTTTAGCTGTACAACGCCAAGCTGAGCTCTTTTATGGGAAAGAAGGAGACTTCAATCAATATTCAGTATTTAACAAGCCAATACCAAAGCCACAAACTCTTGAGCACGTCGCATTTTCTAAATACAACATCTCGCCTTTTATTAAAGTCAATCACATTGATATCCTTGGGGTTTCAGCCTCGGCTGTATTGCATATTGGTTCAACGAAAACCTTTGAATCTGAAGCTAGAGTTAAACATATAAGGCAACTTTTTGGAACGAAAGAGTAACGACGCTACGATCTTTGAATAAAGTAAAGTAATTCTGATATGAAAAGGGTGTTCGTATGCCTTCTATAGTTACTGGACCGCTCAAAATTAATTCGAATGAGGGAGTAATGAACTTTGGTGATTCGTTAAACATCTCTCCGAAAAGTTCATCTAAATCTGTTTCTGGTTCAGGTGGCGGTATTTCTGGAGATTTTGTTGTAACGAATAATGGTTTTAACATTAATAATGTCTCAGATCCAGATGTACTTGATCAAAATCAAACGGCAAATGTTTAAGAGTCTGTTCAAAAAGGGGTGGTTTTCCCTTTTTGAACAGACTCTAAGCAATGAGCGGAACCGCTACAAGGTTTTGAGCCTCTAGGAGTGGGGTTCTCCTAGAGGCGTGTAGCGTGTGGAGCCATTGCCATCTTTTTGAACACGCTCTTTAAATGAAGAAAAAGTGGTGAGTGATCTTGGATTTTTACTCAAATGAATGGAGTAAACCATTCAAACATATTTTTGAGGATGAGTTTTGGGGAAAGTTCAATCAATATTTTAATGGGGCTGGAAATCAACCTAAAGCTAATATCTATGAATCTGGAAATGAATTAATCTGTACGTTTTTTTTACCTGGAATTAAATCGGTGGAAGACATTCGTTTAAATGTCTATGAAAGTGTACTTGAAGTAAGTGGCGTCATTAACCTGGAGTATAACGGTTTTCGACTGATTCATGAAGAGCAACAACAAGGATCCTTTAAACGCACACTTGAACTACCATTTCCTGTTCGCAAGGATAAGGTTGAAGCCTCTTACAAACGTGGATTATTAGCTGTTCACCTCTTTCGATTAATCCCAAACAAGAGTACTCAAGCTATTTCAATAATAGATGAGGAATAAAGATCAGGCTTTGATGACTGATCTTTATTCCTGTGCTGTTAATCTTGAAAAGTGATCTTTTTTTGTTCTTGGCTCCAAACAAGTTTAGCCTGAAACGTTTGATCTCCTTTTACAAATCCCTCTATCATTTCAGTATGACCTTCTTTTAATAGATGCCTCACATCTTTTTGTCTTATTTTTTTCTTTAGAATGGTCTTTGATACGGTAAACCTACAATGATTCGTTTTATACGAACCACATCCATAAAATGTTCCTCTGTCCAAGACCGCGCCTCCACAACTTGGACACTTCCCAACAGAGGTTAATCTTCCTTTACCTTTTTTGGGACTCCTTTGCATCGATGAGATATCAAAATTAGAAAAGTCCCAAGATTTTACTTGGTTTTCAGCTTCCTGTAATAAATGTTCAACGAGCTTCTTCGTTTGCTCCATAAAGGTTACCGATGATGCCTCTCCCTTTCCTATCTCACGGAGGCGTTGCTCCCATTTGGCTGTCATTTCTGCTGAAGTGAGTACACTTTCTCCTAAAGCCTCTATTAACAAACGACCTTTCTCAGTTGGGGCTACGATGTTTCTTGTAACAGTCATATATCCCCGGTCTTTTAAAATAGAGATGATTCCAGCTCTTGTCGCTTCCGTTCCTAATCCTTGTGATTCCATCAGAATTTTCTCTAAATCTGAATCACTAATTTGTTTCCCTGCCATCTTCATCACATTAATGAGCTGTCCTTCTGTATAACGCTTTGGTGGCTGTGTGATCGACTCTTTTACTTTTGTTTTTGTAACAGTTCCCTGTTCCCTCAGTTCCAAAATTGGTAGGAATTTTTCTTCTTTTTCCGACTTTTTATCCGGATAAATAATCTTTCTCCACCCAACCTGTTTAATCACCTTTCCCTTGGATTGAAATGTCGCTCTTTGATCAACTAACGTCTCAATCTTTGTGGTTGAAATAATAGCATCCTCTTCATGTGCTGCTAAAAGAGCACGAACAACTAAATCATAAATGTTTTTTTCTTCTGTCGTTAGTTTATCTAAATTAGGGATTTGTTCAGTTGGAATAATCGCATAGTGATCCGTCACTTTTTTTTCATTTACATAGCGCAGGTTTCCGATTAAGGATGGGATAGGAAGTGGAAAAAAAGGAGCGAATTCTGGCTTTGTCGATAATGCCTTCAGAATGGTTGGAAACGTAACGGCTTCTCCTTTTGTAACAAAAGAGGAATCTGTACGTGGATATGAAATATAACCCTTCACATATAGTTTCTGTGCAATATCTAAAGTCATTTTAGGAGAATACTTAAACCGTTGATTAGCGGTTGTTTGCAGACTAGAAAGTGTAGGCAAAAAAGGTGGTTTATAACGCTTTTCCTCAACTTTTACATCGATAATTTCGGCGCCTTTTCCTTCACAGAATTCGGAGATTTTTTTTGCCATTTCGGCCGAATCTAAGCGCGTTTCCCCTTCTTTATGCCAGATTCCCTCATATCTTTTTCCCTCTATATTAAATTTACTAATAACCTCCCAAAAAAGCTCTGGTTTAAAGGCCTCAATCTCCTTTTCTCTTTTAACAATTAACGCAAGAGTCGGCGTCTGCACTCTCCCAGTTGAAAAAACATCATGAATTCCTTTTTGTTGTAGCAGTAACGTGTAGGCTCTTGATGCATTCATTCCAACAAGCCAATCGGCACACGCTCTACTAAGAGCCTCAAAATATAACGGCCGCGTATCTTTTTCTGATCGTAAAGATTTAAACCCCTCTTCAACAGCTGCTTGTGTCAAAGATGATAGCCATAAGCGCTTTAATGGCTTGTCTATTTGACATTGATTTAAGACGAGTCGAACAATTAATTCACCTTCTCGTCCTGCATCTCCTGCCATTATGATTTCTTCGATGATCGGCTGAGTCACTAATTGTTTAATCACCTGGAATTGCTTGTATTTCCCCTTCGAAACTTGATGAAGAAACCGTTCAGGTACGATCGGTAACGTTTCTAAATTCCATGACTTCCACTTAGGATCATACATTTCTGGTGGAACCAACTCACATAAATGACCAATTGCCCATGTCACGTATGCACCATTTGGAAACTGGGGATTCTTTTTTATCTCAATATAGCCTGTCCTTTTTATAGATGGAAAGGGAGCTGCTAATTTCGCTCCTTGGTCTGGCTTTTCTGCAATAATCACTTTCATAGCCTTTTCGTTCCTTTCCACTCTTATTTATTCTATTACTTCACAGCATTCTTTTTCTCACTTAGAACAAGCAACTAGTCTTTTACACAAATACTATTATAACTCATTCCAAATGAAGTAAAGGGAAAAATACCACTTATCATTCAATAAATGTTACTATACAATAGAGATAAATTCTTCCCGAAAAAAGGAGAACCAAATGGCTACTTTAAATAAGGCTGTCCCTTTATCAGCCTATACATTATTTACCCGTGCTGAATGGGCTAAACTATCTAAATCAACAACGGATATGCTATCTCCAATTGAGCGAGCTCAGTTAGGTAGTATAAATGAAACCATCTCAGCTGAAGAAGTTTCTGATATCTATTTACCTTTATCACAACTGCTTTATATGCATATGACTAAATCTGTCCAATTACATGAAAATGTCAATCACTTTTTGCAAAAAAAGACAAAAAAGGTCCCGTTTGTAATCGGTGTTGCAGGCAGTGTTTCTGTCGGAAAAAGTACTACAGCTAGACTCATCCAAGCGCTTTGTTCAAGGTGGCCTAATAGCCCTAAAGTGGATCTTATTACAACAGATGGCTTTTTATACCCTAATGCTGTTCTTGAAGAAAGGGGATTAATGAAGCGTAAAGGGTTCCCTGAAAGTTACGACATTGGACGTTTAATTCGCTTCCTTTATGAATTAAAATCTGGTCGCGCTTACATTGAAGCACCCATGTACTCACACTTAACCTATGATATTTTAGAAGACCAAGCGCAAAAAATTATAGAACCTGATGTCGTGATTGTTGAGGGGATTAATGTCCTTCAAGTTAATAAAAAGGATCGTAGGATTCCACAAGTGTTTGTTTCTGATTTCTTTGATTTCTCCATTTATGTGGATGCCGATGAGGAAGACATACTTAGTTGGTATATTGAAAGGTTCAAACTACTACGCAACACCGCTTTTCAACAACCCGAATCCTTTTTTCACCGTTATCGCCATTTATCTGATTCACAAGCATTCGATTTTGCAAAGGACGTTTGGTCCACAATTAATGGAGTTAACTTAGAAAAAAACATTCGTCCAACTCGTCACCGTGCTGATTTAATTTTAAAAAAAGGTGCCGGTCACAAAGTAAAAGAAGTCCATTTAAAAAAAATGTAACATCCCATTTTTGATTCAATTTAGCAGCCATAGAATTAGAAGCGTACATCGTTTTAACTCTATGGCTGTACTCCACTCTATATAAAGACCGCTTATTTGCCTTGTAATCTTATCTTAGGTTTAAGATTGACATTAACTGCGTCATCCAACGTTCAATGAAGGTTTGTTCCTCTTTTTTCTCCTTTAAGGTTTGATCTATAGGCTCTTCTGTTCTTTGTTTAACATTTTTGCTCCTTTCGACTGGAGTTAACACTGTCGATAATAGGAATGCATGATCTTCTGTTTTGATAGATAAAATACCTTCATCTTTTACTTTCATACTGGCCTCTTCTTCACCTTTTTTAGTTAAGAAATGAACATCGTCTATTAATTCATAGACCTCTCCGGTCTCGGCTTGAAATAAATAGCCTTTATTTATGACGTTACTTTGATAGTGCTTAAAACCGAAATTAAACATCGCTTCCATATCAGTATAAGCTTGCTCTGAAGAAGGAGCATTCAGCGTTACTGCGATTAACTCGGTCTCATCTCTTAACACGGTTGAAACAAGAGTAAAGCCCGATTGACTCACATATCCATTTTTGACTCCCGTCGCTCCTTCATAACGCCAAAGTAAGCGGTTATGATTATGAATAGTCGTCTCCCACCCTTCTCCAATCCACTCCATTTCCTTTGTCCCAACAATTTCTCTAAAGAGTTCGTTTTGCATAGCATACTGAGTAATTTTCGCCATATCATAAGCGGTTGTTACATGATCTTCATCAAACAAACCATGTGGATTCGTAAAATGTGTATCCTCTACACCGATTTTTTCCCGAACAAACTCATTCATTCTTTTAGCAAAACGTTTTTCTGTACCTGCTAAATGTTCTGCAATCGCCGTTCCTGCGTCATTTCCTGAATTAATTAACAATCCTTGTACGAGTTTTAATAATGGAACTTGCTCATTCTCTAGTAAATATACTCGTGTCCCAATCGTATTTCTCGCTCGTTCACTTACGGTCACTAATTCGTTTAATTCTCCTTCTTCTATGGCTACAATCGCCGTTACAATCTTGGTAATGCTTGCCGGATACATGGTTTGATTCATATTTTGTTCATATAATACTTGCCCACTGCTTTTATCCATGAGAACGGCCGTTTCACTATGTAATAAAATCTCATTATCTTCTGCTTTTACTTTATGGGATCCAAGAACACTATTTAACATAATTAGAACAATCATACAAAAAGCACCTATTAATCTTGTTGTATTCAAAATCCTTCCTCCTAGTTTGCAAATCAGCAACATTATTATATCGAAAAATCATTACAGTTAAATGACAACCTTGTTACAGAAATAAAAAATAATACCTAGCTCTAACAGCTTAGAAAGCCCCCTTCTCTACTTTCATTCTATTAAAATGCAGGATTATTAGAGATTTCTTCATAGTTTGTTACAGAACTGTAAAGAAACAAGTTGATGCTTACTCTACCTAAGATTCCTCTTCTTTTATACTTACGGTTGGAAAAAGTTGGACCCGTTTTACCCTTGGTTTTTATGATAGTTTTATAGAGTCATATTTTCCGAGGAGGCTTTAACTTATGAAAAAATTTATCATTACATTATGCGCAACGGCATCGTTACTTTTTATTGGAGCAACTGAAACAAATGCTCAATCTCGTACACACACCGTAGTATCTGGAGATACATTTTATAAATTAGGACAACATTACGGAGTGGCCGCTACTGCAATTCAACAAGCTAACAACAAATCATCTTCGACTATATTCGTAGGTGAACAATTAACAATCCCAGCTTCTATATCTGCAGCCGAAAAAGATTTATTAGCTCGTCTTGTTCTTGCTGAAGCTGAAGGTGAACCCTATGCTGGTAAAGTCGCTGTTGCAACAGTAGTTTTAAACCGAGTTGCTCACCGTGATTTCCCTAACACGATTGGCGGTGTTATTAATGAAGTATCATCTGGTCATTACGCGTTTTCTCCTGTCCAAAACGGACGTATAAACCGTGCAGCAGATGCAGAATCTATTCGAGCTGTTGAAGAAGCATTAGCTTTCAGTGGACAAGGTTCAGGTTCACTCTTCTTCTATAACCCTCGAATTGCTACTAATCATTGGATTGCTACAAGAACACAAACGGTACGGATTGGAAATCACGTTTTTGCAAAATAATGAACAAGAGACTGCCAATTGGCAGTCTCTATTATTCGTGTAGTTGTTTGACCATATGCTCTTCATCAATATAAGTATCATCGATCTTTAAAGCATTCTTCTCATAGCCATATCGCTCAAAACCTAACGACTTGTAAAGCTGTTTCGCCCTTTCATTTCTAGCAGCCACAACTAAAGTCACTTGTTCAACACCTTCTTTAATGGCCATTTCCATCGCATAATGAAGAAGCTTCTTAGCCATACCGTGTCCCCTAGCTTCCTCCCTAACATAAACACTTCCAATTGCAGCCTTATGTCTCATTTTTAAGAAACTTGAACGTGCCATACTGACGATACCTACTAGCTTACCTAGTTGATCAAACAAACCATAATAGCTCGTTCCTTGCAATTGCGCCTCAAAAAATGAAAGGGGCTTGTCCACTTCTTCCTCATAGCTAGCTGCAAATGCTTCTGGTACTTGCTTTAATGCCAAAATTCTTATATCTCTAAAGGGTTTGGCATCATTTTTATCAAGCTTTTGCAATTTCATCATAGACATCCTCTCTTTTTGAAGAAAACTTGCCATTTATCACTTTACCTATATTTTATGACAACAGGAACTTCTTACTCTTACGTAGAATACTTTTAGTATACATAAGTGAAGGGTGTGGTGAAGATGACTCGAATATCTAAATCAGGAAGAGTAAGAGCAGAGCGAATACAATCCTCATATGTAAATCGTCTGACTGAAGCAGGTGGAGTCAATAAAATTCAACACATTCAACGAATCGAAAAATTAAAAAATCCAACGAACCATCCTTCAGAAAACCAGCTACTTTCTTTTGAGCGATATTATCAAACGATTCGTGAAGCCAAAAAAGAATTTAAACATTATTACAAGCATGAAAAAGACCTGTATGAAGCGGTTCTTCATTTAGAAGAGCACGGTAAGAGATTATTCACTCAACTTGAAGATTTTGTTCAAAAGTACAATAAAGCACTTGTTTCTTTACAACATTTTGATACTCTAGCAGGTACAGAACACGTCACTCCCATATATGAAACCTTTAGATCTTTTTCTGAAGCTTTTCATTCCATTGGTATTAAGAAAAATAAAAATGACACCTTAAGCTATAATCCCTACCATTTACAAGAAGCCATCACTCACTCAAGAGAATCTGTGTCCGAGCTAATCGATCAATTTAAAGAGGCAGTAGTCGAACAATACCAAACTTTAGTCAAAGTAAACAAACAATCCCCTCATCAAACTGTCTATCACTCACATCCTATTGAAATAAAGGGATTAATCATTGAAGAAGAAGGGTAAAAAAGCTGAAAAACCTTTTTCGAATGCCTTAAAGTAATGAGCGTAGCCGTTGCACTTCCTCGAATATCCTTTCAAAATGTTTTTTCTTTTGGATCTCTTTCGTAGGGTTCTTTATTTTAATACTTATCATTAAATTAAAGAATTTGGTACACTTAAAGAAAGTAAATGAAAAGAGGATAAATAGATGGAAGTCATAGTCTCACATGTGAATCTCGATTTCGATGGATTGGCTTGTTTGCTCGCTGCCAAAAAGCTCCATCCAAACGCCAAAGTAGCTTTAACCGATAAGCAACATCCTACAGTCAAATCGTTTCTTGCTATTTATCGAGATCAATTAGCTTTCTCTTCTTATGAAAATATCGATTGGAAAAAATTAAAAAAACTTATCCTTGTTGATGTGGCTTCTGTTAAACGAACTGGTATTCCGTTGCCTTCAATCAGTACAGAAGTTGAAACGATTGTGTATGATCACCATTCTCCCAAAGACGACGATCTCACTACAGGGATTCGCTATATTAAAAATTACGGAGCTGCGATCACCCTTCTGTTTGATCACATCATGGAGCAGGGTCTCTCAATCAGTCCTTTTGAAGCGACTTTATTTGGCTTAGGACTATATACCGATACCGGAAATTTCACGTTCCAACAAACGACAGCTAGAGACCTCCATGTAGCATCCATTTTAAGAGAATTGCAAATGGATGTCACCTTAATTGATCGATTCCAAGAACAAGTCTTAACAGCCGCTGAAAAACAATTGCTGCATGTGCTCTTAACTAATGGAGAAGAAAAGGTTATTAATGGAATTACTATGTTTGTCACCTCTCATGAGCAGTCATCTTATATAGGTGGTCTTGCCACCATTACAAGAAAAGTATTGGAGTCGACCGGTGTTGACGCGGTCATCTCAATCGTTAAAATGAAGGATCATGTGTATGTGGTAGCGAGGTCGAGTTCAGAAAGAGTTGATTTCCGTTCTTTAATGGAAAATCTCGGCGGTGGTGGCCATAGTCAGGCCGCTTCAGCAACCGTAAAAAAAACAGCGCTACTCGATGTGAAAAAGACCGTTCAAACATCACTGAATCAACTAATAAGAAAAGCGATAACTGCCGCAGACATCATGTCTTTTCCAGTAAAATCGGTGTCACCTAATGACTCTATTAACTCCGTGCTTGAACAAATGTATCAGTATGGGCATACAGGCTTTCCTGTTTTAAACGAACAGAATGAACTGATTGGTGTGATATCAAGGCGTGATGTTGACAAAGCGACTCACCATGGACTCGGACATGCACCTGTGAAAGGGTATATGACTACCCAATTGGTTGTATTAAGTCCAACAACCTCATTAGAAACCATTCAAGAAACGATGATGAAGCATAACATAGGTCGTATTCCAATCGTGAATGAAGAGAAACAAGTCGTGGGTATTTTATCGAGAACGAATGTTATTGAACAGTTACATAAGCAAACCAATCATGAAGAAGAACCTGTCCTGCAGACCATCAAGAAGCAGTTATCTCCAGATATATATAAACTTCTGATTGACATAGGAACACTCGCTGATGAACAGCAAATATCAGCCTTTTTAATTGGTGGCGTCGTAAGAGATTTCCTTTTAGAGCGCCCTAATGAAGATATTGATATTGTCGTCGAAGATGATGGTATTCTTTTTGCCGATTTACTCAGCAAAAAGATAGGAGGGGATGTAAAAACTCATGAAAAATTTGGTACAGCTACATGGACAACACCTAGTGGTTTAAAGCTTGATATTGTCACATGTCGGACTGAGTACTATGATTCCCCTGGGACATTACCGATAGTAAGACCTTCCAATCTGAGAGAAGATCTTAGAAGACGTGATTTTACAATTAATGCCATGGCCTTGCAGATTAATAGAACCCACTTTGGTACTCTCATTGATTTTTTCCAAGGCCAAGAGGATATAAAAAAGAAAAAAATTCGGATTCTCCATACACTAAGCTTCATAGAAGATCCCACTCGAATTATTCGAGCTGTTCGATTTGCGATTCGATTTAATTATAAACTGGCTGAACAAACCTATCATTTAGCAATTGATGCTTGCTCTATGCTAAAACAAGTAAGTTCAACAAGGTTTCTACATGAAATGGACTTACTGATCAAAGAAAATTCAATCATTCCTGGGGTTCAACTTCTTAACGACATTGGCGTTTGGAAATCTCTTTTCGATTTACAAGTTAAGGAACACCAAATGGCTTCGATTAAACGACTAGAATCCTATCATTTTCAAGATCCATTTTCTTATTTAATCGCTTTATTGTACAAACAAAAGGCATGGAAACACCAAATAAAACGGTATGCCATAACGACTAAACAACAACAACTTGTAAAACAACTTGAGGAAATGGCGAAAACTGTGTTGCCTTCTAACATTACTCTAAGTGAACTACACTTACGTTTCGCCACTTTTAAAGAAGAAAATCTGCTTCTCTTTGCTCTGTTAATTCAGCACAAGAAATTAGAACAATACATTGTGAAACGTCAAAATCTTAATCCATTATTAACTGGCGAAGACTTAATTGAACAAGGGATTAAACCTGGTCCTAAGTTTTCAGAAATCCTTCACCAACTCACATGTTTGCAGCTCGATCAAAAACTACTCACAAAAAAAGAAGCTATAGACTGGCTCCTGCAAACAAAATTTTAATAAACAAGGATCGTTTATGTAATCATAAAACGATCCTTGATATTTATAATCCCATCTCTTTAGCTTGTATTCTGAGGTCCTCTCTGAATTTCGGATGAGCAATATTAATTAAAGCTTCAGCCCGTTCTCGGACCGTCTTTCCTCGCAATTGCGCTACTCCATATTCAGTAACGACATAATCTACATCATTTTTTGACGTTGATACGACAGATCCTTTTGCTAAGGTTGGAACAATCTTAGAAATCGTTCCTTCTTTTGCTGTCGAGTGCAAACAGATAATCCCCTTTCCGTTCGCGGCCATACGAGCACCTATTCCAAAATCCCCTTGACCGCCCGTTGAAGAGTAATATCGACCTCCAATTGACTCAGAATTACACTGGCCAAAGAAGTCTACTTCTATCGTAGCATTTATTGTCACCAACTGATCAATTTCCGAAATAAAACAGCTCGCATTCGTTTGATCAACCGGATACATCTGAACTTGCTCGTTGTTATGAATAAAGTCATACAACCTGTTTGTCCCGTAAGCAAATGTCGCTGTCATACTCCCAGGATGTAAGGGGTTCTTTGCATTCGTAACAGCACCTGACTCAAATAGATCAACGACTTTGTCAGGGATCATCTCGGTAAAAATAGTTAGATCTTTGTGATTAATTAAAAAATTCATTATCGCATTCGGAATCGCACCAAACCCAATTTGAAGCACGTCTCCATTTTGAATCATCGAGGCGACTTTCCTACCTATAATCTCATCCTCTTCTCTCAAAGGAATTTCAGGTGTTACCGGTAGTCGTTCATGATGTTCAAAAATAACATCCACATCTGAGATATGAATATGATTCTCCCCATACGTGTAAGGCATAAATTGATTGACTTCAAGGATTATTTTTTTGGCATGTGGTAATAATGTGGAGATATAATCACAATTAGTACCAAGTGAAAAATAACCCTCACTATTCATCGGCGATACGGTAGCCATAACAACAAGGTTTTCCGAGATCTGTTTAAGTATAGCTGGTAAATCTGAGAAGTGATTGGGCAATAAATCGATCTCCTTATCATAAAAAGCTCTACGCTCGTCCTTATTTAAAAACATCGAAATGACTTTTACTTTTTCAGGTTCCATTTCGACAACCGGATACAAAGATAACATTTGAAATAATCGATTACCTTTTAATTTAGGATGATTGGGTAGCGCCTTAATTAGCGTGGCTGGTTCCCCTACCGCAAGTGGTACCACAATATCTTCATTAGGTTCAATGATTAATACTGCATCTAGGGCACTAGATGCTTGTTTCTCTTTGTATATTTGTTGAACATCCATTTTATTCCTCCTATCCGAAAAACTGATTTGTGTAAAAGAGAAAAAACGTGAATCATTCATTTTTATTTTCATTCATGAAATCTTACTCTCCAACGAATAATAATACTATGAATTCAAGTTCGTTTCCACGTATTATTTGTTTAATATAGTGTCTACAGTTGATTAAACTATATTCAAGACGGGAACGTAAGGAGGGCTCCATATGTCTACCCGAAAGAGGATAAGAAGAAAAAACAAAAAGTCAGTTATTAAAAAACTTTTCATTTCAACCATTATTGCTATTGCACTTATTCTGTTCACAATAGGAAGTTACGTCTATTTACAATATGAAGCTGGAAAATCACTCTCAGAAAACCAACTTTCCGAGGCTAGTGAAACACCTACGATCCCAAAAAAACATTCTACTAAGAAAATATTATCGACAAATGAACCTGAGAATAATGCACCAATAAATGTGTTGTTAGTTGGTGTCGATAAATTAAATAATGGGTTAGCTCGAACAGACACCATTATGATAGCTCAATATAATCCGTTAAATGGCGATAGCAAAGTCGCTTCCATTATGCGAGATTCATACGTTGAAGTACCCGGTCGTTCAAATAATAAAATAAATGCATCGTTTGCATTTGGAGGCGTCGATTTACTACGAGAAACCATTAGGCATAATTTCGGTTTAGACATCCATTACTATGCGTTAATTAATTTTGAAGGTTTCATTCATTTAGTTGATACAATCGCACCTAATGGCATTACGGTTTTGACCGAAGAACAAATGTATGATCCAAACAACTCGATCAAATTTCAACCAGGTGAACATGTATTAGACGGGGTAAATACATTAAATTATGTACGATTTCGTAAAGATCGAGAAAATGACTTTGGACGTGTCCGCCGGCAACAAGAAGTATTAAATCTGCTTAAAAATGAACTTTTCACTTTATCAGGAATTAGTAAAATACCAAAACTAACTGGAATGATTGAACCCCACCTTGACACAAATATTCAAACGTCTAAACTTCTTAGTCTTGGGCGTGATGTCGTCCTTAATCCCATTGATGAGATCAAAACGCTTCGTATTCCTATAGATGGTAGTTTTAAAGATGCTTATTATCAGCATGCTGGCTCCGTTTTACAGATGGATTTAGAAGAGAACCAAAAAGCTATTCAGGAATTCTTCTCTAACTAACAACTGACAACTTAAGCAGCCTTTATAATCGAAAAAAGCTGACTCGCTTGAATTCTTTTTAAGAAAAGAACTCGATTGAGTCAGCCTTTTTATTACTCGGTATATTCTTTAAAAACAAGTGTAGCGTTATGCCCACCAAACCCAAGAGAGTTGCTTACCGCAGCTCGTACACGTTGCTTGCGCGCTTCATTAGGTACATAATCTAGATCGCAATCTGGATCAGGTGTTTCATAGTTAATCGTTGGAGGAATAATCCCTTCTTGAATCGCCTTAACAGAGAAGATTGCTTCTACTGCACCAGCTGCCCCTAAAAGATGTCCAGTCATCGATTTTGTAGAACTCACAGCCATTTTATAAGCATGGTCACCAAAAACTGCTTTGGCAGCCATCGTTTCAAATTTATCATTGTAAGGTGTACTTGTTCCATGTGCATTTAAATAATCGATTTCTGTCGGTGCAAGACCCGCATCATCGATAGCTTGCTTCATTGCCCTTGCTCCACCTTCTCCTTCAGGTGCAGGAGCAGTTAAATGATGTGCATCGCCCGTTGCTCCGTATCCAACAACTTCAGCATAAATCGTTGCTCCACGCTTTTTTGCAGATTCTAAGCTTTCAATAATCAAAATACCAGCACCCTCACCCATGACAAAGCCATCACGATTTGCATCGAATGGGCGTGAAGCTGTTGCTGGGTCTTCACTAGTTGAAACAGCTTTAGCAGAACAGAAACCTGCTACTGCCATATTTGTAATCGGAGCCTCAGAACCACCTGTGATCATGATATCAGCATCTCCACGTTGAATGACCTTGAAAGCATCACCAATTGAATTAGTTCCCGATGCACAAGCAGTAACCGAACATGAGTTAATTCCTTTTGCACCTGTAATAATGGAAACTTGCCCAGAGGCCATATCAGGAATCATCATTGGTACAAAAAATGGACTTACACGACGATGCCCTTTTTCAAGGAATTGACGGAAATTATGCTCATACGTTTCCATCCCACCGATTCCAGAACCAATCCAGACCCCGACTCTAGGTGCAATATCTTCCGTTATTTCAAGGTTTGCATCTTTTAATGCCATCAAGGAGGCCGCTACAGCAAATTGTGTAAAGCGGTCCATTTTTCTTGCTTCCTTCTTATCAACAAAATCACCAGGTTCAAAATCACAAATTTCAGCTGCGACTTTCATCGGAAATTCCTCTGCAGGTACTCTTGTTAGAGGGCCTACCCCGGATTTTCCTGCAATTAAATTTTGCCAGCTTGTTGCAACGTCAAGACCTAAAGGAGTTACAGCTCCCATTCCTGTTACTACGACACGTTTTTTTTCCACGAATGTTCTCTCCTTTGCGTTCAATTAATGTATCTCGTACCTTTTTGATTACTTACCCCATCTAATAGCAACAGAACCCCAAACTAGCCCTGCTCCAAAACCAACTAATACTAGGACATCTCCATCCTTAATCTTACCACTTTGTAACTCATCGACCAAAGCCATTGGAATCGATGCAGAAGACGTATTTCCATATTTATGAACGGTCTTCGACATCTTTTCAATTGGAAGATCCAAACGTTGTCTAGACGCTTCCATGATCCTTATATTCGCTTGGTGAGGAACAAGAAAGTCACAATCTTCTTTTGTTAATCCAGCTTTTTCAAGAACTCTTAACGCAGAATCACCCATTTGACGAACGGCAAATTTAAACACTTCGCGACCATTCATTTCCAAGAAAGGTCCTTGTTTATTAATATGCATGGCCCCTGAACCATCAGCTCCTAGTTCGAACGCTAAAATACCCTTATCATCAGAAACAGGTCCCAGAACCGCAGCACCTGCACCATCTCCGAACAATACCGCCGTATTACGGTCTTCAAAGTTAGTAATTTTCGATAGCTTCTCTACACCGACCACCAGAATATATTTGTACGCGCCATTTTCAATAAATTGTTGACCTGTAGCCAACCCGTAAATAAAACCGGCACAAGCAGCACTAATATCCATTGCAGCGGCTTTCGTTGCACCAAGACGATGTTGAATCATCGCCGACACACTCGGAAAAGCCATGTCCGGGGTAACAGTTGCCACTAAAATCAAATCAATTTCCTCAGCTGAAAGTTCAGCCTGCTCTAATGCGTTCTTAGCAGCCAAATAGGCCATATCAGAACTATCTATATCTTTAGGGGCAAATCGTCTTTCCTCTATTCCAGTTCTTGTTCTTATCCACTCATCATTTGTATCCATTTTTTTTTCTAAATCAGCATTCGTAACAAGTTCTTCTCCTATATAACTACCCATACCAAAGATTCCAGCTTTTGTCATTTTCACATTCCCCTTTCGCGATTCACACACGATTGTTTGGGCTTATATTAGTACCTGATACTAATTTTAACTCATCTTGTAACCACTGTCTATATTTAACCCTTGAAATAGGCCTTAGTCTTTACACAGAGAAAGAGAACGACCCATACAATACTAGGGAAGTATAGAAAAGGAGGAAAAAAAATGAGTGAAGAACCAAAACATCAAACACAAAGTGATTTTTTTTCAGATTTAATGTTCGGTCGTCGTCCCATGCCACCTGAACAAGAAGATGCCAATCAAGCAACATTCGAAGCGAATGCGAATTCTGAAAACCCTTCTTCTTCCAAGGAACCGCAATCGAACGAAAACAAACAACCCGATCAACTAGAGAGTATTTTTGCCCTTGTCCAATCACTTGGTCCAGTCATTGATAAATTAGCTCCACTAGCCGGAGCCGTTTCTTCTTACTTTAATAAAAATAAAAAAGAAGAAACAACCAAAACTGACTCTAAGAAAAAGAACGCTAACGATTAATGTTAGCGTTTTTCCTTAAAATTCTCTAAATAAAGAATCAATCTTCTTTTTGTAATTCTTCCATTAAATCGTTAAAAAATCCATCAAGTTGTTGCATAAATTTGGTTTCTTCTTCTGTTTTAGGTTCCATTTCCTTTACTTCACTATAGGTTTGTAAAAAACCTTCTAAATCACCTGTACGGATTTGCGCAAGGCTATAAGAGGCAAATAGACGGATATGTGGGGCTTGACTTCTTCTCATTAACTCGATAAAAGGTTGCAATTTTTTGATCGCTTCTGTATCACGCTTTTCTTTTACTAGCTGGAATCCTTCTTTCATTTCTTGTGCAAATACTTTTAATTTCTCTGTCTTTTCCATCTAATCTCCTCCTCTAAATCGGCAACGCGCAAGATGTATAACAAGGATTTGAATCATCCCAAAAACAAAAGCTCGGTCCGAACATGAATTCGGTCGAGCTACTATGTATTCTTATTTAATTTACCTATTCACTTGCTTCGTTTTTCCCCAATTCATAAGCCTCATTCATAACATTAAGCAATAATTCCAACATCGGCTGTAGATCTTCCATGTTTAACTCAATCCCTTTATCATCAAGGAATTTCTTTCCGTCCGGAAGGTGTTTCATAGCAATTTGCATAAATTTCATATTCATTTCAGGATTATTCACAATTATCCACCTCGTTCTCTGATCTATCACCATTACCATACTATGACAAACTACATAAAAGCAAGTCCTTACAAAAACGGTTCAGTCGGTAGCTCTCCCGTTTCCATATAAACCCTTACCGCTTCTTCAATCTTCTGCTTTAGCTCCTCCGGTACTTTTGTACTAAAGGCTCCTAAACTAATAACTCCATCTGCAAAGTCAAATTGTAAATTACCCGTTTCTAATTGCTGCTTATAATAGAGTTCTGCAATTAGTTCATATAAGTGGTCGACATGCTGCACGGTACTTGTTAACACAGTGCTTTCACCTAAATCAGATTGGTCCCCAACAAAACCGATAGCGTACAAGCCTTCTTTTCTGGCCTCTTCAATTACTTGAACGTGATATCCGTCACCAGCAGGATAAAATACATCTACACCAACATCTTTTAACTGTTCAAAATAACTTAATGCTTTTTCACTATCTGCCCAATCTTCTACATAATTCACATGTGCATTCGAATTGCCATAAAGAGCAGCACCCGCTTCAAATCCTTTAATCTCCGGTTGCCAAGGGAAGGCCGCAATGGCTCCTACATGTCCTGTTTCAGACATGGCAGCTGCCACCATTCCAGCAAAATACCCCATTGCATAACTATTAAAATGGAGGCTCGTTACATTCGTTCCCTCTACCTCGCCATTAAAACTAACGAAATGAACATCTGGGTAATCAGGTGCGATTTCAGTGAAGAATTCTGCAAAAAATCTTCCGTGCCCAAAAATAAGCTTGACGTCATCCGTAACAAATTCTTCAATAGCTTTTGTCACCTTTGGCTCTGTATTCATATCTTCTTTAAACGTGACTTCTACATTCAGATTGGAATGAATGTTTAACAAACCTTGATAGCCTTTGCTGTTCCAACCTTGGTCATCTATCGTATCTTCTAGTAACAAGCCAACTCTATTTATAGAGCTTGTATTCGCATCGGCACAACCAATCAGCAAAATTGCTAATAGTAATAATAGTATTCCTCGTTGAATAGACATGTTGACACTCTCCCTATATGTTTGCACCTTATATTATAAAACATTTCCCCTACAAATTTCCCTAACTTTTTACTTTTTCACACTATTCCTGTCCTTTTATTCGTTAATCGTATGTTCATTTCCTCTATAACTTGCTTTTTATCTTCAACTTGTAATATGATTGTAATCTTTTTTGAAAGAAGGTGAAACATCTCGGCAACACTGATATAATGAACCGAGACAATCTGAAGTAAAAAGTGAGGACCAAATTATGAATTATAAACAAGCCGTTCAGTCGCGCCGTACCTTTGCGATTATTTCCCATCCAGATGCCGGGAAAACAACTTTAACTGAGAAATTACTTTTATTCGGAGGCGCCATTAGAGAAGCCGGTTCGGTTAAAGGGAAGAAAACTTCCAAACATGCCATGAGTGATTGGATGGAGATTGAAAAACAACGTGGAATCTCCGTTACGAGTTCCGTTCTTGAATTTGAATATGACGGATATCATGTGAACATTCTCGATACTCCTGGGCATGAAGATTTTAGTGAAGATACTTATCGTACATTAACTGCAGCCGATTCTGCTGCAATGTTAATTGACGCTGCAAAAGGGGTAGAAGCACAAACAAAGAAATTATTTAAAGTTTGTAAAATGCGTGGAATTCCCATCTTCACCTTTATGAACAAGCTAGACCGTCAAGGAAGAGACCCTTTTGAATTAATGGAAGAGCTTGAAGACCTTCTAGGGATTCGCTCTTATCCAATGGGTTGGCCAATTGGAATGGGGCAGTCCTTTTCTGGAGTATATGATCGTCACAATAAAAAATTGGAATTGTACAACCCAGAAAACCCTAAAGAAATTGATGTGATTCAACTAGAGGGACCTGATGATCCTAAGTTAGATGAAGCTATTAATGATGAAGGTCTTGTTGCTCAATTTCGCGAAGAACTTGAATTACTAGATGTCGCAGGAGATGAATTTGATGCAGAATTGATTGCACAAGGCCAACTTACTCCTATCTTTTTCGGAAGTGCAATCTCTAGTTTTGGTGTACAAACATTTTTAGAGCATTATCTCAATCTCTCGCCTTCTCCTACACCTAGAGAAAGTTCTAAAGGGATTATTGAACCATTAACACATACTGCCTTTTCAGGTTTCATCTTCAAAATCCAAGCTAATATGAATCCTGCACATCGGGATCGTATCGCGTTTTTAAGAATCACATCTGGAAAGTTTGAACGTGGAATGAACGTTAAACACGTCCGAATTGGGAAGAACTTAAAATTATCACAACCTACTCAATTTTTAGCTCAAAGTCGAAGCATAATTGATGAAGCTTATGCAGGTGACATCATCGGATTATTTGATCCAGGTACTTTCAGAATAGGAGACACCTTAGTCGAAGGAGAGGGTTTTGAATTTGATGAGATGCCTCATTTCTCACCTGAATTCTTTAGTGCGATTACCGTTAAAGAAGCACTCAAACATAAATCATTTGAAAAAGGACTTCAGCAATTAACGGAAGAAGGTGCCATTCAGCTTTTTAAAACGTATAATCGCTTTTCTGAACAACAAATAGTTGGTGTCGTCGGAGTCTTACAGTTTGAAGTGCTAGAATATCGTTTGAAACATGAGTACCATGTTGACATCCAATTAGAACGCCTTCCCTTCTCTTTTGCGCGTTGGGTAGCGGGCCCTCAAGCAGCCATGGATGCTTTCAAAAAGTCTCAACGTAACTTAGCCACCGATCGCGACGGCCGGATTGTCGTGCTATTTGAAAATGAGTTCCAAATGCGAACCGCTATTGAAAAATACCCTGAGATGAAATTTTATGAGAATTCATTTATTCGTGAAACCGAATAGATCAGAGAATTTCATCAAAGGCAGCCAGTTAGAAATACTTAACTGGCTGCCTTTTTTAATGAACTAACAAAAAACGTAGATACCCAATGTATCCACGCCTTTCACATGTAACAATTTTAGTGGTCTCTAGATTTCCTTCGATAAATAAATTCAACTGTCCCTCCGAGAATTAGGCCAAAAATGACACTTATTCCCTCTCCAAGATGCAAAATTCCATACAAGAAACTATAAGAAATAATGGTCACCAAGGCAAATATTAATATCCCGATCACGACCTGTTTACTCTGCACGGGTTCACTTCCTATCGAAACTTCTTTGATGGTGCCATTGTGTCACATGTTCCTTTTGTTTGGCAAGTCCTTTCTCTAAAGTAACTTTCGGCTTGAACCCAAGAAGGTTTAATGCTTTATCCGGGACCATTGAAGTCTTGATTGGATTTTTCTTTATTTCACCTTTAAATTCTAAAAGTTCTAATCCTTTATACCATGTATCCTCTTCCCCTGAAGCAAGCTGAATAATTTCGTTTTCAACTTTTTTAACTCCTGCTAAATAAAATGCTTCTACACAATCTTCAACATATAACGCATCTAATGTGGATCGGTCTTGATCCGGTGTTGTCTCCCCAGTAATGATTTGCTGAAAAGTCATATCAGCTCGTTGCCAAGGCCCATAGATGGTTGGTAAACGTAAAATGGTATAGGCGATCTTCCGCTCACTGCAGTCTCTTTGAATAAGCCTCTCACTTGCTAATTTCGTAATTCCATATGGTGTTGTGGGGTTTGCTGGTGTTCTTTCCGTTATCTTGCCAGGGCGCTCCCCATAAACCTCAACGGTAGATGCATAAATGAATGTTGCCCTAGGAGGGAGTGCTTTCACTAACTTTTTCGTTATATTCACATTATTTTCTATGACTTTTTGTAACCTTTTCCACTTGCTATCATTTGATGTCGAAGCTGCTAAATGATAGACCACGTCTACTTCTTTTAAGGCTTCTTCAAAATTAATTTGTTCTAAATTTTGATCTATTAATCTGACTAAATCGTTACGTCCAATCCTCATCCATTTTTCTTCTTGTTCATCTTTTTTCTCGGGTGTCATTTCATCAACAATTACGACGTCAATTCCTTCACGTAATAACTTTTGAACTAAATGGAATCCAATAAACCCCAGTCCTCCTGTAACAAGTGCTTTTTTCATACGCAACTCCTTTCATTAAAACCATATTATCTACAAGTTGCTTCGAGCTAGTTGAAAAAGGAAGACCATCTTTTTCAACTAGCTCTATGTAAAAAGCCTCCTCATATGTCTTTTTTAGAGAGAGGCTATAAATATTTTTCATATTTCTTATAAAATGGGAACACAGATTGCGCGGCTTTATAGAACGATTTATCGTTCCCATGTATCCTTAAGTTTACAAAGACCTCTTGAGTAGCTAATTTTTGTTGAAAAGGGCGACTGTGCTTCGATAAAGGATAGCGTTTTTCTAGCATATGACAGTGAATCGATAACGGAGGAATTTGTTTTGTTACAATTTCTGGTGTGATTGAGTCAATCCATTTTGAATCAATTTCTTTTTTGCTCTTATGATAAGATTGTTCTAGTTCTTTAAGAAACCTCTTAAAGTATAGCTTATTCTCTTGCTCTTGTTGATAGAACTCATTTAATGAAAAACAAGGATTTACAAAATAGCAGGAACGTGTTCGATCCGAATACTCATTTATCCATTGAATCGCTAATAATGCACCAGTTCCTTCAGCAAATAAATGAATCTTTTTGTTTAAAATCTCTTGTTTCAAGACAAGATGATACAATTGTTTTAGTAATTGATACGCCTTAATACTTCCCCAATGCCTGTTATATAAAGATGAAGCAACCACCGTATAGCCTCTACTTAAGAGGTTTTGCAGAAAGACATGTCTTTCTGGATGCTGTTCCCAGTCACTCGTATCCTCCTCCACCACCATCGCATTATCTCCAAGTAAGAATACAGCAAATCCACTAGGTCGTTCTGGAAGATAGATGACGTTCCACTGTTCTTCAATGCGAATAAAGCGTGCATGTACCATTGTACGTCTCTCCCATCATTTCTATGTTTTCTTCTATATTCCAAACATAGCTTTATCTTTACTACGTTATGCAACAGATTAAAAAATGGAAGTCAAAAGTGTGGAGGAATACGTTATTATATTCATTCCATTGTTCATACATGAAATAAAGGGCCGCATCTGTACATAAAAAAACCTCTCCATCCTCTTAAGCTTAACAAAAGAGAACGGAGAGGTTGGAGGATTATTCTCCCCCTCTTTTTTTATGTTTCGGTGTCCATTTACGGTTATGGTTTTGTGTATCAGGAAACGTGTCTCCCGCTTCCATTTTTAATGACTTAGGATTTTGAACCATATCTCCTGTTTCACCAATTTCTACATAAATCCCATTGTTAGGTGCTTTTTGACCTGGTTCAAACTGTCGACTCTGTCCCATAGTTAAAATCCCTCCTTCCATGATTAGATTACCCAGAAGTAAACTAATCATGAACGGAGATGTGTCTTATTTGCCTAATAAAGCTAATATAATTGCTTTTTGTGCATGAAGACGATTTTCAGCTTGATCATAAACAACAGATCGATTTCCATCAATAACTTCTGAAGTCACTTCTTCTCCCCGGTGCGCAGGCAGGCAGTGAAGGAAAATGAAATCATCTTTAGCTAAAGCAATCAATTGATCATTAACTTGATAAGCACTAAATTGCTTCAGTCTATCTTCTTGTTCTTGTTCAAAGCCCATGCTGGCCCAAACGTCCGTATAAATGACATCAGCGTCCTTAACTGCTTCTAGTGGGTCATGAGTTTGCATAAGGGAGGCCCCAGTTTCTTCAGCTGCTTTCTGTGCTTTTTCAAAAATGGTTGCATTGACTTCATAACCTTTAGGCGTTGCAACACTTATATCCATCCCTACCTTTGCTCCTGCTGCAAGCAAAGAATGTGCTACATTATTTCCATCGCCAACGTAGGCTAGCTTAAGTCCCTTTAATGATCCTTTATGCTCAAGGATCGTTAACAAATCGGCCATAGCCTGACATGGATGATAATAATCTGTAAGAGCATTGATTACTGGAACTGATGCATGTTCAGCTAACTCTTCAACTAGCTCATGTGAATTGGTCCGAATCATAATGGCATCCACATATCTAGACAATACATGGGCTGTATCTTTAACTGGTTCACCACGACCAATTTGCATGTCTTTAGGACTTAAAAACAATGCGTGCCCCCCTAATTGGGTCATACCTACTTCAAAAGATACACGAGTCCGTGTTGAAGCATTTTCAAAGATCATTCCTAACGATTGTCCTTTTAGTACTTCAGCATAAGCCGCTTTGTTGCTTTTAATATCTTGTGCTTTATCAAGTAATTGACTTATTTGTTTCGGTGTGTAGTCAAGTAGTGTGAGAAAATCACGTCCATAAAATGTTTGATCTTTGACATCTATTGTTGCTTTCACATTCAACACTTCCTTTAATTAATAAATTCCTTTTCCTTTGACCACCAATCTTGAATGGCTTGGTACTCCACAGTAGTTACCGCTAATCCTTTAAGCATAACTTCGAGCGTTGTTAATTCAGAGATCACAGAGCAACGCTGCCTTAACGCTTCTTGACGCTTTTCTGTTCCCTCTTTTGTGCCAAGTTTAGGTAAGCTAATCAATGCAATTGCCTCTTCTGATTGCACCCATTGATCGAAATCATTTGATACTAAATTAAAACCAAGCTTCTGTAATTTCGCCGTATACGGAACAAAGACCGCTTTATGTTCTTCAGCAATATCAATAAAGATTGAACCTGTTTTTTGCGTAAAGAATTTTGGTTTCGATTGCTGTGACCATACAAATGCCTTATAAAAAGCTTCATCAAGATTTGCACCCATACTCATTAATTCACCAGTTGATTTCATCTCAGCTTCTAAGATTGGGTCTAACCCTGCAAGCTTCTGATAAGAAAAGACAGGTGCCTTTACTGTATAAAAGTTAGGTTCTGGTAAGATTATTTCATTAAGCTTAAGTTCAGATAAAGTAGAACCTAATAATAGTTGAACCGTATAATCAATTAGTGAGCAATTTGTGATCTTACTTAAGATCGGCACCGTCCTAGAGGCACGTGGATTAATTTCAATCACATACAAATGATTTTCAAATAAAACAAATTGGATGTTAAATATTCCTTTAAAGTCCATACCTTTAGCAATTCGCTCTGTATAGGAATAAACAAGGTTCTTCACACTGTCTGAGATCGTATAAGGCGGCGTAACCGCAACGCTATCTCCCGAGTGAACGCCTGCACGTTCTACGTGCTCAAACATTCCTGCAATACAAACCTGCTCACCATCGGTTAAAGCATCTACTTCTAATTCAATGCCTGGATAGTAGGCGTCAATTAAAATAGGATAAGCAACGTGATGTTCTTCATCCGCTAAATAAGACACAAATTCCTTCTCTGATTGAAACAGCATCATTCCTTGGCCACCAATTACATAAGATGGGCGAATCAAAACAGGATAACCAACTTCAGTTGCTTTCTCCAATGCATCTTGTTCACTAATTGCTGTTACACCAGGAATATGAGGTACTTCTACTTGCTTCATAAATGAATAAAACCGTCCGCGATCCTCTAATTGATCAATCGTATCAAGATTTGTTCCATATAGTTTTACACCAGCTTTTTCTAAGCCCTCAACTAGAGAAATGGCTGTTTGTCCGCCAAGTTGAACAATGACTCCTTCAACTTGTTCGATATCAATGACATTTAGAACATCTTCTACTGTTAACGGTTCAAAATACAAACGATCGGCTGTAGCATAATCAGTACTCACCGTTTCAGGATTATTGTTCATCATAATCGCTTCGTAGCCTAGGCGGTGTAAACTTTGAATCCCCTGAACCGAACAATAATCAAACTCAATTCCTTGCCCAATACGTATTGGTCCAGATCCGAGTAATAAAATTTTCTTTTTACCTGATTGTGGAATCGTATCATGTTCTCCAGACCAGCTTGAGTAAAAATAAGCAGTCGATGCCGTGAATTCACCAGCGCAAGTATCAACCATCTTATAAGAAGGAACAATGTTTACCTGCAGACGTTTTTCACGAATCTCACTCTCATCAACATTCCACACATGAGCGAGCCACTGATCCGAGAATCCTGCCTTTTTTATCGCATAAAGAAAATCATTGTCAACTTCCTCCAAATTGGTCTCATTGATCTCCTGTTCAAGTTGTATTAGTCGCTCAAAAGATTGTAAGAAGAATTCTGTTATTCCTGTTGCTTCATGTAACTCTTTTCTTGAAACTCCTCTTCTCATCAATTCTAATAAAACAAAAAATCTACGATCATCAGGATTTTTTACAAGATGCCAAAGTTGCTCTGTTGCTTTATTCGTCACAGTTGGCAAGGTTAATCCCACTGTTTTCAACTCAAGTGAACGAACCGCTTTTTGAATCCCCGCTTCAAGGTTGCGTTCAATCGCCATGACTTCCCCGGTTGCTTTCATCTGTGTTCCAAGTTTACGTTCTGCATGAACAAACTTATCAAATGGCCAACGTGGAAATTTCACTACAACATAATCAAGTGCAGGTTCAAAACTTGCATACGTATGTCCAGTTACTGGGTTGATTAATTCATGCAAGTCATAGCCGATGCTAACCTTAGCTGCCATTCTTGCGATTGGATAACCCGTAGCCTTTGAAGCAAGTGCTGATGATCGACTAACACGTGGGTTTACTTCGATTAAATAATATTGTTTGCTATGTGGATCTAGAGCGAATTGAATATTACATCCCCCTACAATCCCTAAAGCACGAATGATTTTAACAGAACACGTTCTAAGCATTTGATATTCAACGTCTGTTAACGTTTGTGAAGGAGCAACAACAATCGAATCACCCGTATGAATCCCTACTGGGTCGATATTCTCCATATTACAAATGGTAATACACGTGTCATTGCTATCACGCATTACCTCATACTCCACTTCTTTAAACCCGGCAATGCTTTTTTCAATTAAACATTGACTAATCGGGCTAAGTGAAAGCCCACCTTTAATGATTTGCTTAAGTTCCGTCTCATTAGAGGCAATCCCTCCACCAGCTCCTCCAAGAGTGTAAGCAGGACGAACGATGATCGGATAACCAACTTTGTTAGCAAACTCAAGCGCGGCTTCACTAGTTGTAACAATTTCACTTTCCGGTACTGGTTCATTTAACTCTTGCATGAGCGCACGAAAGGCTTCTCGGTCCTCGCCTTTCTTAATGGATTCAATCGGCGTTCCTAGCAGATTGACCTTATGCTTTTCAAGTATCCCATGATCATGGAGGTCCATCGCTAAATTTAACCCTGTCTGCCCTCCAAGTGTCGCTAGAATCCCATCAGGTTTTTCTTTTTGAATGATCGCTTCTACGCTTTCAATCGTTAATGGTTCAAAGTAGACACGATCCGCACAGGATTCATCTGTCATGACCGTTGCTGGGTTGTTATTAATTAGAACGACCTCAATACCTTCTTCCTTTAAAGCTAAACAAGCTTGAGTTCCTGCATAATCAAATTCTGCTGCTTGCCCGATCACAATCGGTCCTGAACCAATGACAAGCACTTTCTTTAGATCTTGTTGTTTAGGCATACGCTTTCTCTCTCCCTTTATTACCTAGCATTTCTATGAATGTATAAAAGAGCAGTTCACTGTCAGATGGTCCAGGATGAGCTTCTGGATGAAATTGTACAGTGAAAACTGGATATTCTTTATGCTTTAATCCTTCAATTGAGCGATCATTTATATTAATAAATTTTGCTACCAATCCCGTTCCTTCTAATGAGTCCTCATTAACAACATAACTATGGTTTTGAGACGTCATATACACTTTGTTCGTTGTCAGGTCCATCACTGGTTGGTTCGCACCACGGTGACCAAATGTTAATTTCTCCGTATCCGCTCCAAAGGCCAGTGCCAACAATTGATGCCCTAAACAAATTCCCATTGTTGGAAAAGTTTCTGCTACTTTTTTAATAGTTGGTAAAATATCTTGTAATTGCTTTGGATTCCCTGGTCCATTCGAATAAAGCACACCATCTGGTTGAAGCTGTTCAATTGTTGCAAACGAGGTGTTATAAGGGACTATTGTCACTTTATTTCCTAACTTTAATAAAGAATCTAAGATGGATTTCTTATAGCCAAAATCAACCATTACGACATGATGTTTACCATCTCCGTGTGTTTCAATCATTGAACTTGATACCATAGGGACAACTTCTTGTTGTCCAAGTGGAGGAAATTCCTTGAATGCTAGATTGGTAGGATCTGTAGTAATGATTGCACGCATATCGCCCTGTTCTCGTATCCTTTTTACAATTGCTCTTGTATCTACTCCTGAAACTAAGGGGATAGAATGTTTTTCGCAGTAAGTGATAAGCGACGAACAAGATTCATAGTGGAATCCTTCGCTCGATACCTCACTAACAAGAAGAGCATTGACTTGTGGAGTGATACTTTCAAAATCGGCTTCATTGACTCCATAATTGCCAATTAGTGGATACGTGAACACGACCATTTGCCCTTTAAATGATGGATCGCTTAAAACCTCTTGATATCCTGACATTCCAGTAAAAAAAACAATTTCTCCGTGAACCTCTTTGTTTTGACTATGAACGATACCCTCAAATACTTCCCCATTTTCTAATACTACGTATCCTTTCATCTGAATCCCTCCACCCATTTAACGAATACTTATACTAATTATTCGATTTTTATACATTGCTTATCTTTTAAAATCACTACTTGTTTAGGCAGTGATTTTTTTGTATTTATAATTTGACCTCTTGTTTCAGGTCAATAGCTGTTAACACATCTGTTAATATCTCTGTAGCCTTTTTAAGTTCTTGATCTGTCACAACTAATGGTGGTAGTAAACGCAAAACTTTTGGTCCAGCAGGTAATACCAGTAATCCTTTTTCCCTGCAAGCTTCAATAATAGGTGCCACTTCAATGTTACACGCAATACCCATCATTAACCCTTTTCCACGTACTTCCTCTACTACTGGAAGAGAGTGTAAGCTATTTTCGAGCTCTGCTTTAAACCACTGTCCTTTCGTTTGAACAGATTGTAGTAACGATTCTGTGAAAACTTCGTTTAATACAGCTTCTGCTGCCGCCATAGCTAGTGGATTTCCACCAAATGTTGAACCGTGGCTACCTGGATTAAACGCTTCTTTTAAAACCTCTTTTCCAATAAGCGCACCCACTGGGAATCCATTTCCTAGCCCTTTTGCAAGTGTAATGATATCAGGATCGAGACCAACTTGCTCATAAGCAAACGCGGTTCCCGTTCTCCCAATGCCTGTTTGAACTTCATCAATAATAAGGAGACAACCATACTGCTCACAAATCACGTTCAATGCCTGAGCAAAATCTTCAGTCATCAAGCGAATACCGCCTTCTCCCTGAATGACTTCAACCATAATAGCAGCTGTATCTTCTGTCACTGCTTCTTTCAGTGAATTTACATTGTTCATCTCAATATACGTAAATTCTGTTAAAAGGGGACCAAAACCTTGATGGATTTTATCTTGGCCCGTTGCCGCCATACTTCCAAGCGTCCGCCCATGAAACGAGTTTTTCATAGAGACAATATGATGTTTACCCGTAGACTTTCTAGCTAACTTAATAGCGGCTTCATTAGCTTCAGCTCCACTATTACAGAAGAAGACATAATCTCCTACGCTGTGATCAACCAGTAACTGAGCGACTTTCTCTTGACCTTTAATTTGGAAAAGGTTAGAGACATGCCATAATTGATCAAGTTGGTTTTTTACAGCTTCCGTCACTTTCGGATGGCAGTGCCCTAGGTTACAAACGGCAATCCCGGAGATAAAGTCTAAAAATTCTTTTCCTGATTCATCTATTAATGTAGAACCGATCCCTTTTTCTGGTTTAATGTTCCATCTAGCATAGGTTGGAAAAAGCGCACTCATGTTCATCCTCCTTACGAAACGTAAAGCTTCATTTTTGACTTAATAATTGTAGTTCCTTGAACGGAACCATCTTTTCCTAGATTTGTAGACTTACCATTCATAATCATGACAGACTGCAAGCTATCCGTTAATGTAGAAAGGGCTGCTCTTACTTTTGGAAGCATGCCACCATAGATCGTTCCGTCCGCAATGTACTCTTCAATCTCATCAGCTGTCACTTTATCAAGACATTCTCCATCTTTTAAAATACCATCAACATCTGTTACAAAAACGAGCTGTTCTGCACCTAGCTCCTTTGCAATTGCTGCAGCAGCACTATCAGCATTCACGTTATAATGAACACCTTGTTCATTCATTCCAATTGGAGCAATCACTGGTATCATATTCAATTCCATAAGGGAGGAAAGCAAACTTGTATTAACCTTTGTCGGTTCACCGACATAACCGAGCATTCCTTCATTAATCGGTTTCACCTCAATTAATTTCCCGTCACAACCGGATAATCCAACTGCTTGCCCTCCAGCTTGATGAATGCTTGTTACCACTTGCTTATTTACCTTTCCACAAAGGACCATTTCCGCTGTATCTAGCACGTCTTCAGTCGTCTTTCTAAGTCCATCTACAAATTCAGATTTGATATCTAGCTTTTGCAAAAGGTGATTAATTGCTGGACCACCACCATGGACGATGATCGGGTGCTTCCCACTCTCTTGCATCTTTACTACACTTAAAAAAAATTCAGAGGACAACTCAGCTATCGTACTTCCTCCGCATTTAATAACAACAACATCCTTCACTCGTTTCCCCTCCCCGGGATTTCTTTTACGTTCTGTACCCTGCATTGATTCGTACATAATCGTAAGACAAGTCACAGCCCCATGCTTTGCCACTTCCATTAGCTAAATGAAGATCAACTTCAATCACGACCGTGTCATTGTTCTCCATGTATGATTTGGCTTCTTCTTCTGAAAAAGTTGTAGGTTGACTTTGAATTAAAGTTTGAACAGGTCCGATTGCAATGTCGATTGTATCTGGATTAATTTCACATCCACTATAACCAATGGCACATATAATCCGTCCCCAGTTCGCATCAGTACCAAAAACCGCCGATTTTACCAGATCTGACCCGACAATTTTCTTGGCTATTTTGCCAGCCTCTTCATCATTCAAAGCACCATTGACTTGTACTTCAATTAATTTAGTTGCTCCTTCACCATCTCTAGCAATTTGCTTCGCTAGTGACTCACAAGTTTCTTTTAAGGCGAGGTAGAAACCATCCCAATCTGGATGAGCTGGAGTCAGTGATTCGTTATCGGCTAACCCTGATGCCATTACAACTACCATATCATTTGTCGATGTATCTCCATCCACTGTAATCCGATTGAATGTTTGATTCGTGATGTCGGATAAGGCTTGCTGTAAAACATTTGAATCTACATTAGCATCCGTTGTCACAAAAGAAAGCATTGTTGCCATATTGGGATTTATCATTCCAGAGCCCTTGGCTACTCCTCCAATATAAACCTTCTTCCCATCAACAAATGTCTCATAACATATCTTTTTATTAATCGTATCCGTTGTTAAGATCGCTTGATTAAATGCCTCTGCACTCTCTAACGAAGACTGAGGTTTAAGCTGCTTAATACCAGTAACGATCTTTTCCATATTCATGTATTCACCAATGACACCCGTTGATGTAATCGCTACATAATGTTCAGGCAATGCAAAGTGATTCGCACTTTGCTTTCTCATTTCATAAGCGTCCTCTATTCCTCTTTTACCCGTACATGCATTTGCATTGCCACTGTTCACAACTAACGCCTGAATCTTTCCTTCTTTTTCTATCGATTCTTTTGTAACCTTTAGTGGAGCTGCTTGGATTCGATTGCACGTATAAACGGCTGCTACACTAGCAGGAACTTCACAATAAATAGCTCCTAAATCTAATCTCTTTCTTTTCACTCCGGAATGTAATCCAGTCGCCTGAAAACCTCTCGGAGTCACGATACTACCATTTTCAATTTCAATTACTGTTGGTGCTTCAATGCCTTTCACGTGATGACCACCCTTCATTATGGATACATCGGAACTAACTTCAATCCAGTTCCTTCTTCAAACCCATTCATAATATTAAAGTTCTGAATTGCTTGACCAGAAGCTCCTTTAACCACATTATCGATAACAGAAACGATCGTAATTCGTCCCGTTCTTTCATCATAAGTTAACCCAATATCGCAATAATTACTACCGTACACTTCCTTCGTAGCTGGATATTGACCATCTGGTCGAACTCGAACGAAACGCTCATGCCTATAGGCTTCTCGGTAAAGTTCTCTTAGCTCCTGTTCCGTTGTCTTCTTACGTGCTTTTACATAGATCGTTGCCATAATTCCACGTACCATTGGCACTAAGTGTGGCTGAAAAGTAATCGTAGAAACCTTTTTGTTCCACTGGTGCAACAGCTGCTCAATTTCAGGAACATGTTTGTGTTGATTAATTTGATATATCTTAAAGTTTTCATTCATTTCACTGTAGTGTGTAATCGCTGAAGGAGATCGTCCCGCTCCAGAAGTTCCTGATTTTGCATCCACTATAATTGAATCAAATTCAATTAAATCACTCTTCACAAGTGGAGCAAGCCCCAGTAGTGTTGCTGTAGGGTAACAACCAGGATTTGAAATAATTTTTGCCGATTTAATCCATTCTCGGTTCCATTCAGGAAGCCCATAAACAGCTTTTTGAATTAAGGAAGAAGGTGCTGCTTCTCTTTTATACCAAGCTTCATATACACTTGGATCCTCTAACCGTAAATCACCAGATAAATCAATAACCTGACAGCCCGCTTCCGCTATTTTCCCAGCCCACTCACTTGAAACTCCAGGAGGTGTTGCAAGAAAAACGGTATCAACCTCTTCTTTGACTGAATCTATATTGATCGACTGAAGTTCTTTATTGTAAATTTCAGATAAATGCGGATATGACTCTTGTATATTCATACCTTCTTTTGAAGATGAATACAAGATGATATCTTGCACATGAGGATGTTGGTTTAGTAGCCTTAACAATTCTGCGCCACCATAACCTGTAGCCCCTATAATACCAACTCTCATTTCAACCTCTCCCAACTATCGCTATCTGCTCTTTTTGATCTTGCTACTCATTATATCTATGTATAAAAATTAATTCAACTGTATTTTTATTTTATTTCACCTAATTTTCTTTCAGTTGTGATAACCGTTAAAAGAAAGATCCTTTTTCTTAGTAAAGGAGAATTCAAAAACAGTATACTTTATCCCTTTCAGATAGGTGTCTGTCTATATAGACTATTGATCGAGTGACAACAGATCGATATAGAAAAAGACATGCCTAGTTATAGACATGTCTTCTCCCTATTTATTCATTTTTTCAAATTCATCAACGACAATAGAAGCAACCACTTCAATTTGTTCGCCCCAATGATCATTTACTTGATGGAACACATAGTTCCCATTTTTATCGAGAATGCTTACACCTCTATATGACATTTGATCGTTTCTCATATTCACATGCTCAAGAACTTCGAATGACTGATCTGATAAAAATGAAAATGTAAATGCTCCAGCTTCTTTTAGACTTTTTGAATTAGCAGGAGTATCCGTACTAATTGCATAAAGATCTGCATCTATTCCTTCAAATAGCTCTAAATTTTCTTGCAGCTGAACCAGCTGCTGTTGGCAAAGTCCTCAGCCAACTTCCGTAAAATGGAATAAAATCGTCGCGCGTTCTTTATTAGTCAAGCTCACTTCTTCCCCTTGCTCATCTACTAAAGATAATTCTCCTTCTGGTTCCACATCTGCCGAACCGCAAGCTGTTAACAAGGCGCAGGCAAAAAGTAAAGCAGCAAGCATCCATCTTTTTTTCATCGTAAGGACCATTTTTCCACCTCTTTCATCTTTCCTGTTTCATAAAAAACAGCTCACCTAGTTGACCGTATTCATTAAGTCAACAATAATCGATTCTTGATTTGATTGTAATCCATCATATTTCCGAATAACATTTCCATCTGGGTCAACTAAAAAGAAGCTTGTACTATGCACAATATCTTCAGAACCGTCAATATGCTGAACAGGTGTTTTAAAGCTTTCAGCTGCAAACTCTGTAATTTGCTCAGTCGTGTAGCCTGTTAGAAATTGCCATGATGCGAAATCTGCTCCTACATTGCTCCCATATGAGTAAAGTGCTTCAGCTGTATCTCTTTCTGGATCTACTGTAAACGATATAAACGACATCTCAACTCCTTCTGCGTTCATCGCCGTTTGAAGTCTTTCCATATTTGGTGTCATTGTTGGACAAACAGAAGGACAATATGTGAATATTAAATTAGCTAACCAATATTGACCTTGTAATTGCTCGGTCCCATAAGGTGCTCCGTCTTGATTAATAAACTCAAAATCCATCGTTGACATTTCAGCTTTGGAAATATCAAATTCCGATGAACCGCCACTCCCAACTTCGTACACCCATCCACAGCCTCCTAATAAGGCTAGTAAAAAGATTGATATAACAATTCTCATAACCCGTTCCTTTCTAATCACGTCATGCGCCAACTAAACTTTACCTACTAGCCGTGGGTATGTCGCTAATCGTTAACTCTCCATCCTGTTGTCTTTCTTTCGTTAACCATTGCTTAAATACATATCCAATCGTAATACCATACGTAATTTCTTGCATAATTTTCATTAACACGCCTGCTAATTGTTGATCCATTCTCGTTTCTAAAAATGTAAAGGAGTTAGGTCCAGAAAAAAGAGTCATCGGTACTTCTACTCCAGCTGGCAAACAAAAAGCCATTACATTAGCCCATACCACTGGATCCGTATATGTTTGATAAAGAGGAGCTGCGGCAAAGATAATTAATGCACAAGCAGGTGTGATAAGAATCCCGTTGGCAAAAATATACCCCACTCTCCGTAAATCTGACAACGGAAAGGCATTGGGTAATGGGGCAATCATATGCCACCACATTAATAGCGCTGCGAATAATAACAGATACTCATATAAGCTGTGTAACACGACCGCTTGCATCAATGTATCAAACATTAAAGGGACATGATAAAATGAAAAAAGTCCATTGAATAAAAAAAGCGCTACAATCGGACTCCAAATCACACGAAACACTCGCTCTGTCAGAGGAGAACGAAAGCGATCAATAACCGCTTGAAAAAACCAAGCAGGTATTCCAAGTAAAAAGAGAGGAGTCGCTATAAAGTACGCAAATACCATCTGTGTCATATGAAAACTAATCATGATGTGCCCTGCTAAGTAAAGCGGACTTCCCCAACCAATGTATAAAGCAATTAGCGCCAAAACAAAATAAATTTTTTGTCTGAGCCTTACAGGAGCTGAATTCTTAAACCGATGACGCCATTTGGTAACGATCATATAATACAAAAAACCAACAATAGCTAAACCTACCATTAACTCCGGAGTCCATAAAGCCCGAAAACCAAAGTTCTCAAATAATACATCCACTACTTTGCCTCCTTTGTGGAGATTTGAATAAGACCATCGCTTAAAGGTAGTGTTACAACAGACTTTTGTAACTCTACCTAAAAGCAAGTCTATCATATCATATTTTCACTCAACAATTATTGAACGAATATGGAATATTTCATAAGCAATATCAACCAATGGAAGGAAGATTTTGATGGCAGAACAACATTTAATTGCTTTAGATCTAGATGGCACGTTATTAACCGATGAGAAAACAATCTCACCGAGGACGAAAGCAACCATTAACAAAGCAAGAGAGCAAGGTCATATTGTTGCTATTTCTACCGGTAGGCCGTACAGAGCCAGCATCCAGTATTACCAAGAATTACAGCTTGATACTGCAATCGTTAATTTTAATGGTGCTTTCGTTCATCACCCATACGATAAAAGTTTCGGTACCTACCATTCTCCATTAGATTTAAAAACAGCTAAGACCGTTATTGAAACATGTGAGGCATTTAACGTTAGCAACATTATGGTTGAAGTCATCGACGATTTTTATTTACGTCATTTTGATCAAGTTTTTTTGGAGACATTCCTTGCAGGACAAAATCCAGTAGAACACGGGAATTTATTACATATTTTGCAAGAGGATCCAACCTGTGTTCTGATTCACCCACAGGACCACCACGTCAAACAACTACGAGAGCTATTAGTGGATGCTCATGCTGAAGTGATTGATCAAAGGGTTTGGGGCGACCCTTGGAATATCATTGAGATTGTAAAGGCTGGGATGAATAAAGCCGTTGGTTTAAAGAAAGTGGCTGACTTCTATAACATTCCTAAAGAACGCATTATTGCCTTTGGGGATGAGGACAATGATTTTGAGATGATTGAATATGCTGGTCAAGGAGTTGCAATGGCGAATGGGATAAAAGAATTAAAAACTCTCGCCAATGCCGTGACACTTTCTAATGAAGAAGATGGGATCGCTGTATACTTAGAAGAAGCTCTTCGGTTACGTTAAAACTTTAGTATGAGATGGAGATGAACGGGTACCTTAAAGTAGTAGCTACATTCCATTTCATACTAAAGGAGCACGACAATGAGTAAAAAATCACGTTCTAAACGAGTTTTCCAAGAAGGAAAAGACGCGGTTCAACCTGCAAATGAAACAGAGATGGACACAATGACTCTGGGTGATCTTTCTCTTGAGAAAGCCGAACGCCATCAATCAAAGCAATCCAACAAAGGATCAAATTAAATGGATAATCAATATTTCTTAGATGCTAGAGAATCCGTTGCCCGCTTTGAACTACTTGCCTTGGCTGCCGAAACAGATATACAGCGTGAAGCCGTGAAGAAAGAATTGCAGCGTGCCAAAATGGCCTTAGACTCTGCTTTCATCAACGCCACTCCAGCTGAACAAGATCAACTTGTTCACATGCAAGATCAACTTAATCAGTTATACGATTATAACCTCTAACTTCCCTTATCCTTACTACGTTGTAAAGACTACAAAAGGTTTCTAAATTGGGGCTTACATAATTCCATTTTAGAAACCTTTTATTCATACTCATTTAAGTTTCTTAAAACAATCAATAATTTACTACTCAGTACCTACGTTTTATGTTACCCTGTTAATAGTCAAATTAGGTAACAATGTAGGGGGAACTGGAAGAATGGTGAAGGTGTATGAGGTGGATAAAGACGTCGATATCCAATTCAAACGACGAGTTGCCAATTTATTTATGGGGCAGTTAGAGCCTATTGGGCCTGCTAATGTCTATGACCAGTTAATGCGCACAATTGATCTTGCTCTGAAACAAGATTCACAGGCTCATATTTTTGTAGCTGAAAAACAAGATACATTGGTCGGGGCTGCATTTTTTAACGTCGCCCTTAGTATAGACAAAGGTGGTCATTACATTTGGTTAAATGATTTATATGTCCACAAAGAACACCGAAATCAAGGAATTGCTAAGAAACTTCTTCTCCATGTCATTTACTGGGCAGAGAATGAAGGCATCAAAGGAATTGAATTAGAAACTGGCATAAACAATGAAGCGACTAAATCCCTTTATAATTCACTTGGGTTTTATGATATTATTTCCAAACGATATGGATTTCGTTATTAAACTACTGATCACCTCAGTAGTTTTTTTTATTTTAAAGAGTAAAAAATTTCTCCTATGACTAGTGCCTGTTTTACCTATAAATAAATAAGTCCACTAAATTTTTTTGTCTTTTTATCACGCCCAATTCTCTTGAAACTGGGCGTTTTGCTTCTTTTTTCTGACTTTTCAACATATGATGTAGCAACCATAACCATTAGCAATGCGAAGCCGTCAAAGGAGTGTATGCATTATGATGAGAGATTCGTTTGTTGAAGTGGAGTTTTCAGAAGTCTACATTGAACTTTCCAAACCCGCCTTACACCAGTTCATAAAAAGAATGATGAGTCAGCATTATTCCCTCTTTTGGCGTTATGATGCAAAAACAATCTATCTCATGATTGAACTAGATGATTCTGTTCACGAACTCCCTTTTATTCGTAATACAGAATTTCTCACCCTTTCAGCTGACAGTCTTCATGTATATGATGATGTGTTAGCGAATGCGCTTGAGAAACTGCTACAGCATGAAAAAGGAAATGGGATTGTAAAACGTTCAACAGAAGGTCCCCTTTATATTACGTCATACCAGTCTGGAGATATTGAATCAATGATAGAAATTGATGGGAGTGAAAAGGTCATGATGAACCGAAATGGATCGATGATTCAGTACAAGGATGATGGGAAGTCACTTGAGCCACGCACCATATACAACATGATGAACCTTGAAATTGACTATGTCTTAATGGAATTACATGAAGCCTTGCTCGACTCCGATGAATGGTTAATTAGTACACACAAGAAAAAGCTAAAGAAACTATTAACACGTCGAGAACAAGTTGAACAACTTCTATAAACGTTAAACAATTTAATCTCTTTGTTTCCGTTGACACTACATCCAACGGAAAATGCAAGCACCGTTTTTAGTGCTTGCATTTTTTCGGGAACACTTACCCTATCTCCTGCTTTCCTCTAAAGATTGGTCCCCTTCCTCCCAATCACTTCCTTTCAATCATAAACTCACTCAATCTTTTTTTACCAGGTATTACGTTGTCTTGTCTTCTTGGGAACTGCTACATTTTATAAAGCCTCCTGTTAATTGGGTACAATCCTAATAAAAGAGCTAACCAAGATCTGCTTAATCGGTATATTCAAGCAAGTCGGAATAAAATAAAATAGAAATCAAAAAACTCATAAATGAGCGATGCCAATTCTAATTTCTTGCTTCTTTACAACTTTATTTAATGCAAACACACTTTTTCACATGCTCTACTTCTTTGACAAAAGCTTCCGTATAAAACGCTTACCTTTTTCTTGTTTTTGAAAAACCTTGTCCTAATCAATGTGATCACATACAATCAATAATAGTCAATTACATATATTGTTAGATTTTTAAAGAAAGGTGATTTACATGTCTACAACTGCTATCCCCACTCAACGTTCTTCCTTCTCACAAGGGCTTTTAGCAGGTTCTAGTATTGCTATAGGATATTTGCCTGCTGCCTTAACGTTTGGCTTACTAGCAAAAAGTACAGGCTTAAATTTTATCGAGACAATGGCAATGAGCTTGTTTGTTTATGCTGGAGCCGCTCAATATATGGCACTTAACTTAATTGCACTTGGAACGGGTGCTTTTGAAATTATATTTACTACTTTTATTGTCAATATTAGACATCTATTAATGAGCGCTTCCGTCCGAGAACGTGTTGAAGATGATCACCCAATCGTTAAAGCTCTTTATTCATTTGGAATAACAGATGAAGTCTTTGCTGTTACAACAACCCAAGAAGGACGCCTTAAAACAGGATTTGTTATTGGAGTAGCCAGCATTGCTTATGTTAGTTGGGTCATTAATTCAGGAATTGGCTATTTTGTTGGTACTGTTTTACCAACTACTTTACAAGAAAGTATGGCGATTGCTTTATATGCAATGTTCATTGCTCTTCTCATGCCTTCTTTAAAAAAGCATCGAAAAGTCGTTGCTTTAGCTTTAAGCGCTGCTGTTTTTAATAGTTTATTTTCCTTATTTCTACCTAGTGGTTGGTCGATTATTTTTGCCACATTATTTGCTGCAGCAGGAATGGAAGTTCTTATTCGCAAAGGGGACGATTCTACATGAGTACAAACATACTTCTCATTATTGCTGGTATGACTCTCGTTACCTATATCCCACGAATGCTCCCATTTGTTTTTATGGATAGCGAAAAAATACCAGGGTGGTTTCAAGCGATATTACGTAACGTCCCTTATGCTGCACTCGGTGCCTTAATCTTCCCTGGTATCCTGACCGTGCACGAAAACATCTGGTACGGTATCATTGGAGGACTCACAGCCATTGTTGTCGCTTACCTAGGAGCTAACCTCATCCTCGTTGTCATGAGCAGCATCGTCATTCTGATGCTAATTTCATTGATCGTATAAACCAAAGAAAAAGGCCGTTTTTGCCTTTTTCTTTGGTTTATATGCAATGTGCGGAGCCGTGCCTTCTTTTAAAGCCGGCTATGAGTGGGGTTCTCTTTGCCGGCGCGCAACGTGCGGAGCCATTGCTTCTTCCTCGAAAAAGGCCGTTTTTGCCTTTTTCTTTTTTTTACCACTTCTTTTAGCCAAAACCGCAAATACTATTTCTTAATTACATGAACCTATTTTACCCGTTCGCTTTCTTTCTCTCGCTTAAAGCGATACAATGAAAGAATGGAATTTTTCGGATTAGAGGTGAGAATCTTACAATGAATCACTCGCTTATAAAAAAAGAGGCTGAAGTGTATCAGGAAATTGAACAGCCGATCCTTTTAACCTTTAAAACAATTACAGCTTCAAGATATGTTACGAATCGGCATTTGGAACAATTCTCAACAGATGCCATCACTCAAATTAGTGGATTAAAAACAGATTACCCGTGGCTTTATTTACTTACCTACATGGGTGGCGTATTTGAGCGCTCGACCCATTTAACGAATTATCAAGAATTTGAGAGAAGATTTACTTACTTTTACCATACTCTTAGTGATGAAATCATCTCGCAGGTTAAACATATTGACGCACGATCTTACCGTTTATTTGTAAATCGGCTGCTAAAAAGAATAGCAAAACACTCAAGGATTCTACAGGCACCTTGGTCACATTTGCTTCTAAAATTGTTACCGACAATGCCTGCTGCACATATTGATCATGTATATCAAACTCTTTCATCATCAATAGATCCTTCTGAATGTTCTCAGTCTGTTGCTCTTGCCTACAGCTACGTTGCGTTGCTTGCCGGAAAAGAAATGTCTTCTATTGGCATTCTTCAAAAAAATGGAGTTAACTATCGTGAGCAGGAGGTAACCCCTCATTTCCAATTATTAAAAGAACGTGCTCGTTGGCAAACAATGAAACAATGGTTTATTGTTTTGTTTCCGCAAAAGAAAACAGGTCAATATGGTTCGTTACAAAAATTTATGGATGAGATGAATACAGTATTACCTATTAGTTCAAAAGAACAAGAATCCATTTGGAACCGTTGGTTGCTTTCACCTAATTATCAACGCTTTAAAACTTATACAAGGCATTTATCAGACACACAACAACTCAAGCTAGTTGAACGAATTCTTCCTGAGCTCGAACAAAGACTTCATCAAATTGAAGCAGCGAAAACATATGAGAAAATTCTACTTGTTTATGAACAGTATGAACTAGCTGCTAGATATTTCCTTAAATATGAACGTGATCCTACTCGCCTTCGTGAGGAGAAGCTTGAACTTCTAGCCGCTTTGAAGGTAGCTCGTCCAGATCTTTCTCGGCCTATTTATCATCAATTTATCGTTAGACTTGTTGAAAAAAAATCTCGAATTCACTACGAGCAGGCAGCTTCTTATTTAAGTGAATTACAATCTTTATATACGAGCGACAAAGAACAAATTATGTTTATGACTTATGTAAAGAGATTAAAGAAAATGTACCGAACGTACCGAGCGTTTGTTGAGGAGTTGAAACGAATTGACCTCTAAAATTATCGTACATGGTGGATGGCTCGAGGAAGCCTTCTTTATTTGGGGAGAACGAACACCGACATCGCGTTTTGACCAGATAGTCAATTTTCAATATCCCTTTTTGTATTCCCCATTTGAGCTGAAGCTTACTTTATTTAGAATGGACCAAACTTCCTTTTACGGGACGTTTATAGAGACGGATAAAGCCATTATTGATGTTCCCATTCGTTCACGAATCTATGCGTCCCCAGCCGGAGAAATGACAGTCTATCAAGCTCAAGCAAATATGGAACAATACTCATTCCCGTTGGAAGGGCTTCGTTTTTCCATTGACAGTCTAGTGGACTATATCCCTTTTTTCGAATCTTGGAATCAGGAAGAGGACATCGAATTAGCCCCCGATTTTAAAGCGTGGTTAACTCTATTTCAGACAATTCAAGTTTTTATTCAAAAGGGGGCTTTCTCTCCAAATGGTTCTGGGGAATGGGAGCTAGATCATTTCCCCTATGCAAAGTGGGTAACCAGAATTCCCCTTGCTGGAAGATCGATCCGAGCTAATACAAGTTACATCCAAAATCAAGCGACTAGCATCCTTACACCTGACCAACTTAAGGCGACGGTGACAAAGGTTTCTGATGCCATGATTCGTTCTTTAATTCATGAACCAACTGTTTTGGATGCCTATTCAAATTGGCACGATTCTGTCCATTCAGATTGGCTACCGCTCATTCAACAATTAAATGTAAAAGGCAAATTAGACAGCGCTCTGTCTACTACCTCTTTTCAACAACAAGTAGGCGTTCTTCAAACGAAACCATTTAAGTCAGGATTGGCTTTAAAAGAACCTAATTCAAAAGATGGAAAATGGGAAGTTTCCCTTTGTATGGTCGATCGAAAACGTCCTTCTTTAATGGTTGAAATGGACCAATTAGAAATGGGGGAACACCCTTGGCGGGAAAATCCGATCGCTCAGTTGAAAGTCGACCTTAAGAAGGCACATGAGGCATTGGACTTATTAAAACCACTACGTCTATCAACGCCTACGTTGGCTTTGAATGCAGAAGAGGCTTATGAACTATTTACGACTTCTGATGACAAGTTGAAACAAATCGGTTTTCACCTAATTGTTCCGAAATGGATGACAGAGAAGAAAAAGCCTCGTGTCAAATTAATGATGCAACCGATTGAGCGAAATAGCGCGACTTCTGAACCGTTGCTTGATTGGCAAAGTGTCGCTTCTTTTACATATGATATCGCGCTAGGCAACCAAACGATAAGCAAAAAGGATTTTCAAGAATTTGTTGATGGTCAGCGTCCCTTCCTTTATACGAACGGCGAGTGGACATCATGGGATCGTTCATTAGCCGATAAACTGCTTCGTTATTTAGAAGGGGTTGAAGATCATACCTCTTATTTAGAAGCATGGCGCCTTGATCAAGACATTGAAAATTCAGACGAAGAAACAGATTTAGATATTGAATGGGATGTGTCCTGGGGGAAAGAATTAACTGAATCATTAAAAGAACTATACAATTCTACTCCTACCCCTATTTCCATTCCCGAAAGGTTAACGGGAACTCTTCGCCCTTATCAACTTGCAGGTGTTTCTTGGTTAGCTCACTTAAGACGCACGGGTTTTGGAGGGTGTCTAGCAGATGATATGGGACTTGGTAAGTCGATTCAAACGATTGCCTATATGCTACATGTAATAAACGCTCAAAAATCAGCCCTTAAAGTTCCACCTCCCTTTTTACTAATCTGCCCAACATCATTAATCTACAATTGGGTTTCCGAATGCGAGCAATTCGCTCCTAGCATTCGTGTTTTTGTACACCATGGACCCTCAAGGTTAAAAGAGGAGGACCTCCATTCTGAGGAATGGGACTTAGTCATCACGTCTTACCAATTAAGTGTAAGAGATAGCCATTTGTTCCAACAAACTACTTGGAATGGACTTATCTTAGATGAAGCGCAGCATATTAAGAATGTAGAAACAAAGCAACGTCGAGTTATTAAAGGCATTAAAGCCACCCATCGAGTAGCTTTAACTGGTACACCTATTGAAAATCGCTTAAGAGAACTTTGGTCACTTTTAGACGTGCTGAATCCAACTTATTTAGGGACTTATCAAGATTTTCAATCAAACTTTATGAAACCAATCGAACGTAATCAAGATGATGAGCAGTTAAAGAAATTGCAAAAGCTTATTCATCCCTTAATTTTAAGACGTAAAAAATCCGACCAATCCTTACAACTAGGTCTTCCTGAAAAGAAAGAAAAGATTCATCATGTTCATTTATCGCTTGAACAAGCGGGCCTTTACCAAGCTGTAGTAGATGACATCGTCACACAGTTGGATCAAGTCACGTCTCTTGAACGAAGAGCTCTAATTTTAAAAAGTCTTACGAAACTCAAGCAAATCTGTAACCATCCATCCCATTTCCTTAAAGACCGTACGTTAGAGGAACACCAATCTGGAAAATGGGATGAATTCTTAACATTAGTTACTGATCTATTCGCTCGAAAAGAAAAAGTCCTCATCTTTTCTCAGTACAAAGAAATGGGTACATTGATCACTCAGTCACTCGAACGTCACTTTCAGCAACAAGTACCGTTTTTACACGGAAGTTTAACAAGAATGAAGCGACAAGAGGCGATTCAAGCTTTTCAAACAAATCCTGATGTTCAATTTTTTGTTCTGTCATTAAAAGCAGGTGGGGTTGGTCTGAATCTCACCTCTGCAACCAATGTGATTCACTATGATCGTTGGTGGAATCCAGCCGTTGAAAATCAGGCCACAGACCGCGCATATCGAATCGGTCAGACGAAAGATGTTACTGTCCATAAACTCGTTACAACGGGAACGTTAGAAGAACGAATTGACAAAATGCTTGTGAAAAAGCAAGCACTAGCTGACCATATCCTTGCTGCAGGCGAGCAACGAATTACAGAATTGACTAATGAGGAAATTATGGAACTCATTCAATTGACGTAATTCATAGTAAAGGAGTTTTATAAATGAAATCACTTGAAAAACCATTTTCGGATTATTGGTATGGTGAAAAAGCCATTGAGAAGTCGATTCAGACAACTGAACCTAATCCCGATGAGTCAGAAGATGATCAATATCGCACTTTAAAGAGAGTCATTCAACAAGAAGCTATTCGTAGATGGAGTCGCTCCTAATAAGTGAAGAGCTGCAAATCCAATTGGACTTGCAGCTCTTTTTTATTTATTTAATTTCGACTTTCACTTGTTTGTGAAACGTATCAGCGTCTTTCCATTCACTTCCATCTACAGCAGCAAGGACTAACTGTGCATCCAGAATATAGGAGCCTGCCGAGATAGAATCTAACGGAATTCGTTCTTCATACACTTTCGACTCAGAAGGTTCAAACGTTTCATGTATAAGAGCCATTGTAAACATCATTCCTTCAGAATAACGGTATTCAATTGCGCCCTCTTCGTTTAATAGTACCAGTTCATATTTCTGCCCGGAAGAGAAATCAATGGAAGATGCCTTTTCTTGATTGTTGGTTACAGTCAATGTAACAAGTAACTCCCCATTCGTCTGTTCAGTTTCTACATCAAATAACCATTTTGAGTCAGACACATTCCCATCTCCTTCATTCGTTTCGAGTGGTGCGTTTGCTGCAGTTCCACATGCCGTCAAAGCAAATAACAAAGTGATGAACCATCCTAGCATTCTCATATCGTTTCCTCCTTTATTCTTTACGAAAAAATCCAAAAATCCCTGCTGTTTCAACAATATTCGTAAAAGCATTAGGATCTACATCTTGAATGACCTGCTTCAATTCATATAATTCGTAACGCGTTATCACAATCATAAGTACCTCTTGATTTTCTGAAGTGTATCCACCTTTTGCTGGAATTCTCGTAATTCCTCTTGTTACCCGTTGATGAATAGCTTCTCGCAATCGATCAGCGTTTTTCGTCACAATCATGGCTGTAAGCTTAACATGACGAGTGTAAATAGCATCAATGACTCTCGAAGACACATATAATGTCACTAAAGTATACAATGCTTTTTCTGGATCAAACAACAGGCCAGATGTTATCACAATCACACTATTTAATCCTAAAAAGTAAATTCCTACCGGTCGATCACTTACTCTTGATAAAATAAGTGCGATAATATCAAGGCCTCCAGAAGAAGAACCCCATTTCAGTGGAATTCCAGCTCCTAAGGCTAAAATCACTCCACCAAACACCGCATTTAATAAGATATCTGGTGAGAATTGCCAGACAGGAATTAGTTCAAGAAAAAAGGTGGTAAGTGCAACATTAAGAAAGCTGTATACGGTAAAACTTTTACCAATCTTCAACCAGCCAAGAATCGCTACAGGAACATTTAATATAAAAAGCAGTACCCCTGTTGACAACGGGATGACTGTGGCAATGATTTGGGCTACTCCAGTGAACCCACTTGCAAATACGTTAGCAGGGATTAGAAAGAAGTTTAACCCAGCCGCTATAAATAAAGCTCCAACTATAACCGCTAAAATCTTTTGAATTTCTTGGATTGTTTTTTTTCTCATCATTCGTCACTTACTCCCATTACGAAGAGACCTTTCCTAAGTGTTGTTCAAACCACTCAACCGAGCGAAGAACAGCCGCACGTGAAACTTTATGACCGGTCTGCTCTGATAGAAATTGAAGCTTGTCTGGTTGGTCTTCATAATTAACTGTTAGCTCTTCATATAATTTCTCTGAGAAAGGGTAAGGTACGACTCGGTCTTCCTTACCATGCCAAATAAATAAAGGGCGACCGTTAAGTTTATTTAATTGCGCCGTTAAATCAAAAGGCTTTATTTGCTTAAACATCTCTTCTTTTACTTTTTGTTCAATGGTTAACCCTTTTTCTTCAACAACTGATAATAATCCATTAGCAAAAGATTCATAATAAGCCGTTCCCATAAATGAGGCAGCCGTATGAATCCAGTTGTACTGAGTTAACGCTCCATACATCGTAATCGCTCCCATTGAAGTCCCAATAATCCCAACCTTAGGGCTGTCAATGACATGGCTTCTTTCTAAGGCTAATTTCATTTGATTCAATTCATTAATGGATGTAAGGACGATTTCCCAAAAAGCTAAATTCCTCTTCTTCTCATCCATCTCATTCTCACGTTCACCATGATGGAGAGCGTCGGGTAGGACCACTCTGAATCCCTTCTCAGCTAGTAAATAAGCTACATGGAGATTATGTTCTTTTGCACTTGTAAAACCGTGCAGAAAGAATATAATCGGAGCATTCCTCTCCATCCGGTGTTCTTCTTTCACTACATGTAACGTAGGAACTTGAGCAATCGTTTCATTTTTTATTGTAATCATGTTGTCTTTCACCCTTTATTAAACAGTTTTACTAATTATATCATTTGAAAATAGTGAATTCACTTTACCACTAACCGACCAAAGACACAAGAAAAGCCACCCTTATTGGTGACTTTTCTGCTGCTTGTTATTATAATATTGAATACTTGTGAGGGCACCCTCTCCAACCATCTTATGATCCTCAAAATCATGCGGGTGGGAATGACCTAAATGCTGCGTAAATTCCTTTTTAGTCCTTTTTTCTTTTCTTGATATCTTTTTATACATGCTCTGAATAGATTGAGAAAGCTTTGTCCTCAGATTTCGTTTTCCTAAGATAACAGTCGTTGCTCCAGCTAATGCAGCAACAGATGCGATCACTGATTTCTTTGCCATTTTATCTCCACCTTTTTAGTGTGCTACTAATCATATACCCACCATTTCGACATTAAAACATCTCAGTCATACAATTAGCTAAAACGGACAATCTATAATTGAAAACGATTGAAAGAGGTGAAGACATGTCCCGAACAGGAGATAATAATAAAAAGAGAAAAGACAACAGTGCCCTAAACCGTAAAAAAAATGAACATGCCCATGCAAATGCTGAACATGGCAAACATGACTATTCTAAAAAGACAGACCATCTATAAATAGTCTAAGAGCAATGAGCGGACCATTGCTTTTTAGTTTAGCCAAACGATAAGTACGTTTCAAGCGTATGGAGCCATGACTCTTCTTCGAGTAGGCTTTCATATTTCATAAAAACCCAAACTTACGATCAAATATTATTGTCACCAATAAAACTCCAAAAGCTCTATTTACCAGAGCTCTTGGAGTTTTTATAATTACGTTCTATAAGTTCAATTCTTTTACCTCTTTAACAACCCATTCAGCACCTGTCTTAACTTCGCCATCCCAAGCTAACATGCCTCCATTATAGTTAGTTACATCTTTAAATCCTTGATTTTTTAAATACATAGCTACGTTTTGACTACGTCCACCACTACGACAAACAAATAGGTAAGATTGATCTTTATCAAGCTGATCAATCACTGTAGGAATCGTTCCCATTGGGATTAATGGTAGGCCGGGAATATGCGCTTCCTCGTATTCTTCAAGTTCACGAACATCTATAATGATTGGTTTTTCCACTTCGCTTTTGAGTAGTTCTTTTAATTCTTCTTTATCCACCTGTTTAATACCATCTTGTTCAAATGCCATGTCAATCACCTCATAAGTTTATTTAGTTTAATCAATCGTTGTATTTCTTAATAACCATAACCGATAAATATGTAACACTAACACTTTTCCTACTGCATAAGTTGGTACCGCTAATAGAAGGCCTAACAGCCCTGCAAAGCGTCCAGCTACTAAGAGCAAAAAGATAATGGTTAAAGGATGGATCGATAATTTCCTTCCCATAATTTGTGGGGAGATTAAATTGCTTTCAATTTGCTGAACGATAACAACAACCGCAATTACCAGTAACGCCATTAACGGTGAATGCAGCAAACCCACAATGACTGCTGGAATGGTCCCGATCCATGGACCTACAAACGGGATAACATTGGTAAACATGGCCACCAAGGCTAAGACGAGTGGGTAATCAAGTCCGATAATAAGAAAAGCAATATAGGCAAGAATTCCTACACAAATACTAACAAGAATTTGACCTTGTATATAAGAGCTTAGCGCATAATCCATCGCTTTTAGGACTTCTCTTCCCTCATTCTGTCTTTTTTCAGGTAGAAGTTTTAGAAGTTGATTTGGCGCCTTTTCTCCTTCTTTCAACATGTAAAACAGAACAAATGGAATAATGATGAGTATGATAAGGGTATTTGCAACAAAGCCAATAAAACCTGCTATATTTTGCCCAATATTAGCGATAAAATTATTCAAATAATTAGCTAACTCCATCATAATTTCTTCTAGAGAAAAATTATCAGTCTCTTGAAATCGTGAGATGTACTCATTTTCTTGCAAGCTTATAAACATATCTCGAATTTCATTAATAAATACTGGCATATTTCGTGTGAAACTGTAAAATTGTTTTTGTAATTCTGGACCTATGATGAAGATAACCGCTGTTACTAATCCAACTACTCCTAAATATAATAGAAGGATCGCAACAGTCCTCGGTAGCCTGATGGAAAGAAGGTTCACGAAAGGACGTAACAAATAGAACAAAACTCCACCTAATATAATAGGTGCAAACAAAGTCTGAACTAAGATAGCAATAGGCCTAAACACCCAATCAATTAATGAACCTAAGTAAATAATAACAAAAATTAATACAATTCCGTATCCGATTCGGAAAGCTTTTGTTTGTGGCATAGCATTATTCCCTTCTGCTTATTTCTTTTTATAATTGTACCATTTTCTTCCGATTTCTTCTTCCTTTTCCATCTTGTAAATTCAACATAACGCATTCAAACACAATCTGTCGAATTTAGTCATTATCATTCAACATAATGAATGTAGGATTTAAACTAATAGATTTCATAAATTTTATCATGCTTATGAAATCATTACGATTAAAAGGGCGGAATGAAATGATAATAAAACATTGGACACTTCTCATAATAGGAGTGTTCATCCTTCTTCTAAGTGCGTGTGGACAAGGAACTGCCGTTAGTGATGAACAACATGGACATCCTGCTGCCACAGAAGAACCAAGTGTGGTAGAAGAAGATACCGTTGACACCGAATAGTAGAAGAGTCAGAAGCAGTTGCTGTTGAGGTAAATTCAGAAACTAAAAGTGAACAAACAGAAGAAACAGTTTTTGAATTCACTTCAACCGTTAAGCTAATTTTCTCGGATAATAATCTAATGGATATAGTGGGACTTGTCTTTTTCATGATCAATGTGAAGATGAGTTCTAATACGCTTTCCTATTTTTTCTATAGGACAACTTATGAACTCATGATACACTAATAGAAACTACTTGTTTGAGGTGACTATGGTTGAAATTATTCTTTCCACTTCTTTTATTTTTGCTACTTCTTAGCGGTTGCTTAGGTCCGTCAACTCCTTCTAGAGAACTTGTTCAAACCGCTGAAAATAATCGTATTCAAGTTCAATTTGATAAGATCGAAGAAGCAGAATGGGAAGGAAATAATGGTTTCTTTATCTATATCTTGGCTACTTCATTATTTGATTATCATGTAGATAACGATTTCCTTTATCGAATGGGTTCAACTATCATAGATCAGGACGGTCAAACATACAAAGCTTTATTTTCAGAAACGATTGAGTCTGATTTAGGTTCTGATACCATCTTGTTTAGGCAGTTTTATTCACCCATTCTTAATGACTCTATAGAAACATTATCCATTGACGTTTTTGTCAAGCCAACTTACTATAAACGGAACGTGGTTTTTCAAGATCTTGAGGATGATATGAGTGATCTTTTAACAAATGATCTCTATATCCAACAAGTTCAAGTTGAAAATAATCAAATTCATCTAAATGTCTTTGATGTTCATAATTTAAATGGACTGACGGTTACCTTAAGACAAGAAAATGAAGACATTTTTCCTGCTTATACAAGAACAAGTTATAGTCAAGAAACAAATCAGTTGACAGCGTCGTATGAGTTTACCAAAGCAGTAACCGAACCATTCACGCTCACACTGAATCGTCTAAAACTTCAAGACCAAATCTGGCATTTTACTATAGATGTTCCAACGAACTAAGGAGTTGATTCTTTTTGGGATCAACTATTTTGAGAAATAATCCGAGTGAATGAAAGCTTACTCGAAGAAGCAATCTCTACTCATTACTTTTAAGAAAGACGACTAAAGTCGTCTTTCTTTTTATTCACTTATTTTAACATCCTACACAAGATGTGTTATGATCTAGTACGTAACTAAGCTTAAGAATTGAGGGGTACCCATGAAAACCGTCGTCACGACGTTGAATGCCAAATACATCCATACATGTTTAGCACTGCGTTGCCTTAAAGCCTATGCTGAGCCTGAATTTCCAATAGAAATGGTCGAGTATACGATAAAAGATCCTACGATGAATATTGTTTCGGACCTTTATGAACGAAAACCAGATGTTATCGGGTTTAGTTGCTATATCTGGAACATTGAAGAAACAATTAAAGTCATTAACATGATCAAAAAAGTAATGCCACATACAAAAATTATCCTAGGTGGACCCGAAGTTTCTTATGATGTGAACGATTGGTTAAAAACTTTAGAAAACGTCGATTTCATTGTTATCGGTGAAGGAGAAGAGACTTTCAAGCACTTGCTAGAAGAAATGAGTACAACTAAGAAATACCACATGGTGTTTGGTCTCGCTTATCGAAAAGATGAAGAAATCATTATTACCGCACCTAGACCTAAACTAAAACTTGATGACGTACCAACACCTTATCGATTCCCTGAAGATCTTGATGGTTTAAGTAAGAGGGTCACTTACTTTGAAACTAGCCGAGGTTGTCCTTATAGTTGTCAGTTCTGCTTGTCTTCGATTGAAGTAGGTGTTCGCTATGTTGATATCGAACGAGTCAAATCTGATTTATTGTTCTTAATTGAGAGTGGAGCAAAATTAATAAAGTTTGTCGATCGCACATTTAATATTAAACGAGATTACGCTTTAGAGATTTTTCGTTTCCTCATCGACAATCATCAAGACTGTGTCTTTCAGTTCGAAATAACAGCAGATATAATGAGACCTGAAGTCCTCTCCTATTTAAATGAACATGCACCATCTGGCATTTTCCGTTTTGAAATTGGTGTTCAATCTACTAATGATGCGACGAATGAACTAGTGATGCGCCGTCAAAACTTTGAAAAACTAAAAAGAACAGTAATGATGGTTAAAGAGGGTGGCAAAATTGATCAACATCTTGACTTAATTGCTGGCTTACCTGACGAAGATTACGCTTCTTTCCGCAATACATTTAATGATGTCTTCGAAATGCGTCCTGAGGAAATGCAGCTTGGTTTTTTAAAAATGCTACGCGGGACTGGATTAAGACTCCGCGCTGACCAACATGACTATGTCTATATGGATCATTCTCCTTATGAGATCCTTCAAAACAATGTATTAAGTTTTGATGAAATTATTCGTATTAAACGAGTGGAAGATGTCCTTGAGAAGTATTGGAATGACCATCGAATGGACCGTACCATTGAATATTTAGTTACTCATGAGTTTGACTCAGCTTTCGACTTTTTCCAAGAGTTTGGCGACTATTGGGACGAGCGTGGATGGGCACGAATTGGACATCAGTTAGAAGATTTATTTTCAAGATTAGACCAATTTTTACTTCATCGACAAAGAACAAGTAAGCTAGAAACGATCCGTGGCCTTATGATGGTCGACTTCTTTGATAATCATAAACATAAGCCACGCAAAACATGGTGGAATTTTTCTCTTACGAAACAAGAGCAGTCTAGATTCTTACTAATCTTAGCCGATCAACCTGAACTCGTTTCAAATCATTTTGCCTCATTGGCATTAAACGAAAAAGAACTACACAAACATACAATGATTGAAACCGTGCCATTTCATTTAACGAAAGATGCAGTAAACGATGAGCCAAGCCTGTTGATCGCTTATTTCAATCCTAAAACAAATCAATCTCAGGTGTTTACTTCACCACTTGAAAAATTAACTTCTCACATAAATTAAAAAAAGGGAGCCAACCTCATGGCTCCTTTTTTTCTTAATCAATCAAGTTTTTCTATAAGAACAGGGAATTGACTGCAGCTTTGCAATCACTCATTTTTCATGCCTCCATTTATCTTATGAAGTTACACACTAGCATTATAGTATTATTCTACTTCACTTTCTCTTTAATTGGAATCTTGTTTAATTATTGTAGATCTTTTGTTCATATTCCTGTAATAACAAAGACACTGCCCTTGTCGCACTGCTTTTCCCTAATAATACATCCTTTTTCACATCTGGTAATTGCGATTTTATAAATGGGTAATCGTAAAAACGCTTTAAGATTTGCTCTTCTAATAAGGAATGAAACCAGTTAGTAGCTTGTTCTTTTCTTCGTAGTTCGAATTGTTGCGTATTTTTCATATGCTGATGGAACCTTTCAATCGTTTCCCAGCATTCGCTGATACCCCTTCCTGTAAGAGCAGACACTGTGTCTATCTCTGTTTCCCAACCTTCTGTTACACTAGGAAGCATATGGAACATCCGTTTGAATTCTACTTTTGCCTGTTCGGCAGCTTGTCGATTCGTTCCGTCAGCTTTATTGATGAGCATGATATCAACCATTTCCATAATCCCTTTTTTCATGCCTTGTAATTCGTCACCTGCTCCAGTAAGCATTAACACTATAAAACAATCAACCATTGATCTAACCGTAACTTCACTTTGTCCTACACCTACTGTTTCAACCATAATAATGTCATACCCAGCAGCTTCACATAGCAACAGAGTTTCTCTTGTTTTCCTTGCGACTCCACCTAAATTTCCTCCAGCAGGCGAAGGACGTACAAACGCGTTAGGATGCCTAGAAAGCTGATCCATCCTCGTTTTATCTCCGAGTATACTTCCTTGTGAAAGCGAGCTAGACGGGTCAACAGCTAGTACAGCAACTCGATGTCCTTGCTCGGCTAATTTCAATCCAAAGGCCTCTATAAAAGTACTCTTTCCAGCCCCTGGTACACCTGTAATTCCAATTCTAATAGAGTTTCCAGTTTGTGGAATGACCGATGTCAATACATCCTGAGCCATTGAAAAATGACGTGCTGCATTACTTTCAACAAGAGTGATCGCTCTTGCCAAAACCGCTCTATTATTAGACCTTACCCCTTCTACATATTCCTCTAAGGAGAGTTCAACACGTTTTTTATAAACATCCAATTTAAGACACACTCCTTTTTAAAAACAACCATTGCCCTTTCTTATTCCCCTGACATCTTCATTCCCATTTATTATAACGGATTCTCAAGCACTATTGGTTGCTCTTAAGCATTCTTGCATCTACCTTCAACATAAAAAGAGGAAGCAGACATACTCTTCCTCTTTTCTACTTATTTTTACAACTATTCTTCATAACCTAGTCGCTTGTTTAGTTCTTTCACTATTTGCTCAGCAGCAGTTGGAATGACTGTACCTGGACCAAAAATAGCCGCTGCCCCTTTATCCTTCAAAAATTGATAATCTTGTGCAGGAATGACACCACCGATAATGACGAGAATGTCTTCTCTCCCAAGCTTTCTTAATTCCTCAACGACTTGTGGCAGGAGTGTTTTATGTCCAGCAGCCAATGAACTCATCCCTAATATATGAACATCATTTTCAACAGCTTGTAATGCAGCTTCTTCTGGTGTTTGGAATAGAGGACCAATATCGACATCAAATCCCATATCGGCAAAAGCAGTTGAAATGACTTTTGCGCCCCGATCATGTCCATCCTGCCCCATCTTTGCAATCATAATTCGCGGACGTCTTCCTTCATTTTCAGCAAATCGGTCGGTTAATTGACGAATTTCTTTCATCTCTTCCTTCTCTCCAAATTCTGAACGATACACACCACTTATTGAGCGAATAACAGCTTTATGACGACCTACGATTTTTTCGTACGCCATCGAAATTTCACCAAGACTAGCTCGAGCTCGAGCTGCTTCAACAGCCAACTCCAACAAGTTGCCGGTTTTCGTTTCTGCAGCTTTTGTTAAAGCCTCAAGCGTTTTTTGAACCTTCTGTTCGTCTCGATTTTTACGTAACATTTTTAATCTTCGTAGCTGTGATTCTCTAACAGCTGTGTTATCAATATTTAAGATATCCAGTTCTTCTTCTTGGTCTAAACGGTATTTATTCACACCAATAATCGTTTCTTTCTTTGAGTCAATTAGTGCCTGCCTTCTCGCTGCCGCTTCCTCAATCCTCATCTTCGGTAATCCCGTTTCAATCGCCTTAGCCATTCCACCTAATTCTTCAATCTCTTCAATGTGAGCCCAAGCTTTTTGTAAGAGTTCTTGCGTTAACGACTCGACATAATAGGAGCCGCCCCAAGGATCAAGTACATTCGTAATACCAGTCTCCTCTTGTAAATAAAGCTGCGTATTTCTTGCAATTCTAGCTGAGAAGTCTGTTGGCAATGCAATCGCTTCATCCAGTGCATTTGTATGAAGCGATTGTGTATGCCCTAAAGCGGCCGCCATAGCTTCCATACACGTTCGAACGACATTATTATAAGGATCTTGTTCTGTTAAACTCCAGCCTGACGTTTGAGAGTGCGTACGAAGCGCTAGAGACTTTTCATTTTTCGGGTTAAATGGCTTCATTAGTTTAGCCCATATCAATCTGCCCGCCCTCATCTTAGCGACTTCCATATAGTAATTCATTCCAACTGCCCAAAAGAACGATAATCTTGGAGCAAATTGATCAATATCCAATCCTGCTTTAATCCCTGTACGTACATATTCAAGCCCGTCTGCAAGTGTATAGGCTAACTCAATATCGGCTGTCGCTCCAGCTTCCTGCATGTGATAACCAGAAATGCTAATACTATTAAACTTTGGCATGTATTTAGATGTATATTCAAAAATATCAGCAATCACCTTCATCGATGGCTCTGGCGGATAAATATACGTATTTCGAACCATGTATTCTTTTAAAATATCATTCTGAATGGTTCCTGTTAATTTCTCAGGAGACACTCCTTGTTCCTCAGCCGCAACGATATAAAAAGCCATGATTGGTAAAACCGCACCATTCATCGTCATAGACACAGACATCTGATCTAGAGGAATGCCATCAAATAAGATATTCATATCTAGGATAGAATCAACTGCGACTCCTGCTTTTCCGACATCGCCGACTACACGAGGGTGATCCGAATCATAACCTCGATGAGTCGCTAAATCAAAAGCAATAGAAAGTCCTTTTTGACCAGCTTCTAAATTCCTTCGGTAAAACGCATTGCTTTCTTCTGCCGTTGAGAATCCAGCATACTGCCTAACCGTCCAAGGGCGAGCTTTATACATCGCTGGATAAGGTCCCCGGAAAAACGGCGCAATTCCAGCCACATAATCCAGATGACGAAACCCTTCTATATCTTCTTTTGTATAAACCGGCTTTATCGGTATTTGTTCCATCGTTTGGAAACTTGTGCTTTCTTTACGAGTCGGAGTTGTTTCCTTCATTTTAAAAAAAGATGGAAAAGGCATTTCTTGAAAGTTTGGCACTTTTTTCATTATAATGAACCCCCTATCTCTTCTAGCAATTCATCTAAAACATGATAGGCGTTCGATTTAACATGTATAATGCCGTGTAAACCGGAATTCATTAAGTCTTTCCTTAATTCCTCACTCGGTCGCCCAGCTAGATAGATGAAACAGTCGTGATCGCTCGTAATCGCTTGCACGATTGCAAGAGCTTGCGCATGATAGCTGACATCACTTCCACAAACCACAATTAGGGATGAATCTTTTGCTGCCTCAACGGCTCCATTCACATCTTTCACAGGAACAGAGCGTTTAATATCAAACCCCGCACTCTGAAAAAATTCACTTGAAAAATCAACACGAGGCTTATGCTCAGCAAGTGTATCCAGTCCAATTAGTAATGCCGTTGGACGTTTGCCGAGCTTTTCTTCGATTTTGCTCATTTTATTTCTGAGCTTTTCGAATGGTTCTGCTAGTCTCCTTGATGTAAGACGCGCTACGCCCCTTTCCGGAATTCCCTCTTGTAAAAGATTATGGAGAAGATGGAAAGGTCTATTTTCAAGCAGCAAATCTTCCATTTCCTTAAGGGTCTTTGGTCGTTCTACACCTTTCATTACCACGTTCTTATCTAATTTTCTCGCAAAGTTGTTCCATTCCACTTCATCGATTTCCGATTTTGGAGGCAGCTTTTCAGCAACATCTACATATCGATTACTGCCTAAAACCGTCTGCTTCCTGCTCTCAACGTCTGCTTTTCGTTTCTCCCATGTTTGATCCACCCATGTTTGAATGAGCTTCGACTTTAGTGACTCTATGATTCCACCTGATTGTTCGATTTGCAAAAAAGCTTTCCATGCTTCTTTCGCTAATTGCTCTGTTAAGTGTTCAACATACCACGATCCCCCTGCAGGATCTGCCGTAACGCCTACATACGCTTCTTCTTGGAGAATTAACGACGTATTTCTAGCAATACGTCTCGAGAAAGCAGAGGATCTTTGGATCGCCTCATCAAGAGGACTAACGTGTAAACTATCAACCCCAGCTACTGCTGCTGCGAAAGCTTCACTTGTCCCTCTAAGTAAATTTACGTAAGGATCCTGCCTAGATTTAGTAAAAGCAGAAGTACGAGCATGAATCCTCATTTTCTGAGCTTCTGCCTCAGCTCCGAACTCCTTCATAATGGTTGCCCAAAGTAAACGTGCCGTCCGTATTTTCGCCAATTCGCTAAAGAAATCACTGCCAATGGAAAAGGAAAAGGTCATCGCTTTTCCAGCATCATCTGCTGAAACTCCCCGCTCCATTAATTCACTCACATACCTCACACCCGTTGAAAGAGCAATGGCGAGTTCCTTAGCAGCACTAACTCCCCCATTATGATAGATATGAGTCTGAACTAAAACCGTACGTAGGTTTTCATGTTTTAGTTTAGCCCACTCTACAGCTGATTTCATATGATCAAAACTAGCTGTTAGAGAATACGTTAGTTCTCCCTCAGTTGCTAGCTGATGAATAGGATCAGAAGCGATTGTCCCCTCTAATTGATCTGAAATTAATTGAAAAGCTGCAAGGAGAGGAAGGCTAACTATACCTGCATCCACATAAATAGACTGTTCTGACACGTCTATTCCTTCTAAGGTCTGTTTCAAATCATCAAAATCAAATAAAGGGGTTCCAATCTCTTTTTCACTTACAATTGGTTTTTTACCGTTTTTCATTTCGTTAGATAACACTAGATGAATCACGTTCTGACCTCTAGCTAAATCATATCTTAGCGTTTCATTTAATAGCTTAGGTGTTGCTGCTTCAAGCTCTTGGCTAATCTTCCAAGCTTTAGGTCCATTTTGATTTCCTCTAACGAAAGGAAAAACTCCCGGTTCATTAACTAGAGTTGAACAATCGTCAAGATCTTTTTGTTGGTACATCGGTTCTAAAATAATATCATCAAGTAATGTCGTCATTAACGTTTCAAATGACCGACCTTTTAATGCTTTTTCAGTCGTGGTTCTCCACTGTTCATATGTCGGAATAGGAAATTCATTAAAAGTTATTTCACGTTTTTTCTCCATGAGTCTGCGGATCCTTCTTAGGATTTACCGCTCACTTCCTTCCTGCATATTTTTAAAAACACAATTCTGAGCGCTCACTCAGAATTGAAACAAAGGGCGAAACCATCCCTCAAACCAAAGTATTACTATAATTAATAGGTAACTACGTCCTTTTCTAGGACGACCCTTTGCATTGTCTCCACTCCCTGCGCGCCTAGGATGAGTTGGTCGCTCATCCTAGGCTTAAAACATGGCAGCGGTTCCGCTCAATGCATCGCTTGAACAGAAAAGGTAAAGTTCGACCTTTTCTGTTCAAGCTTTAAAGTGGGATGTTTCCGTGCTTTTTTTTCGGGAGTTGTTTCTTTTTGTTGCGTAACATTTCTAAGCCTTGCGCAAGGCTTTTTCTCGTATCGCGTGGGTCGATGACATCATCAACCATGCCATTTGCAGCTGCAACATAAGGGTTGGCAAATTTTTGTCTGTATTCTTCTATTTTTCGTTGTCTTGTTAGTTCTGGGTCAGCACTTTCTTTTATTTCTTTTGCAAAAATGATCGTCGCAGCTCCTTCGGGTCCCATAACGGCAATTTCAGAGTTTGGCCACGCAAAAACCAAGTCTGCCCCGATTGCTTTACTGTTAAGTGCTACATACGCTCCTCCAAATGCTTTTCTTAAAATAACAGTTATTTTCGGAACCGTTGCCTCAGAGTATGCATAAAGAATTTTAGCTCCATGTCGGATAATTCCCCCATGCTCTTGCTGGACTCCTGGTATAAATCCGCTTACATCTTCAAAGGTAATAAGGGGAATATTAAAACAATCACAAAAACGTATAAACCTTGAGCATTTATCTGACGAATTAATATCAAGGCCACCTGCCATCATTTTAGGGTTATTGGCTACAATTCCGACCGTCTCCCCTTCTATTCGTCCAAAGCCCACTACGATGTTCTTTGCGAATGATGGTTGCACTTCCATAAATTCTTCATCATCTATAATTAACTTAATTACTTTACGAACATCATAGACTTTCGTTCCATCGACTGGGACCACATCCATCAACTCTTGCACTCTCTCTAAAACTGGACGTTTATTAATCGGTTCTTTATATTTCGCTCGTTCTTCAAAATTGGATGGTAAGAATTCAATTAACCTTCTTACTTCGGTTAAAACTTCTTCCTCTGTTGTTCCAGTAAAATGCGCATTTCCACTTTTGCTTGAGTGAACTTTTGCGCCCCCTAAATCTTCGGAGTTGATTTTTGCCCCCGTTACAGTCTCGATTACTTTTGGCCCAGTGATAAACATTTGGCTCGTTTGTTCGACCATGAACACAAAATCGGTAATTGCCGGTGAATAGACGGCACCTCCTGCACAAGGGCCCAATATAACGGAGATTTGAGGAATGACACCTGAGTATATAGAATTACGGTAAAAAATGTGGCCATAGCCGTCTAGTGACAACACACCTTCTTGAATTCGGGCTCCACCGGAATCATTTAATCCAATAATTGGAGCTCCATTTTCGGCTGCCAAATCCATTACCTTTGCTATTTTTAACGCGTGCATTTCTCCGAGCGCACCACCAAAAACAGTGAAATCCTGTGCAAAAAGAAAAATAAGCCTTCCGTTAATTTTCCCATAGCCTGTCACTACTCCTTCTCCAGGAGCTTCAGACGCTTGAAAATCAGACCCTCGATATTCAATAAATGGATTTAATTCGACAAACGTATCATCATCGACTAATAATTGAATTCGCTCTCTAGCAGTTAATTTTCCTCTATTATGTTGAGCTTCGATACGCTTATACCCACCACCTTGTTTTACTTTTTCCAAACGGTCCTCCATCTCATTTATATGGTCCATCATATCCATCCCGTGATCCCCCTTACAACTCTATTGTTTCTGCAAGAAAAAAACGCTTATATTCTGGCTTCATACTTGCTTCTTTAGTCAATACCGCATTCATAACTATGTCGGCATAAATATTAGCAATTTCTTCAATGGAGTATTTTCCATTTTCCTTATACCATTTATACGTCCAATTCGTCATACCGAATATGGCCATTGAGGTAATGGGTATAGGAATTTCTTTTCTAAATTCTCCACACTCAATGCCTTCGGCAACAACACGAAACATCATTTTTTTATAGCGATCCCGTTTCTTTTTCATCGTGTTAAAATACTCTTCACTTAGATAAATAGATTCCTGATAAAAAACGGTTACGTGAGGACGATACATTTCAAACATCATGACAAATGATCTAACAGTTTCATATAAACGTTCCGCGGGGGTTGAGTAACGATTATAGGCATCTTCTGCTTTATCAAGGATATATGTAATAAAAGAATCATGAACCGTATATAGGAGTTCATCTTTTGATTTGAAATTATGATAGAAGCCACCTTTTGATGTCCCGCTTTCTTTTACAATTCGGTCAACGGTTACAGCATGAAACCCAAATTCTTCAAAAAGAAGTAAAGCGGTTTCAATAATCCGTTCCTTTGTTGGTTTTTTCTTCATTTTCAACTTCCCACCACCTCTCGCTTCAATAAACCGGCGATTCTACCGACTAGTTAGTCTGTTTAAATTGTACGAAAATTTAAAAGTATTGTCAATCGATTTTTGAAAACGGTTACATTTCGAAGCCGGTCTTTTCTTCTGTTAACTGGTTATATAGCCTATTACTTCAAAAAAAACAAGCTGCTCCGTTTAAAGCAACTTGTTTTTATAAAGCTATACTTTTCTTCCCGTTACCAGTCTGATAATTAATACGACCAGTGCTATAACCAAGAGTAAATGAATTAGATTACCTGCAATTTCAAAGCTAAATCCAAGCAACCATAAAATAAACAAAATAATAAGCAGTGTCCACATTTTATTCACCCCATTTTGTATTTCGTTGCTCTTCTATTCCCTAGTTAATAGAATTAAAACATTTTCTAAGAAGCTAGAATCAAGAACTTTTGAAATTGAGTCCCTCTCTTCCATTTCCTAGTTACTCAAAATGTAAATACAGCTCAAATCCATTTTCACTTACAGTCTTTCCTTCACGATGTGATTCAATCAGTTGATTATATTCAATAACTGATTTTTCGAATAACTCTTTATCTCTTTTAGTCAAAGCCTCATCAATTACGTTATATAACATGTTTTTATTATAATGGTAGAGAGAATACTCAAGAACAGCCTGCGCATAGAGCGACTGCACTGTATCTTCCGATCGAGCTTGTAAACTTCTGATTACTTTTAACTGTCTCGTAACACTAGGGTTCATTGCAAAATCATTTATCATATGTATCCCTCCTATTAACTTAGCTATTTTTAAGTTACCCATTTGACAGAAGTTTCAAACATATCCGTAAGCTTTCAATGATTTTTTGGCTATCCTGATGCCCGTCCCAACGGTTCCCTTTTTTCAAGACTGTCCATGCCTGCTTTAACGAATCTTTTGCATATTCGCTCGTATACAAACCAAGATCGATATCCCTAACAAGTCAATACGACTCACCCCAACATTCCGTTCATAGGTTTCATTCACATTATCAATGATGCCCTTTTCATCAACCCAGGGTTTAATTAAACTTATCTTAGAGAATTTCACCAATATTCCTTGTTAGCTACCATCATTTTAATGATCAAAAGCACAGATTAAGTGTTTTCTGCTCTTAACTTTTCTCCTCTTTCAAAACGTTCCTCATTTGTCAGTTTCGGACACGAAAAACAATAATGTCCTTCCGCTTTAAGGTAGCTCATGCAACAAGCTGGTTTAACACGAACTAATTCAACAGGCTCCCACCAACTATCTACATAACGAAAACTCACATCAAATGGGTTACGTTTCAAACCAAATAACGTTGAATCTAATGTTCGTAATTGCTTTACATCACATTCGATCTTTTCTTTATCTTTACTTGTTTCTAACCATTGGTATAGATGGTTGTAGTAAGAATTAGCTACTAATCCCCATGTTTGCTGTAGCGACAATTTAGATGCCTTTGCCACTTCTTGAACGAGAGGAAGCAAAAAAGTAAATAAGTCTGAGAGCTTGCTTTTTACAAACGCCTCTTTCCCCCGCTCAGGTACTTCTTCTAAATGAGGTTGAAGTAAAAGAATAGCTGCGCCTTTCCCTTTTTCTTTTATGCTAACGTCATGATAGTGAATCCATTTGTTTTCAATAGAAAGTAAGTATAAGTGAGCTGATATAAAGTTACCAAACCACTTCATTGCGTTAGCGCCACCTACTCTCATGTCGTTGCAATTAAAACAATTCGTTCTACTAGTGATGAAACGATTCATTGTTTCTTCTTCCTCCAATAATTCCTTAAGCGAAATCCCTTCCATATTTATTAAATAATCAATTATTTCTATGGAAAATGTATCTAATTTTTCGTTAATGCTTCGATCCAATTCGATCTCTCCAGTCTATCTCATACGTTTTTTTATAAGTATATCAAAACATAGGAAAGCTGCCCATCAAGAGTACAAGGTAACCACAAAAATCCTAGGTCAGTATTCCTCACCTAGGATGATCAAGTATTCGTTTGGTCTACATACCCTCATCTTCAAAACGTTTCAAATCATTTTTATGACCAATTACGATTAAAATATCGCTACGTTCAATTTGATCAGTCGGTGTTGGAGCGATGTTAATGTCCTCTCCGCGTTTAATTCCAAGAATTGTACAACCGTATTTCGCTCGAATGTCTAAGTCTATCAAAGATTTGTTAGCAACTTTGTCTGTTGCAATTAATTCAACAATACTATAATCAGCTGAAAGCTCAATATAATCAACAATTTTTTCTGATGTTAAATGTTGAGCAATACGTATCCCCATATCTTGCTCAGGATGAACAATGCGGTCTGCCCCAATTTTTTCTAGCACTCGTTGATGGTAATAATTTTGTGCTTTAACCCAAACATTTTCTACACCAAACTCTTTTAACAACAGGGTGCATAAAATACTTGATTGTATATCATCACCAATAGCTACAATGACATAATCAAAATTTCTAATACCCAAAGATTGCAATGCTTTCTCATCCGTACCGTTAGCAATTGCACTATGGGTGGAATGGCGAGTCATTTCATTCACTTTCTCTTCCTTAGAATCAATTGCTAACACTTGGTGTCCAAGTTTATATAATTCTTTGCAAACACTGCTACCAAAGCGTCCAAGCCCAATGACAGCAAACTGCTTTTTCACCATTTTTTCTACTCCCCTTCAAATCAACACATGAAAAACCCTTAACTGATCTCACCGCCACTATTATAGCACTTGATGTTAATGTCCACTACACCATGTAGAATATGTGTTTTTTTGTTCAATTTCTTCTATATTTAACTAACGCAACCTTTTACATAAAACCAAGAAAGCAAAAGATCCCTCAAAACACCAATTAACGGTATCATGAGGGATCTTTGTTATCCTAATACTTTTTTAATTGCTTCAAGTACCCGGTCTGCTTGGAATGGTTTCACAATAAAATCTTTTGCGCCCGACTGGATTGCATCAATAACCATCGATTGTTGTCCCATTGCTGAACACATAATGACTTTTGCTCCACTATTTACTTGCTTAATTTCTTTTAATGCTTGAATCCCATCCATCTCAGGCATTGTAATATCCATCGTTACAAGATCAGGATTTAATTCCTTAAATTTTTGTACTGCTTCAGCTCCATTTGCGGCTTCACCAGCAATTTCAAATCCATTTTTAGTTAAAATATCTTTAATCATCATTCGCATAAATGCTGCATCGTCAACAATTAGTACTGACGCCATTAGGATCACCTCATAACAATAGTATATATTAACCTTCTAGTATAACCTTTTCTAAATTAAGTAAAGTGAATAAACGTTTATCCAATTTTACCACACCACGTAAGTAATCTGCTTCAACTCCACCAATTACTTCAGGAGGAGGCTCGATTTTCTCAACGGGAATATCAATAACATCATTAGCTCCATCGACGATAACACCAATTTCTAGCTGATCTTTAGAAATAACGAGAATACGCGTTGCCTCATCAATTTCCTTTTCCTCGATCCCAAATCTCTTTCTTAGGTTAATAATAGGTGTAATCACCCCACGTAAATTCATTACACCTGTTACAAAAGGATAGGTACGAGGAATTCTTGTGACATGCTGCATTCTTTCAATTGATTGAATATAATCAACTTCAATTGCGTATTCTTCGTCTTTTAATTGAAAAACAATGACTTTCAACTCTTGTTTCATAGTCGACAATGTAACCGACCTCCTCTTGAATTACTTAATTAATGCATTCGTATCAACGATTAGAGCTACCTGTCCATTACCAAGAATCGTTGCACCCGAAATAGCAAAGACTTCTTTTAAGTAATTCCCAAGCGACTTAAGGACAATATCATGTTGTCCAATTAAGGAATCAACAACTAGACCAGCTACTTTATCCCCCTTATGAACAATCACAAGTGAGTAGAATTCTTCCTCACTCTGCTCTTTAGGAACCTCAAAAATATCATTTAAAAAGACAAGAGGGACCACTTTTCCTCTAAAGTCAATGACCTTTTGATTATGTGCGCTAAAGACATCCGTTTTATTGACAATTGCTGTTTCGACAATTGAGGATAACGGAATAGCAAACTTCTCATTTTGAAGTTCAACAAGCATGACATCAATGATTGACAGCGTCAATGGTAGCTGGATAGAAAAAGTAGATCCTTTTCCAAGAATAGAGTTAACCGTAACGACTCCACCGAGTGACTCAAACGTATTTCTAACAACATCAAGGCCAACTCCACGACCTGATACATCAGTTATCTTATCCGCCGTACTAAAACCAGAAGAGAACAATAAGGCAAATACTTGTTGATCCGTCATCTTCTGAGCTTCTTCTTCTGTAACCACTCCGTTTGTCAAAGCCTTTTTCAACACTTTCTCACGATCAATTCCCGCACCATCATCTTCTATCTCAATAAATACATTGTTTCCACTATGATAAGCCTTAAGGATAACAGTTCCTTCTTCTGGCTTTCCAGCAGCTACACGCTTATCAGGAGTTTCAATTCCATGGTCAATCGAATTACGTAGCAAGTGAACGAGCGGGTCTCCAATTTCATCAATAATCGTTCGATCAAGCTCTGTTTCAGCCCCAACAATTTGCAAATTCACTTTTTTATTTAAATCTTTAGACAAACTTCTTACCATTCTTGGGAAGCGATTAAATACCTGTTCAACTGGCATCATTCTCATATTTAAAATAATTTCCTGTAAATCTCCTGAAATACGTGACATACGTTCAACCGTTTCATTTAATTCATTGTTGCGCAACTCACTAGCAATTTGTTCTAAACGTCCACGGTCAATCACGAGCTCTTCAAAGAGATTCATCAGTACATCCAATCGCTCTATGTTCACACGAATGGTTTTGTTCATCTCTGCCTTTTGTTTAGCTGGCTTTTCTTCCTTTTTTTCTGCTTGTACTAATTCTTTTTTCTCTGCTTTTATCGGTTCTTCAACTATTGGAATAACTTCTTCCTCTTCCACGAGTGTTGAAAGCATTTTAGCATCAATGGACTGAACCACTACATTAGTAATCTCAGAAACTTTTAAAATTCTCTGCTTGATTTCTTCTCCTTCTACTTTAGAAAGGACAGTCACAAGAAAGTCTTGATCAAATTTCTCTTCTTCTAAGTGCTCAGCAGAAGGGGTTGATTTAATAACCTCGCCTACTTGTTCTAACACATCGAATACCATAAACACACGAGCTGCTTTTAACATAGCTCGTTCATCAAGAGATACTTTTATTTGGTAAGCTCCATATCCTTGTTCAAACGACTGCTCAAGTACGGTCCGCTCGAATTCATCATATGTTTCTTCTAATTTCTCACTTGGCTGAACAGGCTGAACCATTTTTTCTAGTTCTTCTTTCGTAACGGCCTTAGGAGTCTCGCCTTTCTCAATTAATTCTAATTGTGAAACGACATGAGAAACATCTCGCTTCCCTTCGCCACCCATTGCTATATCTGTTACCATCGCTTCTAAATCATCAACAGCTAAAAAGACAACATCTAGTACCGCTGAAGTCGCTTCGAGTTTAGAATTCCGGATCAAATCTAAGACATTTTCCATATTATGAGTTAAATGAGCAAGGTCTTCAAAACCCATTGTCGCTGCCATCCCTTTTAGGGTATGAGCAGACCGAAACACTTCTCCGACAATTGATAAATCGTCAGGTGCTTGTTCTAATTTTAATAGATTGTCGTTAATAGATTGAAGATGTTCTTGACTTTCATCAAGAAAAACATCTAAATACTCTGCGTTTATCAAGATCTCATTCACCTCGCGCACTCATATTTTGTCATAATTTTACTTGATTAGAGCTATTACGACATTTAGAGCTTTTTTTTCATAATAGCACATTTTTCTAGAACATATGTCGATCAATTAGTAAATTTGAAATAGTTTCTTTGTCCTGGTTATCTCGTTATAAATGAAGGGTATCAGTAAGAAAAACCTTATACTCTTTAAGAGCTAATGGTCTTGAATAATAATATCCTTGAACCTTATTACAACGATGTTCTTTCAAAAATAGAAGTTGTTCTTCTGTCTCCACACCTTCAGCGATTACAGTGATATTTAAATAATGAGCAAGATTAATAATCATCGAGATGATTCCTTCACTTTGCCTTTCCTTTCCTATATTACGTACAAACGTTTGATCAATTTTCAATTCTTGGATCGAGAGTTGACTTACATATTGGAGAGAACTGTACCCAGTCCCAAAGTCATCTAAGCTAATATGAACACCTAGTGATAAAAGACGTTGTAACACCCCTTTTGTCCGGTCAATATCGATTGTCACACTCTCTGTCACTTCTAATTCTAGTAAATGGGGAGGTAATTTGGACTCTTGTAAGGCGTTCTTAACCGTTTCTACAATATTTTTTTGCAAAAACTGCTTTAGTGAAAGATTTACAGACATCGGTACCTCAGGAAAACCTTGCTCAATTAACCTCTTTTTTTGTAAGCAAGATTCTTTCAACACCCATTCACCTATTGCAACAATCAATCCCGATTCTTCCGCAATTGAGAGAAATTTACTTGGACTAATGAGACCTTCAACCGGATGATCCCATCTAACCAACACTTCCTCACCACAATATTGATTTGTCGAAAGATCAAATTGTGGTTGAAAGAAAAGAGAAAATTCGCCTCTTTCTAACGCTCGACGAAGATCGTTCTCAACATGAAATTTCTCATGTAGTTGATATCTCATTTCCCTTTTGTACAGTTCACAAGCATCACTTCCATTTGCTTTAGCCCGATACATTGCTGCATCTGCTGATTTCATTAATGATTCCGTATCTGTTCCACTATCTGGATAGATAGAGATGCCTATGCTAGCTGTTAATGTGAATTCATACCCCTCAATCACTAAAGGGTCTCGAATTTCTTCTAACAACTGCTTAGCTGTGTTGGTTGCTTGTTCCACAGAGCTGAGGTGCGGAATGAGAATGACGAATTCATCGCCACCAACTCTTGCTAATAAATCTAATTCGTCTAAAACGTTTTGTAGCCTAGATGCTATTTTGATCAGAGCTTGGTCACCCAACAAATGCCCTAACGCATCATTGACCAGTTTAAATCGATCAAGGTCTATAAAAAGGACTGCAAGTTTTTCTTTGTGATCGAATGCATAAGTCAGTGAAGACGATAGTTTTTCCATTAAACACCTTCGGTTAGGTAAACCGGTAAGGTCGTCCTCCATCGCCATTTTGCTTATTTTAAGTTCATCTGTCATGTTTTCGACTATTGCCATAACACTCTCAACCACATTGTCTATTTCAATGGGAACCAGGAATAATTTTATCGTTAGCTCATTTAAAGATGGATGGGACATGTCCATTTCAATGGTAGACGCAATCCCCTTTAATGCTTTTTCATAGCATTTATCCATAGTTTGTGCGTCATTCTGATGAACGAGATCACCTAGTTTCATCATGAGGAGATCCTCTTCCTTATACCCAGTCACTAAAGTAGCTAATGGATTAACCTTTTTTATTTCCGCTGCTGAATTTAAGATAAAAATAGCATTCGAACTGTGAAAGAAGAGCGATTCGTATTGTTGCTCACTCTTCTTGAGTTTTCTTACTATATCAAAGTCGCCCATCACTCACATCACCTTCTAGGTCCAATGAATCCAACCTCTCTCCTATATTATATCGTAATAAAAATGTAAATCTTAATAGCGATCGGAAAGACTTTTATTTAAAACATGTTGTTACGGACGGAACCACTGTTAATGACTGATGATTCATGTTAAATCCGTGTGAGTTTATGTATATTCCTTTCATTCCAAGAAGTAAGGCCGGAGCGATTTCATTAATGAAATTATCTCCAACAGAAACGACCTGGTTTGGCTCCAATTGATACTGTCTAAGAAGCTCAGTAAATAATGGTGTCGTTTGAGAAGGTTTTTGTGCAGATGTCACCACATGATCAAATACACCATCTAGTTGAAGTTCTTTTAGCAGACGAGTAACATCTTCTCGATCACTATTGGTCATTAAAACAAGTTGGGTTTGTTGACGTAACTCTTCTAATCCCTCTTTCAACTTAGGTAGTCGCTCAAGCGAAAATTGATCGGTAACCATATATTCCTTAGTTGCTAAGTAACTAGGATAACAATCTTTCACTCCGAAATGTTTGGCTGCTACAAATGGTAGCCACCAACCATCACCAATAGCAATCATATCTTTAAAGTTAAACGCTAAAGTAGCATTGTAAAATTCGCTGCGTTGATCTTCTCTTAATTCATTGCCCTCCCACGTATGTGCACTTGACACTAATAACGTCATAGGATCAATAGTTAAAACTAAGTCACGTTCTACATCATACACTTTACCAATTGATACGATGTGTTTTCCTTGTTTCATGAGTTCGTACTCGTTCATAAATTCATCCTTCTTCGAATCTATCACTTTATCTTTTAGTTGCTCTGCATAATAATCAAAGTGATCCGTGCCCTCATATAAGGTTCCATCTAAGTCAAAAATAACAAGTTTATAAGAAGCTAACAATGATAATTCTCCTTTCACTATGAAGACAATATTTTATATTCTAGCATAACCTGTTTCTTCCATAAAAAAATAAATTAGGAGGAAAATGTAACAAATGTATTGTAATTGTAAACTTCGATAGTGTATTTTTAATATTATGTAAAGGATGTACGAGTTCACTAGATTTATCCAAAATCTTCGTGCATACTCACATTTGTATCATAAAAAATACATAAGAAGAAAAGAGGGTTTTAAAGAAATGAATAAACTTTTACCAATGCTTTTCGTTCTTGCACTTACATTTGCTCTAGTAGCATGTGGTGCAGCTGATGAGCCAGCTGGGACTGGAGCAGACACAGAAGCTCCAGAAACAACAGCTGAACTTCCATCTGAAATTATTATGGGGTTTGTCCCATCGCAAGATTCTGATAAAATTGCTGACACAGTAGAGCCTCTTGCAGACCGTCTTTCTGAAGAATTAGGAGTTCCTGTTAGAGGGCAAGTTATGACAAACTACACAGCACTAGTTGAAGCAATGGGGAATGATCAAGTTCACATTGGTTTCATTCCTGCCTTTGGTTATGTTTTAGCCACACAACGTTATGACAATGTTGAAGCTGTTCTTAAATCTATTCGTCACGGTAGTTCAACTTACAAAGCACAATATACAGTTCGTGCTGATTCAGATATCCAATCTTTAGAAGATTTAGAAGGTAAGATCTGGGCTTTCCCTGACCTTGCTTCAACAAGTGGCTACTTATTCCCAGCTGCACAATTAATGGATGATCATGGTGTTGAAAATGTTGAAGATTATTTCTCTGACATGATTCAAGCTGGATCACATGATAACGCACTTGTTATGGTTCTTGAAGGTGATGCAGACGTTGCAACCACTTTTGATGATGCACGTACAGCCATTCAAGGAGATTACCCAGAAGCTATGGAAGACCTTCGTGTATTAGATTACACGGCTGAGATTCCTAATGATACAATCTCTGTTAATACAAACCTGCCTGCAGACTTTATCGAGCGTTTACGTGAGGTATTCCTTTCTTTCAACGAAGATGAAGAAATGATTACAATTATGGACGAAGTATACAACTGGACTGGAATCGATACAGCAGCAGACAGTGACTATGACGTTGTTAGAAGTACGGCTGAGAAATTCTCTGATCAAGTTTCTTTAGACTAATATGTAAAGTAAATCGCTCCTTACTAAAGCGGTTGAAAACGAGCTGGGGAGAAGACATCTTCTCCCCTCCTCTTTTGCCCTTACAAATTTCGGAGGGCGAAAGAGGAGAAATTTAACTACATAGAGAAATGAGGAAATACAATGATAGAGTTCAAAGATGTGTCACTTGTTTATCCGAATGGTACTCAGGGCCTAAAAAACGTAAATCTTAAAATTAATCAAGGAGAGTTTGTTGTAATTGTAGGGCTATCTGGAGCTGGTAAATCAACATTAATACGTAGTATGAATCGCCTTGTTACTCCAACAGAAGGCGAATTATTAATTGACGATCAAAATATTTTAGCGTACAACCAACGAAAACTTCGTAAGCTTCGTACAGAAGTCGGAATGATTTTTCAAAATTACAACCTTGTTAAACGTTCAACTGTAATGAAAAATGTTATTTCTGGACGCCTCGGTCATAGTGGTACATTAAAAAGTGTCTTTAACCTTTTTCCAAAAGAGGATGTTTCCCTTGCCTACCGTAGTTTAGAACGTGTAAATATTGCTGACAAAGTGTATGCGAGAGCCGACCAACTTAGCGGAGGGCAGCAACAACGTGTTGCGATTGCTCGTGTGTTAACTCAGCAACCTAAAGTTATTTTAGCGGATGAGCCTGTTGCCAGTCTCGATCCTCCAACTTCTCACCAAGTCATGACGTACTTAAAAAAGGTAAATAAAGAAGATAACATCACAACGATTGTTAACCTTCACTTTATTGATATGGCTATGGAATATGCTGATCGTATTATTGGAATGCGAGCAGGGGAAGTAGTCTTTGATGGACCAGCTAGTGCTGTCTCTGAGAAAACATTTGAAGAGATTTACGGTCGAAAAATTCGAGAGGATGACCTTGTAGGGGGGCAGGACGATGAGTAATCCAGAAGTAAAAGGCATCGTCTCGTCTAAAGCCAAACTCCGGACTACGATTATCTTCGTAGCCATTGTTGGAACTTACATATATACCTCATGGGCTACACAATCATCTATTATGGATATTATTCGGGGGTGGGGCGGCTTCCACCGAATTGCTACGGACTTATTTCCCCCAAACTGGAGTTACGCGAGTCAAGTTTGGGATAAGTTAGCTGAAACGATTCATATGGCCATCATTGCAACCACCATTGCAGCCATCGTTAGTGTACCGATCTTTCTTTTATCGGCTGCAAATCTTTTTCCAAGTCCATGGATTCATCAACCTGTACGCTTTATTATGAACGTACTTCGTACCATTCCTGATATTCTTCTGGCTGTTATTTTTGTTGGAATTTTTGGGGTTGGGGTATTCCCTGGGATTATGGCACTATTTATCTTCTCACTCGGCCTTTTAGCAAAGCTTATGTATGAAACCATTGAATCGATTGATATGAACCCATTAGATGCCATTCGCGCTTCAGGAGGTAACACCATTCAAGTCATTTGGTATGCGGTATTACCACAAGTATTGCCGCAGTTTGTTTCATTTGGGCTTTATGTGTTTGAAGTCAATGTTCGGGCTTCTTTAGTGCTAGGTTTTGTCGGTGCTGGTGGAATCGGGCTCTTACTCCAACAGCAAGTTAGCTTTTTTAACTATCCGCGTGTTATGACGATCATTGTCATCATCTTCGTTGCTGTTGTCATCATTGATTACATTAGCAATAAGATAAGGGAGAGAATTGTATAATGGAATTAGTAATGCCTCCAAAAAAGAAACGCTCTGTTGCTAAAATCATTAGAAATGTCGTTATTGCGATCGCTATTATCGCTCTTTATGTTTGGACATTTACAACGATCGAAATTCGCTGGTCAAGAGTATTTAGTGAGCGAACCATTGATAACTTCGGACGAGTCATTCCTCAACTATTCTCACCTGATTGGGGTGCTTTCCAGAAAATCATGGGGCTCATGTGGGAAACATTGCAAATGGCATACACAGGAACATTACTAGCTGCCATATTAGCCATTCCTTTTGGTTTCTTCGCTGCAAGTAATATGGTAAAAAGTAAAACATTAAACACTGTCTCAAAATGGGCCCTTGATGCTATCCGCGCCTTCCCAGAACTAGTACTTGCACTTATGTTCGTAGCCGCAATCGGCCCGAGACCTTTTGCTGGGGTTCTAGCCATAGCAATTGGATCCATTGGGATGCTTGGTAAATTGTATTGTGAAGTTATTGAATCCATTGATATGCACGTAGTTGAAGCGCTTGAGGCCAATGGAGCCAATAAATTACAAGTATTGATATATGGAATTATTCCACAAATCATACCTGAATTTTTATCCTACGCCATTTATCGTTTCGAAATCGATGTGCGTGCATCAACCATTCTAGGGATCATTGGTGCCGGGGGTATCGGTACATTAATCACCATCGCCACAGCGAATCGCAACTGGGATGAAGTCGGGATGATTCTTTTTGTCATCATTGTTGTTGTAACGATCATTGATTTCTTAAGTGCCCAAATTCGTAAAAGAATTGTCTAATAGAGTCTGTTCAAAAAGGGTGGTTTTTCCCTTTTTGAACAGACTCTAAGCAATGAGCGGAACCGCTACAAGGTTTTGAGCCTCTAGGAGTGGGGTTCTCCTAGAGGCGTGTAGCGTGTGGAGCCATTGCCATCTTTTTAAACACGCTCTAATAGTAAGGCTAAGCTTCCTTCCATTAATAAAGTCAAAAAAGCGAACAGGTAACTCTGTTCGCTTTTTTGATGTGATCAAATTAGTTCATGATAAGCTTCTTTTTTTGCTTGTTTTTCCCTCAAAGTACAGATGGTTCGAATCGCTTCTCGAACGGCTGTTTCTTCTTCCTGATTGTATTCTAATGTATGAAGAGGTTGTTCTTGATCCCGAAATACAAATAACGATAAACGATTTACGCTTTCTTTTGTTTCCTGTTCGAAAGCCATCTTGTATAAATACAATTGAGATCGATACGTGTCCATTAATTCAGCACCCGAACGATGAATTCGGTTTGTTTTGAAATCAATGATCTGTCTTTGTCCATTCTTTTCAACCACTTTATCGATCTCTCCGACAATAACCGCTCCTTCAATCTTTGTTGTAAAAGCCCATTCATTAGCAATCTTTTTACCTAATGCTTGTTTGATTTCGTCGGTATAACTTGCCATAAGCATATTTATTTCTTGTTGATAGGAAGGTACATCTACTAAATCTAGCTCTTCTTCTCGAATCGCCTCTTCCATAGCGGCTTGATTCGTTAGACCATTATCGCGGAGTTCACACGCTCGGTGGACAAGTGTCCCTAGCTTGGAAGGGTCAATTGACCACTCCACTTCTTGCGTCCTTGTCAGATTAGATGGCGTTGTTTCTGGAATCCCTATGACAAAACGATTAAAATAAGCAATTGGATCTTTCATAAATAGCATGATTTCTGAAACGGATAACGTTAATGGAACTTCCTTTTTCACTATTTCGGTGGGAATCTTATAAACAGATGATTCAAGTGTAAGCCGTTCCTGTTCTTCACTTGCTGCTGTTTCTTCTACTTTATCAGCTAATCTAGTATGCTCTAGTGCATTTTCTGTTAACGCTAACCATGTGTGAGCCGTAGTAGATTCTTCACCAATCATGTATAGGTAGTCACGTGCTCTTGTCATCGCAACATAGTATAAGCGTTTCGCTTCTTCCTTAGACTCTGCGTTTGCCCGGTCTTTCACGATCGCAAACCCAGGTGTTTGATGAACAATGGCATCACCATCTAAGTCACTTGCTTCTTCCTCCAAATTTAAGACTAGTCCAAACTCAGGATGGAACCGAATAATGCCTTTATCGCCTCTTATTTGGCGATCTAATTGAGGCAAGCAAACGATCGGAAATTCTAGACCTTTTGACGCATGCACCGTCATGATCTGAATCACATCTCCATCCACTCGCTCTACTTCAGATTCTCCTTCTTTCTCACTTAGAACAATACGTTCCTCTAAATCCGTTAAAATGCTTTCCAAATCGGTTTTGTGGCTATCAACGATCGTTTGAATAAGCTTCTCAACATTTTTTACTTTTTGTAGTCCATTCACTTGTAACAACAGAGACGTTCTTAAACCTGTTTCTTTAAAAAGTGCCTCTAACGTTAGTTCCAAAGATTCCTGAATTCGAAACGGTGTCCACCCCTCTAGCCATGTACGAACCATACGGCAGACATCTTGGATAGAGGCGGGAAGCTTGCTGAATGCTCGATGCGCTTCATTATAGACGAGTTGGTAAAGCGACTCGGTTTCGTCTAATGAAGATTTCAAGGTCAGAAAGTCATCAATAGCTAGTCCACATACAGGACTTCTTAGAACCGCTAGTAAATACAACTCTTCAAAAGGACGATTTAACCATCTTAATAAGGTAAGAAAATCTATGATTTCTTGGCGATTATAAAACCCTACCCCTCCACTAACTACATAAGGAATTCCTTTGTTAATTAATGAGCGTTCAAGAGTCAACAGCTGAGAGCGCGCAGGAATCAAAATGGCGATATCATGAAAGCTTGGTTTGACCCACATTTCATTTTTGAGCACATGTGGTTTACCGGTTTGAATCATCTCGACAATTCGGTTCGCTAGGACGTCATAAGGGCTTTCCTCATTCTCCTCATCTTTTTCAAGAATCGTAAGTTCTACCCTTTTTTCCTCCTCTTCTTCTCCCGGTCGAAAAGCTTCAAGTGGAGCATAAACCGTTTCATATGATTTCGAACGTTGAGACACCATCGCATGAGAAAACAGGTCATTTACGGCATGGATCACAGGAGCTGTTGTTCGGTAATTTTGATTCATTAAAATAACTTGAGCATCACTTCTACTCATTGCAAGCTCTTCACGTTCATTCATTAAACTGACATTTGCCCCGCGAAAACGGTAAATCGACTGTTTTTGATCTCCAACTATAAACTGAAAAGCGGGTTCAATTCGATTTAACATCTCAAGTTGTAAGCGGTTCGTGTCTTGGAACTCATCAACCATCATATGTCGATATTGTTTCTGACAAGCCTTTTTAATAAAAGGGTGTTGTAATAGCGCAACCGCTTTTTGCTGTAAGTCGGAAAAGTCGAGGGCACCAGCTCTCTTCTTTTCATTTACATACCTAGTTGCGAATTCTTTAAGGATTAGCACGATGCGTTCGAGATGCTTTTTCGCCTCTTCATCAATAGAGACCTCTCCCCCGATTTCCTTCCATTGTTTTTTAAACGGCTTCCAATAATTCTCGAAGAGTTCATACAAAGCAGGTGCTTTCTCATTCCAACGCTTATCCGATTTAAAAGGCATGATTTCCTCTAGACTGTACACATAGTAACTAGGATCTTCAGGTATCGATAATGTTTGAAAAGCAGTTGTAATGCGTTCAACATGTTTTTGTTGTGCTTTTGTTAATTCGTCTAAAGGAGGGAAATGTTGAACACAGCGGCATGCCTGTTCATGAAACTCTCTGACGGCTTCCATTTGCACATTCTTTTTTTCAACGAGCTGCTTCTCAAGCATTTCCTCCACCTGCAAGCTATCGATTGAATGTTCTCCAACGACAAACTCCCTAATATCGTCATGCACTTTTTCAATTGATTCAAATAATTGATTTTTACTCATTATATGTAGAAGTGGCAGAGCGAGCTCATGGAAGTCACGTTCTTCCAAGAGCTTTGTCATGATCGCTCGTTTGCGTCTTCTTGCTTCTACATCATCAATCACTCTGCTGTTTGGAACTAAATCGGCCGTCATCGCATATTGAGAAAGCAGTCGCTGACAAAAGCTGTGAAACGTTGAAATTTGCGCACGCTCAATCGCTTCTTTTTGTTCAAACCAAAAGAGGCGTTCTTTTTCCCCGAGCGCTTCTCTTTCTTTTTCTGCTAGTCTTTTTCGGATCCGATCTTTCATTTCCCGCGCTGCTTTTTCGGTGAACGTAATCGCTACGATTTCATCGACGGTTGCCCCTACAGGGTGACCTGGATTTTGCAGATGAAGTTCACATAAATGAATAAAGCGTTCTGTTAATACACGTGTTTTTCCTGAACCAGCACCTGCTGAAACTAGAATGAGCGCCTTTTCACTTGTAATCGCTTCAAGCTGTGCATCATTAAATTGCATGTACCTGCTCCTCTCTATCACTCATTTTTCTTTTATCCATTTGCGTTCTCTCTCTTTTCATCTGTTACACGGCAAACCGCACGATACGCGCAAAAATTTGAGCACTCTATTGGTTCAACAGGAAAGTTGGTCTTCATACCATTCCACAGTTGCTCAATTCGATCTCTTAATTCATGATTCACTAAAAATTGCTCAGTCCCAAGTTCATCTTCACGATTTCTACAATGAGAGGAAACTTGATAACGAGATGACTTTCCAACATGCTCCGAACGCCAAATTCCATTTCCAGCTCTTTTACTTGGTTCTTTTAGCGAAATGTAGGTAGCGCCATCTGCTTTGATCGATCCTTCTTCCATACGCTCTAGCTCATCTCGAATCGCAAACGCATAGAGTGGCAATTGTAATTTTAATCCGGTTTTAATCTCGTCCACTTTGACACTGGCCTGCCCTGACTTATAATCATACACAACAATCGCGTCATCGAGTCGATCTACACGGTCAGCTTTTCCAGTTAAAATAAGCGTCTTCTCATCTGATAGCTTTAATTCAAATCGAATCGGTTTTTCAAGCGCTAAAATATGCATCGTTGAAAGGTTTGCATTATCCCAGAAATGCTTACGTTCAGCTTGCCACCAACGGCGAAGACGTTTCTGCCATTCATTTTTCGTCAATTGTAAGTCAAACCGTGAAATCTCAGGGCTTTGTCTTTCAATTTGTTCCCATTTCTCTTCAAACAGTTCTTCTAGTCGCTTCGGCAAAAGCTCTAAACTTCCACGTAGTTCTGAAAAGCTTTTCCCAACTACCTCCATCTCCATATAAAGTTCTTCGATAATTGCGTGCATCATTTGTCCGATATCTAGAGGCGATACTCTTTCCTGCATCGCTTCAGGTTCAGCTACTTGTAACACTCGTTCCATCCCATAGCGAAATGGACAACGCGCATAGCTTTCAAGTGCGGTAACTGAAATGACTGGCTCTAGTGGTTTATTCTCAAAGAAGGTAACAGGCTCATCGGCTTGCTCTAGTCGTTCAAGCCTTTTCGAGACACGTTCTACTAACGCTGGTACATCTTCCACCTGACAGCCCTTTCCTACATGATAGGCGATCTTTTCTAGTTCATCTTCAGCTGTAAAAGAATGACTAGACTCCATTCTACTTTCCCAAGACCATTCTCTCTTTGATACTTCTATCTCTAACAAAGGGGACGGGAGTAGTGGATGATTCACATCAATTCCTCTTACATACGTAAACGTGACGTCACGTGCAATATAAGATAATTGCTCAAGTTGTGCTTGCTGCTTCATTTTAAAATGTTCTTGTGTAGGTGGACTGAATCTAACTAACTCTGTTAACAGATCTCTTTCCTGCACATACCCACTTAAATGATGAGGAGCAGGGAATACGCCTTCATTCATCCCCACTACATATAATTTGTCGCCCTTAAAAAGACTAACATCACGCCAAGTGTGGATGGACACCCCTTGTTTAGATGCACGTTGTTCAAACAATTGGAGTTGTTCTCCTATTTCTTGAACCCATTCGATGAATAATTCATGTGTCATCATTAAACGGTCTAACCCTTTATCCGTTAATAACTGTTCGTACTTCTTCAACTGAGCATCGATCAGGTTTAATGCTTTGTACTCAGCTGCTACCTCTTTTAATTTTTGAACATCTTCCTCTTCGTCAAACCATTTTTCCCAAATGGATTGAAAGGGTAGTGCTTGGATCATGTCCCTTACATTTTTAATAAAATGAACAAATGTTTCATTTTGCTTCCATTTGAGCTGGTTCATTTTATTAAAGAGCTCACCAAGCTCCTTTTGTTCCCATTCCCCCGTGGAGAGAAATTTTTGTTTTTGCTTAGCATAATCAAGACCATTCACTTGATAGAGTCTTAAAATGAGCTCAACAAATGGTAACTGTTCCCATTTGCTCTTAGGTGCACCATTATTGTTAAGAATCGCGAGTATAAAAGCATGAATGGATGTCGTTGATACTTTCCTTTTTTTCGGTTTATTAAGAGGGACAGCGTAACCTTTTGAATAACGCTCTAATGGTTCCATGCCACTACGTTCATCTACGACAAGAATACCTACTTTGTCATAAGGATCTGGACTCAAACAGATTTCTTCTAAAACCCCTCTCCACTGCTCTTCGTTCGTTGAAGCAGCCACAAGCTCTTTTGAAGTCATCACGATGTCTTCTTCCTTTAAACCTCGTTCGTCATCAAAACCTATTGCAACTAGCTCCTTAACAGTCTGGTCCACAATAGAGAAGTCTGTATGATTGGGAAGATAGATTTCTACAGTAATTCCAGCTTTTTTTAATGCTTCTATAAAGAGAGCCTGAAGCGGGCTAAAATCCAAATAACCATCTATCGAAACGGACATCTGAACCTGCTCTGGCTTCTCTTTTATTATTTCGATCGCACGTAATAAAATATTTTCTGGATCAAGCAACCCTCTTTTGTGCACGACTTGTGATTCATAGCTCTGAAAAAGACCTTGTAAAGGTTTGAGGGCAACTGGAATCTGTTCTACTTCTAGTCCAAGACGCTTGAGTTGTCCATATGTGTCTGCATAAGCCCTTGCTTTTCCTGAAACGACTAGATCTCCGTGAAAAACTTCTTCTTCTTTTATAAATTGTAGAAAAAATAACGTTCGCTCTTCCTCTGTTAATGGAATATAGGAAACGTTCGCTTGCTTTAAAATAAAACTGGCCATGTCATCAAACGTTGTAATGAGAAGTCCTGGCTGCTTTCTTCTGGCTTCTTGTAGCCACATGAGAGAGGGCAGTACATAGAAAGCTGTTTTCTTATCTTCTTTTTGGATCGAATACGCTCTACTTAGTCGTTCTTTACTTGCCACATCCTTCACATGAATTCCGTACAAAGTATGACTCATTTTAAGCTCCCTTCCCTCCGCATATCAAGATGGTTAATTCCATCTAATAAATAAACTTCCGTAACTGGTTTGAAACCGAAAGACTGATAAAAATCATCTAAGTATTCCTGCGCATGAATAAGGATAAAGTGGTCCTTAAATTCGTTTTCGATATACGTAATTGACTCCTCCAGTAACGCTTGTCCATAACCCTTTTTACGACCTGTCTCTCTCACAATCACTCGCCCAATCGAAGCTTCTTCTGAAACCAATCCGCTTTTAAATAACCGACTATATGCCTGAAGCTTTCCATCAACGTATCCAAGGAGATGATGAGCGACCTGATCCTTTCCATCTAATTCTTGATACGAACAGTCTTGTTCGACCACAAATACTTCTATACGTAACTGCACGATTTCATACAATTCTTCAATTGATAGTTGTTTAAATGTTTTCACTTTCCAACTAAGCACCTTGTAAGCCTCCCCATAAACCTAATAGATCTAGTTTACCATTTTCACACGAAAGCGAAAAAGGAAACAACATCGCTCTATGCACAAGACCACCCTTTTTTTGCATACTCCATTTGATTTCTATGCACTTTCTTTTTGATCGTGCATATAGTAGGGAGACTCCTACAAATAAGGTGGGGATAAAATGACCATCATCACAGGAAAGCAATACACGGAAAGAATTGATCAGTTAAATAATGAAGTATGGATTAAAGGAGAGCGTGTAAACGGGAAACTCTCTTTGCACCCTGCTTTTTCAGGTATTTTAAAAAGTAAATCAGCTTTATATGATTTACAGCACCAACCAGAAACATCTGAACTTCTTACGCGCACGGATGAGTCGGGAATTTTTAACTTTGCTTTTGAGCAACCAACAACTATAGAGGATTTGAGAAAACGAAGACTTGCTACTCAACTCTGGGCAAGAAAAAGTGGTGGAACGATTGGTCGATCACCCGATTACATTAATACAGCGATCATGACCCTAGGTTCCTCTCATACTTTTTTCGATGAACCCTACAGCAAAAATGTTCAACACATCTTTAAACAAGCTAAAAAAAAGGATCTCTCCTTTACACATACATTCATTAATCCACAAGTCAATCGCTCACCACACTACCTTGAATTTTCCAATGATAACATCATTGCAGCCAAGATCATCGATGAGACAGACGAAGGCATCATCATTCATGGCGCTCGGTTACTTGCTACACAAGGTGGGTTAACAGATGAGATTCTTGTTCTTCCCGTTGGTGGGAATCAGATAGACCCTGCCTACGTTTACGCATTCGCAATCCCTTCCAACACACCTGGGTTAAAATTTTTATGTCGCGAATCGTATGCAGACACAACGGTAAGCAAGTACGACCATCCACTGACGACCCAATTTGATGAAGTCGACTCAATTGTCGTCTTTAATAAGGTACTAGTTCCATGGGACCGCGTCTTTTTATATCAAGATTTAACCGCGATAGGGAAAATTTATACAGAACCTAGTGTCAACATCCTGTTACTATTTCAAGCCGTTTGTCGGCAAGTCGTAAAAACGGAATTTCTCCTCGGAGTAAGTGAAGCTCTTGCCACGATGATCGCCATAACCGATTATCAACATATCCAAGAAAAAATCTCAGAGGTCATTATCACGCTTGAAATTATGCAATCCCTCCTTCACAAAGCTGAGGCTGAGGCGCAACTCAATCGTTTCGGAACGATGATTCCTGATGCAAACCCCTTAATGGTTGCTTCTAGTTACTATCAGAAAACATATCCTCGCCTCGTTGAAATTCTTCACTTACTTGGTGCAAGTGGCTTCATATCCTTGCCCACGGAAAAAGATTTTGATTCAGAAATTGGAAAGGACTTAGATCAATATTTACAGGCTAAAAATGCACCTGCAAAAGAGAGAGTACAACTATTTAGATTAGCATGGGATTTAACGATGAGTTCGTTTGGATCTAGACAAACTCAATATGAACGTTTCTTTTTTGGAGATCCCATTCGCTTGGCATCATCTCTTTATCAATCTTATGATAAAACCACCTATACTCAACAGGTTTCGAACTTTCTCCATCCAGAAACCAAAGAAAAAAACTAGCTAGAGAAAACCTCCGGCTAGTTTTTTTCATCTAATTAAAAACGAATCACTTGTAGACCAAGTAACACAACTACTACAAGCACTACAACAAATAATCCCCAATACATCGGAGCTTTTGCACCAATTGTTCCTTTTTTTGTTTTAACAAGAATCATTTCCATTGCATAAATAAGAACAATCGCCAAGATCCCTTTTATCACATAGAGTAGAGCAAAATTCCAGATAGTCATTAAAAGCACTACACCTGAAAAAATCATGATGACGTAAAATAACCGCAAAATCATATGTAGAATTTTAGCACCTTTGCTGACACCCATTTTGATTAAAATATACGTGATGACAAATAACAAGATGGTCACATACCACGAATCACCGTGAGCTGCAGACATAGCATTAATCATAAGTAGACCTCCTTTTAAAAAATAGCATTCTGCTCTATTATAATCTAAAATCGTCGGAAGTAATAACGAGAAGCGTTAACAATTTTCAAACAAAGCATTCGAGAAACCACATACAGTAACTGCCATACATTTCTATAGGAGGAAACCTCTCTAACTAACAGAAATTTTTGCATTCCCCCTATATACTAATGGTAAGAACCATTTCAGATCTTAACTAAAACCTTACAAATCCTTAACCTAGTAGCCACTCCTCTTTGATATGATGGGTTCGTGAAGTAGTTCACTAAAATCACCAATAATCATTAAAGATAAAATATGTAAGTGGAGGCGATCACATGGAATTAACAACACATTGCTTACTCTCAGACAATTTGAATCGGGATAAAGTTTTTCAATTAGTAAATGTGGCAAACAAATTTGACAGTCATATTTTGATTGAGTTGAATCGGAGGAAATTTAATGCAAAGAGTTTGCTTAGTGTTGGAGTTTTGCATGGAGCAAACGGAATGATCTCCTTTCATGCCAATGGTGATGACTCTGAGACAGCTCTCACTGAGTTAAAAAAAGTATGCATAGAGTCCTAGTTTCAACAAAGAAAGAAAACATTGAACGTGTCTACTGAGAAAGGGGTTATCCCTTTTTCCGTAGACTTCATTTAATTTGCCTGTAGTGCTTGCTTCTTGTTCTAACTTCTCTTTTATCATAGTGGTCATTAAAAAAAATGACACTATGTATGCTCTTTTCATATGGTCCCCTAATGCTCTAGCTTGTAAATTGCTCTCAGCCGGTTTCAATGTTTTAAACCCAGGTATCACACAACTTACCTCCTCCTGATCTAAAATCCAACGAAGAGAGCCATTGGCCATTGATTCTCTACTAGTTCAATCCATTTCAGCTTTTCACTTAGCTGAACACCTTTCTCAAATTCAAGACCTGCAAATGTCTCACCTCCATTAAAAGCTTAACCATTACGCTTGAAATTTCGATGATCGCTGCAAAGAACGATTGCTTTGTAAATTTGCCCGTTAAAAGTCCGCTTACTAACGACAATCTAGCTAGCTATTTGGCTAGTATGGAATGATTATAGATGTGTTAAGTAATGAGCGGTCACAATAAAAAGAAGAAGACTCCCGATTTGGACACGGTGTCTTCCTCTTTTCTTAAGTATGTAAATCAAGTGCTATTGACTTAACTTGATTTCGTTTAAAAATAAACTTTGATAAAACGACACTACACTCATACAGCAAGATTAACGGGATAATGACTAATACATCTGATAAAAAGTCAGGTGGAGTAATCAAGATGGAAACTACAATAAGAATAAAGTAGGCATACTTCCGTGATTTCTGTAACACGTACGGATTAAGGATCCCAAGACTCGTTAAAAACATAATCACAACCGGTATTTCAAACAAAAACCCAAAAGGAAGCGTCATTTGCATCATAAATTGAAAATACTTTTCTGTCGTATAAAACATCTCAAATAAGTCGCCTGCTAATGAAACAAGGAAATTTAAGATAATAGGAAACAAAACAAAATAACCAAAACTAATTCCCATAATAAATAATAAAAATAAAGCAGGTATGTAGGCAAGTGTCACTTTTCGTTCTCTATCATTTAGAGCAGGTCTCACAAATAGCCAAACTTGGTATGCTGCAATTGGGATCGTGATGGCAAGAGCAAAAACACTGGCAATTTTTAAGTAAACCCAAAGGATATCACTTGGGCCTAATACTGCTAATTTAGTAGGTAGGTCTTTGACTAAGAACGAATAAATTTTATCAACAAAAACGAAAGCGGCTATTAAAGAAACAAAAAAAGCAGCAAGCGTTAGTATCATTCTCTTTCTCAATTCATCAAGATGATCAACGAGCTGAAACGCCTTTTCCTCCATTTGAACACTCCCTTACTTCTCTCATGAAAAAAGAAGATGCAAGCTAAGTGGAGACACTTACATCCTCTTTCGATTTAAACCGTTTTTTCTTTCTTCACCGTTTGAGCATCTTCCTTACTCGTCTCATCGCTCATAATCTCATTGGTCGAGCGTTTAAATTCGCGTAGTGTTTGTCCAAAAGCTCGTCCAATTTCCGGAAGCTTTGAGGGCCCAAAGATAATGAGGGCGATGACTAATACAAGGATTAAACCTGGAATACCGATGTTTTGTAGCATATTTGAATCTCCTTTCTTGGAGAATTTTCTTAGCTTACCTTTTTCAAGATTGCAAGGGCTTCTCTTGCTGCGCGCTTTCTAAGATCTTCCGTTAAGTAAGGCTTAAAAACATGCAGCGGTTTCGCTGATTGCACCCAAGCTTATTTAAACGTTCAACCTTTTTTGAACAAACTCTTAAAAACCTTTAATTGCGACAACAGATGGTCGCGGCATCGTATCGCCTTTGCGGTGAGGCCACTTACTTGTTAGATCATTCAGGCTAGGTGACCGTTCGCCTGGATGCTGCACAGCTAGGAACAATGTCTTTTGATTTGGGGTAAACCATGGGCCTGTCAATTCTGATTCAACAGGACCAGAAGCAAATTGGAAGGCTTGTCCTTTGTCTTTACCTGTCGTTGGGATAACGAACATTCCATTGTTTTTGAAAGGTTCATACGTTCCCTTATTTAAGCTACTAGTTGAAATATCTGTGACTGTCCATAAGTTTCCATGGCGATCGAAGTCTAAGTTATCAGGTGCGCTGAATCCACTTTGCGTACCACCAGCTGCAAATATTTCATAAGTGAATGTTAAAGACCCTAAATCAGCATCGGTCTCAAAGAATCTAGTAATATGTCCATGGAAATTCCCTTTACTCGTGTTATTTGTATGAGCAATAAAAATGGAGTTATCTATAGGACTAATTTCTACGTCTTCCGGTCGGTCTGTTGGGGTTGCCCCTAGGAGTATCGCCGCATCATGAGTATGAACAAGGACATCCGCTTGCGTTTGGTATTTGTTTAGTAATTCTTGATTCCCTTTCGCAGCTTCACGTACGGCATCTATCGTTAACGCAATCCAAACTCCCGCTTCCATATCGGCTGCATATAAAGTTCCCTCTTCTAGAAGCTTGGAATTTTCCTTTCCTTTCGCTTCATTGAATTTGCCTTTACTAATATATTTATAGACACAAGCACCCGCTTTATCATCACCAGAATAAACAACGACACGGCGATCCTTTGATAACCCCATGGCACAGTTTTCATGGTGAAAGCGTCCCAAAGCTGTATGTTTACGCGGCTTGAAATACTGATCGTTCTTATCAAAAGGATCCACTTCAACGACCCAACCATAATGGGTCGTATCTAACCCTGCTCTGTTAACTGTCGTTTCCCAGTTTTCTTCACAAGATAGAACGGTATCCCAAAGTGTAGCTCCACCTGAACAGTTCGCAAACGTTCCTTGAACTTGAGTTGCACCATTAACAGAAGGCGTGCCTTTTGACGGACCCGTTAACTGGAACGTTGCAAGACCCGAAATTCGACGAGCATATTTAGATGTTGGATCCATTTTCCATTCTTTCGTATTAGGCTCTTGGTACACTTCAATGATAGATAATCCCTGGTTGTAAAGTAGAGCTTCAATTTGTTTTGGCGTATAGCTAGCAACAACCGGTCCCTCTACAAATAATGGATTGGTATATTCATGATTAACAAGTAGAAGTCCACGGCTGCTTCCTTTGATTGGTAGATACATCGTAAAATCACAGTTAAATCCAAATGTATCTCCTTTTTGATTAATCACATCACCATATGCAGCAATGACATCATATGTATAACCCTCTGGAAGAACAAGCTCATCTGCAGTTGTCGGTGCGATTGGGGTGAAATCAATTTTTGATGCTCTGTTTTCATATCCGAATAAGCTATCTCGGCCCTTGTCAGCTGCTGCTACTTTTGGAGCAAGTGCCCCGAGTCCTGTTGAAGCTACTGTTAAAGCCGTCATGCCTGTCCCAACATACGTTAAAAACTTTCTGCGATTTACGTCCATCTTTTCCACCTCAAAGTATGATTTATGTATTGCTCTTACAAGGATATATTACATATTGATTGTTAATACTGTTCGGTGAATCTGTAAGTTTATTGTTAACATATGTAAAAATTGTAAATAGCAATAGAGCATCAACATTGAATCTATTGAGCGCAAAAAAAAAACGCTTATTTATCGTTAGACGTTTTCTCTGTATTCGGCACTTATATTCGCTTTTAACCCTTTTAAATATTGTTTCATTTCTTTGTTATTTCTTAATAAGACAATGTTCTTTTCTGTACGTAACGTGTCCAATCTAGTCCTCATCATTTTCTTACGAGAAAAATAAGTCGTGCAAATAAACGTAAGAAATGGAAAGTCTAGCTTTTCTGGACAGCCTTCGCCCATGTCTGGCCGCGTTTTACCATGATTCAGTATTCTTCGCTTCAATACTCGAAACAAACATATCATTAAATGTGGTTCAATATAAATGATTGTATCTGCTCTGCCTACTCGAATGTCGTAAGTATGGCTATAGTTTCCTTCTATGATCCATTCGTTCAATGTCACAATCTCCTCTTGATTAGCCACAAATTCTTCTAAAGATGCTTCTATCCAATTAGGTTTCCAGTATAACGTATCTAGGTGGTAAACGTTTATCTCTAGTAATTCGCCTAACTTACGGGCAAATGTCGACTTCCCAGCTCCAGCTGAAACACCCATTACCATGATTCTATTCAACTTTATCCCCCTATCTTTTAGCACTTTCTATTTTCTACTCTATTACGTGTTTTATTTTTATGAAAAGTGGTAGACATTTATTAAGAGGTGATTATATGTCAAACGAGAATAGAAATCCAAATCCCTCCAATGACCGGAAGAATTTGGACCACCCAGAGCAATATCCAACAGATAAGAAAAGTTTATTTGACCAATTTGAAAGTCAACAACACGTCGATCCGATCCCTATGGAAGATTTAAAACAAGAACTGCGCGACGAAAAAAACAAGCATAAATCAAAAAATGATTCTTCAAGTGCACAGAAGTACAAATAGTCTTAACCCCCTACCAGATCGAGTGCTAGGTCCTTCATCTGGTAGGGCAATCAAACCGAATTGACAGCCGTTTATTTTCTATCGATGAAATACTAAATTAAATTCGTGAATTCAAAAAAGAATAAGGTACCCAAAGCCTTAGCCTTTGTAGGTACCTTTAGAGGATATCCTATACAAATTAGTACTTGCAACACCTTTATTGTCGTATTAGTTCAAATCAAAATGCTTTCCATTGACCTCATACACAACCCACTCAGCAATGTTTGTCGCATAATCGGCAATCCGTTCAATATATCGACCTATGAAAGCAAGCTGTGTGACTTGGTCGACTTCAATGTAGGCATCATCTAATTTAAACAGTTCACGAATTAACTCACCATACAAACTATCCACTTTATCATCCATCATCGCTATTTTTTGAGCTAGTAGGATATCAGTGTTTTTAAACGCTTGTAATGATTGATGAATCATCTCTTCGGCAATCGTAAACATACCTAGAATTTTCACTTGAAAAGTTAGAAGACTGTTCTGTTTGATTCGCTTAGATTGTTTAGCGATATCAACGACTAAATCTGCCACTCTTTCTAAATCACTTGAGATCTTCAACGCAACGATCAACTTCCGTAAGTCAGTGGCAACGGGTTGTTGCCTTGAAATCAGTAGAGTGACCTGATTGTGCATGCCGAGTTCTAACTGATTAATTTCATAGTCGTGGCTAATAATGTGTTCCATTGCGTGCATATCGGAAGAAGTAAAAGCTTGCATCATATCATGTAGCACTTCCTCAATACGCTCACCCATCTCGAGGAGCTGTTGCTTAACTAAATCTAGTTGAGAATGAAAACTTTCACGAACAGCCATATTGACTACACCTCTTACCCGAAGCGACCAGTAATATAATCTTCCGTACGCTTATCGGTTGGATTAGAAAAAATCATATCCGTACTATCAAATTCAACAATTTCTCCATTTAAGAAGAAAGCTGTTTTATCTGAAATACGTGCAGCTTGTTGCATATTATGTGTTACGATGATAATCGAGTAATTCTTTTTTAATTCTTGAATTAACTCTTCTACTTTTAATGTTGATTTAGGGTCAAGTGCCGATGTCGGTTCATCCATTAAAATGACATCAGGCTCAATCGCTAAACAACGGGCGATACAAAGGCGTTGCTGCTGTCCACCTGATAATCCATAGGCATTTTCGTGAAGGCGTTCTTTAACTTCATCCCAAATCGCCGCGCCGCGAAGACTACGTTCCACAATCTCGTCTAGGATTTTTTTGTTTCTAATCCCGTGAATTTTCGGTCCATATGCGACATTTTCATAGATCGACTTAGGAAAAGGATTAGGCTTTTGAAAGACCATACCGACTCGAGTTCTTAAGTCTTCCACTTGATACGATTTATCCAGGATGCTTTTTCCTCTGTACATAATATCACCCGAAATTTTTACAATCGGAACGAGCTGGACCATACGATTAAGTGTTTTAATATATGTTGATTTCCCACAACCAGAAGGTCCGATAATCGCTGTTACCTCATTTTCATAAATCGAAAGGTTGATGTTTTTTAATGCATGATCTTTTCCATACCATAAATTTAAATCCTTAGTATCATAGACCACTTTTTTAGCGGTTTGAGCATCTTTTGAAGGATGACCATTTAAATCAAACTCCACCTCTGTTTTTGGCGAAACAAGCCCCATCACTTATACCCCCTAAATTTTTAATATCTTTGCTGAAATTTATTTCGAATAATGATTGCAATAGAATTTAATAAGAATAAAACAACAAGTAGCACAATGATTGTAGCTGCAGCCAAATTGGCGTATTCAGCTACTAAAGCAGCATCGATCGTCCAATAATAAATCTGCATTGGTAAGATCGTAAACCGATCCATTAAACCACTAGGAAACGGAATTAATAATGCTGGAATCCCGATTACAACAAGCGGAGCCGTTTCTCCAATCGCACGTGATAACGATAAAATAGCACCTGTCAAAATCCCAGGTAAAGCGGCAGGCAGAACGATATTTTTAATCGTTTGCCATTTCGTCGCTCCCATCCCGTAAGAAGCTTCACTTAAATGACTAGGAACAGCACGAATCGCTTCTTGACTGGCGACTACGACGATTGGTAAAACTAAAAGCGCCATGGTTAAACCACCAGCTAAAACGACATTTCCTAATTCCATCGTTCTTACGAATACGGTAAGGCCCAAAAGTCCAAATACAATAGAAGGGACTCCCGCTAAATTTGAAATGTTCGTTTGGATAAACGAGTGAAGACGACCTTTTTTCGCATAAGATTCTAAATAGATAGCTGTTCCTACACCTATGAACATCGTAACTGGAGCTACGACAACCATAAGCCACAACGTTCCAAGGACTGCTCCCATAATCCCAGCTCGATCTGGGTTGTTTGATAGTTTACCTGTTAGAAAATCAACATTAATCCAGCTAATTCCTTGCGAAACCACTCGTGCAATTAACACAACTAGTACAATTAGACCGAATAAAGTAGCTAATAAGAAAAGTGATTTAGCTATTTTATTGGTTACTAAACGTGTGTTCATTTTTTTCTGGACTTGAACGGTATCTACATATTTCATCTTAATATTCCTCCCTAAATCTGCGAGAAATATATCTAGCAAATAAATTCATGAAAAAGGTAAAAACGAATAAAGTTGCAGCAACAGCGTATAAGCTATAGTATATAGTCGAACCAGCAGGAGCGTCCCCACCAGTTACTTCAACAATATATGCAGTCATTGTCTGCATAGATTGGGTAATGTCGAAAGTGAAGTTTTTGGTACTTCCACTTGCAATCGTTACAATCATGGTTTCCCCAATCGCACGTGAAATTCCAAGCACAAATGAAGCGATAATTCCAGACATTGCAGCTGGAATAATGACTTTTCCGGTTACTTCTAGCTTTGTCGATCCTAACGCTAAAGCACCTTCCCTCATTGAGTTCGGTACAGAACTCATTGCATCTTCTGATAGCGAGGCTACCATTGGAATAATCATGATTCCCATGACAATTCCAGGACTTAAAATATTTGTTGCCTGTAAACTTGGAATCCATTCTCTTAAAATCGGTGTGACAAACGTTAAAGCAAAAAATCCATAAACAATGGTTGGAATCCCAGCAAGAATTTCTAGTATAGGTTTCACTAGTCTTCTAACCTTATCTGTTGCATATTCACTTAAATAAATGGCAGTCATAAGACCAATTGGTATGGCGACAAACATAGCTATTACGGAAGAAATTATTGTTCCTGTTAAGAGTGGTAGAACGCCAAACTCAGGATTCTGACTTAAAGGCTTTAAAATAGTTCCTGTAAAAAAGTCAATTAAAGGTACTCGTTGAAAGAACTCAATCGTTTCTGATAATAATGTGTACAAAATTCCTATTGTGGTCAGTATCGAAATGCTTGCTATAACTAAAAGGAGCTTCGGCATGATCTTTTCTATTATATTCCGAAAGTTCCTTGAGCTTTTCTTCTCTGCAATCATCTCTCTAACGTTAACAGCGTTCCCCTTACTAACTGCGCTGTTTGTTTCCATCACTTGGAGCACCCCTTTGCTAGTAACTACATGAAGAGGATGAGGTACAATGAAAGCCCTCATCCTATTAACTTTAATGGTTTATTTCAATCCCTCTAAGAATTCTACATATTCTTGAAGTTCTGCTTCTGGTAATGGTGCAAATCCAGTTTCTCCAGCAAATACATCTGAATGATTTGCAACAAATAGAGCAAAGTCTAAAACTTGTGGCTTTGCTTTAGCCATATCTACATTCAAGTAAGTGAATACAGGACGTGTAAACGGAGCATAGTCAGCATCTTCACCAATCGTTTCAAGACTTGGTTCTACAGGACCATTTCCAAAATCAACTTTTACTGCTGCTAATTTATCTTGGTTGTTTACGTAGTAACCGAAACCAAAGAATGCGATTCCGTTCACATCTTCAGATACTAAGTTTACAAGAGTGGAGTATTCTTGTTGAAGGTTAACTCCATCAACTAAATCTTCTTTTTCAAGAATGCTTTCATAGAAAAACTCATACGTACCGTGGTTTTCGTTAGGACCCATTGGGTGAATTTCTTCATCTGGGAATTCTGGACGAAGGTCAGACCATTTTGTCACTCCACCATCATGCTTGAAAATACGGATTAATTCTTCTTGCGTTAAGTCAGTTGCCCAGTCATTTTCTTTATTGATGACGAATGTTAATCCGTCTAATGCCACTTTCATTTCTTTTACTTCGAAACCTACTGCATCAGCCTCTGCTTGTTCTTCGTCTTTAATGTGACGAGAAGCATTATTGAAGTCCGTTCCATTTTCTACTAAAAACTTACCAAACCCGGCGCTTGTACCAGCACGGCTTACTTCAACTGAAACATTTTCTTGTTCTGTAATCATATATTCTTCAGCTAATACGGACATTAACGGATAAACTGTACCTGAACCGTCAACGACTACACTTCCTTCTAGAGTAGTGACTTCTTCAATTTCTTCTGAGTCTGTGTTTTCTGCAGGTGCCTCTTCAGTCTCTGTGTTTTCTGATCCGGCTGACTCTTCTGTACCGCCTCCACACGCTGCTACAAGCACCATGATTGCTGCTGTTACTAGGAACAATAAATACTTTTTCAAATTCACTGAATTGTCCTCCCTTTTCTCTAGAAAAAAATGATTTGTGTTAAGGTTATCCCTCTCACAATTGCTAGTATAGTAGAGGAATGTTAAGGAGGTATGGTTGTAATGTAAAACTTTTGTAAAGGCTTGTCGAACCCTGTGCTATATTAGATTCCTGGCATAAATGGGCATAAAAAAGCAACCATCTAGTACTAGATGATTGCTTTAAGAGTTGATCTTAATGTTGTTTATTCGGTAGTTTTTGATCTGGGTTTCCTTTTCCTTGACGTTTTTTATTGCGCTCGTCTTTTTCTTGCTTATCATGAAGCTTTTCGACAAACTCATGCGTATTATCCATTGATCGTCCCCCCTTTGGTTGCTGTTATGTTTTCCAACTTAAGAAAAAATGATTCGTAAGACCAACTTATTTTTTATTGTATTCAATCTAGAAGCAAGTAATAGTCGCTATTTATTAAGGTGGACATGTAGACAAAAATCGTCGACTTGTTCATGGACATACATGCCGCTACTCTCTTCAAACCCTTCTGTTTTTTCGTTTGAGCGGACAGATGTCCGCTCAACTCCTCATCTCTCCCTGAAACGTCAAAAGAAGAGGAGCAAGACCAGCCTCCTCTTCTTTCCACTTACTTTTTCGTTAAATCGATTGCTTTCTTAATATCTTTAAATGAATTAGATTGACCATACATAAGGACCCCACCACGGTACACTCTTGCTCCAAAAACGGCTAGTGCTACAATCCCTATAAGTAATACAGTTATTCCAAGAATCGGCTCTATCGGTGAAAGGTTAAGCATCCCTACTCGCAAGAACATAACCATTGGTGTAAAAAATGGAATGTAGGATGTCACCGTAATAAAGGTTGACTCAGGTGCCCCTAAGCCGAACATCGAAATAAAGAAACCAATCATCACTAAGAAAACTAATGGCAGAATCATTTGCTGGACATCTTCAATACGACTGACGACCGAACCAAGTAAAGCTGCTAGAGTTGCATACATAAAGTAACCTAATATAAAGAACAACAATGCATAAATAATGACAGTAGCCGAAAGGTCACCAAAACCAAAAAACTGTAAAAACCCTCCTGTCAGTAAATCTTGACTGTTGCTAATAGCAAAATAACCCACTAATAAGAGTACCGTCATCTGTGTTAAACCGACTAGCCCAATTCCAATAATCTTAGCAAACATTTGTTTTACAGGTGAAACACTAGAAATTAAAATTTCCATGACACGAGAAGATTTTTCTGTCGCAACCTCCGTAGCAATCATACTCGCATACATAATAACAGAAAAGTAAATAAAGAAAAGGAGGACATAGACGATACCTCTTGCTTGATTTAACTCTTCTTCTGATTTGGCACCTTCAATAATGGCTTCATTTGTAAATGAAACGGGAGCATTTAGTATTGCTAACTGATCCATCGATAAATCCAATTCACTTGCTGCTAACGTTAATTGAATTTGTTGTAGCGAAGCTTGTAGACTAGCGGTCACTTGATTACCTGTAAGTGTTGTAGATTTAAAGACCGCTTCAGGAAAGCCGTCATCTCCCATTGTTATAAGCAAGATCCCCCTGTAGGTCCCCTCTTTTACTTCTAATTCCAGTGTCTCAATCGGTTCAGTGATTGTCACTAACTCAATATTGTCATTTATGATCGCAAGTTCTTCTTGTAAGAGAGGGAGGATCCTTTCTGTTTCATCGATCACGACCACTTGCTCCGGCTGATCATCGCCACTGAAGACTTGGATAATCGATTCAATATTAGACATGACTAAAATACCAGCAGCAATAATAAGAGTTGAAATAATAAATGACTTTGCTTTTAACTTAGTGAAATAGGCATGAGAAAGCATAATCCAAAAATTATTCATATGAAGCACCTACCTTTTCAATAAAAATATCATGCAAGGAAGGGTCTTCTAACTCAAATTTTCTTACGAAGCCTTTTGAAGCAACTTGATTAAAAACCTCTTTCGCAACTGCTTCTGATTCTACTTGTAATCGTACACCTTCAGTTGTGAACGTTAAACGAGGTATTCCCTGTATTCCTTTTAAGAAATCAAGTTCAAAATCTGCGTGAATAGATATGTTTTTCTTACCGAAAGACCGTTTAATTGTTTTCAAATCGCCGTGAACAACGGGTGCCCCTTTATGCATAATACATAAGTGCTCACACAACTCTTCGACATGCTCCATCCGATGACTGGAAAATACAATGGTTGAACCACTTTCTTTAATATTCTTCACCGCTTCTTTCAATAGCTCCACATTGACTGGGTCTAATCCACTAAAAGGTTCATCTAGTATAAGTAATTTCGGTTTATGTATAACCGCTGCAATGAATTGAATTTTTTGTTGATTCCCCTTTGATAACTCTTCTATTTTCTTATTTCTATATTCGGGTACTTTAAATCGCTCAAGCCACCGATCCAATTCTTTTAGAATTTCTTGTTTCTTCATACCTCTTAACCTAGCAAGGTACACAATCTGGTCACTGACTTTCATTTTTGGGTAAAGCCCGCGTTCTTCTGGAAGATATCCAATTTCCGGTGTGGTCGAATAATTAATCGGGCGACCATTCCACGTAATCGTTCCACCCGTTTGATCAATTAATCCTAAAATCATTCGAAATGTAGTCGTCTTTCCTGCTCCATTCGCTCCTAAAAAACCAAACATCTCTTTTTCCGGAACCTCCAGCGTTAATTGATTCACTGCTGTAAAGGAGCCGAATTGTTTAGTTACGTTATTTAATATTAAAGCCATTCACTCTTCACATCCTTTTCAAAAACGTCTTTTAATCTACGCGCTAACTCTCATAAATGTTTCATCATATGGTAAGAATACTATTAACTTAACATAAATTCCCAATTTTTTGGAGTCTTCCTGCATAAAAAAACTTGGCTATAATAACCAAGTTTTTCGGCGAGTCTTCTAAATATTAAATATTTCGTTGATTTCATCTTGTATTTCAAAGACCAGTCTATTCTGTCTAGAGCACTCCACTACCCTGTAAAAACCTCTCCATCTGGATATCGGATATTTGCTTTTTGCGTTCTTGCAAGGGAAAAAGCTAGTGTTAACGGACCGATTCGTCCAATAAACATTAAGACAATGATAAACTCTTTTCCTAGATCAGTTAGATCCGCTGTTAAGCCCATTGATAAGCCAACGGTTCCAAAAGCAGAAAAGACTTCAAAGACAATCATTAGAAATGGAGCCTTTTCCGTGATTGATAAGGCCAGAATCATAATAAATACAACAAGAAGACTGATGATTACAATGGCCAAAGAACGAATAATGACCTGATTTTTAATAGTACGGTTAAACACAACCGTTTCGTTTCTTCCCTTTAAAAACATCCAAACCGCCATGACAATGACAATAAACGTTGTTAGCTTAATTCCACTTCCTGTTGACGCACTCCCCGCTCCAATAAACATTAACAAACACATGAAAACAATTGAACCTGGATTCATGCTACCAATATCTAAAGAATTAAATCCAGCTGTTCTTGTCGTAACAGCCTGAAAGTACGAAGCCCAGAGCTTATCACCAAAGTCTAATGAGGCTAAAGTGGCTGGATTGGTATACTCAGCCGTTAATATAAACAACATGGCGATTACATTAATGGCAAGAGTCCCTATTAGCATGAGCTTGGTATGAAACGACAATTGATGAAAATGTTTGCTAAACCATAAATCGGCTAATACGGTAAAACCAATTCCACCCGTGATAAACAGTAGTGTAATAATAAGATTAACTACAGGATCACCAACATAGCCCATTAAACTATCAGACCATAAGGAAAAACCAGCATTATTAAAGGCTGATACCGCATGAAAGAGACTTGTATAAATTCCAAATGCCCAACCATACTCTGGCACCCAACGAAAGGACAGTAAAACAACAGCAATAGCTTCCATCAAAAAAGCAAAAATGAATACTATTTTGACGAGCCTTATGACGCCGCCAATCGATGTTTGATTTAGAGCTTCTTGAACTAACATCCGCTCTTTTAGTCCAATCTTTTTACCTAAAATTAATACAACTAAAACAGCAAATGTCATCAAACCAAGGCCGCCTATTTGAATTAAAATCATGATAACCACTTGACCAAAAACAGTAAAAACAGTTCCTGTGTCGAATACCACGAGACCTGTAACGGTTGTAGCAGACGTTGCTGTGAACAAAGCATCCATCCAGCTAATAGGCATTGTCGTTGAAATAGGTAATTTTAATAGTATGGTACCTACCACAATAGCGATCAGAAAACTGATCGCTAAAATTTGCGGTGGAGACATTTGTAATTTCCGGTTAAGCAAGCCTTTTCTGTCATGTAACATCTTACATACCTTCATCCTCAAAGCGCTTCAAATCATTTTTGTGGCCGATCACGATCAACAGATCTTTCTCGTTAATAATTTCAGTTGGCAACGGCGATACATTTACAGCTTCTCCCCGTTTAATCGCTAAGATCGTACACCCATATTTAGCACGTACATCTAAATCAATAAGTGACTTTTTATTAATTTTAGGAGTTGCTAGTAACTCGACGATGCTATATTCATCCGACAGTTCAATATAGTCTACAATCTTCTCCGATGTTAAATGTTGAGCAATTCGAATTCCCATATCTTGTTCAGGGTGAATAATTCGATCAGCACCTATTTTTTCTAATACTTTATGATGGTAAGAATTTTGTGCTTTCACCCATACATTAGGAACATTCATTTCCTTGAGCAGCAGCGTTGTTAGGATACTCGTTTGAATATCATCACCGATGGCAACAATCACAAATTCAAAATTTCTAACTCCTAATGATTGCAACGCCTTTTCATCTGTTGTATTCGCTATAACGGCATGCGTCGCAAATGATGCAAACTCATTCACTTTCGCTTCATTGACGTCAATGGCCAAAACTTGATGCCCCATTTTGTATAGTTCCTTGCAAATGCTTCCTCCAAAACGTCCTAGTCCAATTACAGCGAATTGCTTATTTTTTTTCGCCATGTTCCCCACTCCTCTGTCCAAAGAAAAAAAAGACCATTCCAAAGAAATGGTCCATAAAAAGACCCTTCTCTCGATAATGAACGCTTACGAGGTTAGCTGTCGGATTAGGGACTGAGAGTATCCCTTCTTACATAGTAAGATTCACCCCAAGGCAAATAATCATGCCTATGTTGGTTCCCCCGCTCTAAAATCAGATTAAGCGAATAAAGGTATGCGTATTTAGTTGCTACAGAAAATTTACTCCTTTTTCTAATTCTTGTCAATCTGTCTTTTACCTATTTATTAAATGAATTGGATGGAGTAAAGGATTGATCACGGATGACAACAGTATCTGGAAAAAAACAAACAAGTTGGTTTTGGTCATTTAACTGTTTAAATCTCGGGTCCCAATTTTCCTCATTTGAGCCTACATAACGAGTTAATAATCGCTTAGCTAATGCCTGATCAAAAGGCTCAACCGTTGAGCTCCCGCGAAAACCTGCATGCAAAACTTTCCCAGTCAAATGAACAAAATCAACAATCCCGATTGCACACTTCGAGTGTTTCTCTACCCTTCTAGAAAAACGATCATAGCTAGGGTCAGCAATCATCCAAATACATCCTTTCTCCCAATGGAACCAAAGCGGAGAGTCTTTCGGCATATCATCTTCAACCGTTGCAAGATGAGCAAACAATGGCTTACGCAAAAATTCCTCTAAGTCAAAAGCACGACTTCTATCCTTAAACACCCTCATTATAAACTCCTTTTTCACTTTCTCTTCGATACACTTTCATTTCCCGCTCGTTGTAAAGGTTTTTTTTGACTTGACGTTTTTCTTCCTGTAAGTAGAAACCGTAATCTACTAAAGTGTCACCTACCGTTTGGGGACAATGACGATCAACCTGAATCGTTAAGGTCATTTGTTGAAGAGAATCATCTTTCATTATCTGTTCAATTAACTCTAACAGCTCTAAACGATCTAAATGAAACGTATCTTCAATTTGAACACATTGATCCCCTCTTACAAACTTCACCTTATCATAAATCTCTAACTGTTTAGAAAGTACCTGATATTCCTTAGTAGCAAATATTTGATGAAAGAAATCGGCTTTTTCTTTTCGATAAGCTTCCATTTCCTTCCCTTCATACTTTCGCTTCAGCTCGTTATATAATTGGATATACGTCGGATTCCCTTTAAAAAATTCCGTTACTTTCCAAAAATGATCAATTCCAGAATGCTTTACAGTTAATTGAACGCCTAATGGAAGTTGTTCATCCATTTTCTCAAACGCACAAAAATAGGATGTTTGAAAACTCCCCCTATTCAACTCATATAGCCCGAGTAAAGCTACTCTAGCCCTATTAAACTGCTTGTCTCCTACCCTTACTTGGAGATCAACATCTCCTTTTGTTAATAACCCTTCTGTAGCGGTACTTCCTATATGTCTAATCTCTACGCCTGGAATGCACGTTTGGATGAGTTGTTTGTGTTTCTGAATAACTTTATGTGCAGCCTCCCTAAACGTCTCTTGTTGAAAGAATGTAACTATTTCACTCATCAGGGAGTCCCCCCTTTTCATTTTAAAAGTGATGCTCTTTTAAGTAGTATATGACGAAACCTTCTTAAATTTTGACACTTACTATTCATTTCCTTCTAATTCGATGTATCCCAAAGTTGTTTTATTTACTTTTACAAACTATATTCAAAGAAACATTTGCATTCCTGGCCCCTCTATTGGTCTAACAGAAAACCATGCTTCGTGTAGAAATTCATTTTTCCTTTTGCACAAGATAGTTAATTCCATTCATTCCACTTTGCTTGAAATTTCCTATAAGAGTTTTCAATATGTAACTGCCTATCCCTAGTTTTTGATAATCGGGACCGACCATCATATCTCTGATAAATGATTGATAATCTCCATCAGAAATCACTCTGCCAAAGCCCACTAACTTAATTAAACATATCTACTTGAACCCAGCCTGTTGTTTGATACAGTTCAAAGAAATTTCCTTAGCGGGCAAAGTTGTGGCATATCTATATTCAAATCTTCCTCCACTCTCATCCCACCTGCCTTTGTTCATCGAACCTTACACGATAGTTACAAATATATCACATGAAAATATGCCAATAAAAGGTACTAATTCTTAATAAAACCTATTCAATAGCTAGCACTAAGAATATAATAACAAGAGTAAAATACTTCTTCAGTTCTACACAAAAGAGATAGACGGGTTCATTTTAGGGGGAACACATGAGTCATACACAGAGAGGACATGTTTTTAATCTACTATCCGTTTTAGCCGTCGCGATTGGTCCCTTACTCTCCAAATTTGGTTTATTACAAATTTCGCCTGCAAAAGCTGCGATGATTAATGCGCTAACGATTATTATTGCTAGCTATTTGCTCGGCCTATTCACAAAGAAAAGAGTACAGTTTTATTTTAAAAAAGATATGTTATTGTTAGCTCTTTTTAATTCACTAGGCGTGATTTTTTTATTTGTTAGTATGGACTTACTGACACCTGTTGAAATAGGATTCATCGGCCGGTTTTACACCGTATTTGCCGTTTTGTTATCTGTTTTTATTTTAAAAGAACGACTTTCACGAAGAGAAATTATTTTTATTGTGCTTGCCATAGCCGGCGTTTTTTTATTTGTTGAAAAAGGTGGTAATTATCAAGCCCATTTACTCGGCAGTGTAATCGCCATTCTCTATACTTTTTTCTTTGCTTTAACCAATGTCTTTATCAAAAAAACCTTATCAGAAAACAGAACGTCCAACTCTATTCTGTTTACAAATAGCTGTACCACTTTAGTGTTCATTACTATTTACGCTTTGATTTCGGGGCAGTTATTTGATGGTCATTATCCACTAGAAGCAGTGGGCTATATTGCGGTCTCTTCGCTCTTTTCGGGTTTTATTGGTACGATTTTCTTATATGAAGCCTTAAAGTATTTACGCTTTTCAATTGCAAATGTATCGAGAGCTTTTAGTCCCGTTTTGCTTGCGATCATTTCGTTTCCGTTTTTCCCGATTGAACTGACTATCCAAAATACAACTGGGGCTATCATTTTGATTGTTTCGATTTTACTGTTGTCTTTAGGAAACAAAAAAGAGGAATCGAAAGAAGCTGGAGGAACGTAATCCGTTACACCAGCTTTTTATTGAATCATTCGGTCTGCTGTAATTGTAATCTAAAAGAAATCATAAAAAAATGGTTTCCTATGAGGAATCATCAGTTCTAGCTTGTTCAATTCTACTTCCGTGCTTTGGATATGATCAATCTTAGCCAACTCTTCTGGTCTTTGATAGCCAAATAACATAGCCGTTAGAGCATTGATAGAGAGCTTAATCACCTTTTCTTCCTCAACCTGATCTTGCTCTAGAATAGAAATTCCACTCTTCCCCACTAAGAAGCAGTGATTGTTCCAAGGTGCATACACATCGGTGACTTCTAAAACCACATTATCACTCTGATTGCTCCAATTAAAAGAATACTCACTTAAGAACATCTCAACATCCACAATTCGAGCCATAAAATAAGGGGTGACCTCTCTTTTCACTCTTGGTTCTTTCAAAGAAAACAAAAGTGGCTCTCTTTCATATGTAATCAATTCAAGTTCATTGATCATAGAATCATGCTGACAAATATAATTCCAAAGCCCTCTTTTGGCTTCTGCGTTCAGCGATACCATTTCTTCTACTTTCATTTTCTTTTCTATAACCGTGTAAATAAGGTAACCTGTTGCGTTCTCAGCAGCATCATAGTAGATCGCCACTTGCTCATCTTTTACAACCTTATCCCACCAATCCTGATCTCGGACCAACATGCCCGTAAACTTGATTGCGTATTGTTCGTAAATTTCTGCTAAAACATGAATAGGTGGCTCTTTCGAATAGCGTCTCATTTTTCCTTGCGTTTCATTGTCGAACCTTAAATCTGACTTAGCCATCGTTACGGTCAGCTTATCTGAAAAAAGCTCCCACCCATACTCCCTGTAAAAGGGAACAGAAAATGGATACAGCATGGATACACTGTAATGCTCTTCTTTCATCTGTTTGAGTATATGAATAAGCATCTCTTTTACATAGCCTTTTCTACGATGTTCTGGATAGGTTGCAACACCGGCAATTCCTCCCATTTTGATTTCTTTTTTGTTCATGTAAATAGTTAATGGTAGAAAATGAAGCTTGGCCACTAATTGATCTTCTTCTATAATTCCTATTAATTCATGGTGTTTTTTTAATCGTTCAAGACGTTCGGCCATTTGGTCTTCTGTTACTTTGTATTGAAAGGCGTATTCGGATAAACGAATGGCTTCAACGTATTTATCTTCATCTAATCGTACAATAGTCAACTCTTCAACTCCCTTTTGCCCTTATTAACAATCCCTAGTAACTTCTTGGTTTAAATGCTTGACTCCTCTTATTTAGGATAAAAAAGGATGAGCGTCAATGAACACTCATCCTCTCACTTATTATTTTACAATTAAGACAGGTACTTCCACACGCTTAGCAATCTTATGACTGACACTACCTAGCACCATCGTCTGCAACTTGTTCAACCCTCGGCTCCCAACAACAACACAATCATAGTTGCCTTTATTGGCAAAATCAACGATTGCAGGTCCTGGATCGCCATGAATCATGTGCACTTGATAAGAAATACCATCCTTTTCTAACAATTCTACAACGGGAGCTAGCTTCTCTTTACGCTTTCTTTCCACTTCATACTTGCTTTGATAGGCTAGTACATCAGACTTTGATGTTGATCCGTCAATGGAGTAGATAAGATCAACGTTTGACTGATGTAACTTCGCTAAAGCAATAGCTTTCTCAGCAGCACGAATGGAATGTGAAGAACCATCTGATGCTAGTAAAATATTTTTAAACATAGGTGGACCCCCTTATGTATAGATTCTTATTAGCTTCATGTTAATCAACTAATGCACTCTTGTAAAGCTGTTCTTATAAACTTCTTATTAATGTTTCGTTCGCTCTCTATTAGAGTACAAAAAACGAGCAGAAGATTTCATCTCCTGCTCGTTTTTTATTAATGACCAGATGCTTTCGATAACCCACCTATTCGGTCTTTTAGCTTTTCACTTTCAGAGTTCAGTCCAACAAATTCAACAGTAATCCCGCTTTGTTCAAACTTACTTTCTATTTTGTCTAATGCACCAATCGCTGAATCATCCCAAAGATGAGCATTTGAAAGGTCAATCTCAACGCTCTTTACATCTTCTTTGTAGTCAAATTTGTTCACAAAGTCAGTAACTGATGCAAAGAAGATTTGACCATGAATTTTATATACCTGTTTATCTAAGTGATTGATGTAGCTTTTTTCTACATGAACCTTTGAAATTTTTGCAGCAAAGAAAATGGCACTTAATAATACCCCTGCAAAAACACCAATTGCTAAGTTATGCGTAAATACAACTGTCGCAACGGTAACAACCATTACAATTGCATCCGTTCGTGGTAACTTATGGATGTTACGGACAGAGCCCCAATCAAATGTACTGAATGCGACCATGAACATAACACCTACTAATGCTGCCATAGGAATTTGAACAACGAGTCCACCTAATACTAATATTAAGAACATAAGGAAGACCCCAGCAACTAATGCAGATAATCGACCATTACCGCCTGATTTTACATTAATAACTGACTGACCGATCATCGCACAACCAGCCATTCCTCCAAAGAATCCTGATACAATATTGGCAATCCCTTGTCCACGGCTTTCTTTATTCTTATCACTCTCTGTATCTGTCATATCATCAACGATATTAGCCGTTAAGAGCGATTCAAGTAAACCAACAATGGCTAAAGCCAATGAATAAGGAAGAATAATCATTAAAGTTTCTAGATTTAAAGGAATTTCAGGGATTAAGAACATAGGTAACGCTTGAGTCAATGCTCCCATATCGCCTACTGTACGAATATCAATTCCCATAAAGATTACAACTGCTGTAATTAACACAATTGCCGCTAGTGCTGAAGGTACAGCTTTTGTAATTCTCGGTAATCCGTAAATGATAAATAGCGTTGCAGCAACTAGAGCAAACATGATCCATGTAGCGCCCTCAAATTGCTCGAACTGAGCCATGAAGATTAAAATAGCTAACGCATTAACGAAACCAACCATGACCGAACGTGGGACAAATTTCATAATCCTTGCTAGCTTAAACACGCCAAATAGAATTTGGAACACACCCGTAAGGATGGTTGCAGCAAGTAAATACTGCAGACCATGATCAGCTACAAGAGTTACCATTAATAGCGCCATTGCACCTGTTGCGGCAGAAATCATCCCAGGACGACCACCTACAAAAGCAATGGCTACGGCGATACAAAATGAAGCATAAAGCCCAACCATTGGATCTACACCCGCAATGATCGAAAAGGCAATCGCTTCTGGAATGAGCGCAAGAGCAACGACAAGTCCGGCCATTACGTCGCCTCTCACATTTCCAAACCATTCTTGTTTAATAGATTGAATATTCAATCTAACACCTCTTTCCATATTTAGTTTTTTATTCGACTTTTGACTCTCACAAAAGTCGGGGTCCGTTGTTAACAAAGGTATCTTACCATCATCTATAAAAACTTCAAACCACCATGTAAGCGTATATCATCATTGCAAATCTCTTAAAACCTATTATTTTCTCTCATATTCTCTTCTTTCAGTAAAATAGTCATAAAATCTCCTAGACTTAATGTTGCAATTACACTAAATCAAATGAATGTTTAGAAAATAACTCTTGTTTTATGCTCTTGGAAATACAACCCAAAAAGGGGCATCACGAATGATACCTCCTTTTCAATTAATGTCCAGCTGGCTTCGCTAAACCTATTCTCTGAATAAGCTGCAGACTTTGTTCATTCACTCGTAGGTCCGATACCTGGTTTGCTTAGATGGTTATTTACATACATAGGACGCTCCTAGTCAAAAAGCTTGTTCATGTGTAATTAAGTTCCTTTAGAGATAGACCATCATTCCATTACCTCTTCTTAGCTTTGAATATCCGTATAAATTTTAACGATTCCTCCAAAAATAGAATATAACTTACTAATTAAGGAGGGCTCTACATTGCTTTCGTCAACTCCTGATATCCTACTAGCCATCACCTTTGCACTTTTTTTCATCGTCTGTATTAGTTTAGCCGTATGGGTCGTTAAACGAAAAAAGAAGTCATGAGTGATTTCTTTAGCCCCTCTACTAGTTAATCATCAAAAAAAGCTGCTAGTAAAGGTTCCTCCTTTACTAGCAGCTCATTTTTATGAACGTGGTCTTAAGACACAACAAAGTTGCTCTGATAAAATGTCATCGATTGTCGCTTCATTTAGTTGATAATAATTCCACTGTCCTCTTTTTTCACGAACAATAAACTTAGCGTCCAATAAGATCTTAAGGTGATAAGATAATTTAGACTGAGGAATGTCAAGAATTTCAGTTAAATCACAGACACAGGTTTGTCCGCGAACACAAAGTTCATTGAGCAAAGTCAAGCGCTTTTCATCTGCTAGCGCTTTGAATTTCTGTTCGTAATATTTTGGGTCGAACATGCTATTTTTACTTTTATTTTCAAATCGTATAGGAATTTGCATAGGTTCCTCCTCCATCAAACTTACTTGGTTTTATTATACTTTAATCTTCCTTTATTTTACAAGTGAATTAACATCAATTTTTTTTGATGAAGAACAAGAGTATCTGTTCTAATTTAGATAGAGTTTTAATGAAATACGGTAGGAAGTAATGGAGATAGCTACTTCGTATTTAAAGGTGAAAATAGTAAATACTACTTAAAAGAATTTCACGACTGACAATGAGGTAATACACGTGAATAATTTCAAACCAACCAATCAGGAACGACGATATAAAGCCTATGTAAGTATTTTCGGAACAACACAATTGCACTTACGTAATCCCTATATTATTGCTTGGTGGTCAGCAGCCTTTCCAGGATTCGGTCATCTTCTTTTATCCAAATACCTTAGGGGCTTCACCCTGTTTATTTGGGAGATACTCATTAATAGCATGACCCATCTGAACCTTTCCATGGTCTATTCTTTTACCGGAAACATCGATATGGCTAAAGAAGTTCTCGATCCAAAATGGTTCTTGCTGTACATCCCTGTCTATTTATTTGCGATTTGGGATAGCTACCGAACGGCTGTTGATATGAATAAAGTGTATGTACTTGCTGAACGAGAAAATGCTGACTTTAACACTTATAGTATAGGGGCTTTGGAAATCAATTATTTAGATAAAAGGAGACCGATAATGGCTGCAATATGGTCACTGTTTACTCCTGGGTTAGGCCAACTTTACGTTCATCGTGTGATTACAGCATTATTTACAACTGCTTGGACGATTGTATTTGTTTATTATTCCAATCTTCTCGTTGCCGTTCAATATCTTTTTTTAGGAGACATCGCTGAAGCAACACAAGTACTTGATCCACAGTGGTTACTGTTCATCCCTTCTCATGTCGGATTTGCTGTTTATGATTCTTATGTAAATACAGTTGAAAATAACAAACTGTTTGAAAGTGAGCAAAGAAAATACCTGAAAACAAACTACCAAAAGTACCGTGTGAAAATGGCCAAGGAAACGTGAGGAATTGGATACATGCAAACTTTTTCAACGTTTGAACACTCTTCTTATTTAGAATTATGCATTACAGCGTTAGAGCAAATAGGAATTGAAAAAGAAGCGATTTTAGCGGTTCCACTTGAAAATCGAGTAGAAGATAGACGCTTGATGGATACACTCCATCGCGCGGATGGGGTAAGTCTATTTGACAAAGGGGCAGCAATCGGGACCGCCTTTTCTGTCATCGGGGCGAGTGTTGGTTTTATACTAGAGTTGTGTCCTATCTATTGGGGTTTAATTGGTGCAGCCACTGGTTTCATTCTCGGCTTTATGATTGATTACATCTTATTTAAAGTGGTCCACAAACGAAAAAGACTTATTCGAGGAAAAAAATCTGAAATCGTTTTAGTTGTAAACTGCACTAAAGATCAAGTAGATAAAGTTGAAAGAATCCTTTGGGAGAACCTTGCTCTTGGGGTGGCAAAACTAGATTAATTTTTTAGAGGGAGATTTTAAGATTGTACATAATAGCTTCAAATCAATAAGGATAGATGTTTAATGAAGAAGTACAAAAATCAAAAATTTTTCTGAGAATCTTACTTGTCCTGACTTAGGTTTTTTGCCTTTTTGGCTAAGGAAACCACCAATGAAAATTTGGTTATTGGTTTATAGTTTAATGCCATTACAAATGGAATCATTGATAAGAAGATTGTTCAAAACAATACAGTTAGGTATATATAATAAGACAAAAAACCAACGAACAGAGAAAGAAGTATAAAATAGATTTACTAAAAACGCTCGGATTTCATCACACATATGAGATCCGGGCGTTTTCGATTGACTATAATATATAGCTAATTGTCATGTTATAACGTTTTCTCTCCAAACTGAACCTGCTTCACTTTTAAAACAGACGTTTTTAGTTTGTTAATTTTTTTAAGTGCTCATACCCAACCAGTCCGGCTGGTTGCCAAGGAATCACAGCCGCTTGACTAGCATGTGCTTCAGAAACAAGCTGAATCCACTTTTGTTCAGATTGTGAGCGTTGCTTTAATATTGGATCTGCTATATTGGTTGCAGAGAAACATTGGTTGATTACCCACCAGATTGGTGTAATGTCTGCTCGCGCTAAATCATCCTGTAGTCGCTTGGCCTCATGAACGGGAGTCGCTTCTGGCAAAGTAACGATGATAACGTCCGTTTCCTCACTGTTTCTCAGTCTTGGTAATAGCTTTGAGACAGACTCTGGAACCTCTCCTGTTGATCGTTCGATCTCCTTATGGTATGACTGCGCTGCATCTAACAACAACAAAGTGTGGCCAGTAGGGGCAGTGTCAATGACAACAAACGAATCACTTGCTTGATCGACGACGTCAGCAAAAGCGCGGAAAACAGCGATTTCTTCCGTACATGGCGAGCTTAAGTCTTCTTTTAAATAGGCTAACCCATTTTCATCTAGTGTATCTGCAGATTTCGCTAACACTTCTTCTGTATAGGCTTCGACTTCTTTTTTCGGATCAATGTGGCTTACCGTTAAACTTCCCTTCGCTTCTGTTCCTTCGAGAACAAATGAGAGATGCTCAGCTGGGTCAGTTGTCGTTAAATGCACAGAATGTCCTTGTTCGGCTAACGCAATCGCAACAGAAGCGGCAACGGTTGTTTTACCGACACCACCTTTGCCCATTGTTAAAATAACTCCGCTTTTTTTAGTGCCAAGTTGATCGGTGACGGCTTTTAAAGTAGGCAGGTCTGTGAATGTTTCTTCTTGATCTACATCTGGATGAAAAGGTTCACCTTTAAAGAAAGCACGTAACGCATCAGAACCTGTCAGTTGATAAGGGACATATGGAAGCTCAAATGTTTTCATCAACTTTACGTCTTCTGGCATGTTCATTAAAGCATGTTGCTGCCTCTCATAAAGAGCTGTAGATATGGGGTCTTCTTGTACATACTGCTCTAAAATTCCATTCAGAAGTAACCATTGATTCGTCAAACCGACTTCTTTTAATTCGTTAGCGGCACGACTCGCTTCCTTTAACGCCGATTCATCCGGTCTAGAAACTAGCACAAGCGTCGTTTCCTCTGCATTAGCTAGTGCGTTAACGGCATCTGTATAAAGAGCCCTTTTTTCAGCCAGGCCAGAAAGAGGTCCTAAGCACGACGCACCGTGGGTACTATCCTCAAGGAAGCTCGACCAAGCGGTAGGAAGCTGTAGCAAACGAAGCGTATGACCCGTTGGTGCTGTATCAAAGATAATATGATCATAGGCAGTGGTTCGCTCAGGGTTCGTTAAAATGGTGGCGAACTCATCAAAGGCGGCAATCTCTACTGTACATGCACCAGAAAGTTGCTCTTCCATTTGTGTCACAACGACTGCTGGAAGCTTGTCTCGGAATGGACCGACTATCTTCTCACGGTAAGCATTAGCCGCTTCTTCTGGATCCAAATTAATGGCAACTAGTCCCGGTATTGCTGTGATCTTTGTCGTTTCATACCCGATCTCTTGATCAAACACATCTTGTAAGTTTGAGGCCGGATCGGTGCTGACAATCAAGACCTTTTTCCCTTCTTCTGCTAGAGCAACTGCAGTCGCACAAGCCGTTGAAGTTTTGCCAACCCCCCCTTTTCCTGTAAAAAATAAGAATGGAGTCACGGTGTCTGAATGTGGTTGAAAACGTGAACTCATAGCAATTCAATTCCTTTGGACTTACTCGGTTGTTTCGTGAGGACGTCCAAAGGCACATTCGCCCACTCCGCTAATTGTTCATTCGTTGGGTATTGTCCTTTTAATTTAATTTTATCATTAACGATAATAACTGGAAGCGCCTCTACTCCCTCTGCATGTAACAGCTGTTGAATTTGCGTTTCATCAACAAATGCTTTCGGATCAGTTGCTAAATTAAAGCGAGCAATATCAATCGTTTCTTTTTCTAACATAAAAATGGCTGTTGCCACTCTTGTTAACTCCGGATCCACACTTGGTCCACAAACTCCTGTATCGCAACACATGGCGGGATCATAGATTCTAATTTTCGTCATCATGAAAGCCTCCTTATGGATATGGAAAAACGGGGACTAGCCCCGTAATCGAATGTTCTTATTTCCCTGTTTCAGCAAACGTGTGAATGCGTTCACCGATCTCATCACGAACACGTTGGAAGAACGCCCATTTCTCTTCTTCTGTTCCTTCTGCTTTTGCTGGGTCATCAAAGCCCCAATGTTCACGTTCTTTGTTCGGTGGTGTTGCTGGACAAACGTCATTAGCATGGCCGCAAAGTGTAACCACTAAATCTGCTTTTTTCAAAATTTCAGGGTCAATCGTATCCGATGTTTGGTTTGAGATATCGACCCCAACTTCAGCCATTGCTTTTACGGCATTTGGATTCACACCGTGTGCTTCAATTCCTGCAGAATAAACATCGTACTTATCACCAAGGTGCTTCTTTCCCCAGCCTTCTGCCATTTGGCTACGGCAAGAGTTTCCTGTACATAAGAAATAAATAATTGGTTTTGACATGATAATTGCTCCTTTTATATGTTTTTATTAGAGAATAATGACTAACCAGAGATAGAGTCCAACAAGTGTGATGAATAACGTTGGAATTGTTAAAATAATACCGACCTTAAAGTAATAGCCCCATGAAATCTTCATCCCCTTTTGAGCGAGGACGTGTAACCAGAGCAAGGTAGCTAATGAACCAATTGGTGTAATCTTTGGACCTAAATCCGAACCAATCACATTGGCATAGATTAAGGCTTCCCTCATCGCTCCCGTCGTAGCCGTTTCGGAGATGGCTAATGCATTAATCATAACGGTTGGCATGTTGTTCATGATGGATGATAGAATCGCTGCAATGAAGCCCATTGAAATGGTTCCAACGAATAAACCTTGGTTCGCTGCTCCTTCAATAACAGTTGCGAGCATATCCGTTAACCCGACATTACGAAGGCCATAAACGACAACATACATCCCGATAGAAAAGACGACTATCGCCCATGGAGCGTCTCTGATGATCCCTGCAGAACTTAGTTGTTTGTTCTTTGCACTGACCGAACGAAAGATGAAATAAAAGACAACCGCAATCGGCATCGCCACAAACGATACAGGTATATGAATAAACTCACTGACAAAGTATCCGATTAGGAGTACGGCTAAAATATACCACGACAACTTAAACAACTTTGGATCTTTGATTGCTTCAACTGGTTGTTTTAATTGACCCATATCATAGTTTTTTGGAATGTCTTTGCGGAAATACAAATATAAAACAAGGATGCTTGCTCCTAGTGCAAAGAAGTTAGGAACAATCATTCGCGATGCGTACTCGACAAACCCAATTCCGAAGAAATCAGCCGACACAATGTTGACTAAATTACTAACAAGTAAAGGCAATGATGTCGTATCAGCAATAAATCCACTTGCCATAATGAACGGAAGAACCATAGCTTCTTTAAAGCGAAGCGCGCGCACCATTGCTAAAACAATGGGGGTTAAAATAAGAGCGGCACCATCATTGGCAAATAAGGCTGCAACGATCGCTCCAAGGACCGATACATAAAGGAACATCTTAACCCCGTTTCCCTTTGCGAACCTAGCCATATGCAAGGCCGACCATTCAAAAAATCCAATCTCATCTAAAATTAAAGAGATAATAATAATAGCTACAAATGTTAACGTCGCATTCCATACAATTCCTGTTACGGTCACCACATCACCAAAATCAACCACACCGACGGCTAGAGCTAGCACTGCCCCAATCGACGCTGACCAGCCTATTGATAAGCCTCTAGGTTGCCAAATGACAAGGACGAGCGTAAAAAGGAAAATGAGAGATGCCAATATAACTTGAGACAAATCCTCCACTCCTATTCTCTTAATTAATCACAACATGAAACCCGGAGTCCACGTTGCTCCAAGTCCTTTAATTTCTCTTTCTGACTTGGAATATGTTGAAGTAAGCTTTCTATGAGCACGTATGTCTCATGGGTCTTGTTAACACGATAGAAGATCCATTGACCCTTTCTTTTTTCTTCCACGAGGCCCACATCTCGTAGCTTTCGTAAATGTTGACTGACAGAAGGCTGACTCATTTGAAAAAGTTCAACAAATTCACAGACACAGCATTCGTCTTCAGACAGCATCGCCATCATCGCCAGTCGAGTTTTATCCCCCAACAGCTTTAATACTTTAGCCGCTGCAGCAATTTCAATTGAAGACATCGTTTTGCTCATATTTTGTCAGCCCTTTCTTTAATCTGGTTTTATTATATAAGTATATACTTATATATACAAATACTTTTTTTCTAATCCTTCTATCATTATTAATGCACAAAAGCTACGAGCTTAGTCGTAGCACGATTTCTAGCGGTTTGTTAAGAATTTGTAAATAAGGAGAGGTGATGAGAGGAAGAGGCTTCTCCCTAATGGTTTGAAGTGAGGATAAACGTGTAGACTATAATCTGATTTGTAGTCCGGAGCGTGCAAGGGTGACTTCTCCAAAAAAGTGCTTGGCCACTTCTTGACGTAATTGCTCATGATCCCCCTTATGTGGAAGATGGCTTAAAATGAGCTTAGTTGGTTGCGCTTGTTTAGCCAATTGACCAACTGCCTCGCTCGTCATATGGCCATACTGAGCGATCTGCTCCCCTTCATAACCACTGCATTCGGCAATGAGGAGATCTGCTCCTTTTGAAAAAGTGGCTAATTCCGGAAAAAAACTAGAGTCAGCTGTGTAAACGATCGTTTTCCCTCTGCTTTCGATTCTCATCGCATAGCAGGGTACAGGGTGAGTGGTTTTCTTAAATATAAAAGTAAAAGGACCTATCTTTAACGGTGAATGCTCTTGATATGCTTGTGATTTAACGACATTTTGATAGCTTAGCTTACTAAAACCCGCTTGATCATCCTGATGACCATAAATCGTTGCTTCCTTCATCTCGACTCCCATCCCCTTATTGACAATGCGTGCATATTGATAAGGGCCGATATCTGCTTGATGGTCGTGATGATAATGAGAAAGAACGATCCCATCAAGGTCCGTCACGGCACAGTAAGATTGCACATTGGATAACACACCACTCCCACAATCAAGTAACAACTTCACTTCATCTTCCTCTAACAAAAACCCAGAAGTGGCTTCACCTTTTTCAGGGTAACCATGCCAATATCCAACGACCGTTAGTTTCATTCTTCTCACTCTCCTACCTACTTATTTTTCTTTTGCTTGGATTCGCTCACGCTCTGTTAGAATCGCTAATTCTGTCATTAATTTTTTTTGTTCATGCTCGTTATTAGCATCAGCGGCGCACTCTTGCAAGCGCTTTAACTTTTCGCGTTCTATTTTACTCACGAGTAACTTCCTTTCTATTTCCGTCCATTAAGAGGATCATACGCCTTCTAATTTTATTCCATTTAAGAAGACGCAAAACGACCCTCTATCCCTTATTCAGTATAAACACTTTTCCCATTTATAAACGTATGTTCAACCGTGGCTGTCGAAGAAAATGGATGATCACTCCAAATGACGAGATCGGCATCCTTTCCTTGAGAGAGAGACCCCACTTGCTCTTCGATGCCTAAATGTTCAGCTGCTCGAATCGTAATGGCCTTAAAGGCTGCATCTTCTGATAAACCAAACTTGACTGCTGTTATGGCGGATGTAATGAGATGGTCAATCGTTACGACTGGATGATCGGTTGTAATGGAGAACGGAATTCCATGCTTTTCTAGCTCCACAAGCGTATGCCATCCTTTATTATTTAGTTCTTGCTTCGTGCGCGACGTCATCGTTGGTCCGACTGAAACGCGTACATCATGCTTAGCTATAAAGGCTGTGATGAGGTGTCCTTCTGTACAATGCTCAATCGTTGCCTCGATATCAAATTCTTTGATAAGCCTTAGAAGTGTAGCAATGTCATCCGCACGGTGGGCATGTGCACGTAATGGAATTTCTTTATTTAATACTTTAACTAATTGCTCCATTCCTAAATCACGCGTTTTCACAACACCCGCTTCTAAGCTCTTTTTGTAGTCTTGTGCTTTCATGAATTGTTGACGAAACAAAGCGGCTACACCCATTCGTGTGACCGGCAGCTTTCCTTTTCCCCCATGAACACGTTTAGGATTTTCACCAAAAGCCGCTTTCATTCCTGATGGTGATTTGACGATCATCTCATCAACAACCGTTCCACTTGTTTTGACGATCGACATTTCTCCTCCAATCACATTCGCACTTCCTGGCATGATTTGTACTGTTGTCACACCAGCCATTCGTGCATCTTCAAAGCCACGATCAAACGGATTAATCCCATCAATCGCTCGAATGTAAGGAGTCGCTGCATCCGTCGTCTCATTGAAGTCATGACCAGCTTGACCAAGTCCTTCCGAGAAAACACCTAAATGCGTATGTACATCAATTAACCCTGGAGTCACATATTTTCCTGTCACATCAACGATTTTTGCATCAGATGGGATCACAATATCTTTTCCAATATTCACGATCTTGCCTTCATTGATCAACACCTTGCCTGCCTCGATCTTTTCCCCTGTCCCAGTCATCACCGTTCCATTTACAAAAGCTTTCATTTGATTGATCACCTCTACGCTTTTATTTCGTAAAACGAATTAACTAGTTAACTATACTATGAATCATCAAAATTGGGTAGTAGCTAAGAGGAAGTTGAAAGGCGTGTTTAACTTTTATTAGCGACTTCTGACAAACAATCGCGACTTTTCAATTATATTCGCGACTCCATTTTTATTCGCGAGTTGAGCTCTTTTAGTCGTCACTTTCTCTCAGCTATTTGCGACTTGACTGGCGTTACTAGCAACTTGGCATCTTCTCGCATAAAAAACAAACAAAAAAGCCCTTCAACAGCTTTCGCTGCTAAAGAGCTCTCATAAATTATTGAGCTGCAGGGTATACGCTCACTTGTTTGCGATCACGACCAACACGCTCGTATTTCACAACGCCGTCTACTTTCGCAAATAGTGTATCGTCTCCACCTTTACCTACGTTCACACCAGGATATACGCGTGTTCCGCGTTGGCGTACTAAGATTGATCCACCTGTTACAGTTTGACCGTCAGCACGTTTAGCGCCTAGACGCTTAGACTGAGAGTCACGACCGTTCTTTGTACTACCTACCCCTTTTTTCGATGCGAAAAATTGAAGGTTCATTTTTAACATGGAATTCACCTCCCGATTATATCGTTGACTTGAATATAACTGCTGTATTCTTCAGCGATCGACTGGAGGGATACTAACATCCCTTCAAGAAGAAGTTGGACTTTCTCAAATGTTACATCATCCAAACCGTTTGGAACATAACAGCGGAGAAAGCCACCATCTTCTTCCATCTCTATATCAAGCTCTACACCACAAACTGTAGCGATCGCATTGACAGAGCCAAAAGAAACAGCTGAAGCCCCAGCACAAACGAGATCATGACCATGCGGACCAGAGTCAGCATGTCCACTCATCGTAAAAGAGACAATGTTCTTTTTGTCGTTACGTGAAATCTCAACCGTAATCATCCGATTAGCCGTTAATCTTTTCGATTACCACTTTCGTGTAAGGTTGACGATGACCTTGCTTACGACGGTAGTTCTTTTTAGCTTTCATTTTCCAAACGATGATTTTCTTTTGACGACCGTGTTTTTCAACTTTCGCCGTTACAGTAGCGCCTTCTACGAAAGGAGCACCAACTTTAACATCATCGCCACCTACGAATAAAACGTTATCGAAGCTAACTGTTTCACCAGCTTCTGCGTCTAATTTTTCGATGTAGATTTCTTGGCCTTCTTGAACCTTGATTTGCTTACCACCAGTTTCAATAATTGCGTACATACTTGCACCTCCTCATATACTCAGACTCGCCATCCTAGGTAGACAAATGTCGTTTAAAACCTGTTCTGTGCGGTTATAGTTGTTTGGGTGCGACCAAATAACTAACAAGCGAAATTGTATCATATTTTCTTAGATACTGTCAATCAACTATTTTGCTTTTAATCGTTCTAGCTGCGCGGTTGCTTCGGCCATTTCACCAAGATAACGAATCGCGAAACTCTCTTCGGTTAATTTTTTATTCGGATACACTAAAATTCGAAAGCCAAGTGCTTCCTCTAACCGCTTTAAGTGCTCACTTTTCGCCCCAAATAAAACAGTCGCGACAGAAGGAGGTAGCTCAAGGACAAGCGCTTCTTCCGCCATTCCCCTATGCTCCCAAAGCTGTCTCTCAATTTTAAAAGCCTGTGCCTCATCTGATAGCACCGCTCCCTTGCCCTGACACGTTGGACATGTTTTAGACAAGCTCGCCTGTAGGTTTTGCCGAACTTTCTTCCGTGTCATTTCAAGCAAGCCAAGACCAGTAATACCAAGTACATTTGTTTTCGTTCGATCGTTTTTCAGCGCTTTTTCAAACACAGATACTACATGTTCGCGGTCTTGTTCTCGCTTCATATCAATAAAGTCAATGATAATAATGCCAGAAATATCACGTAAGCGCAGTTGCTTCGCAATCTCCTTAGCTGCCTCACTATTCGTTTTCCGCACCGTATCATGTAAATCGGTTTTTCCTGTGAACTTCCCGGTATTCACATCAATAACCGTTAGCGCCTCCGTTTGGTCAATCATTAAATAAGCCCCGTTCTTCAACCAAACTTGACGCCTTAGGGCACGCTCAAGCTCTTTTTCTATCCCATAAGCCGAAAAGATATTTTCTTTTTCTCGATACAGAGTGAGCGCAGCTTGAAGCTTTGGAAACGGTTCTAACAGCTCTTTTAGTATCTTATATGCCTCATGTTGGTCAACAACCACCTCATCAATGTCCGTATAGGAGAAATCGCGTACAATGCGTTCAATTAATCCTGTATCTTGATGAATGAGCGCGGGTGCTTTTTGGCTTTTTTCATCCTTCCAAATTTCCTGCCAGCATTTTCGTAAAAATTGTAACTCTTGTTCAATCATTTCAGGAGCTTGTCCTTCACAGGAAGTACGAATGATCACACCTTCCTTCGCGTGAACGATCTCTTCACCTATTTGACGCCAGTGCTCACGCTCGCTCTCGGTTGAAAAGCGGCGTGACACTCCGACGTAATTTCCTTCAGGCATGTAAACCAAAAATTGTCCCGGAAACGAGATCACCCCTGACAATCTAGGTCCTTTAGTACCAAATCCTTCTTTTGTCACTTGAACAAGCAATTCTTCCCCTTGCCGAACAAATTCAGAAATGCTACGCTGCTTTTTCTGTTCTTCCTCTTCTTCAGAAAGATGAAAAGACAACAGGTCATCTCGATATAAGAAGCCATTTTTGTCCCTTCCAATATCGACAAATGCGGCCTGCATTCCTGGTAATACATTCACGACACGTCCACGGTAGACGTTGCTCACGATTCGATTTTCAATCGTTCGCTCCACCATCAATTCAACAACCCGGTTGTTTTCCACAACAGCCGCTCGTCTTTCCCTTGTCGCCATATTAAAAATGATTTTCTTCACAGAGAAAAGCCCCTTTTACAAATATCTTTTCTCTATTGTAACAGTTTACATAGCAAAAGTCGTTTTCAGAATGGCTTAAAGTCGTCCCGAGAAAAAATAGGAAAGAGGAAGATGTGGTTTTTTCTTTGTAAAAAGGAGCTGCAACATTTCTTTTTCTTCAATTGTCAAAGACTTGCCTGATTGCAATTGAAACACTTTGAACATATGAGAGTGTCCTCGCTTAATTTGTTTCATTGCTTCCCTTAGTAGCATGGAATCTCGTACCGAGATCGTTTCTTGCAATTGATTCTCGTAAGTGGTGGATTGCCGCGCCATCAAAAAACGCATAAAGCGGTAATATCTTTGTTTCCACTCCAAATAATTCGTTAGCAGCAAAAAGGTGATAATCACCCATAGATTTAAATGATATGGAAACCAAATCATACTTACTACAATCATCATGGCTAAAACAGTCGCTGAAGACCAACGCGAATACGTCAACGCCTGAACGTACGGAAAGCGGTACGTACACCATAATTGCACAAGCCTCCCCCCATCAAGAGGTAAAACAGGAATAAGGTTAAAGCATAAAATCATGATATTATGCCAAATAAAAAGATGATGATCCGTGCTAGTCCAAAATGAAAAATGAACGAGAGCATAAGACAGGAGCATCATCCATATATGTTGAAGTGGTCCAGCTAATATAACAATTAATTCTTCATGAAACGGGCGATTGCCGACATCCTCCACTTCAGCTACACCACCAAAAGGGAGCAATTCAATTTTATGAATACGCCATTTAAACCAATGCGCAGCAACCGCATGACCCATTTCGTGAATAAAAACAATCGTAAAAATCATTAATACTTCTCGGAAATAACCTGTAAAGACACCTATGCCGACAACAAACCAGAACAACGGATTAATCTTAATCTTCAATAAAAGATCTTTCATCTAATCAAACGTTAAAACATCGCTTGGATTAATATAATGATCATCTTTCTTTAAGGCAAAATAGAAAATTCCTTTTTCCGCTTCTGTGTTTGTCGTTACGGTGCCAATCAAATTTCCTGCTTGAATGTGATCATACATATTGACTTCAATTTTATCGAGCATGCCATAGACAGCTTCCGTCCCATCATAATGCTCGACCGTAACCGTCTTTCCTAGGCTTTGATCCTCGTCTCTCCCAACGGACTTCACGTGGCCGCCTTTTACAGCTTCTACTTCAGCATTCATCCCTGTTTCAACAAGAATGCCTCTACCATCTTGCTCGAAATCCTGACTAATCGTTCCTAATACAGGAAGAGCATAGGCTAGTTCCACCTGCCCATTCGGATCTCCTTGAGCAACATCTTGATTCATAGGTAAAAGCGCTAATGGTCGACCGAATTGATTCTCATACCAATCGGCAATCGCTGCAAATTGCAACTCCTGCTCATATGTTTGTCTGACTAAATTTTTAGCACCCTCAGCTTGAGGAACTTGCGACTGAAATAAAATCGCTGTCATTAAAAACAAACAAACCGCCACCATTGCTCGAAAAAGAAAAAAGTCACTCGCTTTCTCAGGTCGTATCCCTTTATTAGAATCCGGTGGTACGTAAAAATCCGGTTCCTCCCTCGCCTCATCGTGTCGATTCATCAACATTGGAACCGTACGTTCCCGTTGTTTCACATTCTGATTAATTTGACGCCTTCTCGTTTCTAACTTCCGCCGGACTTTATTCAAATCTTTGGACATACGCTTCCCCATCCTTTTCGACAGCCTGTATACTTAAACATATGACTTGTCCGTGTGCAATATGATAGAGTTGAAGGAAAAAGGTTTGGCTTGTACCTTTTCCTTCCACTCTATGCACTGAGCGGAGCCGTTGCTCGGTTTTAAGCCTTTTAGGAGCGGGGTTCTCCTAAAAGGCGCGCAGAGTGCGGAGCCAGTGCCGGCACTGACTCACAGGAAAAAGGTTTAGTTTGTACCTTTTTCCTTCAACTCTTCTTTATAGGCTACACTAAACTTAGGACATACATTGATTCCGCCCACTATATAGCGGAAAAACAAATTCATAGGACTTGGGAGGTTGTTGTTTGTGAATAAACGTCAGCTCGGAAAATCTGATTTATACGTGAGTGAAATCGGTCTTGGGTGCATGAGCATTGGTACCGATGTTCGTGAAGCTCAAAAGACAATCGAAGCGGCCTTAGATAGTGGAATTAATTATCTCGATACCGCCGATTTATACAATGAAGGTTTTAACGAAGAAATCATCGGCAACGTTCTAAAAGGCAAGCGCCATGACGTAATTCTTGCAACAAAAGCGGGAAATCGTTTCGAAAAAGGAAAAGACGGTTGGACATGGGATCCATCGAAAAAACATATTCAAACAGCGGTAAAAGATAGTTTGAAGCGACTTCAAACCGATTATATCGACTTGTATCAATTGCACGGGGGCACAACGGAAGACAACATTGATGAAACGATTGAAGCTTTCGAGGAATTAAAGCAAGAAGGGCTTATTCGCTACTACGGTATTTCTTCCATTCGACCAAATGTCATCAGAGAATATGTGAAACGCTCGTCGATCATCAGTATCATGATGCAATACAGTTTATTAGACCGTCGACCGGAAGAATTATTCCCTTTACTCGAAGAACATCAAGTCAGTATCGTAGCTAGAGGTCCGGTTGCCAAAGGCATTCTCACAGACCGCCCTTTCAGCCAAATGTCTGATTCGATTCAATTAAAAGGGTATCTTACTTATTCATACGAAGAACTACAATCCCTGCGTTCAGCTTTTGAAAAAGAGCTATTACAAGGCCGTCCTATGCAAGCTGTAGCCCTCCAGTACTGCCTCTCGTCTCCTGTAGTCGCTTCCGTTGTCGCAGGAGCAAGTAGTCCCGCGCAAGTACGCGACAACGTAAAAGCGCTCGAGACAGTGAATTTGACATCAGCTGAGCTCGACTGGATGAAAGCTCAGACGAAAATGGATTTGTATGAGCAACATAGGTAAATGGCCATTTTGACCTGTGGGGTTGGCAGAGAAAAGCAACACGATGGTGCGCTTGAATCATAAGCGGACATAGGTTCCACTATCGGAGGGGAAAAAAGCTATTATTGTCTTATTTTTAAGGAAATACCGGAACCAGTGTCCACAACACCTTCAAAATCAAGCTTTTCATGCCAAATAAGGGTGTCTGCGTACGCTCAGAACTTTCCCTTTTACCAAACATCAACTTTGCCACGCACTTAAAAGCGCATTGAAGTTCAATGCGCTTTTTGCTGTGTATATGTGATATGTGCTCCACTCTCCACTCATCTATCTATCCTACATAAAAAAATGGTAGTGGTCACCTGAAAGGTTTGCCCGCTAATTAAAAATCCCTCGTTTAAATCCTCACTTTATCCATAAGGATTTCCTTCATCACATGACCAAGTTCAGGAAGAATGATTCGTTTCATCGCTAGGTTAACAGCACCTGTTGCTCCTGGCATCGAGAAGATCGCCTTGCCATCACGGACGCCCGCGATAGCGCGACTGAGGATCGCAGCCGTTCCAATTTCTTCGGTGAAGCTTAAATGACGGAACAGTTCGCCAAACCCTGGCATTTCTTTATCTAAACTATCTCTAACGGCTTCATGTGTAGTATCGTGAAGCGCAATTCCGGTTCCACCTGTAATCAAGATGGCATCGACATCTGCACGGATCGCAGCAATTTTGATCCAATGCTGAATCAGACTGTATTCGGCATTGATAATTTGGTATTCAGATACACAATGACCTTTTTCCTCTAACATAGAACGGATGAGTGCTCCACTTTTGTCATCTTCATATGAGCAAGAATCGGTTACCGTTAAAATCATACAACGAATGCTCTTTGTCACCTGTTCACAGTGTTCTTCCATCATTGTCATTTATTTATAGCCTCCTCTAAAAGTAAGTGTTCAAAAAAGGATTAAACACGCGGTTTAACGACTCATTTTTTGAACATTCTTTCTTCCTCATTCCTTCAATTATAGTAACATAGCCTATTGGTTCTGTTACCTAATGTTGTCAAATAATTGGCACGATGGTCAGAAAGTGACAGATAGGAAGGGTTTTCAAACTGATCACGTTTAATGAAAGGTCAGACATGATAATCCATGATAATGCCTGAATATGGACATTGCGAGATAAGTTAACAAAGGGAACCGTTTGTCCAATAAAAAAGAGTAGAGGATCACATCCCCTACTCAATCATTTTTATTAACGAACACTAAAAAATGATTTTAATTTCGCAAACATCCCTTTTTGCTCGTCTAAGGACATAAGCGGAACGGTTTCCCCTAAAATTCTTCTAGCGATATTTCGGTAGGCAATCGACGCTTTGCTTGTTGTGTGAAGGGCAATTGGCTCCCCTTTATTGGAGTGTTTAATAACCTCTTCATCATCAACGACGATTCCGATTAGATCAATAGCGAGAATCGATGCAATTTCATCCACATCGAGCATATCTCCATTTTTCATCATGTGACCACGGATCCGGTTAACGACGAGTTTCGGAGATTCTACATCTTCTTGCTCTAATAAGCCGATAATACGGTCTGCATCACGAACAGCTGATACTTCAGGAGTCGTTACGACGATCGCACGATCTGCTCCTGCGACTGCGTTTTTGAAGCCTTGTTCAATTCCTGCAGGGCAGTCAATGATCACATAGTCATACTCTTGCTTCAGCTCTTCAATCACCGTTTTCATTTGTTCTGGCTGAACAGCCGATTTGTCTTTTGTTTGCGCAGCGGGCAGTAAGTATAAGCAATCGAAACGCTTATCCTTAATCAAAGCTTGTTTCAACTTACAACGGCCCTCTGTCACATCAACGAGGTCATAAATAATTCGATTTTCAAGACCCATGACAACATCAAGATTGCGGAGCCCGATGTCTGTATCCACTAAGCAAATTTTCTTCCCCGAAAGCGCAAGGGCTGTGCCGATATTAGCAGACGTCGTTGTTTTTCCGACGCCACCCTTTCCACTTGTAATGACGATTGCCTCTCCCACGTTGATGACCCCTTTCTAAAGTTCTTTCATAAATTCATCCTTTATAAAACTCTATCTTAAAAAAAGAGCTAAAAGCTGAAACTCTCTTAAGCCAGCAACTGTTTTTCATTTTTTGATAGTTCTGGATGGGATTGTACAAGTTGCTGTACTCTTCCTATTTGAAATGATTGCAGTTCGTCTAAAAACACACTGGACATCATCTTTTCATGATCCTTCTCTTTTTCAAAATGCATGATTTCATCTGCAATTCTTAATTGAGAAGGAGCTAGAACTGATGCAGAAATAACGGCATTTGAATCACCTTCAAATCCTGCATGAGCAATGCCACGCAAGGCTCCCAACACATAGATGTTTCCCGTCGCCATCAGCGTTCCCCCAGGATTTACATCGCCAATTAATAGCACATCACCCACGACTTTTAACACTTGTCCAGAACGAATGATTCGCATTAACGTCACGGTTTGAGATTCTTGACGGAGTTTTTCTGATTCTTCTTTTGATAGAACACGAGATTCAAAATGTTCAACTGCGAGGTTGCGTCCATTTGTAATAATATTCTCAAGTTCTTCTTGTTGATGATCTTGAAGATACCGATAGCCTGTATCGACTTTGACTAACACATCAGGACCTTCAGCTTGTTGATAATGCTTGGACGAAAGCTTTTCGATTAATTCATCAACTAGACTCTCATAAGAACAGGAGTCGTCTAGTTGAAAAATCAATCCTTCTTTCGTTCCTTTTATCGTAACATTTTGCTTTTTTTGAACCATAGTTATGTCCACCTCAGCCTCACACATCTTCGTCACTCGTCAAAATTCTATTGCTGCTACCCGAGTAAATCGAAAAACAGTGATGATACGTTTATTCAACACAATACTACTCAAACCCTTCTTATAAAGAAGAAAAAGAAAAAATCATTTACTATTTTGTCGTTTTTTATCTTTCACGTAAGCTCGCTTGATTGCTTACATGGGAGATTAATTTTTTCACAGGGTAGTAAATAATAACCGCAAAGCAAAAATTTAAAACCAATCCCGGTAAAAAACGCTCGTAAAAGAAAAAGTTTGCTGGTAAATCAGTCATACCGATTAATTTATATAAACCGAATTGATAATAGTCAAAGAAAGCAACCGCTGCTAACATCAGAATTAAATGAAACAGTAATGAATCCTGAATCTGCTTATATGTATAGGCAAATACATAGCCAATAAATCCAAAGCCAAACAAATAGACACCAAGTAATTGTGTATAAACTATGTCATAAATAAGTCCAAAGGCTAGCCCGTAGATAATGCTGCTAAAGCGTCCAAAATGAATGCCAATGAAGACGATCATCACGACGACAAACCGCGGAACAAGCGTGACATCTATTTCATTTTGAGGCGGTGTCACCAACTGAAAAATCGTTCCTTCTATCACAAGCAAAATAAACACAAGTGTTGGGATATAGAAACGACTCACGATGGTTCCTCCTCAAGTAATTCTGGGGCTAGCGTTGTACTCGTTCGTTCAATAATATACACATAATCTAAAGCAAAAAAGTCAGCGGTTGGTCGGATATAAGCGTTTTGCGTTAATCCATATTCATCTGGCTCTACTCGTACGATTTCTCCGATAAGCAAACCACTTGGGTAAACGCCACCTTTTCCAGAAGTAACAACCATTTGATCTTCTTCAAGCTCCGCATCTAAATCAATTTTTCTCATAATCAATAATCCTGTATCCTCATCATAGCCTTCAATAAACCCATATTCAGGCTGATCCATTGAAATCATTGCAGACACCCGGTTCGTTCGGTCGTTATCAGACAACAACTGAATGCGAGAAGAGAATTCACTAACCGTCTTCACCTTCCCAATTAGACCACCTTTTGAATCAATGACGCCCATATTCGGTTGAATGCCATGCTCCGATCCACGGTTTAAACCGATGTATTCTGTCCAACGGTCAGGACTTCTATGGATCACGACAGCTGATCTCATTAAGTAATCATTTAAACTCTCGTCTAGTTCAATCATGTCTCTTAACGTATTGTTCTCATTTCGAAGCAAGTTGCGTTCTACAGAAATTTGAGCATATTCATCAAGTCGTGCTTTTAATAACCTATTTTCCTCGTAGATGTGTTGGATATCCCGAACATTTTCAAAGAAACCCGCAATGGCGTATGCGGGTTTCGTAAAAATGGTTTGCACCCATCCAACAGCGTCCCTGATCACTTGTTCTGGTCCTGTTATTTGTTCACGGTCTGTTCGTGAGTAACCGATTAACGCAACCAGAATGATGATACTGACGAGAAGAATAATTAATTTTTTGTTAGAAAAGAAGGACGGCATGCCTTACACCTTACCCTTTTCGATCTGAGCGCGAAGTAATCCCCGCCCTTGAACGAAATAGATGAAGATTTTCAAGTGCTCTTCCTGTACCAATTGCTACACAATCTAACGGGTTTTCTGCAACGAGAACAGGCATATTCGTTTCTTCGCTTAATACACGATCTAAATTACGTAATAACGCTCCGCCACCTGTTAGCACAATTCCACGATCCATAATATCTGCTGCTAATTCAGGAGGAGATTGTTCAAGCGTATTTTTCACTGACTCAATAATGGTTGTGACCGTATCTGCAAGGGCTCCAGCGATCTCTTCAGCTGACACTGTAATCGTCTTTGGCAATCCTGTAAGCAAGTCACGTCCACGGATATCCATGTCGTCAACGCCATCAGGCGCGCCAGCAGAACCGATTTCAAGTTTCAAGGCTTCGGACGTTCTTTCCCCAATCATTAAGTTGTATTTCTTCTTAATGTATTGAATAATCGCTTCGTCCATTTCATCACCGGCCACTCGAATCGATTGGCTTGTCACAATACCACCTAGAGAAATAATGGCAACCTCTGTCGTTCCGCCACCAATATCAACAACCATACTACCTGTTGGTTCCCAAACTGGAAGGTCTGCTCCAATCGCAGCTGCAAATGGCTCTTCTAACGTGTAAGCTTCTTTTGCCCCTGCTTGCTTTGTTGCATCTTCTACGGCACGTTTTTCCACCGCTGTAATGCCCGATGGAACACACACCATCACCGAAGGCTTACGCGTGAAAATAGAACGATTTTTCAAAGCTTGACGAATAAAATATTTTAACATGGTTGACGTTGTATCAAAATCAGCAATAACCCCATCTTTCATCGGACGGATTGCAACAATATTCCCTGGTGTACGACCAATCATGTTTTTTGCATCATTACCTACAGCTTCAATTGAGCCTGTATCTGTTCTAAGTGCGACAACCGACGGTTCACGAACGACGATTCCTTTACTCTTTACATACACAAGCGTGTTTGCTGTACCTAAGTCAATTCCTATATCTTTTGAGAACCCACCAAACATCTATGTATCTCCCTTCATACAAAACCGAAATCATAACCTTCATTATATCGAATAACTGATAAAAAAAATAGCCTTAAGTTCCCCAAGTTTTGTTAAATGTCTTAAACAAACAAAAAAGGCAACAAACTCATGTTACCATTCTCATCTGTCAATCGCTATCCTTCAAACAGCCCGACCTCAAAATTTACTTATTTTAGCGTCTTATTATATGACATATCCCTGTTCCTTCAGACTAACAAATTTGCGATCACCAATAATAATATGATCGAGTAATTCAATCCCCAGCAACTTCCCGGCTTCTGACAACCGTTTCGTCACTTCAATATCTTCACGACTTGGCGATGGATCTCCTGAAGGATGATTATGGAGACAAATCACAGATGCGGCTGATCGTCTAAAAGCCTCTTTAAAAATTTCACGAGGATGGCAAATGCTTGCATTCAAACTGCCGATGAATACCGTTTTCCGGTGGAGTACTTGGTTTTTTGTGTTTAAATAAAGACAATCAAAATGCTCTTGTTGCAAAAAACGCATGTCCTCCATTACATAATTGGAGACATCCTCAGGGGATCTGATTACATAGCGATCTTCAGGCTGCAAACTATGGATTCGCCGACCAAGCTCAATCGCGGCCGACAGCTCGACCGCCTTTGCTTCTCCAATACCTTTGATCGTACATAGTTCTTCAATGGCAGCTTCTTTTAATAAAAGCAAACCATCAAATTTAGCTAACACTCGCTGCGCTAGTTGTAACACAGATTCTTGCTTCGTTCCAGTTCGAAGCAATATCGCTAAGATCTCTTGATTAGACAATGCAATAGGACCTTCTTGCAATAATCGCTCTCGCGGCCTTTCACGTTCGGGGACATCACGGATGAGGAAAGAATGCACAGATTCCGCTCCTTTCTATCATGGACAAATTGAGGAGATTTTATCAATTTTACCTGTTCGGATGAATCTCTATTTTTCGTAATTCTCTTATTGTTTTCGCGAGTGGCAAACCAACCACAGTATAATAGTCACCAATGATTCGCTTCACCAAAAAGGCGCCGAATCCTTGAATTCCGTAACCACCCGCTTTATCAAAAGGCTCTCGACTACGGATGTACATAGCTATGTCCTCATCTGTTAGTGGATAAAACTCAACATCTGTTTGTTCAGAGAACGTCTCCAATCCACTTGGAGAACAAATAGCCACACCGGTATACACACTATGAGTACGGCCTGACAACCTCTCAAGCATTGCCTTCGCCTCTTCTTCGTCATGCGGCTTACCTAAAATGACATCATCAATAGCCACGACGGTGTCTGCACCAAGGATTACGGCATCCTGATTCTGCGACCAGACATTCTTAGCCTTTTGCAGAGCCAATTGCTCCACGACTTCTTTAGGAGTCAATCCCTCCTCTACGGTTTCTACTATCGTACTCGTTTGAATTTGAAATGAAAAATAGGCTTGTTCTAAAAGCTCTTTGCGCCTCGGGGAACCTGAGGCTAAAATGAAAGATTTCATGAAGGGGTCACCTCTACAATTGTTTTTCTCTATTGTACAGGTTCAAAAATAGAATACCAAATCCTAGTTGCTACCACTATAAATGTGTGAGGAATGATGACAAACTGTGTGTGGAAGAGTGATCAATCGAGTGAGTGGCGTTTTCGGGCGTTGGATAATAAATTAGAGGGTAATAAGTCAGTGATTTCAGATGATGAGTGGGCTAGATATCGGATGATAAATCGAGTTTTTAGCGGGAAGCAGCCTACTAGATAAGTCCCTTAACCGCTATATTTTTACCTATTCAGCAAAAAAGCTGCTGAAAAATGATTTTTTCAGCAGCTTTCTATTTATTGCAGCGCCTGAGTAACTTGCTCGTAGCTCACTAATGCATCTAAAAGTGCTTGCTGGGACTTCCATAGCGCTTCTTGTTCAGAGGTGCTGAGGTATTCCTTGAGCTTCTCTCCTGCTAGCACTAAGTGGTCTCCCATTTCTAGTGCGTGTTGTTGTGATTCGCCAGATAGATGGCTGAAAGCTTGATCGCGTTCCGCTTGTAACGCATCTGCTTTTTCTGTAATTTGTTTAACCCGATCATCTGTAATGAGAGAGCCCCCCCCTAAGCCATCAACTGATAGTTGAAGAATTTCCTTGTACTGAGAAATTGCGCTCGTAAACCAGGCTGATACTTCTTCGGCTTGCCCTGTAATGCTCTGCCCTTCCACGCGGTACGTTTTTAAATAAGTCTCTTGTCCATATCCTGTATAAAGGTCGCTTATTTTCGTCGCCTGAGAACGGTCGCCCGCCGCTCCAATAAACATGTAAATCGGATTGGTTCCTTGCGTTAATGCTGCGGCTAAGCCTTTTTCATGAATTCTTGCAACAACCTCTTCTCCTTTAGCCATCTCCTCAAAAGCGCCACCTTGAACGATTTCTAGAGTAAGGGTTGGGAGACTTCCTCCTTCTGAAAAAGTTGGGATGGCCGCACCCGTTGTCGTCTCTCCCCCACTATCAACAATCGATACGTTGTTCCCCGTAAAGACGGTGAGGATCATTGTCCCTAGTCCGAGTCCCACCACAATCGCGGCTAGGATGGCTGCAATGAGCATGAACGGTATTTGGGGTCGACTCTTTCCACTGAGTGGCTTCTTTTTACGCTTATACGGAAGCTTCGGACTTTTTTCACGATTCCCATCGTCCCAAAAAGGTTGTCCATTCCGCTGTCGTTCCTCATGTCTACTTCCAAAGTCTATGATATTATCTGGTTGGGGAATGATTTCTGTTACGTCTCTTTCATCATGTTCACGGGCCGCGACTATTTCTTCTGAAACATCGTGTTTTTTCAACAAATCTTGATCTACTTCTAGCTTGTCCTGAGCCTGTTCTTTAACCGTTTGTTCCTTGCCGTTTAGTCGGACCGAGATTTTGTATTTATCCTGATTCATGTAAATCACTCCTTCCCTCATCTCTCCCTTATATACTTCTATTCTATTATTTTCCTCTCCTCGATAGAACGATTCTGTAAAAGAAGTTTTAATATTTTTATGTATGCCAAAAAGAACAAGACCTCAAGTAGTCTTGTTCTTCTTTGTTAGCCTCCGAAATTATCATTCGATTAGGACAAACTTCCTAAAACTCTAAAACTTCTAAATTTTTATGCTATATCAGTATCAGTATTTCATTCACATATCCCTAAAACTTGTCAATTGTTGCTCATCATTTTCATTTTACTCGGTATACCACATGTTGATATACCAATCCCAGATACCATCCCCAAAGAGATAAGCGACAATCGTCCCTACGAAAATAAAGGGTCCAAAAGCAATCGGTTGTTTCCTCTTTACTCCTCCAGTTATTATTAATAAAGAACCAACTATTGCACCTAAAAAGGAAGCAAGCATTAAACTAATGACAGTCATCCAAGGCCCGAGTGCCACACCGATAGCTGCATAGAGTTTTATATCACCACCACCCATACCACCGCGACTGACAAGCGCAATTAAGAGTAACAAGACAAAACCAACCCCCCCACCTATTCCATAAAACCAGAATGATTCTGTTCCGATAAATAGACGTGTAATTAATAAAATAACCAACGCCGGTATAGTAATAACATCTAGAATGAGTTGTTCACGAATGTCGGTAAGAACAGATAAAATAAGGACTATGGTAATCATAACTGCGGGTATTAATTCTAATTCAAAACCTATGAATTTATAGACAATGAAAAGAGAGGAAGCCGTTAAAAGTTCACCAAAGGGGTATAACGGAGAAATTTTTGTGTGGCAGTAGCGACATTGACCTTTTAATAATAAAAAACTGAATATCGGAATTAAATCTAGTGCAGATATTTTATGGTTGCAGTTTGGACAATTAGAATGAGGGTAAACTATTGATTCTTTTTTTAAAAGTCGAATAGCAACGACATTGAAGAAACTGCCAAGAAATAAGGCTATAAAAAAGACATAAATGTCAAGAAGAAGCAAATTAACCCTCCCTTTCTCATAGTGATGAAAAAATCGTTGATACTAGAGGATTATGTTTTTTTAAAATATAAATCAAGGAATCTAATCTTTAATTCCCTGATAGCCCGCTGCAAACTAGACATAGATAATTATTAATTTTTAAAAAAGTTAAGATTATGAGATCAACTCTCTCCTTTCAAACTTATCCTAACATAAAAATTACACAATTTTCAAATAATTATATTTTTTTATATAAGGTTAAAAAAGTAAAAACCCCTAAATATTATAAAGTTTCAGTCTTTATATCAATTGTTCTTTTTTCAAATCAGAGAATTTCGCTACCCGATCTCTTCCTCGCTGCTTCGCTCCATTATACATCGCTCGGTCAGCTCGACGGATTAAAGTCACCGCATCCATACTGGCTTCGCCATCTTCATTTGTTTTCTCAGAGCTTGCAACTCCGATGCTTGCGGTTACATAAATCTCGGTTAGTTTTTGATCGATTAAATCGTTCTGAATGATGATAGGAGATTGCTTTAGGATTTCTTGCAGCTCTAACCCTAACTGGTAAGTTTCCTCTTCTGTTTGGTTACGTATGAGCAAGACAAACTCTTCTCCACCATATCTAGCAACCTTGGCATTGGTACATACCGTTTCTAGTCTCTTAGCCACTTCGATTAAGACCTCATTCCCACTTTGGTGTCCGTACGTATCGTTGATTCTTTTAAAATGATCTAAGTCTAAGAGAATTAAAGACGTATAGTTTGTGTGTCTGTCCTCAAGTGTATCTTTTAGTTCTTGCTCAAAGAAGCGGAAATTGAATAGATTTGTCAGTGAACAGTGATGACTGTCTCTCTTTGTTTTTTCAAGATAGAGGACATTCGTTAAAGCGATTGCAAGCATATTGGTCATGATTTCAACGATCATGACTTGATGGGAGCGGTAAGCGTTTGGTCGCTTGGATACAACCGTTAAAACGCCTTTGACGGATGTTTGATCTTTTAACGGGACCGAAAGAATGGTTTGCAAGTCTGGGTGAAACCATTTGCCTCGCAAAGACCATTGACTTCTCTCTGTTTCCATCGCGATGAATCCACCTTGAGCGACTTGTTTGCTAAATTCGTCTCCAGATCGAAAGGTGAGTGGAATTGCTTCTTCGTTTTTTTGATCCATATACGTTAGTGTTAGTTCTTCGCCTTTTACATTGTATAAGTAGAGTTGATCCCAGTCGAGAAATTTTTCTAAATGCCCTCTGACTTTATTCATCAGTTCTTGAGCGGTTAGGCTTGAGTTTAATTCATAACCAAATTCAGTTACTTCTTTTAGGAGATGATTGACTTTTTCCATTTGGTTGTAGAGCTTAAAGACAATCGCAATTCCAACAAATGCGATGCCAATAAACAAAATCGCCAGTGAGCCTAATTGCTTGTGAAGGATAAGTAAAATAACGACAAGTGGCAAAAGGATCCCCGCACTTGTCAACTCCCTTACTAGTCCTTTCACAGAATTCAGACTTCTTTGGTTAAAGAGGTATCTTCTCGTTGCAAAAATGAGAACATGGTTAACGACAAGGATGCTGACCGCATATAGAAACATCGCATGGCCGTGATCAAGAAAGGTAAAGGCTTGTCCCGTTTGTCCACCAACTAAATAGAAAACACTTGCAGAAATAATCGATGTCAGAATAAATATGATTGAGTTTATCGGAATTCGAATGAGGCTTGCTTTGGTTAGTCCAGATGCAAGAAGTGCTGTGATTACAGCTAATTGGGTCATCATCACTTCTAGATGGAAGCCATATTTAATGAAGACCGCTAACGTCACCCATTGAAAAAAGGTTAAGGTGTGATTGCGGTATTGAATCGGTAAGATGGCGGTTAGCATGACAAGCCCCAGAAACGCTAACACTTCGTAGGATGCTAGCATCATAAATGTATTTGTCGTAAGTAAATACCCGTTCACTCCTACAAATACAAAAGCCCAAATGAGCCAGACGATTGTTGAACTTTGTCTTGTCATGCTGTCACCTCTTTTTCTTCTCGTTTTATACAGGTGCCTTCATCAAGCTTTTCCAGTGTTCTCTTACTCGAGCAATAAAGTATAACGAACCACAAACAATCAGCATCTCTTCTTCTTTGGTTGCTTCAAGTTCTTCAGCTAAGGCCTGTTGCCAATCCTCTTTAAAACGTTTTTGTGAGACTGGAGCTTCCGTCCAAAGATCGATAGCTACAGCGGCACGTTCAAAATCAAAACTTGTAAAGGTAAACGCAGCGTCTAGATTAAGAAATGGTTGAAGTAGACTAGTCATCTCCTTTTCCTTCGTTGCGGCAACTAGAAAGCGATAGCGTTTCGTTGGGTAATGCTGCTTTAACGTTCTTGCTAGAGCTTCCATTCCCTCTTTATTATGAGCCCCATCTAAGATGACCAGAGGTGTCTTTTGTATACGTTCAAAACGGCCAGGCCATGTTGTGGCAATAAGACCGTTTTCGATGTGTTGTTGGTCTATCTGGAAGGCAAACTCTCTTTTTAAAACGTTGAGAGCACAAATGGCGACAGCGGCGTTTTCTCGTTGATGCGGTCCTGGCATCTGGATCGTCACGTCGATGGTCTCCTGATCCATTTGTTCATAAGTAAACAGTTGTTTTTCTTCTGTTTTGGCGACAAGTGATTCATGGAATGTCTCACGTAATTGATAAAGGGAAGCTCTCTTTTGTTTGGCAGTTCGTTTTATAACTTCGATCGCTTCCTTTTGTGATACACCAGAAACGATCGGTGTCTTTGATTTAATGATGCCTGCTTTTTCTGTAGAAATTTCCGTCAGACTTGTTCCTAATATATGCATATGATCATAGCCAATCGAGGTAATGACCGAAAGCAGTGGTGTAATCACATTAGTGGAGTCGAGTCTCCCTCCTAATCCGACCTCAATAAGGACAATGTCTGGTCTTGCTAGATGAGCAAAGTAATCGAATGCCAACGTTGTGATGACTTCAAATTCTGTTGGACTACCTATATCGGTTGTCCTTAATTGTTCAACTAGTGGTTGAATCCGCTTGGCACAAGTAATCAACGCGTCCTCTGGAATCGGGGTACCATTTATCGAAATTCGGTCCTCAAAAAATTCAATCGAGGGTGACGTAAACGTTCCAACATTGTACCCTGCTTCACGTAATACATGCTGTAAGAAGCTAACCGTTGATCCTTTACCATTTGTTCCGGCTATATGAACAGCCTTCAGTTTTTTTTCCGGGTGCTCCAAACGTTCGAGCATCCACTCCATTCGCTCTAAGCCTGGCTTTATGCCAAATGGCAGCAATCCTTGTATCCACTTGATGACTTCTGCTCCATTTTTCACTACGCACCCTCCTAATCTATCTAGCTTATTATAAGTTTATCTTATGATCTTGTCGAATGAAAGAGATAGTTCGCGCTGAACCCTTGTCAGATAAAGGAACGAGAAAAAAAAGATCTCACGTATACGTGAGATCTCTTCCTTATCTTATATGAGCGATCTGAGGTAGCTGTTTCGGTCACCTTGAGTGGGTTATCGGTCACTTCGGAGAACATATCGGTCTCTCGTAAAGTTTTATCAATCACTTCAATCAATATATCAGTCACTTTCCAACCGTTTTCGGTCCTTCCCACTCTCAGCATCAAGTTATCCACAAACCTTAAGCCTTCAACTCTGCAATTCGAGCTTGAACCCTTTCACGTTTTGCCATGTAATCAGCTTGCTTCGCTTTTTCTTCCTCAATGACTTTTTCAGGCGCTTTTGCGATGAAGCCTTGATTTCCTAGTTTCTTATCGACACGTTCTACTTCTTTGTCGAGCTTCTCTAGCTCTTTTTCAAGACGGGCGATTTCCGCATCAAGATCGAGTAACCCGGCTAGTGGTAAGAATAACTCCACACCTGATAGGACTTGTGACATTGATTTTTCAGGAGTTGCGACATCTGTTGCAATTGTTAGCTTGCTTGGGTTACAGAATTTCTCAATATAGCTTTGTCCACGGTTAAGTTGGGTTAAAACTTGGTCGTCTTTTGCTCGAACTAAAAGCTCGATTTGCTTACTCATTGGGACATTTAGCTCTGCTCTTGTGTTACGAACGGAACGAATGATGTCTTTTAATATTTCCATGTCTTCGACAGCATCTCCGAAGATTAGCTCTTCGTTCTTCTCTGGCCATGCCGCTACGGTAATCGATTCGCCTTCGTGCGGCAAATGCTGCCAAATTTCCTCGGTAATAAATGGCATCATTGGGTGAAGAAGTCGCATTGTCTGGTCTAGGACGTAAGCTAAGACAGATCGTGTCGTTTTCTTCGCTGCTTCGTCTTCGCCATATAATGGTAGCTTCGCCATTTCAATATACCAATCACAGAAGTCATCCCAGATGAAATTATAAAGAATTCGACCAACTTCACCGAACTCATACGCATCGATTAAGCGTGTTACATCGGTGATCGTTTCTTGCAAGCGAGTGAGGATCCACTTGTCTGCAATGGTTTTCTCCCCTGTTAAATCGATTTCCTCATATGTTAAGCCTTCCATGTTCATTAACGCAAAGCGAGAGGCATTCCAAATTTTATTTCCGAAATTCCATGTTGATTCGACCTTTTCCCAGTAAAAGCGCAAGTCATTTCCCGGGGAACTACCAGTCGATAAGAAGAATCGTAATGAATCAGCGCCATATTTGTCGATAACATCCATTGGATCAACGCCGTTACCAAGCGATTTACTCATTTTTCTACCTTCTGAATCCCGCACTAAGCCGTGAATCAGAACGTCATCAAATGGACGTTTGCCGGTGAACTCAAGTCCTTGGAAAATCATTCGAGATACCCAGAAGAAAATAATGTCGTAGCCAGTAACTAGCACGTTTGTTGAATAGAAGCGCTCGTAATCTGGTGACGATTCATCTGGCCAACCCATCGTTGAAAACGGCCAAAGGGCTGAACTAAACCAAGTATCTAATACGTCGTTGTCTTGGTTCCAATTTTCTGCGTCTTCTGGCGCTTCATGACCTACGTATACTTCGCCTGTTTCTTTATGATACCAAGCAGGAATGCGATGGCCCCACCATAGCTGTCTTGAAATACACCAATCGCGAATGTTTTCCATCCAACGTAAATACGTTTTTTCGAAACGATCTGGGACGAAGTTAACTTTTTCTTCTGACTTCTGCAAGTCAATCGCAGCATCCGCTAATGGCTGCATTTTGACAAACCATTGCATTGAAAGATAAGGCTCTACAACTGCCCCGCTACGTTCTGAGTGTCCAACGGAGTGCATGTGATCTTCAATTTTGAAAAGAACACCCGCCTCTTGAAGGTCTTTTACAATTTGCTTGCGGCATTCAAAACGATCCATGCCGTTGTATTTTCCTGCTTTGTCATTCATTGTTCCATCCTCGTTCATCACGAGAATGCGCTCTAAGTTATGGCGGTTTCCGATTTCAAAGTCATTTGGATCATGAGCCGGTGTGATTTTCACGGCACCTGAACCAAACTCCATGTCAACATAGTCATCGGCTACAATTGGAATCTCACGTCCTGTGATTGGAAGAGTGACCGTTTTTCCGATTAGATGCTTGTAACGCTCATCTTCTGGGTGAACCGCAACCGCTGTATCTCCAAGCATGGTCTCAGGACGTGTCGTTGCCACTTCAATCTGACCACTGCCATCTGTTAATGGGTAATTCATATGATAGAACGCACCTTGTACATCTTGGTAGATAACCTCGATATCAGAAAGGGCCGTTTTCGTTTGTGGATCCCAGTTGATAATGTATTCGCCGCGGTAGATTAAGCCTTTTTCATACAGCTTAACGAATACTTCACGGACTGCTTTAGATAAGCCTTCATCTAATGTGAAACGTTCGCGTGAGTAATCAAGCGACAACCCCATTTTAGACCACTGATTACGGATAAAAGAAGCATACTCTTCTTTCCACTCCCATGATTTTTCAAGGAATTTTTCGCGACCTAAGTCATAACGGCTTAAGCCCTCTTCTTTTAATTTGCCTTCTACTTTCGCTTGGGTTGCAATTCCCGCATGGTCCATTCCCGGAAGCCATAGAGTATCATACCCTTGCATCCGTTTGACACGAGCTAAAATATCTTGAAGTGTTGTATCCCATGCATGACCTAAATGAAGTTTCCCCGTTACGTTTGGGGGTGGGATTACGATGGAATACGGTTGTTTCGTTTCATCCCCTGTTGCTTCAAAAAATTTACCTTCTAACCAGTAGGAGTACCATTTGGCTTCAGTTTCCTGTGGATTGTATTTCGTTGGCATCGTTGTTTGTTGTTGATCACTCATTGTTGGATCCTCCTTAAAATATAAAAAACCCCCTCCATCCAAAGGACGAAGAGAGTTATTTTCGCGGTACCACCTTTGTTTGCAACACAAATAAAATCGATGTGCTACACACTCAAACTGATAACGGTCAGTGTCCGGCTAAGCTTACTACTGTCATTTTTAGAAAATGACCATTCTGCAAAGCTGCTCCTAGGCGACATTCAAATCGTACATCTTAAGAAATCTTTCAGCTATTGATTTCTCTCTCTAAAAGGTTCCGATCTTACTCTTCCTATTCTACGCATTCGTTTATTGTGGTTATATTCTACTCTGAATCGGGGTGATTCGTCAATAAGAGCATGACCCATTTTTTCCAATTCTATACGTCTTTTTTTGTTATAGGCATGCGCCTAGGAGCTTGCACCATAAATGGGTTTCTAACATACGGTAAAAGAGAAGAGTTTTAAGAAAGAGGAGGTGCTTTGATGAAACGTCGCTTCCGTCGTTTTCATAACCCTTATCATCATCATCGTCCGAGCTGGTGGCTCCGTATTAAAGCCGTGTTCGCTCAAATTTTACTTCCCCTTATTGGCTTTCAATTATTACGTACCTTGCTATTGCCTACTACATTTGATGTGATTTTATTAACGATTATGATTGTGCTGTACTGTTCAATTAGCCTTCGTCTAATATAAAAAAAAGCCCTCTTTCTATGAGAAAGAGAACGCTATTGTTGAGCTTGTGTTTGTTGTGAATCAGGTACAATGATCAGCTTTTGCGTCAGTCGCTGCACTCTGCGCATTGACGTTAAGCGTTTTTCAAGTCTTTGGACATGCTCATACTCGCGCATGGTTCCTTTGTTTGCTAAGTACGCATCCACCGCAAAAGCAATGGGCTCAGGAAAATTCAAATACGCACAAACGAGATGCTTTTCTTCTTCAAGTAGTGGAAGGTGTTGCTCATAGTTGACAAACCATTTCAGCACTTCTTCTTCTACCCACAACGCATGGCGGAAACTGTAGCGACAAAAACTGGCTATGTCTCTTGAAGGAGTATCTAACCCCGCTCTTTCAAAGTTTAACAGCAACGGCTCATTATCTGGCGTAAAAAAAGTATGCGTTCGGTTTAAGCGACCGTGACAAAGAACGGTACGGTATTTTTCTTTTTCCAAACAGAGTTCATACCACTTCATTAAATGATTCTTAGCCGCTTCTGCCATTTGGTCGAGCATGTAAGCATGGGTGATAAACGTTAACTCAAAAGGGGACATATACGTTTTTCGTTCTGCCTGGTCGGCAAAACGATTTAACTCAAGCCGCCGCATCTCCCAACGACGAAGCAGTTGTTGATACGACTCCTCAACATTTTCCTTTACAAAGGCCTGAGTCTTTACCGTAAGTCGGTGGATGACTCCAAGCTGCGAGGCAAGCTTTTGTTCTTGCGACTCCCGCGCTGTGTATTCGAGTGACTCCATCCATGGCATGAGATAATACGTATGAGTTCCATTGTGAAGCGTATATTCTCCGTATTTCGTTGGTAAAATTGGAACCGCTTGTTTATAGCCGAGTTTCGTTAATTTTCTTAAAGCATGGATAAACCCATCTGACTGCTCTTTTGTCATCGTCGTTTCTTTTAACGCAAACACGCCTCGGTGAGTCGTTACTTTTTTTACTTTTCCGTAATCTTCTATCGATTGTGGATACAAATCATAATAAAAGAGTATAGAATCATAGGGCGATCGAGCTTGCATCATGAGGGAACCACCTTCTTCTTCTTATCAATTAATGCACTCATTTCTTGAACTAGCGTTTTCGAATGTTCCCACTCTTTCAAAACGAGTTCCAACGCTTTGGCGAGTTCGGCTTCGGTTGGCTCTTTCCGTAAAACGTGAACAAGGCGATCAAGTTCATATGGCTTCAAGCATTCAGCTAAAAGTAGAATCGATTGCTCTCTGGTCATGGCTTCATGTTCAAACAGTTCGTCAAGAATGTGTTGACAGGAGTCTTCTCCAAACTGATCTAACCAGCTTACAAGAAAGGAACGCAATGAATAGTAACCGCGTTCTGGATAGCTCTTTGACCCAAACCATATGAACACTTGGTGAATCATTTTCGCTTGATCGCTTGATGTCACTGGATCGAGTAAAGGAACCGGAACCTTATTTAAACTTGTTTGAAGTGCCTCTGCTTTTTTTAATCTGACTTCTGACTCCTTTAATAAAGACTGAATCAGTGATTGTTGATCTTCATGAAAGGATGGAAGATCTTTTTGAACTTGCTGAAAGCGTGGCTCTTTCGCGATCGTTGGCTCAACGTCTGCCGTTGCTCGTACTCCGTACTGGATCATAGAGCCAATCATTTGGCTTATTTTCTTTTCCTCCGGGTTATGACGGAAGCTTGCGTCGACTTCGTCATGGACTGTGACCCAGCCTTCCTTCCATTCAATCTGAGCGTCCTGATCCTTGTTCCTAATCATGCGGTCGGCTAACATATAGGGCGTGACACTACAACTGTCACGCCAAGCTATATGCCAATCAAGGAGCGCCCGATCTGACCAGTAGCGCAACCTTTTTCGACCCAATTCAGTTTCAATTAATGCTTCATTGACAAATTTCACTTCTTGCCACTGATATTGCTCCTTGAGCCGATCCAACAATTCCATGAGAGCTCTCCTTTTTAAGATTCAACCTTAACAGGTATATAAAGGATTTGACCTTCTTCCACCTGCTCCCCTTGCAAGCGATTCACTCTTACAAGTTGACTCGTGCTGATGGAATACCTGTCGGCAATCGTATCTAAAGATTCATTTTCCTGAATAATGCACATTCTCCACTTCGAGAATCTTTCTTCTCCTTTTGACAACATTTTCGTTAAATAAAGGGCATTTTCTTCCCGAGGTGTCAGTGTTTTTAAATCGGCTTCTTCTTCTTCCTCTGTATCAGCCTGTTGTTCAACAGCTGCTGGAGCAGTCACTTGTTTTAATGGAGCAATGTTAATCTTCGTTTCTGGCTGAGCCGGCTCTTCTCTTACCTCTTCTTCCACATTTTCAACTGCTTCTACTACATCATCTACTTCCTCTGCTTCTACCTCTTCTACCTCTTCTACCTCTTCTACCTCTTCGACTTCCGGTCTTACTTCTTCGAGTTCCTCTGTTTCTACAGGCTCCTCGACTTGATCATCGTAACGCGATTCATTCGTTGTCAAAATGGGTTCCTCCTGTTCCTGCTCTGGTTGTGTTGGTCTTGATGAAGGAGTGGCTACCGCCTCTGGTTTTGGTTCTTCAACCGGAATCGCTGGCGGTGGTTGAGGCGGTATGTTCCCAGCAAATGGTTGATAATTAGCCATTGGTCTTGGTGTTCTTGTTGGAGTTGGTGTAACTGCTGGTACTTCTGGCTCTGGACGTTTTCTTGCTTCAAACGAAAAAGCCGTTGGTACTGATTCAAGCTTTGGTGGTTCTTCTAAAGGCTCTACTTTTTCAACTCGTTTTTCTGGTTGTTTTTCAGCTTGCTCTATTTGCTGCGTCATTCCACTAATGCTGATATCCGCTGTTAACTGTATACAACTTTTCTCTGGAAGATCATAATCAAACGACTCTACTTGGACATAGACATCGTCTAAATTTTGGATTCGACTAATGGGAATAGTTACATCAATTGGAAAGAAGTATTTGATTTCTCCTGTACCATCTGCTGAAACCGTCACATCTCCAGCTGAGCGGAAAGAGACTTGGTCTTGTAATGAACCGCTATTTACATCAACTGTTGCATCATTACCGGAAGAACGGTATTCTCCAACGAGACGTAATCCACCCCTGATATATACATGATGATCTTTTTCTTCAATGACAATTTCCGGCTCTAAGGACATTCCAAGAATCTCCTCTACCTCTTGACCTTTATTTAACCAAACCGATTCCTCAATCGAAAATGATAACTTAGACGGGTGTTCTTGTGTCACGTTGCATTCCTCCTCATTATAATCTCTAACTTCTGCTACGTTCATAGTCAGTACAATATCACTCTATGACAAGTTGTTTCGTAATATGCTAGTGAAAGAAAGAAAGTTCCGTTTTTCAATATTGTTTTCGTGAAAAACGATTCGTAAAGTCCTATCTACTAATGCTTATTAACATTTTGCTATTCTATGATTCATCTATCGCTACTAAGAGTAAAATTTTCGCTGAAATGTCTCGCAAAACCACAAATAAAGCCTGTTCGTTGATAAAAATAAGATGTCGCTGAAAGATTTAAATTTTCGCTATTATCTTTAAAATTCAACTGATATATCGACGTTTTCGCTGTTAGATTAAAATTATTGCAATTAAATATTTTCACATACGATCGAGCAGATCTAATCATTCATATACACGGCTACCGATTAACGATTTAACGTTTATCTCATTTAAGATCAACAGCATTTCCCCTTTTATGCACATAAAAAAAGCCTGTCATGAGTGAAAATACTCATAACAGGCTATGATCTCTTATTTTAATTTTGAGAACGCAACTTCTGCTGCTGTGATGGTTTGATCAATATGCTCTTCTGTATGCTTCGTTGACAAGAACATGCCTTCAAATTGAGATGGTGGAAGGGAGATGCCTTGGTTGAGCATTTCTTGGAAATAACGTGTGAAGAAATCCAAATTCGCTGTTGACGCTTTTTCAAAGTTAGTGACTTTTTCATCTGTAAAGAAAAAGCCTACCATTGAACCAGCGCGGTTAATGGAATGAGGAATTTCATATTTTGTCGCTGCTTGAGAAAGACCTGTTGCCAGGCGCTCTGCTAACACTTCGAATTGCTCATAATCCGCTGGTGTTAATTGGGATAGCGTTTCATAGCCAGCCGTCATGGCAAGTGGATTGCCAGAAAGGGTTCCTGCTTGGTAAATGGGTCCAGCAGGAGCGATCTGTTCCATGATCTCACGCTTACCGCCGTAAGCACCTACTGGTAAACCACCACCGATGACTTTACCTAAGCACGTTAAATCAGGTGTCACGTCAAATTTTCCTTGCGCACAGTTATAGCCGACACGGAAGCCAGTCATCACTTCGTCAAAAATAAGCAGAGTTCCGTTTTCTTCTGTGATTCTTCTTAGTTCTTCGAGGAATCCTGGCTCTGGTGGAACCACTCCCATGTTTCCAGCTACCGGCTCTACAATCACGCCTGCAAGGTCATCTCCAAAGTTTTCAAACGCATAACGTACGCTTTCTAAATCATTGTAAGGAACCGTTAATGTATTTTGAGCGACCGATTCTGGTACTCCAGGGCTATCCGGCAAGCCTAATGTTGCTACACCCGAACCGGCTTTAATGAGTAGCGAATCTCCGTGTCCATGGTAACAGCCAACAAATTTCAAAATTTTGTTACGACCTGTGTACCCTCTTGCTAGGCGAAGAGCACTCATCGTTGCTTCTGTACCTGAGTTCACCATGCGAACGACTTCAATAGACGGGACACGCTCAATCACAAGCTCTGCTAATTTCGTTTCGAGTTCACTTGGTGCACCAAAGCTTGTCCCTTTTTCAGCTGCTTCTTTTAAAGCTGCAATGACCTGCTCATCGGCATGACCTAAAATAAGGGGACCCCATGATAACACATAATCTATGTATTTATTGCCATCGATGTCATAAATGTTTGCACCTTCTCCTCGTTCCATGAAGACAGGTTCCATTTTGACTGATTTAAATGCACGAACAGGGCTGTTCACCCCACCTGGCATTAATGGCTTGGCTTTTGCAAAAGCCTCTTTTGACTTTGTATATGAACGCATTTGTTTTGCTCCCCTCTTACTCGTTTTCTTGTAACCAACGAACGACATCTTTGGCATGGTACGTTAAAATCAAGTCTGCACCCGCGCGTTTCATGCTCGTTAGTTTTTCAAGTACAATTTCCTTTTCATTGATCCAACCATTTTGACTAGCTGCCTTCACCATCGAATACTCACCACTTACATTGTAAGCAACAATTGGAAAACCTGAGAAATCCTTTACTTCACGAATGACATCTAAGTAGGAAAGTGCCGGTTTGACAATTAAGAAATCTGCGCCTTCCTCCATATCTGACTCCGCTTCACGAAGTGCTTCTAAGCGATTGGCTGGGTCCATTTGGTACGTTTTGCGATCTCCAAATTTAGGAGAGCTATGAGCCGCATCACGGAAAGGTCCGTAAAAAGCAGAAGAGAATTTAACCGCATACGACATAATCGGTACATCAATAAAACCAGCTTCATCTAGACCGTGACGAATCGCAGCAACGAATCCATCCATCATATTAGATGGTGCAATAATATCCGCACCAGCCTCCACTTGTGAAACAGCTGTTTTAGCAAGTAAGTTTAATGTACGGTCATTTAATACTTTGCCACCTTCAATCACACCACAATGGCCATGATCGGTGAACTGACATAAGCACGTATCGGCAATTACGGTTAAGTCTGGATGATTGGCTTTGATTTGACGGATCGCTTTTTGAACGATGCCATGGTCATGGAAAGCAGAAGAGCCTATATCATCTTTTGAATCTGGAACACCAAATACGATAATCGCTGGAATGCCGAGTGCAACGACTTCATCTACTTCTGCGTCTAGTAAATCAAGCGACCAATGAAATACGCCTGGCATAGATGGAACTTCATTTTTCATATTCGTTCCTTCCACAACAAATAATGGGTAAATCAAATCTTCAGGATGTAGATGCGTTTCGCGAACCATTTTGCGAATGCCTGCTGTGCCACGAAGTCTGCGATGACGACGAAATTGTAGATCTTTCATTATACATTCTCCTTTGAATCTAAGATTAATTGGTCTACTAAATGTTCAATTGTGTATGTAGAAGGCATGAGAGTGACTGTCAATCCATACTTTTTTGCCGTACGAGCTGCGATCGGACCGATACAAGCGATCTTAGCTTTTACGTCCATGCCTTTAGCCTGAATGATTTTTATAAAATGGTGAACGGTTGATGAACTTGTAAAGGTTATATAATCAGTCGATTTTAAGCTAGCGAGCACTGCTTCAAGCTGATCCTTTGCTTCAGGTGGATGAATGGTACGGTAGACAGATACATCATCCACCATTGCTCCTAGAGCGGTTAAACCCGTAATTAATTCTATCCGACCAAGATTTCCTCTTGCCACTAGGACTCGGTCGCCTTTTTTAACCTGCCCTGATAAAGCTTCTACTAATCCTTCTGCCACAAAATCGACAGGCAATAAGTCAGCCTTCACGTCGTAGCACTCTAGCATTTGTTCTGTTTTTGTCCCAACTACCGCTATCTTAAGAGGTAATTGTTTTAAATCATACTGATACCTTTGCAGTTCTTTGATAAAATAACGAACGCCATTGGCACTAGTAAAAATCAACCATTGATAGGTTCTAACATTATGTATAGCGGTTTCCAACTCTTTGGAGGAAACCGCTTTAAAAGCAATAAGCGGAACTTCAATCGCTGTTCCGCCTTGCTTGGCAATCAAAAGAGATAAATCTTGAGCTTGTTCCTTTGCTCGTGTAACGAGAACCGTTTTACCAGCTAAAGGATTGGTACTCATCCTTGATCAAGCTCTTTCTTTACTTTATCTAAAATTTCTTTTGCACCTTGATCGAGTAAAAGCTGAGAAGCCTTTTCTCCAATCTCAACAGGGTCATTGCCTGTTACCGTCTCCTTAATTAATATCTTTCCATCGGGAGAGCCGACAAGTGCTGTTAATTCGATTTGATTTTCATCATTGACAACCGCGTATCCTGCAATCGGAACTTGACAGCCGCCTTCCATGCGATTCAAAAATGTACGTTCAGCTGTTACGGTACGAGCTGTTTTATCATCGTTTAAGTGCTGAAGAAGCTCGATCAAATCCGCGTCATCTGCACGACATTCAAGTCCAAGAGCCCCTTGACCAACTGCCGGTACACACATAGCGGGATCTAGATATTCCGTTACTAAGTCTTCTGGGAAACCAAGACGACGAATACCTGCAGTTGCTAAAATAATGGCATCAAAGCCTTCTTCTTTTAACTTACGCAGTCTTGTCTCGACATTCCCGCGAATCCATTTCACTTCAAGATCTGGGCGTTCCGCTAAAATTTGAGCAGATCGTCTTAAGCTGCTCGTTCCGATAACCGCACCTGCCGGAAGATCCGCCAATTTAACGTGATGATTTGAAATTAACGCATCTCTTGCGTCTTCACGTTCAGTAATTGCAGCAAGCTTAAAGTTATCTTGTAACACAGACGGAACATCCTTCATACTATGAACCGCTAAATCTATCTCACCATCAATCAGCGCTTGCTCAATTTCCTTAACAAACAAACCTTTGCCGCCCACTTTTGAAAGGGTGACATCAAGGATACGGTCTCCTTTTGTTACGATCTTCTTCACTTCAAATTCATATCGAAGTCCTGTTTTCTTTAACTGTTCAATTACCCAGTCCGTTTGAACGAGAGCAAGATTACTTTTTCTTGAGCCAATAACAATTTTACGCATAACTTCCTCCAATGACATCTCTTTTCTTACCATTTAAGTTAACAAGAAACGTTTTAGTATCCATTGCTAATTTCACACTACCATTATACCTCTGTCTTTCGTTAGTACCAAATGTGAAAGGACGAATATTGTCCTGATAAGAAATAGTTAATTAATAGAACGAGAAAACCAGCAATACCTAGTAACGCCATATTGTAGCCTATCACTAGTTTGACAACTCTTTGATAAATATAATACGCATAGATCCCTAATACAACTAAAGAGCTTATGACTTTCGTATCAAAGAAAGGGACATAGCTTAGTTGACTATAGGCCCAGATAAATCCGAGAATTAAACCAATTAATAAAAATGGCCAAGCAATCATGACCGCCCCAAATGAGAGCGAATCCAATTTAGATAATGCTCCAAATCGTAGCAATCGTTTCCCCCATAATTTCTTTTTTAACATTTGATGTTGAATGACGTACATAATTTGACAAGCAAATGATAAAGTGAAAGCTGCATATGAGAGTAGGATAAACGAAATGTGGATGACGAGGAGCTCTGAAGCTAGTAAAGCAGAAAGGGATTCTGGTACATCACCATCAGGGGTAAATAAGCTAAAAGCCATCATACTAAACCCAATCACATTTGTGAATAAAACAAGAAAATCGACTTCAAAAAACCAGTTGATGGCAAGCGATAAAGTCACCACTAACCAGGCATAAAAGAACAATCCTTCAAAGGGGGTTAAAAGTGGCAAGCGATCTAACTCCGATGCTCGGTAGATGAAAAAGACCGTTTGCAAAACCCAAACAATAGAAAGCAACCAGAAGGCCATTCGATTGACCTTCCGGTTGTTTTGTAAGAAATCAATAAAATAACCAAGCAAACTCATGCTATATAAAACAATTGTAATAGGATAAATCCAGTTCATTCGTTCGTCCCTTCTTTCTTAAGAACGGACAACAGCTTCACGTTGTCTAGAAATCTTAACAAGTTCCTTCTTTTGGTTTTCCCATTGCTGTTCTGCTTCTTCAATTTGCACTTGCTTTTCTTGCACTGCTAGTTCATCTTCAAGCGCAAAAATTTTCGTAAACAGCTCAAGTGTCGCATCAGCATCTGGTTCTCCTGCTAGTTCTTTCACCTTTGTCACAGGATCACGTAAAATCTGGTTGACGATGCTTTTCGTATGCTTATTTAACACTTTTTTTTCACGATCCGTTAAGTTCGGAAGCTTACGCTCAAGGCTGACCATCGTTTCAGCTTGAACAGCAAGAGCTTTCGTACGTAACGCCGTAATAATTGGAACAACTCCAAGCGTATTTAACCATTGCTTAAACTCATCAATCTCTGCTTCAACCATGATTTCAATCTTTTCAGCTTCGCGCTTCCGCTCAGCTAAATTCGCCTCGACAATATTTTGCAAATCATCAATGTCATATAAGTACACATCATCAAATTCTGCAAGTGCTGGGTCTAAATCACGTGGTACCGCAATATCGACCATGAAAAGCGGACTACCTTTGCGTTTTTTCATCGTTCCAGCTAGCATCTCTTTTGTGATAACGAAATCACGTGCACCTGTCGAACTAATCAAGACATCTGCCTCAGCTAAAGTGCGTTGCAACTCTTCCATTGGTCTCGCTTGTCCGAGAAAACGAGCTGCTAGTTCAATTGCTTTAGCCTCAGTCCGGTTAATAACCGTAATCTGTTTGGCACCGTTAGAATGAAGATGCTTCGCTGTAAGTTCGCTCATCTTCCCCGCACCTAAAATAACGACATGCTTACCAGAGAAGTCACCAAAAATATTTTTCCCCAGTTCTACTGCAGCATAACTAACAGAAACCGCATGTGAACCAATTTCTGTTCCTGTATGAGCTTTTTTCGCCAATGTAACGGCTTGCTTAAACAGTTGGTTAAAGATCGTTCCTGTTGCCCCTTGCTCTTGCGCAAGCAAGAAGCTGTCCTTTACTTGACCTAGAATTTGAGTTTCACCTAAGATCATTGAATCCAACCCACAGGAAACACGGAACAGATGCTCAATCGCATGATGATCTTCTCTTATCTCTAAATAAGCAATAAACTCTTCTTTCTCTAAATCAAACCACTCCGCTAAGAACGTCTTTGTGTAGTGACGACCAGTATGCAATTGGTCGGCAACTACATAAACTTCTGTGCGGTTACAGGTTGATAGGATCGTACACTCCAGTATGCTTTTCATATTGCGCAATTTTGCTAAAGCGTTTGGAAGTTCGGCTTCTTGGAACGCAAACTTCTCTCTCATCTCGACAGGAGCTGTTTTATAGTTAAATCCGACAACAAGAATATGCATCCTGACGCTCACCCCCAAATTTAATATCCGTTCAATATTTATCTATGTTCATTATCTCTTTTTCTTCGTCCAAATTACTTATACTGGACTGACCACTACCAGTATAACATAGCTACATTATAACATGTCTAATCTAGCACGCAAAAAAAAATTGTGAACAGATCATGAAGCTATGCTATCATGATGTTATTGTTTAATCAATTAGGTTTTTCAGCCATATGCTTCCTCTATCTTTATATCTTATCCAAACTTCATCTGATGTATGAATAACAGACTGAAAGGAGAAGTTGAATGAAGACACAGCGTATATTTCCAGGCGTACTACTCATTGGAGTTGGCTGTTATTATTTACTTCAGCAAATTTCCATTCCTTTTCATCAACAACTTTTAAGCTGGCCCTCTTTGCTGCTTGTGATTGGAATTGCTTTTTTACTACAAGCCTATTTCGGGAGAGAGACTTCGATGATTTTCCCAGGTGTGTTATTGACTGGTTTAGCCATTCACTTTCACTTTGATTCACTAGTTAGCTGGTGGCCCAGTCATTGGGGAATGTACACCTTAATCGTAGGTATTGCTTTTTTATTTTCATATTTAAGGTCAAAAAAGGATGGCCTTTTACCTGCAGTTATTCTTTTAGGCATTTCGCTATTTAGCTTTACTTCGATAAATCCTTTTTTATGGCTCCAAGAGGGATTTTCATTTATGCGTTCGCTTTGGCCGATTTTTTTAATCGGGGTTGGGTTGTTTCTGTTATTTAAGAAAAAATAATCTAAAAAAAGCGTGATCTCTTGTTTGAGATCACGCTTTTGGTTTGAAGCCGATTCGTGCTCTATTCAGCTTTTGGATCAGCTCTGGTAGCTTTACTGTGTTGCTTTATTCGCGACTTTTTCTTCTTGAATCTTGACTTTTTTCATGATTATAGCAAGTAGCGCATACTCCAGCTCGATTCCGAAAAAAAGTGGACCGACGTCAACGGACATCGAACCACTCTCTATCTTTATTTAGACACATAATGCAAAATCGTATTCCATACTTGCTCTTTTCCTTGCGCTGTTTCAGAAGAGAACAGCAGTAATGGATCCGACTCGACCTTTTGTAAATCTTTTGAAATGACACTTAAGTGCTTCTGCCATTTTCCTTTTGGAATCTTGTCGCTTTTCGTTGCTACGATAATGACAGGAATGTCAAAATGCTTGAGCCAGCTGTACATCGCTTTGTCATCAGCAGAAGGGGCATGGCGGACATCGACAAGTTGGACAACGGCTTTCAGTTGTTCGCGATCTTGAAGATAGCCTTCGATCATTCTTCCCCACGCTTCACGTTCTGGTTTTGGTGCTTTCGCAAACCCGTATCCAGGTACGTCAACAAAATAAATCATTTCATTGATTTCGTAGAAGTTAAGTGTTTGGGTTTTTCCGGGGCGTTGCGACGTTCGCGCTAACGCTTTACGGTTAATCATTTTATTAATAAATGAGGATTTCCCCACATTCGATCGCCCTGATAAGGCAATCTCCGGTAAACGAGAGGTTGGATATTGTTCTCGTTTGACGGCTACATGTGCTAATTCGGCTTTTGTTACTTTCATTCTTTACTCTCCTAACGCGTTCTTGAGAACTTCATCTAAATGAGAGACGAGAATGAAGGTTAAGTCGTTTCGCACACTTTCCGGCACATCCTCTAAATCTTTCTCATTTTCTTTTGGAATAATAATCGTTGTTAATCCGGCACGGTGAGCACTCATTGATTTTTCTTTGAGTCCGCCGATTGGAAGTACTCGACCACGGAGTGTAATTTCTCCTGTCATTCCAACTTCTTTCTTTACTTTGCGACCTGTTAGTGCAGAAACTAACGCCGTCGCCATTGTAATTCCTGCCGAAGGTCCATCCTTTGGTGTAGCTCCTTCTGGAACGTGAATATGAATGTCTAGCTTTTCATTAAAAGCCGGGTCTATATTCAGTTCTTCTGAACGAGAACGGATGTAACTAAAGGCAGCTTGCGCTGATTCTTTCATGACATCGCCTAACTTCCCTGTCAAAGTCAATTTCCCTTTACCAGGTGCAACGGAAACTTCAATGGAAAGAGTGTCTCCGCCTACAGTTGTGTATGCTAGTCCTGTTGCTGCTCCGACTTGGTCTTCAATCTCTGCTAGCCCATAACGGAACCTTGGTTTTCCAAGTAATTCTTCGACTTTTTTCTCTGAAAGAACGACTTTTTTCTTTTCATTTGAAACGATGATTTTAGCCGTCTTTCGGCAAAGTGTCGCCAGTTGACGCTCTAAGCTTCGGACTCCGGCTTCACGTGTATAATAACGAACGACTTTTTGAATCGCTTCGTCTTTTACTTGTAGCATCCCTTTTGAAAGTCCATGATCTTTCATTTGCTTTGGAAGCAAGTAATTTTTAGCGATTTGGATCTTCTCCACTTCCGTATATCCAGCAATCGAGATGATTTCCATTCGATCAAGTAGCGGTCCTGGAATCGTTCCGATGTTGTTGGCTGTTGTTACAAACATAACCTTTGAAAGGTCATACGGCTCTTCAATGTAGTGATCGCTAAACGTATTGTTCTGTTCAGGATCTAGTACTTCTAGAAGGGCGGCAGATGGATCTCCTCTGAAATCATGAGCCATTTTATCGATTTCATCTAATAGGAAGACTGGATTAATGGAACCACTCTTTTTCATTCCTTGAATGATTCGTCCTGGCATCGCGCCGACATACGTACGGCGATGTCCGCGAATCTCAGCTTCATCTCTTACCCCACCGAGAGAAATTCGGACAAACTTGCGATTAAGCGAACGAGCAATCGAGCGAGCTAGTGACGTTTTACCGACACCAGGAGGTCCCGCCAAACAAAGAATAGGTCCTTTTAATTCTCGAGTTAGCTGCTGAACGGCTAGATATTCTAGTACACGTTCTTTCACTTTTTCAAGGCCATAGTGATCTTCGTTGAGTATTTCCTCTGCGCGAATCACATCAAGCTGGTCCTCTGTCTCAAACGTCCAAGGCAATTGAACAAGCCAATCTAGATAGTTACGTAAAACGGAGCTCTCAGCTGAATTAGATGGCATTTTTTCATAGCGATCTAATTCTTTGAGTGCTTTTTCTTTGATCGCAGCAGGCATGTCTACTTCTTCAATTTTTTCGCGTAACGTTGATACTTCACCTGAACGGCCTTCTTTATCGCCAAGTTCCTTTTGAATCGCCTTCATCTGTTCACGCAAATAATATTCCTTTTGCGTTTTTTCCATCGATTTTTTCACTCGTTGGCCAATCTTCTTCTCTAGACCAAGTACTTCCTGCTCATTATTTAAAATCTCAATTAATTTTAATAAACGGTCTTTGACTGAAGTAAGTTCAAGTAATTCTTGCTTTTGAGCGAGCTTAAGCGGAAGATTTGCGGCAATCACATCCGCAAAATGACCTGGTTCGTTAATATCTTTCACAGACGCTAATGTTTCTGCTGAAATCTTTTTAGAAACCTTTGTGTATTGTTCAAACATTGTCAGTAGATTTCGCATAAGTGCTTGCATTTCAGTCGTTAAGTAAGCATCTTCTTCTTCAACGATTTCTGCCTCTACTTGCAGATAATCATCAAGCTGAATGAATTGGTCAATACGAGCACGCTTGAGTCCCTCTACATGGATACGTACTGTGCCATTCGGAAGTTTTAATAGGTTTTTGACTTTTGCCAGTGTTCCTACATGATAAATTTCTTCTTCAGTAGGATCATCTATTGAAATTTCCTTTTGAGTTGCAAGTAAAATTTGATGGTCCGTTTCCATCACCTGTTCTAACGCCTGAACGGATTTAGGTCTTCCTACATCTAAATGTAGCACCATTGCAGGAAAAACGAGCAATCCGCGTAACGGCAGAAGCGGAATTTGTCGTCTATTGTTTGTATCGACCATCCGCATACACCTCCATACATCCAATTTCTGAATCCAATACAAGATTTAACTGGATTCTTTTGGTGACTTCTCTAATGATAGATCTTTTTCAATTTTATCTTATCACCATATGTTTGTCTAATTTAAACAGGCGCGATGGATGTGTTCAACTCAGTACTTGCCGGAATTATCTCCTCTTCTGCTTGTTCAAAAGCAAGTTCAAGAACTTCATCTAAATGTTCAACAGCCACAACGTCAACACCCGTTATATTTTGTAACAATGCTTGTTCATTTTCTTTCGGGATAATCACCGTTTTCGCACCAGCTAATTTAGCTGCCTCAACTTTGGCGACGACTCCCCCAATCGGCTTTACTTTCCCGTGAATTCCAAGTTCACCTGTCATGGCAACTGTATTTTTCACTTTTTCTCCACGAATAGCGGAATAGATCCCAGTTGCAATCGCAATACCTGCTGATGGGCCATCAACTGGGCCACCACCTGGGAAGTTAACATGTATGTCATAATCTTGAGTTGGGATTCCCATTCTTCTAAGTACAGTCACTACATTTTCTACTGATCCTTTAGCCATACTTTTTCTTCTGATTGAACGTGCTTGGTTGCCCGTGCTCTCTTCTTCTGCAATCCCAGTAATATTGACAGAACCTTTGCCTGGATTATCAATGACATTTACTTCAATCTCAAGAAGAGCACCTAAATTAGGTCCATAGACAGCTAAGCCATTTACCAGTCCAATTGCCGAATCGTGATGGATTTTTCTTTCTGGTCTTGGCGCTATTTGACTAGCATGCAAGACCCATTCTACATCTGCCAATGTAATGGATGTACGTGCTTCCGCCGTTGCAATTCCAGCTGCAATCTGCACAATATTGACTGCTTCACGACCATTTGTTGCATATTTTGCAATTTGTTCGATCGCTCCTTCTTCTGTATCAAATGCGATCTTATCCGCAGCTTTTTGAGCAATTTGGATAATTTCTTTTGGTTTTAACGCACGGAAATACACTTCTAAACAACGAGAGCGAATCGCTGGTGGTAACTCATCCGGTGTTCTTGTTGTCGCTCCAATTAACCTAAAATCCGCTGGTAAACCTTTTTGAAAAATTTCATGAATATGACGCGGGATTTGTTGATTTTCTTCACTATAATACGCACTCTCTAAGAAAACTTTACGGTCCTCAAGAACCTTTAACAGTTTGTTCAATTGGATCGAATGCAATTCTCCAATTTCATCGATAAATAAAACGCCTCCATGTGCTTTAGTTACCGCACCATGCTTCGGCTGTGGAATACCCGCTTGCCCCATTGCTCCAGCACCTTGATAAATAGGATCATGAACAGATCCAATGAGTGGATCGGCTATGCCTCTTTCATCAAAACGAGCTGTGGTTCCATCTAACTCAACAAAAACAGCCGTTTGTGAAAAAGGAGACTGTGCATTCTTTTTTGCTTCTTCTAACACAAGGCGAGCCGCAGCTGTTTTCCCAACACCTGGGGGGCCGTAAATAATCACATGTTGCGGGTTCGGGCCACACAAAGCTGCTCTAAGTGAGCGAATGCCTTCCTCTTGGCCGACAATATCTTTAAAACTAATCGGTCGAACCTTTTCAGATAACGGCTCACTTAATGAAATGGCTCTCATTTTTCGTAGCTCTTCCATTTCCTTTCTTGATTCTCGGTCAATCGAAACCTTCTGATTGCGTTGACTTTTTAATAAATTCCAAAAGTAGACACCTATGATGACACCAAAGAAAAGTTGTACCACCAGTGCAATTCCAGTCCAATTCATGATGAAACCTCCCTGAAGTAGTCGTTTGTTTCTTTTAGTATGACCGGGAAAAACAACACTAATCAAAGAAAGTTTTGAGAATGATTGGAGAAAAAAAGAAAAGCCTGTTGCTACTCACTAGTTAGCCTCTTATCGACCATGTATACCTCTAATGAAGCAAATTGAAACACTGCATTCGTTGCTCCATTAAAAAGCCCGCTATGATGTTCTCATAGCGGGCGACGTTTCACTTGTAGTAGTGTTTACGCGCTTTCTTTTGGTTCTGTTTTAGTCAGTGAAAGTTTTTGTCCATCAGCCGTTAATAATGTAGGTGGTTCATTATCTGTTACACACTTGTCATGGATAACACATTTCACGACGTCATCACGTGATGGTAAGTCAAACATTACATCAAGCATCAATGTTTCAATGATCGAACGCAATCCACGCGCACCTGTTTTACGTTCAATGGCTTTATTGGCAATTTCACGTAGGGCTTCATCTGTGAATTCAAGTTCTACTTCATCAAGTTCTAATAGCTTTTGGTATTGTTTCACTAGAGCGTTTTTAGGTGCTGTTAAAATTTCCACAAGCGCATCAACGTCTAATGGCTCTAAACTCGAGATAACTGGAAGTCGACCGATGAACTCTGGGATCAGTCCAAAGCGAAGTAAATCTTCTGGTAAAACTTTTCCTAAGTATTCACCTGGCTTCAAATCATCTTGTTTCACATCAGATCCAAAACCAATGACTTTCTTGCCAAGACGACGCTTGATAATTTGCTCGATGCCATCAAATGCTCCTCCACAAATGAAGAGAACATTCGTTGTATCTATTTGGATAAACTCTTGATGAGGGTGCTTACGTCCGCCTTGCGGAGGAACACTCGCACTCGTACCTTCTAAAATTTTAAGAAGAGCTTGTTGAACCCCTTCACCCGAAACGTCACGCGTTATGGATGGGTTCTCTGACTTACGAGCTACCTTATCAATTTCATCGATGTAAATAATGCCTTTTTCTGCTTTTTCCACATCATAATCTGCAGCTTGGATTAATTTAAGTAGAATGTTCTCAACATCTTCCCCAACGTAACCAGCTTCTGTTAATGAAGTTGCATCCGCAATCGCAAACGGTACATTTAAAATTCGAGCCAATGTTTGAGCTAATAATGTTTTCCCACTACCTGTTGGCCCAATCATACAAATGTTACTCTTCGCTAATTCCACTTCATCTGAACGTGATAACGAATTAATTCGTTTGTAATGATTATAAACCGCAACAGATAACGACTTCTTTGCTCGGTCCTGTCCAATGACATAGTCACTTAGAATTTGTCTGATTTCACTTGGCTTAGGTACTTCTTGAAATTCAACTTCCTCTTCTGTACCTAACTCTTCCTCGACGATTTCAGTACAAAGTTCAATACACTCGTCACATATATACACACCGGGTCCGGCAACTAACTTACGAACTTGGTCTTGTGTTTTTCCACAAAAAGAACATTTAAGTTGTCCCTTTTCTTCATTGAATTTAAACATTCCATCTTCACCCCTCAAAAAATATTGTACCATCCTCATGCGTTCTACTTTGTAATGAATGGACATGACAATACAATAACTATGAACTAAACATTTCTATAATTGTAAAGAAACAACCGTTTGTTCCGTCATTGTATCACATATGCTGTCTGAATCCCTAAAGATAACCCTTTTCAAACTACAGTAAGTAAGCACATCTTAAAGACAAATCTGTTAAAGTGATTCCTCCACTAACGTAATCCATCTTAACGCTAACGAAAATTATTATGTACTAGATCTTTATCAAGCGATATAGAGGCCAAGCATTCATTGCTTGATTACTTCATTTTATGTATGGATTGATTATACATTCAAGATTCATTAAGAAAAATCCTTTTTTATTAATGAAAATCATTTTTCCATTAGCGTATGTGTAAGTCCATTCTATAATAAGCTTGTTCAATATCGTCAAACTCCATACATGAGCAAAAGAGTCAGGTCTGCCTTATTTTTTGCTTATGGAAAAACAAGGCGCGAATATTCGCGCCTTGTCTACATGATTATTCTACAAGATTTATCAAGTTATTATGCTTTTTTGCTGTTCTCGACAAGAAATTCAACAGCTTTTTGTACTTTAAGATCGCCTTTAATTCCTTCAAGACCACCTTGAGCAGCAAAAATATTTTTAATTTCATCAACTGGACGTTGGTACATCTCAGCCATTTTTTCGATTTCTTTATCTACATCTTCATCAGTAGCTTCAAGATTTTCTGCAATTGCAATCGCTTCTAGAGTAAGGTTTACACGCACGCGCTTTTCACCATCTACTTTAAACTGCTCACGCATTGCTGCTTCATCTTGTCCAGAGAATTGGAAGTATAATTCAAGGTTCATACCTTGAGCTTGTAAACGTTGCTCAAATTCTTGTAGCATACGGTCTACTTCCGTGTTAACCATCGCTTCAGGAATATCAATTTTAGCATTCTCTGCAGCTTTTTCTACTAATGTATCACGAACGGCATGCTCAGCTTGATGTTCTTTATCTTTAGTTAACTTCTCTTTAAGTTGAGTTTTAAGCTCTTCTAACGTTTCTACTTCTTCGTTAGCATCTTTTGCGAATTCATCATCAAGAGCAGGAAGTTCTTTACGCTTAATGTCATGAATTTTCACTTTGAATGTAGCAGGCTTACCAGCTAAGTTTTCAGCATGATACTCTTCCGGGAATGTTACTTCAACGTCTTTTTCTTCTCCAGCTTTAAGACCAACTAATTGCTCTTCAAATCCTGGAATGAATTGACCTGAACCAATTTCAAGAGAATAGTTATCAGCTTGTCCGCCTTCAAACGCTTCTCCATCGACAAAGCCTTCGAAATCAAATACAGCTGTGTCGCCATTTTCAATAGCTCCATCTTCTACTACTACAAGCTCAGCTTGACGCTCTTGAAGTTGCTTAAGCTCAGCTTCTACATCTTCATCCGTAACGGTTGTATCTTGTGCTTCTACTTCAAGTCCTTTGTACTCACCAAGTTCAACTTCTGGTTTAACAACTACTTTTGCTTTAAAAACTAAAGTAGAACCCTTTTCCATTGTCTCGATGTCAATTTCAGGACGATCAACTGGCTCAATACCAGCTTCTTGAACAGCTGCACCATAAGCTTCTGGTAATAAGATATCAAGAGCATCTTGATAAAGTGACTCTACACCAAATTGCTTTTCAAATAGTGAACGAGGTACTTTTCCTTTACGGAATCCTGGTACATTCACCTTTTTTGAAACCTTTTTAAACGCTTGATCTAATGCTGCGTCAACCTTTTCAGCTGCTACATCAACTGTAAGGACGCCTTCATTTCCTTCTAACTTTTCCCATTTTGTAGTCATTTACTTTCCCTCCAACTATGCACATCTTCGTTTCCGAACGATAGATTTCTTCTATTATCTTTGACAACCACTCTAGTATACCATAACGTTCAGTCATTTCAAATAGAACTACACTGTTTGTTCTACTGTCTATCAAATTCAGAGCCATCAATCTGATAGGTAATGGCTTCAAGCTCTTTCACTTCGATCACTTTCTGAAGAAAAGCTTCTAATTGATCTTGATATTTTTCTTTCAATCTTTCTACTACTTCTTCGAGACCCATTCTTTCCGCTGCACAATATTGGAAAACATCTGTCCACCATTTTGCATTTTCTGGCTCCGGTAGAAACGGATAAAGCGCCCATAAATAAGCGGTACTTAACTGCTTAGCGATTTCAAATAGCAGAGGATCGGTATGTTCAAGTTCCTTGCTTAATAAATCTAGCAGTTGCTCATGAAATGTATGTTGATAAATATTGGCTAGTTCGCTTGGGACGATTTCCAACTCCCTGCCTTGTTTCCTCATATGTATTGGTTCGGTACATCCTTTATCCTTCAAAGCATGTAAAGCCATACTCTGTAGAACGTAATCTCGATCGCCTTTTTTTATAAACTCTATCAGCCATTTTGTCGACTCAGGGTTTTCGATCTCTTTTAGCTGTTGAATCGCCTTCGATTGTAAAACCAAGACATCTGATTCAAGCATCGTTTTCAACTCGAGTGGGATCGGTTCATCTTTTGCATCATGCTGACCAAGCCACTCCTGGTCACCAACCATCTGTCGACTGAAATGCAATAGTTGATAAAAGGATTCTGCATATTGAGAAGGAAATTGATTTTCTGATAAAACGGCATCAAGAATATTGACAACATCCTGATAGTTTCCTAACTGGACGAGCAGAGAGATATGTACTTGTAAGTTTTCGTAATAATCACCAATGCCTTCACGCAGTAAACTATCTGTATGTTCGACTGCTTCTTCTAACCTGCCTAGTTCAACAAGACTGAGCATTTTCCCAAATAAGACCTGGGGATTTTCCGGTTCATGTTCATAAGCTGAAAGAAAAAACTCATAGGCTTTATTGCCATCCTTTTCTTTCAATGCCTCCATGCCTTTTTCAATCAAACGCTTTACAAGACCGGGATATAATATTACATTTTCTTTTTTATGTATTCGTTTATCCACCAGAACCGCTCCACTCTTTAATGAGTTTTTGTGCGTGTTCAAAAAGTGGTGAGACTAACTTGCCCTTCGACTTAGGGGATAGACTTTTTGAACATCTACGTTCTCATAAGTTTATCAGTTACCTTCAAGCATTACAATCGTTCGTTAATTAGAGAAAAGGTGACTCCGATTAGCCTTGTTGGCTATTATTAGAGTCACCCTTTGACGTGTCTTTTTATTCAATAACAATAAACTTCATTTTCTTTGCAGAAAAAACACAACTCCAAGGATAACGCGGTCAAACCAACACTTGGGTTTATCCTTTTTCGTAAGCTAGGATTTCCTCTTCGTATTTAAGTGTTAACCCAATTTCGTCCCAACCGTTTACTAGCATTTCTTTCCAGTATGGATCGATCGCAAATGATGCTTCAAATCCTTCTCCGCTAATCGTTTGATCTTCTAAACTCACACTAAGCTCATACTTACTATCTGCTCCTTTATTAAGAAGCTGATAGACATTCTTCTCATCTAATCGAATGGGAAGCATGCCGTTCTTCACACAGTTATTATAAAAAATATCGGCAAAGCTTGGCGCAATAATGATTTTAAATCCATAGTCATGCAAGGCCCAAGGTGCATGCTCACGGGAGGATCCACAACCAAAGTTATGTCCAGCTACAAGAATGGTTGCTCCTTGATTATGCTCTTGGTTCAGTTCAAATTTTGGATCCGGTTTTCCATCTTGTGTAAACCGCCAGTCATAAAATAAAAACTGTCCAAAACCAGTGCGCTCCACTCGTTTTAAAAATTGTTTCGGAATGATTTGGTCAGTATCGACATTTACTCGGTCTAATGTCGCGATAATTCCTTTATGATTCACAATTGGTTCCATCGTTTTTCTCCTCCTATTGCGTGACCTTTAGAGTCTTCCACTCACGAATATCGACAAAATGACCAGCAATAGCAGCAGCTGCAGCCATCTGCGGGCTTACTAAATGCGTACGTGCGCCTTTTCCTTGACGACCTTCGAAATTCCGGTTTGAAGTAGATGCACAACGCTCTCCTTCTGGAACCACATCAGGATTCATGCTTAAGCACATGCTACAGCCTGAACTACGCCATTCAAAACCTGCATCTATAAAGATCTGGTCAAGTCCTTCTGCTTCTGCACGCTGTTTCACTTTCTGCGATCCCGGTACAACAAGAGCGCGAACATGATCAGCGACTTTTTGGCCTTTGATCACACTTGCAGCAACCCGTAAATCACTAAGGCGTGAATTCGTACAGGAGCCGATGAACACATGCTGAATGCTGATTTCAGAAACAGGAGTTCCTGGTGTCAGCTCCATGTAATCCAATGCTTGTTGAATCGCACGTTTATCTGTATCAGTTTTTCCGTCTGTTGGATTTGGAACTAGTTTTGAAATTCCTACTCCTTGTGACGGATTCGTTCCCCATGTGACCATTGGTTCGATTTCTGATGCATCGATTGTTACCACTCGATCATAACTAGCACCCTCATCGGTTGCTAATGCTTTCCATTCTTCTACTATTTCAGAGAAGGCTTCTCCTGAAGGAACATGTTGTCTTCCTTCTAAGTAGTCAAACGTCACTTGATCTGGACTAATTAAACCAGCTTTTGCCCCTGCTTCAATCGACATATTACAAATCGTCATTCGCTCTTCCATCGTCATCCCACGGATCGCATCTCCAGTAAACTCAGCGACTGAGCCTGTGCCAACATCAACTCCAAATTTAGCAATAATAGCTAGAATCACGTCTTTTGCTGAAATGCCCGGAGATAGAGTACCTGTTACACGAATCTCAAGCGTCTTTGGACGTGATTGCCACAAAGATTGAGTAGCAAGAACATGCTCAACTTCACTTGTTCCGATTCCAAAAGCTAGTGCACCAAATGCACCGTGTGTAGATGTGTGACTGTCTCCACAAACGATCGTTTTCCCTGGTTGAGTTAATCCTAGTTCAGGACCAATGACATGAACAATTCCGTTTTCCGGATGTTCTAAATCTACTAAATCAATTCCAAACTCATTACAGTTTTGTGCTAATGTCTCAATCTGAGTTCGAGCAATTTGATCTGTAATATCATAGCGATTAACAGTAGGTACGTTATGATCCATCGTCGCAAACGTTAGGTCAGGACGTCTCACTTTACGGTTTGCTAAACGCAATCCTTCGAACGCTTGTGGTGAAGTCACTTCATGTACCATGTGTAAATCTATATAGAGGAGACTAGGCTTCCCTTCTTCTGCGATTACTTCGTGTTTTTCCCAAATCTTCTCAATGATCGTTTTAGGTGCCATTGTTCGCTCCTCCTCTTCATTTTTCATTTTTTTCTCTCTTATAGAAGATCATGACTTCTTAAACGTTCATCCTCCAATTAAGAAGTCATTTCTTTTAAGCTGTTACTACTTTTTCTCCCAACGCTTCAATAACCTTTGCTGTCATTTCAACCGTTGAAAGAGCTTTGGATGAATCACTTGTTAAATCAGCCGTTCTATAGCCTTTTTCTAACACGTCATCAATTGCATCTTGCAGTGCAGCTGCTTCATTAGGCATTTTAAAAGCAAAAGTTAGCATCATCGTTAATGATGAAAGAGTCGCTAATGGATTTGCAATTCCCTTGCCTGCAATATCTGGAGCCGAACCATGAATCGGTTCAAATAATCCTGGTCCGTCCTGACTCATGCTTGCTGAAGGAAGCATTCCTAAAGAACCTGTAATCATCGATGCTTCATCGCTTAAAATATCTCCAAACATATTCTCAGTGACCATCACATCGAACTGTCTAGGGTTGCGTATTAACTGCATGGCAGCATTATCAACTAGCATGTGACTATATGACACTTCCGGGTAATCTCCCGCTACTTCGTCAACAATTTCTCTCCATAGACGACTTGATTCCAATACATTCGCTTTATCTACTGACGTTAATTGACCACGGCGTTCTTTCGCGAATTCAAAGCCTTTACGAACGATGCGTTCAATTTCGCTACGAGAATACACAAGTGTATCAACAGCTGTCTCTTGCTCACCTTCGCCTCTACGTTCACGTGGCTCTCCAAAATAGATTCCGCCTGTTAATTCTCTTAAAATCAGCAAGTCTACTCCTTCGATAACCTCATTTTTAAGTGGAGAAGCTTCTGCTAGAGAATCATAAATGGTTACAGGACGAAGATTGGCAAAAAGTTCAAGTTGCTTACGAAGACCAAGCAAACCTTGTTCAGGGCGCTGATGTCCAGGAAGCGTCTCCCATTTAGGTCCACCAACAGCTCCTAGTAAAACAGCATCACTCTGTTTACAAATAGATAGTGTTTCTTCTGGTAGAGGCGAACCCGTTTTATCAATCGCAACTCCACCGAGATCGCCATAAACAAATTCAAATTCATGATTATATAAGCGACCAATTTCAGTTAAAACCTGCGTAGCTGACTCACATACTTCTGGTCCTATGCCATCACCAGGGAGAATAGCAATTCGTTTTTTCATTGTTTCGTCCCCCATTAAACCTTTAGTGGATTTGTACGTTGTTCATTAAATAACTTACGACTAATGGTACGGTTCACCGCATTAATATACGCTTTAGCTGAGGCTTCAAGCACATCATGAGCCGTTCCTCGTCCAGACGATTCCGTTCCATCGTACTGTACCGTCACATACACTTCTGCAAGTGAGTCACGCCCAGCTGTTGTCGATTGAATCCGGTAATCCATTAATAGGATTGGTTCATCCACTACACGCTCTAATGTGTTATAGATCGCTTCAACACTACCAGATCCCGTCCCAGCTTCTTGTACCGTTTCTCCATTTGGAAGTTTCATCGTAATGGTAGCCGTAGGAATATTCGTTGTACCATAATTAACTTGTAACGTCTCAAGCTCATAATGAGAAACAGCTGAACCAACTGTTGCTTCAGTCATAAGAGCAAATAAATCTTCTTCTGTGATGTCTTTCTTTTTATCTGCAAGATCTTTGAAGGCAACAAATGTCTTTTGCAACTGTTCGTCTGAACCATTAAAGCCAAGCTCTACTAACTTATCTTTAAATGCGTGACGGCCTGAATGTTTTCCAAGAACCATTCGATTAGATGAAACACCGACTAATTCAGGTGTAATAATTTCATAGGTCTCTTTGTTTTTCAAGACGCCATCTTGATGGATGCCTGACTCATGTGCAAAGGCATTCGCACCAACAACCGCTTTATTACTCGGAACAACCATCCCTGTTAATTTACTTACAAGAGTACTTGTTCTTTTAATTTCTTTTAATGTTAAATTCGTCTTCGCTTGGTAGTGATCTTGACGAATATTCAACGCGACAGCAATTTCTTCAAGTGAAGCATTCCCAGCACGTTCCCCAATTCCATTCACCGTACACTCAACCTGACCGGCTCCGTTTTGAATCGCTGCTAATGAGTTTGCAACAGCCATCCCTAAATCATCGTGGTTGTGAGTGGAAAGAATCGCTTTATCAATATTAGGTACATGTTCAGATACATAGCGGAACATTTGACCAATTTCATAAGGAGTTGTGTAACCGACTGTATCTGGAAGATTAATAACCGTAGCTCCGGCATCAATCACCTCACGAATGATTCTTGCTAAAAATGGCAAGTCAGAGCGACTTGCATCTTCAGCTGACCATTGAACTTGCGGAAACTTTGCAGCAGCCTGCTTAACAGCCGCTACCGCATTTTCCACAACTTGATCCGGTGTCATTCGAAGTTTATATTCCATATGGATAGGAGAAGTGGCAATAAAAACGTGAATTCTTGGTTCTGCACTTTCCTTAAGTGCTTCCCAAGTCGTTTCAATTTCACGCTCAAGGGAACGGGAAAGACCTGTGATTGAGCTGCCCTTTACAGTTTGGGCGATCGCTTTAACCGAAGCAAAGTCTCCTTGAGAGGAGGCTGGAAATCCAGCCTCAATAATGTCTACACCCAAGCGTTCTAACTGCTTCGCAATCTCAAGTTTCTCTTGAAAGTTTAAATTCACACCTGCTGACTGTTCTCCGTCTCTTAGCGTGGTATCGAAAACATTAATCTTACGCACTTTAACCACTCCTTAGATTTTTGATTTTGCCTTTACGAATGGCATCATTTCACGTAGTTCACGTCCAACAACTTCAATTGGATGTTGGCTTTCTGCTCTAGTGATTGCCGTAAATTCTGGACGATTCGCTTGGTTTTCAAGGATCCAACCTTTAGCGAATTTACCCGTTTGAATATCAGTAAGAACTTTCTTCATCGCTTTCTTTGTATCTTCAGTTACGATTTGAGGACCTGCTACATAATCTCCCCACTGTGCTGTATCAGAGATTGAATAACGCATTGTTTCTAGTCCACCCTCATACATAAGGTCAACAATTAACTTTAATTCATGTAAACATTCGAAGTAAGCAACTTCTGGTTGGTAACCAGCTTCAACAAGTGTTTCAAAACCTGCTTTAACAAGGGCAGAAGCTCCTCCACATAGTACAGCTTGCTCACCGAATAGATCTGTTTCTGTTTCTTCTTGGAATGTTGTTTCAAGAACACCAGCGCGTGCAGAACCGATTTGTTTTGCGTAAGCTAAAGCAATATCTTTTGCTTGACCAGTTGCATCTTGGTATACAGCGATTAATCCAGGAACACCGCCACCTTCTTCAAATACACGACGTACTAAGTGACCAGGTCCTTTTGGAGCTGCTAGGAACACGTCTACGTTGCTTGGTGGTACGATTTGATTAAAGTGAATGTTGAAACCATGCGCAAATGCAAGAGTTTTACCTTCTGTTAGTTCAGGCTCAATTTCATTTTTGTAAACAGTTGGTTGAAGCTCATCCGGAAGAAGGATCATGATTAGATCAGCTTGTGCTGCAGCTTCACGAACAGTAAATACTTCGAAACCATCTTCTACTGCTTTATCCCACGATTTACCAGGGCGAAGACCAACGATTACGTCTTGACCACTTTCACGCATATTTAATGAATGAGCATGACCTTGTGAACCATAACCGATTACTGCTACTTTTTTCCCTTTTAAAACTGCTTCGTTAACGTCTGAATTGTAATATACCTTTGCCATAATGAATCTCTCCTCTTTGTTTAAATGATTATATATTTTTGAATTATGAATTCACTAGATTAATTAATGAGTGTTAATCGATATGGATCTGTTACAGGTTTTTTCGTGCTGCGATTAAAGGCAGTTATACCCGTCCGGGCAATTTCTTTAATTCCATAAGGACGAAGCAAATCAATAAACGCTTCAACTTTTGAATGGTCCCCTGTAATTTGAATCGTCATGGACTCACGACCAACATCAATAATAGTTGCTCTAAAAGGATTAACAAGTGCTGCAACTTCCCCGCGTTGTTGCGGTGTTACAACAATTTTAACAAGAGCGAGCTCTCGAGCAACAATCGACTCATCTGTTATATCTTTTACTTTTAACACATCCACTTGTTTGTTCAGTTGCTTAATCACTTGTTCAACATTTTGCATGCTATCAACGGCAACGACGAACGTCATTCTCGAAACTACTGGATTTTCAGTAACTCCAACCGTGATGCTTTCAATATTATAATGACGTCTAGCAAACAACCCGGTAATACGGTTTAGCACACCAGACGTATTGTTCACTAGTGCTGTGATCGTTCTTTTCATAGTGGCTTAACCCCTTCCATTTGATGTTGTCCCTTACCAGGTGAGATCATTGGGTAAACATTCTCTTCCTTGGCAACGCGAATATCCATTAGAACAGGGCCAGGATGAGCAAGCATTTCCTTTAGAGCGCCCTTTAAGTCAGAAAGTTGATCGACTCTCATCCCTTTAATGTCATAAGCATCTGCTAGTTTCACAAAATTAGGTTGAACTGGGAACAATGAATTGGAATAACGCTCACCATGGAACAATTGCTGCCATTGTCTAACCATTCCTAATGAAGCGTTGTTGACAATGACGATTTTTACAGGAAGATTTAACTCTTGTAAAAGCGACAACTCCTGAGCGGTCATTTGAAAACCAGCATCACCGATTACAGCAATAACAGGAGATTCCGGTTCAGCAAATTGGGCACCAATCGCAGCAGGGAATCCGAATCCCATTGTTCCTAACCCCCCTGAAGTAACCCAACGATTTGGCTTATTGAAGCGGTAGAACTGAGCTGACCACATTTGATGTTGACCAACATCAGTCGTCACAATCGCTTCTCCATTCGTTACTTCATGAATCAATTCAATCAAGTTTTGCGGTTTAATCGTTTCGCCATCTTCTTTATACCAGAGTGGATATTCTTGCTTCATTCCTTGTAGTTTTGCACACCAGTCAGCTGTATCTCCCATTTTTTCTTGCTCTTCTAGCAACATTTGTACCGCTAATTTCGCGTCACCTACAACTGGGATTTCCGTTTTGATGTTTTTACCAATTTCTGCCGGGTCTATATCAATGTGAACCACACGTGCATTTGGTGCAAAATGAGCTAGATTTCCAGTTAAGCGATCATCAAAACGAGCGCCAATACTAATTAATAAGTCTGATTCGTAAATAGCCATATTAGCTGTGTACGTTCCGTGCATTCCACCCATTCCTAAAAATAGATCATGGTCTCCTGGAAAGCCTCCTAACCCTAGTAATGTATTAACTACTGGGATTTTCGTTGCCTCGACATAGCTCAATAACTCTTCTGAAGCCTTACCGTGTAAAACTCCTGCTCCTGCTAAAATGATAGGTCTTTTCGCTTTCGTAACGGCGTCAACGACCTTTCTAATTTGTAGACGGTTTGGAACAAGTGTTGGTTGATAACCCGGAAGATTAACTTCAGTCTCATAATCGAAAATGCCTGTTGCTAAAGACACATCTTTGGGAAGATCAATTAGAACCGGTCCTGGTCTACCTGTTGTTGCAATATGGAAAGCTTCCTTAATAATTCTTGGAAATTCCTCTACCGAACGAACTTGATAGTTATGCTTTGTGATCGGCATCGTGATTCCAATAATATCAGCCTCTTGAAATGCATCTGTTCCAATGACTGTTGTTGCCACCTGCCCTGTAATAACAACAAGAGGAAGGGAATCAATCATTGCATCTGCAATTCCAGTAATGACATTGGTAGCTCCTGGTCCAGAAGTAACGATACAAACACCTGGTTTTCCCGAGACTCTAGCATATCCTTCTGCTGCATGAATGGCTCCTTGTTCATGTCTAGCTAACACATGATGAATGCCTGTTTTATAAATTTCATCATATGTTGGTAGAATCGCACCACCCGGGTAACCAAAAATAACATCGACACCTTCTTGAGCCAGTGCTTCAATTAACATACTTGAACCAGATAATTCTTTTGGTTTTTCGCTTGTTTCTTGCTCTTTGTTCTTTAGCTTAGTACTCATTTGCTCGTACCTCCTTTTATAATCTTGTTTTATTTATTAAAGATTTTGAAATTAATAAATGCTAATTTTATATAATGGCATAAAAAAAAATCTTTCCACCCCATATAAGCCACAAAAATGTCGCTGAAGGGGCGAAAAGACTTTTCTTTCCACGGTACCACCCTTATTCATTGAACGACCTAGATCATTCAATCTTATGGATAAGTTTCCACTTATCACATTTTAATAACGAGTGCTGTGAACACCCGACCATTCCTACTAGAAAATCGTTCAGAATGATACTCAGAGGCGAGTTTCATCAAAGTTGACAACGCCGCATTTCAGCACCACGGCTCTCTGTTGAAGTCAATGCTTCGACTACTTTTCCTCATCTACGTTTTAGTTTTTTAAATTTTCATGACCCCGCCTGTGTTAGCCGAAGTTACTAATTTTGCATATCTAGCAAGATATCCTTTTTTCACTTTTGGTTCTGGCTCAACCCAGCCTTCTTTACGCTCGGCGTGAACTTCTTCTGATACGAGCCATTCAATTGTTCGATTCGTTAAATCGATTCGAATAAGATCACCGTTTTCTACGAATGCAATTGGACCACCAGCTGCAGCTTCTGGAGAGATATGACCTATTGAAATCCCTCTAGACGCTCCTGAAAAACGACCATCTGTGATAAGAGCTACTTTTGTTCCTAATCCTCTACCGGCAATGGCAGAAGTCGGTGCAAGCATTTCAGGCATTCCAGGTCCACCTTTAGGGCCTTCATAACGTATGACGACAACGTGCCCTGCACGAACAAGACCTTCGTCAATTCCTTTTTGTGCTTCTTCTTGAGAATTAAAAACGATTGCCTCTCCTTCAAACACTTTAATAGAAGGATCAACAGCTCCTACTTTAATAACTCCACCATCCGGTGCAATGTTGCCATATAGAATGGAGAGACCGCCAACTGGACTGTATGGATTATCTTTACGACGTATCACATCATCATTAGTAATTTCTGCATCTTTTACATTTTCATACAAGCTTTTCCCAGTAATCGTAATTCGATCAGGATGAATGGCACCTTCGATCGAGCAAAGTTCTTTGATGATTGCACTCACTCCACCTGCGTGGTGTACATCATCCATTGAATAATCAGAAGCTGGACTGATCTTAGATAAATAAGGAACTCGTTCAGCAACTTGATTAATTCTAGTTAGATCGTAATCAATTTCAGCTTCATTCGCAATAGCTAGTGTGTGTAGGACTGTGTTCGTCGAACCACCCATTGCCATATCAAGTGCAAATGCATCATCAATCGTTGCTTCTGTAACAATATCGCGAGGACGAATGTCCTTTTCGATTAAATTCATTAAGTGCTTCGCAGCATCCTTAATCAACTTATGGCGTTCATCAGATGTAGCGACGATCGTTCCATTACCTGGTAGAGCTAGCCCAAGCATTTCCATTAATGAATTCATTGAGTTTGCAGTGAACATTCCTGAACAGGATCCACAAGTTGGACAAGCTGTCTGTTCAATTTCAAGGAGTTCTTCCCTTGTCATATTACCTGACGAAAATGCGCCTACTCCTTCAAAGACAGATACAAGTGACAAGTTTTTACCATCTTTTGTCTTACCTGCCTCCATTGGGCCACCTGAAACAAAGACAGATGGTACGTTGGTTCTAACTGAAGCCATTAACATTCCTGGTGTAATCTTATCACAGTTTGGAATGTAAAATACACCATCAAACCAGTGTGCATTAATAACAGTCTCCGCAGCATCACAGATGATTTCACGACTTGGAAGTGAATAACGCATTCCAATATGTCCCATCGCAATTCCATCATCTACACCAATCGTGTTGAATTCGAATGGAATTCCTCCGGCTTCACGAATCGCTTCTTTCGCTACTTCCGCAAATTTATTTAAATGCATGTGACCTGGAATAATATCAATGTAAGAGTTACAGACACCAATAAATGGCTTATCCATATCTTCATCTTTTACACCTGCTGCACGAAGTAAGCTTCGATGCGGCGCCCGGTCAATCCCCTTTTTTATCATGTTACTTCTCATTCGTACCCGCTCCCTATTTCGTTGCTTCTCTCTCCACTCTTCTCCACTATTCTCTCTCTATACTTGTGTATAAACTTTTACTCCCTCTTTTACAACACGTTTTCTAAATGCTTCTAGCAAACAATTTGTTTCTTTTCCAGGCTTTCCATTACCTATAACCCGCCCGTCTACTTTAACAACGGCGATTACTTCAGCAGCTGTACCTGTTAGAAACACTTCATCGGCTACATACACATCGTGTCTAGTAAAAGGTTCTTCCTTAACTGTATATTCTAGTTCCTTAGCCATTTCTATAATTGCATTTCTTGTAATGCCTTCTAGCGCTCCAATATATCCAGGAGGTGTGAGTAACTCTTTCCCTCTTACAATAAACACATTATCAGCAGATCCTTCAGCGACATAGCCTTGGTCGTTTAACATCAGGGCTTCACTGACACCAGCCAAGCTTGCTTCAATCTTTACTAGAATATTATTCAAATAATTCAGTGATTTAACTTTGGGACTTAGAACATCAGGACGATTTCTCCGTGTAGCCACAGTGACAATCTCTAATCCTGAATCATATAATTCTTTTGGAAATATGGCTAATTCCTCAGCAATGATAATCACTGATGGTCTAGCACATGATGCTGGGTCAAGCCCAAGATTCCCTACTCCTCTAGAAATCACAAGTCGAATGTAAGCATTGCTCAACTCATTCTTTTGTAAAGTGTTAATAATTAAGCCTTTTACTTCATCTTTAGTATGAGGAATTTCTAGCATGATCGATTTAGCCGAGTTATAAAGTCTATCAAGGTGTTCTTGTAAACGAAAGACGTTTCCATCGTATACACGAATTCCTTCAAACACTCCATCCCCGTATAAAAACCCATGATCATAAACTGAAATCTTTGCATCCTGTTTTCGGACAAATTCACCATCAAGGTAGATCCATTGTTCACTCATGACGTTACTCTCCTCATGTTTCATGTAATTCTTGTTCGTATCTAGAACGCCATTACATTTTTTATCTCTCTAGAGCGGACATTTGTTTTTTTAAAATAGTTGTTGTTGAGATTTATCTTACGCTCATTCAGGTGCATGGTCAACCATTTTTTTAAAAATAATTTGACTATTTTGATTAGTTGTTCAAAGTGGTAACGCTTACACCGTTGGTAGCTTTGAATTAGAAAAAATTAATTCCACTTATTCCTATTTTACGGATATAAAAGAAACGATAGGACATGCTAGTATTGGGTGATCATACATGGTAAAAAAACACAAAAAGTTTATTAAATTAACCAAAAAATTTCCATTTATACGATTGAATAACAATCGTCGCGCTTCACTTGTTGTCGTTGAAGACCTTTGGACCAAATGCAACACAGAAGGAGAAAAACTTCTCTATCATCAGTTACGAGCCAATATGTATTATCCTACTCCCCATTATTGGATTGATCATGTACGCGCGAATATTGCTCTCGTTCCTTTTCGATTGGCTTTAATTGAACTGAGACCTGGTCTGAATGAAAAGCGAATTATGAAACAATTGAAGAGACATCACTGGCGAGTCATTTTTTATGAAACAGAACAGTTATTAAAAGATGAACATTTGCTTGTAGATTTAGTTTCAAAGCAAGCACCAACAAAAAACGTCTCCACCTCATCATAAGGTGGAGACGTTTGATTTTAAATTAGTTATGTAGAAAAAATGGCGTCCCAGGAGAGATTCGAACTCCCGACCGACGGCTTAGAAGGCCGTTGCTCTATCCTGCTGAGCTACTGGGACAAGAGCGGGTGATGAGAATCGAACTCACATCATCAGCTTGGAAGGCTGAGGTTTTACCACTAAACTACACCCGCATATTTTAGTACTAAGTACTTTAAACTATAACATAAAGTCATTTAATTTTCAACGACTTTATAAGATCAATGTTCGTGCGCCTTTCAGCGACATTTATTACTATACCAAATAAAATAAAGAACGTCAATACTATTTTAAAAATAATTTAGTAGATCTCCTCTAAAGAAAGATAAGAGGAGATCTCTTTTCTTATTCCTTCGTAAATTGTCGGCTTAATTCAGTGACCTTTTTACCTTCGTAATTATAAAAGGTCACTTCGATCGTTGAATCACTATACTCACAAATACAGTATGTGCCGTCTTTATGTTCGCGCGGAAGACGAATACTTCCTGGATTAATGTAGACAACCCCATTCTCTTGAAACGTTGTTGCTACATGAGAATGACCAAAACAAGCGATCTGTGCTTGTTTTTCTTCTGCTCGGTAGCTTAAAGGAACATGTGTCATCTTCACATTATATAAATGCCCATGCGTTACATAAATTGTAACACCCTTTATCTGCTCTATCACATCATCGGGGAAGTCTGTACCAAAATCACAGTTCCCTGACACAACTTTAACTCCATTAATAACTGGATCGTCTGCTGTTAATTCAGAATCACCACAGTGAAATAATGCATCCACTTCGTTTCGATGACGGTCCAATACGATCTGCAGTTCCTTGCTCCATCCATGACTATCACTAATGATTAACGCTCTCATTGCTACCTCCCTTTGACTAACTCCATTCTTCTTTCTTGGCAAGAAGCTGTTTCAACGCTTTTGCTCGATGGCTACGCTCGTTTTTTTGCTCAGCTGTTAATTGAGCCATGGTTTTATCAAGCTCTGGTAGGTAAAAAATAGGATCGTATCCAAAACCGTTAGAACCAGTTGCACGCATGGCAATATATCCTTCACAAGCTCCCTCATAAAAGAACGTTTCACGATTAGGCTTTGCTACAGCTAAGCAGCAAACAAAGCGAGCGGTACGATCATCTCCTGGGATATCCACGAGTTCCTTTAACACTTTTTCACTATTAGCTGTATCACTTTTATCTTCCCCTGCATACCTTGCTGAATAGACACCAGGTCGTCCATCTAACGCATCTACCACTAATCCTGAATCGTCCGCAATCACCATTTGATTTAAATGAGTGGCTAGCACCTCTGCTTTTTTTGCTGCATTTTCTGCAAATGTCACTCCATCTTCCTCGATATCAGGAAGTTCTGGATAATCTAGAAGTGATTTGACTTCCCAGCCTGCTTTTGCGAACATTTGTTGAAACTCGGCTATTTTTCCTTTATTTTTGGTTGCAATAACCATTTCCTTCATACTCATTATTCTCCTTTAAGCCCTTGATTCATTTTCTCTGCAATCGGACCAAGTACTTCTTTCTGCTTTGCGACAAGCGCATCAATACCTAATTCTGCTAAATCAAGTAATATGTTAAGTTGTTCTCTAGAAAATGTTGCTTCTTCTCCCGTTCCCTGAAGCTCTACAAATTGATGATTTCCGGTCATGACAACATTCATATCTACTTCTGCAGCCGCATCCTCTAGATAACAAAGATCAAGGAGTGCTCCTTTTTCTGAATCAACCCCCACCGAAACAGCAGCTAAGTAATCTTTAATCGGCCACTCTTTTATTTTTCCTGCTTTTATCGACTTCTCCATTGCTAGAGCTAATGCAACGAAAGCTCCTGTAATAGAAGCTGTTCTCGTTCCGCCATCTGCTTGTATGACATCACAATCGATCCATACCGTACGTTCACCAATTTTCTCTAAATCAAGGACCGTACGTAAGGCTCTACCAATTAACCGTTGAATTTCCATCGTTCTTCCTGCCACTTTACCCTTTGATGATTCTCGAATGTTCCTTTGTTCTGTTGCTCTAGGTAACATTGCGTATTCCGCTGTAATCCACCCTTTTCCTTGTCCTCTTAAGAAAGGTGGTACACGGTCTTCTACAGTCGCATTACAAATGACTTTCGTATCCCCCATGGAAATAAGTACAGAACCTTCTGGATGCTTAACATAATTCGTTTCAAATGTTACTTCTCGAAGCTCAGTAACTCCGCGTCCATCAACTCTCATAAATGTTCCTCCTAAGTATATGTGAACCATAACTTTATTTATGTAATAGGTAAAAGGAGGTAGCAACATGCTCCTCCTTTTCCTAGCGATAGTATAAGTATAAAGAATTATGAGGCAGTAGTCCAATTTGCCACTTAATATCTTCCAGTATTAACTAATGATGGTCTTGAAACAGGCTCAGCAACTTCTCCTGATTCTGTTAGCACATCAGCCTCTCCATTAACTTGAATCGCCACTTTTTCAATTCCTTCTTGCTCTGTTAATGTAAGAGCAAGCATATCCATTACTTCAAAGGATACAGCTGTTGATTGATTCTGTGTCAAAATGGATTCATTAAAGTTCAGTGTTACCATTCCATTTTCGTACATAGGCTCGTCAACTAGTGCAACTCCTTGTCGGAAGTCCGTCAACAGATTTGATTGCAACGATGGGCCTTTTAGAAGTTCTTTAACCGAAGCAGCTAAAGCGTCTTCTCCTAAAGAAACTCGACGTGTTACTGGCACATAATATGTGTTGTCCCCATTTTGAGCAAGGAAGTAAAGAGTAACCCCTTTACTATTAACGACATCCGTTACATCGCCCGTTTCAATATTAATCCCATTTGCTCTACTTACCCCTTCTCCAATTGGTGTTCCGCTCACCGGCATCATATCTTGTTTATGACCGTTGATACGAATTTGAACACTATCCACATTCTCAAATTGCGTCAGTGTATAAGTAATCGCTTCTAACACTTGTCTTTCTTGACTTGGATCATAACTCTTAAATTCTTCTGAAAAATCAGCAATGGCAATTCCATCTTTTAAATCAACATCAACTTCAGTCCCAGCAGGAATCACGGCACGGAAGCCATTTGGAAGCATGTCTGTAACTGGACCTCCATCTACTAAATACTCGAGAGATTGCTTTAACACACTCTGTGTTTTCGGAAGATCCATCGTTTGAGGAACGACAAGGCCGTTGGAATCAATTAAGTAAAGCTCACGTTTAATCGGCTCTTCTGTTGCCTCCTCCCCATCTGTACCTTCCTCAGGTTCTTTTTCCTCAGTACCATCTTCTAACTCTAATGACTCATCTTCCTCTAAATAATTGGTAGGCGGTGTATCCATCTCGTTCGTTGCCTCATTAGATCCAAACGAACAAGCTGTCATTGTTAACAAAGTTGCAAAAGCAAGAACGGGAAGCCCTTTTCTAATTATCTTATGCATTATGTTTTTCCCTCCTAAGATAGTTTGTACTACATGTATACGAGCCCCCAAAAGAGAATAGACCAAAGATTTATAAAAAAAAGGTTGGGTTTCACCTTTTTTTGTAAATCTTTAGCGATGAGCGCAGCTGATGCCTGCTCTTCAACCGGGGATGGGTGCCCTTCCCATGCTTGGCGTGCAGCGTGTGGAGCCATTGCCACATTCAAACATGAACCTTATTCGAAATGAAACAACCACAAAAAAGCCTGTACGATAGACGTCATAGTCTATCCATACAAGCTAGCGAGTTGCAGATCGTTTTAACGAGATCGTTTCTACACACTCTACACTCACTTCTAACCATTGGTCTGCTAACCTTTTAAATTGAATCGCATCACCAGTTGTGAAAAAGCGAAGCTTCGGTATACGATCCTTCGTGAATAGAAGATTTTTATGATAAAGGAGGCTACTAACTTCTCGTGCAGTTTCATCCCCTGATGAGATTAGTTCAATGCCTGGCCCCACTCGTTTAGCAATTACATCTCTTAGCAATGGATAGTGGGTGCAGCCTAAGATAAGGGTATCAAAGGCAAGTCCGTCTAAAGGTTTTAGGGCTTCATCTACGATTTTTTCGGCTTCTATACCTTCAAACATTCCACTTTCCACTAAAGGGACAAAGGGAGGACAAGCAAGACTTTCCACTTGCACCTTGCTATTAATAGACTTCAATGCTTTTTCATAAGCTTGGCTTTGAATGGTTCCTGCCGTTCCAATTATAGCGACATGGTCTTTTTCAGTGACTTTTAGGGCACTTATTGCCCCAGGGTGTACCACTCCTACAACCGGGATGGAAAGCTCTTTTTTTACCTCTTCAAGCACAACAGCTGTAGCTGTATTACAGGCGATTACAAGCATCTTTACATTGTCTTCTAACAGACGATCAATCATTTCCCATGTAAATCTTCTAACTTCTTCCACCGTTCGTGGACCGTATGGACAACGAGCAGAGTCACCGATATAAATGATCTCTTCCTTTGGCAGTTGTCTCATAATCTCTTTGGCTACCGTAAGGCCACCTAATCCAGAATCAATAACTCCAATCGGTCTATCCAACTCTTACCCCTCAATTTCTAACGACAGCATTTTTATTGATTCACACGTGTCGCTTTCATCTCTTCATGCAAAACATGCAAACTCTTCTCAAGGAAGTTCACTTCATCTTGAGAGAAGTCTGATAAAATATCTTCCAAATAATCTTGACGTTTCTTAATTACCTCTTCGATAATCGTTCGCCCTTTATCTAATAAATGAATGCGAACAACACGTCGATCATTTTTATCTTTCACTCTTTCAACGAGTTCATTTTTTTCCATTCTATCTACTAAGTCGGTCGTTGTACTGCAAGCTAAGTACATTTTTGTAGATAGTTCACCAATTGTCATTTCCCCAAACTCATTAAGCCATTGCAATGCAACAAATTGTGGTGGAGTTATTGGAAACTGCGTCAGGATTTCTCGACCCTTTTGTTTAACCATTTCTGATACTCGTCTTAACGAACGCTCGATTTGTTCGATCTGGCGATGATCCATCTTACGCACCTCCTCTACACAGATAACTGTGTTATTTTCATTATTGTCGCTTGTTTTTTCACCAATTGCAAGAGAAGAATGTGACAATTTCATGCAAGCACAATGGGCAAAGTAAAAAAGTTGACTCATAAATCGGTTCTTCCGATCTTGAGTCAACTTCATCTACTTATTCAGTCATGAACGTTTCACGAACTCGTTGTTCTACTTCATCTGCAGTGTCCAAATGTAACATCTCATTTGAAAATGCTGCCAGCTCTTCTTTTGAAAGAGAAAGCAATTGACTACGAGCAGGTAAAATCGACGTCGCACTCATACTAAACTCATCTAACCCAAGTCCAAGTAATAATGGAATCGCTACTTCATCTCCGGCCATTTCTCCACACATACCAGCCCACTTCCCTTGTTTGTGAGCAGCATCGACAACCATTTTAACTAAACGTAAAATAGCTGGGTGATACGGCTGATACAAATAAGAAACGCGCTCATTCATGCGATCAGCAGCCATTGTGTATTGGATCAAGTCATTCGTTCCAATACTGAAGAAGTCAACTTCTTTTGCAAACAAGTCTGCAGCTACAGCCGTAGAAGGAATTTCCACCATCATTCCGATTTCCATTTCTTCTGACACTGTCACACCAGCTTCAACTAGCTTACTTTTTTCTTCTAGTAGCATCGCTTTCGCTTGACGGAATTCGTCTAGCGTTGCAATCATCGGGAACATGACTTTTAAGTTACCGAACGCACTAGCGCGAAGAAGAGCTCGTAACTGCGTACGGAAAATCTCTTTTTCTTCTAGACATAAACGAATTGCACGGAAACCTAAAAACGGATTCATTTCTTTAGGTAAATCTAAGTATGGTAACTCTTTATCTCCACCAATATCCAACGTGCGGATAACAACGGGCTTGCCTTCCATGCGTTCTACTACTTCTTTATAAGCTTCAAACTGCTCTTCCTCTGATGGAAGCTCTGTTCTTCCCATATAAAGAAACTCTGTACGATAAAGACCAATGCCTTCAGCACCATTGTTAATAACACCTTCTAAATCTTTAGGTGTTCCAATATTAGCTGCTAGTTCAACATGTTTTCCATCTTTAGTCGTCGTTTGCTCACTAACAAGCTTTGCCCACTCTGCTTTTTGCTTAGCAAAATCATCACGTTTCTTTGTATAAGTGGCAATTTCCTCATCAGTCGGCTCGACAATCACTAATCCATCAAGGCCATCAACAATGACGGTCATTCCCGTTTGAATTTTAGCTGTTACTTCTTTTGCTCCCACAACAGCAGGGATCTCAAGAGATCTAGACATGATCGCTGAGTGAGATGTCCGACCACCGATATCTGTTGCGAACCCTTTAATGAAAACAGGATTAAGTTGCGCAGTATCTGATGGTGTTAAATCTTCAGCAATGACAATCGTTTCTTCAGAAATGGTCGCTAACGACTGTGCTTCAATACCAAGTAGATGACCTAAGACACGCTTAGATACATCACGGATATCTGCAGCACGTTCCTTCATGTATTCATTATCCATGTTTTCAAACATCGTAATAAACATCGTCGAAACTTCATTCATTGCATACTCTGCATTTTGCTTATTATCAGTAATCTTGCCCTTAACGGTATCGACAAGCTCAGGATCACTTAATACAAGTAAATGAGCAGCAAAAATTTCGGCTTTATCAGGTCCTAATTCTTTTTCCGTCTTATCTTTAATAACAGACAACTCTTCTTTTGATTTCGCAAGAGCTTGATCAAGACGTTGTACTTCACTAGCCGGATCTTGAACCTCTTTTAATTCGATCGTCATATCTGGCTCTTCATGTACAAAAGCTTTTGCAATCGCTACACCAGAAGAAGCAGCGATACCAGTCAGTTTAAGCATTATTCCCCTAGCCCTTCTTTAATTACATCTTCAATTGCTTGCAACGCTTCATCAGCATCTGAACCTTCAGCTTTCACAGTAACCTCTGCACCTTTACCAACGCCTAAAGACATAACACCCATAATGGATTTAAGGTTAACCGATTTACCTTTGAACTCAAGGGTAATATCCGAAGAATATTGACCTGCTTTGTTTACTAATTGTGTTGCTGGACGTGCATGAATTCCCGTATCTGCTGTAATTTTAAATGTTTTTTCTGCCATCTCTAATCTACCTCTTTCTTTTTATATGATTTATTTAGAAAAACTTGGCTCGCAAGAAGTTCTTATAAGAAAAGAAGCATTGCTACTAAAGCGAGTCATGTTTTTTCTTCATTTTTTTTGCTAGCACTTATTACCAAATATAACAAAAGGCATAAGCAAAGAAACGCATATGATAAAAAACGATAGGATTGTACCCTTTATAGAGTACCCCATCTTTATCTCATATACACTTCTATACTTATGCCTGATCGAATCAGTAACACGTAATAAGTGCAATTGTCGTAGCAATCATCTTTTCTAAATTGAATCATAAACAGTATAGCATAAGTTTTTTTTGAATATCAATAGGAAAACCTCCACTTATTCGACAAAAAGTGAAATGTATTTGTCTAGCTATTAAAAATTGCTTTCTGAGTCCATTTCTTCATCTTTTCTTTTTTATTTTCAATAATAAAACACGTCACACACCTTCTTGACATATACTATCGAGACTAAAACCCTTCAATACGTGGGATTTGAGTCCCCACAAATCGCTCTCAGCCCGAGCAAGAAGGAGTGAACTCATTGAAAGGAGCAGAATTCGGACCTAAACCCTTACTTACGAAAAGGGAACGTGAAGTATTTGAACTTCTTGTCCAGGATAAGACAACACGAGAAATCGCACAAGAGCTTTTCATAAGTGAGAAAACCGTACGAAATCACATTTCTAATACGATGCAGAAGCTGGGGGTTAAGGGGCGCTCTCAAGCGGTTATCGAATTAATACGACTAGGAGAACTTGAAATATAGAAACACTAAATTTCACAAGCTCTTCCATTTCATTGCTCACCGTGTTTTAGTCGTTTCATATTTTAAAGAGGGTAGATCAAATTTTTTGATCTACCCTCTACTTTTAACTGATTATTTTTCAAATCCCATGCGCATATCTTCATCCCATTCAACCGAACGACCGGTTTCTTTACTTATTTGCACGATGGTTCCTCTGCCGAGTAAACACACCTCGCTTTTCTCATTATGAGCCACATAGTGAAGGTCAATGGATGAACGACCAATTTGGTGAACTTTGACTGAAATGGTTAAACGCTCATCAAATTTAATTTGCTGTATGAAATCACCATGCAAGTCAGCTACAACGACCATTGTTTCATGCTCACGACTCGTCCACTTTTGCATCAACCCAAGGTGTTTAAAAAATTCGATTCGCGCTTCCTCAAAGTACACAAACGCTTTCGTATTATTAAGATGTCCAAAAGCATCTGTTTCAGAAAATCTCACTTTTACGGGCACAGAAAATTGAAATTCAGCTAGCCATTCTTCGACTGATTCTATGTATGATGGTACTCTCATGCAAAACACCTCATCCATTTCAACATTTTTATAAAAAGAAGGGTCTAATCTCTAACTGCAGAGACCAGACCCTCTTATCCTTAAGCACCAAAGAAGTTTTTAAAAGATTGTAACGTCGTTTGACGATTTAATGCGGCAATTGAAGTTGTAAGTGGAATGCCTTTAGGGCAAGATTGCACACAGTTTTGTGAGTTACCACAGTTTGCAAGTCCACCTTCACTCATAATCGTTTCTAGACGCTCTTCCTTATTCATCTCACCTGTTGGGTGAGCATTAAATAAACGAACTTGAGAAAGTGGCGCTGGACCGATAAAGTCTGACTTGCTATTCACATTTGGACAAGACTCTAAACATACTCCACATGTCATACATTTAGAAAGTTCGTAAGCCCATTGGCGTTTGGTTTCAGCCATACGTGGTCCTGGACCAAGATCATACGTACCATCGATTGGAATCCAAGCTTTTACTTTCTTTAATGAATCGAACATACGACTACGATCAACCATTAAGTCACGTACAACAGGGAATGTCTTCATCGGCTCAAGGCGGATCGGTTGCTCAAGTTGATCAACTAAAGCCGTACATGATTGACGTGGCTTTCCGTTAATCACCATTGAACACGCTCCACACACTTCCTCAAGGCAGTTCATATCCCAAGAAATAGGAGTTGTTTGCTCCCCTTTTGTATTAACTGGATTACGACGGAACTCCATCAACGCAGAGATGACGTTCATATTTTGACGATATGGAACCTCGAACTCCTCTTCATAAGGAGCACTGTTTGGTTCATCTTGTCTCAAAACTTTAAATTTGATTGTTTTTTCACTCATGATTTAACAGCTCCTTGCTTCTTTTGAGAGTAGTCACGTTTACGTGGCGTAATAAGCGACGTATCCACTTCTTCCCATGAAAAATCAGGTGCATTTTTCGCTGGATTAAATGTAGCTTTCGTTGTCTTCAAGAATTCTTCGTCATTACGTTCTGGGAAGTCTGGCTTATAGTGAGCTCCACGACTTTCGTTACGATTATATGCACCAAGTGTAATAACACGCGCAAGGCTTAACATTCCATCTAACTGACGAGTGAATGAACCACCTTGATTACTCCACTTCGCTGTATCATTAATGTTAATGTTTTTATAACGTTCCATTAACTCTTGAATTTTCTCATCTGTTTTTAGAAGCTTGTCATTGTAACGAACAACTGTTACGTTATCTGTCATCCACTCACCAAGCTCTTTGTGAAGGATATAAGCATTCTCTTTTCCATCCATGCTAAGAATCTTATCGTAAGCGTCTTGTTCTTTTTTCACTTCATTATCGAATAAAGAAGATGGCATTGCATCTGCTGATTTTTCTAGGCCATTCATGTATTCAACCGCTTTAGGACCCGCAACCATTCCACCATAAATCGCAGAAAGCAGTGAGTTCGCACCAAGTCTATTTCCACCATGTTGAGAGTAATCACACTCTCCTGCAGCAAATAGACCAGGAATGTTTGTCATTTGATCATAATCAATCCACATACCACCCATTGAGTAATGAACAGCAGGGAAGATTTTCATTGGTACTTTACGTGGATCATCACCCATGAATTTTTCATAGATTTCAATGATTCCACCAAGCTTAATATCAAGTTCTTTAGGATCCTTGTGAGAAAGGTCAAGATATACCATGTTCTCTCCGTTAATTCCTAACTTTTGCTCCACGCAAACATCAAAGATTTCACGAGTTGCAATGTCACGTGGTACTAAGTTTCCATAAGCAGGATATTTCTCTTCTAAGAAGTACCAAGGTTTTCCGTCCTTATACGTCCAAACACGTCCACCTTCACCACGAGCAGACTCACTCATAAGTCGAAGCTTGTCATCCCCAGGAATCGCAGTTGGGTGAATTTGAATGAATTCCCCATTCGCATAATGAACGCCTTGTTGATAAAGCTTAGCCGCAGCATATCCAGTATTGATAACCGAGTTAGTAGATTTACCGAAGATAATTCCAGGTCCACCCGTTGCCATGATAACAGCATCTGCTTGGAAACTACGAATTTCTGATGACTTTAGATCTTGTGCTGTAATTCCTCGACAGGTTCCTTCATCATCCACAACAGCAGATAGGAATTCCCAACCTTCATACTTTGTAACTAAACCACTTACTTCATGGCGACGAACTTGCTCATCTAGTGCGTAAAGAAGTTGTTGACCAGTTGTTGCCCCAGCAAATGCAGTTCGGTGATGTTGTGTTCCACCGAAACGACGGAAGTCTAGTAAACCCTCAGGAGTACGGTTAAACATAACACCCATACGGTCCATTAAATGAATGATTCCAGGTGCTGCTTCTGTCATTGCTTTTACAGGAGGTTGATTCGCTAAGAAGTCTCCTCCATAAACTGTATCATCAAAGTGCTCCCATGGAGAGTCACCTTCACCTTTTGTATTTACCGCTCCATTAATTCCACCTTGCGCACAAACTGAGTGTGAACGTTTTACTGGAACTAAAGAGAACAGATCAACAGGTACTCCCTTTTCTGCCGCTTTAATTGTTGCCATCAGACCAGCCAGTCCGCCTCCGACAACAATAATTCTACCTTTACTCATATGTGATTCACTCCTTAAATGTTTGCTAAGTCTGGATTAACGAATGCTAGAATCGCTCTAATACCGATAAAAGTAAGAACAAAGAAGATTGCTAGTGTTACATATGTTGCGATTTGTTGAGAACGTGGTGTTACCGTAATTCCCCAAGATACCGCAAAAGACCAAAGACCATTTGCAAAGTGGAACGTTGCAGAAATAACACCCAATACATAAAACGCGATCATCCAAGGATTACTGAAAATATTAGCCATCATATCAAAGTTTACATCTGCTCCAAATGCAGCTGCTACTCTAGTTTCCCATACATGCCAAGTAATCCAGATTACTAGAAATACACCAGTCCAACGTTGAATTTTAAACATCCAGTTACGGAAGAATCCGTATCTCGCTGTGTTGTTCTTCGCTTGGAATGCAATGTATAAACCATAGATTGCATGATAAAGCAATGGAATAAAAATAACAAAAATTTCAAGAGCATAACGGAATGGTAGATTCTCCATAAAATGCGATGCTTGATTAAAAGCTGACGCTCCCCGTGTTGCAAAATGATTGACTACTAAGTGCTGAATTAGGAACACTCCAACTGGAATGACACCTAGCAATGAATGAAGCTTACGATTAAAAAACTCTCGATTACCAGCCATACCTTTTTCCCCCCGCTAATAAATTTAACCAATACAACTTAATGATGATTTTCTTCTCTCTTTCATCCGTATATTGTGAGCCTCCCTAAAAAGAACACGAAATATGGAATACTAGAAATATGATCATTTTATCAAATTTCTGTGAAAAAAATCCGACAAATTTATTGTACTCCCAACTAATTACCTCGTCAAGAAAACGTATACAACCTTTTTAAAAGAATATTAAGAAGAAACGTTGAAAATAAAAGACTTTGCTGATCCTATCACTTTTTTTAGGAGAGCAAAGTCTTCATTGTAATATTATCCAATTATAATCCGTTCTGTCGGATATTTAAAATGCGTTTTCGTCTCACGTTTTCTTATCGAGAATAGGAAAGCTATTAAACCCACTCGCCCGATAAACATCAGAACCATTAACACAAATTGACTACCAAACGATAATTGCGATGTAACTCCCATTGAAAGACCACACGTTCCAAACGCAGAGGCTGTTTCAAAGATAATTGCAATTAAATTAATGTCATTTTTACCTTCAAAGGCCACTATCAGTGTAACAGCAGCAAACAGCATGACAATAAAAACAGATAGGACAATAAAAGCTTTTTGACGGTCCTCCGGATGAATTTCACGGCCAAACACTTTAACGTCATCCTTTCCGAGTGCAAAGCTCCGGATCGTTAAGAACATGACGGCGACAGTCGTCGTTCGAATTCCTCCACCTACACTTGAAGGACTAGCCCCGATAATCATCAGCGCCGAGATAAATAAAAGGGTCGCACTGTTTAAATCAGAGACATCCATAATAGAAAGTCCCCCACTTCTAGCAGTAGCGGAATTAAAAATGGAATAAAACAACTGTTGATGCCAATCTAATCCAACATAATAATGGCCAGATTCAAGTGCCCAAATTCCTAAAACTCCTACAACAAAAACAGCAAAATAAGTGGTTGTCGTAATCTTTGTAAATAAACTGAATTTGAAATTGGTGTCCTTCTTAGAAAAATACTCCCTCAATTCTAAAAGAACAGGGAACCCAATCGCTCCGGCAAATATTAATAAAATGACGACAAATTGAACGTAATAATCATTTGCGAATGGAATAAGTGATTCTCCTGTCACATCAAAACCAGCATTGGTAAAAGCACTTAAAGACGCAAATGCCCCTTGGTAGTAAGCCTCACCGACTGTATCAAAATACCGAATAAAGTATGTACCGAGTATAAGAGCACCTATTACTTCAATTATTAGAGCAACAAATAAAATCCCTCTCATCAAATTGACAAGACCAGAGAATGTATTTTGGTTTTGGTCGACCATGATTAGCATTCGTTGGGCAAAATTAATTTTACGCCCAAAGAGCATCCACACAAATGTGCCCAACGTCATAATTCCGATTCCACCCAGCTGAATCGCAAGAGCCAAGAACAAAATCCCTATATAACTGTAAGTTTCAGGTACATTTACAACTGTGAGGCCTGTCACACTTACAGCACTCACAGAAGTAAAAAGAGCTTCTGTATAGGATACCTCCACTCCAGCTTGATGAGAAATAGGTAAATACAAAAGAAAACTAAATCCAACCATCGCAACGATGTAAGAAATAATAATGATTCTAAATGGAGAAAGAAATTGATTAAGTCCTGATTTCATTTAAGTACCTCCGTCTTCATTCGCGCTTAAGTATACCATTTTGTCAAAGTCGAGGCTAGAACGTGTAGAAAATTATAACAGTTCTGTTCTTATCTATTAAATAAAATAAAAATGGGCATGAGCGTTCCCTTCAGCCCAGCTAAATAAAAAGGAAACATCGTCTGCCTTTTTTAAAATGAAATGAAGCGAATTGAACATCCTATTGATTAGAGCTATTTGAAGACCTCTTAGATTAGAAGCGACTAATCTCTAAAAAGCGGTGCTTTTTTCGCTTGTACGTCCTAACAACTTCGTTTATGATCAAAAGTAGCTTACTAACTATTACGCAGGTTTGAACGGTTTCACAAGGGAGAGATGCAACCCATGGAAAGACAGATAAAACAATTTGGATATGATTTAATCCGTAACGATGTTCTAAAAGAGGTCCTTGGTAAAGAACACGATACGCTCCTTTATTGGATAGGGAAGTCACTTGCTCGCAAATATCCTGTAGCAACGATCGAGGAACTCATTTCGTTTTTTGAAGACGCCAATTGGGGAACACTCAATCACATAAAGGAAAAGAAACAAGTTCAGACCTTCGAACTTTCAGGTCCTTGGATCACTAAGCAGGATACACGTTGTTATCAGTTAGAAGCCGGCTTCTTGTCTCAACAACTAGAAACATGGCACAACTGTATTACAGGGACTACATACTCAGTAAAAAAAGAAGCGATTCATTTTACTGTTGAACTAGATCGAAAAGATTTGGTTAATTAAAGACAGATCGCCTGCCCTTTGTTATCAGGCAGGCGATCTGTCTTCATTCATTTACATAGCTTCTATTTCCGCTTCTTCTACCTCTTCGGCTAATTGAAACGCATTATGCAACATCTCAACTGCTAATACCATATCCGCTTCTTCCACTACAACGGATACTTTGATTTCTGATGTACTAACCATCTTAATTGCCACTTCATTGTCTGCTAACACCGCAAACATTTGAGCAGCTACTCCAGGATTAGAAACCATGCCCGATCCTACAATCGAAACTTTCGCAAGTTCTTCTTCAAAATAAATATCAGTGAATTGTAATTCTTCTTGAGCATTTTGTAACACAGCTAACGTTTCTTTTAAAGTAGATTGTGTGATCGAAAAAGAAATATTAACATGCTCATCGTCATATTGATTTTGAATAATAATGTCCACATTCACTTGATTTTCAGATAATGCTGTAAATAGTTTAGATAATGTATTTAAACGATTAGGTAAGCCCCTAACTGTTACCTTTGTGACATCATTTTCAAATGCAATCCCTCGTACAACTAAGTTTTGTTCCATTGTGACTTCCTCCTCGATCATTGTTCCTACTTCTTCGACCATACTTGATGCAACCATTAAGGGCACCTCGTAATTCTTTGCGAATTCAACTGCTCTTGGATGTAGCACACCAGCTCCAAGATTCGCCATCTCAAGCATTTCATCGTAAGAAATGGAATGCAGCTTACGAGCTTTCTGAACATAGCGCGGGTCCGTAGTAAACACACCCGTTACATCTGTATAAATATCACATCGACTAGCCTTTAACGCAGCTGCTAATGCAACTGCTGTTGTATCTGATCCTCCACGACCTAAAGTGGTAATTTCACTTCCACTTACTCCTTGGAAACCTGCAACAATGACCACATTTCCTTGTGAGAGCTCTGCTTCAATTCGCTTCGTTTTTATATCGGTAATTCGAGCATTTCCATGACTCGTTTCTGTTTTCATTCCTGCTTGCCAGCCTGTGAGGGAAATCGCTTGAACCCCCATTTCTTGAAGGGCCATCGTTAAAAGAGAAATTGTGACTTGTTCTCCTGTTGAAAGCAACATATCCATTTCTCTTTTGCTTGGTGTATTCGTAATCTCAGTTGCCAAACTTACTAACTCATCCGTTGACTTTCCCATTGCTGAAACAACGACCACAAGCTCATGACCCTCTGCTTTTGAACGCTGAATTCTGCTTGCTACATGCTTAATTCGTTCAACGGAACCAACCGATGTTCCGCCATATTTCTGTACAATCCTTGCCATTTTTTTCATCCTCTCCATTAGCTCACGGCGATGATGGAACGCAAAAAAGCAACAATAAGGAAAACCCCTCACTGTTGCTTGTCATACCAGTCCGGTACCACACTGCTCCCTGTTTCTCACGTGAGATAGTTCTCCACATACCACTTGGGGTAAGTATGTGACAGCCCTATGCTTATTCAACATAGGTCCAGCACAAGGAATGATGAGGGTTCCTTGCACTTCGGCGAATTCCCCTTTCGACTTTCTTCCATGGTTCTCATTAACCTCTGAAAGTGTACTATTGGTTTTCGCTCCTCTACCAATCACTTCATTTGAAGTGCGGCATATTCAATTGATTTACATTCTAGCAAATGTTTGAAAAAGAAGCAAGGGAAAAATTAGCTCTTTTATTTGCTAGCTAACTCGTTTCTTTTGTTCCATCTTCTTTAAGTGCCTCGACAATTGCCTCTGCCACTTTCTCTGGAATGGACAATTGTTTAAAATCGTCAACTGTTGCTTCTTTCATTTTTTTAACGGAACCGAAATGCTTTAATAATTGTCGTTTTCGCTTTTCCCCCACACCAGGTATGTCATCAAGTGCCGATTTAAAAAACGTCTTAGACCGTGTTTGCCGATGAAAGGTAATCGCAAATCGATGGACTTCGTCTTGAATACGCTGCAGTAAATAGAATTCATGGCTATCTCGTTTAAGCGGTATCTCAATCGGTGGATCTCCCATGAGTAGCTGAGAAGTTCGGTGCTTCTCATCTTTAGCAACTCCACATACGGGAATCAATAAGCCTAGTTCATCAACAATCACTTCTTGCGCAACGGCAATTTGCCCTTTCCCCCCGTCAATGACAATTAAATCAGGCAATGGCAATGATTCTTTTAATAGCCGAACGTACCGTCGACGGATGACTTCTCGCATGGAGCCATAATCATCTGGACCATCAACCGTTTTAATTTTGTATTTACGATAATCTTTGCGACTTGGCTTCCCGTCTACGAAAGATACCATCGCTGAGACAGGATCTGTTCCTTGAATATTAGAATTATCAAATGCCTCGATCCGGTAAGGTGTTGAAATTCCCATTGCTTCACCAAGACGTTCAATGGCTTTAATCGTCCTTTCCTCATCCCTTTCAATCAATGAGAATTTTTCCTTTAAAGCAACAGCAGCATTTTGATTGGCCAAGTCAAGCAATTCTTTTTTCTTCCCACGTTTTGGATGGTGAATTTTCACCTCGAGTAATTCTTCAATCAGCTCTGCATCGACGGTTTCAGGAAGGAGAATCTCTGTCGGTTTAATATGTTCTTTTTTCAGGTAAAATTGCCCGATAAATGTCATTAAATCCTCGTGGGCTTCTTTATAAAATGGAAAAATAGAAACGTCTCTCTCAATGAGTTTCCCTTGTCGAATAAAAAAGACTTGAACACACATCCAACCTTTATCATAGGAAAAGCCAAACACGTCTCGGTCTACCAAATCACTAATCATCATCTTTTGTTTTTGCATCACTGTCTCCATATGCTGCAATGTATCACGAATTTCTTTTGCACGCTCAAAATCCATTTCCTCGGCCGCTTTCATCATCTTGTCCGTTAACTTCTCTTTGATCTCATCTTGGCCTGAACGTAAAAATTTCGTGATATCTTGTACCATTGCTTGGTTCTGTTCTTTCGTCACCTCAGCTACACATGGCGCTAGACACTGACCGATGTGATAATATAGGCACACTTTATCTGGAAGGGTTCGACATTTTCTTAACGGATATAAACGATCCAACAGTTTTTTCGTTTCCGTAGCAGCCCCTGCATTTGGGTATGGACCAAAATACTTCCCACCATCTTTTTTTACTTGTCGCGTCGTAATTAGCCTTGGATGTTCTTCATTTGTAATTTTTAAATAAGGGTAAGATTTATCATCTTTTAGCATTACATTATATTTCGGATCATGCTTTTTAATTAAATTCATCTCTAAAATTAAGGCTTCAATATTAGAGGATGTAACAATATATTCAAAATCAGCAATCTCACTTACAAGTCGTTGTGTTTTGCCGTCGTGTGAACCAGTAAAATAAGAGCGAACGCGATTTTTCAGCACTTTCGCTTTCCCAACATAAATGATCGTCCCTTGACGGTCCTTCATTAGATAACAGCCTGGTTGATCAGGCAGAAACATAAGCTTTTCTTTTATTTGACTCATCGTACTCCACCTCACCCTCTATTGTTTGCCTAGAATGAGAAGAAAAGCAAGCAAGACCTTTTTAGAAATACATGGATTATTGATTTCTTGACCAAGTTCCTTTTAAATACGTGATCCACTTGCTCCAAATGAAAAGCCCGTTCTCAGAAAAGAGAACGGGCACCGAAGCATTACTTTATAGATGCTTATTTAGCAATTCAGCTAATGCTTCTTTTGGTTGGAAGCCAACCACTTGATCCACTACTTCTCCGTCTTTGAAAACAAGTAGTGTTGGGATGCTCATGACGCTGTATTTACCAGCTGTTTCTTGGTTTTCATCCACATCAAGCTTTGCAATTTTTACTTTATCGCCCATTTCAGAATCAAGTTCCTCTAGGACAGGAGCGATCATTTTACAAGGTCCGCACCAAGGTGCCCAGAAATCAGCAAGGACAACACCTTGACTTGTTTCAGATGCGAATGTTTGATCTGTTACATTTACAATTGCCATTAATAAAAACCTCCTTAGATCATTACAAGTTTGATTCACATTGATTATACCAAACACTTCCACTGCTGGCGAATTTGTTGCTTAGTTATTATTGTATCCTTCTTTTGATCAGATACGCACAAAACACTTCTAAGTAAAAAGAAACCACCAATGGCGGTTTCCTTTACTTATTTAGTTAGAAACTAAAGCGCTCTTTAGCTCTTCCGTTAAAATGGGCACAATTTCAAACAAGTCGCCAACGATGCCATAATCAGCTACTTCAAAAATTGGCGCTTCTGGATCTTTGTTAATTGCAACGATTACTTTTGAGTTTGACATCCCCGCTAAGTGTTGAATGGCTCCTGAAATTCCAATAGCAAAATAAAGGTCTGGTGTAACCACTTTTCCTGTTTGACCAATTTGAAGGCCATAATCGCAATATTCAGCGTCACACGCTCCCCGTGAAGCCCCAACAGCACCTCCTAGTAAATCGGCAAGTTCTTGAAGTGGTTTGAAACCTTCTTCACTCTTCACCCCACGGCCACCTGCAACGATGACATTGGCTTCAGAAAGGTCAACCCCACCTGTTGCTTTACGAACGACATCTCGAATCGTTGTGCGAAGATCTTTAATATCAACCGTTACAGACGAGACATCACCCGTACGCGCAGTGTCTTGTTCAAGCGCTGGAATATTGTTTGGTCGAATGGTTGCAAATACAACACCTTCATTGACTTTCTTTTTCTCAAATGCCTTACCAGAATAGATAGGGCGCGTAAATACTGGCTCGCCGCCATCTACATCAATTGCAATTGCATCTGAAATTAAACCTGCATTTAACTTCATCGCTAGACGAGGCGATACGTCTTTACCCATTGCCGTGTGTCCAAGGATAACCCCTTCCGGATTTTCCACATCAAACACTTGTAAAAGGGCTTGTTGATAAGCATCTGTCGTATATGATTTAAGATCTGCATGATTCACTGTTACAACGCGGTCTGCACCGTATTGAATCAATGAATCTGCTAAATCGCTTACATTTTCACCTAGAAGAACGCCAACCACTTCTCCACCGTCTGAAATGGTCTTTCCTGCTGCAACTGCTTCATATGATACATTACGTAATTCTCCATCTCGCACTTCACCGATGACTAATACTTTTTTCGCCATGATTACCCCTCCTATTAAATGACTTTCGCTTCAGATTTAAGTAATGATACAAGCTCTTTTACTTGAGTTGCTGGATCTCCTTCAAGCACTTTTCCTGCTTGTTTGGCAGGTGGTAAGAATATTTCTACTATCGTTGTTTTTGCTTCCACATCATCTTCATCTAAATCGAGATCATCTAAATCCAGTTTTTCTAATGGCTTTTTCTTTGCCTTCATGATTCCAGGTAAAGAAGGATACCGTGGTTCATTTAATCCTTGTTGTGCAGTGACTAAAACAGGCAGAGACACTTCAACCGTTTCTTCATCCCCTTCAACATCACGTACAATCGTTGCTTTACCATCAGCAACGGTTAACTTCGTAATCGTTGTAACTTGAGCAATATTTAATAGTTCAGCTACACGAGGTCCGACTTGACCTGATCCTCCATCAACGGCAACGTTTCCACCTAAAATAATGTCTACTTCTTGATCTTTCAAATAAGTAGCTAGAAGAGTCGCAGTTGTGAATTGATCTAACTCATCCACTTCTTCACTATCAATAAGGACCGCTTTGTCTGCTCCCATTGCTAGTGCTGTACGAAGCTCTTTTTCAGCTTCTTCTTCTCCAACTGTCACTACTGTTACTTCCCCACCATGTTCATCGCGAAGAACGATTGCTTCTTCAATGGCATACTCATCATAAGGATTAATGATAAATTCAGCTCCACTTTCAGCGATTCGACCACCACTAATTGAAATCTTTTCCTCAGTATCAAACGTACGCTTCATGATGACAAAAATGTTCATGTGAATCCCTCCTACAATGTATTATTTATTTTTAAAATTTGGTGAGCGCTTTTCAATAAATGCTTGGATCCCTTCTTTTCCATCAACAGAATCAAAAACTTCTCCAAACAACTCTGCTTCTTTGCTAGAACCAGCATCTTGCTGTGGATTTCTGCTATAACGCAATAATTCAAGCGTTCTCTTCACGGAAACCCTACTCTTAGCTGCTATTTTTTTAGCTAGTTTACGAGATTCTTCTAATAGTTCTGCTTCTGTAGCAAAAGTAGAATTGACAAGTCCGATCGCTTTTGCTTCAGCTCCCGATATTGGATCACTCGTTAACATCATTTCAGCTGCTTTGGCCGTCCCGACAAACCGAGGGAGTCGTTGACTACCTGCAAATCCTGGAATTAATCCTAAGGACAGTTCAGGTAATCCTAACTTAGCATCTTCAGTAGTAAGTCTAATGTGACAGGACATCGCAAGCTCTAAACCTCCACCAAGAGCAGCACCATGAATCGCTACGATAATCGGTTTTGCGAAATCTTCCATCCTTCTAAAGAGTTGCTGACCATGCCTAGCATTCTGAGCAAATTCTGCTCCGTTTAGCGCTTCTGTAAATTCCTTAATATCAGCACCTGCCGCAAAGAAGCGTCCCTCTCCATGAAGCAGGAGAACATGGACATCATCGTTTCTTTCAAGCTCAATCAAAACTTGATCAAGCTCTGCAAGAACGCTCTTTGACAGAGCGTTTGCAGGCGGGCGATTTAGCGTAACCGTAGCGATTTTTTCTTCTACAACCACTTTGAAATAATCCATTTCCTTCTCTCCTTTGCATCATCAAAGCTAAGCGCGGAATGCACGAAGTAACAAGTTGTGAACAGGCTCAGCTGAAGCGATTAAATCATATTTACAATCCTTCATCACCCAGTTCGTTACTACTTCATCTAGCGTACCAAAGATCATTTGACGAGCTAAACGGTTATCTAAGTCGGCAATGAAATAACCAGCTTCTTTTCCTTCAGTAAGCAATTCTTCTAACAAAATTAAGTAATTCTTAAAAATTGTATTAATTTTCAATCGTAAATCCTTATTTGATTGTCGTAGCTCAAGCTGTGTAACGATGGCCAAGTGCTTATCTGCTTGGAGTTGTTCAAAATGCATCTTCACTAAAATTAAAAGTTTGTCTTCAACCGAAGTCTCTGACGCAATGCGTTCTCGAATAATTTCAACAAAATGACCCATCTTCTCTTTAAATAAAGAGGTTAGAATATCTTCTTTATTTTCAAAATATAAATAGATCGTACCATCAGCAACACCAGCTTCTTTGGCAATTTTAGATACTTGCGCTTGATGATAACCATGACTAGCAATCACTTTAACGGCAGCATCGATAATCTGGTTGTATTTAGGTCCTTTTTTCTTTCCCACTGTCGTCGTCTCTCCTTTAAAATGAATGAGTGTTCATTCATAATCTCTATTGTAGTGAAAAAGCTTGTGACTGTCAATCATTTCTTCTATTTAATTTAAAGAGGTTAACTAGTCTTTTTGTTTACTTGCTGCTTTTTTTCTTTTTCTTCCTCAATTAACACGCGTTTTAAGATTTTCCCTACGATGGTTTTTGGGAGTTCATCACGGAATTCATATTTTCTTGGTACTTTATAAGCAGCTAAGTTTTGACGACAATACGCGTTCAATTCCTCTTCTGTTAGGGTGGTCCCTGCTTTTTTTACGATGAAAACTTTTACTGTTTCGCCGCGATACTCATCAGGTATTCCGATTGCAACAGCTTCCTGAACGCTTTCATGATTGTAGAGTACTTCTTCAATTTCACGAGGATAGATGTTGAAACCACCAGCGATAATCATGTCCTTTTTCCGGTCAACAATGTAGAAAAATCCTTCTTCATCCATATATCCCATATCTCCGGTTAATAACCATTCTCCATTCATCGTAGCTGCTGTGTCCTCAGGACGTTTCCAATAACCTTTCATGACTTGCGGTCCTCGAATCGCTAATTCTCCTACTTCGCCTTGAGAAGCTGGTTCTCCTGTTTCCATTGAAAGAATAATTGCTTCTGTATCAGGCCAAGGTAATCCGATACTCGCTTTGCGTCGCTCTCCATATAATAAATTACAGTGAGTGACCGGTGCCGCTTCTGTTAGTCCATATCCTTCTACTAAACGTCCGCCTGTTAATTTTTCAAAGCGATCTTGGACCTCAACAGGTAAAGCTGCAGAACCACTAATACACGTTTCAATCGATGTAAGATTGTATTTTTTCATATCAGGGTGATTAATTAATCCGATATACATCGTTGGCGCACCAGGGAATATCGTTATTTTTTTCTCATGAATGATTTTCAATACTTGTTTTACATCAAACTTTGGTACGATATGCAAAGTGTTCCCCGTTAGCAAAGTTAAATTCATCGATACCGTCATTCCATACACGTGGAAAAAAGGAAGTACTGCGAGGGTTCTTTCTTCGCCCTCTTTCATTTTGTGCATCCAATATCGACATTGAATCGTATTAGCGACTATACTTTTGTGAGTCAACATAACTCCTTTAGCTAATCCTGTAGTCCCACCTGTATATTGTAACAAAGCTAAATCTTCTTCCGGATCGACATCGATTGAAAGTTTTTGATCTGCACCCTTTTTTAGTAAAGAACTAAACGAATGTGTTGATCCATTATATGCCACATCAACCGATAGCCCTGTATTCTTTTTTTCGATAAAAGGATAGATCAGGTTTTTCGGAAACGGTAGATAATCTTTGATAGCGGTTACAATAATGCGTTCAACTGCTGTAGCTTTTTTTACCTTCATGACTCTTGGATAAAGCAAATCGAGACATAGTATAATCTTTGCCTCAGAATCAACTAACTGATGTTCGAGTTCTCTTTCTACATATAACGGGTTCGTTTGAACGACAACGCCGCCTGCCATTAACGTTGCAAAATAAGCAATAACTCCTTGCGGGCAATTGGGAAGCATAATTGCCACTCGATCTCCCTTTTCTAACCCTAAAGTTTGTAGCTGATTAGCAAATCTTCTCACGGATTGAGCAAACTCCTTATATGTAAGAGATTTCCCTAAAAACTCAAGTGCGACATGATTAGGAGAACGCAGAGCGACTTCTTCGACTAATTCATGCAATGCTTGCTTTGGATAATCAATTGAAGCTGGTATTTCTTTATCGTAACGCTGGATCCAATTTTTTTCAGTTACAGTTACCAAGTAAAACAGCCTCCTCTATTTCCTCTCCTTCCAAAGCTTTCATCCTCTCTATTCTCTATTGTAATGAATATTCATTCATTTTTAAATAGAAATTTGCAACTTTTTAATAATTCCCACAAAAAATCTTTGTTTTAGCATGCAAAAAGGAGACAATAGTATAAAGTGAGGTGAATTTTATGAAACATGTGTTTAGTTTTTTTCTATTAATGATCATGGTTGTTGGCTGTCAAAATGAAACTTCCCCTCCTAATACTGTCGAGGATGAGAGACTGCCTGAAATAGAAGTAGATGAAGAGAATACAGAAACCGCTTTTTACGAGGTTGTTGAATCTTATCAACCATTAACGGACTATGATATGTATCATGATGGGACTGGCCTTGGGGAAGGAATGAATTTTCTTGAACAAAGTGGTCCTTACGTATTAGCGGTAGGTCACCAAGGGCAAGCAGTCGCTTTTTATCGTATTCTTAAAATTGACGACACGACAGAATCAATTCGAATTACTCATGAGTTTATGGAAGCAACTGATGAGTTTGAATCTATTCAACGTTCAATCGACGAGGGTGAAGAGCTTTCTGTTTTACTAGAACAATATCAAGCCACAGACCAAAATGAAGACCGTCTCTTCTTTTCAGCTAACGAACAGCCTGAAACGATTATTCTCATACCTGGTGAAGATCTATCTGTCCTCCCAGTAACCGTTAATCAGACGATCTATTATTTTGCTGAAGGTAGAGGTTTAGTTCAAATCCGCTACACCGATGATACGGTGATCGAATTGTTTGGAGAAGAACAAGTAGCTGAAAGCAATCCTCATTGATGATTATTTTTTAGTGTTTGCGATCTCTGTATATGCCGGTGCCTCTTTTTGACATTATCGCAGGTGGGGGATAAATGTATGCATCTCATTGTAGAATTTATGCCTTCATTCGCTCTCCTAAGCGTCACATCGAGAATTTATGCGTCAAATTTTTTTATATGTGTCACACCCTACACAAACATGTACAAAAAACCAGTGTCATCAAATTAAACGATCACACTGGTTTATTCGTACATGCTTGTATTTGTTCTCTGACTTCTTCAGCCCAAACTTTCACGTCTTCTTTTGGCTTTTGCAAAGGAAGTATCGTCAGAACGACATGTCCTGCTGAGATTTTCCCGTTGTTTTGTTCCATTAGTTGAAAGGAACCTGAAATGGCAACAGGTAATATCGCTATCTTTTTTCGCTTCGCTGCCCTAAACGCACCTGTTTTAAATTCCCCTACTTGATCACCTTTACTACTTGTTCCTTCTGGAAAAATACATAGAACATCGTCAGTTAATTTCGTTTCCTCAATTTTTTGGTCGATATCTCTAATGGCCTGTCTTGGATTTTGACGATCAATAAACAAACACCTTTTTAGTTCCATCCACTTACTTCCTATCGGGATTTTCCGCAATTCCTGCTTGGATACAAACCCCATTCCTGAATGAACAAACCCTAACAATAACGGAATATCAAAATTACTTTGATGGTTAGCGATAAGAATATAAGGTTCATCCGTCTGAAGATGTTCCTCTCCTCTTACTTCCACTGTTGAACCTGTAATTTGGACAAGATTCCTCATTAGTTTTTCTGCGATCTGATCTGTTTTTTTCGCAACAAGCCTTTCATTCTTTGACAATAATCTAATATAATAGCGTTGCATCGGTAAGTGACCTAATAGAAACCACACAATACAAAAATAAAAACGAACTGTTCTTCATGCTAAGCGAACCCCCCTCCTATTGAAACAAGGAGTAGTATAGCATAATTCATTCGCTAGCAATGAAAAACGCTAGAGATCGTTTCTTAACTCCCTAGCGTCTTCAAGATGCATCACCATGACTCAGGCGCACAAAAAAATTTAATTATTGCTTACTTTCTCTTGTGATTCCTGTTTCTGCTTTTCTTCTTCCACAAGTACTCTTCGCAAAATTTTACCAACTAGAGTTTTAGGAAGCTCATCACGGAATTCATAGAGTCTTGGTACTTTATAAGCCGCTAAATTCTTACGACAGTATTCGTTCAGCTCTTGTTCCGTCATTTTTTTTCCTTCTTTCAAGACAACAAAAGCTTTGACGGTTTCTCCTCGATACTCATCAGGAACACCAATAATAACTGCTTCTTGAATTGCCTCATGCTCATATAACACTTCTTCAATCTCACGAGGATAAATGTTAAATCCACCGGCTATGATCATATCTTTCTTTCGATCAACAATATAAAAATAGCCTTCATCGTCCATATAACCCATATCCCCTGTCATGAACCAATCTTCGTTAAATACTTTTGTTGTTTCTTCAGGGCGATTCCAATAGCCCTTCATCACTTGAGGACCTCTAATGGCAATTTCTCCTACTTCGCCTATATCTGCAGGTTCACCTGTTTCTGCTGAGATCACAGTGGCTTCTGTATCTGGCCATGGAATACCGATGCTACCCGTTTTACGTTTACCCCAAATCGGTGTCGATATCGCAACAGGAGAGGTTTCCGTTAATCCATATCCTTCAACAAGCTTTCCACCTGTAAGTTGCTCAAACTTTTGTTGGACTTCTAAAGGAAGAGGAGCGGCCCCACTTAAACAAGCTTTTATCGATGACAGATCGTGATCTTTAATACTAGGGTCATTGATTAGAGCGACATACATCGTTGGCGCTCCCGGAAACAGTGTAATCTTTTGTTTCTCAATTGTTTTTAATACATCTTTCGTATCAAATTTAGGTAAAATCACCGTTGTATTCCCATTCATAATGGCAAAATTCATACTAACTGTCATCCCATACACATGAAAGAACGGCAGAACAGCTAAACCTTTTTCTTGTCCTGGTGTCGTTTTGTATGTCCAATGAATACATTGCAAGGTATTGACCACCAAATTTTTGTGGGTGAGCATGACTCCTTTTGCAGGTCCTGTTGTTCCACCTGTGTATTGCAAAAGGGCTAAATCCTCAGCTGGATTCATCTCTACAAGTACTTCGTTTGGTTTTCCTGCTTTTAAAAATGGTTTGAAGGCAATGGTTTTGTGATTGTATTCGATATCTACTTTTATGCCTGTAGTTTTCTTCTGTACGAAAGGATAGAGCAAATTTTTTGGGAATGGTAGATAGTCTTTAATGCTTGTTACAATGACATGTTCTAGATTGGTTTTGGAACGTACTTTTTCAACTCTGGAAAATACGAGATCCAGACAAATAATGACCTTAGCACCTGAATCAATTAATTGATGCTCTAACTCTCTCTCAACATAGAGAGGGTTTGTTTGGACAACAACAGCACCGATCATCAATGCCCCATAATAACTAATGACTCCTTGTGGACAGTTCGCAAGCATGATAGCCACACGATCACCCTTTTTCACTCCGAGTGATTGCAACTGATTCGCAAATTGCTTGGCTTGTTCATACAATTCTGTGTATGTCATGTCCTTCCCTAGAAAATGAAGAGCTGTGTTATTGGCATATTTACTAGCTGATAGCTTTAAGTAATCATGCAGGCACCCCTCATCGTAATCAATGGAATGTGGAACTTCCTCGGGATAACTGTCTAGCCAGATCTTTTCAACCGTTGTCATGACTATCTCCTCCTTACCATTTTGTTCTTACTCCTTTCTCATAAATCAATCTCCTCTTACACCATTGTATTGTAATCGCTTACATATTTGAATCATTTTTTGACTTTTTTCAGAACTTTTTTTCAAATGAGTAGACAACTGCCTATCCAAATGACTTTTCTAGTACCATCGAAACCCTATAATAACAGTAAAAAAGCTGTTTTAGGATTCCCCTAAAGCAGCTTTTTTTCTTTTTTACGGTGCATAAAAAATCATAAAAATAATTCCTGCCAATATAAATGCTCCGCATGCTACATATAAAATCTTCATTAACCGTTCCATTAGCGAAATCGACTCCTTCTACCTTGCAATAATGCTCGCCCCGATGACATAGGATAAACCAACAGAAATGATCAGCGCGATGAATCCGACAGCCCGATTATCTCGTTCAATTTCTTCATCTACTTTAAAATTGGGTGTTAAAAACTCAAACATAAAATAACTAAAAAGTAACAAGAAGAAACCAAGCACTCCCCATCCAAGCATCATGAGGAGAGAATCAGAGTACTCAATGGAGTGTCTGAAAATATTGGCTACACCAAAGATCTTTCCACCAGTTGCAAGTGCTACAGCTATATTGCCTTTTTTAATCTCTTGCCAGTTCTTGTATCTTGTCACTAGCTCAAAGATCGCCAAGAATAAAATAATAGCTAGGAGAGAGACGCTGTAGTAAGCGGTTGTACGAACCCATTCATATTCAAAAAGTGCTTCCATTCATCTCGCCTCTCTTATTTTAGTTCGACAACGGTGTTCCCAAGCCCACCTTCATTCATGCCACCATCTCGTTCATTTTTCACGTGTGGATGCTTTTTTAGTAACTGCTTAACTCCTTTTCGAAGGGCTCCGCTCCCTTTTCCGTGAATAATAGAAACTTGATGATATCCAGCAAGCAGCGCGTCATCAATGTATTTTTCTACCATCAGCATCGCGTCTTCAAATCTCTGCCCACGTAGGTCAAGCTCTGACTTAACATGATGATCATTGCCGCGTACCATTGCAAGAGGCTTGGATTCAACTTGTTTTGGACGATCTAAAAGTTGCAAGTCATCTCTTTTCACTTTCATTTTCATAATTCCCATTTGAACGTGAAACTCATCTTCACTTATTTTCTCTGCAATAAATCCTTTTTGTCCAAAACTTAAGACTTTTACTTCATCCCCATTTTGAATGTTTTGCTTGGCTTTAGCAGCTTCCTTCTTTATTTTCTTCTGCTTGGAAGTAAGTTTAGGTGCAGCTTGCTCGAGATGTTTTTTGGCATCAATGATTTGATGTTCTTTGACCGAGAGACCTTGTTTTTGCATCTCACGTAGCTCACCAATAATTAATTCAGCTTCATCCTTCGCTTCTTGAACGGCTTTTTCTGCTTTCTCTTCTGCCTCTTTAAAAATTCGTTCCTTTTCTTCCTCAAGTGCTTGCAATTGCGTTTCTAGGTCTGCTCGAAGTTTTTCTGCTTCTTTTCGTAATGCATTCGCTTCTTCCCAATCGGATTCAGCCGATTTTTGGCTTGTTTCAAGCGACTCAATCATTAGCTCAATTTGATTGGTTTCACTGTCTATTTGTTCTTTCGCCTTTTCAATTACACGCTCGTTTAGACCGAGTCTTCTAGAAATTGCAAAAGCATTGCTTCGACCCGGAACACCAATTAGCAAGCGATAAGTAGGGCGCAATGTTTCGACATTGAATTCCACACTTGCATTCATCGCTCCTTCACGATTATAGGCATAGCCTTTTAGCTCACTATAGTGAGTGGTTGCCACTACGCAGGCACCACGATTGTACACATCATCTAAAATCGAAATCGCTAAAGCGGCACCCTCTGTAGGATCGGTACCTGCTCCAAGTTCATCAAAAAGAACTAAGCTTTGAAAGTCAACTTTATCTAAAATATCGACGATGTTCGTCATATGAGAAGAAAATGTACTTAAACTTTGTTCAATCGATTGTTCATCGCCAATATCAGCAAATACTTGCTTAAATACAGCCATTTCCGATTCTTCTTCGACAGGCACATGAAGCCCCGATTGAGCCATCAATGTCAGTAGACCGACCGTCTTTAATGTAACGGTCTTCCCTCCTGTATTCGGACCGGTAATAATCAGTGACCGGTACGTTCCACCTAGTTCGACGTCAATTGGTACGACTTCATCATCCGCTAATAAAGGGTGACGTGCCTTCTTCAGAAAAAGAAAACCGTCCTCATTGAGCTTCGGCTCTGAGGCTTTGATTTGCTTGGCATACCGCGCTTTAGCAAAAATGAAATCAAGTACAGCAAGTGTCGTTAAGTTATGCAACAATTCATCAGCAATTTCAGCGACTTGCGCAGATAACTCGGTTAAAATTCGTTCAATTTCTCTTTTTTCCTTTACTTTCGCTTCACTCAGTTGATTATTTAACACGACAATCGCTTGTGGTTCGATAAACAAGGTCGCTCCAGATGCAGATTGATCATGAACAATCCCCCCAAAGGAACTGCGATATTCTTGTTTGACAGGAATAACAAATCGATCATTTCGAATCGTGACAATCGCATCTGATAGCATTTTTTGCGAGCTAGAGGAGCGTGTAATGCTCTCTAATTTGGAGCGGACAGAAGATTCATAGCTCCGGACTTGAGCACGAATCGTTCTGAGCTCAGGAGAGGCTGAATCCATTACATGTCCGTTATCATCAATACATTGCTTAATTTCTCGCTCAACGTCTGTTAGCGGTTCAATTTCTTCTGAAAGTACATATAGCAATGGCAGCGTAATTTCTTCTTCTTCCACCATCGTTACAATAAATTTTTTTAGTCGGCGGCCCCCGTAAATCGTACTTGCCACTTCCATCAACTCATGTGCAGCAAGGGCTCCCCCAATTTTTGCTCGTTTGGCATGTGGGGCAACATCGGTAATTCCTCCAAGTGGCGCTTGTCCTTTTAATCTTAGAACTTTCGCCCCTTCTGAGGTTTCCTGTTGCCACCTTTGCACTTCTTCTTTATCAGTAGATGGCTTTAACTCTGTAACCTTCTGCCTACCTAGAGAAGAGGACACATGCCCCGACAATTGCTTTTTCATTTTTTCAAATTCTAGTACTCGTAAGACTCGTTCCATCTTAGTTAGCTCCTTCTCTGCTAATCATCAATCGTGTCGTTTCAAGAATGCTTGTAGCTTTTCTAATGGCCACGTATTCATGACTGATTCTGCTTTTAGTAACGCTTTTCTTGCTACGCCTGTCCCGTAAGACATCAGTTCTAACGACTCTTTATTATGAGCATCTGTATTAATTGCAACCGTCACACCTGCTTCTTCTGCTTTTTTTAACCAGTGTGCTGCTAAATCTAATCGATGTGGGTTAGCATTTAATTCAAGTGCTGTATTTGTTTCTTTCGCTAATTCTATCAGTAACTCTACGTCGACATCATAGCCCTCCCGACGACCAAGTATTCGACCGGTTGGATGTGCAATTAAATCGACATGCTTATTTTCTAAGGCTGTTTTTAACCGTTTCATTATCGTAGCACGATCTTGTTGAAAAGAGGAATGGATCGCGGCAATGACAAAATCGACTTCTGCTAAAATTTCATCTTCATAATCAAGTGTACCATCAGGTAAAATATCCATCTCAATACCTGTTAAAATCGTAAAATCATCGTATTGTTCATTTAATGCTTTAATACGAACATGCTGATCTTTTAATCGTTCAATAGAAAGACCATTAGCGACACGTAAATATTTGGAGTGATCCGTTATCGCAATATATTGATACCCTTTTTGCCTAGCAGCCTCGACCATTTCTTCTATCGAATGAGCACCATCACTCCACGTTGTATGCATATGAAGGTCGCTAACAATATCTTCATCTGTCAAATACGTATACGAATGCTCGACTTCACCTTGATCCTCTCTCGCCTCTGGAGGGATAAAGTCCAAACCGAAGTGAGCGAAAAACTCTTCCTCTGTGGTGAATGTTTTTACTTCTCCTGTTTCAAGATACTCGACTCCATACTCACTGATTTTCTCTCCACGTTTTTTAGCTAGCTGCCTCATTTTCACGTTATGGTTTTTAGAACCGGTGAAGTGATGAAGCGTTGTCGCAAACTCTTCTGGTTTGACAAGTCTAAAATCAACAGAGATCGGAAAATCAATCGTTTCAATTTCAACAGAAACCTTTGTATCTCCGCTAGCGATGACCTTTATAATCGAATCTAGTTCGAGTAACTGCTGTTTAACGATTTCTGGCTCAGTTGTAGAAATAATGAAATCAAGGTCCTTAACGGTTTCTCTCATTCTTCTTAAGCTGCCAGCTTTAGAAAAGCGCTCTACGCCGTTCATTCTAGCTAGTGCCTCTTCTATCGCTTTAGCAAGTGGTAATACGGTCGGTAGCGCTAATCGGTCCGGTCTCTCACTTGCCTCTTGAATAGAGAGGAGAATTTTCTCTTCTGTTTTCTTTCCGAAACCAGCCAGCTTTTGAACCTCTTTAGCTTCACATGCATGCTTTAGTGTTTCCAGATCAACCACATTTAGTTCTTGATAGAGCTTTCCAATCTTTTTACCACCAAGCCCTTGTAATTTCAATAAACTTAACAAACCAGACGGTACCGCCTCCGCCAATTCCTCCATTAAAGAAGAGGTTCCTGTTTGTTTCAGTTCTAAAATAACTTCAGCTGTCCCTTTGCCAATTCCAGTTAAAGAAGCAGGATTTTCTATTTCATCTAATGTGCGCTCATCTGACTCTAACGCAAGCGCCGCTTTGCGATAAGCTGATATTTTAAAAGGGTTATCACCCTTAATTTCAAGATACGTTGCTATCAATTCCAGTTGTTTTATGACGTCTTTTTTATTCATCTTCATCGATCCTTTCTTTCTTACTCTCATCATACCGATAGTTGGTAGACAAAATCAACGAAAGTACTATAAGAAAAGCCGCAAAGCGGACTTTTCTTATAGGCAATGAGCGGAACCGTTGCCATTGTTTTAAGCATTTTAGGAGTGATCATCTCCTAAAAGACACGCAACGTGTGAAGCCATTGCCTCCTTCGAATAATCTTTCACGCTTCTCTGATTCACAACTAAAATTTTTTCTTTAAAAAAAGTCCGATTCAAAACACGTAAGCAGAGGTCACATGCAGAATCAGACTGTTTTTTTAAATTTATTGGGTTGTATGTGCAATAGTTACTCTTTGGACATTGGACATTGAAACAGTATGTTAGATTATCGATACCTTACAAACTGGTCATTGCAATGACTCCACTCACCTAGAGCGCCTTCTGAGAAGTTTCTCAGAAGGCTAAATCTCACATCGGTGCCGCTCATTTCAATAGTCTGTTCAAAAAGGTAAAGCCCTCCTTTTCGCCAAACTATAGCTGATTACTAATCCACAGTTCTTTCAACCATTCTGATAGGAAAGGTGTGTGATTCAGCATAAGCTGAACAACAATCGAGCCTTGCATAATCTCTTGAACAACTACAATCGGTAAAAGCGCTGCTACAAAAAGAAGCACAAACAAAATAAGATATGCTTCAATGAAACAAAAAATTCCACCAAGTAATTGGTTAACCGATCGTAAAATCGGTAAGTGTGCCAAGAAATCTAGCATGGAACCAAGTATATGTAGAACAATTTTTGTTCCAAAAAAGAGAATCGCAAAAGAAATCCCAGAGTAGTAAACACTTTCTGCGTTAAACGTATTAATAATCATTCCGACTGTACTGTCTGATGAGAATTGCGGATAAGGTACCCATAGTCGGATGTACGTAGCAAGCTCGCCAAAATACGTATAAGCGACAACAATTGCCACGACAAAACTAACGAGATGGATAATCTGAAGGATGAAACCTCTTCTTCTACCAATAAAGAAGCTACAAAATAAGATAAATAGAATTAGAAAGCTAAGCATGTTATTCGTCTCCTGTCGTTCTTTGCTGCTTTACTTTTTCGTTCAACATTTCATTTTCCTTTTTCAGTTTTATATAATCATCAACTATGTTAACAGCTGTTAATACAGCTAAACGTGTAGTATCGAGATAAGGGTTTCTTTTTTTTATTTCTCTCATCTTCTGATCAACTGTTTGAGCCACTTCTTTCACGTGTGCGGGAGGCTCTTCACCGACGACTGTATATTGTTGACCATATATCGAAACCGTTATCTTTTGCTTTTCGTTTCGTTTTGACACGGAAAAGCCTCCTATCTACAAGTCATTCCATATGTTGTAATCATCTAATAAAATCCTACATTCTATCATACCATGAAGGTTTATTTATGGAAACATCGGTTTTAGAAGAAATTTGGAAATTACTGAATCTTATTGAATGATGTAGTCAATTTATGGTCTGGGCTACTTGATTTATTAGTCGTTTTCCTTCCTTTTTTGTAAGATTATGAAATCATAAATGTAAATGGTGGTTTTACTTATCTTTCCACCTTCTACTTTCTATGACCAGCATTAAAAAAAGGCTGCCGGTAAAGGTTCATTATATGACCTTTACCGACAACCTCGTTTACGTTAGGGGGCACTAGGAAGGCAATATTAGCCTCTTAGCGTAGCCCCTACATGTTCTTCCACCATTTTCAACACTTCTGTATGAACCTTTGTCACTTCTTCATCTGTTAACGTTCTTTCTGGATCTAAATAGGTTAAAGAGAAAGCAAGAGATTTCTTTCCTTCTTCCATATGTTCTCCTTCATATAAATCAAACAGACGAACCTTTTTCAGTAACTCGCCACCAGCCCAACGGATCACGGTTTCGACTTCTCCTGCCGAACGGTGCTTATCAATGACAAGTGCAATATCACGGACCATAGCTGGGAACCTTGGTAGTGCTTGATAAACAACTGCCTTAGCTTCATGGTTAAGGAGTGTGTCTAACTCTAATTCATAGACATACGTTTCTTTTAAGCCTAGTTCCTTCTGCTTAGAAGGATGCACTTGACCAATAAAACCAATCTCTTGACCGTCTAATTTCACAAGAGCTGTTCTTCCCGGATGTAAATCAGGTAGAGTGGCTTGTTCAAACACAATTTTAGCTTCAATTCCAAGCTCCTTGAACAAGTTTTCAAGAATGCCTTTACCAACAAAGAAATCAACTGCTTTCTTCTCTGCTTGCCATTCGTGCTCGAGCCACATTCCTGTTAGGGCACCCGTAACCATTTCTCGTTCAGTTGGTTGATTCGTCAATGTTTCTTCGTTACTTAAGAAAATGGATCCAATTTCATAGACATGAACGTCTTGATTTTTCCGGTTGAAATTATAGCTAAGTACATCGAATAAATGTGGAATGAGACTCGTACGCATTGTACTACGGTCTTCACTCATTGGCATCGCTAGTGTAACAGGGGTTTGATTCTTTTCAAACGCGAAGCCTTTCGCTTTTTCTGGACTTGTTAACGAATAAGTGATGACTTGCGATAAGCCTGAACGCTCTAGCACACGACGAACATGACGTCTTTTCTTTTGATAGTCCGTTAACGCCCCTTGAGTCGTTGCACCAATAGGAAGCGTTGTTGGAATATGATCATATCCATACAGTCTTGCAACTTCTTCCATTAGATCCTCTTCAATTTGAATATCAGAGCGACGGGATGGAATCGTCACATTTAACACTTCTCCATCTATTTCATACGTAAACCCTAGGCGATCCATGAATGATATGGCTTCATCAGTGGATACGGACATTCCTAAGCGGTTATTCACACGGTTTAAATCAAGAGCGACAGTTGATAGTTCATAGGATAGAATATCTTGTTCCACTACGCCAGATACAATCGTTCCACCAGCTAGTTCAGCGATTAATGCCGCTGCTCTTCGGCCCGCCGCTAGGACGCGGTCTTGAGCGACTCCTTTTTCATATCTGGTACTCGCATCACTACGAAGTCCTAGATCTCGTGAAGCTTTACGAATCGTTGCTCCTTTAAAATAAGCAGCTTCTAGTAACACAGTTGTCGTGCCTGCGTGTACTTCAGAGGTCGCTCCACCCATGACACCTGCAATCGCAACAGGCTCCTTGCCATTTGTAATCACAAGATGATCGCTTGAAAGCGTGCGCTCTTGATCATCTAATGTCACAATCGTTTCTCCATCGTTCGCACGACGAACGACGACTTCCTTCGAACCAAATCGATCATAATCAAACGCGTGTAATGGTTGTCCATATTCAAGTAACACATAGTTCGTAATATCAACAACATTGCTAATTGGACGGATTCCTGCGGCCATTAGACGGTTTTGCAACCAAAGTGGTGACGTACCTACTTTCACATCCTTGATGATGATTGCCCCATAATAAGGATTATCTTCCGTTGCTTCTACCTTTACATCAATATAGTCTGAAGCTTCTTCTTCGTTTGTTTGAACGTCAATAGTAGGGAGCGTGACTTCTTTTTCATATAATGCTGCCACTTCATACGCCACACCTAACATATTTAAACAATCAGCACGGTTTGGAGTTAAGTCTAGCTCAAGAACTTCATCATCTAAGTTAAGAGTAGCAAGTGCGTCGCTTCCGACTTCCACTTGATCGCGGAACACATAAATACCTTCTGCATATTCTTTTTGTACAAGCTTGCTATCAATCCCAAGCTCTTGCAACGAACAGATCATCCCTTGTGAGACTTCGCCACGTAGCTTCGCTTTTTTAATTTTAAAATTACCAGGAAGAACAGCCCCTACTTTCGCTACAGCTACATGTTGACCAGCCGCTACGTTCTTTGCTCCACATACGATTTGAACAAGCTCTTCTTCGCCAATATCAACCTGACACACATTTAACTTATCGGCATTGGGATGTTGATTGCACTCTTTAACAAAGCCAACAACCACTCCTGAAATTCCTTGGTTTAACTGATGAACAAAATCAATCTCAATTCCACCGCGAGTCATTTTCTCCGCGATATCGCGTGCGGAATGCTCTTTTACATCTACATAATCCTGTAACCATTTATATGAAACTAACATCGAAACTCCTCCTTTACACCCGTTTAAACTGTGCTAGAAAACGCACATCATTCGTATAGAAATGACGAATATCATCAATATCGTACTTTAACATTGCTAAACGCTCTACACCCATACCAAAGGCAAATCCACTATATTTTGTTGAGTCAAAGCCACTCATCTCTAATACTCGTGGATGAACCATTCCAGCCCCAAGTACTTCAATCCAGCCTGACTGTTTACAAATACGACAACCTTTTCCGCCGCACATTCCACATGACACATCCACTTCAACAGACGGTTCTGTAAACGGGAAGAAGCTTGGACGCAAACGAATCGAGCGATCTTCGCCAAAGAACGATTTCGCAAATTGTTCCAATACACCCTTCAAATCACTCATGCGGACATTTTCATCGACAAACAAACCTTCAATTTGCATGAATTGGTGGGAATGAGTCGCATCATCATCATCACGACGGAATACTTTTCCTGGACAAATGACTTTAACGGGCCCTTTTCCCTTATGTAATTCCATGGTTCTTGCTTGTACAGGTGAAGTATGTGTGCGAAGTAACAGTTCCTCTGTAAAGTAAAATGAATCTTGCATATCACGTGCAGGGTGATCTTTCGGCAAGTTAAGAGCTTCAAAGTTATAATAGTCCACTTCAACTTCAGGACCTTCCGCAACGGAGAATCCAAGACCTAAAAACGCCTCTTCTACTTCTTCTACTACTGCTGTAAGTGGATGACTCGATCCACTTTGTACTGGACGTCCTGGCAATGTGACGTCAATGCTTTCATTCGCTAATTGCTTTTCAATTGCTGCTTCTTCAAGTTCTGCTTCTTTACGATCCACTTCTGCTTTGATGGCATCGCGAACCTCATTGGCCATTTGTCCAATCAATGGACGTTCTTCAGCAGATAGTTTTCCCATGCCACGCAATACTTCCGTAATCGGACCTTTTTTCCCTAAATAAGCAACTCTTACATCTTGTAGCGCTTTAACATCTTCAGCTACAGCGACTTTTGCTAATGCCTCATCTCGCAAGGCTTCTAATCGTTCACGCATCAAAGTGCCTCCTTCATTTTGAACAAAATAAAGAGCCCTCGCTCCCGCAAAAGGGACGAAGACTCGTGGTACCACCCTTAGTTAATAATCGATAGACTTCTCTAATGACTATTATCTTCATTGCTGTAACGGTCGAAACCGGAACACCTTTACAAGTAAGTCTTGTAGTCCAGTGCCTGCTCCAGAGTGAATTCTGCTTTCCCTTCCATAAAGATGCTTTCAGTCTAGACATCTTCTCCCTGCATGGTGGTTAAAAACGTACTACTCTCTTTCTTCGCATTTAAAATATACATTTGATTTTTTTATTATAGTGAATGTTGTACTCTTATGCAACTTTCTTTGACAATTACCCCTTAAAATAATAGAGCAAGATCCCTGTTGCTACCGCCACATTCAAAGATTCTGCTTTCCCATGAATCGGGATGTAAATATTTTGATCGGTCATCTCCAGTAAGGAAGCAGACATGCCCTCCCCCTCATTGCCCATAATGATCGCAAACTGAGCTTGAGGCTCTATCGCCGTGTACGAACTAGCTCCTTGAAGGGATGTTCCAAATACTGGAATCATCGCATGTTTTAAACGCAAGACCCACTCTTGTAAATTACCCTTCATCACAGGTAGATGAAAAATAGAACCTTGTGAGGCTCTGATCACTTTACTGTTAAACACATCAACACTACCCTCACCAAGGATCACACCTGTCATACCAGCTGCATCAGCCGTTCGAATCATCGTTCCTAAGTTTCCAGGGTCCTGCACCCGGTCAATCAGAAGAAACTGTCCTTCTAACCTTTCTACATCCGGTTCCGACGGCAAAACACAGACAGCTGCAATCCCTTGCGGTGTCTCTGTTTCTGAAAGTTCCTTCATGATTTGATCACTTACGATAATAACATCCTCATTTTGCAAAGATAAGGTTGCTGGCGGATTGGCTCCTTCTGTTAAAAGAATATACTCCACTAGCTTCTGTGCCTTTATAGCCTCTTCGACAAGATGATAACCTTCTATAAGGAAACGTCCTGTTGTTTCTCTACCTTTTTTCGTTTTTAATTTCTTCCATCGTTTTACATGTTCATTTTTGACTGAATCAATTCGCTTCATCTTCTACTCCTTTAGACCCTACTTTCTCATTTCATCCATCATACCCATTTTTTTCGTCATAATCCAGTCCGTGCTGTTACATACTACTAACAGAATCATCATTTTCACAAAAAAAGGAGTGTATACTTATGGGTTTTAACTTACGCGGTGCCATCATGGCCAACATTCAAGGCAGCACACAAGAGGATGTTGAAGCAACAATTGTAGATGCCCTTCAAAAAGGCGAAGAAAAGATGCTACCAGGCTTAGGCGTTTTATTCGAAGTGTATTGGAAAAACGCTAGTGAGCAAGACAAAGAAGCGGTTTGCCAACAAATTAGCCAAGGGTTGCAATAAGGAAAAGTGAGCTTGTCCCTTCTTCGGGATAAGCTCTTTTTGGTGGAGGATGCTTGAACGGTTGCTGCTCTGCTCCTCACCTACCTCTTTTAACCTTTAAAATCAGCATTAACTTCATTAAACAAAAGTTTGTTTAGTGAGCTATAAAGCCTAGTTTACAACCTTGTAGAGTTTTCATAGACTCTCAACAACAAAAAAAAAACCGAACTTCATCATCATGAAATTCGGTTCCGACACAAATTAATTGTACGTCATCTTCTCAACTGTTTCCTGATCAAGCTTCTTGATTACTTCAACAATCAATTTCACTGTATTTTCATAATCATCACGATGGAGCATCGCTGCATGTGTATGAATGTAACGCGTTGGTACGGTAATCGATAACGCAGGAACTCCATTGGCTGTTAAATGAATGGCTCCAGAGTCTGTTCCGCCTCCTGCCATCGAATCAAACTGATATGGAATATTGTTTTCATCCGCTGTATCAGTAACAAAATCACGTAAACCTTTGTGAGAGATCATAGACGCATCGTAAAGGACAATTTGTGGACCGTCGCCCATTTTAGCCAATGCTTCCTTTTCCGTCACTCCAGGCGTATCTCCTGCGATCCCTACATCTACTCCAAAGCCAATATCTGGTTGGATTAAGTGAGCTGATGTACGTGCACCACGTAAGCCAACTTCTTCTTGCACTGTTCCTACACCATAAACCGTGTTAGGATGGTCCACTCCTTTAAGCTCACGCAAAACGTCAATCGCAATCGCACAACCAATTCGGTTATCCCAAGCTTTCGCCATTAATAATTTTTCATTTTTCATCACAGTAAATTCGCAAACTGGCACGACAGAATCACCTGGACGCACGCCGAATTCCTGTGCCTCTTCTTTACTTGTTGCTCCGATATCTATGAACATGTCTTTCTTATCTACTGGTTTCTTACGAGCTTCAGGTGCTAAAATATGTGGAGGCTTTGAACCTACTACACCAGGAATATTCCCCTTTTTCGTCATAATGGTCACGCGTTGCGCAAGCATAACCTGCTCCCACCAACCTCCGACTGTTTGAAAGCGAAGAAATCCTTTATCATCGATGCTTGTAACCATGAATCCAATTTCATCAAGGTGACCTGCCACCATAATTTTAGGACCGTCCGCTTTCCCTGTTTTCTTTGCCACTAAGCTACCAAGCTTATCCGTTGTGACCTCATCAGCAAAAGGAGTTATGTATTTAGTCATGACTTCTCTAACTTCGCGTTCGTTCCCCGGAATGCCATTCGCATCCGTTAAATCCTTTAACATTTGCAATTTTTCATCAAGCTTTGTCATCCGTATAGCCTCCTCAATTATCAAGTCTCTTTAAGTATACAGAAAACTATTTCGTTACTCAAATTAATCTCATCATTTCAAGATGTTAATATCCGTTATCTTGTCTCTCATGATTCACTTTATTCTTTTCTAAATAGGCTTCTTCCATTTCCACATATGTAAAGCCTAATTTATGACCTAAAGCAAAAAAGGAGTCCATGAATGGTTGAAACTGTTCCTCTAACTGATTTACATTTAGTTGTTGTGCAAGGTGTAGCACTTGTAGAAAATGATCTGTTAGCTTTTCTTTTAGGTCAAATTCTTCTTTTACCGATACGTTTTTATAGCCGAGGCTAAGTCCCAACGTAAGGGCGAAATGCAGCCCGTCTACATACTCTTCTAAAATAACCGTGCGTTCTGAAGAAGGCTTGCGACTCCAATATTTAAAGCATCTTGTTTCATTCGCAAGTTCCCCTACTTCCACGATGAAGGCTAGGAGTTTCTCCTGGAACAAATCTTGTCCCGTAAGTTGGTGTTCTTCAATAATTCGATCGTTTAATTGTTCTTGTATGGAAAATAATGTGTTAATGTCCACGTAAATCCCTCCTCATCTGCTTATTATAACAATCAGAAAACATTTACAACAATATTTCCAAAAAAAAACGCAACCAATTACAAGCTTACTCGTATTAAATAGTAGAGACTTTACTTCTATAAATGGAATATGGCAAAATCAAGTTAACACTCTAAGAAGAACCTCATAAGGAGGCACCTAAATGGTTATTTTATTTAGATTGCTATTATTAGTAGCTTTCATTGTCCTAGCCTATTCAGCCTTTAAATACTTGTTTCACCCAAGGAGAAAACTAGAACAAGCACACGAACGTAAACAATTTTTCTTTTTTGATGATCATAAGGATGTACGCAAAAACTTCTTGATTACGTATAAAGGTGTGATGTTCGAAGGAGAAAAGTACTTAGGCACCACTGATCAATCATTTGAAATTATCTCCATCTATGTATGGGCTAGACAAACCAACCAATTAACAGGCTTTAGTAAGGAAGATTTTCAGTTTATTGCTGATGATATTCGTTTACGGTACCCGAGTGCTAAAATAGAATGGAAAAGCCCGATTAAAGAACTCCTTCGAAAATAACGGTGAGAAGAATCTATCATTAATAGGAGATACTGTTTCCCTTTTTTCAGTAGGTTTGTTGAGATCCTATTTTATTAAATACAGAAAACCCTCAGTCTATCGCTCAGACTGAGGGTTTTATCGTATCAACGTTCATTTCTTTTTAGTGAAAAAAAATCATTCCAACTAATATTTGTTCGTTTTTTTCGAAAAAAGAGAAACAAAATGGCTAAGAATAACGCAAATATAAGAGTCCCTGCCAGTGGCAATTCATGAATCATATCACCAAAAGCTGTGTAAACCAACGCAGGGGGAATACTGACAAGGAACGAATATTTCGAATATGTTTTTAAATCTTTTGTTGACTCAATTAAATATAACGAAATCAAATGAAAATGGACAAAGGGCATTAATCTCATGATCATCATCTGCGGAACGGTTAGTTGATGCTTTCCTTTCAGAAAACGCTTCTTAAGCTTAGTCAATTTTTCTCTCATACTAGGTAAAATATGAATGAGGCCGTAAAAGACTATACTCACTGATGTAAGACCAATCATGGAATAAATCGATCCATACAACGTACCGAATAAATAACCACCTAAAAGACAAATAACCAAGACGGGTATGAAAAGAATTTGTCTGAAAACATGGAGTAAAACGAAGAATAGCGGAGCCAGCCAGCCACTTTGTTCAATAAACTGAAATGAGCGATCAATAAATTCCTCCATACTTTTGGCCTCCTCTCTCTCTAATCTATGCTGAGACAAACTATAAGATGAAGACGAGTATTCCAATTTGAACGAAAAGAATAATGGGGATCCCTATTGTAAAACTAGCATGCTTGGTTTTATGCCGAAATGACTTCATTCCTGTATAAATCCCTAAGCTTCCTCCAAAAAGTGCCAATAAAAACAACGTTTTTTCAGGTATCCTTCTTTGTCGCTTTTTGGCTCGGGTCTTATCTGAACCCATGGTGATATAAGCTATAAAATTAATGATTACCAGATAGACTGTGAGAATCATTTTAGACACCCCCATTATTCTTTTCTATAGAAATGATAAATAATAAAAAAAAGCGCGACGAATGCCGCGCTTTCTTCATTATGCGTTAAGACTTGCTTTTGCTTTGTCAGCAAGTTGTGCAAATGACTTTTCGTCAGTGATTGCAAGTTCAGCAAGCATTTTACGGTTTACATTGATCTCAGCAAGCTTTAAACCGTGCATGAAACGGCTATAAGAAAGACCATTCATACGAGCAGCTGCGTTGATACGTGTAATCCATAGCTTACGGAAATCACGTTTCTTGTTGCGACGATCACGGTAAGCATAAAGTAATGACTTCATTACCTGACCTTGTGCAGATTTGAATAATGTATGTTTAGAACCGTAATAACCTTTAGCTAACTTTAGAACTTTCTTACGACGACGACGAGCGACATAACCGCCTTTTACTCTTGGCATCGAAGTTCCCTCCTTCTATCAAACGATCAATTATTTTTTGTACGTTAACATTGAGCGAATACGCTTAAAATCGCCAGAAGAAACCATTCCAGCTTTGCGTAATTTACGCTTTTGCTTTTGTGACTTGTTACCGAATAAGTGACTAGTAAATGCGTGTGAGCGCTTCAGCTTTCCAGATCCAGTCTTCTTGAAACGCTTTGCAGCACCACGGTGAGTTTTCATTTTTGGCATAACTCAGGTCCTCCTTTAATCTTGTTACAAGCTAGGGTGAAATGTTACTTTTCAGCTTTCGGAGCAAGCATTAGGAACATGCTACGCCCTTCCATCTTAGGCATTGATTCTACCACTGCAACATCTTCACATTCTTTTGCTAAACGCTCTAATACTTTTCTTCCGATTTGAGAATGAGTGATAGCACGTCCACGGAAACGGATTGCCACTTTCACTTTATCTCCTTTTTCAAGAAACTTACGAGCGTTACGAAGCTTTGTATTGAAATCATTATCTTCAATCGTTGGGCTCAAGCGAACCTCTTTTACATTGATGATCTTTTGATTCTTACGCGCTTCTTTTTCTTTCTTTTGTTGTTCATAACGGAATTTTCCGTAGTCCATAATACGACACACAGGTGGTTTCGCAGTCGGAGCAACACAAACTAAATCAAGATTAACATTTTGAGCCATCTCAAGAGCTTCTTGTTTTGACTTTACACCAACTTGATCGCCATTTGCTCCAATAAGACGTACTTCACGTGCACGAATCCCTTCATTGACCAACATGTCTTTACTAATAATGAGCCACCTCCAAAGGATTTTAACGAACCAAAGCAATTTTATAAGCATTGCTACTAATTACATAGTAGCGTGAATGCACCTCATTTAAGTACAAAAAAAGTGTAGGCGCAATATATACGCCCACACTTATCTCATTTATCCAGAAATGAAACGTTTTATACCTGTAAACTGCTATATGCGTCACCAGGTGAGAAGCGGGCGCTTCTGCTTGCTTTGTTTCTCATGTTTAATTGTTTACTAAACGACTATATCATACCCATTAAGAGGTGTCAAACTTTTCTTAGCGGCCGACCTATATTATATTAACGTCTAACTCGCTAGAAAGCAATGACTTATTTCAACAAAGTTGAATAGAAAGTATTTACAACAATCTCGAAGGAGAGATTTCGTTCGTTTTAGTAGAAATTGATCTTTTTGAAATGATCGCCTCTTGGGCCACGTGCTTGCAATAGCTACACTCGCTGCGCGCCTCTCTTTAGAAATGCACTCAGAGAGGCTTAATTCCTTGCAGCGGCTACGCCCATTGCTTCGTTAGAACAAAAAGGTAAAGTTCGACCTTTTTGTTCTAACTACTACTTTCTAGCTTCTGTTTTCATTTGTTCTACAAATTGGTCTAGCGAAACGGATTCTGAGTCTTGTTCACCATATTTACGGATATTCACTGCTGATGCTTCCATTTCTTTGTCGCCTAGAACAAGCATATATGGAATTTTTTGCATTTGTGCTTCGCGGATTTTGTATCCTAACTTTTCATCACGCTCATCAATTTCAACTCGCACACCCACCGCTTGTAAGCTCTCTTGAACTTTTTTCGCATAATCAAGATGGACATCATTTGATACAGGTATGATTTGCGTTTGGATTGGAGCTAACCAAGTTGGGAATGCCCCTTTGTATTCTTCGAGTAAGAAGGCAACGAAACGCTCCATTGTTGATACAACACCACGGTGGACAACAACTGGGCGATGCTGCTGTCCGTCTTCACCCACGTACGTTAAATCAAAACGCTCAGGTAATAGGAAATCCAATTGAACCGTTGAGAGGGTTTCCTCTTTACCAAGAGCTGTTTTCACTTGTACATCAAGCTTTGGACCATAGAACGCAGCTTCTCCTTCCGCTTCAAAATACTCGATATCACCAAGCTCATTCATCGCATCTTTTAACATGCTTTGAGCCTTTTCCCACATGGCATCGTCATCAAAGTATTTTTCTTTATCTTCAGGATCACGATAAGATAAACGGAATTTAAAGTTCTCAATGCCAAAATCTTTGTATACTTCACGTATTAAGTGAACGACACGAAGAAATTCATCTTTAATTTGATCAGGACGACAGAAAATATGAGCATCATTTAATGTCATTCCTCGTACACGCTGAAGACCTGAAACGGCGCCAGACATCTCATATCGATGCATCATACCAAGCTCAGCAATACGAAGAGGCAATTGGCGATAGCTTCTCATCTCTTGCTTATATACCATCATGTGGTGAGGGCAGTTCATCGGACGAAGCACGAACTCTTCATTATCACGCTCCATTACCGGAAACATATCATCCTTATAGTGCTCCCAGTGACCAGACGTTTTATAAAGCTCTGAGCTTCCTAAAATAGGCGTATACACGTGTTGATAGCCAAGTCTTTCTTCTTTATCAACAATATAGCGCTCGATAATACGACGAACTGTTGCACCTTTAGGTAACCATAGCGGTAGACCTTGTCCCACTTTTTGCGATAGTGCAAAAATACCTAGTTCTTTTCCTAACTTACGATGATCACGCTCTTTTGCTTCCTCTAGCAAGCGTAAATGCTCTTTTAAATCTTCTTTGTTGAAGAAAGCTGTTCCGTAAATACGTTGCAGCATTTTATTTTTACTATCGCCTCGCCAATAAGCACCAGCTAGGCTAAGTAACTTGAATTCCTTAATTTTATTCGTTGATGGGATGTGAATACCACGGCAAAGATCGAAGAATTCACCTTGCTCATAAATCGTTAACATTTCTCCCTCAGGAATTGCTTCAATAAGCTCGAGTTTATATTCGTCACCCATTTCTTTATATTTCGCAATGGCTTCTTCTCGAGTCACTTCAATACGATTCAATTCAAGGTTTTCAGAGATGATTTTTTTCATTTCCTTCTCGATCTTAGGTAAGTCCTCTGCCGTGATCGATTGCTCAGAATCAATATCATAATAGAACCCACCTTCAATGACTGGACCTACACCTAGCTTCACATTTTCAAACAAACGTTTAACGGCTTGTGCCATAACGTGTGCCGTACTATGACGCATAATTTCTAAAGCCTCATCTGAGTCTGGCGTCACAATAGCAATTTCACCATCTTCCGTAATAGGTGTACGTAAATCAATCAATGTATGATTAAATTTTCCAGCGATTGCCTTCTTCTTTAATCCCGGGCTAATGGATGCAGCAATATCTTCTGTTGTTGTTCCACTTGGAAACTCCTTCACTGCACCATCTGGAAACGTAATTTTTACAACGGCCATACTTGTCCACTCCTTCAAAAGTATAAAATAAAAAACACCCATCCCTTCATAATAGAAGGGACGAGTGTAGTTCGTGGTTCCACCCTTGTTCGAGACAACTAAAAAAACAAAGCAGTCTCCTCAAGATACAATGTAACGGTTGATACCGGCATTAGATAGTCCACAGATGTGTTTCCCTAACGCAGTTCAGAGGTGGTAAGAACGTCATTCTAGTTAGGAAGCTCTCAGCAATACTTCCCTCTCTGCAAACCGATTTGAACGTCTCATGTCCTCATCAAGACTCTTTCTCATATTGACTATGATATGTAGTATTATAGGGAGCCTTGTATAGAAAAGCAAGTTTTTCCAAAAGTTAATTCCAATCTTGTTCGTACGCCTTCAGTGGAAAGAGCTTCATTCTTTCTTGAAAAATGGCTTGAATGGATAAAATGACACCATGATCAGGGTCATCCGTGAAAACATGAACAAGATTTGGGACCATACTTACTAATGGACTAATGACCATGTCCTCGATGTCTACCTCTTGTTCAAAAACTAAATCGTCTTGTAAATGAAAAAGAAGTTCCTCTCTCGTCATACGACGGAAATGTTCATCATAAAACGTAAATCCACCATCATGAACCAGATAAACGAGATCAAGTTTCGATCTTTTAAATTGAACAAATTGGCGGAAATCCTCAATCATATTTTGATATTCTTGTTCTAGCATGTACTCATCGATGGCTATTTCTACACAATCAATTAGAATTTCACCATAATCCCTCAATCGAAAAGTGAGAAAAGGTTCATAGTAGAAAGTCGTTTCTTCTTCTAGATGCTTCGCAAAAGCGTCGTAAATAAAAGCTCTCCTATTAAAGAATGGCTTCATTTGTGGCAAATCATTTCGATCGCCTTCTAAAATAGAGCGAGCAATCGTTAAAATTTGCTCCTGTTCTTCATTGTCCTTGAAGTAAAACATGTTTTCAATAATATCTAATAACCACTCATCTTCTTTCGTACTAATCACATAATCGGTTAACACAGATGCAAGTAGCGGATGAAACGAATCATAGAAATCAATATGCTTGTGTTCATAGTTGAGAATAATCGTGTCATCCCCTTCTGCTTTAACGGCTCCGCCTAAGCCGTATGCAGCGTACTTTTGGATATACGCTGTCAGCTGACGAAATAGCTGCTTGCAATCTTGTTCTTGTTCAAAATGGATTGCTATCAACGCTTACTCCCCCTTACATATAACGAACACCTCATGTGGGTACATCTTCTTGTTTCCCTTTTCAGACAGGCTCTACTTTCATCCTATGTTCGGGTTTTGAAAAAATGATAACTAAAATGATTTTATGTAGGTCGATCTGAGCATGCTACTTATCTTGACCATAATTCTTCTCTAGCTTTTTCGCCTCTCATTCTTTTTACAGCAACTCCTGACTACTTTTCGGCAACTTCCTCCTGCTTTCCAGCAACTCCTCACAAACGATCCAGTACAAAAAAAAGAGCCTCGCTCCCAAATCCATGGGGCCAGACTCTACCAAAAAAATTAATTTTGCATAATAAAATCTTTAGCTGCTGTTTCTTCTCCGTCAAACACACGAAGGATGTTATACTTTGTGTTACGCTGTGCTGGAATTTTACCAGCCTCACGAATTAGGCGAAGGATTTCATTTGTATTCACTTTATGGGTTGTGCCCGCAGCTGATACAACGTTTTCTTCCATCATCGTACTTCCGAAATCATTACATCCGTACTCAAGTGATAGTTTTCCAACCTCTGGTCCCATTGTTACCCAAGAAGATTGGAAGTTTTCAATATTATCGATAAAGAGACGTGAGATCGCAACGTTTTTTAAGTAATCACGTGGAGTTAGTTTTTCCGTTTTGTACATACCCGTATTCTCAGGTTGGAATAACCATGAAATATATGCTGTGAAACATTGTGTTTCATCTTGAGCATCACGAATTCGTTGCATGTGAAGCGCACGCTCTTCATAAGACTCGCCAAAACCAATCACCATCGTAGCCGAGCCGTGCATTCCCACACGTTTACTCGCCTTCATAGCCTCAATCCATTGTTCCCAAGTGATTTTCAAACGGCTAACACGAAGCCTTGTTTCTTCTGTTAAGATTTCTGCCCCACCACCAGGCATGCTATCAAGACCTGCTTCATGTAGTTCTCGTAACACTTCTTCTACTGACAAACCGGATACTTCTGCTATTTTCCAAACCTCAGCTGGAGAGAAAGAATGCATCCAAATGTCAGGGAAGCGTTTTTTAATCTCTTTTAATAAATCGGTATAATAGCTAAGAGGCAAGTCAGGGTTAGTCCCACCTTGCATAAGAATTTCAGTTCCATCAACGGCCTGTGTTTCTTCTATCTTTTTAAAGATAATATCATCACTTAATACATATCCTTCTTTATGTCCTGGCGCACGGTAGAATGCACAAAAGCGACAATAGGTATCACAAAAATTTGTATAGTTAACATTACGTCCAATGACAAACGTCGTAATGGGTTCTGGATGCCATTTTTTCATGATTTGATTGGCTGCTGCTCCCATTTTTTCCACTTCGTCACTCTCATAAAGAGCAATCGCATCTTCCATTTGCAAGCGTTCACCATTCAGCGCACGTTCTAATATCGCATCAATGCTCATGTAGTACCCTCCGCAATAATCAAAATATGATACTCTCATCCTATCATAGTTACCTCTTTCAGCAAAGAGAAGAACCTTCAATTGGAAGAAAGTTCAACTTATCTAGAACGTCGATTGGCACCCTCAACATTCACAAATGTGGTGAAATGCTTGATCCGTTCCATAATTCGTTTTGCTTTTAATTCTTCAATACCGCCTCGTTCTGAATAGGAGAGATGATCTTCTAATTCATCATAATCATAATTAGATGTAAATAACGTTGGAAGGTTCTCTAGCATTCTATGTTGTAAAATAGCCCCTAGCACATCATCTCGAATCCAACCAGAAATCGTTTCCGCTCCAATATCATCAAGAATCAGGACTTGCGCTTTCTTGACCATATCAATTTTTTCTTGAAATGTCCCGTCTCCGATAGAAGACTTCATTTCTCTAAAGAAATCGGGTGTATAAACGATATACGTTTCAATTCCTCTATCACGTAATTCATTTGCGACTGCACCCATTAAATGTGTCTTTCCGACTCCAAATTTCCCGTAAAAGTAAAGGCCTTGTCCATCCTCACCAGGGTTCGCTCCTAATGCAAATGCCAGAGCTTTCCGACTAGCCTCTTCACGCTCATGGTCGCGATCTAGTCGATCAAAAGTAGCTTTAAGAATATCTTTTGGTACATATAACGATTTGATTAATTGTCTTTGTTTACGAGCACTCTCTTCATTTGTTTTTAACGAACACGGATGATACCTAAGGTCTAATGCTTTTCGCGTGACCATTAATTCTGGTTGATACCCCCTCATCATGTTCGGACAATTGGAGAGGCCAGGACAATCATGACAATGATGAAGCTCCTTTTGTAATTCATATAGCTTAATTAAGCCTTGCTCAAGCATCTCGTCCGTAACCGAAACTTGATCCAATGCTTTTTTTACAATGGGATCCGCAAGCAAGGAATTTCTCGCCTCGTTTAACCTCTGTTGAAATTTATTGTTATCTTGACTCCATTGTTTCAATGCAGATTGAATGGATTCCATGTTACACCTCTCCTTTCTGTGCCTTGTTCCTTCTTCTTTCTTCAAGCATCTGTTCAAAGCTCTTCTCTTCTTGCTTGCCTTGATCCATCTTCACTTCTACTTTTTCGGTCGCTTCCGTTACTTGACTTTCTTTTTGTTTCTCAGCTAAAAGCCATTTAGGTAATTTATCTCGTTTCGGCTGTTGCTTACGTCTTGTGGTTTGCTTACTGTATGGTGCCGTTGATTTCTTAGCCTGTTGCTCATTTGTTTTTCTTTGTTCCTGCATCGCAAGCTGCATCGCTTCTTTAACCGTCTGGACTTTCTTTCTCGCCCAGTGTCCTGCTATTTTATCGATTAAGGCTTTAGATAATTTCATGTCCTGGCTCCAAAGCATAAAATCCAGCAGAACATTCGCTACGCCCGGTAACAATTGATGATCAAGAATAAGCGACTCGACAATCTTTACATCGGCTGCCGCCACTTTCGCACCATCTGACCTAATTTCTAATAACGTTAGTGGTGGGGTTGTTTCGTAAAATTTAATCGTCCGTTCTTCTTCGGTAACCGGTTCTTTTCCCTGCATCAATTGATATTGGACAGGGTGCTGCTGTAATCCTATACCAGGTGGTTCATTTCCATGCTCAATCTTATACCATTCCTGAACTTTCTTTCTAAACTCGACTACATTCAGTTTGTCATCATGTAAAAGAGTCTGTTGGATGATCGACGTCATTTCTAAAGGTTCGATTCGGTAGACGAAGGCAAGTCTGCCGATTAACGCCTTTACATCCTTTGTTAAAACGTCTTCAGGTACAATAAAAGAGGATAAGCTTTTTTCGAGGAGCTCAAAATCGAAATTTTGATACTGAAAAGAGAGCTCTTCCTTTTCGGTTGAAATCAACTCTCTTTGCGGATCTCCCCTTAGTGCATTTCCAGTCTCTGATTTTAAATTCGAAACCATTTCTGAATGATGCAACGAAGCAAACACTTCATCAAACGCATAAGTTAATTCTGTAAATTCTTCATGAGCTACCTGATCTAACGTGAATCGTTCACGAAGCTGACGATAATGGGTTTTACCAAGCCTATTGAAAAGATAAACACTCAATACATCATTTTCAAAAAATTGCTTTGGAGTCATCGGTGGCTGTAACTCATATAAATAAGTGGTTTCTCCATCTTCTTCTTTCCGTTTATAGGTTTTAAGTAGACCAATTCCCTCGAGCTTCTTTCGTTCTTCAAAAATCACTTCGAGTGGAGCACCTAGTAACAACATTAATTGCCGATGTGTTTGCTCATCACTCCAGTATTGATCTCTTTCTAACTGCGACAAAAACGTCACATACAGACTGTGTGCGACTGCTCCTATAAGGGGTTGATATAACAAGGTTAAAGTAAGACGATCCATCTCTGTCACGTACTGACCTGTCCGAACCGTAAACCGATCAACGGGTAGTAATTCTTTCCAATGCCATGTCATTTCTAAGTCCTCCTCTCGACTTTGACTTTCAGCTGAAAAAGAGCTTGCAGCGACTTTCGCTTAAGCTCTCTTATTCCTTAACTCTTATTCATCAAATCTGTTAGTTCTTTTATAAAAACATTAATATCTTTAAATTGTCGATAAACTGATGCAAAACGTACATATGCGACGTCATCAATATCAGCAAGTCGTTCCATAACAAGCTCACCTACATCATGACTCATAACTTCATTCTTCCCTAATCCTCGAAGTTCACGCTCCACACCGTTCACAATTTTTTCAAGTGTTTCTAATGATACAGGTCTCTTCTCACAGGCACGAATAAGTCCTCGAAGAATTTTATCTTGACTAAAAATTTGACGTGTCCCATCCTTTTTCACAACAATCAAAGGAATTTCCTCGATCATCTCAAAAGTAGTGAATCTGTGGCTGCATTCTTCGCATTCTCTTCTTCTTCGAATTGAACGGCCTTCATGACTGGGTCTTGAATCAAGTACTCGAGTTCCATTATGGTGACAAGCAGGACATAGCATTTGATCAACTCCAATTTCCGCTACATATCTTCCATGATATTAAAAAACGAACGGTCTGACAAGAAAAGGCCTTTTTGTCGTTCCTTATCGAAATTTAACTATGTATATCATATCATATCCACCTTTTTTAGGGGCAAAATACAGAAAAAAGTATTAAATCAAAAAGAGGTTGACCCAAAATGTACGTAATCTCTTTTTCAATTGCCTCGAAACGTCTCGTTTCTATCGCGATTGAAAAAAAGGTAAACACATTTGTCAGAGCCAACCTCTTCTATCTCACTTATAGTGCTTGAACTTTTGATTTCTCAATTTTAACTGGTCCCATTCCTCTAGGCACCTCGATGACTTCACTTGATGTAGCACCTAACGCTTCAGTAATATGATTCGCTGCCACATTAGGATCAAGATCACCACAAGTATATACATCAATACTCGCATAACCATGTTCAGGAAAGCTGTGAATTGTTAAATGAGATTCTGAGATAATAACAACTCCACTTACTCCGTGTGGAGCAAACTTGTGAAATGCGACCTCTCTTACTTCAGCTCCGGATTTCAATGCTGCATCAACAAATACTTGTTCAATAAAACTCATATTATTCAACTTCTCCACGTTACATCCCCAAAGTTCTGCAATTACGTGACGACCCATAGTGTCCATAAGTTGAATCCCCCTTTACAAAAATTCATGCCTTCTCAAGCATGTAGGAAAGTTAAATTACACGGGGGAAAGTTAGTCCAGAGAGGTCCTAACCCGGTCTGTAAAAAAACAGTTCCTGATTTGCTGTAATTGAAGTTCACGAAAATCAGTATACTCGGTTTATAATTTGATTGCAACAGTTACAAGTAACTTTTTTTGTAGCTGTTAAATCAGGACTATTTATAACTATACTAGTTGATCTGCAATCAAATATCTGATTTATGAACACCAATACACCATTTAGGTTTCTCAACTTTATGGGCACTATACCATTTTCTTTAATATAGTTCTAATACACTTTACTTGGTTCTTTTAATTTCTCAGCCACAAAACATACGAGGTCTACCACGCGACATGAATAGCCCCACTCATTATCATACCAAGCCAGTACTTTCACTTGTCTGTCATTCATCACCATTGTCGATAAACTATCGATAACAGAAGAATCCTCACTTCCATTAAAATCAATCGATACGAGCGGTTCGTTCGTATAACCTAAAATTCCTTTTAATTCATTTTCAGAAGCATTTGCTAATGCACGATTTACCTGCTCTACTGTCACATCTTGCTTCACATTCACAACTAGATCCACAAGTGAAACATTTGGAGTTGGAACACGTAAAGCCATCCCATTTAATTTCCCTGTTAGTTGTGGAAGTACTTTGGCAAGCGCCTTTGCTGCACCCGTTGAAGTTGGAATGATTGATTCGCCACAAGCTCTTGCTCTTCTGAGATCTTTATGTGGATTATCAATATTTTTTTGGTCGTTTGTATAAGCATGAATCGTTGTCATCATGCCACTCTCAATTCCAAAGTTCTCATCGATGACTTTTGCTACAGGAGCTAAACAATTTGTTGTACAAGAAGCATTTGAGATAATATGATGCTCTTCGTTCTTGTAATCGTCTTCATTAACACCCATTACAACCGTGATATCTTCATCTTTACCAGGGGCCGTAATCACCACTTTTTTCGCTCCCGCTTGTAGATGATAGCCAGCTGTTTCTTGTGTTTTAAATTTGCCTGTTGCTTCAATGACAATGTCAATCCCAAGTTCAGCCCAAGGTAGTTCTCTAGGATCCCTAGATTGTAAAAGTTGGATTTCTTTTCCACCAACCATAATAGCATTGTTTTTCGCGACAACTTCTAATTCGTATTTCCCATGTATACTATCATATTTTATTAAATGAGCTAATGTTTCTGCAGGATAGCTTGCATTAATTGCTACTATATCAACATTTGCATCTTTCATTGCCTTTCTGAACACCATACGACCAATACGGCCAAACCCGTTAATTGCAACCTTTGTCTTCATTAGAATGACTCCTCCCACAATATGAGCTATACTTTATTTTGATTTGATATTAATTAGTATAACACATTAAGTTATTAATGACATTAATTTCATTGTATTTTATAAAAAATAAAAAAAGTGCCTAAACCAGATTTGATTTAGACATCCTTTCGCCTAGATCTAAGCTTGGTTTAAGTCACTTTTGTGTTAATAATTGATCAAAAATACGCTGAAGCTGTTTCTTCGTCTCTTCCATCGTAAACGAGTTATCAATCACAAAATCTGCTCGTTCGCGCTTATCGATTAACGGTATTTGTGAAGCTATTCTCTGTTTAGCGTCTTCCATCCCCGCTGAGTCTCGTTCCAGTAATCTTTGCAGTTGAGTTTTGCTATCAACATACACGAGTATTACTTTATCTACTAAATAAAATAAATTGCTTTCAAATAATAATGGAATATCATACACAATCGTCGTTTCACCTTGCTCTAAATAATATTGTTTTAATTCATCCATGCGATTTCTAACAGCTGGATGAACAATTTCATTTAAAACTTGGCGTTCTTTTCGATCCTCAAAAATAATGGATCCTAACTTTTTTCTTGCTAACGTCCCATCTTCATTTATGACGGAAGATCCAAAATGTTGACAAATAGCTTGTAGGGCCTTCGTACCTGGTTCTACGACTTCGCGGGCAACCTGATCTGCGTCTATAACTGGTATACCCATTTCCATAATCATCTTACTGACAGTTGACTTACCACTAGCAATACCGCCCGTTAAACCTATAAACATGATTTCTCCTCCTATGGTTGTTCAATATAGTAAGACCTGTTCCTATGTAAAGAGGTTGTTCAAAAAGGTAAAAACCCACCTTTTTGTTCTTTTTAATTTTCTTAAATGACTGGCATGGGCTTCTCTCGCTGCGCGCCAGTAATGAGAAGCCCACTCATTAATGGCTTAAAACCCTGCAGCGGTTCCGCTCCATGCTTAGAGGTTGTTCAAAAAGGTAAAAACCCACCTTTTTGAACAACCTCTATAAACTAAAAATGCCTATTATAATAAGGAGGAGGCCTGGTATGAAGGAGAATTTTTTCATCCAGATGGAGTCTGAGAAGCGGTAGCCGCTTTTCATTCCAAGTGTGACACATAGTGCGCTCATCGTTGCGACACTGATTGCCATCCAGATTGGAGAAAAGCCAATTAAGGCGGCTCCGATACCGGCCCCAAACGCATCAAGGGATAAGGCGACCCCTAGTAAAAAAGCTTCACGTCCTGTTATGGTTCCTGAGTTATCAAAATCTGCAACCATCGGCTTTCTTAAAATTCGAATAACGACACCTAATACTTTGATTTCAAAATTTAAAATGATTTCGTCTCCCTTATTTTTTACTTCGTTTTTAGCTGGACGGAATACCTGGTACAAGGCCCAAGCTCCAATTAAAATTAATATGATCCCACCTAAAGATTCAGCAACACTTGGAGACAAATAAGCTTGAATGAATGTTCCAAAGAACATCGCGATTAATATAGAACTAGCTGAACAACCTGCGATAAATAACAACGATCTCCATGGTAATCTCATTTTTCTAAGTCCATATGTTAAACCAACGCCAAAGCTATCCAGACTAACAGCAAGGGCAATGGCCAATAAGGAGAGAATCTCAACCATCTTGATAAGCTCCCTTCCATTCAAACATACGATAGTATATGGCAGGAGCCTATCCAATGTACTTTATTTTTGGCAATTCACGCAGAAGTGAGTGCCTCTTCCACCTACAACCGTTTTTGAGATTTCTTCTCCACATTGTTTACACGCTTCCCCTTTTCGACCGTAAACATTTAGTTGCTGCTGAAACATCCCCATCTCGCCTTGACCATTCACATAAGATTTTACAGAGCTCCCTCCGAGGTCGACCGCTTCTTGCAGAGTAGAAACAATAGCTTCATGTAAACGAGTATACTCCTCCATTGAAAGCGAGGAAGCTAATCGTTCGGGGTGAATACCTGAACGAAAAAGAGCTTCATCTACATATATGTTTCCAAGTCCAACAACGGTCTTTTGATCCAACAAGACCACTTTAATACTTCTAGTTGTCTTTTGAAAGGAATCACGTAATAATTCAATCGTAAACGCCTCAGAGAATGGTTCAACGCCTAGTTGTACAAGAGGTAATGACTCTTCTTCTGTCCCTTTTTTAAACAAATGCATCGTCCCAAATTTACGTACATCTTGATATCGTAATTCGGTTCCATCTGTAAATTGAAAAATAACATGAGTATGAGGAGTGAGTTCCTCGGCTTTTTTAAAGAGTCCGTATCGTCCTTCCATTCTTAAATGGGAGACCATTGTAATATCATCAAGTACAAAAAGTAGGAACTTCCCGCGCCGGTTTACTGCGTGTATCGTTTGTCCAATTAATTCGAGCTTAAATTGCTCTACATCATCTGGTTTTTTAATAATATTTGCCCATTTTACATCGACTCCGGCTATCGTTTTACCGATGACTAGTTCACGTAGTGTTCGACTAACGGTTTCAACCTCAGGTAATTCTGGCATGAATCAATCTCTCCTTATTTGGCGTCATACCATGTTTCTCCATATGAAACATCAGCTTTTAATGGAACCTTTAATTCGACAGCTCTTTCCATAACCTCAGGAACCAATTTGAGCATTTTTTCTACTTCCTCTTCTGGGACCTCAAAAATCAATTCATCGTGCACTTGAAGGAGCATTCGACTCTGCATTTGTTCTTCTTCTAATTTGGTTGCTATTTCAACCATTGCTTTTTTTATAATATCGGCTGCCGTTCCTTGAATAGGTGTATTCATCGCTGTACGTTCCGCGAAACTCCGTTTATTAAAATTACGACTCGTTAATTCTGGTAAGTAGCGTCTACGGTGAAGCAAAGTTGACACAAAGCCTTTCTCTCTAGCATCCTCAATGATGTTATCCATATATTCTTTTACCTTTGGATAACTTTCAAAGTATCGCTCAATAAATTGCCCTGCTTCTTTTCTTGTGATTCCAAGACTTTGGGACAAACCAAAATCACTGATGCCATACACGATCCCGAAGTTAACCGCCTTAGCACTTCTACGCATATGAGACGTAACTTCCTCTTCACTTACATGGAACACATCCATTGCTGTTTTCGTATGGACGTCCATATCCAATTGGAACGCTTCGATCAACTTCTCGTCTTCGGCAATGTGAGCAAGGACACGTAGCTCAATTTGAGAATAATCAGCAGCAATCATCTTCCATCCTTTCTCAGATGGAATAAAGGCTTTCCTTATTCTTCTTCCTTCTTCTAAGCGAATCGGGATGTTCTGTAAGTTCGGGTCTGTTGAACTGAGACGTCCTGTTTGAGTTAAAGCTTGGTTATATCTCGTATGAATTTTATGAGTGTTCTCTTTTGTCACTTTTAAAAGACCTTCTATATATGTTGAATTTAACTTCCCTAATTGTCTGTAGTGAAGGATGTGTTCTACTATTTCATGATCCTTTGCTAATTTCTCCAACACATCTGCTGAAGTGGAATAGCCGGTCTTCGTTTTTTTCACAGGTGGTAATCCTAATTTCTCAAATAAGATCTCACCTAATTGTTTAGGAGAATTAATGTTAAAAGACGTTTCAGCTAATTCGTGAATTTTCTTCTCGAGATCGTTTAACCTCAGTTCTAAATCCTCCCCCATCTGTTCGAGTTGTTCCTTATCAACTTTGATACCAGTCGTTTCCATTCTTCCAAGCACAAGTGAAAGCGGCATCTCCAGATCACGATACAACTCTTCTTGCTCATTTTCTTTCAATTCTTTCTCAAGAACAGGCTTCAATTGATAAAGAGCATCCGCTTTTCGAACTAGATGTTCAGCTAATTGGTCTACCTCAGGAATTCTTCGTTTTGCTCCTTTTCCATAGACCACTTCATCTTCCTGTAGTTGTCCAAGTCCTTTACGAGAGGCGACATCACTAATTTCGTGAGAAGACAATGATGGGTCTAATAAGTAAGAAGCCATTTGAAGATCAAACACAACTCCATTTAGTAAGATTCCTTGCCAACCAAGTGAAACGACGGCTTGTTTCGCATCGAATACGAAAATTTCAGTTGAGTCATCCTTCAACCAATCAACAAAAGCAGGAGAGTCTAGTGCCTGTTCTGTTGGAATAAAAAAGCGACCTTTCTCGTTTACCATCGCAAATCCCTCAATCGGAGTTTGATGATAATTCTCTCCTAGAACTTCGACAATTAATGCAGCTTCTTTAGTTAGATGCTCGTCCTCCAACTTATCTAATCGTTCATATGTAATTTCCTCTAACTCAACCTCTTCGGCACCTTCCGTGTCAAACTTAGTAACTAAGGAAGTAAATTCGAGTTCTTTCATGAAGTCAACGACGGTTTTCTGGTCATAGTCACCAAAGCTTAAATCATCTAATTCCGTCTCAAATGGTACTTCTAAAAATATCGTTGCAAGCTCTTTACTCATGAGCGCTTGCTCGCGATTTTCTGCTAACTTCTCTTTCATCTTCTTACCAGATATTTGATCAATCGAATCAAGAACTTTTTCGACTGAGCCAAATTCTTTTAAAAGCTTCAGAGCTGTCTTTTCACCAACTCCTGGAACTCCAGGAATGTTATCAGAGCTATCACCCATTAGCCCTTTCATATCAATGATTTGCTTTGGTGTAATTCCATATTTCTCAGAGATTAACGCTTTATCATAGGCTTCTACATTCGTTATTCCCTTTTTCGTTAACACAACGGTCACTTTATCTGAAACGAGTTGAAGTAAGTCTTTATCTCCAGAATACACTTTAACTTCGAATTCTTTTTCGGCAGCATTTGTCGCAAGTGTTCCGATAATATCATCCGCTTCATAGTTTTCCGCTTCATAACGAGAAATATTAAAGGCATCAAGAAGTTCGCGAACTAACGGAAATTGTTCGGATAATTCAGGTGGCGTTTTTTGACGTCCCCCTTTGTATTCTTCAAAAGTTTTATGGCGGAACGTGGTTTTACCAGCATCAAAAGCTACTAGCATGTGCGTCGGTTTTTCTTCTTCAATAATTTTAAGCAACATCGTCGTGAATCCATAAACAGCATTTGTATAAACGCCTTTTTCATTATTCAATAAAGGCAAGGCAAAGAACGCACGATAAGCAATACTATTTCCATCTATTAATACGAGCTTTTTCACTAGAAAGGCTCCTCTCTTTTTCAAAATCATCTTACGTTTATTGTAGCATAGCTAAGATAAAATGAGAAAAAGTGACAACTGACTCCCCAAAATCCTTTTTTATTATTTAAGGTAATGTTTATTATTTGTTTCAATTTGTTTAATCAATAAAGAAAAAGGAAGGCGACTGACTCGCCCTCCTCCTTTTTAATCTGTGTATCCCATTAAGATACGTGCATATGGTGAATTCGCAGGAAGGACAATAACCGTCTCTTCTCCAATCGTTTTTTCATAAGATTCAAGCGTACGGTACAATTGATAGAACTCTGTATCACGACCGAAAGATTCATTGTAGATACGAGCTGCTTCTGCTTCCCCTTCCCCTTCAATCTCATTTGCATCTGCAGTCGCAGTGGCAATCATTTCCGTTACTTCCCGGTCGGTTGCAGATTGAATTCGGTTTGCTTCAGCATCCCCTTGCGACAAATACTCTTGAGCTGTAGCATGACGTTCTGAAATCATTCGACTATATACAGCTTGCTCATTTTCATCTGGTAAATCCGTACGCTTCATTCGAACATCCGTTAAGATTATCCCATATTGGTTTCGTTCGAGTGCTTCATTTACACGATCACGAACCAATTCATTAAAGCTACCTCTTGAAGACTTTTCCTCATTAATGATTTCATCAAAATCTAACTGACCTAACTCAGCTCGAATCGCAGAAAAAATTAACTCTCCTAAAATGGCTTCGGCACGATCCTGGTTAACAGTATTAGAGATCATCAGCTGAGGACTTTCAATTCTCCAAATCGCATAATGGTCGGCAAGTACTCTTTTCTTATCACGAGTATTGATTTCTGCTGGCGGAATATCATAGACCATTTGAAACTTTGGTAGAGTAGTCACAGATTGAATAAAAGGAATTTTATAGCTCAGTCCAGGCTGATCCTCAATTCGTACAACTTCCCCAAACTGCCTAACTACTTTATATTCACCTTGCTCTACAATAAATAAATTACTAATAATCGTTGCTAAAATCACTAATAAGATAATCGCCATTGCCCCAAGCTTAGCAAACTTTCTCCACTCCTCACTCGGGCGACGTTCATTAATATCGACAATATTTTCGTCACTCATTAGTTACTCCCTCCTTCAGCGGCTGTGTTTTGCCCACGCTCAAGCGGCCTAATCGGTAAGTAGCTTACTGTATCATTATTGCTATCCATAATATAAATCTCAGTGTTTGGTAGGACATTCTCTAAAGTCTCTAAAACAAGACGTTGACGAGTCACATCTTGATTCACTAAGTACTCAGCATATAGAGCATCAAACTTTGCAACGTCCCCACGAGCCCGCTCGATACGCTCTGCTTTAGTTCCTTCCGCACGAGAAATGATCGCATCCTTTTCCCCTTCAGCTTCATTTATCAGCTGATTACGGTATCTAGTAGCTTCATTTATTTTCGTCAAACGCTGCTCACGTGCATCCGTTACTTCTGTAAATGCACGACGCACTTCATCAGTTGGAAGCTCAACGTCTTGTAGCTTTACGTCTTGTATACTAACACCAATTTGATAGATTTCTAACAGTTCAACTAAATTCTCGAAAACTTGAGCCTCTACTTCTGGTCTTTGATCCGTTAAGACCTCATCAATACTCGTACTACCAATCACGCCACGTAATGCAGCAGATGTCGCGTTATACAACACTTGCTGGGCGTCAACCGTACTATATAAATATTGTTCTGGATCGGTAATTCTCCATTGAACAGCCAAATCTGCAAAGAGAATATTCTCATCCCCTGTAATCATTTTAGCTTCTCGAGTAAATTCAACAACCTCACCATCTTCTTCGTGGTAACCTACTTGAAGGTTAAACGTCCCCCTTGAAAGAATCTCTACTCTTTGTATAGGCCACGGCATCTTAAACTTTAACCCCGGTTCCGTAATCGTATCTTCAACCTTACCAAACGTAATAAGTGCAGCCTGTTCCGATTCGTCAACTATGTACCATCCCGTTACTAAAAATAAAACAAGAATGGCCCCAGCTATTAAAGAAACAAAGCCAACGAGCAGTTGCTTAATGGTCATCGTATCATCCCTTCTCATTGTGATGTCTTTCTTTCTACGTACTTACCGATTAAACGGTTTCACTATTCTTTATAACATTTCATTCTTTTTCATTATAAAACAAATTTTAAGATAAATGGGGCGTTTAGAGAAAACTCCATGTAGTAGTTGTGGATAAAATGGGAGAAGTAGGAATCTAGTTAGGTCAAGGGCGACTTTACTTCGGTACGTTAACTTTCTTCTTTGTGTTGTTTTGATGGCTGATCATGGCTTGCAATGGCTCCACTCGCTGCGCACCTTTTGAGAAGATCGCTCAAAAGGCTTAAGACATGGCCGCGGCTACACTCATTACTTAGAGTTAAGGACAAAAGGTAAAGGGCGACCATTTCTCCTCAACTCTAAAAAAAGGATGTGAGCATAAAGGGGCGCTCACATCCTATAAGGGGATGTACTTTTGGACAACTAGAGTGTTGTCTAGTTGCTCGACAGTGATGAAACCGTTCTATTACATTGTAGCCGGCCAACATTAAGCATGTTTAAAGTGATTGTAAATATTTTGTAAATGATGTCACTCTATTGTTGACGTTCTTTATGAAATTCAATAGAAAATGTCGTTCCTTTTCCCACTTGGCTTGTAACCGATATGATACCAGAATGAGCTTCTACTAAATGCTTTACAATTGCTAAACCTAGTCCTGTTCCGCCTGAATTTCTACTTCGAGCTCTGTCTACTCTGTAAAAACGTTCAAAAATTCTAGGTAATTCGCTCTCACTGATTCCGACGCCTGTATCAATTACATCTAGTTCAACGCGGTTTTCTCTCCCTTTTAAGAAAACCGTTACGTGTCCTCCAGTCGGCGTATACGCAATTGCATTGTTAATTAAGTTTATTGCGATCTGTTTCAGACGAGTAGCATCCCCTTCAAGAGTTGTATCTCCTTCTATAACTAGATCAAGATGAATCCCTTTATTTTTGGCCTTTTCTTTTAGTAGATCAAATACTTCTTCTATAATCGTTTTAAAATTTGTTGTATGCCAGTTGAGCCTAAAGTATGATTGTTCGATTCGCGAGAGCTCAAGTAATTCTTCAATTAAATCTTGAAGCCTTTCACTCTCTTTTGCGATAATATTTAGAAATTTTTCTCTCAACGGTTCTGAATGCATGGCCCCATCCAAAAGAGTCTCTGTAAAACCTTTGATCGAAGTTACAGGCGTCTTTAATTCGTGGGAAACATTTGCAACAAAATCAGTCCTAACTTGTTCTAGTTTCTTTAAGCCAGTAATGTCATGAAGAACGAGAACGATTCCTTTTAATTTCCCTCTATTACTCATAACTGGTGCGCCATACACTTCAAAATGACGTACTTCAAGTTTCACAGGAAAATGAATTTGCTTCCTTTGGTTTTCCTCTGTTAGAAAGATCGTCTGAACAATCCGAATGACCTCTTTATGTTTAATCACGTCATGGTAAAGCTGATTTAACCAAAGATCGGTATTCTCTTGAAAAATTGTGCGACATGTTCCATTAATAAGAGTGATATCTCCTTTTGTATTAATCAGAATTAAGCCACTACCCATATTTTCAATTAACGTTTCCATCCGTTCCGTTTGAGCTTGGTGTCGCTTCGTAAGACGCTCTAAATTGTAAGCCAAAATGTTAATGGAGCGTGTCAATTGGCCAATTTCATCCCGCTTCCCTTCTTGTATTCTAACCTTATAATTCCCCTCGGCTAACTCATTCGCAACAACAGTAGCTTGTTCAATGGGTCTAATCATTTCGTTAGCTACCCGGTAGGTTATAGACACAATAATGATAAAAGCAATGATAAAACTAGTAGCTAATATCCCCCAGATGATCTGATCCATTTCAGCTAATGTTTGAGTGGAGAGTCCTAAGCGTAAATAGCCTAAGTGATTTCCTGAAGGGTCTATAATCGAAACTGCGTAATATAGTAATTCGTCATGAACAGTATCACTATGACGAATTTCAGCTCCCTTCTCGCCTCTTTTAGCAGCAGCAATCTCTGGTCTTGTTAAATGATTATCCATCAGAGACGGATCCTTCTCTGATTCTCCAATAACCGTGCCATCTGGTAAGATAATTGTTACTCGTGCCTCAAGCATTTCGGAAAACTCGATCGCTAAACGTTGTGGTGTTTCTCCTGTCAAGCTCTCTTTTTCACTGATAATATAAGCAGCTAAATTGGTTTCTTTTTCGATACGTTCAGTTAAGTTGCTCAAATAGAATGCTTGATACAACTGCCCAATAACAATGCCAAGTCCTGCCATCACTAGCAGCGTGATTAGCAATGTAGCAAAGTTGAGCTTGAACCGTAGTTTATACATGTAAGGAAGGCTCCTCTAATTTATAACCAAGCCCTCGGATTGTCTTAATATATACAGGCTTCTTTGTATTTGCTTCGATTTTCTCCCGAAGATGACTTATGTGCACATCAACAATTCTTGTATCGCCAACAAATTCATAGTTCCAAACGGCATTTAAAAGTTGATCTCTTGTTAAAACACGGCCTTTATGATTGGCTAAATACAAAAGTAATTCGAATTCTTTCGGTGTTAGTTCTATGGACTGCTTCTTGAACAGCACTTCATAATTTTCTGGATAAATTTCTACTTCTCCAAATTTAATCACTTGATCTTGATTAGAGCTTTTAGATACCTCATTTTCTGAAATTACAGGTTGGGATCGTCTTAAGATAGCACGGACTCTTGCAACCACTTCCCTTGGGCTAAACGGTTTCGTCATATAATCGTCCGCTCCAAGCTCCAATCCTAAGACTTTGTCAAACTCATCATCTTTAGCCGTTAACATCAAAATCGGTGTCATGATTTTATTTTGACGTAACTGTTTACACACATCTAGACCGTCCATTTCAGGTAACATGAGATCAAGTATAAGCATATCAAAGCTTTCATTTTTGGCGAGTTCAAGTGCTTTAGCACCATCGAGCGCAGTTGTTACCTCGTAACCAGACTGCTCCAAATTAAATTGAAGCAGAGTAACGATTGATTCTTCATCATCGACTATTAATAAGCGTTGTGACATATTAAACCTCCAAGCCCGACTTTATTACGAGCGACATGTTACGGTTTCATCCCTGCCGAGTGAATCGGCTCTCTTTTTATAGTTTCAGTATAGCAAACAATGCTCAAAGAGGATAACTCTATTTACCGAAATTGTCTCTTCCCTTCTCTAACCAAAAAAAGTACACCACTCGTAAGTGGCATACTTTAAGAAAATTATGCAGTTGGCAATGCCGACATAACATTTTTAATAGATTCAACAGATTTAGCAAGGGCTGCTTTTTCATCTTCTGTTAAATCAAGCTCAATGACCTTTTCAATTCCGTCTCCACCAAGGATGGTTGGAACACCCACATAAAGATCATTATAGCCATACTCACCTTCAAGGTAAGCAATTGTAGGAATAACACGTTTCTTATCTTTAATGATTGCTTCAACCATTTGAGTAAGTGACGCAGCTGGCGCGTAGTAAGCACTTCCGTTACCTAGAAGACCAACAATCTCACCGCCACCTTTACGTGTGCGCTCAACAATAGCGTCTAAGCGATCTTGAGGGATAAGCTTCTCAAGTGGCACACCGCCAGCAGCTGAGTAACGAATAAGTGGAACCATGTCGTCACCGTGTCCACCAAGAACGAAACCTGTAATATCTTCAACAGATAGGTTTAATTCTTGTGCAACGAATGTACGGAAACGTGCCGTATCAAGTACTCCGGATTGACCAATTACACGATTTTTAGGGAAGCCAGACTCTTTGTAAACCGTGTAAGTCATTGCATCTGCTGGGTTCGTTAAAACGATAATGTAGCAATTAGGTGAGTATTTAACAACTTCCTTTGTAACAGCCTTCATAATTCCAGCATTTGTGCTCACAAGATCATCACGACTCATACCTGGTTTACGTGCAATTCCAGCAGTGATAACAACAACATCAGAATCCTTCGTATCTGCATAATCTGAAGTTCCGACAATATTCGAATCAATTCCTGCAACAGGTGTCGATTCTAGCATATCTAGTGCTTTACCTTTTGTTGGACCTTCCATTTGTGGAATATCAAGAAGAACAACGTCTCCTAGTTCTTTTTGAGCAACCATAAGAGCAGTTGTAGCTCCAGTGAAGCCACCACCAATAACAGAAATCTTTCTACGTTTAATTGCCATGACACACTCACTCCCCATGATAAGAATTTTTGATATAATTTGAATTTTACGTTCAAAAAAGTGCAATGAATTGCAATGGACCCGCACGCTGTGAAGGGGGTTAGCACGTAACAGCGGCTTCGCTCATTCCTTCAAGTTAACACCAAAAGGTTGTAAATGACCTTTTGGTGTTCATTCTCTTATAGGTTGTAAATGACCTTTTGGTGTTCATTCTCTTATAGGTTTTTAATTAACTCTTCAGCAAATCCAGAACAAGAAACTTCTGTAGCGCCGTCCATTAGACGTGCAAAGTCATATGTTACAACTTTGCTTGCGATTGTTTTGTCCATAGATGCCATGATTAGATCAGCCGCTTCAAACCAACCTAAGTGACGAAGTAATAACTCACCAGAAAGTAAAACTGAAGATGGGTTTACTTTATCAAGACCAGCGTATTTAGGAGCCGTACCGTGTGTAGCTTCAAAAATAGCGTGTCCTGTGTCGTAGTTAATGTTTGCTCCTGGAGCAATACCGATTCCACCAACTTGTGCAGCAAGGGCGTCAGAAATGTAGTCACCATTCAAGTTCATTGTTGCTACAACATCAAACTCTTTAGGACGAGTTAAAATTTGTTGTAAGAAGATATCAGCAATCGAATCTTTAACGATAATCTTGCCTTCAGCTTCTGCATCAGCTTGTGCTTTATTAGCAGCATCTTTGCCTTCTGTTTCAACTAACTTATCATATTGAGCCCATGTGAAGACTTTATCTCCGAACTCACGCTCAGCTACTTCATAACCCCAGTTTTTGAAGGCTCCTTCAGTGAACTTCATAATGTTACCTTTGTGAACAAGTGTCACACTCTTACGACCCTCGTCAATTGCATATTGAATAGCCGCACGAACTAGTCGGTCTGTTCCTTCCTGCGATACTGGCTTAATTCCGATACCAGATGTTTCAGGGAAACGGATTTTCGTAGCTCCCATTTCATTTTGTAAGAAGGCAATAAGTTTCTTAACTTCTTCAGATCCTTCTTTATACTCGATACCAGCATAAATATCCTCAGAGTTTTCACGGAAGATAACCATATCTGTATCTTCAGGACGTTTTACAGGTGAAGGAACTCCATTAAAATAACGGACAGGACGAAGACATACGTAAAGGTCAAGCTCTTGACGAAGTGCAACGTTTAAAGAACGAATACCACCACCGATTGGCGTTGTTAAAGGTCCTTTGATTGCGATCATATATTCACGAACAGCTTCTAATGTTTCTTCCGGCAGCCACTCACCTGTTTGGTTGAACGCTTTTTCACCAGCAAGAATTTCTTTCCACTCGATTTTCTTCTCTCCGTTATATGCTTTTTCAACAGCAGCATCTAATACTCGTGAAGCAGCTGCCCAAATATCTGGTCCAATACCGTCACCTTCAATGTAAGGAACGATTGGATTGTTTGGTACATCAAGTACACCATTGTTTACTTTAATTACGTCTGCCATGTTCTTAACCTCCTGAAATAATTAAAAATATAAGACTACCTAGTCTAATGTAGCCAAAATTCAACGCACTTGTCAATCTATGTACAGGGAGGTCATCCTCCCAGGCACGCTCTTATCGTTGTTCAATTGGAATATAAGTTTGTTTACCAGGTCCAACATATTCAGCACGTGGACGGATAAGACGATTATTACTATATTGCTCAAGGATATGAGCTAACCAGCCTGATGCACGACTTACTGCAAAAATCGGTGTAAAAAGGTCATGTTTAATACCAAGGCTGTGGTAAACACTTGCAGAGTAAAAATCTACATTTGGTAGTAAACCCTTTTCTCCAGTAACCATTTCATTAATTTTGGTAGACATCTCGTACCACTTTGTCTCACCAGTAATTTCTGTTAAACGCTTAGACATTTCTTTTAAATGCTTCGCACGTGGGTCTCCATCTTTATAGACACGATGTCCAAAGCCCATGATTTTTTCTTTATTATCTAATGCTTTACGAATGTATGGTTCAACGTTTTCAACGTCTTCAATTTCCATAAGCATTTTCATAACCGCTTCGTTTGCACCACCATGAAGTGGGCCTTTTAAAGCGCCAATCGCAGCTGTAATACCCGAGTATACATCTGATAATGTCGCAACACAGACACGAGCTGTAAACGTAGAAGCATTTAACTCATGGTCAGCATGCAATACAAGTGCTTTATTAAAGGCATTGACAGCAATTTCGTCTGGCTCATTGCCCGTTAACATGTACAAGAAGTTTGCAGCAAATCCTAAATCACTACGCGGGCCAACTGGCTCTAAACCATCACGAATGCGTGAAAACGCTGTCACGATCGTTGGGATTTGTGCTTGAATTTTAACCGCCTTAAGTCGGTTTGCTTCCTCTTCCATTACATCTGCTTGTTCATCAAATAATGCCAAACTTGAAATCGCTGACCGAAGAGCCGCCATTGGATGAACTTTGTCGATTGGATAAGCTTTCATTTGGTCAATAATTTCTTTTGGAACTTCAGCATGATCTGCTAGCTCTTGAGTAAATTGACTCAGCTCCGTTGAATTTGGTAATCGTCCATTCCATAAGAGATAAATAACCTCTTCAAAACTCGCATTATCCGCTAAATCATCAATATCATATCCTTGATAAGTAAGGACACTTTCAATAATGGAACTAACGCTTGACGTCGTTGCTACAATACCTTCTAGACCACGAGTTGTACTCACGTTAACCTCTCCTTTTCTTTAAAACTTAGTTTCCCCAAAATAGTAAATGCTTACATTCCACTTTTTAGAGAATGCAGGCTGTTTCTATGTATAAGGATGTTCACAACTTCTATTATAACGATTTATTAAGCTTTTGTGAACGTTTTCTCTAAAAGTTGTTTTTAAATTCTAAAATTTCTCTTTTACTTTTTGCTAAAAAACCTATTCCCTACAATACTTTTAGCTCCCTAAATTAGAAAAAAAACTTACAACTTTCATAGCAAAATAAGCAATTCCAGCTCCGATTAATGGACCTACGGCAACTCCTTTAAAAACAGCAACAGCTAAAATAGTTCCAAAAACTAAAGCTGTTGTAATGTGTGGGTCGTTCTTCAATAAACTAATTCCGTTCGCCGCAATTAATGCTACTAAAATCCCAGACGCAAGAGCAACCCAGGCATAAGAGGATCTAACGGCTTCCCCTAATTGTTTAAAACCAATTTCACCTGTCACTATAGGAGTTAAGACTGCGATCGTAATAACTGTTACACCAATATTAATTCCTTTTTGTTGAAAGAGAGGAAATAACTTATCACCGAGTCCGACCCATTTAACGATCAGTAAAAAGGCAACTGCTACTATTAAAGATTGATTTTTCGCAACGATAGCGACAGCTAATAAAATTAACATAAAAATGGATGCTTGTGACAACAGTCTTCCCTCTTTCTTTTTTACAGGTTACCTTTTCAACAGATTATCTTCGATTCAAAATGATAAAGTTCCCATTTTTAATCATATTATTGAAGATTTTTAAGAGCAGAGCTTTTGCATACGTTCTTGTTTGCGGAACCAATAAGAAAAAGCCGATCGCATCAGTGATAAAACCTGGAGTTAATAAAACTACACCACCAATTAGTATACATATGCCATCAAGTAATACGCCGCTAGGCAATTGACCTTGCTGTGTTTGAAGTTGAGCTAATCGTACAGCTTGAAGTCCTTCTTTTTTAGCAAGCCAGGCCCCTAATACACCTGTAGCAATGATAAGGAATATCGTTTGCCAAACTCCGATTACATTTCCAGCTAATATGAGGACGGCAATTTCTAACGCAGGTACAACGATAATCAGTAATAGTAATATTCGAAACATAGCATGCTCCTTTTTTGAGTTCTGAATAAGAGAACAAAATGGTACGAATTTCAGTTTTGATATAAAAATAGGAGAAGGGATTCCCTTCTCCATAGTTATTAATTATAGTACACTAGCGTGTCCTCTGTAAATATCCCCACGCGCACTATCGACCGTAATTTCTTCACCATCTTTAAATAGATCAAGCGCCCCTTGCACACCAACAATAACAGGCGTACTTAAGTTAATGCCAACTACTGCTGCATGTGAAGTTAATCCACCTTCTTCTGTGATAACCGCTGCAGCTTTTTCAAAAGCAGGAATCATATCTTTGTCTGTGCTATACGTAACTAAGATAGAGCCTTCTGTTGTCTTTTCAAGTGCTTCTGCCGCATCGCGCGCCACAACCACTCGTCCTGCTGCAGACCTGCGGCCAATTCCTTGACCTTTCGCAACAACCTCGCCAATGACATGGACCTTCATAATATTCGTTGTTCCTGTTTCTCCTACTGGAACTCCAGCAGTAATGACCACTAGATCTCCTTGCTTAATTGAATTAGATTCTAAAGCAGTTGAAATCGTCGATTCGAACATTTCATCAGTGGATGTAGCTTCTCTTCCTTGTATAGGAGTTACACCCCAAACAAGACTTAGCTTGCGAATCACCTTTGCATTACTTGTAACGGCAATGATTGGTGACTTAGGACGATATTTAGAAACCACACGAGCCGTATGACCACTCTCAGTCGCTGATAAAATAACAGCTGCATTTAAGTTAAAGGCTGTATGAGCAACCGATTGACCAATTGCACTAGTAATTGTAGTTGTCTCTTCTTTCGTTTTCTTACGAAGCATATTGCTGTAATTAAGAGCTTGCTCTGTACGAGTTGCAATATTGTGCATCGTTTGAACAGATTCAACCGGATAGTCCCCAGCAGCTGTTTCACCAGAAAGCATGATTGCATCCGTGCCATCAAAAATCGCATTCGCAACATCACTTGCTTCCGCTCTTGTAGGTCTTGGGTTACGTTGCATGGAATCAAGCATCTGAGTTGCCGTAATAACCGGCTTTGCAGCAAAGTTACATTTTTTAATAAGTTGCTTTTGTACTAAAGGTACTTCTTCAGCTGGAATTTCCACTCCTAAATCTCCACGTGCAACCATTAAGCCGTCCGAAACATCTAAGATTTCGTCAATGTTATCAACGCCTTCTTGATTTTCAATCTTTGGAATGATATGAATTTCACTTCCATTATTGTTATCGAGAAGTTCACGAATTTCTAAAACATCTGTTGCTCTTCTTACGAATGACGCAGCAATGAAGTCAACACCTTGCTCAATACCAAATTTAATATCTGCAGCATCTTTATCCGTTAAAGCAGGTAAGTTTACACTTACATTCGGTACATTTACACCTTTTTTATTTTTTAACGTCCCACTGTTTAAGACCTTTGTTACTAGTTCACCTTCAAGCACTTCAGTTACTTCAAGACCAATTAATCCATCATCAAGAAGAATGCTAGAACCTGGTGATACATCATTAATCAGGCCAGGGTAACTAACTGAGATTTTCTTATTATTCCCGACTACTTCAGTCATTGAAATAATTAGTTCATCGCCTGCTTTTAATTCAGCTACTCCACCTTCTAATGTTTGTGTACGAATTTCTGGACCTTTCGTATCTAAAAGAATGGCAACCGTATTCCCTGTTTTTTCCGCAGCTTCACGAATGTTTTTAATACGAGCACCGTGCTCCTCAAAATCTCCGTGTGAAAAATTCAAACGAGCTACATTCATTCCGGCTTCAATTAACGCTACTAACTTGTCCACTGACTCACTTGCTGGACCAATCGTACAGACTATTTTTGTTTTACGCATATTTGCCTCCTGATTTAATTTAATTAAAAATAATGGCTAATTTAGATTATAGAGAAAGGTTTCAGCCTTTTTCGATTCTTGAAGGTGTTTCTGTGGTCATACGATTTTATAGAAAAAGGGGCATTCGACCTTTTTCCGCTTTCAAGAGCGTACCTGTTTGGTTGGTGCATTGGCTACACTAAAGAAAGGCTTAAAACATGGCAGCGGCTTCGATTTCAGAGAAAAAGGTTAAGTTCGACCTTTCTCTAAAATCTCTAAATCGATAATTGTTGTGATAGCTTGTACATCTCTAAGTCAATTGTATGTTTCTTTGCTAGTGCTTCGTTAATGTCATGGTAGACAAGTTCATTTTTTTCGATTCCAACTGTAACGCCTGCTTTTCCTTCTAAGAGGAGGTCTACCGCTTTTGCTCCGAGTCGACTGGCGAGGACACGGTCAAATCCTGTTGGTGATCCTCCACGTTGAATGTGACCTAGTACGGTAACACGTGTTTCAAGGTTCATCGCCTCTTTAATGCGGTCCCCAAAGTCAAAACCTGTACCAGCACCTTCTGCAACGATAATAATACTGTGTTTTTTCCCACGTTCTTGTCCACGTTTTAGACGACCAATGATTTCTTCCATATCATAATCTGCTTCCGGAACGACAATTGTCTCTGCTCCATCCGCTAGACCAGACCAAAGAGCTAAGTCTCCAGCGTGACGTCCCATTACTTCAATCACATATGTACGCTCATGCGAAGTTGCCGTATCACGAATCTTATCTATTGCATCAATAACAGTATTTAATGCCGTATCAAAACCAATCGTAAAGTCAGTTCCTGGAATATCGTTATCAATCGTTCCAGGGACACCGATTGTAGGAAAGCCATGTTCTGTAAGTTTTTGAGCGCCTCTATATGAACCATCTCCACCGATGACAACAAGTCCTTCAATCCCGAATTTCTTCAGCTGTTCAATTCCTTTTTGTTGTCCTTCAAGGGTTTTGAATTCTTCACAACGAGCAGTATAAAGCATCGTTCCTCCTCGATGAATGATATCACCTACTGAACCTAGCTCCATTTTCTTAATATCACCATTAATTAACCCTTGATAACCATAAGAAATTCCATACACTTCTAATTCATGAAAAATAGCCTTACGTACAACAGCACGAATAGCTGCATTCATTCCGGGTGAATCTCCACCACTTGTTAATACACCAATTCTCTTCATACGAACAACCTCCTCAAACTTTATATACAGTAAAATCATAAAAAACAGATGTTAATATAGCTTGTGTATTTTCCTCTTATTCATGAAGATTTTTCTGAGAGTTTCACATCCATTTTTTAAAATACCACTTTACTGAGATGAATACAATCCAGTAACTACCAACACAAAAAGAGCTTCCGAAAAAACCGGAAGCATTTAGCCTTTATTAATAGGCATGACATCGTTTACATACGTAAATTGTCCAATATTTTTATATTTTTGATAGCGTTGCTCAATTAGCTCATCCTCTGTTAATTCAGAAAGAGCGACCATTGATTGTTGTAGTACTGCGTCAATTGATCTTGCTTGTTGTGCAACATCACGATGTGCGCCACCTTTCACCTCATGAATGATCTCATCTATGATTCCCAGCTCTTTTAAATCTGGAGCTGTAATTTTCATTGACTCCGCTGCTTTTTGAGCAAGGGATGCATCTTTCCATAGTAGGGCTGCAGCACCCTCAGGAGAAATGACCGAATACGTTGAATTTTCTAGCATATGAATATGGTTCCCCACACCTAGCGCTAATGCTCCACCGCTACCGCCTTCACCAATAACAATGCAGACAACAGGTACGGTAAGGCCAGCCATTTCTAGTAAATTTTTCGCAATCGCTTCACTCTGTCCACGTTCTTCTGCCGCTTTCCCAGGGTAAGCTCCTTTTGTATCTATGAAACAAATAATGGGACGATCAAATTTCTCTGCTTGCTTCATTAGACGAAGAGCTTTTCGATAACCTTCTGGATGTGGCATCCCAAAATTCCGTCGGATGTTTTCTTTTGTATCTTTTCCGCGTTGGTGACCTATAACAGTTATGGCTCTACCTTTATATTTGGCGATTCCTCCAACAATCGCTGCGTCATCTCCGTAATATCGGTCGCCATGCATTTCTAGAAAATCCGTAAATAAATGTTCAATATAATCAAGAGTAGTAGGGCGCTCATTATGCCTAGCTATTTGAACACGCTCCCATGGCTGTAGATTGCCATAGATATCTCTTTCTAGTTGCTGTAAGCGATTTTCAAGTTTGGAAATTTCATCTGTCAGATCCATTTCTTTTTCTTCTGTAAATGTTCGAAGCTCAGAAATTTTATTTTTTAATTCTAAAATTGGCTTTTCAAATCCTAATTCACTTGCCATCTTTCTACACCTCCCTTATAAAGCATGGATGTCTAATATCTTTGTTAATGTTTCCTTCATTTCTAAACGCGGGAGAACCCGATCAAGCTGTCCATGCTTTAAAAGAAATTCAGCCGTTTGAAAGTCTTCAGGTAAGTCTTGACGAATGGTTTGTTCAATAATTCTTCGTCCTGCAAATCCAATCAATGCCTTTGGTTCGGCAAAGTTATAATCTCCTAGAGAAGCAAAACTAGCAGATACTCCACCAGTGGTTGGGTGCGTCATAATCGAAATGAATAATCCACCTTGTCGACTTAATTTTTGCAAAGCTGCACTCGTTTTCGCCATCTGCATTAAACTTAATACCCCTTCTTGCATTCTCGCTCCACCAGAGGCTGAGAATAAAATGAATGGGACGTTTAATTCAATAGCTTGTTCGACGGCTCTAGTGATTTTCTCCCCGACAACAGAACCCATACTCCCCATTCTAAAACGAGAGTCCATAACGGCCATTACGACTCCATATCCATTGATCGTGCCCTTTCCCGTTACAATGGCTTCGTTTAAGTTTGTTTTTTTACGATCTGCTTCTAACTTATCTTCATATGTCGGAAAGTCAAGCGGATTCTGACTAATCATATCTTTATCATATTCTGTGAACGAACCCACATCAAGTAAGCTATCGAATCGTTCTGGTGCTGTCATTCGAAAATGGTGTCCACATGAGTCACAAACATTTAAATTCTTTTGAAGCTCTTTCGTGTACATAATCGTCCGACATGACGGACATTTTGTCATTAAGCCTTCTGGGACTTCTTGCTTTGCCCGTTCTGAAGGAATTGTTGCGTATCTTTTCTTCTTCTTTAGGAAATCCTTAAGCACTTTCCCACCTCATTCGCTTAAGCTGTAATAGTTCATCTTATGGCAATAGTTTTAAAAATAGTACAGGCTATCATGAACGGCAACTTATTAAAATGGCTTCACTAAAAACGACTATTTTCTAAATGACGTCTCATAGCTAGCGTCGCTTGATCACGATCTCGATTTTTTAGAGCCTGATAAATTTCTTCATGTTCCTTTAAAGAGGCTGACATACGCCCTTCTCTTTGCAGAGAACGTTCGATTGCAACTTTGTTATATTCAACAAGGGAAATCCATAAATTTAGGAGCAACCGATTCCCACACGCTTTTACAATCGTTTTATGAAATAAATAATCCTCTTCAACCGGCAAATCACCATGAGACCATTCTTCTTTTGCACGATTCAAAAGCTGATCAAGCTTCATAATGGATTCATCAGAGATTCGATCACAAGCTAATTTTAAAGCTTCAAGCTCTACTATTCGTCTTGTTTCCGTCAAATCCTTCCTGTCATTTTCATCTTTCAGCAAAAATGATAAAAGAATTTCAACTAGACGATAACTGCCAAATGGCTTCATATACGTACCTTCTCCACGACGCGTTTCAATTAAATCAAGCAATTCTAATGCCCGTAGAGCTTCTCGGACAGAAGAGCGACCTACGTCTAGACGGTCGCTCAATTCTCTCTCTGAAGGTAGTTTATCACCACTTCTTAACTGATCTTCATTTATAATATTGTTAATTTGTTTAATAACTTCTATATACACTTTCGGTTGTTCTGAGGACATTTCTCACCCTCACTTCAGTTATAAGTTCAAGGTCGTTTTATTAGAAAACATCGCTCTCTATTGCTCCCTCTTATTCCTCGTCGCCAATAATAGCTAGTCGACGCGTTTTTTCAGCAATTGCTTCTGGGTCAACTTTCTTACGGGCAACACCTGTTTCCATTGCCGTTTTTGCTACAGCAGAAGCTACAGCTGGGGCCACTCTTGGATCAAATGGAGCTGGGATGACATAGTCAGGAGTTAGTTCTGCTTCCGTAACTAGATCAGCAATTGCGTAGACAGCAGCCACTTTCATTTCCTCGTTAATGTGAGTGGCTCTCACATCAAGGGCTCCTCTGAAAATACCAGGGAATGCAAGAACATTGTTAACCTGATTAGGAAAATCAGAGCGTCCTGTTCCAATTACCTTTGCACCTGCTGCTTTTGCTTCTTCTGGCATAATTTCTGGTGTAGGATTCGCCATTGCAAAAATAGTAGGATCTGGATTCATGCTTTCAATCATCTCTTTAGTTAGAGCTCCGGCAACCGATACTCCGATAAACACATCAGACCCTTTAATCACATCTGCCAAACTACCTTCTAATTTGTCGCGGTTAGTAAACTTAGCCACTTCTGCTTTCATGCTATTCATGCCATAAGTGCGACCTTCAAAAATAGCCCCCTTTGAATCACACATAATGATGTCCCTGACACCCATTCTTTGCATCAATTTAATGATGGCAATTCCCGCTGATCCAGCTCCATTTGCCACGACTTTAATTTCAGACATACTCTTTCCTGTGATTTTCAATGCATTAATTAAACCAGCTAACGTAACGATAGCCGTTCCGTGTTGATCGTCATGAAACACAGGAATATTGGTCTCTTTTTTCAAACGTTCTTCAATTTCAAAGCAGTCTGGTGCAGCAATGTCCTCTAAATTAACACCACCGAAAGTAGGTTCAAGCAATTTCACTGTTTCAATGATTTTCTCTGCGTCTGTTGTACGTAAGCAGATAGGGAATGCATCGACACCAGCAAACGATTTAAATAGAACCGCTTTTCCTTCCATAACAGGTAAAGATGCTTCTGGTCCGATATTCCCAAGCCCTAGTACTGCTGTACCATTACTAACAACAGCAACCATGTTCCCCTTCATTGTATATTCATAAACAGTTTCGACATCTTCAAAAATTTCTTTACAAGGTTCAGCTACACCAGGAGAATAGGCCAAACTTAAATCCTTTGCATTACGTACAGCTACCTTTGCTCTAGATTCAAGTTTCCCCTGATTAATACGATGCATATGTAAAGCTTCTTCTCTAGTCGTTGCCACAATGACACTCTCCTTCAATGTAAGATTATCTATTTTTTTAATAAAATTCACTGGTCTGACCACTAAAACATCCTTTATTATATAGAAGATTCCTTGATTAGCCAAGACTAAATATGAAATGAATCTACCAAAGTGATAAAATGCCCTATTTACGACTAACTCTCAATAAACTTATACGGAAAATATTCTATTTTGAAAGAATAACTGACAATACTGTCTAGCTTCATTTTTTATATAGTTGCTTTTAATACTACATTCTCATCACCTAAGAGCTTTTTCATACCATTTAAGAAGTCGAAACTTGAGCTTACATAATAATCTTGAGATAAATGAATCGTTTGCTGAGTTCTCTCGTAATACAAAATAACCGGGATCGCACCCTTCTCCTCAAGAAGTAAACTTTTCACTTTTGTTAATATCTCAGGTTTCCCTTGTTCAGCTGTGATTCTTAAGTAAAGTGCATCTAGCTCTTTCTTTACACCTAGAGAATCGACAGGCGCTGCTTTATCGACAATTAGTTGGAGTCGTTCCTTTGTCTGATCAAAACGCCCCTCTACTAACACAAGCCTTCCTTCGTCAAACACTTGTTCATGTTTACTCCAAGTCCGAGGAAATATGATTAATTCACATTCCCCAGATTCATCTGTAATCGCTGAGAACGCCATCCCTTCTCCTTTTTTTGTTTTGATTTTCTTAACGTGTGTAATCAACCCTGCCACTCTAACTGTTCCTTGTTTGGTCAACGCTTCATCCACAGTAAGGCGTCCTACGTCTTGCAGTTTTCCCTTCCACTCTTCAATTGGATGTCCGGATAAATAAAAACCTAATACTTCTTTTTCAAAATCCAACTTCTCTTGTGGGAGGAGTGGCTCCACTTGGCGATAATTCGGAGGTTGTAAATCTAACGTAAAGAGTCCCTCAGTCTCATTTTGAAAAGAATTCACTTCACTCGCGAAACGCACCGCTTCTTCTACCGCGTATAACAAAGTCGCACGATCTTCTTCAAACTCATCCATAGCTCCTGCTTTTATTAAGTTTTCTAATGCTTTTTTATTAACGTTTTTTTGATCAACTCGAACAGCAAAGCTAAACAAATCGGTAAAGGCTTCTTTTCTTCCTTCTTGAACAATTTGCCTTGCCGCTTGCAATCCGACATGTGCAATAGGCAATAATCCAAATCGGATCCCTTGATCTTCAATCGAGAAGAGAATTTGACTCTTTGAAACCGAGGGAGGCAACACCTCATATCCTGCATCCTTACATTCACGAATGTGATGAGCTAATTTATCATGTTGATTCCAAACCCCCGATAAAAGAGCTGTATAAAAGGCAAGTGGATAATTCACTTTTAAATACGCTAAATAATAACTAATCATGCTATAAGCAACAGCATGACTTCGATTAAAGCCGTAATCGGCAAATCGCTCAATAAGCTCATAAACTTCTTCTGCAACTTGTCTAGAATATCCTTTTAAATTAGCACCTTTTATAAAGGCTTCACGCTGTTGGTCTAGCTCTTGTTTTTTCTTTTTGCCGATCGCCCTCCTCAGAATATCTGCTTCTGCAAGAGAAAAACCAGCCATGGTCGAAGCAATTTCCATAATTTGTTCTTGATAGATTATGACCCCATATGTTCTTGTTAGAATCGGTATTAGGTCAGGATGGGCTACTGAGATCGGTGCATTTTCATGTTTGCCTTTTACATAAGTTGGGATGTATTTCATTGGACCCGGTCGATACAACGCATTGACCGCAACGATGTCTTCAAATTCTGATGGTTTTAACTGTTTTAAAGCTTGTCTCATCCCGGGTGATTCAAGTTGAAAAACTCCTGTCGTTTCTCCCTTACCTAGTAATTGGAACGTTTTTTCATCATCGAATGGAACATCCGATAAGTTTATTTTCGTCCCTGATTGTTGTTCAATTAATTTAGTTATATTCTCAAGTAACGTTAAGTTTCGTAATCCGAGAAAATCAAATTTGAGTAGTCCTAATTTTTCAACGATATCCATAGTTGCTTGAGTTAAAGAGATCATGGATTGTCCCGCTTGTAACGCCATTACTTTTGTTAATGGTTCACTGCTGATCACGACCCCCGCAGCATGAGTCGAGGAGTGGCGCGGGAGACCTTCTAATTCCAGTGCAATCTTCCACATTTCGTGTACATCCTCTGATTGTTGAACCAACTCTTGTAATGTTTCACTGTCAGCCAATGCTTTGGCTAGAGTCATTCCAGGAGCGGATGGGATCTGCTTAATAAGTTGCTCAATTACATAGCTATCGGCTCCTAGCACTTTCCCAACATCTCGAATAACAGCTCTAGCCGCTAATGTACCGAATGTAATAATTTGCGCGACATGTGCTCTTCCATACTTTTTTTGAACGTAAGTAATGATTTCATCCCGTCTATGGTCGGGGAAATCAATATCAATATCAGGCATTGAAACCCGTTCATGATTCAAAAAACGCTCAAACAGCAAATCATAATGTAATGGGTCGACATTGGTGATCTGTAATACATAAGCCACTAATGAGCCAGCAGCAGATCCCCTCCCCGGACCAGTTAAAATCCCTTGTTCTCTTGCATATTTCATAAAGTCCCATACGATTAAAAAGTAATCACTAAAGCCCATTCGTTCAATAACCGCTAACTCTTTCTCTAATCGTTCCAATACCTCGGTCGAAATATTCTCATAACGAATGGAGCAACCTTCCAGGCACAATGTTCTTAAAAATTCATTTGAACTCTGATTTACCTCATTTGGATACTTAGGGAGTTGCGGCTTATCTAGCTCTAAATGTACCGAGCACTTTGAAGCAAAAAACTGCGTTGCCTTTAGAGCTACCTCCTCTCCCTTGAAAAGATCTTGCATTTCCTTAGGACTTTGTAAATAAAAGAAAGCCTCTTTTCTTTCAAGCGGGTAATCTTCTATTTTAACGTTTTCTTTTATCGAACGGACAACTTGGTAAGCCTTCGCATCTTTCTTCTCTAAATAAAAGCAGGGCTGAGAGGCCAGTAAATGGACTCCAGTTTTCTCAGATAGCCATTTTATACTTTGATGCATTTCTTTATCCATTTTTGAACTAGCTTGCAGTTCTAAATAACAATCCGATCCCTCCATCGTTCCTAACCACGTTTTCAACCAAACACTAGCTTGCTCCTCGCGATTTTGAAACAAAAAAGAGGACAGTGGACCATTGGTAAAAGGAACGACAACCATTAAATCGTCCAAGTATGGAACCACTTCATCTCTCGTTAAGTAAGACTTCTTATCTGGTTTATGACCAATAATGGTTGAAAGCTTAAGCAAGTTGGTGTAGCCATTCTGATTTTTTGCATACACTCGAATCAAGGCCGACTCACTTGAGTGTCCTTTGCTATCTTGTTCGATGGTTAACTCCAAACCAAAAATGGGCTTTATCTGATGCTTTAAGCAGGCTTCATAAAAAGGAACAGCTCCATACATCACATGTCTATCACTTAATGCCAATGCCTTATATCCGAGTTCCTTTGCTCTTTTGACGAGGGGTTCTATTCGATTAGTGGAAGATAGAAGACTGTATTCACTGTAAACATGACTTAGGACAATCTCCATTTCAACCTCATCCCCTTTCCTTATTTGTTTCTCTAGTATAGTACAAATTCTCCTAAATTGAACACGAGAGTGCCTAAGGAGTTTCATAATTGTAGTCATAATTTCTAAAGTCTTGTCTTATATATATATGGATAAGCTTTATTATAAAAAGTTATTCCTGCTCTCCTTTTATCTAGACCATTTGTCAATAAATAGACAAGCTACAACTATGCTAAAAAGCTACCACTTTTTAATTGATACAATTAGAGAAGAAAGAAAGGTGAATCCAAATGCTAACTCGCGAACTACTCGCCACACTTATTATTGATTTTTTTGTTGCCTTTGGTGTCATCATTGGGGGGGCTATTATTGGTGGCATCGGGGCTTTTTTAATTGGAAAACCTCCTTTATCAGCGATGCATGACCTAGCCGGAAGCTTAAAAATATGGGCGATTGTCGCAGCCATCGGTGGAACATTTGATGCTATTACGAATATTGAACGCGGTCTTTTTTATGGAACGCATGACGATATTTTCAAGACCGGGTTTATGATTCTAGCAGCATTATGTGGAGCTCATTCCGGTACTGTATTTATCCAGTGGATTGTTGGGGAGTCCTTGCCATCATGAGGATTCCACCTTTTTTCGGGCGTCCTACGGTTCAACGCTTTTTCGCGGGCATCATACTCGGGATTTTCATTGGTTGGTTCTTTTTTATTTATCAATACGGACAAGTGTATGAAGGATTAGTTGTTCGTATCTCTGAACAAGAAGCGACGATACGAGATCTCGAGAGAGAAAAAAAAATATTAGTAAGTGAGCAAACAAAATTAAATGAGGAAAATCAAAAAAAATTAACGCTTCAGGACATTGAGATTCATTTTAATAATGACCGAAAGCTTAAGTTGAACCAACTAACCTTATTAGATTTAAAGCAACAGGCTTTAAATGAATTACAAGACATTAAGCGTAAAGATCTTGAGACAATAGCCAATATGAAAGAGTTAATGATAAGTACGATCGAGAATAAAGTCTATACGGTTGAAGATAAGCGCTATCAACTAAATGTGACCGGAACGTTCCTCTATACAACGCTTGAGCTTTATGTAGAGATCATTCCATCGAGCTAAAAGAGCAGGTAAAACCTGACCTTTTGTGAACTTGTAATTCTACCTGGAGTAAAGGCGCAATGGCTTACTCGCTGCGCGCCTCTTCTGAGAAAACCACTCAGAAAAGGCTTAAAACCTTGTAGCGGTTCCGCTCATTGCTTAGAGTATGTTCAAAAAGGTAAAACCCGACCTTTTTGAACATACTCTAAAACGTCACAGTTTTTCGAACTTTTCTTTTAATTCCATTCTGATCTAGTCAAATGCTGTATAATATAAGTATATCTTATATAAAAATAGGGAGGGTTGGATCATGGATGTAACAGGAAAAGACATGGTGCTTAACCGTAAGCAAATGGCTCTAAAGAAAGTTGAAAAGGTTAAAAATGGTTTGTCTGCTTTTGCTGAGTCAAAAGAAGTAATTGAGATCATTCGTAAGGAGCTAGAAAAGGATGGCATTGACGTGTACGAGGACATTACAGAAATTGGATCTTGGTTTATCCCAGCTAAATAATGTAAAAAACCAAAAAGAGGGATAGGATAACCACATACACGGCACCCTTCCCTCTTTTCCTTTTTACTGGCAGGCCTTTATCAATTTGGATACGATGTCTTCAGTTTCTTCCCAAGAATAAGCTGTTGCTCCAGCCGCCATGGGATGACCTCCACCATGATGCTCAGCCGCAATGCCATTAATAACCGGCCCTTTAGAACGAAGCCTCACGCGTATACGGTCCGCATCTTCCACAAAGAATACCCACGCTTTTAGCCCTTCTACATCCGAAAAAGTATTCACAAGTTGTGATGATTCATTGGATGTCACTTGAAAACGTGTTAAATCTTCTGCCGTTAACTTCATGACACCTACGTTTTCCACAACCTGAAAATGCTGCAATACATAGCCCTGAAGTCGAGTGATCTTTAAGTCTTTCTTATGTAAATTAGAGTAAAAAGCATTTTGATCAAAAGTTTGTTTAACAAGTAAACTCGTTCTCATGAACGTTTCAGCTGTCGTGTTCGTATACCTAAACCGTCCCGTATCTCCTACTATACCAGCGTATAATAGCAACGCAGATTCAGAGCTTAATTTGTAGCCATTCTCTTTTCCTTGAATGACAAATTCGACGATCATTTCACTAGTTGAACTAAAGGCAGGATCAACCCATACGATATCACCGTAAGGCTCTTCATTTGGATGATGGTCTACTTTGATCAAATAAGCCCCTTGAGTAAAACGTTTATCGTCCACTCTCTCCGTATTTGCCGTGTCACAAACAATTACTAATGCTTGTTCATAATCATGATCTAGAACTTGATCCATTTTCCCTAAGAAGGAAAGTGATGGCTCTTCTTCTCCTACTACAAGGACTTTCTTTTCTGGGAAACGTTCTTTGATCACTTGAGCTAATCCCATTTGTGACCCTAATGCGTCTGGATCAGGACGTTCGTGCCTATGAATAATGATGGTCTCAAATTCATTTATTTTCACTTGAATGTCTTGTATCATTTTCTCACTCTCCTGTTTGTTCACGGATCCTCCACTGGCAAAATCATCGTTACCAAGATACAATTGCTACTATACGCATTTGAAAAAGGTCATGCAATAGCTTAAGACTCTCAGCTGTCTATTACATATAAACGAAGTAGAGCTCGCTATTGCTACTAGGTTGCTAAAAAGGAGGGTATGTTTTTATGGATAAACTATTAACTATTATTATAGTGGTTTCGGCCGTTTTCTTCATGTATAACAAAGTTAAGTTTTGGCGTACTGAAGAATCATTATTAAAAAAGATTTATCAAACTAAATCTACGTTAACTCTTGGTTTCTTCCTCACAGCATTCGGGGCAAACTTGTTTATCTTTCCTCGAAGTACAATAGATTTTGTTGTTGGGATTATATTCGCCATTCTCGGTTTAGCCAATGTCATCTTTGGCTATCGTGCGTCACGTCATTATATGGGCCAATTGGATAATTAAAGATAAATGGTTCACCCCCAAGCGTTTGCAAGGCCACTGAAAAAGGTACGATTCTCACCTTTTTCAGTGGCCTTTTAGCAATGAGCGGAACCGTTGCTTGGTCTTAAGCCTGCTATAGTGGGGTTCTCATAGCAAACGCGCAACGTGTGAAGCCATTGCAGCTTCCTTGAATCTGCTAAAGGGATTCTTTATTTAGTCGATTAACTGCGCCATCATCAACGCTTTACCGACAATATCACCATTGTGATACAGTTCAACATCGATCTTGCCATTTCTTCTTCCGCTTTCAAGGATCTTCGGTTGGATCGTCATAATGCTGTCAATTTGAACAGGCTTTATGAAGTAAAGGGTAATATTTTCAACAACCAAATCTCCCTTTTTAAATTTACGTAATACCCTTCTCCCTACTTCGGTTACTAGGGTTGTAATGACGCCATATGAAATCGTTCCTAGCTGGTTCGTCATCTGTGGGGTTACTTCACATTCAAATAATAATTCCTCTGTTGAAATATCTCGTATACGACTTGTAACAATATCCTCAATCGTTTCTCCGATATGCGGTTGGCGCTGCACCATTTGCAAGGCCTTAAGTACATCCTGGCGACTAATCACTCCAAGCAGCTTCCTTTGGCTATCAATGACAGGTAGAAGTTCAATCCCTTCCCACACCATGACGTGAGCGGCTGCTGCGACTGATGTGCGTTCATTTACCGTTATCGGGTTGCCAGTCATCACCTTTTCAATCGGTGTTTGCTTCGTCGCACCTAATACATCTTTAGCAGCTACCATCCCCTTGATTTTTAAATTCTGATCAATGACTGGATAGCGACTATGGCCCGTTTTTTCATTTAAATCATGCCATTTATCGACCGTGTTTTGCGTCGTCATATAATACGTATCTTGAAACGGAATTAACACATCATCGACAAGAACGATTTCCTTTTTAATTAATTGATCATAGATGGCCCGGTTAATCATCGCTGCAACTGTAAACGTATCATAACTCGTGGAGATGATAGGTAATGCCAACTCATCAGCAAGCGCTTTTGCCTCTTCGCTCGTGTCAAATCCCCCTGTAATGAGGACAGCAGCACCCGCTTCAAGGCCGACTTTGTGCACTTGATCACGATTACCTACGATCAATAAATTGCCTGCTTCAACGTATCTCATCATGGCATCTAGCTTCATCGCACCAATCACAAAACGATTTAATGTTTTATGAAGCCCTTCTCTTCCACCTAGGACTTGTCCATCCACAATGTTTACAACCTCGGCATAAGTAAGTTTCTCAATATTCTCTTTCTTCTTTTTTTCAATGCGAATCGTACCAACCCGTTCGATCGTACTGACTAATCCTTTATTTTCTGCTTCTTTGATCGCTCGATAAGCTGTTCCTTCACTTACTGTAAGTGCTTTCGCAATCGAACGTACGGAAATTTTTTCTCCAACAGCTAAACTTGTAATATATTCAATAATCTGCTCATGCTTTGTAGCCATGATAGCCACCACACTTTCACTCGGCTGTTCTACCGAAAATTCATATCTGTACTACTAACCATTATACGTGTGAAAGATGCGACTATCAAGGCTCTCCTTCTTATCCTCTTAACTTAGTTCTCACTTGTACATGCTTTCTAATAGGTACAGATTTCCTTGCTTCTTCTTTTTTTCGATATAACAGATGCAAGCCATTGCCGAGAATAACCATACTAGCAAAAGCAATCCATCCCCATGCAAAGATCTGATCGACCATCGAGCCCGCCATGGGAAGGAATTCAATTCCATACATCAACATGGCTGTAGCAAGCAGAAAACACATAAAATATCTTTGTTTCATTTTAATCCCCCCGATTCTTACTTCATCATATGTTTTTTTAGGCAAAAAAAGACCGAGCCTCTGTGAAAGACCTGGTCTAGAACCTAATTTTTTTAGCGTGCAAGAAGACTTTTGTCTGTAAACGACCATGAAAACGATCAAGAACAGGCAAAAAAAAAACGACCTAACTCCCCCGCACTCGGTGAGGCTTAAATCGTTTTAATTAGTAACTTTTTCTATAACTCAATTGATTCTCCTACTTTTAATGGAAGTCCTTTTTTCCCGGATAGATTTTCAGCAAATTCAACTGGATCCTGTTCAATAACAGGGAACGTATTGTAGTGAATTGGCACTACACGTTTTGCTTGTAGCCACTCAGCCGCAATCGCAGCATCCTCTGGACCCATTGTAAAGTTATCTCCTATTGGTAAAAAAGCAACATCAATCGTATTGCGTTCTCCAATCAATTTCATATCGCCAAAAAGAGCCGTGTCTCCCGCATGGAAGATGGTTTTTCCTTCCGCTGTAAACAGTAACCCCGCCGGCATTCCTGTATAAACCATTTTTTGTTCTTCTTCAATTGTATATGAAGAACCATGGAACGCTTGAGTGAGTTTCACTGTTCCAAAATCAAATTCATGTGAGCCACCGATATGCATTGGGTGTGTACGTACTCCTTGCCAGCTTAAGTATGTAGATAATTCAAATGGAGCTATCACTAATGCATCATTTTTCTTTGCTAAGGCTACTGTGTCGCCAACATGATCATTATGTCCATGAGTTAGAAGAATAACATCGACTTTTAATTGATCGGGATCTAGATCAGTTAACCCATTGCCTGTTATGAATGGATCAATAATTAATTTAGTTCCTAGCGTTTCAACGCAAACAACTGAATGTCCATGGTAACTTAATTTCATATTTATCTACTCCTAAATGAATGTTTTATCTTCGCTCTTAACAATTTAACCATTTTCTATCAGATTCCTGCATCATTTTCACCATTTTTAGTTGAAAAAATCGTTTGCTTTTTCACTCCCGATGTTTCCGTTACGTAAGAAGCTTCTAATACAGCACTTGGGTCAATTGAGAGAACCACATCTTTTAACTTAGGATACATAAAACGGTTGGTTATACAATAAATTATTAATCTCTCATCCCCGGTATAGCCACCTTGACCATATAGATAGGTGATAGAGACGTCTAATTCCTCCAAAAGCTTTTCCCCGATTTTATGAGGAGAATCAGAAATAATCATAACCGATTTCCCTTGGTTTAATCCATCAAGCACAAAATCAATCATCTTAGAAACAAGATAAAAAACAGCAATACTAAACATCGCCTTTTCTAACGTAAATACGAAAGCCGCTCCCGTTAAAATGACCGCATTGATAGCTAATAAAAAACTGCTAATCGGGATGTGAAAGCGACGATTAATCCAAATGGCAATCATCTCTGTCCCATCAACAGCCCCACCTGCTTTTACGACAAGTCCAATTCCAAGGCCTAACATTAACCCACCATAAAGGACAATTAATACTTCTGATGAGGTAATGGCAGACATCGGTGCCATCCACCAAAGCGCTAGAGTTGTTACTGCATTTGCATAGAGCGTTCGAATAACAAATTTCTTCCCCATATAACGACCTGAAAAGAGCAGAGTTGGTACATTAAGGCCTAAAAAAACCATCCAAATTGGCCAATCTAACTGAGAATTAACCATAATCGCAATGGCGGTAACTCCTCCATCAACTAAACCATTTGGTGCTAAAATAAGTTCTAGTCCAGTAGCAACGATAATCGCTCCTAGCGTTAATGATAGGTAATTAAAAAAGGTTTTCATATCGGTTCTCCTATCTCCTACTCTTTCCTATTCTATCATATGATGATAAATTTAGAATAATGAAACGATTGAAGGGAGTTCTCTATGTCTAAACAACGATTACAATCTATTAAACATTGGTTAAAGGAAAACGAGGCTGCATTTGGCTTTATCCAAGGAAAAGCCAATCTATTTTATCTAACAGGGCTTCGGAGTGAACCTCATGAGCGTTTGATAGCCCTTTTTGTTTTCCAAGAGAAAGAACCATTTCTAGTTTGTCCAAATATGGAAAAAGCGTTAGTCAAGCAAGCTGGCTGGGACTATCCGGTCATTGGATATAGCGATCATGAAAACCCATGGGAGCTTATTTCCAAATATATGTCTTCTTTCACTCTTGATGGACAAAACCTCGCTATTGAAAAAGAAGGTCTTTCCGTAGCAAGATTCGAGCAGTTACAAAAGCTCGCTCCTTCTCTCAGCTTTTTGAATTGCGAACAAGCTTTAATGGAACTTAGACTCATTAAGAGCGCTGAAGAAATTTCAATCCTCCGTGAAGCGGCTCAATTGGCTGATTTGGGTGTAGAGGTTGGGGTGCATGCGTTACAAAGCGGAAAAACTGAAATGGAAGTTCTTGCTTTAATTGAATACGAATTAAAGAAAAAAGGGATTGCTGAAATGTCCTTTGGCACTTTAGTATTGAGCGGAGAGCAATCTGCCAATCCCCACGGAAAACCCAAAATGAAAGTCATTGAAGAGGGAGATTTCGTTTTGTTTGATCTAGGTGTAGTTCTAGATGGTTATTGCTCTGATATTACAAGGACGGTTGTCTTTGGTCAACCAACAGAAGAACAAGAAAACATCTATTCAACTGTGTTAAATGCACAACTAGAAACATTGAGCATCTGTCAGAAAGGAACGATTTTAGGCGACTTAGATCGCAAGGCGAGATCCGTCATTACCGCAGCCGGCTACGGAGACTTTTTCCCGCACCGGATTGGACATGGACTTGGAGCTGAAGTTCATGAACTACCGTCTCTTAATGAGTTAAATAACGACCGTTTAAAGGTGGGAATGACGTTCACAATTGAACCTGGCATTTACATACCTAATGTGGGTGGAGTCCGGATTGAGGATGACGTTCTCATTACCGATACAGGGTTTGAGTGCTTAACAAAATATCCGAAGGAACTACAAATCATTAAGCGATGATTTGCTATGCTTGAGACAAAAGGTGACGTTTTTGCGATCACCTTCTTGGATCTCATTCATACAGGCGTTATGTAGGCAGACATCAGGTCCGCTTTTCTTGAAATTACGAGATCAAATCTCTGGATTTTAAGCAAATAACGGAACTCATGTCCTATGCATCAATAAAAGAGCCAATAGTATGATACTAACGGATCTTATGTCCGCTTCGTGCCTGTAGGCATCCTCCTCACAAAAAAACGCTCAAAATCGAGCGTTTACTTGTACGAACTCATCTTTTTATTCCCTATGAATCCCACACCCATGTATATAATTCCCCTTCACCATTCATAAAGCGAATGTCAATCCGATCGAGTTCCGGGAAATGGGATTCCTTTAAACGTTTAACATAATTATTAACATCTTCTTGCTCATCCAATTGTAAAACTCGAAGAATTTTCTCCATCTCTTCTTTTGCTTGGGGGCCTTTCATGACACGATCCCCTTTTTCAAATTCATATTGACTAGGGCTATCATATTCCCACTCATACTCAATCCCCTTTTCTATCACTGTAATTCGGATAGAGAAAAGCGTCATTAGCTCTGTCCCCGCCGCAATTGCAGGACTAACTAGCACCATCATCAGTAAGGACAGGATGATTGGAATCATGCACCATTTCTTCATGTACATCACCTCATTTTTAACATGTACATAAATTGGTATATTATTCATGTTTTGAGAAGACCCTGCAAAAAATTTAACGATATCGATGAATCACATCGACTCCACCTGTTACTTCCAAAACGGTACCTGTCACCATATCGGCATTTTCTTCACATAGAAAAAGAATAGCCCGAGCAATATCTTCACCTGTACCAGACCGACCGATTGGCGTTTCACTGTCGCGATGGAGCCTTGCTTCCTCAATCGTTGCTTCCTTCATCTCACCGAGAATATTGCCTGGACATACCATATTTGCTGTAATCCCATATTCTGCTTCTTCAATCGACACGGTCTTCATTAATGAGACCAGTCCTACTTTTGCAGCTGCATAAGCAGAGCGATATATCCATCCAGGTGCACTATTAGCCCCTTGAAACCCATATGTAATAATTCTGCCAAACTGTTGCTTCCTCATGATCGGTACCACTTTTTTTAGTAAGTGATAGGCAGCGGTTAAATTCCCTTCGATCATGTTGTTCCATTCATCAAATTCATAATCAACTAATTTCTTTCGTTCAAACACATACGGACCTGCATTGTTAATGAGTAGGTCAATCCTATTGAAACGTTTGAATGCAGTATCAACCGCTCGGTCAATATCTTCTTTCTTTGTCACATCAGCTTGAACAAATTGAAGATGCTGTTCATAGTGCTTCCACCTTCTTTGCAACTTTTCTACAGCTTCTTTGTCCTTTCGGAAGGTGACCGTAACAGAATATCCATTTGCAAGTAGCGCTTCCGTTACTTGAACTCCCAGTCCCTTTGTCCCTGCTGTAATGAAGGCATGACGCATGAATTTCCCTCCTCGCCCTTGCTTTGTCTCTTATTAAAAGCTAAGTGACTATCTTTATAAACAACCTTTCTTAGATCATACTATGTTTTGGTCGGTTAGTAAAAAAAAGAGACTGACTTATAAGTACTATTCAAAAGCGGGTAAGCTTCAAATAGTTTCTTATCAAGTCAGTCTTCTAGTTAATATTTCGTTTTTTCGTATTGATGGTCCATTTCATCCTGATGTCTCTGTTCATCATGTGTACCATGACTATACGAATCCATCACTTGTTGATGAACCATCATTTCACCTTCTGCATCGTAAGTTGCGTTTGTTAGCTTATGCTCTTTCACTTAAATGCGCCTCCTTCTAAGTAAATTATTTACTTAGTTAGTATTGGCACAAACAAATCTAATATGTGATGAATAAAATTATACTTCAGTTGATACCGTTATGCATGCCTCTGCTTTTTTAAGTGCAATTTTCACTTGTTCAAACCCAGTACCACCCGCACTATTTCGACGAGCTACGACCGTCTTTGGATGTAGGACATCAAAAATATTCTCTTCAAATAGCTCACTAGCTTCTTGATAGTCAGAGAATGGTAAATCAAGTAGAAAGACACCTTTTTGAATAGCAACAAGTACTAGCTTTCCAACTACTTCATGAGCTTGACGGAAAGGCATCCCTTTTGTTGCTAAATAATCTGCAAGTTCTGTCGCATTAGAAAAGTCCTGATGAACGGCTTTTTCCATTGTACCGGTATTTACCGTCATTGTTTCAATCATGCCAGCAAAGATATTTAAGGAACCTTTTACGGTTTCTACCGTATCAAACATCCCTTCCTTATCCTCTTGCATATCTTTGTTATATGCTAAAGGTAAGCCTTTCAATGTCGTTAAAAGAGAGAAGAGGTTGCCATAAACACGGCCTGTTTTCCCACGAATTAATTCGGCCATATCTGGATTTTTCTTTTGAGGCATAATACTACTTCCCGTCGCAAAAGAATCGTCCATTTCAATAAATTGAAATTCCTGTGTTGACCATAAAATAAGTTCCTCACAAAGACGTGATAAATGCATCATTAAAACAGAAGACGCACTTAGAAACTCCACAATAAAGTCACGATCACTTACAGCATCAAGGCTATTGTGATAAATATCGTCAAATCCTAATAGTTCTGCTGCATAGGCACGGTCAATTGGAAATGTTGTCCCTGCAAGTGCTCCTGCACCTAAAGGTGAAATATTTAGACGCTTTAAGCTGTCTTCATAACGTCCAAAGTCGCGCTCAAGCATCCAGAAGTATGCAAGCAAATGATGCGCAAATGAGACAGGCTGTGCACGCTGAAGGTGCGTGTATCCTGGAATAAGTGTCTCAACATGATTGGTTGCTTGATTATACAAAGCTTCTTGCAGCTTTTTCACTGCAGTCATAATTTCTTTTGTATTGTTACGTAAATAAAGATGCATGTCGGTTGCAACTTGATCATTACGACTACGTCCAGTATGTAGTTTTCCACCTACTGGTCCAATCTCATCAATAAGCATTTTCTCAAGGTTTAAATGTATATCTTCTTCAGAAACAGAGAACTCAAGCTCTCCCTTTTTTGCTTTTTCACGTAGGATGTTCAAACCAGATTTGATTTGTTCAACCTCTTCTGCAGGAAGAATGCCGCATTTGCCAAGCATCGTAACATGAGCCAAACTTCCTTCTATGTCTTCATCGACAAGCGCTTGATCGAAGCCGATCGATGCACCAAATGCATCGACCCACTCCTCAGCTGTCTTTGTAAAACGTCCCCCCCAAAGCTTAGACACTATTGAGTGACCTCCTTCTTCTCTTTGTTCACCATGCTGTTCACTTTTGTTGATAATCCCCAAAGAGAGATGAAACCAACAGCTGCACTATGATCAAATTCATCATCTGTAGAATACGTAGCTAACTTTTCATTATAAAGAGAAAATGGTGACTTACGACCTTCAACGATTGCATGGCCTTTGAATAGTTTTACACGAACGACTCCAGTTACTGTTTTTTGCGTTTCCACTAAAAATGCTTGTAGGGCTTTTGTAATTGGAGAGAACCATAATCCGTCATAAATCACTTCTGATAATTTCTTAGAAATAACTGGTTTAAAATGAGCTACTTCTTTTGTAAGTGTGATGTCTTCAAGTTCTTTATGAGCCTTAATTAACGTCATGGCACCTGGGCACTCATATACTTCACGAGATTTAATTCCAACAAGACGATTTTCTACATGGTCAATACGACCAACTCCATGCTTACCTGCAACATGGTTTAATTCAAGAATTAATTGATCTAGTTGATAAGATTTTCCGTTTAATGTAACAGGAACACCTTGCTCGAAACCAATTTCAACATATTCTGCTTGATCTGGAGTGTTTTCAATTGCTGCTGTTAACTCATAAGCTCCTTCTGGTGGAGTTGCCCATGGATCTTCAAGAATGCCACACTCATTTGCACGTCCCCATAAGTTTTGGTCAACTGAGTATGGATTATCCAAATCAACTGGAATTGGTACATTATTTGCTTTAGCATAAGCGATTTCTTCGTCACGTGACCAGCCCCACTCACGAACTGGTGCAAGAACTTTTAGGTTTGGATTCAAAGCTTGAATCGATACTTCAAAACGAACTTGGTCGTTTCCTTTACCCGTACAACCGTGAGCTACTGCACTTGCTCCTGTTTGCTCAGCAATTTCAACTAACTTCTTTGAGATTAGTGGACGAGAAAGTGCTGATACAAGTGGATATTTTTCTTCATACATTGTATGTGCTTGTAATGCAGGTAAAACAAAATCCTCTGCAAATTCTTTTTTTGCATCAATTGAATGTGATTCAATGGCACCAACATCTAAAGCTTTCTGTTTAACGAAGTCTAAATCCTTACCTTCACCTACATCTAGACCAACTGCAATGACATCGTACCCTTTATCTGCTAACCATTTGATTGCAACTGACGTATCTAAACCACCTGAATATGCTAATACTACTTTTTCTTTGCTCATCTTTAATTACCTCCAATAAATATGAATATTAATACTGTTAACGTTATTTTTATACATCCTTATTCAAAAAAATGAGTGCTTCGATTACTCGCACACTTGCATAAAACCAAATACAATTCTTATTAATATTCATTACTTTAACAGGGGTGCTTGGTTTTGGCAAGTAATTTTTTTGTTTTTTTATGTTGTTTTTCATTCCATTTTTGTTGAACATTCGCTATCATCAAGGTGAGGTGAATGCAAATGAGTGTAGAGTTTATTTATGATTCACGTCTCGGCCTTTCAATCCCGCGCTTAAACAGCTCTTGGGAAGATCTAAATGTGACAACTCAAGAACAAGTTCTTGCTAAATGGGAGTCCATTAGAGGGACCATTCCCGATCTGATCAAAGACATTGAAAAAAAAATCACCATCGTTCATGAACAGTTATCTAGAGAAGAAGATTTCGAGCGTTCATGTGCATTAAATCTAGAAATGGCTGAGCTCGCATCAAATATTAATGATTTATGGATTTGGTTTCGTTTAACCCCTACTTTGACATAATAAGTATTCAGCTTTGAATTGTTGCCTGTTTTTTTAAAAATCAGTTAAAGAAATAGTTTGTAAGTGAAGAAGAGGTTGTTGGGATTATGCCAACAACCTCTTCTTTATTACATGTTCTCTAACAATCTACGTTTTTGGTAAAAGCGCTGTCCGATTTCAATTACTTGTTGAGAGAAGCGGTAATTCATCCCCGCACCAACAGCCATCCCTACTATAGGAACACCTTGAATCATTTTTTTTCTGAGCATCGTAATGACAAAGCTTTTTGCTAATTGATTGGTTAATTGTTCTAAGCTAGACTCTTGAAAGATTGCATCATCACCTTGATAAAATACATGATCTAAATCCTGTTGTTCCACTTCTTGGACGAGCTTATCCCATTCAGCTGCTTGATAAGATTTAGGCACCGTTGCTACATAAAACAGTTTTAACATATTCACCATTTCAATAGGTCGTCTTACATCATATCCATATACTAAGGCTAAATGCTGCAAGGAGCGTAATTGTATGACCGCAAGAGCAGGTAAATCAGCTAGTAGCAGAAACGTACCACCCATGCCGGTTAATCCGCCTTGACCTAGAGCTAGAAGCCTTTGCTTCGCCATTAACTGCTCGGCTAAATAATCCAGTTGCTCAAGTGGCAAACTTTGCAACTCTTCAATGCTCGTAATATGTGAATCAAAAATACGTGCATGTGAAATGACTCTTTTCTTCGTTTCCTCGTATGAACGGCTATTTTGCAACCATGCATGCAAATGGATTAAGCAGGCATCCATTTTCTCCAGCCACTTTTGCTTACGGTTATTTCCTAGCTGTTGAAATAGTCTTTCATTCCATTTGTTATACGTACCAGCAAGATCTGTTGTATCATAGCTAAAAAACGTTTCTTCCCATTCTTTTATTTCATTCCATCTTTGATTCATATTTATCCCTCTTTATTCGTATACATTTTCCGCTTAAACATAGGCGAGTATGTCCAATCCTCTTCAGAGCGTTCCTGAACAATTTCTAGAGCATGAAGCCTTGTATTCATCTGCTTAATATGATGGAAAAAGATGGCCTCAGCCGTTTTAGGCGATACCGTACTTCCATATCCTTGACTCACTTCTCCAAACTGGCTCGCTATACAATGCTTTACTTTCATTAATTCAACATTGGTCCTTGGAATCCCTGCTTCTTTTGCTGCGTCATAAATAAGTTCAAGTCCAAGAGTGATAGGCCCCATGAATTCACCGGCTGTTGTGTAGTCAGGCGCTACGGCTTCTGTAAACAACTCTGTCTTCCCTAAATCATGTAAGAGACACGTTGACAGAACCACATCACGGTTCACATGTGGGTAAAGAGGTAGCAATTGTAACGCGCACCCTGTCACATGAACGATGTGATCAAGTAATCCTGCGTAGTAAGTATGATGATAGTTTTTTGAAGCTGGTATCGTCGTAACTCGTTCTCTTATTGTCTTTTGACTGTAAAGTGTTTTGATAATAGAGCTAAGTGCTTCTGATTCAATTTCTTCCATCATCAGTCTTAACTCATGCCAGAGCTCTTCTCTTTGTACTCCTTCTCTTGAAATTAACTCTGAGACTTTTACTTCATCTTCCCCTGTAGCTAAACGGATACGATGAATAGTTAATTGCAACTGTCCGCGATATGTAATAACGGTTCCTTCTATTTTAACAATCGCCTTTCTTACGAATTGTTGCTTCTGTTCTATAGTAATATCCCATAATCGCGCTAACATAACATGTAAGTTACGCTCTATAGTGAGATTTGCATATTCACTGCCATTGGATGCTAGCTTTATTTCACGTTCTCTAATCAGAAAAAAATCTGTAATCGTCTCTCCCTCTCGCCATTGCACCACAGTCATTCCCCCTATTCGCTTGTCTACATTCTATGCGAGATAGAAAGTTTTCAGTCTAATGATAACGTCCTTTTCAAACAAAAGTAAAGGAAGGAACCATCTACTATTAAAAGCCCGCTACGAAGACGTAACGGGCTTGTTGAAAAAAGTTATTTAGACAAACGTACAGTATCACGTGCAATCATCACTTCTTCATTAGTCGGAATGACTAACACTTTTACCGGTGAATGAGGATAGTTAATGAATGCTTCTTTTCCACGAACTTTATTTAACGCTGGGTCCCAATAAACGCCCATGAATTCAAGTCCTTTTAAAACACGCTCACGAATGACATCACTATTTTCACCAATTCCCGCTGTGAAAATAATCGCATCAACCCCACTCATACGAGCTGCGTATGAACCTACATATTTATGAATTCTAGACGTGAATACTTCTAATGCAAGCTCAGCACGTTCGTTTCCAGCCGCTGCCTCACCCTCAATATCACGAAGATCACTAGAAAATCCAGATACCCCTAACAATCCACTACGCTTATTCAATGTATCTAGAACACCGTTAGCATCTTGACCTGTTTTCTCCATAATATAAGGGATTAAAGCAGGATCGATATTACCTGAACGTGTACCCATCGTTACACCTGCAAGAGGAGTAAAACCCATTGAAGTATCAATCGACTTACCACCTTCAATAGCAGCAATACTAGCTCCGTTACCTAAGTGACAAGATAGTAAACGTAGTTGCTCTAATGGGCGACCTAATAATTCAGCCGCACGCTCAGAAACATACTTATGCGAAGTGCCATGGAAACCATACTTTCGGATCCCAAAATCTTCATAGTATTCATATGGCAAGCTGTATAGGAACGATGACTCTGGCATTGTTTGATGGAAAGCAGTATCAAAAACTGCTACAGCGGGTACATTCGGTAACACTTCTTGGAATGCTTTAATCCCAACCACGTTAGCAGGATTATGTAATGGAGCAAGCTCAGAAACTTCTTCTATCCCTGCTAATACCTCATCAGTGATTAAAACTGAGTCATTAAACTTTTCTCCACCATGAACGACACGATGACCAATTCCATCAATCTCATCTAAAGATTGAATAATTCCAAGTCCCGTTAACTTCTCAAGTAAGGTTTTTACCGCAAACGCATGGTCAGGAATATCTAAAGTTTCTTTATTTTTCTCACCTTCTACTTCAATCGTAAAGACCCCTTCTCCAAGGCCAATACGTTCGACTAGACCCTTTGTTACGACGGTCTCCTCTGGCATATTTAATAATTGAAATTTCAGTGATGAACTACCTGCATTAATTGCAATGATTTTTGCCATTCTTTAAATACAGCTCCTTTTTCTTACACGCTTATTCTACGATTTTGTCCTCTTTCATTTAAGCACCCCGAATCAATCATTTCAAGCTTATTCGAGGATTTTCGCTCATTTTCACTCGTATTCTTTATTTTCAGAATTGAAACCGTTTTATATTCGGAAAATTAAAAACTGGCCTTTAAAGAACTTTTTATTGATTTTTAGGAAAATGAGTTAACGAACATAGAAGAGCTTTTTTATCAAAAAAGGAACTTGACCAAAATAGCCAAGTTCAACTTTTTTATAGTATGTGTAATTCGTTTTCAAACCATTTATTAATTTGTTTCATCATATCAGCTAGTGCTTCTTTTTTAGTGAAAGAAGGCAATTCAGCTAGTAATGCTTGTTTAGGCAAAATAGTACCCTCTCCCTTTTTCTGAAGCATGAAGATACTTTTACCAGCTTGTTGTGATTTAAACATACTTTTCGGTAATTGTAACAATCCTAAGATATTCGCTTCCTTTTTAATAAAGTCATGTAATTGTTTGGCTTGTCCGCTTTCAAATAAGAAATTCGGAACAACAAAAAAGAGAAAACCTCCCGCTTTCGTCTTTTTTATCGCTTGTTCGATCATGAGATGATGAATAAAAGAGTGACCCTCTGTTGCTTGTAATTCATATGTTTTAGCCGTCCCATCTTTTGGATAATATCCAATGGGTAAATCAGTAACAACCAGGTCTACTTCTAAAAGAGCAATTGGTTCTACACTGTCTTGATGAAAAAGTTGAAGCTCATGCTTTTGTAAGTTCGCACTTACATATGCTAGCTTTAGTAATGTTTCATCTACTTCAAAGCCGCAAGCCTGAAGGGGAAATGTAGCTTGATTTAATAACGCAGAAACTAAATTTCCGGATCCAGCTGCCAAGTCTAAAAGAGCCAATTGCTCCTTTTGTTTTCCATAGACTTTATTGACTAAATAACTGATAAATAAGCATACAGCGTCTGGTGTCATTGAATGATGCGGTTGAATGGCACCTTTCATGCCTTTTAATACAACCAATTGAAAAGCTTTGCGAATTTCTTCAGCTTTAAATTCTTCTTTTCTAATAAGATCCAGCTTCTCCTTAAGAATTTGTGCTTGGTCTGGTAGTAATGTTTGGCACAACTCTTCTCGAAATAAGTTTTCTCCTGCTTCAGCAATACCTTCTAAATAAGTAACTGACCCATTCTCCTCTAAGAATTGAGCCGTTTCATCTAAATATGTAAATAGATCTTCCGTTTTTGTTGAAGTTGTCATGCCTATTCCCCTCTCCTAAGTTAATTCATCCCAATATTGTAACAAAACAAGCATTGAATTGCTACTTTCTCGACGAGTGAACATGAATATGATCGTTATCTATTCCCCATAACCAGTATCGCCTGTTACAAGATGAATCATGCCTATCTGTATTTAATATGATATACAAAAGACTAGGATCTTCACTAATCGACAACACTGTTATTACAGGTGTTTTTTCCAATAGATTTTACAACTAAGGTGGTGTTGGAATGAATCAAATATTTGAAATAGCCTATGCCAATTTATTATCTCCAATGGTTCTGTTTTTTTTAATCGGAATCATCGCTGTCCTTGTTAACTCTGATTTAAAAGTGCCTACGGCTTTTTATACTGGTTATACGATGATTATCCTTTTCACAATTGGTATAAAGGGAGGAATTGAGCTTAGGAATGTCTCCTTTTTTGAAATGCTTCCTGCTATCATTGCAGCTGTTTTCTTGAGTATAGCCATGCTTTTTATCGCTTTTATCCTCGTTAGAAAGATATGGAAATTCTCAGTTGAAGAGTCTTGGGCTATTTCAGCTCATTATGGTTCCGTAAGTGCTGTTACTTTCATTGCTGGCCTGGCTTTTTTAGATAAAATTGAAATGAGTTATGAATCTTATATGTCTGCCATTTTGGTCATCATGGAAGGGCCTGCGATTATTTTGGCCATTATCTTTTACAAGATTTATATTCAAAAACAAGGTAAAGAAACAGATAATCCAAATGCGAGTTTGAAGCATGTAGTAAAAGAAGCTTTTTTCGGAAAAAGTATATTTTTATTACTCGGAGGGATCTTTATTGGTTTTGTCGCCCATGCCGATGGATTACTGTTAATCAGACCATTGTTTGGTGACTTGTTTTATGGGATTCTATGTATTTTCTTATTGCATATGGGGATGATAGCAACTCAGAGTCTAAAGCAATTAGAAAAGTTAACACCGTATTCCTTTCTCTTTGCTTTTCTTTTACCGTTCATTGGAGGGAGCTTAGGAATCTTCATTGGACAATTCATTGGTCTATCTCTTGGGGGGGCTTTTATCCTTGCTGTGTTAACCGGAAGCGCTTCTTACATTGCCGCACCTGCTGCTATTGCTCAAGCAATCCCCAATGCTAATTCCGGCATTTATTTAGGTTCAGCGCTCGGTTTAACGTTACCTTTTAATTTAATTATTGGTATCCCTTATTATTACTGGTTTGCTACCTTTTACTATTAAACTTAATTCGAAAACCCACGGTGCCTTTTAGCTCCGTGGGTTTCGTTTTATTATTGAGCCGCTTTAGCCGCTTCAATCGCCGCTTCGTAATTGGGGTGATTGGTTGCCTCTGATACATATTCTGCATAGGTAACAATATCATTAGAATCAATGACAAACACTGCACGAGCAAGTAGACGAAGTTCTTTAATCGCTACTCCGAACGCTTCTCCAAAAGAAAGATCGCGATGATCCGAAACTGTTTGAACGTTCTCGATGCCAGCAGCAGCGCACCAACGCTTTTGAGCAAATGGTAAATCGACACTGACTGTCAACACTTCAACATTCGAAAGAGCTGCAGCTTCTTCATTAAATCGGCGAGTTTGTTGATCACAAACACCTGTATCAATGGAAGGAACTACACTAATTAAACGAACTTTTCCTTTTGTATCATCTAAAGTGACCTTAGATAGATCGTTTGCTAAAACAGAGAATTGAGGAGCCTTCTCCCCAACCTTTACTTCAGAACCAAGCAATGTTACCGGATTATTCTTAAACGTAATCGTTGCCATTTAAATTCCTCCTAAAAATAATATGTACAATCCTATCTTACATGAGTTTGAGAATTTATGCCAAAAAAAAGAATGGGGAAGCCCCATTCTTTTTATAGTGGTTGATTATCAGATGTTGTTGTTGTTGAAGTTGTTGTTGTATTAGGTGGTGGTGTAGTACCTTGAGCAGATTGTGATCCACCATTACTAGCCATCATCTGTTGAATTTTTTCAACAACTTGTGGAGCAAAATCAAGTAACTTTTCGTATAAATGAGTATTGCTATCTAAGTGTACCATCTTAACACCTTCACTATTAACAACTAAAAATGCAATAGGCGTAATCGAAACTCCACCACCGCTACCTCCACCAAACGGGTGAACGTGCCCTTCTTCACCATGTCGATGTTCAACGACGAATTCACTACCACCAGCTGCGAAACCAAAGCCAACCTTCGATACTGGCATAATGACACTACCGTCAGGCGTCTCGACTGGGTCACCAACGATTGTGTTTACATCGACCATTTCTTTTAAATTTTCCATTGCTGTCTTCATTAACCCTTGAATCGGATGGTCTGTCATAATCGTTTCCTCCTTGGATTACATATTATTTTCAACCGAAGAGCTTGGTCTTTCCATCTTCGGTCTTCTTCTCCAATGCTTGAGTAGCATTAGACCTGCAACGATAGCATGTCCTATTCTGAAAGAAAATATGCATGAAAGATATGTATGAGATACAACGGCTTGAAAATGCGGGTTAATCGATAGCTTGGGCATGAGCTTTATTCTCATAGTATTACCAATAAGACCGATAATACTCCCTTTTAATGTCCAAACTGCACCAGCTAACTGAGCCGTGTGAGCCGCATCTCCAACGCCAATATCTGTATGCCAAGTAAACTTGTTCACACTTACTTTCTTCAAGAAGCGCTTTATAATTTTATGCAGGCCTACTACATGTTTAAATAAATCTCTCAACCATCTTAAATCTTCTAAAATTAAATGAGGTGTAATTGGAAATTTTTTCTTTGAATCAATACCAGCAATTTCTTGCTCTTCTTCTACAATAACAGCAGCAGAATCAGGATCGATTTTTATAATTGGCGCAGAAAACGTATAAACCCTCATTTTCCAAACCGTGACTTTAACCTCAAGCAAATCATCGTCTTGATTATGTCGATATTGACAATCGACTTTCACTTTTGTGATTGCAATAACAATGAAAAGTAAAATTATTCCTACTATTACTATTGTCCAAACCATACATTTCTCCCTTTACACATAGCGATTATAAATAGTTTCTCCGTTTTTATACGAAATAAACCTACCAATATTGGTAGGTTTATCTTCGTTATTCAGATCGATCGTAAATGACAAATGTATCAGCAATGATATCATGCAACCCTTGCTTTTTTTCGGTAAATGCAACCATGACATAAATCACGTAAAAAAGAAAAAAAACTTGATGCAATAATCGTCCTACTCCTTCTCGAAAAACAATTTGTGACCATTTTAAGTGTTCATCGTTGGTAGAGATCACTTTAAGTCCCATAACCATTTTTCCGATTGTTTGCCCATAAAGTTTGGTCATAATAGCAAAATAGAAGAAAAAAACGACCGCTCCTAAAAAAGTTTCAAAACTGTATGGTCCTAGTGATAGTAGTCCGTCTATATTCGTAAGACGTATGAATGGTGAAACCAACAACAAGTTTATCGAGAAAACCGTAATTAAATCTAATAAAAAAGCCCAAAGCCTCATCCAAAATCCAGCATAATAAAAGGTAGGAGAAGCCACTGTTACTTCTTCTTGAATAGGCAAGGGATGAACGGGTTTAGCCATCTCTGTTCGTTTTACACGTTTTCTCAGTCGGCTATTAACGATTCTTTTTCTTTGTTCTAAACCTTCACTCACAGTGCTTGCCCCCCTTAATCTGTATAAATATACTTTAAAGTCGGTGAACGATGCGTAGATAAGATACGCTCAAGACTGACTAGCTCTTGATCTCCTCTAATCAACTGTTGTAGAGACATTGAGAAAAGCTGAGGAAAACCTAAATGTGCTTCGTACTTTACAACATCATAATGACCGACAAGTTCTCGCATCATCGAAATCGTGTCATCCAAACTACCAATTTCATCAATTAAGTCAAGTTCTAAAGCTTGTTTCCCTGTGTAAATTCGTCCGTCTGCAATCGTACGTACTTGACTTTCTGTCATGTCGCGTCCTTCTACAATAACTCGAACAAATTCATCATAGGATTCATCTATAATGGACTGAAGAATGGCTCTCTCATCATCTGTCATCTGTCTTGTTGCAGACATAATATCTTTATAAGGACCACTTTTTATCGTATTTACTTCAACCCCGTAATTTTTTGCAAGTCCCGCCACGTTAATCGATTCCATAATAACGCCAATCGACCCCGTAATGGTTTGCGGGCTCGCCACGATTTTATCGGCTGGTGCGGCTATATAATAGCCTCCAGATGCGGCCATGTTTCCCATTGAAACATAAATCGGAACATCAAACTCGGTTTGTGCATGAACGATTTTCTGATGAATTTCAGCACTCTCTACAACACCGCCACCTGGTGTATTGACTCTAATAATAATGCCTTCAACATTCGGGTCTTCTGCTGCATGTTCTATTTGTGAAAGGAACATCTGGTGTCTATAACCTGACGTTTGAAATAAACCACCATCTCCTGTGTCTTGAATAACCCCATTTATTTCTAAGACAACAATGGTACCTCCCATTTCATCGCCAGACTCCATCACTTGTTGTGTCCAGTGTTGCCCTGTAGGATCTAACATTGAATTGGCATTAGAAAAAATGCTAGAAGTTGCTAAGTTGACAATGACAGCAACCACAAAAATCATGGCTACAGCTATTAATGCTAACCATCGTTTACGACTCATACCTCACCCTCCATCTTCGTTTCTGGTTCTTTTTCCCAATCATTGGTTATGATAACATATAATAAGGATTATGGACATTTTCATGAAAGGATGCTTTAAAATGCCAATAAGAAATAACCTTTATCTTTTTTACAAACGTACACAAGAGATTGAAGAACAAGTACAACCTTTACTTAAACTTGCCAATCAAAACGGGTTCCATCTCGTTACGAACGTAGAGGAAGCAGACATTATCGCAAGTATTGGTGGAGATAACGCGTTTCTTCAAGCAACGCGAAAAACTGGATTTAGAGAAGATTGCTTGTATGTTGGTGTTAATACGGATTCATTAGGCTTTTATACAGATTTCATGATTCAAGATTTTGATCAAATGATTCAGGCGATGAAAAATGAAGAAGTAGAAGTGCGCCGTTATCCCATACTAAAAGTAACCGTTGACCAAGAACACCCCTTTTATTGTTTAAATGAATGTTCGATTCGGTCAAATGTCATAAAAACCTTTGTAATTGATGTCTTAATTGATGATTTTCATTTTGAAACGTTCCGTGGAGACGGGATGATTGTTTCAACTCCGACTGGAAGCACCGCTTATAACATGTCTGTTAAAGGCGCAGTCGTTGATCCCACTCTTCCGTCACTACAAGTTAGTGAGATAGCGTCTTTAAACAATAATGAGTACCGAACATTAGGTACATCTTTCTTATTAGGTGCAGATCGAACTCTAACCTTAAAAGTTGTACAAGATGGAAACGACCATCCAATTATCGGAGTCGATAATGAAGCACTAAGCATACGTCATGCGAAAGAGATCAAGCTTCGTTTAGCAAATAAGTCGATCAAAGTTCTAAAGTTGAAGAATAATTCTTTCTGGCAAAAAGTACAACGGAATTTTTTATAAAAAAGTTTTATTATCATAAAAGCTCAAAAGGAATTTTCCCTTTTGAGCTTCTCGTTATTCACTTTTCTTATACATGATTGAATTATCGACAATTGTCATGCCAACATTTGCATGGACAATATCATCCGGTGCTATTGTAAATAGATTTTGATCTAGAACAGTAAAATCAGCAACAAAGCCTTCTCTAATTTGTCCACGCTCATGCTCTTTTTCAATGGCATAAGCACTGCCACTTGTGAAAAGCTGTACAGCTTCAAATGGGGTCAACTTTTGTTCTGGTACATATCCCTCATGTTCTTCTCCTACACTTTTTCTTGTGATAGCAGCATGGATTCCAAGCAACGGATCCGCCGGTTCAATTGGCGCATCTGATCCACCTGCACAAGGTAACCCCGCTTGTAGTAAGGTCTTCCAAGCAAAAGAATATTGGATTCGCTCTTCCCCTAACCTTTCTATCACCCACGGGAAGTCTGATGCAACAAACCTTGGTTGTAGGTCCAGAATGACTGGTAACTTCTTCATTCTTTCAATTAAAGAGGGATCAGCGATTTGTACATGTATTAAACGATCTCTGCCTTCTTTTAACGGGTAACGTTCTAATGCAGTCAATGTCATTTCAAGAGCTCCATCCCCAATGGCATGAATCGCGACAGGCCTATTTTTTGCTCGGGCTTGTTTTACAAGTTGTTGCAAACTTTCTTCTGTATGTATAGCTACACCTGAAGTAGAGGGGTCATCTGTGTACGGTTTTCTTAAATAGGCAGTTCTTCCACCTAATGCTCCATCAGCAAAGATCTTCACAGCACCAAGTTCAAGATATGAGGTGACCTCTCCTTTTTCATAGCCTTCTGCTTCCATTTCTGCTATCGCTTCGTGGTGAACAAGCAGATGGGCTCTAAACTTTCTCTTTTTCCCATCAATGACTTTTTGAAACTGACTAAACGTTTGTTTAAATCCTCCATAATAGTGTAAATCCTCCGTATGCCCACCAACTAGGCCCACTCGATATAAATCATCTACCGCTACTTTTAGCGCTCGTTCTACATATTCATCTGATACCTTTGGCATGACCGCTTTCACTAAATCGGCTGCCGTATCAAGTAAATAGCCCGTTGGTTCACCAGAATCATCTCGAACGATTACACCACCTTCTGGATCTTTTGTCTCCTTTTTAATACCAGCAAGAGCAAGTGCTCTACTGTTAACAAGCGCAGCATGACGACAAATCCTTGTTAAGAACATAGGATTTCCGTGAGATATTTCATCCAATTCTTGTTTATGAAAAATCTTTCTATCTGAAAAATTATTCTCATTCCAACCTTCCCCAAATATCCAGTCATCCCTTTTTGTTTCAGTAGATGCTTGTACTAGCTTTGTCTTCATTTCTTCAGCCGCTTGGATACCGGATAAATCCAAGCGAATTAATTTTTCACCATGTCCAACCATATGTAAATGACTATCAACAAATCCAGGATAGATAAATAACTGTTTCAAGTTGTGTCTTTCTCTAATGGAATCTGCGTATTTTTTTTCTAATGTGTCCTTTTTTCCAACCTCAGTTATCCACCCATTTTCTACATAGACAGCTTCTACAGTCTCGTGTTCATTTTGCATCGTAAAGAACGTTCCATTATACCAAAGTGTTCCCATAGCACTTCCTCCTTGATTAAAAGACAACCTCTCTCGGTCTAGGTCACCAAAAAAGGGTGCTCTCTACCTTTAGTAGGCCTCTACTTCCTTCAAATTCGTTTTTTTCGTTGTCTTTCTTTTAATCGTGCCAGAATCATAAAAAACATGCAAATGATAGTTAAGAATGTATGAAAAAAAGATAACGTATCATAATAATTTCGTCCCATAAAAAAAAGAAGGGTGACAAGTCACCCTTCTTACAGCCATTTTATACAATTATTGTTGGTAACCACCCATTTGTTGTTCAGCCATTTGTACTAGACGCTTAGTGATCTCTCCACCAACTGAACCGTTAGCACGAGATGTTGCATCAGCACCAAGTTGAACACCAAATTCAGAAGCGATTTCATACTTCATTTGATCTAGTGCTTGTTGTACACCAGGTACAAGAAGTTGATTTGAACTGTTGTTGTTGCTTGCCATGTTAATCACCTCCTTCTGTACTCATAGAATGAGTTTTTAGAGAGAAAAACATGCACTTAGATTATTGGTAATTGTTGAGAATCCTAGACTAACAACAAATAAACCGCTTCACAGCAAACCTCGTACTCTTAATGAAAGAGTTAAAAAGATGCTAAAAAAGATGATCAACCTCTTTATTAATCGGAGTACTACTCGTTAAAATCATCTTTTCTGTACGAGCAACGGCATCATTAATGTACTTATCCATTTCAAGGAATTGTTCATATTTATTTGCTTGTTCACGCTTTGGTCTTGTTTTAGAGTCTGGTGGCAAAAAGATCGTACAGCAGTCTTCAAAAGGCAGAATCGATGTGTCGTACGTATCAATTTTTTTAGCAATACTGATGACTTCTAACTTGTCCATAGTAACTAATGGACGAATGATCGGCAAGTTCGTTACCTCATTAATGGTGTTCATACTGTGTAGGGTTTGACTTGCGACCTGACCTAGGCTTTCCCCTGTACCTAATGCTAAAATACCGCGATCATTGGCTATTCTTTCACTAATTCGAAGCATGACTCTTCTCATAATCGTCATTTGCAAATTACTTGGTATCTCCGAATGAATGTGCTTTTGAACATCTGTAAAAGGAACCAAATGTAACGTAACACTGTTACCAAATTTTGTTAGGGCCTTTGCCAAATCAATTACTTTCTGCTTAGCCCGCTCATTCGTATATGGAGGACTATGGAAATGAACCGCTTCAATCTTAGCTCCTCGTTTTAACGTGAGGTAACCAGCAACAGGACTATCAATACCACCTGACAACAATAATAGAACTTTTCCGCTCGTCCCTACAGGTAAACCACCGGCTCCTTCATAAGAAGCAGAAGTGATATAGGTGGCTGTTTCACGAACTTCCACACGAATATCTACATCTGGATTATGAACGTCTACGGTAATGCCTTCTGTATGAGCTAGCGTATATCCACCAATTTCACGATTCAATTCCATCGTATCAAGTGGGAATGGTTTATAGGCTCTTCTAGCTGTAATTTTAAACGTACGGGCATTCTTTTGACTTTTTAAGACTTCAAGTGCCCCTTTTTGCATCGCTTCGAGCGAGTTTTCTACCTTAAAAGCTAAGCTAAACGAGTGAATCCCGAAAATATCCTTTAATTTCTCAACAACCGGTTCTGGATTTTCGCCATTTAACTCAATCATAATTCTTCCGAACGTACGCTTAATGCTTAAATTAGCAATCGGCTTCAAACTCATTTTAATATTTTGCAGCAGTGCCTTTTCAAAAACGGAACGGTTCTTTCCTTTTAAAGCAAGCTCTCCAAACCTTACCAAGATATGATCATAAATCATGAATTAACGACCTCCAATAATTCGGGAATAATCTTTTTCAATTCATTAAATAACACATTCAATTCGTCAGCTGTCGTATCAAAGCTGAAGCTAACTCGAACTCCCGAATTCGCTCGGTCATGCTCTAAACCCATCACAGAAAGAACGCGGCTTGGTGCTGATAATTTAGATGAACAAGCAGATTTCGTAGATACATAGATCTTTTTCGTTGTTAGTGATTGAACAATGACTTCCGGTTTTGTACCAGGAATTGAAAAATTAACAATGTGAGGGGCAGATGCATGGGTTGGACTATTAATCCAAACACCCTCAATTGTTTTTAACTGCTCGATAAATTGTTCCTTTAATGCAACTAAATCATTGATTTTACTTTCTTTGGCCTTCGTCATTCGTAATGCTTTAGCCATTCCGACAATTCCAGCCACGTTTTCAGTTCCAGCACGTAATCCATTTTCTTGATCGCCACCTTGAAATAAAGACTCCACTTGAATGCCTTCTCTCACAAATAGAAACCCATTTCCTTTCATTCCATGAAACTTATGCGCTGAACAGGTACAAAGGTCAATCCGTGCCTGACGAAAGTTTAAGGGGACTTTCGAGATCCCTTGAACATGATCAACATGGAAATAGATTTGTGGATAACGAATCAACATCTTCCCAATATCCTCAATTGGTTGGATCGTTCCCGTTTCATTATTCACATGTATGATCGAGATGAGTGTAGTATCTGAGCGAATTTCCGCCTCCACTTGCTCGACGCTCACTCTACCGTTTTGATCGACTGGTAAATAAGTGATTTCATATCCTTCTTGCTCAAGTTGACCAAATGCTTCTTCAACAGAGGCATGTTCAACCTGTGTCGTAATCAGGTGCTTTCCTCGTTTTTGCTTCGCACGAGCTGCTCCTTTGATGGCTATATTATTCCCTTCTGTTCCACCAGAAGTGAAAACAATCTCCGTATTTTTAACATGAAGTAAATCGGCGATTCGATTTCTAGATTCTGTCATTAAACCCTCTGCTTGCATTCCCAGAGAGTGTAGAGACGATGGGTTCCCAAAAAAATTGGATGCAACAGCCGCATAGGCGTCCACCACTTCTTTAAATGGTTTTGTGGTTGCACTATTGTCTAAATAAATCATCTCATTCCCCCCATTCGAACTCATTGCACCCATATATGTTAGCACAAAATGCTTGAATATCAAGATGCAGAGCCCAGATTACCAGTTATTCACCAAAAACAATAGCCAAAATGCCGTTACATTTGGTCAAAAAGAAAAAGGAGCAGCTCTATTTTAAGAGCCAACTCCCTTACTGATTAGGCCGTTACATAGCCTTTTACTATGTCTAATACATTTGGTTCATATTTCTCAATCACTTGAACAGCACACTGCACTGCCTCTTCGTATTCATATTGTCTAAACAGTAATTCCGCCTCAAGTAATCCAGCTGCGACTGAATCCGAACTGCTGCGATAGCGATTTCCATACTGAATAACATTTTCAGCTAACCGTGCCAACTCAATCGTTTCTTGAATGACCTCTTTGTTTTTGACAACCAATTCTTCAGCTTCTTTTACTAAAATATTAATTCTACCCATTTCTAAAGGCGTTTTCTCTAAATGATCAGACGCTTCGATTAGTTTTTCTTCCACATCTTTCAACTGATTCAACGCTCTTTCAGGTAACCCCGGTATATTGCTCTTCTTAAGAGTACGGTGCAATTCCATCATCGTTTCATGAAGAGTTAACAACATTTCCTTTGCTTTTCTTTCATCTTCCCTTAGCTCAAACAACGTTGCTTTTTCCTGTTCAATCAATTCGTCCATTTCTTCTAGCTCAGCTTGCCATTCATCTACCATCTCTCGAATAGACGTGTACGTTTGTTTTTGTTTATCCGAGATATCGTATAAAACATATAAATCATTCGTTAAGTCCACTACATTTTCACTTAATTTCTTTTGTGAGTCCAATTGCTGTTTGGAAACAAAGTAACTTTGCTGCGCGTCCAATGTTTCGCTAATTAGCGTATCCACTTTCGTTTTTACTTGCATGACTTTCTCATTTAACTCATTTAGCTTAGCTTCCACATATAATTTGGAGTCTACCTCTAAATCCAAAGTATCATACAACTGCTCGATTTGATTCGAAAATTCAACAAGCTTATTACTTGCCCCTTCACATTTAAGGTCAACCAAATCAACCTTCACTTTTTCTAATTCAGATTCAATCTGCTCAAGTCTTGAATCTAAAGAAAAGGCATCGAGCTGGTAACCTGCTTCTTTCATTTCCTCAATACCAACACGAATTTCATTTAATTCTGCAGGTATTTTTGTTTCTACTTGAACTAAAAGTTTAGGATATTGCTCAACCAGTTCTTTTAATTCATTAATTAAAGTATTGGCTTCGACAAGGTGTTCTCTCGCTTGAAGATAGCTCCCATCTCCAGTCGCTTGATCAAATAAATCAAGTAACTCGTTTATACGATCTAACTTATCATCAATTAACGGAAGACCTGCTCCTAATGAGCCTCTCTTTTTAGTAACCATTGTAGAAATATCTTTATAAGCAACACGTACTTCATCTATTTCCGTACGGTTTTGTTCCTCACTTTGAACAAGTTGCTCTACTTCCTCCAACAACTGTTTGATCTGCTCTTCAATTCCGTTTAATCGTTTTTCCGTAATATCAATCAGCTGTTTTGCTTTTTTAAATCGATTTTTTGCAGCAAGATCCTCGATATCAAAAAGGCGTTCTTCGATATCTGGTAAAATTCCACTGACTATCTCATCCCACTCATTGCGCCAAGTCTCGAACTTTTCTTCTGTTTGCCCAGACATATGTAGTCGTTTCACTTTCCCAATTTCCTCAGGAACATCACGATTTAAAATTCCATTTTTCCATTCCTCAAGCCGATCGACTTCTTTGTATATCCGTTTGCGCAACATTGAACTAACAAGTATAAAAATAGCAATAATTGCTACTATTGAAAAAACCACATACATTTTTAGAGGACTCCCTTCTTCTGCTCGTTTATTAGTTGTTGTGAGGTCCTGTGCCTTAACATAATTGAGCTTCTTGTTGTTTCTGCAAAAGAAAACAAAAAACCTCTATTTTTGACAAATTTATTTAAATTTTTTACGATTTCAATAAATCTTATGATACCATGAAAATGCTAGTTTGTATGCTTTTTTTCCAGTTTTTAAGGATAAAGATAGGCTAGATTTTGTTAAAATGTTACATATAAAAAAATCTCATTGAAAAGAAGGGATCAATACATGATACATGATGGACATATCCATACACCTTTTTGTCCTCACGGTACAAAAGATTCGCTTCATAAATATTGTGAAGCAGCCATTAAACATCAATTAACCGGAATCACATTTACTGAGCACGCTCCCCTTCCTCATTCATTTGTTGATCCAACGCCCAATCAGGATAGTGGTATGAAGTGGTCTGATTTAGATATGTACCTAAAAGAAGTAAGCGCACTGAAAAATGAATACAAAGGGTATTTAGATATTTTAGTCGGTTTAGAAGTAGATTACATAGAAGGATTCGAAAAGGAGACAACCTTATTTTTAGATGAGTTTGGACCCAAGTTAGATGACAGCATTTTATCTGTTCACTTCTTACATATTGATTCTCAATATGTATGTTTAGATTACAGCCCCGATGTTTTTAGGCAAGCATCTGTTTTACTTGGCTCCGTGAACTCTGTCTACACCCTTTACTATCAGACCGTTTTAAAATCCATACAAGCTGGTTTAGGTCATAACAAACCGACCCGTATTGGCCACATAACATTAGCGCGAAAATTCCAGAATAAATTTCCTGCTTCCCATTCGTTCATGACCGAATTAATGAGCATTTTAACGGAAATCAAGAAAAAAGGATATGAGCTCGATTACAATGGTGCTGGAACGATGAAACCACTTTGTAAGGAACCCTACCCTTTTAAAGAAGTCATACAGGAAGCCATCAATCTTAACATCCCACTTGTTTACGGTTCAGATGCCCACCAAGCTTCAAGCTTAATGAATGGATACGATGAATTGCTCCCCCATGCTGAACTTGTAAAACCTGTTAAACTAAGATATGGATCTTGGTAGCAAAAAAGCTGGAGTAGAACTGAAATCTTCCACACAAAGCCAAAGATCAATCCAACTTCTGACATGTCTCATGTACTTTTCAATGAAGTACGGTTCTGTCGTCGTAATTTGATACAGTTCACTTAAGTAATGAGGAGATAAGTAAGGCATCGTAATCATCGTTCTTAAATGAATCACAACAAGATCGATCGGTTGCTTACGAAACTCTCCTCTTCTCATCCCACTGCGAATGATTTCCTCAAGGTCATGTTTTTCTTTTCTTAAGTAAGTAGACATTAGCTCACGTACAAGCATAGAATCGAATGTCATTTCTCTATGAACCATTCTTGCGACATAATGGTGGGAAGATTGATATTCAATCAAGGATTTAACAATTTCGATTAATTGCTCCTTAACAGAACTAGAAGTTCTCTCTAACTCGGACTTAATAACATGGAGGTAGCCTTCAAGGAATTGAGTCATTAATTCTTCGTATAATCCTTTTTTACCACCAAAATGATAGGAGACAAGGGCAACATTGACGTTTGCTTTATTCGCGATATCTCTAACTGAGGTACCATCAAAGCCTTGAGTGTGAAACAGTCGGACAGCAGCATCAAGTATCTTTTCTTTTTTCGTTTCCTTCATTATGGTATCCCCCTTTTTCTCATACCTAATCGTTTCGTGTCTATCAGCTAATTTCCTCTAATTATCGCTCGACAAAATCCCTCTTTATTTAGACATTTTTCTTATCATTCTTACATTAAGATGTTTTTTAGCTTAATCCTTCTAAGGATTTGTCGTTTCTAAGCTGATTCATGTAAAATGGCTATTGTACACTTTTACTCAGAAAAGAGAGGGAAAAACATATGTTTCAAACAGAGTTATATAAAGGATCACTAGAAGAAAAATACGAAATCGTAACGAAACAATTAGATGCACTTCTTGTTGGAGAACATGATTTAATTGCGAACCTCGCCAATGCCAGTGCTTTATTATCTCAATTCTTAGATCAAGTAAATTGGGTTGGATTCTATCTTTTGAAAGAGGGCGAACTAGTTCTTGGTCCATTCCAAGGTTTGCCTGCTTGCGTACGGATTCCCGTTGGAAAGGGAGTCTGTGGAACAGCCGTTGTGAAAGATGAAACCATGATAGTTCCGGATGTCCATAAATTTCCGGGTCATATTGCGTGTGATGCCGCATCAAGATCTGAAATTGTTATACCGATTCGCCGTAACGGGAACATCATCGCTATTTTAGATATAGATAGCCCAATCCTAGATCGCTTCTCAATGGATGAAAAGGGTTATTTAGAAAAATTTACTCAAGTACTCGAAAAACACATTTAAAAAAATAGGGCAAACTTTAGGTGTCTACCTCCTAGAGTTCGCCCTATTTTATTTATACATTAACAACCACTCGGTTTTTACCAGACTCTTTCGCTTCATACAAACCTTGATCTGCTTTCTTAAACAAGCTTTGTAAATTCGTTTCCTTGTCATTTCGATTCCAAGTCGACACACCGATGGAAACGGTGACACGAGGACTAGTTTCGATTTCAACCGCCTTTAAAATCCGTTCAGCAATTCGACTTCCAATATCAACGGACATCTTTGGCAAGTATATAGCTAATTCCTCACCACCCCATCTAGCAGCAATATCCAAGTCTCGAATGTTTCTTTTTAGGACATTCGCAACCTGGATAATAATGTCATCCCCTACTTGATGGCCAAACGTATCATTTACTTTTTTAAAGTTATCAATATCAATCAGTAAAAAAGTTCCATTTAAGTCTTTCATTAAAGATTCTTGTATACACTCATCCAAGTAATTTCTCGAGTATAAACGGGTTAAGTGATCCGTAATGACTAGTCGTTCAAGCTCTTCATGTAGCATAGAGTTCGTTAATGCCAGTGTGGAGTGATGAATGAGCGACTGTAACAATTTAAAGTGATCAAACGTAAATTGATAAGGTTGATGATGTACAGCAATAGCCATTCCTTTTAATTCTTTACTATGGATCATCGGAACTGCCAAAATGGAATGATATGTTTCTAGCTTAATCTCTTCCTTAAGCATCGTATCTCCAATAAAGACAGCTTCTTTTTCCTTTTTCATTTTACGAATAAACTCATCAAGAAGTGTAATGGTCCTTGCGTCACGAAAAAATGCAGAGCTTCCTTCTAATACTAGGGACTCACCATTCGGTTGAAAAATGACGAATCCTACTTCCTCTGCACCAAATGATTCTCTAATTTGATGAGTCATGTAATTAATCGTATCGGTCAAACGTAAATTAAGATTAAGTTGATGCGTGGTTTCATTAATTAATTGCAAATCGTTAATTAACTTTCTGGATTGTTGATACATTTCAGCATTTTCTAAAGCAATTCCACCCGTATCAGCGAGCATTTCAATGAAATCAATTTCCTGCTTTGATAAATAGGAATTCGACTGCGTTTCAATTTCCATCACTCCATATACGCCTTGTTTTCCTCTAAGTGGCGCAAACAGAAGCATGTTATTTGTTTTAACAGCCTTTTCAATTAAGATCCGCCCTGTTACGTAAGCATTTTCTGCCAATCTATTGCTGCTATCAGTGCCATACTTGAAAGGCTTAATAGGCAACGTTTCTTTCACTTTCCATTCTTGTGAAAGCAATAAATGTACACGGAACCCTGGATTGGCTAGATTTAACGCTTCAATAATTTCTCCTAGAAGTTCACCTATATCCATCGTCGAATGAAACTTCTTAGTTACTTGCATGAGTATATTTCTTCGCTTCTCATCTTTCATTGCAAATTCATATGTATAACCCTTTTCAAAGAGCGGTATTAAAGTCGATAGTCCGGCATCTAATTCTTCCTTTTTTCTAAAAGCATCTTCATTCGACCTAAAGGCAAACATAAATAAAGAAACCATTTCACTTTCTATCTTTATAGGAAAAATGAGGTAAGATTTACTATCATTTTTAAACAAAAGGTGGCCATCTAGTATGAAGGAGCGCTCATCCTTCCACTTTATTTTTGTTAATTCAATTGTTTCAGCTTCACTTAGGTCTATTTGAGAAGAAAAAAGAGGTACAAACTTTTCTCCCTTTTTTTCTAAAACGAGAAATGGGTGAGGGTATTTTCTTTCTGTCAGCTTATTTACGAAGGTTTCTACTAGTTTTTTGAATTCAATTTGGTAATTTACTGAAATTAATAATTCGTGCATTTCAACAAATGGAGCTGGTCCTATATTTAACTTAGAAGATAACCCAAGTGCGATGCCTTCCATTAGAAGTTGGACATCTTTCATATGGTCTGTTTGAGAAACAATCGCCCCTAAAAATAATTCCTTCTCGCTTACCTCATCAGTAACTGGTGATATGAATTGAACACAATCCTGATAGTACTTAATTGTTTCACAAGACGTAAAATCCTTCTCTAAGTATCCCAGTGCGTCTACTAATGTTTTTGGTAAATAACCCACTTTAGAAATAGAGTGGACTTTATCATTTGACGCAATAAAAAATATCGCTGGCTTAAATAAGGGTGAACCTGTCTGAATTTTTCTAACGACTTCATGTAACAATTCTTGATATTCAACATTGCTATACTCCATACTTATAAACTTGTTCAATTCAATCACCACCCATCATGTTAACGATAGTATAAAATACCTATAATTTACTCCGTATTAAAGTCATTCAATCACGTTTATCAGGTATAATAAAGCCTTTTTTCTTATAATGGATTCACCAAAGCACAAAAATCGGATTTTTTAAAAAATATTATAGGACTATATACATCTATTATAAATCAACTTAGTCTATATTACTATGACAATACATTAGCATTGCATAAATAAGTATCTCTATTGTCAATCGAATTGTTTCGTTGAAGGTTAAATCAGAAAGAATATTCTGATTTTACCGTAGTGGACCTAAGTGAAAAACGGACAACACTGATGTGTGCGGTAGTCC
>NZ_JAQQWT010000060.1 GCF_028610705.1 Halalkalibacter alkalisediminis
ACAAATTTATATTAAATTAGGTTATAGCGAAGTTATCGTAAGCCTTTAAAGCTAAAATTCAACTGCGAAAGTTGAGTATTTAATTATTTGGGGGAGAGGAAATTGAATAATTCATGGAATAAAGTGATATATAAACTTTGGTCTCCAATTTACGATAAATTTTTCAATTCAGGACCTTTTCTTAACGCCAGTAGACAAATATTTCAAGAAACATACTTTAATAGCAAACAAAAAATACTATTTGTCGGCGTTGGAACAGGGGCTGATTTAGAATTAATAAATCACACTGAATTAGATATTACAGCAATTGACTTTTCAGCGGATATGCTAAGGAAGGCAAGAGCGAAATTCAAAACTTCTACTATTAAGTTTTTAGAAATGGATGCTCAAGATATGAGTTTTGACAATAATCAGTTCGACTTCGTTATTGGAAGTCTAATTCTTTCAGTAGTACCTAACGCAGATAAATGTTTTCAGGAAATGGCAAGAGTACTAAAACATGATGGGGAAATCATTCTATTCGACAAGTTTTCTTCTAAAGAAAACAATCTATCGTTACCGAAAAAACTGATCAGACCTCTAATTAAAGTTTTAGGAACTGACATTGGATTAAACTTTGAAGAATTGTATAAGAAACATACGAAAGAATTAAATGTGAAAGAAGACAGACCCGTAATGTTTAATGGCATGTACAGAAAAATAGTAGTGAACAAATATAGTGGGTAATCTTATTCTGTTATAGAAGTTTGGATTATTCCAGAAAAGGGCGCTTTTCTGTAACAAGGAAAGTGCCTTTCTTTATGTAAAGGGCCATTTAATTGAACAACACTTAGCAGTTAATTTGGATATTTATGTTAAAATAATTAGAGATTGTGAAGGATTGTACTTAAAGTAAACGAGCTGGATACTACAATAAGAAATCAATGATAAAATAGTTCTTAATGAATGTGATGGGGGTGGGAAAGATAAGATTTTTAGAAATAGTAACATCATTAATGATAGGAAGTAATATAATGTATGGCGGTGTTTTACTAAATGAATTTATTTTGCCAAATACATTTCTAATTACTTTGTTGTTTGTGGTATTCGCAATTATAGTTGCGAATAAAATCGGAAAAAGCCTATGGAGCGGACTTGCTACGGTCATATTATTCTTCTCTTTTCTTTCTATATCACCAAAAACATTGGAGAACCTGAAGAGTTTGGAATGATGACAGACCTACTTATTTATCAAGGAATAGTAGCAATTTTAACAACTATCACACTTGAACAATTTTCAAAGAAACAAAGGAAAAGTCAAGGAATGAATTAATTCCTTGTTCAACTAATGCGTTAGTTTAATAAGAATTATTAGATTTTATGAGAGAGGTCAGAATTTAGTTATTCAATTAAAGGGCCATTTAATTGAATAAATCTAACCGTTTCTAGAGGAAACGGTCAGATTAACGAGGGAAAGTTTATTCACTCGTATTTCTTTAAAACAATAGCTGCATTATGACCTCCGAAACCAAATGAGTTAGATAGCCCCGTATTTATTTTCAATTGGCGAGCAACAGATGGTACATAATCTAGATCACATAATGGATCAGGATTTTCTATTAATTGTTGGAGGAACTATCCCTTCCTTTAAACTCATCGCTAAAGCAATTGCTTCAACTCCACCAGCTGCCCCTAACATATGACCAAGCATAGATTTATTAGCTGTTACTGGAATTTGATAAGCTTGTTTTCCAAACAGCTGTTTAATAGCCATCGGAATAAGAAAATTAGTTATTTCCTGATATTGTCCCAAAAGATGTCTCATTACCATTATTTAAAAGTTTAACTTCCTCATAGTATTTATCTAAGTTCACTTTATAGAAAATCTCGTGTTCTAATGATGAATTTGAATAATCAGATGTTTCCTCACTCTTATATAATAAGTTTAATGTGTCATTTTCGCTTTCAATATCAAAGCCAGTAAAGTAGACAGCTTTTTCATCTTGAATAACATTTGACCCATTTAAGTATACAAATACAGCGTTATTCTTCTTATCAAGGTAAAGATGGACTCCATTTTCTTCTTTAACACCTTGAAAAAATGATCGAATATCTTTATTGATACTCTCTTGACTTACTTCTGAAAAGGACAAAGAAGAGTTTGCATTACATCCAGATAATGTAACAATACTCAACAGTATTAACAATATTTTTTTCAATATTATCCCCCTTTTTATTTCACTAAACTGCTTCAATAGTAGAAAAGCGACAGCTCTACTATCGCTTGTGGTTAGTTAAATTGTATTGTTTAAAAACTCATGTTTTTTCTGCGTTCCATTGATTTTGAGTATCCAAAACAATCTCTAAATAGCTTCCTGCCAATATATTTCTGAAAATTTTTGTGTTTATGTCTATAAAATTCGTTCCAATAGCTAATCATTCTATTATAGCTTTTGCAAAACGTTCCATGTTTTCAAGACAAAATCTCTTAATCCGTTCTGTGTCCTGTTCTTTTAGAATATCATAAGTCATTTCTAATATTTCTACGATATATTCATCACACACTTTTACGATATAAGGAATAGCCCAATCTTCATAATCCATCAAAAGCAATGATTTCAAATGCTTTTGGCGGACAAACCCATCACAACTTCTTGAATAAATGCAATGCATAATCATTTTTTGTCGTACACTTCAATAGTCTATAAATTCATCTGAAATATCAATGTAGTAAAATCGATAAGGAAATTTAATTACGTTATCATCTTGAAAATATTCAACAGTATCCTGAGATTCGCCAATAGTGACATTATTATGGTTTTTTTGAAGAATCAGTCCAATTACTTTAGTCACGTCATCTCTCAAATTGTTTGGAAATCCATCTCGAAACATACCATCACATCCCTACTTCGTAAAATGCTACAACAGTGTTGCTCTTCAACTCTTCTGCTCATACTTCAATAAAAGAATTACTGCTGTGTTCCAGTAAAGCACCCCGTTCGTATTATAAGGTTAACCAGATAAGAAAATATTTCTGGTTGACCTTTTTTTATATGGTCTTATTATAACAGTAGCCAGGGTAGAACGTAAGCGCCCGTGGGATTTAGCGGTGCTGAAGCAGTCGGAAGTTTTACCTTTTGGAAAAACAAAGAGTACTCTGTTCAAAAAGGCGAAAAGGGAATAAAAATATTAGTACCTACAAAGTATCAAACATTTGAACGTGAAGGGAAAAAATATCAAGTCGGTGTAAAGTATGCTTCGAAAGAAGAAAAAGAAGCAATTAAAAAAGGTGATATGAAAACAAAAGATCATATTGGCTATGTTGCTGGATATGTTTTTGACATATCACAAACAAACGCAAAAGCTGAAGATTTGCCCAGTATATTTCCTAACAGATGGATTGATGGAAAAGTAGAAAATTACGATGAAATGTTTCGATCATTAAAGGAATTAGGACGTAAAATAGATGTGGAAATCTTAGACAAGCCATTTCAAGAACTCGGGACTGCAAAAGGGTCTTATGTTGAATATCAAGTATTGAATAGTCGTGGAGAAATGGAAAATCGTAAAGCGATTGAATTAAACCCTTGCAATTCTGAATTGCATAATGTTAAGACAGTCATTCATGAGCTTGCACATGCAAAACTTCATGGTACTGAATCAGGTAATCATGATCGAACTCACCCAGAAAAAGAATTCCAAGCTGAAATGACCGCATATACAGTTTGCTCGCATTTCAATCTTGACACCAGTGATTATAGCTTGCACTATCTTCATCATTACATAGAAGATCATACACAGATCAATGACAAATTAGCATTATTAGAAGAAGTGAAAGGCACTGTTTGAGAACGCCTTAAGGCGTTTTAGTTGAGCTTGAGCCTTCAAGGCAATAACGTTTGTAGAATTCGATGATGCGAGGCTTGTAGTCAAGACGAATACGTTGTTTACATGTCTTCAATGTAAAAGGCTTATGAAATAAAGACTTTTTACTCCCAAGTATAGATAAATACGGTTTTGCTGGTGGTACCCCAACAGCCCCTCATGGCTCATTTTTTATGTGTGCCTCGCAGTCACACAATCTAGGTGGTTAAAATCCACACGGGAACTTTACCCTTTAAAGTTCCTAATCAGAAGTAGAAATCCCCAATTTAAAAAGAATGTTGACAACGATATTAAAATATTTTAATATCAATACAAAGAATAAAATTTAATCGATTAAATGGAAAGGGGATGAAGGGAATAATAATGCTATTTAAAGAGCATATTTTTGAAAGTTTTTTATTTATAATAAAATTTAATCGATTAAATGATTTTAGAATTTATTTTAACCAAGAGAATTCATCATAGTTATTTAATCGATTTAAATAACTATGATTCTTTAAGTAAGGGGAAATTGAGGAGTGTAATCGTTTTGGACATAAAAAAAGCTAACATAAAGGATGTCGCCAAAAAAGCCAATGTATCTACAGCAACTGTTTCAAATGTAATGAATTCTTCAAGATTTGTAAAAGAGGAAACTCGATTGAGGGTACTTAAAGCAATGGAAGAGTTGAATTATAGACCTAGTACAGTAGCAAAATCTTTGAAAGGTAAAGATACAAAAGTTATTGGTCTTATTATACCAATCCGGCCTAATGACACATCAGTAGATTTTTTCATCTCTCTTTCAAATGGAGTCGAAAGTGCTTTAAATAATGTTGGGTATAGGCTGGTAATTAGCAATTCTCATGAAAATTTAAAAAATGAGTTAGATCAAATTGATATGTATAATACACAATTTATGGATTATATTGATGGATTGATCATTGCTCCAACTTCTAAAATTGGAAATGAACCTACTGAATCTAAGAATATTAATTATCCTGTAGTTTATGTAGATAGAAAACCAAACACAAAAAATAAATTGGATACGATATACACTAATAACTACTTTGTAACCTACGAAGCTATCGAAATGATCTTAAAGAAAAAACGGAAAAAAATAGCTTTTATTTCAGGTCCAATAGATGTGTCAAGTACAATTGAGCGCTTTGAGGCATATAAAGATGTTTTGAGGAAATATCAGATTCCATTAAGCGAAGAATTAATATTTGTAGGAGAATCTTCATTTGAGTCTGGGTATGAAATAGCAAGTCAGCTTGTATCAAATCAAGAAATTGATGGAATTGTGGTAGTGAATAATACAATTTCGATGGGAGTATTCAAATATTTAAAAGAAAAGAATATCCAAATTCCAAATGATGTTTCATTTCTTTCATATGATGATTTTCATTGGATGGAACTAACAGAGCCATCAATTACAACTATAAAGCAGCCATCATTTGAAATGGGCCAAGCAGCAGCAAAGCTTTTGCTTGAAAAGTTGGAGAATAACAAAAAAGAACCAACAGAAATTTGTATTGAATCATCTATTATTTTTAGAAATTCCTTGTAAGAAGTAATTTTTAGACTACAAAATCGGGGGTTCAACATGAAAAAATTTAAAATGCTAATTAGTTTTTTATTGATTATTAGTTTATTTTTAGTTGGTTGTAGCAACGAGGATTCTGCACCATCAGCTGATGGTACTACAACAATTGATTTTGCGATTCATGTAGCAAATCCTACAGATCAAGAACCTGCATTTTACCAAGTAATAGAACAATTTCAAGCTGAAAACCCAGATATAAAAATCAATCTAATGGGAAAAGAACAACAAGAACATGTGAAAAATATCAAAATGATGTCTCAATCTGATAAACTACCAGATGTTTTTTGGATGTTACCAGCATCGGCAAAAGAGTTAGAAGAGGCAGACATGTTAATGGATTTAACAGAATTTATTGATAAAAATCCTGAAATTAAAGACTCTCTTAAAGAAAACATGTTAAGCACTTATAACAATAATGGTAAGCAATATGGATTACCTTATCAACCACTAGTAACAGGTTTCTTTTATAACCAAGCGCTTTTTGAAAAATATGGAGTAGGAATTCCAGAGACTTTTGAAGACCTAGTGGAAGCAACAAAAGTATTTGAAAAGAACGGTATTACAACGATTGCTAAAGGTGCTAAAGATCACTACTCAGTATGGGCATTTTTAACGATGCTTTCCAGATATGGATACTTTGATAAAATTGATGCCATCCTTGCTGGAAAAGAGAGTTACAACAATGCAGACTTTTTAAAATACTACCAAAAAATTGAAAAGTTAAGAAAATTGAAAGCGTTTCCTAAAAACGTTACAACACAATCTTATTTCCAAGCAGTTGAGCAATTCTTAAATGGTCAAGCTGCAATGTTAGATTCTGGAATGTGGGATGTGAAAAAAATTGAGCAAAGTGATATCGGTAAAGATGTAGGATTTTGGTGGGGACCAACTTTTGCTGATGGAGTCGATAATCAAAAAATAAGCTCAATCGTACCAGCTGCACCTTTGCTGGTTAGTAAAAAAGCTGGAGAGGATGAGACTAAAAAAGAAGCAGTATTCAAATTATTGAAGTTCTACTATGGTGAAGACGGAACACAAATCATGATAGATAACCAAGTGCCACCGATGACGAATGCTGAAGTAAACATTGATGAAACAGAACATCCAGTATTTAAAAAGTTAGTTGATCAAATACGCCTTGAAGATTGGGAAAGTCAACCAAACCAACCAGACCTAGTGGTTCCAGAATCAATGGCAAATGCTATGTACGACAGTATTTACGGAGTAATTAATGGAACATATACTCCTGAGCAAGCAACTAAAATTGTTGAAGATAAAATTTCAACAATCAATTAATATTAGTCATTAGCTAATGCAATATAAACGTTGCATTAGCTAATACAAAAGTAGGTGAAAGAATGCGATGGTATAGTAGTAATAAAAATAAAATACTGATGCTTTTACCAACGGTACTTGTATATTTAACATACATTATGATGCCAATTGTGATCGCGACGTATTATAGCTTTACAAGTTTTTCGGGAATTGGAACACCAAAATATATCGGACTATCTAACTATCAGCGATTGTTTAATGATCCAATTTTTATAATCGCATTAAAAAACACATTTATTATTCTAATCGTTACTTTAGTTATCCTTATCCCAGGTGCGTTCATACTTGCATTATTATTAAATAAAAAAACAAAAGGTATAGGAGCATTAAGGGCGATAAACTATTCACCTTCAATTATTGCACCAATCATGGTTGGTTTGATATGGGTATTTATTTTAGATCCGCAAATTGGTCTTATTAACACATTCTTGGAGAAGATTGGTTTAAGTCAATTGGCCTATGCATGGATTGGGGGAGAGACGTTAACCCCATATTCAGTGGCAATTGTACAAAGTTGGCAAAGCTTGGGTTACATTGCCACAATATTTTTAGCTGGATTAACGCTAGTTCCAGCAGAGCTTTATGAAGCAGCTGAGATGGACGGGGCGAGTAAATTCAAACAATTAGTCAATATCACAATTCCGTTATTAAATGAAACATTCAAGTTGAACATCATTTTAGTCATTACACTTTGTTTTAAAATTTTTGAAACAGTTCTCCAACTAACAAATGGTGGACCAAACCATTTGTCTGACGTTTTGGTAACTTATATGTATAGTACGACCTTTACTGATGGTGAGTATGGTTATGGAATGTCAATTGCAGTTGCATCATTATTAACTACAATTCTATTTACAGGATTTTTCCTTGGAATCTTTACATTAGGGAGAAGATTAAATAATAAGGAAGGGGTGTGAACAAGATGAAGTCAAATCATACTTCCCTAACGTCAATAAATCTTAAAGAGAAAAACACGAAAATATTATCCTATATCCTTACTTATGCTATTACCTTACTTGTAATGATTCCTTTTATTTGGATGATTGTATTGTCATTTAAAGAAAATCAAGAAATTCTAACAAATCCTTTTTCATTACCTGAAAGTTTTAATTTAGATAACTATAAGCGTGCTTTTGAAACATTAAATATGGGATTGCTCTACAAAAATACATTTATTATTGCTGTGGTTTCAGTATTCTTAGAAATGATTATCACCTTTATGAGTTCTTTTGCAATTAGCAGAATGATATTTAAACGAGATAAGTTAAAAAACGGTTTGTACTATTTATTAATTATCGGACTAGCGATCCCACCGTTTATCTTACTCTTTCCAGTGTATCGGATCACAATTTCATTGGGGCTGGAAAATACCTATTTATCACTTATATTACCTTATATTGCAACCTCAATTTCATTTAATACTCTGTTGTTTGTAGGATTCTTAAAGGATTTCCCTTCAGAGATTGAAGAAGCTGCTGTTATTGATGGTTGTAACTTATTCACACTATGTACAAAAGTTGTATTCCCAGTGGTAAAACCAGTGGTAATGACAGTATTTATCTTCAACATTCTTTATATATGGAACGAATTCCCATTTGCGGCAACGCTAATAAGTGACCCATCACGGATGACGATTCCTCTAGCAATATCAGAATTTAAAGGAAGATACAACATAGATTACGGTGGTATTGTATCAGCGAGCTTACTGTTTATTATTCCACAATTGATATTCTATGGAATATTCCAAAAACACATTATTAAAGGAATGACTGCTGGTGCAGTTAAAGGATAAAAAACATAATAATTGGAGGAAACAATACTATGAAAACTATTTCAAACGGACTTATGCAAAACTTAACAAGGCATGAAGATGTGAGATCAGCAAGGGTTTCAAGTTCTGATCAAACAGGAAAAAACCAAGATTACTGGTTAATTCCACCAAATGAGTCAGTGGTATTAGGAGAAATCGAAGGACCAGGCTGTTTAACACATTTTTGGATGACTTCATTCTGTAGAAAGATTATGGGACCAAGTATCGTTGAACCTGCTTTAGGAAGTAATGTAGCACCTGTAAATGAAATCCACAATGCATTAGGGGTTACTTGGGAGGAGCAAGATCCTTTCTACTATAGAAAAGCATTGATTAAAATTACTTGGGATGACCAAGACACACCAAGCGTGTTGGCACCATTTGGAGACTTCTTCTGTGTAGGTCATTCATTACCAGGAAACTTTGAATCAGCACCATTTAATGTTTCTGTTAAACCTGAGGAAGCAAATAAATTCGGTGCACCTGCAGCGTTAAACTGTTTCTTCCCAATGCCATTTAACAAAAAAGCGAAGATTGAAATTGTAAACGAAAATACATTACCATTTGGTCTATATTTCTATATTGACTATGAGCTATATAAAGAGGAATTACCCGAAGATACTGTTTATTTCCATTCAAATTGGCACCGTGAAAACCCTTGTGAAGGCTGGGGAAATGATCTACAGGTAAATAGTCCAGCGGTTCAAAGTGTTGCGAATTTATCTGGTGAAGGGAATTATGTGGTCTTAGAAACAGAAGGAAAAGGACATTATGTTGGTTGTAATTTATCTGTAAATCACTTCCAAGGAAGCTGGTGGGGTGAAGGTGATGATATGATTTTCATTGATGGAGAAAAACAGCCAAGTATTAATGGTACAGGTAGTGAGGATTACTTCGGGCACGCTTGGGGAATGCAGAAGAATGCTTTCTTATATAATGGTTCAATTATTCATGAAAGTGAAAAGCCAGGATACCAAGTATCTTATAGATTCCATATTGCTGATCCAGTTCATTTCTCTGAAAGCATTAAGGTTACACTTGAGCATGGTCATGCGAACCACTTATCTGATGACTGGTCTTCAACTGCTTATTGGTATCAAACATTACCATCACCAAAACTTGATATCTTACCAGTTGATGAAAGACTTCCTCATGTTGCTCAAATGCCAGAAGTAGTTCAAAAAGAAAAACCAGCATTAACAGAAGAGCAACAAAAAGCATATGAATTTGCGAGTAAATTAGTAGAATCATATGTTGGAGAAAAGTTAAATCAAATGGAAATTAAATACAACAAAACAAGAGAATCTCAAGCAGGAAATGTGGAGCATGCAAAACGTGTAAAAGGTACTCTTGGGAAATAATAAACACATAACATAAACTTTTTAATATTTACGTTGTAACTTACTTAAATATTTTGATTTATTATGAAAAGAGGAGATTGGTTGATATGGTTAAAGTGAACGATAGGCATATAGAAGCCCTTGAAAAAGCGAATCAAGAAATAGCACAGAAGAAAGATGTAATTAAAGAAAGCGCTTATCGATTAAATTATCATTTCATGGCACCTACTGGTTGGATCAATGATCCTAATGGATTTTCTCAATATAATGGAGAGTATCAATTATTCTATCAATATTATCCATATGATTCTAAATGGGGACCAATGCACTGGGGTCATTCGAAGAGTAAGGATTTGGTTTATTGGGAACACCTACCAGTTGCTCTAGCTCCCTCTGAATCCTATGATTCTGGTGAAGGTGTGCCAGGTTACGGTTGCTTCTCTGGAAGTGCTGTTGTAGACGGTGAAGAATTAGTACTAATTTATACTGGTCATGTGGATAGCAATGAACCGATGCAGGTTCAATGTATTGCGACTAGTAAGGATGGAGTTGCTTTTGAAAAGTATACTCAAAACCCTGTAGTTGCTAATTTTCCAGAGGATGGATCAAAGGATTTTAGAGATCCTAAGGTTTGGAAGCATGAAGATAAGTGGTATATGATTGTTGGTACAAAGAAGGATGGAAAAGGAAAGGCTGTTCTCTATGTTTCAGATGATTTAAGACTATGGAAGTATAAGGGTGTTGCGGCAGAAAGTGATGGGACACAAGGAGATATGTGGGAGTGTCCAGATCTATTCCCACTTAACGATACTCATGTGTTAATTGTTTCTCCAATGTATGGCACTCAAAATGAAAAGCCGTTTTATGTAGTTGGTGATATGGACTATGACAAAGGAGTCTTTACACAAGGAACTTGCACAACCTTAGATTATGGTTTTGATTTTTATGCACCACAAACTTTGGTAGATGATAAGGGCCGCAGAATCATGATTGGCTGGATGGAAAAATGGTTAACGAAAATGCCTTCTCAAGAGCACGGATGGGCCGGGGCAATGACGATTCCAAGAGAGCTAATATTAGAAGTAGATACCTTAAAACAAAAGCCTGTAGTAGAGCTAGCTGATTTAAGAACAGATTACAAGAAATTAGATGCATTTGAAGTAGCGGAAAAAACGACATTAAATGAACTACAAGAGGTAGTTTCTGAAACTATTATTGATTTTAATATTAGTGAAACTACAGCTACCCAATTTGGTCTTGAATTAAGAAGCTCAGAAGATGGAAGCGAAAAAACAGTCATTTTACTAGATCTTAAAAATAAAGAGATTGTAATGGATCGTTTACTTTCTGGTTGTGGTGAAAAAGGTATTAGTAAAGCACCACTAGTAGTAAAAGGTATCAGTGTTAATCTTCGTATCTTTATGGATACAACATCTGTTGAAATTTTTGTTAATGACGGAGAACAAGTCATTACAAATAGAATTTTCCCTGATGCTAATAGCAAACTTTTTAACATTTTTACACAAGGTGGAAAAGTTAGTGTTAATAGTATCGAATCATGGAAGTTGGGTTCTGTTTGGAATTAGGCGTTAAGCTAAATTGGTTGTTTAGGGAGGGAAATAATGTTAACAACCGAAGGTTGAATACCAGTTTTATCTTTTATGCCCCCAGAAACTCAAGTAAAGATTCTAGCCCATCAAGATCATGTTTGATACTAAAACTTTTACCGTAAGGTTTTCCCTTATCTAAAAAAGCCTGAACTTCACTTTCTCCTTTTGAAACATCCAGACCAACGACTGGATTCTGATGCTAGTCTAAATAGTGGACACGGTAAATTGGGAGAATATCAAGTATAATGATAACTAACATTTATCGGGAGTGTCCAAAATGAGAAAAACATTTGATGAAGAATTTAAATTAGAAGCAGTTCGTATGGTTAAAGAAGACGGAAAGAAAGTGGCAGAAGTTGCACGGGAATTAGATCTTGCCGAGCAAACGTTGCATAATTGGGTGACTAAATTTAACAAAGAACAAGAAGCTGGCTTTGTTGGTAGCGGGAACCTTAAACCAGCTGATCAACAAGCACGTGAGTTTCAAAAACGAATTCGTGATTTGGAAGAGGAAAATGCCATCTTAAAAAAGGCTATGGGCATCTTCGCAAAAAACCAGAAATAATTTATCACTTCATTGAACAACACCAACACGAATTCCGTGTAGCGAAGATGTGCGATGTCCTTGGTGTTTCTAAGAGTGGCTATTATGAATGGAAAAAACGTCCTAAAAGCCAACAAAAAATCCGTAAAGAAAAACTTACTGCTCAAATCAAACGTGAATACCTTGATTCCAGAAAAAATTATGGCAGTCCTAAAATCACTCAACAGCTCAATAAGAAAGGCATGAAAGTTTCTTAAAAAACTGTGACACGCATTATGAAAGAAAACAACATTCGATCAAAGACAGTCAAGAAATACAAAGCTACAACCAATTCAAAACATCATTTACCGATTTATCCGAATTTACT
>NZ_JAQQWT010000061.1 GCF_028610705.1 Halalkalibacter alkalisediminis
GCGGGGGGCGGATTTGAACCACCGACCTTCGGGTTATGAGCCCGACGAGCTACCAGACTGCTCCACCCCGCGTCGTTATAAAGTATTTAGATGATGTTATTTCAATGAAGAAACATCTTCCTCTTCTAGTACTCCAAGAAGTTAATGCGTCAATGTCACTCGAAGCTTATTCAACGATCTGTTGCTCGTTGCTCCACCCCGCGTCGTTACAAAAAAATCAAAAATGGAGGAGGAAGAGGGATTCGAACCCCCGCGCGGTTTGACCCGCCTGTCGGTTTTCAAGACCGATCCCTTCAGCCAGACTTGGGTATTCCTCCGAATATTTTGGTGGAGCCTAGCGGGATCGAACCGCTGACCTCCTGCGTGCAAGGCAGGCGCTCTCCCAGCTGAGCTAAGGCCCCAAATAAATGTCTCTTGGCTAACGTGATTAATCCGTATCGCCACCAACAATTAATACTATATCACACAATTTAATTCCACGCAACTATTTTTATAAACTTTTTTCTGATTTATTTTAAAGCATACGCTTGGAATAAATAATTTATCATACTCTTCATCCTATATCAATATATTTCACGAGAAAATTAACTTAAGTAGCTATTCGCTTTAAGTGATTCAATCATTTAAAGCCCCTATGAATTTCACAGGCATTCCAACTCCTCGTAATTCTCTTAAGTTTTAAAGCATAAATGACTCTTCCTACGTGCCATTTGAGAAAGGCTGGTTTACATATGCTTGAGTGTTATCTTAAACAACTTAAAAAAGACAATCAAAAACAGTTTAATACGCACACGACAAATAGAAGGCATTCCCAATAGCTCGAATTAAAATGTTTGACGAATAATTAGCACGGATGAGCGGGATAATTTCTTCAATTACATCATCTAAATTAGCCTTTTTCATATTCAAACTAGGTTTAGCTAACATCAACATATCTTGAGCAATGATATTAATACGTTCAATTTCTTTTAATAAAAGTGACATGTGATATTTATTACGATCTCTTTCCGTGAACTCAATAGCCATTAATTGTATAAATCCTCGAATAACAGATAAAGGATTTTTTATCTCATGAGTAGCTCTTGATGCTAATTCACCAGCCAATGCTAACTTTTCTGTACGAAGGATTCTTTTTTCTAATTGATCCATTTCAGACACATCAACAAATTGAAAATTTCTACCGATTATCTTTTCTTTATCATCGACCAAAGGAGATTGGGACACCAAAAACATTTTAACTTTATCCAATGTCTTAAATGATACTTTTTTTGTTTGGAAAAATTTCTTAGAACAAAACAAATTCCAAAACTCAGTATTTACTTCACAAGTAACTTTTTCTTTGCAAACTCTTTTTATTTCTACCTCATCTAATCTAGTTAACTCTATTGCCTTCCAATTTAATTCAATTTCACTGTTTTGATTATGCACCGTAATAATACCTATTGGGATAGAAGCTAAAATTTGTTCCCGAAACAACTTCTCATTTGACAGTTTTTGAAATGATTCATGTAAACTTAGCGACATTTGATTAATAGATTCTGTCAACTTCCTAAATTCATACTGTTCATCCGAAACAGTAGCTAACCCATATTCACCATTCGAAATACGTCCTACATTACTAACAAGTAGATCTATATGTTGATAAATTCGTTTAAAGAATTGAGACGTTATCAAATATAGGACAATTAATGAAACGAATCCTGCTACACTGATCAGTTTAGATTGCCGGTTTAAAGGTTGGCTCATTTCACCATAGTCAAAAGCAATATAAATAACCTGACCGTCCTCTGTAGGAAGAAACATTTTATACAACTTCTTTCCGTTAACCTGTTGTATATATGATGTCTTCTTAGGATCAGTAGTCATACTTTCTAAAACTTTTATGTCCTCTTCATTTTTAAACTCAAATGTACCATGCACAACTTTTTTTAATGGAGGATATAATTCGTTCTCTAATGATGGATCAACAAAAACCTTCGGATCTAAAATAGCAACTTCTTCTAAATAGGAATTGTCCGTTTTCATCTTTGCAATGGAAGAGCTAGGCCCTACTTTATTTATAAATTGATCAACTTCTTCTACTTCAATAAAGGGATTGATTATATACGAAGAGCCAGGGGGATGATAATAACTATATTTGAAAAAAACTGGTTCATTTTGGTGTGATCCGGACTGAGCGATAGGAAGAACAATTATATTTTCATCGATTAAAGTTGCTCCCTCTATAGCGACTTTCCTTCCCTTGCCATCACCTGATGAGATTCTTACAATCGACTCTATTAACATTAGGCTAATACGTTTAGATTATATCATGCAACAACTCAAAGCTTGCTAGAATTGTAAAATAAACAATGAGTAATGAGTCTTAATCCAAAACAATCATCATTCACATTAATAGAATGATGGTCGTTTAATTATTAGTTATTACAATAGGACATTCATTACAGAATAATCTATCCAGGATTAGTTAGTCTATACTCTCTCAATCGAAAGTAATCTTACAGGTTTTACTTAATACCGAAACAAGAGACAAAATGCCTGTACCTCGCTTTTAAAAGCGAGGTACAGGCATTTTTTTCACAAAAGTTCTCTTTTATTTCTTTCCTTTCTTATCTTGCGTTTCTTCATCTATAACTGTTGGATCCCACCCTTTGAGTACATTTGGTACCGTCCATTGTTCTGCTTCCTCATCTGTCAGTTGTCTTCTTGATTCATTAATGATAGCCCCAGGACCATGGTTTTTATATTCAAATAACCTCGCATCTTCTGGCTGTAGACCACTCATTTGTGTCCAGCCTAAAGGATGGATATGTTCTCCAAGCTCACTGTTCATAAACACGACACTGCCAATAGCATTTGGATTTCCTCCAGCCGGCCATGGTCTTCCCAAATAAACAGTACCAGCAGGAGCATCACTGGTTAATTTACTATCTTTGATCAGCATACCGAATGGATCTGTTATTAACGTACTGGCTGCCGTAACATAACCATTATTCGTAGACGAACCACGATCCAATGAATGGATGTGTGATTCCTCAATCACAACACGAGCCGCCCCGAAAATAAAGTCCACATCCCCTTCAATATAACATTGATAAAAATACTGACTTCCAGAGTGTGTATATAATGTATCTTGGTTGCCGATGAATCTTATGTTTTTAAAGTACATGCGGTCTCCGCTCGCATATACAGCAACGGCTTGTTTTCCACTAACATCTGTTGAGCTTTCATCAAACGAATTTTCAAACGTGAGATTTTCAGCTCTAAAATCACTTGCACGCAAGTACACACTCGCACTTCCGCTCGTACCTAACGTTCCCCCACCTCCATTATCTTTCCCTGCATAATTATCATAGGTAATAATGGTGTCAGTTGCACTTTCCCCAATCAGCGTAATAAAAGGCTTATCATTAGAAATCGTAACAACTTCTTTATAAACACCGTTCTTCACATAAATCGTAACAGGAACTGTATTAGAACTAGGAACCGCATCAATCGCTTCTTGAATGGTTGTATAATCTCCGCTTCCATCCTTAGCAACGGTCAGATGGCTTTCAATCTCTTCCATTTTCTTCGTTACACTCCCAACTTGGTGAATATCATCTAGTTTTAACGTTTTACCTTGTCGATCTACCGACTTTGTTTGAACGACCTTAACAAACACTTTATCCGTAAAGTTCCCTGTTGATTGAGAAACGGCTAATAACTGTTGTGCCCAATGTCCACCCCATGCATAACCGTTCCGTCTTTCTTCTTCAATTTCTAAGATATTATATTTCTTTACGCCATCACGACCTGAGAAGATTCCTTTATTCGTACCAACCTCATAAAATCTGTACCACGCGACAGAGTTGGGATCTTCAACAAAATAAATGTTATTAGGATCCCCACTAACATAGCGAGTGCCTTCAAGCTTCACCTCATCAAACCAATTTAATGCACCTACTATAGCCTGCTTAATCTCTTCCGTTTGATTTGGTCTTGACATTAAAAATCTTACGATGCCTACTGATTCTGAGCCAGAAATAGAAGGAAGTTCATAGCTCCGCCCCATTTGCGGTTCATACGTACTGGGATCATGCTGCGCACACCATGCAGTTAATTTTCCATCTACTTCGATTTGAGCATTCAATATATAATCGATTCCTTTTTCAAGCGATTCCTCCAGCTTACTGTAGTATTGTTCATCCATTAAATCAGTCTCAAAAGGATATCTTTTGTTTAATACGTCATCCATTAATTCCAAAACGTTAATCATTGCTTCGTCATTAAACGTCACATAATTCGAATAGTATACGTTCGAATTTGGAGTTCCACGTTTTGGATAAACTTGCGGAAAGCCTCCTGTTGGATACTGCATCTTGAGAAGAAAGTCAAAACCTTTTTTAACACTTTCTTTATATCGTTCATCTCCTGTTTCTTGATACACTTGAGACAGAAATAAAATTTCTTTAATCGTTGCGTCATTATCAATCGTACCAAGTTCCTCTCCATTTACTCCAAATTGCGTCGAACGAGGCTCGGAACCATCCCACTTTCGAGCATATTCTTGTTCCATCGCCTTAGTCCACCCACCGTGGTCCATTTGCCAAGAAATAAGGTTATCAGCTTTTTGTTTTGCTGCGTCAAGGTCTCCTGCAAATTGAACTGGCTGTTTATTTGCTCGATATTCTGCATTCTCATCCCACTCATCTAAACTATGCATAATCATTACCGTTTGGCCAAATTTATTTGTACCAATTGCCGCTTTATCAATACGCAATTTTTTAAAATCTAGTGATAATGTAGCCCACTCCTTTGTCGGTACAACAACATCAATATCATTGAAATCGAATTCCTCAAAATAGCTGTCTAATGTTACAGCGATTAAGTTGTTGGTAACCGTATGGGCACTTAAAATGGTTACCTGTTTATTTGCATGCTCAGTTGCAATACGATTAACTAGATCCCTAGCGGCTTCCCAAGTTACTTTAGAGCCAGGAGCTTTATAAAGCTGATTTGAAATCTGTAAATTTCTTAGGATCGTAAAGATATCTCTCTTTGTTAGCTCCTCTTCCGGCTTCATTTCACCTTTATGATCTTCAAGCCCCTTCATATAGCCAGCCTCTTTGGCCGCTTCTAGTACATAGGAATACCACTCATCTAATGAAACTTCCCACACTTTGTTTTCAAGGGTAAGATTTTTAAACTTTTCTTCCTTCCTAAACCCAAAAGCGTCGTTTATTAATGACATAAACTCGATTCTTGTTATAAGTTGGTCATCACTTACAGCCTCTTCATTTACTAGAATTCCTAATTCGTTTAGTTGTTTCAATTGTAAGCCACTAAGCACTTCTGTTAATTCAACAGCTTCCACATCAACAGATGCACTTTCAGAAGCATTTGCCGTATTATGAATACGTAAATGATCTAGATTGGCGCCACCATTCGCAGCGTTTCCAGTAGCACGGATGACATTTTCCCCTTCACTAAGATGCGCTTGTGTGGATGAGTAAACCCACACTGCCCAACCACCTGATGGATCAAACGCCAATTCCGGCTCTACCACTTCTCCGTTTACGCTGATCTCCTTTGGACGCAAATCCGTTCCACCATGGGCATATCTAAAATCTAGATTGTACATGCCGGCAACAGGCATATCTACGACCCATTCAATCCAACCACCTGGTGCGTTTGGTACATAGTCGACAAATCCTGTACCTGTATAACCTATATGTTTATTATCAATGATGGCAGCTTCAAAATTTGCTTCTTCTGCCTCAAATACTTTATCAAATTCCATTGTCACTCTAAGATGATCTATGTTTGCACCACCGCTTCCACCTAGTGCAGTTGCTCTAATTACGTTTTCACCTGCTTGTAAGGTTGCTTTCATCGATGTATATTCCCAACTTGCCCATCCTCCCGTTGGATCAAAGGCTAAGTCTGAGTTTACTTCCGTATCATTGACTATTATTTCTTTTGGTCGTAAATCCGTTCCACCATGGGCATACCTAAAGTCCAAGACATACTCTCCATCAACATGGACATTAACAGTCCATTCAATCCAGCCGCCTGGAGCATTAGGGACATAATCAACAAATCCTGATCCTGTGTACCCTTGATGTTTATTATCGATAATAGCAGCTTCTAGCTTAGCCTCTTCAGCTTCGTATATTCCCGTTTCGTTTTCTAAATGGGCCGCTTGAATCTGGCTAAATGGTGTAACCGTTGACATGATACTCATGATGATAATGAGAAAAACAAAAGCTGAATTCCAAATTCGTTTCCCTTTTTTCATTTTGTACCCCTTTCCAAATTGTTCATTTTTTATCGATTGTTCTCGATGATTACTGGTTCCCTTTGCAATTTTATAGATGAAAAATCAGATACCCAACCACTAAGACCATTTTCTATTCATCATTAAGAAAATAACACTGCTTTAAATTTACAACGTTGTTATTACGAAGAATAGTAAACTATATTGTATGGTTATTCATTTGCGGTTTGTTATTTTGAAATCAAATGACTATGAAGATACTTAAGTTGCAATTTCTTAATATCTTCAGCAACCAATTGAGCAATTAATCTAGCTCCATTCTCTTGAAAATGAGTGTTATCTTGAACACCGTTAGGATAGTTTTCGTGTTCACCCGCCTCAATCCATAGAAACACATTTTTCGTTCCTTCTGGTCCAATTTCCTCATACATTTCCTTACTTTTCTCCGTTAAATCAATAACTGGTACATTCAATTCTTCACCAAGCTCTTTCATAGCTTTTGGGTAGTCCCCGAGAGAATCCCTAGCTTGCCCGTCATCTGTAAAACGTCTTCGTTCCACTGACGTTACTAGGACGGGAATGGCTCCCTTGACATAAGCACCATCAATATATTGCTTTAAATAACTTTTATAAGTTGTATAAGGCTCTGTGTACCTGCTCGGATCATCGTCTTTCTGATCATTATGACCAAACTGAATAAAAAGGTAGTCACCCTTTTCAATCTCATTAAGAACTACGGTCAATCTACCTTCATCAATAAAGCTTTTTGAACTTCTACCGGATGTTGCATGATTTTTCACCGCGATCTTCTTGTCAAACAACTCCCCAAAAACTTGCCCCCAGCCAGCTCTTGGTGCCAAACTGCTTGCATAATTGGAAGCTGTAGAATCACCTACAACATAAATGGATCTCTTATTTTTGTCATGATCTGATTTTTCTTTTTCCTGGGTCATTGTCGCAAAAGCGGTAACCGTGCTTAAAGCTATGAATATAGGAAAAATAGCGATACACAACAAAGATAACTTCTTTCTCATTTTTCCGTCCCCTCCTTATCTTAGATAAAACACTCTAGTTTAATATTCTTTTAAAAAACGAAAGTATGAACCTGATAGACAACCTCATTACCGAACCTTTTTGGTACTCATAGAAAGATTTGAGTAAATCACTTAGAAGAAATACTTTTTCTTACTCTCTAATAACAAAAGCGTTTTCACAGTAATGAACACTCCCACCTCTTTCCAAATGACTATTTAACATGTATTACTTTGTATGCATTGATAAATTTAACACGAAAGTTTAAGATATTCTTATGATTTTTTGTCTTTTTCTTACATCCAGATGTCTTGTAAATAAAAAATACTCAATTTTTATTAGATTCTCAAAAATCTATAGAAATGATCAACCCCTAAAATGAAAACGGTTACTATTCGTAGTGAAATTATTAACTTTTTAAAGAGGTGAAACACCATGATGACTACCGTTAACGAGAAGTACAGTATAGAAAACGAATCCTTCTCCATACAATACTTAAACTTAAAAGGGAAATTCAACATGGCGAAAAGTCACCATCATTCTTACTATGAAATTTTTTATTTACTCGAAGGGGAACGAACCTATTTAATTAATAACAAAGAATATAAAGCACAGAAAGGTGATCTAGTAATCATTAATCCTCATGATTCTCATCATACGACTAGTACAGATGTCCCAAACTTTGAACGAATTGTCATTTACTTTAAGCCTGAATTCATCCTCCCACAATGCGAGGAACTAGCAGATACGCTTTTCCCATTAGCGCAAGGTTCACAGCTGCTAAGGTTCCCCTTAAAGGATCAGCAAGCTATCGATCAAATCATTCGCGAGATATTGGCGGAATGTAGCCAACAGGAATCAGGATATGAACCTTGCGTTAAGTCAACCTTAACCCTTCTACTCGTCCGTATCTATCGCCTACTCAATCAAGCGGATCAAGACATTCAAGATCACACACATCCAATGTTTGATAAAATTCAAGAAATTACCTCCTACATTAAAAGACACTACCACGATGACATTAAATTAGAAGACATTGCTAAAAATTTTTACATAAGCTCTTCCTATTTAAGCAGGACTTTTAAGAAGGTCACAGGTTTCGGGTTCCGTGAATATTTAATGGAGATTAGATTGAATGAGGCTAAAAAACGATTACGTGAGACTCAAGAAAAAACGTTAACAATTGCTGAACAGGTTGGATTTTCGAACGCCTCTCACTTTAACATGGCGTTTAAGAAGCTGGTAGGCGTTACCCCCATACAATACCGTAAAAAGTCACAAGACACTTTCTCAAATAATCACAATTCTAGCCATCATTAAATGTGATGGCTCTAGATTTCCCTATTATAGATATAAAAAAACTCCTCTTAACGGAATGCTTTCTATTTGCCACACATCCTACTCTCATAGGAAGAAGACCCAAACTACCTTCGGCACAAAGGAGCTAACGACCGTGTTCGATAAGGGAACACGTGTGGTCTCTTCGTTATCGCCAGCAAACTAATTTATTGAACATCGGATTACCTCCAATGCCCCCCTTTTTCTCTGTTCTTTCAACATTTATTAGACAAGTTTGTTAGGGTTGTCTGCATATAAATGAATAAGACCTAAACTATTGGAGGAAACTTTATGAAATTTGTTGTCATAAGAAAAAAATGGCTCGTCTTGATGGTTCTTGGTATAATGATTGGCTTATATTTTTATGTATTAGAACCACAAGCAACCACTGTGATCAATCAACCAAATGAAAAAGAATTTGACATTCATATGGTAACAGGCGAATTCAAGACGAAAACAGACGATGGGAAAGAATTAGAGGCTTACCGCTGGGATCCTGGAACCATTTATATTCCCAAAGGACAAAAAGTAAAGCTAAACATCTTTGGGGTAAACGGAAAAGAGCATCCTTTTGTCATTGAAGGAACCGATGTTTCTGGAACCGTACGTAAAGGCGAAGAGACCGTCTTACATCTTCAATTTGATGAAGAAGGAATTTACCGATTAATTTGTACGGCACATGCAACAGTTGAGGATAATGGACCGATGATTGCCTATATCGTTGTTAAATAATCAACAGCGTATACTTAGATTGCAACGAAATTCCTTATGCTACTATAAAAGTGCCTATAATAACAGAGATCTGGCACAAACAACACTTTAAACAAAGATAACCCACCCACAGGCAGGTTATCTTTGTTCCCTATTCTTTTTTCGTTTCATCAGCTAGCTTCTTTAATGACTTTATCTTTCCATGAGGGTTTTGCGCTTCTTTGCGCGCTCGAAATTGACGATCTTCTTGTGATTTTGATTGAGTCATTGCAGCTCTACTTCCTTTGTATATGAATTTGGTATTGCCTTTTTATTTTGTAAAAAAATTTCAGAAATATACAGTTCAACCTGATCCTTTGTAAACGGTCATGAGACGGTTAAAGCGTATAAAAAACACAACTTTTGGATTGTGCTGCATGAACAACGGAAATCCAGGAAAGAGAACAGCTCTCACGGGGTTGTGTTAACTTCAAAAAAACAAATAAAAAAGGTTGAGGGAATCCCCTTTCAATCCCAGTTATTCCGTATGATGATGATCTTTATGCATGTGATCCGTATGAATGGGATTGTTCGTGTTATAGGAAGATCCAAATACGACCATCATAAACATAGCAACAGTTATACACGAAATAAGTATAGATAGACTCTTAATTTGCATGCCACTAGGTTGAGGTTCTTTGACTATACCCGCTTCTTGTTTGATCGATTTACTCAGTAATAACAGAGCAATAAAAAAGATAACAAGTAAGGTGATACTTACTATATATATAGATTTAACAGGCAGCATCTCTCCCATCATTGCTCCCATTAATCCACCCATCACTCCCCCCATGACACCTTCAAGGATGGTCATCGTATTAAAGAGCATTCCTATTATAACTCCTGCTCCAATTCCAATAATCATCGCAAGTATAGAATTTACAGTCTAGCTTTGGTTAAGGGCAAGGATCGTCCCAGCAATCAGACCTGTCATTGATCCTATAATCATCGTTGCCATCATACCAGTTGTGCAAGAAATTTTTTCACGTAACGGGTATATGAATTGAAAAGTTTTTAAAATAAATAAGCTTATAATAGCTATCATCATTACTTGTATGATCATATTCATATCCTCCTTCTTAATTGAATCTTCATAAAGACATTACTTAATTTGATAAAACGGGTAGCCTACTAAGAAGCTACCCGATAATCATTCATTCTCTCGTTACTTAATTTTTATTCGTGATGACCTCCACAAGAGCATGAATCGTGTGAATTTGGAACCTTCCAGAGTGGATTATTACAATATTTAGGATCCGCACCTACCATACTCATAAATAGAGGATGGTAATTTTCACAAATATTTAGCTCTGTCATAACCCAATCCTCAGGATCTCTTGCATAGTGCTCCCAGTAATCCCCTCCCATATTTAAACCAGGGACAGCAGGGATCCATGATTCTGATAACAATAAAGCTGGATCACCAAACCGAGAAGCCAGCTTACGAATTTCCGGATCATCCAAAGCCAATAAATGTCCATCCCTGATGACCGTTTCTGTTCCTCCTCCCACCATTTCACAAGAGATGAACATGCCAATGACCAACAGGAAGACCCATTTTTGCTGCCTCTCGTTCGACTGCACTTGAAATAATCGTTCCAAACCCTAAATGAATAACACCACTACGCATTCGCTCATACAGACAATTTAACCAACCTTTGAGAAATCCTCGTCTTGGACGGTGAATATGCGGATTCGTTCCAATTGATGCTTCCCACCAACGAAAGAGTCCTTTATTTGGAGAACCAGGATACTGCAGGTGATCCGTTTCAGCTTTTAATTTACGAAGCTTATCCCCGTACTCACCACCCTCGTTGATCTCAGTAATCATTCCCTTATCAACCTTCATCTGAATCCAAGGTACAGGACCGATGTGGTTACTCGTCCCAGCGATTACACCCGTTGCATCCTCCTTAGGAAGATACATCCACGGTCTACCTAATACGTGTCCAGGCAAGTACGTTTTCCCAAATTCCTCGTTCCCTCCCCAGAACTTACTAACTAAATCTGGATGGAAAAATTCACGATTTTCATCATAGTATTCATCATAATTCGTATAACTGATATCCGTACCTTCTGGATCTGTGATACGAATTCTTTTTGCTTTTCTAATTTTATCCCACGTCCACTTATCAATAGCCTCGATAATTTCATATGGGATCGTATGAGCTGGCGAAGCTGTTAATTCAGGTGTAATAAAAGGCATCCGTTGAATCTTGACACGGTTAGCTCTTAAAACCGGTCCCCCGTACCCCCAAAGGAGTTTATCATATTTATTTTCCTTTTCGATTTCTTCCCATTCATCCATCCACTCTGCAAGCTCTTTCGTTCGGGCTAAGTAGTACTCAACTCATGATATCGGAATGACCATAGTCCCAAAATCAGCAATAAACCTGATCCCGAACACCGACCTGGTATTTAAAGAAATCATAAATCCATCTATTATGGCTAGACCCTCTGCCCTAATATGGTTAAAAGAACGTTACCTCTCCTCCACATCAAGAAGGTTCATGGAATATTTCCCAATGGATAAATCCAACATTGAAGCATCACCTAAGTAAGTATGTATCTTGATAACGTACCGTTTCAATAAGTTGTACACTTAAATAATTTTACATCATTCTAGCCCTATTGTTAAAAAAGTTTCTGAAAATATCTTAACGGACAAAAAAAAGACAACCCTATCGGATTGTCTTTTTTTGCCTGGCAACGTCCTACTCTCACAGGGGGAAGCCCCCAACTACCATCGGCGCAGAAGAGCTTAACGACCGTGTT
>NZ_JAQQWT010000062.1 GCF_028610705.1 Halalkalibacter alkalisediminis
CTTCTATTAGGGATACAAACAACTTTTTTACTATAATCCTATGAAACCCTCTAATACACCACCTTTTCATTTTCTGTATTTTATGAATTTTCTGTATTTATATTATGAGATATTTTATCATTACTAGACAAGTCATTTGATAGTTTTCATAATAAAATAAATTATTATAATGAAATATGATCGTGTTTGTTATAAGGTTAGCTTCAGAAAAATGCGGTTATCTATACTATGAAAATCAGAAGTATTTAAAGTATTCAAAGAAGAAAAATTTGATGCTCGAGCCTCGTTGTCAAGACGAATCCGTTGTTTACATGTCTTCAATGTAAAACCCTTATCAAATCAGTTTTTTTACTTCTAAGTATAGATAATCACGGATTTACAACGTTAAGGAAATTCCAATATTAAAAGCCCAATTCCTCAGTGTTAAAATATAGAAATTGAGACTATATTTTAGTTAGTCCATTAAAGCGCCCAATCGTTGAAGATCATTGTTTAAATCTTATTCAAGATAAAGGGTCCTTTAGCTAAATAAGGAATATGTTGTACAATTCCAATGCTTTGAATTTATTTTTCTTTCACACTTCCAACCCATTTTTTGTAGTTCCTTAGCTATTAACATATTAAAAAATCCATGGCCTACCAATACTACCGATGTGTGTTCTTGGGCATATCCAACCAATAAATCAGATGCTATTTTAGCCCTGGCTTTTGCGTTGCTCAAAGATTCACATCCCCTCGAATAACCACTAAACCATAGGCATCTTAAAATCACTGCCCAAATATTCGGATTTGATTTTAAACCCCAGAGTTTTGTTAAAAGATTCGGTAGCTCTGTTTCACGAAACAAGGGTTCTGAAATTGCATGTATGTCGGGATTTAATAACTTTGCTGACTCGATAGACCTTTTTAGATCACTAGTTATCACAAGGTTCGCTGATGCTATTTTTTCAAGCGTTTCTGATGGGTAAGAGTTTTCTTCGAAAACCCCACTATCATCATACTTTTTAATCCAATTCTTAAATTCTTTATATGTCATTCTATTATTATCAATCTGCTTAGATTTACCATGTCTTATCAATGAAATTTCCATAATAAACTCCTATAATACATCATTATCATACGTTCCAATTAATAAGCAATCCAGCATGTGCCAAACCACCTCCGAAGCCATATAGTAACATCTTGTTACCATTCTTGATTTTCCCTTCAAGTACGCCCTTATCTATTGATAATGGGATTGTAGCTGAAGATGTATTACCGTAATGAACTAAGCTAAATAATGTTTTTTCTATCGGAATATCAGTTTTTTCACATATTGATTCAATCATTCTTAAATTTGCACTATGAGGTACAAACCAATCAACATCACTTAAAGGAATAGACGCATTTTCCATAACGCTTTGCATACCTTTTGGAACAGTAGTAACAGCCCATTTGTATACCTCGCGTCCATTTTGAACAATTTTATTACTATTAATTAAATCCTCTCCAAACATACGTTTTGATAAATTTGAACAATATAAGCTTTTTCCTTTTTCCCCTTCTGAACCCAAATGTGAGGAAAGAAAACTTGGCTGTTTTTCGTCGAACTCTACAAGGACTGCTCCTCCACCATCTCCAAATAAAATACAGGTAGATCGATCTTCATAATCAGTAACTTTAGATAGGGTTTCTGCTCCAATAACAAGAATTTTCTTGTGTAAACCAGAAGTGATTAATCCATTGGCTACATGCAACCCATAAGTAAACCCTGCACAAGCAGCGTTTAAATCAATTGCTCCGGAATTTTTTATGCCTAGCTTTGCTTGGACTAATGAAGACACGCTTGGAGTTTTAAAATCAGGAGTTAATGTACAGACGATAATCATATCGACATCATCTACTGATTTATCGTATCGTTCCATTAAATTTCTTACGGCTTTATAACTTATATCACTTGTAAACTCTTCTTCAGTTGTTATTCTTCGTTCTTTAATACCAGTACGCTTAACAATCCATTCATCGTTTGTTTTAACTATTTTTTCTAAATCATAATTTGTTAACTTTCTTTCAGGGACATATGAACCTATGGCAGTAATACGAGCTTTAGATACGAACATAAAAAAACCACCTTATTTGGAAATTTTTACTTCTCCTAATTTTACCACTTATTACTAGTACTAGGTACTATATAAGTAAAAATTTTTTTAAACAAGACACACAGTTAATTCAATAAACCTTTTTCCATTAAATGGCCCTTTACATAAAGAAAGACGCAATCCTAATTTCAGAAAAGCGCCCGTTCCTTCAATAAAACTTCACTAACGTATGAACGCCAATTCTCTATTAGCGAGTGCATCCTTTAACCATCGAGGATGCATTTTCAATAAGTCTTGCGGTAGGTTTTGTGGTTCAAAAAATTTAATTTCTAGTGACTCAGAAGAATTACATCGTAGATCTCCACCAGTAATTTCAGCAAGGAAACAAGTTGTTATAAAATGTACTACTTTACCATTTGGATAAGCAAACACCTGTGAGTTAGGGTCAGAGTACACACCAATGAGCTTTTTAATTCTTATATCTAAATTAGTTTCCTCTTTTACCTCTCTGATAGCGGCTTCAGAAACTGTTTCCCCTATCTCTATATGACCTGAAGGAATACCCCATAACCCTACATCTGACCTTTTCTGCAACAAAACTTGTTTTTCCTCATTTAAAATAATAACTGCAACCCCAGCTTTTAAATCACTAATTCTTTTCATACTATAAACCTCCTTAAAATAATAAAAAAGGGTCCGAGGGGAAAGAATTCAACGCATAACAAATACGTTGAACCTTTCCCCTCGGACCTTTTATGTCAATAGGTGCCTTTTACACACGGTAAAAGAAGTAGCCCTCGGTCACTGACCTTCCTAGATAGCGGAACCCTAGCTACAATTTTCCAGTTCATTTTTTATTTTACAGCTAATTCTTAGAAGATAAAAGATATTCTTTCACTAAAATGCCCGTTACTTTAATAACAAATATCAATTTTAAATTTCTTTGATAATCTCTACTCTGTTACCAAAAGGGTCTCTAAACTCAAAACGGTCAAAATTGGGAATTGGTACTGAATCTAGTATTTTTATATTATTTTCCTCTAATGCTCTTCTCCAATGTGACACATCTTCTACTTGGTATGCTAAATGAGCTTTTGTTGTTAATCTATCAAAGCCCTCTTCTGTTCCTACATGCACCTCTTTATCGCCAATTGTAACCAAAAGCCCCCACGTCCTTTAAGTGAATCTGGCTTTTCAATTTCTTCTAATCCTAATACATTACAATAAAAATTCTTACCTTCCTCTTCAGCACCCTTTGGAATAGTTATCTGTGCGTGATGTAATCCAAGAATCATGTACATTCCCCCTATGTATTAAAACTACTTCGATTATAACCTTTATTCGATAAGATTGGTTATAAATGGAATCTTAAATACACCGATAAGTGAAAACCTTTACAATTTCTATAATATATTACATAAATATCTTATAACCTTATTAGCGAAGGTTAACCCGCAAATTACAGATCTTGATCTGATTATTATAGGACAGCAAATTAACATACATAAAAGCAACAACTCTCCCAAACCAAAAACGGAAAGAAGCAATTCTAAAGACATAAGTCTCTCTGAAAAGGAATTCGATCTATTAGCTAGAATTGTACGAGCCGAAGCCCAGACAGAACCTTTCGAAGGAAAAGTAGCGGTGGCTGCTGTTGTCTTAAATAGAGTAGAAAGCTCTCAATTTCCTGATACGATAAAAGAAGTCATTTATGAGCCTAGACAATTTCAACCCGTTGCCAATGGTCAAGTCAATAAATCAGCTGATCAAGAGTCCATTGAAGCAGTAGAAGCGGCATTGTCAGACATGAGAAATATATCCAAGGATTCATTATTTTTTTACAACCCAGACATAGCCACAAATCGTTGGCTGGATACAAGAGAGACAACGGTTGTTATTGGACAGCATGTGTTTAAGAATTAATCCTCTTTTTTTGTTAATCATCTCAATGACTTAGTCATGCAAAAAAAGACGTTAGTGAACTCTACTTACGTCTTTTTTTCGTTGGTGTACTGGTTAAATCAAAACAGAATTATGGTATGTGATGTTTTATTAAGAAATTAGCCTGACCTCTTTCAAGCTATCAACATATCGTCCTACTGGAATAATATCTGTAATTATTATCTTCAACCATATGTTTTAGCTCTCATTCTTCTTTTGTTTCGCTATTGTAAATTGTTTAATGGTAGAAAAGAAGATGAACGATTAATTTCTAATGGGCTGACCTTCTCGAGCTGTAGGGTTGTGTTATGATACAACGTTCAAAAAGATTTGCTGGCCTCTCTTGCTTCATGGGGGACGGCGATCAGGAACTATGCATCATACAATCTACACTTTTGACCTTTCTCAATCAATTTACACACGCTTAAAACAGACATTGTAAAGTTCATTTTAACTTAATCTGTCTAAAAATTTAAATCTCACCTTCAATGAACACATCTTCATAGGCTTTATAACAGTAAAATCAACCACCCATACTTTTTCTTTCTCACCGAAGTGATTTACAAATTCGTTTTCACAAATATTTAAAGCTAGTTTATTACGATCAAATAATATTTTTAATTGTTGATCGTTACCTAAAACGATTCCATCGTGATCCTCCGTTATGTGAATGAACGGAATAATAAATCGTTCAATAATGGACTCTGGAGTTTCAATAAATAGGTAGGAGTCAGACAGAATGAGCTCTTTGTTTGCATTCTTTTTCCAAACGAACTTTCTTGTTAACTCTTGTAAAGTTGGGACTAAATATGCCTTAGTCATGTCTAGTTCAAATGTATCAACATCATTAGTTATAACAACATCTTTGATCGTTGAATAATGAGATTTACCATCCGCTTGTAATGAGTGATTAATAATTGGAACAGAGTGTCCTTGTGAACCATTACATAAAAAAGAATACCGTTTTTCATCAAAGTATCCATCACAATACATTCCGCTTCCCAAATCTTTCAGAAACGTTTCTCCATTAGCTTGTAGGATAAAATGACCAATATCATTGTGATTATGAGGCTCATCATTATTACCTCCCTTTCAGGCAAATACATCATGTTCGTTTCTTGAAATGAACCATTGTGAATCACTTAAGTGATAGGTAGCATTTTGCCATGGTATCCCTTTGATCGTCTCGTCATACCATAATAAATTTCTAAACGCTGGGGCCCACCCCACCTGTTGCAATGATCTTCCTCGTACGAGGCACGAAGATCGCTTTCCGGCACTTCAAAATCAGCATAAATTTGTTGCAAATAGTGACTCTCTGCACGAAGAAGACTAGAGCGGTGATCTAGGTGTTTTTTACGTATAATCCCAAATTCATCCTCTTCAGAATAATAATAAAGATAATTGGAGATGATGTTGAAACAAGCTTATGTTGGAGGGAATTGTTTTGAGTAAATCAGATTCATCCAAAATGATGGATAAAATGTTAGATGACATGAAGAAAGAAAATGATAAAGCTAGAGAGAAAGCTAAAAAAGCACTTGGAAAATAAAGAAAAGCTGGCAATTAGCTGCCAGCTTTTTTGTATTCGTTTTTATTGGTATTCTTTAATGCTTTCAATGCTTTTTCACGAGCACGTTTGTTTTCTAGTTTGCGCTTCATCATATAGTTGTCGGAGAGTTCTTTAGAATAAGGATTTTCTTGTGTCGCTTGTCCCATATTAGTCCTCCCCTTTCTGAATTTCTTTTTGAGTTACAGTAAATTTGTTGAGTAGTTCGCAACAAATCCACAAAAGTTCCTGTGTGATTGTTAGGTTAAGTTTACCAGTTTCGTCATCAAACTTCAACTTAGTATTATTAGAGTCATCTAAGTGCAAAGATAGTATCCATTCCGAACCATCTTGTAGAATCCGCTTCCAAGATATGAAGTCAGTTTGTATTAAGGGATTGTTTTGGCTCTTATCCATTGATTGGATATATTTATTGTTACCCTTTTTATATGGAATAAAAACATCCAACTCTGCCTTGTTTATTCCGTAAGCGCCAATAAATAATAACCCATCCTCTTCAATCTTATACAAAGAATAACTGGAGCCGAAGTCTATATTGTCTAGATTGAATTGGTCATTTACTAATAAATTTAATTTCGACTTTAACTGATAGAGAGTGTCTATTAAAATATCATACTTCTCTTTAAACAAGTAGGCAGATTCCTCTGTGAAATCCAATTGTGTTAGTAAGTCTTCGATCGCCTCGTTTTTTTCTTCGATAATTAAATTTTTATACTCAATTATTTCCTTTTTCTTTTCTAACTCAATAAGCAGTTGTTTATCAAATTCTTTGCCTAATTCTTTTTCTAACTCTTCTCTTAAAGTTAGTACAAAGTCTTTTTCCTTAGACATCGAGATTAGGGAAGAGTATTCCTTATTCTTTCTCTTCTCGTAAACTCCTAAGTGAAACAACTCGCTACCAACAGTACTCATTTCATTTAAAACAAGGACTCTTACAAATGAACCAGATAATAATATTCCTAATATACTTAGAAAAAATAAAGAACTAGAAGGTAATTCGATTATGTTTTGAAAGGCTTTGGTTGTTTTTGAAATAAGCCAACCTGGTACCACTACAATGATTAAACCAGTTACCCCTTTTAGTGAAAACAATTTTTTTCCTTTTCTCCAGAGATAAATAATAGAATTGGTTAAAATCAACTTTGTTGAGATTTTCTCATATCTCTTCGACTCTTCGTGAAAAACGTTGAGTATATCATTTAACTCTTTTGAAAAGATGGTTAGTTTATGTTTCGGTTCTGTATTCACTGCAACCCCTTCCTCCTGCATTTGTGGTTTTTCCAATTATATCATTGTGAAAAAATCAGAAGACGAATCTTCAAAGCAACCTCTATAGGGGCTCGACATGATCATCTTGTACTAATTCATCTAACAAAATCTGAGTTTCTTTTAAAAACTTTCTATATGTATCTACTTCCCCATTAAAACAAATTTGATAAAAAATGTCGCTTTCTAAATTAATAATAGTCAGAATGTAATGATATATCAATATAAATAAGCTACATAATCCGGATGAATCAAATAAAAATGCTTAATCGGAACTCGAGGAACAAACCTAATTATCTAAATATAAGATTAACTCCCTTTTCGATTGTCAACTTAAATTTTTTTAAAGTTGACACTTCTCATCTCCCCCCTTATACTAAAAAAATGTCTTTAAACTATTTAGAAAATGGTGAATGAACATGAAACTAAGAAACATGATGTATGCATCTCTTTTTGCCGCAATTGTCGGCGCCCTTGGAATCCTACCACCTCTTACCCTTCCTATCTCGCCAGTACCTATTACAGCCCAAACGTTAGGGGTTATGTTAGCTGGTGCTATTTTAGGAGCTCGTTACGGTGCACTCAGTCTAGGTATATTTGTGGCACTTGTTGCATTTGGAGTTCCACTTCTTTCAGGAGGTCGCGGCGGTTTTGGCGTATTAGTTGGTCCAGGCGGAGGGTATATCCTAAGTTGGCCAATTGCTGCTTTTGTTATTGGATCCTTAGTGGAGAGGTATTGGAATAAGATGAACACAGCCCGTTTTATTCTCTTTAACATCATTGGGGGAATCCTCCTAGTTTATGCATCTGGAGTCACCTACCTTTCCTTCGCTACGGGAATCCCTTGGACAACAGCCGCTTTTCAGGCCCTCATTTATGTACCGGGTGACGTAACGAAAGCCGTGATCGCTGGCATGATTGCGATGCAAATTAAAAAAGCATATCCCCTTATTAATAAACCAATTGAACACAAAAAGGCTGCATAATACTCTTGATGAAGAGGGATGTCCAATGGACTCCCCTTTTTTTCTATCATGAAAGTTTGCTAGATGAATAGCTCCACAACGGTAGACTTTTCCTCTCGTTTCAAAACAGCTCTAGAAAGGATTGTGAAAAAATGTTAATTTGTGAAACCGTTAAACAAACAGCCCTTACTCACCCAGACAAAATCGCAGTGAATTGCGATGGAAATCAAATGACATACAAAGAATTAAATGAAATGATTATTTCAATCCAGCAACAACTTGCCACGGTTCTCGGTCCTCTAAATAAAAAGAAAGTCGCTTTTTTAATCGACAATGACTCTTATTTTTTAGCGCTCTTTTTAGCGATTATTCAAGCTGGTGCAATTGCGATTCCCATTGATCCTAAATGGAGTAGTCATGATCAGGAGCTTATCGTGTCCGATTGCGCCCCTGATCTTTTATTATCTAATCATATGATTACAGATGTCCTTTGCCTATCTCTCGTACAACTAATGAAGCAGAAAAAGATAAGCTTGCCTGCACACAATATTTCAGATGATCATCTATTTTATATTGGGTATACATCAGGTACTACTGGGAGATCAAAAGGTTATTTACGGACTCACTCTTCATGGATCAATAGTTTCTCGGCTAGTGATCTCGTTTTTGATATTAATAAAGAAGATATTATTTTTGCACCAGGTGCGCTCGTACATTCACACTTCTTATATGCAGCCCTACACGGACTTCATATAGGAGCTACTGTCTACATAACAAAGAAGTTTAAAGCAGAATCTGTCTATCAGACCGTAACCACTTTTCCTGTGACGATTTTATATCTCGTTCCTACCATGTTTTCAGCTATAACGGAAGTATATGAGAAGAACGAGAAACCAATTGAGGCTTTAGAAAAAGTCATCTCTGCTGGAGCTAAATGGCATCCAACATTAAAGAAAAAATCTAAGTTCCTTATTCCGAACGCTGAAGTATTTGAATTTTACGGGGCTTCTGAATTAAGTTTAATTAGCGTTCTAGATGAAAAAGGGAACACGGAAAACCCTGAATCCGTCGGAAAAGCAATCCCGGGAGTAGAGGTTTCGATTCGAAGACCTGATTTCACAAAAGCAGACATTGGCGAATTAGGAAAGCTATTCGTGAAAAGCAAGTTTTTATTTAGTGGCTACCATAACCTGCCAAAGGCAACGGAAGAGGTCTTTCATAGTGGCTGGGCAACAGTTGGTGATATAGCTTTTATCGATGAGCACGGCTACATCACTCTTGCAGGTCGTGAGAAGAACATGATCATTAGCGGCGGATTAAATATCTATCCAGAGGAAGTAGAAAACGTTTTATCTTCTCTCCAAGAAATCGACGAAGTCATTGTTATTGGCTTAGAAGACAGCTATTGGGGGGAAAAATTAGCGGCTGTAATAAAATGGCGCGAAGGAAGCAGACTTTCTGATCAGCAGTTAAGACAATACTGCAAACAAAAGCTAGCAACTTATAAATGTCCTCAACAATTTATCGAGCTTGAATCTTTCCCCTATACAACTAGTCAAAAGATCGCTAGAAAAGAAGTAATGAATTTAATAGAAAAACAAAACGAACATCAAGGGACGTGAAACGAGTGAAAGAAGCGGTTATCGTAACAGCCAAACGAAGCGCAGTTGGTAAATCAGGAGGCATCTTTAAAAACGTTTCTCCTGAACACTTAGCTGCTCCCCTCATTCAACACATAGTGGCAGAATTTCAGTTAGACCCTTCATCAATTGATGAAGTCATCCTCGGAAACGCAGTTGGGCCAGGAGGTAATATCGCACGCTTATGTGCCCTCTCAGCAGGTTTACCTGTTTCTGTTCCAGGAGTGACCATTGACAGACAGTGCGGTTCAGGATTAGAGGCTATTAATTTAGCAGCTAGGCTTATTCAAACAGGAGCGGGTGACATCTATTTAGCAGGAGGAGTCGAAAGTACAAGTCAAGCTCCGTGGAAACTATCCAAGCCCACTTCTCTTCATGACCCTAAAGGACCGCAGCTATTCATGAGGGCTCGTTTTTCTCCAGACGAGATTGGTGATCCAGATATGGGGTTAGCTGCAGAAAATGTTGCTGAAGCTTATCAGATTTCACGCGAAACCCAAGATGAATATGCTTTTCAAAGTCAATTAAAAGCTGTTAACGCCATCGAATCTGGTTATTTTAACGAAGAAATCGTTCCAGTCAAAGGCCAAACGACTGACCAATGTCCAAGAAAAAATTTAACGGTTGCAAGACTGGGTACACTCCCCCCTGTTTTTAAAGAGAATGGCACAGTCACTGCAGGTAACGCTTGTCCGCTTAATGACGGGGCTTCGATTGTCTTAATCATGTCTTTAGATAAATGCAAAGAATTAGGATTACAACCTATTTTACGCTTTGTTGATGCAGTAAGTTCGGGAGTTGATCCGAATTATCTCGGCATCGGGCCTGTCCCTGCCGTAACAAAACTATTAGAACGCCAACATCTATCGGTCGATGACATCGACATTGTTGAATTTAATGAAGCATTCGCATCACAAGTGATCGCTAGTTTAAATGAATTACAGATTCCTTTTACGAAAGTAAATCGAAACGGCGGCGCATTAGCAATTGGCCATCCGTACGGAGCATCAGGAGCTATTTTAATAACGAGATTATACACAGAAATGAAGCGAAATAACCTTAGAAGAGGTGTTGCCACTCTTGGAATAGGTGGCGGCTTAGGATTGGCGACTTTAGTAGAATTGATAGAATAGAGGAACCCGACATGATTGATGAAATATGGGATGGATCATTCACAAAACCTATAAAAATAACAGTGACGAGAGAAATGATAGCCGCCTACGCAAAATCAATCGACATAGACTCGGAGATTTATGTCGATATCGAATTCGCCAAAAAAGCAGGTTACGACAACATTCCTGCTCCACCAACTATGCCGATCATTTTTTGGCAGTATTTTGACGTACCTTGGTTACAAGATGCAGGCCCTCTTATACACCGGAAGCAGCGCTTTCTCAATGTAGAACCGCTTTTAGCAAGCCGTACCTATGTGTGTTCAATTCAGTTACTAAATGTTAAGAAAAAACAAAACAAACATGGCATGATGCAATTATCAAATCATAAATTAATTGTGTCATATAACGATTGTATTCATGCGACGGCAATTACGACATTAATCATAAAAGAAAAGTAAGGTGAGATGATGGATTTAACTAATCTACCAATCATTTATATCCCAGAAATCAAAGAAGAGCATATTATAGATTACGGGAACGTTTCCAATGATTTCAACCCCCTGCACTTTGATAAAAAAGCAGCCGAACAGGCTGGATTCCCATCTATTATTGCTCATGGAATGATGACAATGGGCATCAGTACAAAGCTTATTTCTCCGTGGTTATCAAATGATTACTTTATTAGCGAATATGAAAGTTCATTTCATAAACCACTCTTAGTTGGGGATTCCCTGCATCTTGTTGCGGAACTGATTAAGCAGCAAGAAACGTATGCTCGTATCTCGTTTAAAGGTGTGAATCAAGATCGTAAAACAATTATTACAGGTAAGATTTTAGTTAAAAGTAACCTAACATGATACTCAGTTTACACCCTCCTCCTTTGAAAAAGATAACAAAAAACACCCTTATCTACTGGTTCGTAACGTATAGTAAGTCTTTCTTCTTAATAATGGTTATATCCGATATCGTTGTCTCTGTTTTTACTAGAATAGTACTGCAATCATTAAAAATTTATTTATCGTTTTTTTAATGGGTTGTATGGTTTCTTATGATTGCTAACGTTACTGTTTAAGAACTATAGCTTACTTTCGGGCATTGGCGCTATTTCATTAAATTTTCTTAGCCGTTTTTTCTTGGGATTTAATTAAACCTTGTAACAGATAAGATAAAAATTTCTTGTGAATCCTTCTTTCTTATTTAATGTACCTTTATAATGCAAATTCCCCATTGTTTGTATAAGATTGTATTTTGGGTCTAAAGACTGGATTGTCCTTATAATATTTTTCCGCAAGATTAAGAAGTGGCCTAAGGTTGATTCCATACACATCTTCAATAATATCCAAATTGTCGTACCGAGCGCAGATACGAATAATGTTAGCGAGACAAACCTTGGATCCAGCGAAGGCCCCTAGCCAAAGGACATCATGATTTCCCCATTGAATATCAACAGAATGATAATT
>NZ_JAQQWT010000063.1 GCF_028610705.1 Halalkalibacter alkalisediminis
TTTTTAAAAATGAATGAGCTGCGTCTTCTTTAGTATTGCCTTTTTTCCTAAATTACAGAAGTTTATTTTCATGGTAGTTCCAGTTCTCTCATTACAACGGCTTTTTTACTTTTTGCTTCAAGCCAAGCTTTCACGAAAACGAATACCAACAATAAAGCAAATAATGGAACAAGGATGACACCGATCGATGAAAGTTGCTCTTGTCTCGCTGCTTTTGCCATTTCTGTTTCTAGTAAATGTTGCTTTTCAGCTACAATTTCATCATACATAAACTTATTTGCAGTAAGGTTACTTACAGGAAAGAGTTCAGGAGCATAGGCAACCCGAATGTCACCATTTCGTTTACGTGGAACTTCTCCCATCACAAACTGAACTTGACCGTCATCAAATACGGTTTCCGTTTTGTACGCCTCATCATAGCCAAAGGCAATAAGAGCAGTTGTCGGCTCTGGCGGAATAACATAAACTATTAAATTTTCATATGTTGCCTCATTACTTTTATCAAAAAATGGCCAGTAAAAATCGGCAACATCCTCATAAACGTCAACACCGTTGTTGATTTTATACGTTATATCAATGGTTATTGTTTCGTCTTTCCCTTCCCGATGAATTCGATGTTCTGTTCTGTCTGTCTCTATTAGTAACGGATCGTTGCCTTCAAAAGCTTCAAGCTCAACTATTTCAGTGCCTTCTTTCGGAATTAATTCTCGAATAATCCCCCCGAATTCGCCACTAAATTCATACGTATGTTCCTCTTGAACTATAACTTCACCATTTGGTTGTAGATATGCATGAATTTTTACATTAGTAATGTTGTAATCAGCGGCATACACTTCAGTCGGAATAAAAAATAGAATTGTCATGAGAAGCACGCAAATTATGTTTTTATTCATTCATTCCTCCTACCTTTCCACGTTTCATGTAGGGTCACAAGGTGTGATTCCCCATTTCATCGCTTCACTTCCCTAGCCTATCTTTTAGTTTCTTATCCAAAACGATATTTGGATTTTCCTGTACTAATAATTGAACAAATTCACGTTCATTTTTAGGCGAAATAAACACCCCATCAAAAAACTTACCGTGAATAATCGCGATCCGATCGATTGATAATTCAGGAGCAGAAATCGGATTTTTTGTTTTGTTGATTTTACTTATATCTTGTATGTTTACCTCTTTTCGAAATGGACCATATTTAATTTTAAGAATACTATTTTCAATCGTATATCCCGTTGAAAACCATAACCATCCTATAAAGAATGCAATCGGCAATGCAACGAGTAACCCAACAACTTGTTGTTCGATAGTCGCTGGAACTACCATTGCTAGAATCGCTCCCCAAATAATTAACGTTAACCATAAGTCTTTTTTAGATGGAAAGTACATAAACTTCATCCTCAGCTTTATTGATATATAATCATTTACGTTTCAAATCATCATAAAGTTTCATTTGCTTTGACCACGACTAATCATTTGCTCAATCACTTCTTCAAGGGATAAACGATTAATATGGCTAATCGAAATTCCACTTTCTTCTAATTCTTTCTCGATAACTGGAAGATGATTCGTAACGATTTGAGGTGGATTGGCATCTAACTTTATAACATGCGGTTGATCTTTCAATGCTTCTGAAAGATGGGACACCCACAGCCTCGCCCACTTTTCATGAATTTCATCTTTATCGAATGTAGCGATGATTTTTCCATTATCTAAAAGCGTAATAGAATCACACAATTGCTTTATTTCATCAATATTATGCGTCGCTAGAATAATACTTCTTTCGCCATCCTCCATGTAGTTCATCAAATCTTCTTTCATTTTCTGTTGTGAAACGATGTCTACACCAGCTGATGGTTCATCTAACAATAAGATTTTTGTTTCATGGCAAAGAGCAAAAATAAATTCTACTTTTTTCTTCGTTCCTTTTGAGCACTTTCCAAACTTTTGCTCCTCATCAATGCTGTACCGTTTAAGCAAAAGTGCGCAGTGCGGTTGATCCCACGTTGGATACCAATAAGCGATCAATGAAGCAAGCTCTTTCACCGTTAAATGGCCAAATGGTTCGAGTAAATCACCAACATATCCAATTTTTTGCTTTATTTCGGTCTCATTGCTAGCAAAATCCTGACCAAAGAGATGGATCGATCCTCCATCTGCTTGAATAAGGTTCATCATCATTCGAAAAAAAGTTGTTTTACCAGAGCCATTGGCCCCAACGACTGCTACTGCAGTACCTTCTTCTACTTGAAAATCGATAGGACCTAAAGAAAATTTTTTATAATGTTTCGTTATCCCTTTTATATCTATTATTGAGGTATTCATGTTCATCCCCCATTATTTATTATTAAAGTTTCGGTTTAACACTTCATTGAAAATCGTCAATAAATCATCTTTCGTACTACCGACTTGCTTGCCTTGTTCAATTGCTTTTTGGAATGCATCATACACAACCTTTTGTTTCGCTTCTTCCTTTTGTAGCTTCTCAATCTCTCTTACAAACGTTCCTTTCCCTTGAACCGTTTTAATATAGCCGTTACTTTCTAAATTTTGATAAGCTCGCCTCGTTGTTATAACACTGCACGCTAACTCACTTGCCATCGCTCGAATGGATGGGAGCGGTGTTCCTGATGGAAGGTGCCCACCTACAATTAGTGCTTTCACTTGCGTTTCAATTTGGTGATAGATAGGTTCTCTACTTTCCTCTGAAACACGAATCGGTAGCTTCATCGCTTCCCCCTCCCTCCATTACAAGTAATCTCTTTTTGATAATCTCATTGTCAGCAATTTGTTCCAAATATAGCTGCCACAAACGCCGACAAAAATTGAGACGGCTGCTAATGGCCAACCATGACTTTTAATCAGGACCAATATCATTTCGACGATGCTTAAGCCTACTAAACTGTAGAAAATGAATACAGTTATGAGAAAAACGACAATAAATACCCACGGAAGCAGATGCAATATTTTCCCGTTGGTTCCATATTCAACGAATGGATTGACTCCTCCTATAGCTAAAGCATAGCCTAACCAAAAAAGGATAAATATTAAGTACTCTACCGGAGTCATAAGCTCAAAGAAATGTGCCGGTACAGCGATCGTTATCGTTAAATAAAAAGCAAAAGACATGATGATCAATGTTCCAACCATGAGAAAGATTCGACTTAATGAAAGGATGGAAACAGGAATCGGTAAGGTCCGGAAAAAGGCCATTCTTTTACTAAATGGATCGTCCTTTATCGTTTGAAAGTTTAAATAAGGTCGAGACATAAAGATCGCTGCAAACGATGGCGTCAGTCCGACAAACATAATGTCTAGTAACATACGATTATAAAATATCGTTTCTGTTCCAGAAAGCTTTCTTACTGACTGTTCAAGCAGCGCCGCCGATACTAAAGCCAAAAAGATCGTTACAACTAACGTCAAGGCAATTGCTACCCATTGTGATTTGAATTCCTTTTTAGCTAACCAAAATGCCTGTTGATACAAGTCACTTCCTCCTCTTAATCAAAAAGATTTTGTCGCTCGTTGTGTCCAAGTAGATCGATGCCGAAATGAACCAAAACGGCAAACGTTACACTCCAAATCACAATACTTGCCGTCATCCAATAGGCTGTTTTCTTTTTCGCTCCCCCTAAGGTTAAGCACATAAACGCAGTAAGATGACTCCCAACAAATAATGGACCAATGATGGCCAGACCTGGTAAGCCGTACTTTTTCCAAAGCTTTTGCGCTCTTACTGTTCGTTTATTTGGTGCTTTTTCTTCTCCACTCTTTCGTTTTTGTCTCCACTCTTTAATTTTATTAGCAAAAACAATCACGAATAAAACCGTTACGATATTTCCTATAAGTCCAAGGATAATTACAGGTACTGGAGCTAAACCAGCAATGATCGCTAACGGAATGACGCCATATGCCTCAAAAAAAGGCAACGCAGCCAATATAAAAACAAGAACATACATCCACAAAGTATCAAATACATTCATTTGTAAACCCCTCCAGGTGTTATGGTGTTTATATCTATATACACACTATAACATCATCGCAATTTATTGCAAAGTATAAAAAGAAAAATAGGGAACCCATTTTATGGAATCCCTATAATGCTTTTTCATTGATTGTTATTATTTTTCTGCAAATTCATTCTCTTTAACCATTTGCTCATTTCCATTTAAAGTCAATAGTAATTTTCCTCTTCTAAACAAATGGATCAGTTGTTTCTCATAGGGCCTGTATAAATTAGAATTGCGTCTCTTAAAAATTCTGTCATCCCTAGATTCCTTTCATAATACTTCTTAAATCGATCATCATTTACATACATTTGAGCAAGACCAGCATGAGCGCCCTTGCTGTACTCCCTCCAATAATACATAAGCCACTTCTTATGCAATTCCGCCGTTTTTTGTGCAACATTGCTCGATGGGTCTCCAGTTTTAAATGCTTCTTCCAGAGTCTCCAGGACTTCATTTGCAAGACGGCTAACCTCGTCATGCTCTTCTTTTGTCATATTATTAAGTTTTTCATTAGACTGATTAACTACATCATCGCCATATATTTCACGAATCTCATTCCCGTATTTTTCCTCGTTGTCATCAATCAATTGCTGCTTAAAACCTTCAAATTTCTCTTTATCTGTCATTACAATTCTCCCTTCCATTGAATCAATTGTTATTTCTACATTGGCAATCAAAACATCTAACTGCTTCCTTTTTCCAAGAAGTTGTTCTCGATGTTCCTTCAGGGCTTGGGTTTCGTCATATAAAGGGGAAGTAATGATTTCTTTGATCCTTTCAAGACTTACCCCTAATTCTTTATAAAACAAAATTTGCTGTAATCGATCCACTTCTACCTGACCATAAATTCGATATCCTGACGAGTTAATTCTTGCTGGCTTAAGAATATGGATTTCATCATAATATCGAAGTGTTCTCGTACTGACTCCTGCCAGCTGAGCAAGTTTCTGTATGGTGTATTCCATTTGTTCACCTCCTGATACTATCACTCTACACCTTTACGCATGCGTAAAGGTCAACTAAATCTTTTCAAAAAAATAAAAGTTCGAAACTATCCTTGTAACTAACACGAATGCAAATATGTTATAGTTTTTATGTAAAGGAGGAAAAAAATGACTATTTTAGATGTGAAAAACTTAAAAAAATCTTTTGGTTCCAATCATGCGGTTCAAGACATTAGTTTTTCCGTGAAAGCTGGTGAGGTATTTACCATTATCGGACCGAATGGCGCAGGAAAAACCACAACCTTAGAAATGATTGAAGGCTTAGTTCCTCCCGATGATGGTGAAATTCATTTTGGAGAATTCAACTGGGATAAACATGCAAGAACGATTAAACAGAAGATTGGTGTACAGCCTCAATCTAGTGCCATGTTTGATTTATTAACTCCCGAAGAAAACTTGAACCTGTTCGCTACCTTTTACGATAAAGCCCGCCCAACTGAAGAGATCCTTAATTTAATTAACCTTACAGACCATCGCAATAATCATGTGAAAAAGCTCTCAGGTGGTCAACGACAAAGGCTTGCCATTGGACTCGCTATCATTAGTGATCCTGAAATTATTTTTTTAGATGAACCTACGACGGGACTTGATCCACAAGCTCGTCGCAACATCTGGGATATCATCTTAGAACTAAAAAAACTTGGGAAAACGACTATCTTAACTACGCATTATATGGAGGAAGCAGAAAAATTAAGTGATAGAGTTTGTATCGTGGATCAAGGAAAAATTGTTACATTAGATACACCTTCAGCACTTATTGAAAAGTTAACAGAAGAAAGGGAAGTACGCCTTTCCTTCATCAATGGAGCTGAGGCTGCGGAAGAGGCGAACCTCTTTTCAAACAATCTTGCATCCGTTACTCGAACGGAGCTTGAAGAAGCGTCCTTAATACTATGGTCCACCGATCCGGAGAATACATTATATAACTTATTTGGTTTTACAAAGGAAAAGAATTATCAGGTAGAGCAAGTCTCCATTCGTGAAAAGAGCTTAGAAGATGTTTTTATTGCGTTTACTGGGAAGGAATGGAGGGATTAAGTTGAATCAATTCAAACAGATGTTTGTTGCTCAATTAAAATTAACTTTTCGTGAAAAACAAGCTTGGTTTTGGGGGATATTTTTCCCTGTTATTTTAATGTCTATTTTTATGGTAATCTTTAGCGGAAGTTCTGACAATCAGTTTTCTGCAAAGGTGGCCATTGTTAACGAAAGTCCAAATCCTACATCAGAAATGCTATTACAGCAACTCACTCAAATCCCAGTTTTAGAAATAGAAACTGGTGACACTGTAAGTCGTGAGAAAGCTGATGAACTGGTAAAAGACCAGGAAGTCCATGCTGCTATTGTCTTACCTGAATCAGCAGATGATACTTCCATTTCCCTAATAGTAAATAAAGAAAACGAACAAGGTGTTACAACACAAGCCCTGTCAGGAATGCTAAATAACTTTGTCCAGCAGGCAAACCTCTATGCTGTAGGTGCAGTCCCTACATATGAATTACATTTTGAATCCATTACTCCAAGTAGTAACCAACTGAGTTATACTGACTTTCTTCTCACTGGTATGATTGCGTTAGCGATTGCTCAAGGGGGAATGTTCGGGATGGTTGATTTAGTAGAAATGCGACGGAAAGGATTAATAAAAAGGTTACGCATGACTCCCGCCAATATGAATATTTTTGGTTTGAGCGATATGATTATGCGGTTGCTATTTAGTGTCATTCAAATTATCTTATTAACGATCATTGGCGTTTCCCTATTTGGTGCTAATGTATACATCAATTTTCCTAGCTTACTCGTTGTCTTCTTACTAGGAGCCTTATCTTTTAACGCTTTAGGATACTTTTTCTCCTCCTTTAGTAAAACTTCTGAAGCGTATATGGGAGTTGCCAATATTGTCAGCTTCCTCATGATGTTTTTGAGTGGAATATTCTTTCCCATTGAGACAATGCCTGAGTGGATCCAGCCACTATCCAATATTCTTCCACTTACTTACTTTGTGGAGGGCTTAAGAGAGAGTATGGTTTATTCCACTAGCATCTTTACGACAAGCCTTTGGACTGCTATTGGAATCATGGTCCTTTGGGGAGGAACTGCCTTTATCATTGGTTCATGGCTGTATAAGCGGAAATCCATTGTAGCAACGAGATAATTACAATTCAAAAAAGATTTTTTACCTTGTATGTTCACTTTAGTTACAGAAACAGATAATTAAGACTAAAAGCGCTTGCCTTCCAAGCGCTTTTTCTAGTTCTAGACTGATTGTCGTTCAACAAATCAACATATGACTCATCAATGAAGCAAATAATCGTACTTTCTCTTTTTCTGCTCAAATTTACTTATTAAGCTCTATCGCCTCGCGAATCATCGAAATATACAAATCAGGGTTAATAGTTTCTACTTTTTTCACCTGTATATGTCGCATTTGTTTACCTGTTCCTTGAAGTACACCATCTGAGTCAGAAAGCTCCGAACCTTTATAGAACCCTAAGTTAACATGATTTTTAGCTGGCGCAATATAACATACCAGTCCGTCTTGTGAATAAATCGGCTAGACCATTTGATTTCTTCCATCATTTCTGGAGAAGCCTTAAAAATAAGCTCTCTCAAACGTACAACTATTTCTTTAATATGACTTGGGAGCGTTTCAATTAATTTTGTTACCTCATTATTTTCTCTTGTATCCATCGACATTGCCATTTTACAATTCGGTCTCTCTCAATATCTTAAATTCCAATTTTTCGAGTAAAGTGTTTAGCACTTAAGAAGTTTGTTGTTCTTTCGGTACAGATTGCTCTTGTAAATCAGCGTTACAAAACAGACAATATTCTTTACTATTCTTCATTAACTCATATCCTTTCAGTTAATTCACATTTTGAGTCAAATACGAAAAGACGATCACTTAAAAAGTAATCGTCTCTTAGGTGATTAATTCATTACCCGTATTGTTGTACTACGCAAAAGAAAAATGAATAAAATCTTCCACAATACAAATTATAACGTTAAAATACTTGGAGGTAGATTAATGACCGAATTATTGTTGTGGATACTGTTTTTAGGGCCTCCGCCTTTACTACTACTATTAGATTTGAAACGAGTTAAACGATTTTTATCCGTTGCTTTTTTTACACTTATATTAACTTCAATTTACTGGCAAATGGAAGAAGTCTGGAACTGGTGGACTGTAAAGGAAAACCTTTTTTTTCTTACCAACATCTCATCCTTTAATTATGGATTTCTTCCTGTAGTAACAATCATCGTGTTCTATTTTACTTATCATAATGTTTGGTTATTCTTCGGAACTAATCTATTAGTAGATGCTATTCAAGCCTTTATAGTTAGTCCTTTTGTTTTTGAACGAATAGGACTATATACGATGGATAATATGAGTAACTTTTGGTTTTTTCTTTTATTATTGAGCATTGTTCCAGTTATCTACCTTTATCAAAGATGGTACGACAGTATTTAAATAAAAGGTTTTTGATTTTACTACTACGCAGTATTTAGTCAAATGGACAGCAACTTATTGAATCAAATACTTTTGATGTTGCTCTCGCTTTCGCTCATGAGTAATCTTTGCATATCTAAGTGTCGTATCAGGTGAACTATGTCCTAAAAGCTCTTGAATAGCAACCAATTCAGCTCCATTGTTTAAGGTTAAAGTAGCAAAAGTGTGTCTTAAAACATGGGGACTTACTTTGTCTTGTAAACCTGCTTTTTGGGCGATTATATCTATTTCCCTTTGTATTCCTCGTTTAGATAATCTTCTAAAAGGTTTTCTCTCTGTAACCATCAAGGCTTCACAATTGTCATTTCTGCCTTTTAGATATTTTCCTAAATGATACATTGCTCTAATCGAAAAATAGACTTCCCTTTGTTTATCGCCTTTACCAATAACTAATGTACTCATATCTTGTAGATTGATATCAGCTTTATCTAATCCATGAACTTCAGACAATCTACAACCGGTTGCGTACAATATTTCTAGAAAAGCACGTTGCCTGACTGTATCGCAGGATTCTCTTAACATTTCTAATTGTTCGATTGATAGTGATTTTGGAAGTCTGTATTCATCTTTCGGAGCTTTTAATTTGGTAGTTGGATCTCGCTCAATATATTCTTCTGAAGCTAACCAACTAAAAAAACTCTTTAAAACAGATAATTTCTTTCTAATGGTGCTCATTTTTAAGGTCCCATCTTGACTTAAATACATTCGAACATCTGCTGTAGCTATGTCCTCAGCCTTCTTTTTTACGATATCAGCAAACATACTTAATTCCATGAGATAGTTGTCTAGAGTAATAGAACTTAAACCTTCTAGCTTTTTTGCCGAGATAAACAATTGTATTTTATCCTCGAGGTCAGGATGTACCTCACCTAACTTAACTCTTTGAAAATAATACTCTGATAGAACGGTAGATAATTTATTCTTTGTACTTTCCACTTCAATATTAGGATACAAATCTTTTAAAGCAACTACTAAATCCGATAATATTTGTTCATCTAGATTCATAATGATCCACTCTCCTAAGTTCTTATTAGTAACTAAGGATTACCTATTCAAACTGCAAAAATACCAACTGAGTTAGTATGGACCACTTTTTTTAACCCTTTGAATAAGAAAGAGACGATTACTTTTGGGGTAATAGTCTCATAATGGTTGTGTATAGTGATGCTAGTCTAAAAAGTGGACACGGTAAATTGGGAGAATATCAAGTATAATGATAACTAACATTTTATCGGGAGTGTCCAAGATGAGAAAAACATTTGATAAAGAATTTAAATTAGAAGCAGTTCGTATGGTTAAAGAAGATGGAAAGAGAGTGGCAGAAGTTGCACGGGAGTTAGATCTTGCTGAGCAAACGTTGCACAATTGGGTGACTAAATACAATAAAGAACAAGAAGCTGGGTTTGTAGGCAGCGGTAATCTAAAACCAGAAGACCAACAAGCACGTGAATTTCAAAAACGAATTCGTGATTTAGAAGAGGAAAATGCCATCTTAAAAAAGGCTATGGGCATCTTCGCAAAAAACCAGAAATAATTTATCACTTCATTGAA
>NZ_JAQQWT010000064.1 GCF_028610705.1 Halalkalibacter alkalisediminis
CAATATGTTTGACCGTACAGTAAATCTAAGACTTCACGTTTATTTATTTCGCAAGCAACGATAGCAAGCTCTATATCCCTAACTTCGAATGGATCAAGATTTAATTGTTCACGTTCATCAAACAAGTTTTTTAGTTCTTCTAGAAGAAGTTTCATGATTATCCTCCTTTAGATGATAGTCGAAGGGGCGTAAGCCCCTCCGCTTTTTAAAATTTTGCGTTTTCTCTCATAGAGTAAAAATCGCCTTTATAGTTCACAATCACATGGTCTAAAAGCTCAATTCCGATGATTCTACCCGCTTCTGCCAGTCGCTTGGTTACGTCTATGTCTTCTCTGGATGGGTCGCATTGACCGCTTGGATGCTGATGACTAACGATAATAGAAGCCGCATTATTGAGTATTGCGGATTTCATGACCTCCCTCGGGTGTACGATGCTTGCATTTAAACTTCCAACATGGCATCGATGAAGACCAACCACTTGATTTTTTGTGTTTAGCATCATGACTAGGAACACTTCTCGATCTTCGTCACCGATAACCTTTGTTGCAAGTTCTGCCGCATCAGCGGGACTTCCTACTTTATGCCTTGCATAATCTTCCTTTAAATCTCTAATCTCTTGTCTAATTCTTACTACTTCGAAAACGGGTTCCATCTTAAAACCTCCAGTTTTTAATGGTGTTTAGTATCTGCGCTAGATGGATTTAACGCTTGCCTGTTTGGTCGTTTTTGCTCCCCCCTTCCTTATATATAATATACCACTTTAACACTAAAATGTCAATGTTTTTGACTATTTTTTTAAGGGAATTCCCTTATTTATCAAGGGTTTTGACTATTTTCAAAGAAAGATAAACAATATCTATTTTGTTACATTCACCCTTCGAGAGGGTGAATGTAATCGACGGCTTTTTGTGCTTGTTGCGAAGCGCTAATGATTAACGTTCTATCATTCTTCAAAGCCTGTAACCAAGATTGAATATAACTAGCCGAGTTATCAAGCGTATGATTATCAATCCCAGCAATACCGCATAACATCGAACTGCCAAGCTCTGCTATGAGTTCTTCTCGGCTGTAGGATTCACTGCCAAAACCGTTATAGGCTGTTATTCCTGAGCGATTCAAACGATCCTTATGCCCTGTACTATGGATTAATTCGTGAAATAACGTGCTGTAATACTCGTGAATGCTCTTAAAATCTTCTTTTGGAGGGACATTAATATGATCTTGAAACGGCTTATAATAAGCACTCCCTGAAATCTGGCTGTAACTAGGAGCATTTACATACTGTTCTTTGATCTTTTCCGCTTCCTCGATCGGATCATGTTGATAGGCTTTTTCTTTTCGTTTTGGCTCTAATTCCTCTACCTGAGAACCAACTTCAAAGACTCGGTAATAACGTAGATATGGGATTTTTTCAACCTCTCCACTTTCCTCATCTTCTTTCTCAAGCCATTTCCAAAACACAATAATGTGTGATTTTTCTCCTAACTTGACTTTTCCACCTGCTTCCTTAATTTGGTTAAACGTGGCATATTCACCCCCATCTAACAGCATCGTATTAATACCTCTGTAAGGCTTTTGTGTCTTCCAATTGACCGCAATCCCATTGATCCATGGTTTCCGCCACGGCACCGTTCCAGCTTCTAATTTTTCGATAATTTTGTTCGTAATCATGTCATAGATTTTTTTACTCATCGTGTTTATCCTCCTTTGAATTTGATTTATTTCTTTTTTCCTTTTGACTTGCGAAGCGAATTCATTTCCCAAAGGGAAGGATTTTTTCCCTTTTGCACGGAGAACGAAAAACACGCTTGCGCTGTTTTACGATTCGCAGTCAAAAGGAAAAAAACCACAATAAAAAAGCAAACGTTAGTTTGCTATCCTTTTGTCTTTTATTCTTCTAGTCTTTTGAACTTCAGCGTCGTTCGGGCGTTAAGAAATCGACAGGAACCTACGGAATGTTAAGCGAAGAATGAGCTGTACAGTCCGTGGTTATCGGTGATTTTAGACCGAAGCGAGATGCCATAGACTGTTAGGTTGCGTGATCTTGGCAACCTTACAGTCTATGAGCAGACCCTTTAGGCGCCCCAAATTAAGTATTTATCCTTACGTTCTAGCCCTTAAATCTTTTGATCTTAATGTTGATTTGAAGTAAAGACGAACCAATATGATGAAGGTTAATAAATCAACGTTTATAGCCTATTTTGGGTCTAACTTTTTTATAAAGCTATACCTTAACATCCTCCATTCTTAACATCCCCCTCTTTTTAAACATCATCAGCCTAAAGGCTGAAAGTCAAGCTAAAGCTTGATAGGTCGCTAAAACTAACACAATTGTAGCCATATCGATAGGTGCTTCTTCTTCAAAGGTATCCAACGTATCGAGACCGAGTTTTTTAGAGTGATATGATTTTAATTAATGTAATTTCAAAAAAATACTTATTCAACTAATAGATTCCCTGTAACGGAGAGGATTCGAGAAGACATTGAACGTAGAAAACTCGTTTATGAGTTCAAAAATTTGAAGTTTGAGAACCTGGAGATTGAACACCTTCGAGCACTTGCATCGGTTCTTCATTCGGAAGATTTTCAAAAAGCGGAGAAAGAGTAAAGTTTAGACCATGAGGCATATGCCTTGTGGTTTTTTCATATAAAAAAAGCCCACATCAGTGAGCCTTCTCATTTATTCTCTTCTGCCCAGTTGTTAATGCTTATTCTATGAAAATTCCCCACATAAACAATTCCAAACGTATTATGATTCTTTTCCGTTAAGAAATCCTGGAACGTTTGCTGTTTCTCAGCATTTGCAATATACGTGCCTGCACTTACATAAACCTCTTCTGTAACGCAAATTGCGTGCGATGTATATTTTTTATAAGCTAGTCCACACATTTTTGATGCTTTGTTTACAACGTCTCCCATATATACCAAATCCTTAATCCCACTTCCGCTAAATCCCGCTTTAATGACAAGAGCCCTTCCATAGGCAACTCCAATGCCCGCTTTCAACTCATCAAAGTCTTTCCATTTCTTCTTGTATTTCACGTTTAGGGCATTCATCATTGCATTGGACATAGATGAAGCTTGAAGAGCTTCGATAACCGGCGATTCAGCACCTTCTATATCCCCAGCAAACATAGCTGACACACAGTCTCCAACAATGTTAATCTCCTTACACGTTTTAAAGCTGTTAACGATGGCGACCATTTCACTGATATATGCTCTATAGAGACGTGCTAAAGATTTGGACAATTTTCCTTGTGTTTTGATTAGGTCTGTTGAACCTCTCAAGTCGATAAAAATCGCCGCACATTTCACGTATTTTCCGTTGTTAAAGGTTAAGTCATCAATATCAGGGATATCATCTGACTCTTCATACGATGTACTGTCATACAGGATAGAGTCAATTCTTTTTAAACTGTTTTCAAGATTGAAACTTTTATGGCTTGACCTCAATTAATGATTCCTCTCTCTCGTACTATTCAATAAACAGACCTCTGCGATTTACGATTTCGTTTTCTATTCCCAATTGTTTGAGAACATTCCTGAGCCGGAGAACGTTATCAACGGATGGATCGTGGTGCTGAATGTGATAAATAACGGCTTGCAAGTACTCCTGCTCTCGACCTACTTTTTTAATAACCGGAACTGAGTTAGACTCTAAAGGAATGTAAGCGGTTGGCAAATCTTCTGTCAATTGTCCAATCAGAATCCGAAACGCTAATTCCGATTCACCTTTGCCATGTAAATACATTACGATTTGAAATACATGCAATTCATTGTGGACAGTCCCGGCTTTCTTTCCAATTGCCGCCCCTAAATCTTGAACTTGCTTCAATTCAATTAAAAAGTCTTCTAGCTTCATATGGTTTGTTCTTTCTCTGAGTGCGGTCACTTTAACAGTGTAGGCGAGTTCTTTTTTCCTGTAAGCAAGGATTCTCTCAATATCCTGTTCTTTCTTCTTCAATTCTTCTTCTTTTTTCTTCACAGCTTGTTCCCGGCTCTGCAGTTCCTGGAGTTTCCTCTCCGCTTGGGACTCTTTTGCGGCGACAGCTAATTCACGTATAACAACTTGTTCAAAATTACTCAACAGTCCACCAACTTTGGATTCTACACCTTGAACAATGTCCGTGACGATACGTCCAATATCATTACCTTCTGATTCTATGATGCCTTTGTGAGAAGACGTTGCTCGTTTCTCATCTGATTCTTCCCCATCAGATGGCTCCTCTACTAGCTCCGGTAGGTAAAACTCACGAACCCCATACCCTTCAAACAAGGTATCGCCTTTAAATCGAAAGGTCTTTGTCCAAATTTCAGAGCCGTCACTATTTTTCTTGTATCCAGAAGGGAGTTTCTCATAAAAACGCTTTGTCACAAAAATCTCAGATGCTTCTGCGAGGTCGGTATGTTTGCTTGCCACGTTTGCCGTCTTTCCTGCCCACACCAAATCCCTGGAGTCATCTCCTTGATGTTTAATCCCAATAGGTGTGACCAGGATTCTTCCCGTATCAATTCCCACACCACAAGCAATTTCTTTTTGGTTGACGTTTTTTCGGCAGAGCGGGTTAAAAATATATTCAACGACACTTGTAATGGCACGTGCGGCATCCATAGCTTTTTGGATAGAGCTTTCTTCTGCATCATCAACGAATACACCCATCACTCTGTCACCAGCAATTTGTCTAACTCTCCCACCGCTTTCATACACACACATCGACATCGCTCTTGCAAAAGCACGATAGATTTTTGCCATACTTTTGGCTTGAGACTTATCCGATAACTTTGTGGAGCTCCTGATATCAACAAAAAGAATTGTGCAGTTGGTTACTATCAACCCTTTGTTTTTATCCGGCAAGTCATCAACTGACGGAACACTGTCTCCCTCGAAATCATCTACTTCCATTTCTGTGGTAAAGATGGTTTCAATTTTTTCTTCTATTTTCTTCAACCCTTCTTCTGTTACCTTTGGCAATTGCGTGCTCCCCCTTCCCCATTGCAACATTCACAATTTTCATTATACTATTTGTGTGGTCGCTAGGTCGAAAGTTTGATACGATTTACATAAGAATTTGTTCTTGCAAAAGAATTATGAAATGGCTATAAAAAGATTGATTATTTGATGTGTAAAGGAGAGCGAGTATGTCAGAAGAAAACAAGTTGAGTGAAAGTGAAATAAAAGAGGAAGCGGTTCAAACATTAGAAAGAATAAATTTTTGGATTTCAAACTGCGACACAAAAATATCCTTCTCGTTAGCGTTTGCAGGTATCCTTCTCGGAGGATTTTTTTCGAGCGGTATTATTACCGGTTCATTAAACAAGCTAATGAAAGGGCTCAAGGAGATTGACAAGGATACGCCTTATTTGAAGATTCAATACTTGGGGATAACAACTGTTGTTCTAGTGGTGTTCATTATTTTAATGATTGTTAGCCTCACCTACCTTTTTAGAGGGAAGAAAGGTTCCATTGACACAGGCGTTTACAATGAGGCGGATTTATCGAAGGATTCTACTCTCTTCTTTGGCACCATTCAGAACAAATCTTTTATCGCATTTAAAAACAGTATGATTGGGATAAAGAAAGACGAGCTGGTGAATGATTACCTATCTCAAGTCTACATCAATTCAAAAATATGCAACAGGAAATTCACACTCTACAATAAAGGAGTAAACTGGCTAATCGCATCAACGATTGCATTTATCATTCTAAATGGAATGTTTCTATTCTTATAAAAAAAAGACTCAAGAGAATCTCTTGGGTCTTTTGATTAGGCTGTTTCCTTATAGATAGAGGTATGGTCTCTCATTATAGTGAGGAGGGTAAAGTATAAATTTATTTCACTAACGTGTGCTTTTTTTAATATTATCTCGAAATCCTGTCTCCAAAAGTAGTAAACAATTCTTCATTTGATATCAAAACTCAAAAGTTTTGACACTTACCTTCTGGTACTGTATTATCAAGGTATTGATCGGTGTCATAACTTAGTTTCATAAATGAGAGAGGAAAACTAATAATGAAATATGGATATGCTAGGGTAAGTACAGTGGGACAAGATTTAGAAGCGCAGATAAAAACATTGAAGGAAGCTGGATGTAATGAAATTTTTTCAGAGAAGTTTACTGGAACAATAAAGGAAAGACACCAGTTTCAAGCACTTATAGAACAGCTAGAAGTTGGTGATACATTTGTAGTAACCAAGCTGGATAGATTCGCTAGAAGTACAGCTGATGCTATTGGAACAGTTAAAAAGCTGTTTGAAAAGGGTGTAAAAGTTCATGTACTAAATATGGGAATAGTTGAGGATACACCAACAGGACGACTGATCTTTAATATCATGAGTTCCTTTGCGGAATTTGAAAGAGATATGATTGTAGAACGGACCCAGGAAGGAAAAGCCATCGCAAAGCAGCGTGAGGATTTTAGAGAAGGACGTCCTAAAAAATTCTCTAGCAAACAGATAAAACTTGCTTTGGAACTATTAAATTCTCATTCATATAAACAAGTAGAAGAAAAAACAGGAATTTCAAAAAGTACGTTGATTCGGGCCAAAAGAAAAATGAACAGAGTTGATGAGTAATGACACCGGAAGGGGAGGATTCTAATTTGACGTTTCTATTTATTATAAAAATTGGTATACTTAACCAATAGATGATGGTAGTATTATATTGTAGTTAATTACAATATATGTAAATGGAGGATGTTTAGTGAAAAAAATGGTTAGTACACTTATTATTGGAGTCGCTTTGATGGGGTTCTCATCACCTTCTTTAGCTGATTCAGAAGATGTAACAGTAAAAAAAATTAAGACGGTAGAAATTATTGGCGGCGAAGAAGTTTTAGTAGAGGGGGAAGAGATTTCATCCTATGAAACTTCTGAAAATGAATTTAGTATATTCTCTACTGCTGGTAATAGAACAGCATCAATTGTCGCTAAAAAACCTGTATTCTCGAAGTTTTATGCAACTGCAACTTCAAAAGCTGATTATCAACAAGACACTATTGGTGCTAGAGTTCGAGCATTTAATGGCAGTGGAACACAATTAGCTCAAGATAGTAAAAGTGAATCTAAAACAACACAAACTAGTGCAACTGCATATCCAGGAAGTGTAGGTCCATCGGGTTATGCTATTGGAAATCATACTTTTAAAAGGTCTGGTTATACAGATTGGTATCCAGAGACACGAACTAACTTTTAATTTATAACAAGTTGAGACGTTATTACGTCTCAACTTGTTATTTGAGGATTGATAGAAAGTGAGGTTTTATTTTGAAAAAGAGTAGTATTATTACGGCTAGTATTATAGGGATAATAGTACTTTCTTTAATTCTAATCTTTTTGAATAACGAGAGAGTGTCGCCAGCCGGAGAAGATACAAAAGAGGAATCTTATACGGAAAATCGCGTATCAATTGCAACGTTTAAAGAAGATAAAATTCCTTTATTAGATGACGAAGCACTAAAATTAGACAATAATTCTGTTGCAAATCTAATTTTGTCTATTGGTCATGAAGTAGATGCTGACAGAACTTATGGTATTATTATTTTGCAAGATTATATTCAGAGTAGTTTTTATTATGAACATAATCTTATAAATGATATCCTCAAACTTGAAGTTGAACCAAATTCTATTAATGACCTTTCTCTTTCGATCAAAGTCCACCCTGATACTGTTGAGATAGTAGTACTAATAGTAAGAGACCCTGATGACTTTGTAAAAGAGTTAGATTTTGAAAAACTATTTTATTACGAACAACTATATAGTAAAAGGTATATCGTAGAAGGGGCGGAGTTATCAAATCTAGATGTAAAGTATGATGAACCACAATATATTTATAATAATGCAGGTGATCTGACACCTATTTTCTTTAGTGATAATCGTAAGAAGAAAAATTTGATCAGTAGTATAAAAGAAAATAAAATGGCCTATTTACAAATGAATAGTCCTTTTGAAGATAACGAAATGACATATGCAGTTATTGCTTTTGAGAATTGGAAGCAATCAAATTTGAACGGTAAAGAAATATTACATATAAATACACCTGTTAATGAAACCTATGTTTATGAGTTAAAAACCTCTGATGTTCAAGAAGATACAAATTTACAATTTATTGCTTTCCCTTACCCATACGAATTTTGGGATGATCGATATGCATTTAAAGTAGAGCAATCTATTCGAACTGTTGTAGAACCGAATTAAATTCTTTGGCATTTTAGTACTGCACGAATAAAATTACAGAAAGTTTGTTTCATTGATTAACATATTTTTTGTGATTTTATTCTCATCGCTAAGATTTTTTCAACTTTTAGTATAAAACTAATTGCTTTGAAAGTTTTTCTCATTCATTTATATAGAGCAGTATAATTATGTTAAGTATGTTCAATCATAAAAGTGTAGGAGGTTAAAAGTGAGGAAACTGATATTAGGACTAATTATATTATTTTTGATTGCACAAATATTCGACTATAAATCTTTGAACATGTTATCTCAAGATCTTCTATCGTTTTTAGGTATAATGGAGCCATTCTTTATTATAGTTGGGCTCATTTTTTTGTTCTTCTTGTTCTTGTTATGTACAAAAAAATAATACTATAAGTTTAGATTAATTATACCGTGTAAGAAAAGATTATACTTCTCACAATATTTTTCTCCATTCTTTTCCCCTCCCATATTTGGAGAAAACTCTTCCTTCTTATTTTTAATATAGGCGTACCGCCAACATTTCGGAAATTTTGTACGCTAAGACAGTTCCAAAAAGGTTTTAGCTGATACTTTGATTATGAAACGAGTTTTGGAACTACTATTTAATCCAAAATGAAAGAACGAGTGCAAGTACCAAAAACCACCGTTAGTGGAACATCCCTTTTATATCAACGTTTATATCCTTAACGTACAATTTTGCCGAAATACTGTCTGGACCCCAACAATGAAAAGATCACTGCACTTCCCTTACTCGAACGAAAGAGCCTTCTTTCTGAAACAATCCCAGGTGGTCAGCAGATGATCATTGTAACTCAATATATTGAAGGCTATGCAGCAGCTTATTTTGATGCTGTGAAAGCTCAAGATCTAGAAGGAATCGTTTTAAAGAATGCAGGATCAAAATATAAAGTCGGCAAGAGAAGTCATGACTGGTTAAAGATCATTAACTATCAATACCAAGACGTCTATATTTCCGGATTACGCAAAGGTGAGTTTGGTCTTACCCTTTCGGATGAAAAAGGCAAATATATAGGCTTGATGGAGTTTATGCCTCCTCAAGCCCGTAATAAAGTTTATCAAACGTATAGTGGTCACGTCGTGAAAGAAACTAAGGATTTCATTTCATTTGATCCGTATATGAAATGTAAAGTTAAATACAGGAACCTGACTAAAAACAATATGTTAAGGATTCCGTCTTTTGTGGAGTGGGTTAGTTAACCTACTCCCTTTTTATTTTATTTTTCATCATCGAGAAATTCTTTCACAATTTTTTGCGCTTCACCCTTGCTATACTTAACAATAAAATCGATCAGAAGTATTTCTAATACCCTCTCTAGCGTAAAATGATGATTAGGGAATAGTTGAGCAATATCTGAAAGCATTACTTCTCCTCTTAGTGCATCCTTCCTTTTCATTTTAGAATAGAAAACCTCGACTTCATCATCTATTGAAGGTTTTCTTACTGGATAAAGAGGCACTTCTTCTATGTTCTTTTCATCATATTTTTTCAATCTTACATTAGGCGTTCCTTGGTCGTATTCAAGAAGAAGTTGATATGTTGCTTTTATGTCTTGTTTTCTCCTCACGTAATCAAGGAAGTCTTCCCATAACATCTCAACAAGGTTTCCTAATTTAAAACGATTTTCTGTTAGTTCATAAACATCTTCACATAACACCTGGGCTCTAAAATAAATATCTCTTGGTACCATTAACCGTAACTCTGTGTTCATGGGTATGAAGATCCGAGTCATAAAACTTGATGGCTTTAACTCTTGGCCAATAAGATTCCTTTCACTAAATGCCCTCAAAGATGATTTCCCCTCTCTCTAGTCGCAATG
>NZ_JAQQWT010000065.1 GCF_028610705.1 Halalkalibacter alkalisediminis
AATAAAAAGTGCTATAATCAATACTTTTTCGTTTATAAATTCCATTAGATACCTTCTTAGAGTTATTTAAAACAAACGTAATACCTTATTTTACCATATGTTAATTTTTGAAGTAATCTGTCCTTTACTTGGATAAAAAACAAAAGAGCAATTCTTTCTTCTTCAAGGATTGCAATCGTTGAACAATATCCTGAAAATAACTTAAATAAGCTTTAAGGTTATTACAATGGATAACCCGACTATTGCTCCAATATCTATCGCAAAACTCTTATTCTCTTTTCTTTTTTGAAATACAGTTATCAGCTTCCCAAGTATTACTAAAACAATAGATGTAATTATTACTGTACTACTAAAAGCTGCAGTGAATGTGACATCAGACATAAAAACAATTATTGTTGGGATAACAATCAATAATACAGCACTTAAATACAAGAACAATTTGAACTTATCCATCTTCATAATAAATTACCTCCTCTTATTTATCTAAACAACTTATAATTCTTCTTCAACTCTTCTGCCCTTTACTTTAGGGTACAATCCTTCACAATCTCTAATTATTTTAACATAAATATCCAATTTAACTGCCGAGTCTTATTCCATTATCTGGCCCTTTTCATGAAGAAAGACGCTTTCCTTATTTCAGAAAACCGCCCGATTGTGGAATATCATTATTTGTTATTTCAGGTGTATTGATTTTCAATTCCTGTCACTTTCAATCTTATTTAAACTTCTAAAGACTAACTAAACTCCAAACTGTTTTAAATGATGGTCAAGGTGCTTGTAAATTCCTTTTCCCCATTGTTCGGTAGTAAGTTTACCGAAAAAAGGATGTGGATGGATCGTACACTTCTCTGGACCATTATTTTGGAAGGTTATAATTTTTTGTTTTAATTTTTTCTTTTCTGTTTCAAATTCTTTTTCTTCTACTATCAAAATGGTTGGAATTGTAGACATATTTTGGGCTAATGGCTTATCGTTGTAAAAGATTGGTTTCACAAAGCCTCCTATTAATCTCCCTAACCAATCTCTCGCAGGAAAGGAATTTCCCATTGCAATATCTTGAAAAAATGAGCAATGTGCTAGCATTTGGGCAACACTCATTTTGCCCCATTGCTGTTTTGCATTTGAATTTAATTTGTCAATACGGTTTAAAATTTCCTCTGAATACAATGGATTAAAAATATTTTTCAATTGTACACCTCTCTTTACAAATTTCCTTTACATCAAGAAAGAATGCAATCATTCCCTTAAATTAAGTATTAGATCCTAAAAGTAAACTAGCAGGTTTTATTGCCGGGACTAGATGATTCAAAATTCAAAAGAATCTTACGAAAGAGGGCATTATTTTTTGAAAAAGCCCGAAAACAGAGGCAGAAGGGTTTTTCCGTTAACCATGTGGTCTTGGCCTGCAAGTTGTACAAACTTTGCGTTTGGAATTGCCTTCGCTAGTTGGCGGCCGACATCATGCATTGAGGATGGACTTTTCTCGCCAACGATGATTTGTGTTGGTACGGAAACTCGAGTAGCTCGTTCAACAGGAGGCATGTCCTGAGTTAGAGCAATATCATAAGCAAGGGTTGGAGCTAGTGCTTTCATAGTTCTCCAGCCGGGCAATAGAGGCAATAGCAAAACAAATACTTTTGGCATCCCAATACCTTTCAAAAAGGTGCTCATTGCTTCTGCATTTTTCCCTTTATCGAGAAGTTTGTTTATTTTTTGGCTTAATTGATTGTATTCGACCTTTTTTTCCTCGTCACGTACATATGGAGCATCATACATAATTACTTTTTGCACTTTGCTGCCAAGTTGAAGTGCAGCCTCAAGTGCTAATACGGCACCCGAAGAATGGCCATACAAATACGCCGTGCCGCCTGCTGAATCAATCATGGCTTCGATATCCTCGATTTCACGTTCCATTGTATAAGGCAGTGTGTTTTCGCTATTGCCGCGTCCACGTCGATCGTAATTGTAAACAGTGAATTCAGTGGCAAATATTTTGGCATCTTGCACTATCGGCTTAAATGAGCGGTGGCAGCTCGCTCCCGTTATGTAAATAAGAGCTGGACCATTACCGTAGACATCGTACGCTAAAGTTGTACCGTCCTTTGACTGGGTTGTTTTCATATATATCTCCTTTTTCTCGAAAAATGTATGAATCTTACTCCGCTACATCCAACAACATGTTAATAAATATACTGCCGATACATACATTAAATACCATAAACATTAATTTCTCCACCATCAATAAATTTCCTGCTGTCATTCAACAATCTGGCCCTTAAATGAAAATCGAGCGCTATCCCTGTTTCAGGAAAGCCACCGATTGATGAAAATCATTCGTTTGTATTTTCATGTAATAATTTAACTCGTCTAACGACACTTAACTCTTTTCCCACTCCATTAAAAATTCTTCCTGGGAAGTCTGTTCATCTAATGTTTCTTCTTTTATTACAAAGCCATTTTTCAAATAGAAATCCACGGCTTTTTTATTTCTCTTGTACACTTTTAATTGTATATTTCCCCTTTGTCTTTTTATAAAATCTAACAATCCCTTTCCATATCCCCCACCTTGATGCTTAACATCAATAAATAATGCAGCCAAATAATTATCCATCATCGATACGAAGCCGACAACATCTTTTTCATTACTTACTACATAGGTTTCAGACATTGGGATATACTTTTCTTCCATCTCCGTTTGCTGTGATTTCCAATAATTTTTATCAATAAAGTCGTGTGCTATTAAAGAACCTTCATACCATATTTCTACTAATTTATTGACTTCTGTATTTTTGTTTGATCTAATATTCATCTTATCGCCCCTATAAATCTTATTGCTTTATTCAATTAACTGGCCCTATAAAGATTCTTCAACTAAACTGAACAATAATTGAGTATGTATAAAGCGATATGCTTGTGCTGTAATCGCGCGGAAGATCAATAAAAAGCAATATTAAATAAAAGCACCTAGTTAGTTGAAGAACTTACAGATTTGGTGTTATTTCCTTACAGGTTCTAATTTCATCATTGCTCCAAAGTATTGTGAAGCAGTAGTAAAAGAAATAAATGCACAAAGTTCACTTATTTCTTCCTCGGTCAAGCATTCCTGCAAAACTTTAAAAACTGAATTTGGAATATCACCCTTTTGCTTTAAAAACACCTCCGTAAACGCAACCGAAATAGAAGTTTTTTCATCAAACTTCTCAAGCTCAGGTTTCCCTTTCGCTTTACAATACTCACACCCATTACTTTGGGCTAATGTTCTTCTCACTTGTTCTTTTAACTCAAAAGAGAGCCGCCCTTCTTTTTCTAATACATTTCCTATGGAACGAAAATATACTATCCAAGTTGTGTCGGTAAAACTACTTGAATCTCCTTAGCGTTTGAGAAACCAGCCTTTATCTTCTATTTATTGTGTACTAACAATAAAGTTGTTTAACTTTTGGTGCCATTGCTGAATAACACTTCGTAGATGTAACAATAAATTCGTTTAAAAATCTAAGTTTTATTCCACAATCGGGCCCCGATTGTGGAAGATCATTTTATATTGCCTTATTGAAGAAAGCTACCCGTTACTTCCATATAAACTGGTTCCACGTAAAATGATATGAGACCTACAAAAACCAAAATGAATTGGATTATAACTCCAACTATGCTACAAATCATTCCAGACGTTGCAATCCCACTACCATCCTCATTTGTTTTTTCAATTTCTTTCTTTGCTTTTACTGAGAAGATCATTCCAATAATCCCAAGCAGTATTCCCATAATAGGTATCAAAATTGAAAGAATACCCAGAGTTAAAGCTACCACCGCTTTACTATTTGTTTTTGCTTTTTCTCCCATTTAAATCTCCCTCACCTTATTAGTTCAACCATAAAAACCAATTTTTTAATTATACTCTTCTGCCTTGTTAGCACAAAAAGAAGTGCGCTGACCTTGTTAAATCAACGTACCGTTACTTAAACAAGGATTTATCTTCTATTATCTAAATATCCTATACATTCTTTTTCGCTATGATTGGTTTTCTCCGTTGTCATATCTTGATAGGTATTTTCAGCAATCAAGGTTTTTTTCTCACAAAACTGCACAACCTTTTTTCCTCTTTTTTTTACACCATATAAATATTCCAACTGAGGTTCATCTTTAAAAACCACCATATAATGACCATGATAGACACTGTTGTTGATTCCATGTTTAGGCTGTATATATGATTGTTTAATGATGTCATCGTCGGTGTACCCCGATTTTTCCAAATGAGCAGGAATATATTTATTAACAATATATTTTTCATAAGGATTTCCATTGTTAAGAAAATAAATCGTAACAATGGGAACCAACACAATTCCTATAAAAATAATACTTAAGATTATGATGAATAACTTTTTGTTTGTAAATAAACCCACAATCTCACCGCTTTCTTTGTTGAATTAACCTGCCAATTTAAGTACACCCTTTCACAAACTAGAATTTAACATCCTAATTTGCTGTTCTGTGACGATATACATTCAGTGTAATTGCATTTAATATGATAGTTACGATGAGAAGAATGGCTGAAGCGAAAGCCACAGCATACATTGTGTCCATAAGAGCACCCCAATCTTCAACCGTTACCTTATGATAGGTATAAAAAATCTGGAAGCATAGCGAAATACTGCAAGCACTGATGCTTATAATGGATAGAGCAATCCAATTGTTATTATCCTGTTTTTTATCTCTCGTTAGATTAACAATAGGAAGTATCCAAGCAATTAGTCCAAGCACTAGACTTCCAAGATTAAGTAAATCAAACATATCCCCAATCTCCCTTTTGAACTTTTTGTTTTTTGGGTTCTTGTTAAGATTCTGCCATTTATCCACAATAGGAGCTCCCGCAGCGACAACTCCTTATTGAATATTCGCTCCAGTTTGCACCAAAAGTAAACTATGCCATTAGATAGTCAAACATAATACCAATAAGGATTATCCCAACACCAATCATAAAATGAACCTTTTTTTCATTCACTTTTGTTTTTTCTAAAATAGTGAAAATGATACCAATTAAACCGATAAAAACAGTACTACTAATGAAATAAGAGGTACTCACAAGAGAGAGGTTTGGAGAGGTTTGGAAACTTTTGAACGAGTCCCGATATAACTCCTAAAACCCCCAATAGCAGAGGAATTCTTATTTTCCAATACATTCAACACAACCATCTTTCTTTTTCTAGTTCACCATAAAAAATCCGATATCCTTGTGAAACATAACTGCTCCGTTAGTAGCGATAGAAACTGTTTATTTGGAGTCCCCGGTATGATAGCCAGAGCCAGTGACCTTTATTTAAGAATGGATCCGTGGCTCATAGTCATGCCAGTAGAGACTCCATGTAAAGTGACAAAGTGCCTATACTTACTACCAGTGTAGTCTTTATCAATATATGAAAATAATTTTGTAATCTCGTTTTTGCTAAATAAAGCACTACACTACATTTAAGTACATCATTTCACTATCAGATTTATTTTCACTTCTCATTAAGCTGATAACATAGTTGAACTACACCAGAGGAAAAGCTTTTTGTTTCAACCAGTTCTAGATTTACCCTTTGCTTAATGTCAATAAACAGGGGTTTTCCTTCTCCCAAAATAATAGGGTGAACAGATAATCTAAATTCATCTACAAGCCCTAAGTTTATAAAGGTTGTAATTAGACTTGCTCCACCATAGAGCCAAATGTCTTTACCAGGCTTATTCTTTAATTTGATTATTTCTTCCTCCATATTTTCATTTATAAATGTAACGTTATTTTCCGACTTCTTTTGTGTTTTTGAAAACACGTATTTCTCTTTACTGTGGACCAATCCCCAAATTTCTTTTTCTGTATCAGAAACTTTAGTATCAGGTTTATACTGACCCCATAAATCATAACTTTTTCTTCCATATAAAACAGTATCTATTTGATTTAAGAAATAATTGAAGTCCATATCGGGATCCATTATACACCAGTCTACCTCCCCTTTTGGTCCTTCAATAAATCCATCTAACGTAACTGCTAAATCTAAAAGTATTTTTCTTGGTCTCTGGTACTTAACCATAATTCATCCTCCTTAAATTAGCCAACAGTGAAACATTCCCTTCTTGGACTAATCTGCTCCGTTAGAGCGCAATAAGCCAAAGGAGCTGCGTTAGACAGCTCCCACTCTTTCGCTCAAACACCCGTTACTTGAATAAGGAATATGTTGTACAATTCCAATGTTTAGCACCGGTTTTTCTTTTTCCGGCCTCCACCACTTGGATAGGTGTGACGAAGGAATGAGAGGGCATTGACCCGTTGAGACATGGGAGCGAAAACCTCCAGGGGTGGCGTGGAGAATACGTACAGTACATGGTGATTAATGGAATATCACTTATATCCCCTATTTACACATGCCTTCATGTAGCCAAAAGAATTAACTCTTATTCCGTTAATCCGCTACTGTACTTACAAGTGGTTTGAAATCCAGCGAATAAGCGAGTATTCGTGAGATAAAACAGTCTTACTGAGGGAGCGCAATAAGCAAAAAGAGCTGCCATTAAAACAGCTCCAGTTATTGTGCTAAAGCTATCGTTAATTAAAGAAGTAACTAATATAAAATAGAGCTAATTTAAATATAACGGATAAGTAATAATCCCCATAATAATAGAAGCTATTAAAACTCCTATACTAATTGAAAAGAAAGCAATTCTAAAAGGAATAAAAAACAATATTGCTGCTAAACATGCACTATATGCACCTGTTGTTGGAAATGGTATTGCTGTAAATAAAACTAAACCCATTGCTCCGTATTTTTCAACTTTATGACTTTTCCCCATCGTTCGTTTATAAATCCACCCATAAAATTTTTCATAAGAATTAAATCTCATTAAGAATTTACTTACTGGTTTAAAGAACACTAATATTGGAGCGATAGGAAGTAAGTTACCTAAGATACTAAAAAATAGTGCTGACTGAAAGGATAAGCCTAAAAATACACCAGAAGGAAGCCCACCCCTTATCTCAATAATTGGCATTGCAGAGATAATAAGAATAATGGCTTCAGGAGGTAAAAAACTTAAATTTTCAATAAGAAACCCTTGAATACTATCTTTAATATCTTCCAAAATAGAAATTCCCCTTTAATGGTATTGAAAATCATGTCCTTATTCAATTTTAACATCTAAGGCTTATAATTTGGTTATATTATGGAAATTATTTCTTAAACTCTTCTGACCGTTAACTTATGTACATTCTTTCACAGAGTCACCTAAAAATGCAGGTATTTAGTGCACAATAATTGTAAATTAAGAAAAGACGATCACTTTGAATGCAATCGTCTCTTAGATGGTTAATCTATTACCAGTATCATTGTGCAACAAATGACTAAGTTTTGCTAGTTGTTCTTCTTAAACATAAGTCCCCGATCATTTAAGACATCTATTTTTGAGCAATCGGAATTTTAAATATTATTTACGCAAAATCTTCTCCATCGCTTTTCCCTTTGCTAACTCATCTATCAGCTTGTCCAAATAGCGAATTTCCTGCATAGTTGGTTCTTCAATGTCTTCCACTCGGACACCGCAGACCACACCTTTGATCAAATTCCGTGAAGAATTCAGTTGGGGAGCTTCCGCATAGAAGGTCTCAAAGTCTGTCTGTTTTTCCAGTTGCGCTTCTAACTCTTGCTGGTTATACCCTGTCAACCAACGGATAATTTCATCGACTTCTGTTTTCTCACGTCCTTTTTTCTCTGCCTTCGTAACATAATGGGGATAGACACTTGCAACACTCATTGTATAGATCTTGTGTTTGGTCATGATACATCCTTCCTTTCTGTATATTCAGTTATGTAGTTTTTGGAGGCTTCCTGCCATCCAGTGTATGAGCGATTGTCTTGTTAAACAATCGCGCCCTTTTACTTCAAGAACTTTTTTATTTTTTATCTCTTATTTCTTCTAAAACTTCTATAACACGTTTGTTTTGATTTTCAATAGATTTTAACCTTTTCTCGATGATACTCGATGAAAAAAACACAATAAGTACAATAGCTATTCCAGTGGTTATTTCCAATTTTATTCCCCCAATATTTATTCCAGTAAACTGCCTCGTTTGTTAAATTAGAAAAAACAGCATCCCTTGTTAAAGGAATGCTCCTATCTTAATCTTTCTTTTCATTTAGTTCTCTTAGATGTTTTATTATTTCTTTATTCTGGTTCACCTGTTTCTCCGAATTTAACATGATGAGTCTAATCCATCTAATGACCAAAGCAAGTAAAATAATAGGTATTAAATATAAAAAAAACCCTATACCGATTCCCAATTATGTATCCCCCTAATAACCCTTTTCCAATTATTATCATATAGGTATTTGTTAAAGTAAACTGCCTCTTTAGTTGAAGAACGATAAAGAAAAAAGGCTGCCGCAGCACCCATTTTATTCTTCAACTCTTGCACCCTTTAGTTGAACAAGAACAACTAAAAGTCTTGTCCAACGATAATTTTCCAGTCTTCATCTTGTTTTTGGATTGGGAATGTAAGTTCATTTATGTTCCCATCAGAAGAGATTTCAACAGTAGCCTCAAATTCAGTTTCACTAATTTCCTTAATCTCTACTATTTTTGTATCAGTAATTTCTTCCTCAATATTTGAATACTGTTTCTTTTGTTCCTCTTTATTAGGAAACCTTAAATCATCAGTGTATTTTACCATAGCTGATATATCCTTGGACTCTAAAGCCTCTAGATAACTATTTACAAGCCCAGTGACTTTCTCATCATTTGTTAAACTTGCTTCCGATGAACAGCCAGATAAAATTATTAATATTAAAACTACCAAAACCATTAACTTTCTCATTCTAAACATCTCCTTATAATATTCTGCTATGTAAAATTGTACCATAACTCCCCTTCGATTAACCCGCAACAATTATTTGACAGAAAAAAAGCATTACCGATGTTCCAGTAATACTACCTCATAGGGATTGTTAAACTTATTAAAATCAGTTTTATTAGTTGTGTAACAATGGCTTGAATTCCGACCTATGTTTAATTATCCGCTCCAATGCGAAAAAGGACTCGGAGAGTAATCCAAGCCCTTAAAGATTTGTTGTTAAAGATAAGCCTCCGTTTGTTTAAGAATAATCCTTCACAAACTTTTAAATGGAAATGCAGAATCTTCAAGGGGCTTTTTCAGCAATTTCTGAACCAACTTCATTTTCCAAATCCCGAATCCTAACAAAGCTCCCAGCATATTAAGGATGAAATCATCAATATCAAAACTTCCTCTTCTTGTAACTAATTGTATTACTTCAATAACGAATAA
>NZ_JAQQWT010000066.1 GCF_028610705.1 Halalkalibacter alkalisediminis
ACCCCATATTCCATCTCCCCATTTACTAATTTAATTGGTGCGTTGCGATAGTTCTTCTTATTAAACATTAGCACCCGATAGTGAAACTATTATTTACTGGTTGTAAATAATTTTTGAGACAAAAAGTAAGCCAATGTTGCGACTAATAAAGTTGCCAAAAATGGAATTATTGAAGTCTGTCCAAACACTACTTCTTGACTCACATTATTGTTAATTGAAGAGAAATCTGGAGTATAAAAAGCTGTTAGAAGCCAACCTGATAAAATTTGAAATACTATATACATCAAAACAAAACTAAATATAAATACAACATATTTTTTCAACCTTCTCACACCCTTTTACTTGTCTACGAAACAAATATGAATAAGTTTCACATTATACCTTTCTTAAACAATCCTGCCACGTTAATTTAAGTTTAACATTTCACAAACAATATTTAATCACTTTATTGCGCTTCCTGTTTCCTCAACAATCTGGCCCTTTTCATGAAGAAAGACGCTTTCCTTATTTCAGAAAAGCGCCCGTTTGTTGAAGATCCATTAGACGATATTGTTGTTCTCCTTTTTTCCGAATAGTACGGCTGTAAAGTAAGTAAGTATAGCAGTTAGTATACCTGCACTAAACAGTATGCTGCCAGTAATTACAAAGTTATTTTTATAAGTCTCAACAATCATGTTGTATTGACTAGTATCAGCGACACCATCTACTTGGTTAAGAAGCCAAGAATCCCCAAGAGCAGTTCCAAAAGAAATACTTGAAAACATCAGAACTAATCCTGCTATTGCTAATAACGAAGAAATAATACTTAATCCTTTAATATGTTCATTTAACAAACAGATCCCCCCCTAATTTTATAAAACCTTCAAGAATCGCGCCCGTTTCGTGGAAGGCAAGAAGCTCAACCCAATAGCTAGATTTCCATAAACTTTTTTGAAGTAGATTTTACTATAAGGAAATGAGGGCTGGTCATGAGATAGTTATAGGATTTTTCTTTCACTTCTTTCATCTTTTCTTGCGGTCGGGGTTCAATCAGCTTATCGAGATTGAAAAATTGAGTGGTTTCGTTTACGATGCTTTGCATGGGTCTTCTGTAAAAGCTGACATCAATTGTAATATTGGGTTTGTTCCAGGTTTCTGATAAGAATTGGGTTTTAAAGTAATCCTCGCAATTGTGCCTTGTATAGTCCATAAATGGGTGATGAACCGAAAATAAAAAGGTTCCGCCTGCTTTTAAAATTCGGTTGAATTCTTGAAATGTGTAAGTCCAATCCTTTAGATAATGAAGCGTAAGTGAGCTTACAATTACATCAAAGGAATCATCCTTAAATGGAAGGATTTCTTGAAGATCATGACAAAGGAATGTTGCTTCTTCCCCTAAACGATGCTTCGCTGCTTTCACCATTTCGGGACTTACGTCTATACCAGTAACTTCCGCCCCTTGATGCAATAATTGAGAAGAATACCATCCAGCCGAACAACCGGCATCAAGCACCTTTTTTCCTTTTAATTGGGGGGGCAAAGCCGTCATCATAGCTGGGCGTTCATAATAAGCGTTATAAGGACTCCCCTCATCAACATCGTTTTGATATGTATTGGCTAACTTATTATAAATGTCTCTTGTAGGATTTCTCATTTAATTCCTCCCTCCAGATTCTTGATATATAACATTAATTATAAGTTCATTTTTATCGTGCAAAGTCCTGCTCTTATTCAATTAAATGGACCTTTTCATGAAGAAAGACGCTTTCCTTATTCCAGAAAAGCGCCCGATTGTGGAAGATTTTGTGGAAGATTTCTAAAGCTTCTGCTGGTTTAGTGTAAGTGCAGTTCTTTACATATGTTTAAACAATTCGTTTATATTTTTTACTGTTTCTTTATGCTATCCAGTAACACATATCCAAAAATCAAACCAGATATTGTTGTAATTTCTAATTGTATTATTTCAAACATAAACGGAAGGTACTTTCCTAGAAAAGTGAAAGAAAGAAGAGGAACAAATGTAATATAAAGTGTAGGAAATCCAACTGTTATTAACTTCGCCCAATTCACTGTCCATTCTTTTTTCTCTTTTATCTCCTTTATCAATCGTGGTAAGCGAAGCAATATTCCTAACAAGACTGGAAAAAAAGTTCCGTAAATAACTACAGGTAACATATTAAAATTTCTATGTGCTTCTTCTTTTAAATGAAACTGAAAACTGAAACCAATATAGTATATAATCCCAATAACTAATGTCCAGATAATATACTTCATATAGTTTTTCATCACAAACCTCCTCGTATTTCCGTACAGACACTTATTGATACTAAATATACTACTTATTTTCTTTACGGTTTCGACTTCATAAAGTTTCACTTTACATTTTATAAAAGACCAACGAACCCTATTCTACAAACCTCGTTAGCTCAACAATCCCTTATTCAATTAAATGGCTCTAACATGAAAAATAAGTGCTTATCCTTGTTCCAGGATAGCGCCCGATTGTGGAAGATCATTAATTTTTGTCTTATTGAAGAAAATTAGCACAACAAAAAAAGCCAATGTAAAATGCCGTTTTAAAATGTATTATAACTTCTGTTTTAACTGTTCAATCTCATTTCTTAATGTTTTATTCTCTTCTTCGAGTCCTCGTAAACGTTTATGTATATTATAAAATAATGGTGCATAACCAATCAGTATAATTATTAAAAATCCCAAACCCCAAACCTCCTTTTATCTAAATCCTTATATTCACACTTCTTCCACTGTATGCTTCGTTACTTAAAGAAGAAAAGCATTACTTCCGTTGTTCCAGTAATGCGCCCGATTGTGGAAGATCATTAATTCTTGTCTTATTGAAGAAAATTAGCACAACAAATAAAAGCCAATGTAAAATGCCGTTTTAAAATGTATTATACCTTCTGTTTTAACTGTTCAATCTCATTTCTTAATGTTTTATTCTCTTCTTCGAGTCCTCGTAACGTTTATGTATATTATAAAATAATGGTGCATAACCAATCAGTTGTGGATTTAAAATAAATTTTGATAATTTATAAAAAAGATTGATAATTTAAAACAAAGTTTGATAAAAACGACACAATATTTTGGGCTAAACCCTTGATTTATAAGGGTTTAGTTACTGTTTTTTATCAAACTTTTTTATAAAATCATGTATTTGCATAAGATGAAAAAGCTTATTTTGATCAATCTTTTTTTCAAAAAATGTATTATTAAAGTAGCGATAAATCAACGATTGACGAGTATTTATAATCAGACTTTTTTATAAATCTACATAAAACACATAATAAAAAGCCGATTTGAAAAAATATTGAACAAAACGGCTTTTTATCTCTCTATTATTGAATAAAATAATTAATCTAAATGTTAATTCTCATAACACAAACGAGCACCTATATATTTTTTATCATGAACTGTCATATGGTTTAATGAACGTTTTATCAATTCCTTTTTAAAGTGAATATGCAAACAAGATAAATCATCTCTTTTTGGATCTTTTAATCTTTGTTTTAAAGCTTTTGGCCATCTTTTTTCTAGAGTAGCCCATTGATCGTTAATACTACGATCACTAATTTGTGGATATGCAATTATTAGAGGAAGTTTGTAAAGATCTAATGCTTTTTCTATTTCATAATTTAAAAAGCCTCGGTCGTAGCTAGTTTCATTTGATAAGATTATAAACATCACTTTAGATTTACTTAACCGTTCTCTTAATACTCTCTGCAATGTTTCCTTTTTACTGGAATCTCGAACAGCTCGTGTTTTATCATGACTGTTAATGTATTGAAAATCCTCACCTTTTGCTTCTGCCCAGGCTTTTAATAATTGAAAATATCTGATGTCTGATTCAGTTGGATTTACCTTACCTTGTCCATCAAACGCAGCATAAACACCGTTTCTATATGCCATTTTTCTCCCTCTCCTTCAAACTATAAAAATTAATGTTATCTTTTTGCTCACCTCGTATAACAATCTTTATTTTAGACGGCTCTTTAAATTTCACTTTACTAATCTTAAATGTCCAAATTAGTACCTCTAACAGTTCTTGGTTAGAGGCATCAAAGTCTTTATGTCGTGTAATGCCAGTACCTAATAAAGGAATGACAACTGTTTGCTGATTATATAAAGTATTTACTTCATCCCAAAACTTCAACAAACAAGTAGCATACTCTGTTAATCGTAAGTTTGCTTCATTCTTGTCATTGAACTTTGAAAATGCGACAAGAAAAAAATCCTTGTCTTTATAGATACTTCCTAGCTCATATCTAGTAGTTTTTCCTCCAAGAGGTCTTACGACACCTTTTTCCGCTATGTTAGCTTGTAATCTAGGACTAGTGGATATATCTTCATCTAGTTTTTGTAAATCGTTTTCCTCTGAGTAAAATTTCATTATATACTGCCCATTTAAAGAGGTTTCTGCAATTAAAGAATTATCAACTTCAGTATCAAAATACTCATTAAAGGCAATTACCTTAAAATCGTTTGATTCTTGATTGAAAATATCTCCAGAAACAATTTCAAAATTCGAACCATTTAAATTCAAAGTAATAGTTTCCAAACCAGAAAAATGGAATAAACAGTAAAATACAATCAATATCGAAATCCCGATCAAAACATAAAAAATTTTATCGCTAAATGCAAAGTCAAAAAATGCTAGCACCCCTGTAGCGATAGTAAATAATAAGCTTGGAATAGGTAAGGCATCCTGCCAAAATTTCTTTTTAGCAATTAGTTCTTTCATTTTAAGAAATCTTTTCTTGTTAATGACTACATCATCCCTCTTATTCTAAAATTAGAAAATGATTGTACGTTCCAATTCAATACCATTTAAAAGCTTCTCTTGAAAATCTTCGCGAAATGCTTGTTTTAACTCTCGGTCACTCGAATAAAATTTAATACCGATCAAACGAATATTTTTATTCTCGCTCAAAACCTCAACATCCGGTCGTGTAGATAGTGATAACAAGAAATCTTCCTTCCACTGATCGTGTTCACGTAAATTGTCCCCTTTCGGCTCTAAGAAGACTTGATACGTAAAATCAGCATCCTTCAGATACAGCAAGAAATCCGGCATAAATCCACGCACACCGTCAATTTCAACAATTTTAACTTTTCGTTCATTCCTAATGAGATAAACTTCCTCATATTTTGTACGCAAACGCTCCACATAATCGTTGACGAAATCGATCATCTCGCTTTCTAATCCATTCACAATAGCCTGATCGTAAATGTACCAATCATGATCGCGCATGTTTCTCGTCTTCACGACTTGCGTCACATTAGACACTTTCTGATTGATCTTGTTCATCTCCACCACATAATCATCAATCAATTTCGAGAAGGCAACTCCCTCAAACACTGGTGTTCCTCGTTCTTTCATGAAGTTGGACCGGATGTTTTTCTCGGCATAAGCCAGGAATCGTTCAACGAGCACTAACTTCTCTTTTGACGATAGGTCTTGAACGTCCATACCTTGAGGTAACGAAAGGTTAATCTTCAGATTACCGAGAAATCTCTTGCTTTCGATGAATTGCTTCATACTAGATATGCTTGGCATATAAGACTTCAGATTATTGAAGCGATAAAATGTGTTCCGTTGAATTGCTTTCTGCAGAAGCGTTTTGGACACGCCCAACTGTTCTTCATGACGTTTCGAACCAGCTGTAGTTGTCCGACCGGACAAATACTGCTGCTCAACTGGCAGCATCTTTCGTCTTTTGATAAAAATGATAGCCGAAGGTTTTACGTAACGTATGAGTGCCGATGGCATCATTAATATCAACTTGACGCGCCGCATCATTTACGATCTTCCACGCTTGCACTCTACTGATTGGCTGTTGTCCTTTTCTCGATGGAAACAAATAATCAGAATCTGCCAGATTACGTATGTACTTGTCAATTTCATTTCGCAAAGTAGTAGTTATCTTAATACGCCGCACTTTTTTTGTTTTTCGTTCTCGAACTTTAAGATAGTCCGCATCTCTCACATCTAATACTTTTAGGTGGATTATATCGCTAATCCGAAGTCCTGAATTAATCCCAAAAACAAAAAGAAAGTAATTTCTATATGATTGGTGTAACAATACTTCCTTCATATATTGAATTGTTTCCTTTTCTCGGATCGGTTCAACGGCATTCGCCCCGGTTCGTTTGGATTTCACGGTGCACCTCCTTCTACTCATTTTGTTAAATTAAATATAACACTATTATTTAAAACGTTAAATTCATTTTTGATAAACCTCAAAAGAAATAGAAAAACCCTTGATTATCAAAGGTTTTTCCGTTTTTTTTACTATTATCCGAATCTAACAAAATATCTATTTTGTTAGATTCATTATTCAGCTTTCTTAAATCGCTGGTTGAAGAAATGATCTCTTATTCTTTAATCCTTGAAGGAATAAAACAGGCTTAAGCCTGTCAATCGTTCCTAATTGATATTTCTATATTGGGTGTATTTGCACAAAACCCCGAAAAGGTGGATTAAGAAAAAACAACCCGAACTTATAATGTGTATATGAACCAAAAAAAACGTTAGTCGACTGGAGGAAACATACCTTCATATTCACCATAGCGAAAAATCGAAGCTAGAATGTCCTTTTTATCGGAGAAATCCATTTCGGTTATGGTTCGACCGCGCAATCTCCAGGTAACAGCTGGTTCCTCATAATTCATACCCGGTTTGCGTGCATTGTATAAACGAATCGTGTAATAAAAATCATTTTGAAAACTATCATCTGTTGGAATAAATTCTCTAATCAAATCACTTGCTTTTAAATACTGAATCAAATCAATCATTTCCATTCTTGGATCATAGGTGGGATCAAGCTCTAAATCTAGAATAATCCCTCTACTATAATCTCTAAGAACATTTCCTTTTTTAGTATCAAAGCTGAACATATAATCGTTTCTATCATTAGAAGCAATCATCTTATCAAACTCAGAAATCGACTCTTGCGAGTATTCATAGTAATAGCGATCAGCTCCGAATATCGCTTCTACTGCCTCAATGAAACTCTCTGCACTTGGTAATGACTCCACATCATGGAAATGATAAGCAATGATTTGTTCCCCATTCTCATCTGTGCCTTCAACCGATTTCGTACCGGGTTCATGTTCATTGTCCGTATTTTGAGTGTTTGTGTCTGTTTCCGCTTCGCTCGCGCCACCCTTCGGTTCGACCGAAACATCCTCCTGCACCCCATCCTGTCCACACGCTACCAAAAATAAGGTCATGCACCCTATTATCCAAACCTTCTTCATTTCCCCCGCTCCAATCGATTTTATTTTATAGTTACACCCGTTGCCTTTTATTTCTTTATTATATCTATCAAGAAAATTTTAGCAAATACACCCATATTGTCTGTTTCTCCTGAAGAACATAGGTATGCGCATAGGTTAAAAAGGTTTGCGGAAACCGGAGCGAAACTGAAAACACAACTTTTTTCGTTCTTTCCGTTCTGGTTGCAAACCTAAGTATTTATGAACAACCCTTAATGAACAAATCAAAACCTTGATTTTACTGTATTTTCAAAAGTTCGTTTAGGGTGTACCCTTAATGAACAACAAAAGAAAAAACAATAATAATTTTAGGTTAATAACAAGACAATAAAAGTACAAATTAGTTATTTTTCTACAAATAAACAACTTTTCTGAATTTTTTTAATTTTTAGCATTTACAATAAGGAGCTTCTTTTATATAATTAGGACAAGCAATAGCTAATACATAGAAAAGAGGGTGATTCCACCGGAGTAGCGAAAGGCGAAAGTGTATTTATGTATACACTGGGTATCAAAATAATGATTCTCTAATGAAAAATGAAACAGGTTAAGTGGTTTTGGTTTTAAAAAAAACAGCTTCGTGTAACAATGAAAGGATTCGTAAAATTAATGAGTAATGAACTAACATAAGCGATCTTGTTATTCTGGTCAGATGAATAACAAGATCGCTTATTTTCGTTGTAAGGGGTGCGGAAACGATTCGAGGAATGAGGTGCCACATGTGGCGGTTGAAAGTCGTTTTGGTTGCCGTACCCTTTAATCACTTAGAAATTTACATACAATTTCTTTCGCTTCACCTTTGCTATACTTAACAATAAAATCGATCAGAAGGATTTCTAATACCCTCTCTAGCGTAAAGTGGTGATTAGGGAATACCTGCGCTATATCTGAAAGCATCACTTCTCCTCT
>NZ_JAQQWT010000067.1 GCF_028610705.1 Halalkalibacter alkalisediminis
GGTCATAACTTCTTTGTCTATTACGATGCCATAAATGGATCAAACAATGTTGTCTACAAACGTCGAGATGGAAAATACGGTTTGATTGAATCTGGAGCATAAGCTAGTCATAAAATGGGGGAAACAGTATTTCTGTGTTACCTTTTATGGTTTTTAAACAAAAGTCGCGATGTTTATAAAAAAAGATACGACGTTTAAAAAGTAGACCGTTTAGAATAAAGCTTAATCATTTAGAAAGCTACATGATCAAAAATCCTGTATGGATATGCAGGATTTTTTTCTTATTCTACAATCGGGCGAGATTGTGGAGTAACTCATTTTCAAAATAAATGGATATTTTAGAGGCGATTGTGAAGAAATACACTTAAACAATAGGGCAGCATTCCTGTAATGATAAAAAATGGAGTTTGAACAAAAAAATAACCTCTTGGTATGATATAAATGTCCGAAGCTGGCCAGCGAAAGGACAAATTATATAAACCAGGAGGCCTTCAAATGAATTATAACCAAAATAATAAAATTGCTCAAATTACTTCTCAAACACTCATTATAGGTGTTGATATTGCGAAATTCAAGCACGTAGCTCGTGCTCAAGACTTCAGAGGTTTGGAGTTTGGAAAACCTTTACACTTTGAAAATACGAAAGATAGTTTTGATGTATTTGTTGAATGGATTAGAGAGATTCAGGGTCAACAAGATATAGATAAAGTAATTGTCGGTGTTGAACCTACTGGTCACTACTGGCTTAATTTAGCTCATTATCTTAAAGAACTTAATCTCAAGCTGGTCGTTGTTAATCCAATGCATGTTAAGAAGACGAAGGAATTAGATGATAATTCCCCCACAAAAAATGATGTGAAAGACGCTAAGGTTATTGCTCAATTAGTGAAAGACGGAAGATACGCTGAACCTAATATTCCAGAGGGAGTATATGCTGATCTACGAATCGCAAGAAAAATACGTGATCTATTATCCGTTGATCTACAAGTAGTACAAGGACAAATTCACAATTGGATTGATCGATATTTTCCTGAATTCTTAACAGTGTTTAAGGATTGGGAAGGGCAGTCAGCTCTTCAAATATTAAAGCTAAATCTACTACCACATGAGTTAGTTCAACTCCCTGATCAAGAGATATTAACTCATCTAAGAAAAGCTGTGAAACGTGCAGTGGACATAAGTAGAATAATAGAATTAAAGAAGGCAGCTAGTGTTTCAATTGGAATCCGTGAGGGTTCAGATTTGGCTAAATTAGAGTTAAGCACGTTGTTAGAATAAGTATGAACTCATTACTAAGAAGTTTGAACAACTTGAGGTTAAGAGGGACGAGCTACTAGAACGAATTCCTGGTGTTCAACAAATGTTAGCGATCACAGGTATCGGAAAAGATACAATAGCTGGATTCTATGCTGAGGTAGGAGATTTACGTTACTACTCACACCCTCGACAAATTATAAAACTAGCAGGGCTAAGCTTGATGGAGCACACGTCTGGCAAACATAAGGGACAAACTAGAATTTCAATAATTAATAGACATTTGAAGCACGGATTAGTCAGTAAATCAACTAAAATACGGACATTGATCCTGTCGGGCAGCATAACTGACATCTACCTCATGGATAGGTTGGACGAAGGAATTTTGGAGCATAGACTCTGCGAGATATGGGAGGGTTGACCTCCATGAGAAATGTAGACATCCACCAGTGCGACCATACTTCAACTTAATATCCACTTTTTGGATAGAGGTGGTTTGGGTGCATACAGTCATTTTTGCTTCTCGACTCCAAAATATACCTATAAAACAACTTTATCCCATGTTATCAATGTCTATTAACCATGGATGACTATGAAATAGTGAGAAAAGGCTAGAAATCGAAAGATTTACCTTTCTATATAGAGGGAATAATGTTGAATAAGAAAATGTTAAGGGTGTGTTTATTACGATACAGTTTTTTGCCATTTATGGATTTTATTTGTTACCTATTTATTGTATTATTTTCTGTTTAAATCTTGTTTCACTGTTAAAGAAGATAAAGTATGAAGAGAATACAGCAAGGAATACCCTATGGTTTACAGTTTCTTTTATACTAATCATTTCGACCATCGCCTCACTTACAACTCTAAATTAAACCTGTACTAAACTATCGGAGCTTGTTTGAAACAAGGTAAGGTGATGTGTCTATGATTGAACCTAATATGAAAGAAGTCATCGCAAAACTAGTAAAGGTGCTTTCAGGTGATTTAATTAGAGAAGAAGTATCAGAATGGGCTGAATTTTATGTTATGGCTGATGAACCAGGGTTAAGGATGAAAATGTTTGGGAAATGTTGAAGACAATTAGTGGAATTGATATTTTAGACTCACCCACAACCTATCTTTATAACCAAGAAGACATTAGGAAATGGATTGAAAAAGCCAAAGGTTTGTTGTGAAGCTAACGGAGTGCTTGAACGAAAGAACAATATAAATCTTAATTAAAGTCTATGGATTAGCATTGACTGGATTAAGGTCAGTATCAGTATTGCCACTTCCTAACCATTTTCATTCTCTGTGGTGCAGCGCCGATTTTGCGCTGCATGAATGGCTAACGGGAGCTTTACTTAAACACCAATGGTTTGAAATGTCTGAAAATGGTATAATTAGATAAAATATTCATGGAAGAGGTGATGAACATCATGAATACTGCTAAGGAACGATTACTAAAAATTATTGATGAAATTCCAGAGCAAGAAGTCGATAAAATATTAGAATTTGCTGAATATTTAAAGACAAAAAAAGAGAAAAGTTTATCAGAAGATTTAACAAAAGCGAGCGAAAGTAGCATTGATTTTTGGGATAATGATTTAGATGATGAGGTTTGGAATGATGCATAAACAAGGTGACATTGTTTTAATTCCAGTACCATTTAGTGACTTGTCAAATAGAAAACAACGCCCTGTTCTCATTATTTCAAACGATGATTATAATCAGATGACTGATGATATTCTTGTTGTTGCTATTACATCACAATTAAAAAACCTTGATTATTCAGTCGTGATTAAACAAAAAGATTTAGACGAAGGTGCTCTTAAAGTTACTTCGGCAGTGAGAGCAGACAAAGTTTATACACTTTCAAAAGGAATTATCAGAAAAAGATTTGGCAAAGTGAACACAGAAGTATTAAATAGTGTTCGAACTAAAATAGAACACTTAATAAACTAGTAATTAAAATTTGTATAAATGGGCTGCGATAAGCAGTCCTTTTTTGGTATCAGATGGTGCTAAAATATAAATATTGTGAATGTCTTCACTTAAACAAACGGGTGCTTTTCTTCAAGAAGAAACAAAACATTCTATATATGATCTTCAGCAATCGGGCGCGATCCTGGAACAAGGAAAAGCGCTCATTTCACATTTTAGGTCCAGATTATAGAATAACATTCGTTGCGCTAACTAGGAGTTGAAGCATGATGGCTTATAATAACTGTTAGTATTTAAATGTTTTACTTTGGAGGTATTTAACTTGGAAATTAGGAAAGCAAGTAAAGAAGATATAAAGGGTAGTAAAGTGTTCTTTTCAAATTTCATACTTTCGTTAAGAAAAGGGGGCGTTCCTTTAACTGAGCAGGGAATGCCTCTTTTCTTATTGAGGTAACGTGGCAGAAGAGTTTAATAAGAGAAAAGAGGGAGTATTGATTTGAAATCTAAAAAAACATTAGCAATAGTAGCCATCGTTATGCTATGTGTTGTGGTTTTAATAAATCTATTCAAGAAAGATTTGTGGGAAGTAAACGAAGAATTGTTAAGAGATGAAATAATATCAATTGAACAATCGATTGATACAATAAATTTATTAGATGTCACTCCATTTGAATGGGATGTAATATATTCTTTTGACCCATATACGTCGAAAGATATAGTTTATGAAACGGTGGGTTATAAATGGGATAATATCAGTGAAACCGTTAGTGAAGGAATGAACCAAACTGTTTTTCTGAAAGGAGAAACGGTCGTTTGTTATTTGTACGGGTATCCTGAAAATAACGGTTATGGTATATATTTTTCAGGAGAGAGTATGAACAATTTCGCCCAAATGCTTAATGCAAATGGTAATTTGACTTTTCAAGTAGAAAGAAGTGACGGTATTGTATATTTGCGTAATGAATAATTGTATGTATGCTTTAGCAGAACAGAGCTGTCGCTTCTTCAATTATTGGAGCAGAAGAGTTAAAAAAGAAAGGGCATGGCACTAACTTAAGAGAGAGAGGAGGAGGTAACTTTAATGGAAAATGAGGAATATTCACAAGAAAATATTGATATATTTTGGAAAGCATTTTTGATGAAGACGGGCAGATGTGAAACAACAAAGTATTTAGATGTATTCCATTTTGAATTAACTGAAAAATGGGCAAATGAATTATTGCGATTGGTGATGATTGGACAAAAAAAGGCTACAGCAAGTAGTTTATGGAGCTATGAAATCAAAGGTGAGCGTATACCTGAGGTTGGTGACTTATGTATTGTCACTGATTGGGAAGGTGTACCACAATGTGTTATTGAAACAACTGCAGTAACAATTATTCCATTTTCAGATATTACTTATGATATTTGTAAGCGTGAGGGTGAGGATGATACATTGGAATCTTGGCGTGTGGGACATATTCGTTTCTTCAAGGAAGAAGGAAATGAACTTGGGTATGAGTTTATGAATAATATGCCAGTGGTTTTTGAAGATTTTGAAGTAGTATTTCAAGTATAGATTTTATAGGCAGAACACATCTTTAAGGGGAATCGCTCTTTGTGTTGAACCCCAGATCATAATTCAATAAAGGAGAAATGGTGAAGGCGATGTCCCCTTCCTTGGATCATGGTACTAACGGAGCACAACAAGAAAGTCATCTATGTTAAAGTTAAAATAGCTTCTGATTTAGGGGGAAACAATGTTACAAATAATTTTTTGGTTAATGTTAATTATTTGGACAGATAGACTTATTTCAGGTAAGTCAGAGGATAAAAAATTACCAATCATCGTTCAGGCTATTTCAATTCATGTCATTCTTCTCGATTTTATTAGGAAATCATCCACTTTAAGAAAATATCTAATTCATTGAATGGTGCATGAACGAAAGACCTGGAGCGTCGTAATGTCAGCTCTTTTGGCTTACTTCGCTGATAGGGTTAGATGAACAGTCTTTTTGAAGGAACTTGGAGGGAGTAGTAAATATGATTCCTAAACAATTATTGGCATACATCATTATTGGCGGTGGGGTAGGTTTATTTTTTGGGGGCTTTTGGAACGGTATAAGTGCAATGGTTTTGATTTGGATTGCAATGAGATTTGAATACTATATTCGTACCTATGAGAAAAAGAATTTTGAATCATAGGTAATAAATGTTTTATATATCTTAATCTAATGGGTAGCGATTGTTCAATAAGGGCAGTCGCCTTTTTCCTAACGTCCATTTTTAAGGAGTTGAATATATGTATTGTTTTTGTGAGCAAAAAGAAACTCTCGTATTAAAAGTTGAAGGTGATGTTGGAGCGGACCCATTATGGTGTAATCAGTGCAGTTGTAACTTTGATTTAGAAGACATTCCAATTTCAGATGAGTTAAAAGGCGAATTGATGAGATGGGGGAATAAGTATGGAAAATGGATTGATTGGGATAAAGATAAATTAATTCCCAATGGTATTGAAATGGAAGAAGAACATAATAAACAAGGTTCTATACTAACAGAAAAAGTAAAGAAGGAACTCAGAGGAAAATACAGAGTGAAGTTTTCACCTTCAACTATGGCAAGAGGCTATGCAAATAATCAATAATTAGCACTTGTTCAGCTGACGGGAGCAATCCTTGAATTAAGAAGGGATTGCCCTTTTTCTTATTAAAGTAAGTGGCAGAATAGCGGAATAAGGGATATCGCTTTTTTAATATTGTAGCAGAATAGTAGATGGGATTGGGCATTTATGGTAATCTCGAGGAGGAGGTGTTAAGTTGTGGAAACTAAAAACGAAAAGGGAAAGATTTTTTCCGTAATTAAGGTTGTTATTGCAATGATTGCTATTTTTACCGTTGTCATAGGGTTATTTAATAACAGTTTAAATATCCGTATTTTATTCTTATTAGCCTCCTTTAGCTTTTGCCTACCCCTAATTGATCCTTATTTTTCGAAGAGAAAAGATGGGGATTTTATTGCAAATTCTTTGCTTGCAATTGGATTTTTATTAGCCTTTTTCCTAATCTGATTTTATAAGGAGTTCGTTGTTTAATAGCTCTTATTGAAGTGATGGGAGCGTTGATTTAACAAGGTCAGCGCACTTCTTGTTGTGCGAACGGGCAGGATAGTGGAAGAAGAAATAAAATCAATAGCCAAAGAATTTCCGATATATAAAAGCATCAGGGTTTAGTAAAATAAAATTATAACATTCAAGTTAAGAAGGTTATATTTTATGTTTTGGTTTGATCTCATTCAAATAGCTTTATTTTTTCTTTTGGTAGGTATTCTATATCCGTTTTTTAAAATTCTTAGAATTAGTAACCCTGAAAAGAACAAAGTGCTTTCAAAACGTGTAGTTTTGACTGTAACAACTTCAAGTTTGATATTTGTGATTATAGGTATTATCTGTATTTATAATTGTACTGACCGAGTCGATAGACCGATGTTTATTCTTTTATTAGGTGCAATAATAATGACTTTCTAGCAAGTGATTTTGAGTGTAATGAGAAGTAGTACACGAACAGCAAATGTAATTGCATCCTAGAGCATTTCTCCAACATCAGTTTTTCATACACGCTACCTTGTGATCCCCTATCTAAAGTATACCAATTGATTCCTTAGCAGCCTAAAGGCTGAAATCAAGCTAAAGCTTGCTAAAAATAACTAAAAATTATTGTTTTGTTTTTCGGGGTCTCGCCAACATTTGAAATTTCACGCTAAGAAAACCAAAAAAGCCTAATTTATCAATGTTGTAACCGAGAAATTAAGCTTTTATTACTTCACAATCGCGCCCGATTGTTGAAGATCATTTTCTATTGAATAGTATCGTTGTACTCTGCAGTAAATGATGAATAAGCTCTACAATCTCTCTTCGTGAATTCCAAAAACAAATAAACGACCAACTATTGTTGATTGTATTACTTTTTGTGCATTCGGCTAACATATATGTAAGTTAACTAAAATCGCTTAATTTTCATACAAACTTTTTTTGTAGTATTCACGTAATTCAAGTGCATTATCTTCCCATTCTATTTTACGACCATGGATTAATTGACCAAGGACATCCAAGCATCTATGCCATCCTGCAGCTATATATATAGCCATTGCGCGATCATCAAACGTATGGCTAAACGTCAAGGTGCATCCTTGATCCGCTACATGTATGCTTATCTCTAACAAATCATCAACTTCCCGAAAACAAAAGGAATATGGAGGATTTATTTCGATAATAACAGCCTCATAGATTGCCCCTTCACCATCATCAAACTTTATCTTTCCCCCAACACTAAGATCCATATCTCCAGTTGCAAATGGATACCACTGAGTGAAATAATCAGGATCCGTTATATAACGAAATACTTTTTCAGGACTAAATGGATACTTACGTTCAAAAACCAAAACGTGTCTTCCTTCTTTTTCATGGAGACTGCCATAGTTACTCATGAAGGTTACCTCCTTTTTTCGAATGTATTACAGCTTCCTATGCTTATCTTCACCTATTAAAATCCAACGGTTTTATCAACATTTTATTCCATAAAGGTATTAATTACTCCTTCTTCCACTAATTCTGCTTCATTAGTATAAGTCCATTCCTTCACAAACTTATAATAATTTTAACATAAATATCCAACCAATAATAAAGTCTACTTTAAAGAAAGAGCGCAATTCTTATTCCAGAAAAGCGCCCGATTGCGGAAGATCAAAGACGTTAAAATGTAGCTTGCACTTATTGACCTTTTGCACCCGTTAATTGAAAAAATTTATTACACCTTCAATTTTTCTTCGGCAATCTGTTGACTTATTTTTGAAAGCAATCTTATAAG
>NZ_JAQQWT010000068.1 GCF_028610705.1 Halalkalibacter alkalisediminis
TATTTACCTTTTTGGCTCTAAACAAGAAAAATTATAAAACTGAAAATTCAGTCATTATTTATGCAACACTAGTGATTATATATGAATTTTGAAAATTAGTGATCACATTCATTACCATAAATTGCATAAAAAAACGGAATGGTTTTAATAGGTTCGGTAATAATAATCTTGGCAAGGAGGTGACCACAAATGGCTAAACGTAACAAAAATAATAACAACAACAATAACAACAACAATGCTGAAAATGCAAATGTAGAATTTGCAAGCGAAAATGATGCGCAAGATTTAAACAACCGTAACAACCGTAAAAATCGCAAAAACAATAAATAAAATACGAAATTTACAGGTTTACACATAAGTAGCGACTGCTTCTATTTCTTGAAGTAGACAAGTAAGACCCTAGTTAAGCTAGGGTCTTATTTTAATGTTTATTTAGAGGTAATAGTTATCTCATTTACCAGCCATTTCATTACATAAGAAAGCCTCTCTTACACACGATAGTAATACATTCCTAAAGTGAGGTGATACAGAATGGCTAATAACAACAGCAGCAATAAGCTTCTAGTACCAGGAGTAGAACAAGCTCTTGATCAAATGAAGTATGAGATTGCGCAAGAGTTTGGAGTTCGTTTAGGTTCTGATGAAACAGCTCGCTCAAACGGCTCTGTAGGTGGAGAAATAACTAAGCGTCTAGTTCAACAAGCAGAACAACAATTTAGTGGTTTAAATAAATAATAATGGATTAAGCAGCTTGTATGTCAAGCTGCTTTTCTTTTGGTGTTTTCTGGAAATGTTTAAAATAAAGGTCCCATCCTAAAGAATGGGACCAAGTACTCATACTTTTAACTATGGTTGCTTTCTGAGATTTCAGAGAGAGCTTCACCAGCTTCATTTTCATAAATATTTTCTACTGCTAAATCACCAATCGCAACCATTCCAACAATTTGGCCATTTTCAACTACAGGTAAACGGCGAATTTGATGCTGAGCCATCATATTAGCTGCTTCATGTGGATCTGTAGAAGGAGACGCAACAGTTAGGTTTGTTGACATGCATTCTTCAACAGCGGCATGCGTATCTTGTCCACTAGCAGTCGAACGAAGCGTAATATCACGGTCGGTAATAATACCTACTAGTTCTCCGTTTTTCACAACTGGGATAGATCCAATGTCATGATCTTTCATTAATGTAGCAGCCTCTTGAATAGATTGGTCAGAATTAATCGTAATGATCTCTTTTGACATAATGTCGCCAATGTTTTGTGTCATTATAAACACTCCTTTCAAGAAGAGTATCTCTTAAGACTCCATATTTATTCATTCTACATTTAATGCTACTATGTACATAGTCAATTTTTTTAGAAAGGGACAGGTACATGAAAGAACAGTTATTTTACTTAGATCCTTATATAAAGGAGTTCACCGCAACAATTGAAAAGCATGAGCAGACGACAGATGGTAAATGGTATATAGTATTAGATCAAACTGCCTTTTATCCTACGGGTGGAGGTCAGCCACACGATGAGGGTTTTATAGAAAATGAATTTGTAGTGGATGTACAACAAGTTGATGGAGAGATCCGACATTATCTTAACCACAACCTTCAGTTGAAAGAGAAACAAGTAAAAGCTAGCATTAACTGGGAGCGACGATTTGATCATATGCAGCAGCACGCAGGGCAACATATCCTTTCCGCAGCATTTACAGAATTGTTTGGTTTTGAGACCGTTAGTTTTCATTTAGGAAAGAGCATTTTAACAATTGATCTTGCGGTCGCTGAAATATCTTCTCAGCAAGTTTCCGCAGCTGAAGAGCGGGCAAACCAAATGATCCTCCATAATCACAAGATTGATACTAAATGGCTTTCATTAGATGAAGCCGAGAGTTATCCACTTCGAAAGCAACCTTCAGTGTTGGATCAGGTTCGTCTTGTTATTATTCCTAATATTGATTATAATCCGTGTGGCGGAACTCATCCAAAAACAACTGGTGAAGTTAGAGCGATTAAAATTTTAGGTTGGGAGCAACAAAAAGGAAATGTCCGAATGCAGTTCATTTGTGGCAACCGTGTGATCACTCAGTTGGCTCAAAAACATGAAGTGATGACTAAATTAACCGAATTAGTCAATGCACCAGAACAAGAGGTATGTAAAGCGGTTAGAAGGCTTCTTGAAAGTGAGAAAAATCTAGAGAAAAAATTAGAACAAACGGAAGAAAAACTGCTTACATATGAGGCAAGAGAATGGTTAGAAAACGGGTCAGCTATAAGGAAAATTTTTATCAATCGACCTTTAAAAGAATTACAAAAGCTTGCAAAACTGCTTGTTTCATTCTCATCAGAGGTCAATGTCTTCTTAGTGGCTCAGAACAATAATCAAATTCAAATTGTAGGTGCGAAAGGCAAAGAATCCACCGTTGAAGTAAAGAAGATTTTTACGGAGATGTTGCCACTCATAAATGGTAAAGGTGGAGGAAGTGAATTCTTTGTCCAAGGTGGAGGAGAGGCTATCCTATCAGGTGAAGAGTTTTTAGAGAAAATCAAGAACTTTAACAGTTGATATAGATATACACTGAACGTAGTAGAAGTTTAGATTGTATATAAAATTGAAAGGAATTGTTGACACTGTGCGATTTACTAAAAGTATTCCGAATATGTTTACTCTAGGCAATTTGTTTTGTGGATTTTTATCAATTGGATATGCAGCAAACGGTTCATATAAAAATGCAGCCATTTTGATATTAATCGGAATGATGTTAGATAGTATGGACGGTAGGTTAGCGAGAATGCTCAAAGCCGATAGTGCATTAGGAAAGGAACTAGATTCATTAGCAGATATTGTTACGTTTGGTGTGGCTCCTTCATTTCTAGTGTATTATACATATTTTTATCAATTTGGATTAATCGGTTTAATGATTGCAGGACTTTTTCCTTTGTTTGGGGCTTATCGTTTAGCTAGGTTTAATATAAGTTCGAGCAAAGGTTCACAAAATTATTTTGTCGGGGTTCCGATCACGGCTGCAGGAGGAATATTGGCGTTAATTACGCTATTTGGAGAACTGATTCCAAACATTGTTACAACTGTTTTATTTACATCGTTAAGTTTTTTGATGGTAAGTAAAGTGAGAATTCCAAGTTTGAAAGACGTTCCTTTACCGAAGTATGGTACCATTATAACTATTTTTCTTGGTGCTTCGTTATACATCGTTTTTAAGGGGACTTATGGTTCATTTCCATACTTGATTTATATCGCGACCCCACTTTATATTGCCTTTTTGGCCTATCGATTTGTAAAAGGGAAAAGCAGAAGAAATTTAAATTAAATGGGAAAGCTTAAATGGATATTAACTCATTTAAGCTTTTCTTTTTTTATAGAAGAAAATTATGGCAACGATTGTAGAGAGAGTGTGCCATTCCTGATAATATTTTCATTACCGGTTTTAGCATCCTTCCTTCTTGGAATGATTTCTGGCTTTTCTAAGTCTTCCTCTTAGCGGTTCGTTCAGTGTAGTCGTTAATGTAAGAACGCGATCACTTTTGTGATATTTATTCCGTACTTGTACACACTATAAAAAAACAAGAATGGGAGTGGATTAAAGTGGTTTTCAACGATACAGGTAATAACGCAAATGGCGGAAGTTCTTTTCCTTTTTTTGGACTCTCTAATTTTGATTCCAAAACACTGAAAGAAACTCATGACACTTATGATATTTATGTTAATAATGAATTTGTAGGTAAAAAAATTTTACTTACACAGTCAGAAAACGTTAATGATGTCATTGGATTTTTAAAAAAACAAGGTATACAGGATGTAACTGCAACAGTGAATGGGGATCATTATGTTATTCAATCTGATGACTTAGAGCATGTAAAACAAGTTCTCGAGAGATATCTTCAAAATGATTGAAAAGGGAAAGGGTTGCAGACACAGCAAACGAATGGCGGATCCTTAAGGCAGGCTAGTGGGTTCCATATTGGGAGGGAAAACGTAAAAAGACAATTAAGTAACATTCCATATTATATTTAGTAAGAAAAGTTCGGATAGCTAATATATAAGGTTATCCGAGCGTATATAGTGCTTACTTTTCTTTTTCAATCACCTATTAAGGATGCTTATAAGTATGTTATAGGAACAAACGTTAATATAATTACGTGTAATCCTTTTTTAAGACTCTGCTTGCAATAGCTTCTAAAAACAAAGTATGCTTTTGCATTTGTTGGATTCATTATCAAGGTTTTGAATATTAAAGATATAAATAATTACTCTTATCAGATATAAGATTAGTTCACTTGGTGTATAATGAATTAAAGTGTGTATAATAAATCTTATTTGAATAAGACTATGCGTCATTAAGTTCGATGTAAAGTGACATCAAGATTTACGATTTAGCTGGTAGAAGGTGGCTTACGAATAACAACGTTGTTAATTAAGCGTTAGTTATAAAACAGATATCACTTATATCTATATTAGAAGGAGGGGGAAATGGACGAACCTATTGAAAACACATTAACAACTAGAAAAATTCTATTATTCTTTGTTCCTTTGGGCTTATCGGCAATCTTAGTCACATTATCACACATGATAATCAATGGAACATTGACAAGAGCGGAGAACGCAGAGGTTATCATTGCTAGTTATGTAATTGCGATGAGTTTGTTTTCAATTATAGAACGTTTAGGTGTATTACTTCGTAACGCCTGTTCGGCGCTAGTGCGCGATAAAGTATCCTTTAAGGCCATGTCACTCGTTGCTATTTATGTTGTATCTATTTTAATGGTCATATCTACTCTTATTGCATATACGCCTATTGGGTGGTGGATTTTTTCTACTATATTTGGGGCAGATCCATCAATGATTGATCAAATTGTAGATGTCTATCAAATTCTTATTATCGTCACTCTTTTTTCGGCAATCCGCTGTTTATTTCAAGGAGTTATTATACTGAATAGGCAAACTAAATGGTTAACAATTGGAATGATCATTCGTTTAATAGCGATGTATGCACTATCATTGTTTTTTATTCACACTGGATATATTAATGCGAAAACAGGTGCTTATATTTTCTTAGCAGGGATGATGGTAGAAAGTCTTGTTAGTTTAATTGAAGGTCGTATCCTAGTGGGTAAGATGGTTGATAAAGACATAGATCATCCGATCACGAACAAATCTCAAATATTTCGTTTTTACAATCCATTAATTTTGTCGTCACTCATAATAGTAATGGTGGGACCAGTAATTAATATCTTTTTAGGAAAGACTGCTGAACTGGAGTTAGCGATTGCCTCTTATGCGATAGCTTTAAGCATTACTCAGTTATTCTTAAGTTTCTTCAGCTACACCCATCAAATTGTGCTTACGTTTTATAAAGACCATGCTCAGAAAGTCAGGGTATTTACGTTAATGATTGGGTTTATTCCTACTATTATTTTAGCAATCTTTTGTTTTAGTCCAATTGGGAGCTTATTCATTGAATATGTTCTAGGAGCTAATGATAGGTTAGTAGAGGCTAGTATACAAAGCTTGAAGGTTTTTATGCTGATGACATTGGTATTTCCCTTTATTGATTTTTGTAATGGTTTGCTCATGTTAAGAAGTGAAACAAAAGTAATGGTCTTTTCTCAATCAGCCAATTTAATGATCACGTTTATTATTGTAGCAACTGTTACTAGTCAAGCACCAGCTTGGAATGGAGTAATAGGTGCATTGGCACAATCTTCAGGGATGATAGCAGAACTTACGGTTTTATTATTTATTTTAAATAAAGGTAAGCAAAATCTTAATCGACTCAGTCGTACCCCGCTTCAAAAGAAAAAAGGCATGAATCAATCTTTATAGAGAAGAGACACAATCGATTAATTGTGTCTCTTCCTGTGTTTTTCTAATGACTTCGATGGTATAATACGAAAGTTATTTTAAATCTGAGAAATTGAAGATAGTTAAGAAAAAAGGTGATGAAAATATGGATTTTGTTATACAGTACTTATCTTTTTTTGTAATTCAAGTGGATGGTCAGGGAGACCAAGCTGATAAAACATATAAGCATTATCAAACATTAGATGAAATGATGTATGATAATAGTGCGCTTAAAGATTTTTTAGATGGAGAGTTAATGAAAGTAGCCAAACGGAAAGTAGAACGTAACCCAAAATCAGAACAAGTACCAACTAAAATTGGTCGTTTTATTGTAGAACCGGGGTATGACTTAGATACTAATCCCAATTACAATATGTTCAATCGCATTCGTACTGCAGGGTCCTCAGAAGAGTTCAAAAGAAATAGTGAAGAACTTGTACGAGCTTATATGGACACGAGTGCGATTCGTGGTGGAGCGGTATTGGTATTACGAGCTAAGTTTAACAAATATTTTGATGATCCATTTGTCTTTGTTTTAAAATGTGATTTCGAACAAAAAGTAGCGACAATTACAGATGAAAAAACCATGATACGTCAGGTTGAGAGAGCCATCACAACTAAGAACATGAAGTCGATTCAATACCCCTACATGCCAGAAGAGGGGATGGTGGAGGAGTGGGAGCTGAAAATTCATCAATCCTCCCATGCAAGGTACTTCGAAGACTTCTTGAAGTTCGTTGAGTACCATCAATCCATGCCTGAAATTGTGAAAACGCAGGTAATCCAAATGGCCCAGCAGCATATTGCAGAAACCTATCAAGAAGAGAGTCCTGAACGTCAGCAAGAAGAAGAGTATATTGAGGCTTGGTCAAACACGCCAGTCAGGGAAATGCAGGAGAAGTGGACACCAGAGCAGGTGGTTGAAGCTTCTGCACCAATTATCGAGCATCAGCCAGAAATTCCACTAAAGCTAAAGCTTGACCATATCGATGTGAAGGCAATGCTTTCTGATTTTGGTGAATCGCTTCATATTGCGAAGGTAAACGGGAGATATGTGATTGTGATTGAAGGGGATGCGTTTACGTTTGAGAAGGGCGTTTCGCCGGTGGAGTTTTTGAAGCCTGAGCCATTAGATGAGGTTTTGAAGAAGATTGGGAGGTAGGAAGAATTTGAAATTTATTAACTGAAAAGGCACTGTTACAGTGTTTTTAATGTAATAGTGACCCGTAAGTGACCCGTTTAAAGTAATAAAAATTAATTGTTCTTATAGGCATGTAAATAGACTTCCAAGAAACACTTACTCTTAGTAGGTGTTTTTTATATTATTTCTCCGAAAAGATTTAATGTTCTTATGGAATATAAAAGGGATATCTCGATGAGTTATATTTTTTTTATTTTTTTAATATTAAATTGTTTCTTAAAGGTGTTGATAAGGAAGAACCTGAAGGACTTACATTTGGACATAAATTCCCAGAGGAATCAAGGGATTTAGATGAATTATTTGATAGATTCCTAGCAGACGCACCAGACTATTTTATTAAAGAAGGAAAAACTATATTAATTCCACCAAGATAGCTGAATACAAAGAAGTATTATTACGTGAACCTAGGCAGGAACAAGGAGTATTTGCAATATACCATGCAGTTGATTTATTAACTCCTGAAATTTTCCCCTTTGAAATAATCGATTACGATACTCATGCAGGAATTGACGTACTTGAAAGATTAAAAAATTCTGGAGTTGACCTTGAGCGTTCAACGTTGAGGTATGTGGAATTTAAACAACAATTAAAGGAAAACTTTAATCATTCTTTTAATAGATTATATGGAATTGTATGTTGGAAATTAAATATAAAAAATGATGAAATAGTAAAAGATATTTTTGGTAATGCCAGAAAATTAAAATGTGTTCCCAAATCAAGTAATCACTCTTATACTCAATATTTCTTAGAAGATGAAAGAAACCCACATAGAATAGAAATATTGGTTCTTGAAGAATTTCTTTTAGAAAAGTTAGGAATAGTATTTGAATCAATTTCATAAAGCCTATCTCATGAATCATACAAGAATCCAATTTTCATTTTATTGATTTTAAAAATGG
>NZ_JAQQWT010000069.1 GCF_028610705.1 Halalkalibacter alkalisediminis
GAGCCTTGATTAGGAGTAATATTCTCTAAACCACTATTTTGGACTGGGTTGTAGGATGAGGATACTTGTCCATGTTCCAATTGAATATTGTCAAAATAGGCAGCTCCACCCGTACTACCATTTGCTTCATCATCAATTTCAAGATAGACACGAATCCGATTGACGCCTGGTTTTGTTTTAAATGAAAGCTGTCGCTCAGTCCAATCATTAGTCCCTGATAAGTAGTTGTAGCGATTATCAATCCACGGTGCACTCACTCCGGATGTTCCATTCATTTGATAAATATTAAAAAACGCTCGTCCGTTAAGATTTTCCGTTTTAATTAATCCACTTAATGTATACAACGTGTTTTCTTCTACATCAATATCTTGTGTAACGGAAATATAGGACAGTTTCGTCTTGTCCCGTGTAGCTGAAGGCTTATGGCTTAGTCGAATGGAGCGTTCTTGCTTCTTGTGCGTTGTGTTAAGAGAGACCGTTCCTTCATCACCATTTCCACGGCGTACTGTCCATCCGCTGTATGTTGTTGAATCTTTTTCAAACCCTCCATTAGTTAGCAAGTTGTAAGCAACAGATAATTCTTTTGTTGAATGAGTCACGTTACCAAAATCATCATAAAGGGTCATCGTACTCGTTTTAGCCGGGTCGTTTGTTGTTACTTCAAGAACTCCATCATAAGCTGTTTCGTACGTTTCTCCAAGGGCGTCTGTATAGCTAATGATGTCATCATTTTTATTGTAAATAGCCACTTCCTGTTCCCCATTGGCTCCTATATACTCAATGACATTTCCGTTTCCATCATAAATAGCTTGTTCAGAGGGGCGACCTTCTTTATTTGCTCTTGGGTCTTTTGTTGAGACCATTTCATGAAGATTGTATTGGTATGTTGTTTTTAAATTTAATTTACCTGTTCCATTGTCTGTCATAAGTTCCGTTGGATTACCAGCGATAGAATAACGAATAACATCACTGGAAGCTACGGACGTTCCACCATCGTTTGGTGCTGCTGGATGGGTAATGGTGGCCTGATTAGTTCCATACGAAACCGTTGTGGTTTTACCAATAGGGTCGATAACACTTTTAAACCGCTTTTGTGTATCATATGTGATAGTTGTCTTTTTTTGTTTGAAATCCCATATTTCCGTTAACTGACCGTTGTTATATTGATAGGTTTTCGTTTGACCATCTGGGTACGTGACTTGTGTTAATAAGTCTCCCGTGTAGGAATACACCCACGTACGGTTTGTATAATCTGAAATGGTCGAAATTTTTTGGTTTGAATAGTTCACGGTTATTTTCCGACCGCTTGCATCGGTAATGACCGTTTGGTTTGTTGGATAGGTAAAGGTTACGAGATTTTCTTTCCTAGTCCCATCTTCGATTTTGACAAGTCGACCATTTGAAAAGTACCATTTGTCTTGACTTTTCGTCGTAAGAACAAATTGCGTATCGATCTTTTCAAGTTTTAAATAGAGACCATGTGGTGGGATGTAGGTCGTACCAGATTTTTTATAATAATGCTCCGTCCCGTCCTCTTCCCTTAAGATAACATCCCCATTTGTTTGTTCGTTCAATTGTATATCATAAGAGAACAACCAGCCTGTCCCAAAAGAACCTTTTGATTGAGCAAGGCTATTATACGTTCTTGATATAAGAATCGAAGGGCCTCTTCCTGAAAAAGTTTCATCGGTTTCAGAGAATGAGAGATTTCCATTAAGGGCATTTACTGTGCCAACTTTTGTTATAAATTGAGGCCAATAAGGCTCACTTCCTAAAAATGGACCTCGTAAATCAGGTATAGTCGGTGAAAAGGCGTCAGAGTTTGCAGAATCCGGATGCTTATTATTATACGCTTTTACACGTATTAAATAATTTTTGTTTGTTGTGTAAGAACCGCCTGAATTTTTATAAACAGGAGAAGGGTCTTTAGCAAGCTCTGTTCCTGTTCCATCAAGACGTAAGTTGTACCGACCATTTGCAATATCAGTAGCCGTTGGCCATAGTTTTTTGTTTTGAGAATTCCACTGTAACGCTTGGTTTGGTTTTTTCGGATCGACTTTTACATCTGCCACTTGTTCATAAGCTGTTCCGTTATAAAGCAAGACCTTGTATCCTGTTGCCCCCTGGACTTCTTCCCATGTTGCATGAACATAGCCAGACTGGTCATCTAAATTCACACTCGCTGCTCCGACAGGACGTTTTGGTTTTGAAAGCGGTAGATAGGGCATCGTCGTCCCCGACATACTAGAAGTACCTACCTCATAAACAGCTGCAATGCGGAACCGATAGTTCGTATCAGTTGGATAGTTTCCACCTGAAACTTGATAAGTATCTGACGGATCAACGGGGAGTTCTTGGCCTTTTCCGTCCCAATTAAGCCAGTACCTTCCGTTAAATAATTGTTCATCTGTTGGCCAAAGTTTCTTTCCTCGTGTTGTCCATGAAGTAACGTTTCCAACATTAATCCCTTCGTACTCGTTTCCATTGTAAATATAAACAATGTAGCTTTTGGCGCCAGATATCGCCGACCAAGATAGGTTAAAATACCCTGTATCCGTTCCGTCATTTGTATTGACTCCTGTCACAGTTGGTTTTGCTGGCGTTGGTAATGTATAGGTGACGGAGAGTACAGGCTTACTTGTACTATTTTCAGATGCATAGAATTTTTTCCAATGGGTCTGGCCATTTCCATTCGTGTGGAGCTTGAAACCATAATTGTCCTTCTTCCCATCTACCCATGATTGAACCGTGGATGTCACATCAAATTCAGCCCATTGGCCGCGATGGACATTTGTACTTGTGATGTTTGACGATGAAGGCTTGTTGTTCCATGTTGCTGTTGCAGCAGACCAATTTTCATTCACCGAGTCAAGCCAGACTCCATTAGCCGTTGTTCCATAGTATGAATGAGCTGTGTATATTTTAAATGTTGCAGAACTAATTGCTACACCTTTAAGATGTGACAAATCTTGCCTTACAAATGAAAAATTTGTCCCTGATGAAGCATCATAATAACCAACTTTTAGGGAATAGTATCCAGAACTTGATTCCCAAAATTTATCGTTTGTCGTTGTTGGGTAAGCACTTGTTACAAATGTATCAGCTGAGGTCCCAACGTTTGTTGTTGGATCAATGTACACAGGATATACACGCTCGTCATCATTGAGCCAGTCTGAATCAACCGAAAGGGTTAACAAATACCCTTCCTGGTTTTCTTCCAGTTCGAATTTCACATCGTAAGAAATGCTTGGTTCACCAGATAACTCATCGATATTTGAATCCGTCATAAAAGGTGTAGGAGTTGTAAAAATCACCTCTTCTCCCGACGACCAAGTAACGGAACCATCTTTCTCTACTTGCCCATGTAAGTTCGTATTAACTTGTACACGGAAAGTTGAAAGAGAAGTCGGTTCATAAATGACAATATCTTCCTTTAATGATGTGTTAAATAGAACATTTCGTACATCTATTCCAGGAAAGACCCCTCGATGGTAAAGAAAGTTCTCTTCATATTCTACTTCCGGGATTTCAGCCTGTTGAATACCTTCTTCCCCCTCAGCTTCAATCCATTCATAAGATAAGAAATGGTCTTCTTGTTTGACTGTTACAACGTTATCATTAACATCCAACGGAAATTCTACGTCAATAATAGTTTGTTCCGTGGTAATAATAGATTCATCGTCTTCGGAAGGAACTAGCATGGAAGAGATATCGACAAGATCATCATCTTCTTGAACGTGTACGGGCTCTAGGAAAAATTCTTCAGTAATGGTCCCGTCCATATTATCGAACAATTTCGAAACCTCAGTCCGTTCTTCTATTATTTCTACAGGTTCTTTGGATTGAATATCTTGGGTGAAATTTGAGATGACCTGCTCTGCGTCCGCATCACTCATTTGAATACGGAGTTCATTTTCCGGATCATCAAGTCCAATTCTCTCGTCAAATGATAGCGTTCTATCATTTGCTTGTACCATTGCAGTAAATGGTATGGAGGAAAACAATACAGTAAAAGCAACAAATATTATAAATATCTTTGAAAATAAATGCGTCAAAGTCTTTTCTCCCCTCAAATAAATTTTAAATACGACGCATATAAGGCATTGCAATGGCTCTCGTAGTCTCCCTTCGGAAATTAACAATATAGAAAATTCCCTAGGCTATGATTCCTCCTCTACTAAAATATGTAATTATTATATAGTATTATGGGAAAATGTGGTGTGTTTTTTCTTTAAAATGGAAATTTTAAAGAGACTAAATCCTTCAAATTTTCAATATCTTTAAGGAAAAACTTTGTGCACAACAAAAGAGGCTGTCCCAAAAGGTCATAAATAATTGACCTTTTGGGACAGTCTCTTTTAATTTGCATTTTAATACAATTTATCTTGTGATTAATGTGTAAAGTTATTTAATTTTAAAACCTCAAACACGTATAACCTCGTTCTAATATTATGACGAGGTATAAATAAAGTTGTTTAATTTTCGATACACGAAATTTCGCCACACTTTTTTGAAAGTCTTATTCCATTATCTGGCCCTTTAATTGAATAATCAGCTGGAGTTTAAGGGGCAAAAGAAAGCCCCTAATAAACCATAAGATGAACATGTACAACATCTAACAGACTAGTTTCTTCTACATTCCTAGTTGTGTTTGTTTTTGATTCGTTAGTCTGCTACTAGAAAGAGAATCTTTACACTCATCGTTCCAATCTTTGGTATTCTTTGGTCTTTGATCGACAAGTGTATCTTCTCGCTTTAACGACTTACGTAATTTCTCATGAAATTCTCTTCCAGCTTCATCATTATCAACGCAAGAAATAATTTGCTTTACGCTATGTCCTTTTTCTTCTAAATCTTTAACGGCACGATAAACCGTATTCATTTTCAATCCACTCATACTAACTAATCTCGTATTTTGTACTTGCTCTTTTTTTACTGACCAGTAGGATAATAGATCAATCGGTGATTCAAACACAGCGACCTTATCTGGCTTTTTTCCAACATCGATTGTAAAACCACCATCCTCTTTCGAGTTAGACATGACCTGTTTGAATGTTCCACGTTTTGTATCTATTGTTTTTGTACCTTGCCGATCCGCACCAATAACTTCACCTTGTGCGTTTTTCCATTTGAATACAGCATTGTCTTTCTTGTCTTGCACGAGCAAGTCTTTTTTCATGCACCAATCGACAACTCGACTATCAATTTTACGTTCATTTACAAGATAATCTTTGATGTTTTCTGTATTAGTAACTTCAAAATATTCAGGATATTTAAAAGACTCTTTTTCAGATTCTCCCACTCGAGCTTTTAGTCGGTGCATATTCATGTTCGTTCACTCTCTTAACAGCGTCTGTAAACGTTAAATCATAATAGGTCATAGCAAAACGAATCGCACCAAATCCACCTTCTTGACGACTATTCCAAAAAAACTTCTCTCCTTTGATGACTAAACTGTCATGATCTTCAAGGCGATAATAAGGTTCTGCCCTTTTACCTTCTTGTTTAACATCAATACCATTTGACTTCATCGGTTGTAACTCTTTTCAACTTGCTCACCTCCTACATGCTTAGACCGATATTTTTTTGCTGGATAGGTGATTTTTGAAATGGAGAATCTTTTTCTTTTGCTTCCTTTTTTGTGCTGCTATTTGTCATACAATCTTTTATGCTGCTTTCCATTCGATCTATCATTCTTTCATCTACGACATTCGACTTCAAAGCAAGATATTTTACGTCAGTATATTGATTTTCGGCTTTCATTCGATTGACTACTTTTTCTTCCGTTAATTCACCTTTGTTTTCGGCTTGCAAGTGTGACTGGTACTTCTCATAATGCCCTTTTAAATGAACCATGATGTTAGTCGTGTCCATTTGTTCTTTATCGTTCGTAAATTTTTCATAAACATTTGATTTTAATGAATCAAGCTCACCTTTAGATAAATAGTTATGATGAATAGCATAATGTTCAATAACTTGAACATCACTATCGGATACATCCATCGCTAACTCATCTTTTACATTTGCATGTTTGAGATAAAGGTTCTCTTTATAGATACGTTCCACCGTAGTAGAAATAACTTCCTTTGAATAGATATCTTTTAAATGATTGTTTGTTTGAGGCACATATTTTGCAAGAGAAGGCTGCACACTTTTTAGATAATCGTGAAGATTGTGATACATGCCATCCCCTAAGTCAATTCGATCAGCACGTTTAACATGGATACCATTTTCATCAGGAACAACAAAATTTACTCTTGTTTTGTCATAGCCAGGTGTTTTAAAGCTATCAATATTGGCTTTTGCTAGAGTCATGTCCATATCTTTTATCTTCATTAAACGATGATCTATATTCGTTTCTGACCAAACAACATAGGCTTGTGGCTCTTTCATATCAGGATGAATCATCTTTACAATATCCATTTGAGCATTCCACTTGTCGTTCAAATTATTAAAAGCATCAATCGTTTCTTTTGGATCTAACCCTTGAAATTCTTTATTATTTAAGACATTACGATTATGCTTGTCATAAAACGCACCTTGAAATTCTTCAGGTGTTAAATCGGAAACTTTCTTCACTTCATCCCGAAGAATCACTTCTATATTTCCCAACTTCTGTTGTAAATTTTGTTCTGATTCTTTTTCTATTTCACGTTCATTTGTCTTCACTAAATCATCTTCAAGGTGTGTAATAAATTCGTAAGAAGTGCCTTTCACTTCTTCTAATAATGCTAATTTATCATTGATCTGTGTATGATCTTCTGTGTTAATGATGAAGATAGTGCAAGCTATAATCACTGATGTCAAGATTGAAATGCGAGCAAACTGTATATGCGGTCATTTCAGCTTGGAATTCTTTTTCTGGGTGCGTTCGATCATGATTACCTGATTCAGTACCATGAAGTTTTGCATGTGCAAGCTCATGAATGACTGTCTTAACATTATGCAATTCAGAATTGCGAGGGTTTAATTCAATCGCTTTACGATTTTCCATTTCTCCACGACTATTCAATGCTTGATATTCAACATAAGATCCTTTTGCAGTCCCGAGTTCTTGAAATGGCTTGTCTAAGATTTCCACATCCATTTTACGTCCTAGTTCCTTTAATGATTGAAACATTTCATCGTAATTTTCTACTTTTCCATCCATCCATCTGTTAGGAAAGATACTGGGTAAATTTTCAGCTTTTGCATTTGTTTGTGATAGGTCAAAAACATATCCGGCAACATAGCCAATATGATCTTTTGTTTTCATATCACCTTTTTTAATAGCTTCTTTTTCTTCTTTCGAAGGTAAGCGTCAAATAATACACACATTCCAATAGCCCGGGTCCCATGCGATACTCTAATCAATAATGATGAAAGGGTGT
>NZ_JAQQWT010000007.1:0-186448 GCF_028610705.1 Halalkalibacter alkalisediminis
TTATTCGTTATTGAAGTAATACAATTAGTTACAAGAAGAGGAAGTTTTGATATTGATGATTTCATCCTTAATATGCTTGGAGCTTTGTTAGGATTCGGGATTTGGAAAATGAAGTTCGTTCAGAAATTGCTGAAAAAGCCCCTTGAAGATTCTGCATTTCCATTTGAAAGTTTGTGAAGGATTATTCTTAAACAAACCGGGAGCGTTTCTGGAACAAGAAGAAACGCTTATTCTACTATTGAGACAGAAGAGTTGAATAAGGTTATTTTAAAAGAAATCATATAGAATTGAGGATATAGGATGGGGATATTTTTCAAAAAGATGTCTGGAAAGGAAATTGATAATTGGGGTAAAGGGTGTGTTTTTGGCTTTTATACCTTCTTAATAACTTTGTTTATAAATCAAACATATTACTATATTCTTAATAGTTACTTGTTTTCAAACTTCGCTATTTTTTGGATTGGGTTGATATCTGCTTTTGCTTGGTCTTTCATTTTAAATATTAAATTCTTTAAAGGAACTGAAGTTAGAAAGTGAAACATCTGTTTATTAAGCTAAACCAGCTAATAGTTTATCTATCTCCCCAATTTCAGAAATGATTGTTGCCGCGATTTTTTCTCCGATACCAGGGATAGATTGGATAATCTTATATTCTTCAATTTCCTTTGCGAGAGTATCTATCTCAGCGTCCAACTCTGATAGGTGCTCTTTGTATTGAAGAAGCATATCAATATACATACTAAGGCTCAGTAAATGACTTTGATATAGTGTCTTTTGAAATGGATTTCGTGCTGCTGCTTTCTTAAGATCTTGAGCTTTTTCTTCTGCCCATTTCTTTGAGCGACTTTTGCAGAATTCCTTAATTTTATTTGCCAACGTATCTTCACTAACAGCTAAAATATCTTCTGATGCTGGGAATTCTTTTAGTGTAAGCAAAGAAACAACAGAATATAAGTCACCAAAAACCCCTCTGTATTCAGGAAATATTTGATCTAATATTGCTTGAAATTGTAACTTGGTTTGAACATATATTCCCGTTATATTCTCATGTTGCCTTGTGAGATTACGAAGGTTCAAGAGTTGAATTCCACGCTTCTTATATGGCTCTAAATCCTCTTTGTAGTAAAGCTCACAAAGACGATAGGCATCTATGGCATCGGTTTTAACTTTTCGTAAACTAGAACTTTTGGCTCTATGAGAGATCAATGGATTAACGATGATTAATAAATATTGATGTTCCTCTAGAAACTGAACAACTGGTGCATGATAATGTCCAGTAGCTTCTAAAACAACCGAAGGTTGAATACCAGTTTTATCTTTTATGCCACCCAGAAACTCAAGTAAAGATCCTAGCCCATCAAGATCATGTTTGATACTAAAACTTTTACCGTAAGGTTTTCCCTTATCTAAAAAAGCCTGAACTTCACTTTCTCCTTTTGAAACATCCAGACCAACGACTGGATTCATTCTAAATCTCCTCCTCAAATTAAACTTGCCAGTAACCCCTAATTCCTCCTAGTAGTATCATAGCTTCGTTTGTTATACGAGATCTAAGTCCCAACCAGCCTCAAACATGTTTCTACCAGTAGGGGGTGAACGGTTTAACTGACGGGGTCTAAGCCCCACGGGCGCTTACGTTCTACCCTGGCTACTGTTATAATAAGACCATATAAAAAAAGGTCAACCAGAAATATTTTCTTATCTGGTTAACCTTATAATACGAACGGGTGCTTTTGTTCAATAAGACTTTGACAATGATCTTCAACAATCGGGTCGAACAAAGTTGAATCGCCTCTCCTTATCAAAGTGAAAAAAGCAGGTTAGGTCATTTTAAAAAAAGAATTTTCACTTGAGCTATATTAATATTCTTGTGCTGGGTGGTGGAGAATGTTTTTAATAAAAATGATTGTTTATATTATCCTTGCTTTTATCGTTGCGAAAAACGTGGATCAATGGGCAAGGAAAATACTAAAAGTGGAAAAAACACCTGATTCTAAAAGCACTAAATATTTAAAAAATCGCTTTGACAACATCCTTACTTTTGTGTTCGTAATCGGTGTCTATTTGGCAATAGACTACAATCCTACTCTTGTATTTTGGGTTGTTCTCATGTGGTGTGCCTCTCTCTTTGGCGTAACAGCCTACATGGAGTGGCGTTTTTTTAAAAAATCAAATGAGTATAAAGTCACGATCATAATGGGTGTCTATGCAGCGCTTGTTATTTGTATAGGGTTAACCTTGGGTATTTTTGGTTTTGCGCCGATTGCTGAATAAAGGTAATTGCTCTTTTTTCCAGCTTACGGACATTCAAGACGGGACCACCATGACCAAGTGGAATTATGATGAGAATGGAAACCTTCTTGATGACGGTCGTTTTCTTTATGAATGGGACGCAAAGAATGATTCAATTGAATATAGAAAAAGCGTGTTTTGATCAATCTTTTTTTCAAAACACGCTTTTTCTATTTGCTCTTTTATCAAGGTTTAAAGAGTTAATTTAAACAAACTTTATTTCAATGCTACATAAAAGGGTGATCATCGTAACGTTACCATCTTCATTTTTAGATTTCTTCGGTAATTTTAGCACTTCTCTCTCCACCTCAATATCATTCGTAACCTAGGAATCTCCCTATTGAATAAACTTACTAACTTTACCATATTACTTTGCCTCATCTAAAAAAAATCAGATAAAGATTCAAACAAGCAAAGAAGGCTATCGTAATGATATGGGTAATCCAAAATTCTTTTCGCTCTTCTTTCGGATAGGTAAACACATATATATACCCAATTACAAACATGATCACGCTTAATATATAAAATATAACCCAGCTTTGTTGGCTAGTTAAATAATCGTTGTCTCCACCTAAATACGCTAAAAGAAAGACTGCACCTATAAGAAAAACCAGATAATAATTAACAATTTTCTTTGCTTTTACAGAGTTAATAAATGTTATTTGCATATGATCCAACCTTTATCATTTTTATATGGTCTACAGCTAAACGAGACCTGTTATTTTGCTCTTTCTTCAATCCAATTAGGGGTAGTAGTACCAGCGTTCGTGCAACCAGGGGCAAAGTAGATTGTAGACATTGCTCAAGTACCTCTTGCTGTTCCATAGAAAAATATTGTTTACTTTGCAAAAAAGTTCTTTACTGGAGGATGCTACCGATCTTCAACGATCGGGCGCGATTGTGGAACAACGTAGGTAGAAAATGCTTTTTTATAAAAATCAAACTTAAATCTGCTGAAAAAGAATCCATTTAGCAAACTTTATTTCAAAGCAACATAGACTGAAAAATTCGTAAAATCCAGGTCGAACAACATGCGCCCCAATATCTTTGTGGGTGTCTGAAGGCAGTAAAGTTGCACTCAAAAAATAAGTGCCAATTAATCCAAATTGGCACTACAACATAGTAAATATTTACTTCCGCATAATCATTGTCCACCTATCCATGTCTTCAAAGCCTAAGCGTTTATAAATTCTACCTGCTTCTGGATTATCGTAAAAGAGACATAAACTTTTACCTTCTGCTAAAAGATCATGACAGAGCTTACTTAAACATCGGCTAGCAAGTCCTTTCCTTTTATGAGAGTCGAGTGTACATACCCCAACAACCATGGCCGAGTAATTATTTTCTGCAGCAGTGGAAACAGCAGAAACCATTTCACCTTTTTCTTCGACATAATAGGTTCTTGATACGCCCTTTTCCATGGAACGTTTTCTCTCTTCTGGGGAAGAGGGGCGTTCGAATTCTTTGATTTTTGTGTAAAGCTCACAAATACGATTAATATCAGCTAGAGTTGCAATTTTTACATGTTGCGGTTTAGATTGCTGAAGTTTTGAAGCGTTGCTGCATTTTGCGTAATATAGTTTTCTAGGATCCTTAAGTGAAACGGTTATGTAATGGAGTATCTTAGATGTTATTTTATCTAACCCTGAAAGCATAACAGCCTGTTTACTCGCTGAAAAGATTTCTGCAAACCCCTTAGCATCAAAGTCACCTGAACTATATGGAATGAAATTTCCTTCATAGTGAAGCAAGATAGCTCTTAGCTCGCCATCTTCTGTGAAGTCTCCCCAAACTTGTTGAAAGTCTTCTTCAAACCCAAAGGTCTCAATATCGCTAATGAGAAATAAATTCTCAGCGGGGCGTTCTTTTATTAAATCCAAACAACTAGTGTAATCATGTTGACTTAATAACCTAATCATAAGTGAGCCCCTCTCCTCATTTTTTACCTATTTTAACATAAAACCCAAAATCCTATATCTAAAAGTGAAAGTTAAACGTTTGTTTAAAAGGAAATTAAGGATAAATGTTAGAAAGTAGAAGAATAAGAAATTTTTATATTAGTTTCGAATTGATTCGTTTTGGGAAGTGTTATAATATCGATATACATTAATATAAAGGGTGATGACATGCTCGGTGAAAAATTATTAAAAGGGTTAAACGATCAAATGAATTATGAATTTTATGCAGCACATTCCTATTTAGCGATGGCAGCTTATTGTTCAGCAGAGAGTTATGATGGATTTGCTAAATTCTTTTTAGTTCAAGCGGAAGAGGAACGCTTCCACGCAATGAAGTTCTATAACTTCATTAATGCGCTCGGGGAAAGAGCAACGATTCAAGAGTTAGCAGAACCTAATAATCAATTTAGTTCGATTCTTGATGCATTTGAAAAAGCATTGCTTCAAGAAAAGGATGTTACAAAGAAAATATATTACTTATCTGATCTGGCTCTTGATGATAGAGAGCATGCAACAATCAATTTCTTGAAATGGTTCATTGAAGAGCAAGTTGAAGAAGAAGATATGTTTGATAGTGTTATTCAAAAATTGAAACGTATTGATGATGATAGTAATGCCTTCTTTATGTTAGATGATGAATTTGCTAAGCGTACATTTACACCAGAGGCGGAATAATATGATTTATGATTGAGTATAAAACCACAACGGTTTTGTACTCTTTTTTTTGTCATGATATCACACTTAAAAATGTAGAGTCCTTTCCTTGCATATACATTAATAAGGGAGGGGCTCAACATGAATACAACTCAGTTACCAGTTGACATTATTTCACGTCAAATGATTCAACCACCCAGGTTGGATGTATATTATCCAGAGTTAGCCGGACTTGTCGATTCACATATTCAAAGACGATTGAACGAAAGGGTTAGAAAACAAGTAACGACCATGATCAGAAAGCAAACGTATAATGAGCAAACAACGATCACAGGGGGATTTGAAATAAAAAATAATCAGCGAGAGGTCATAAGTTTAACAAACAGCCATTATTCCTACTCAGGGGGGGCCCATGGAATAACGATTCAACGTTCATTAACGATGAATGTGAGAGATGGTCGTATTTATACATTGAGAGATCTCTTTAAGCCTAATGTAAATTATCAAGAAAGGTTGAATGAATTAATCTCTAAACAAATTGAAGAAAGAAACCTTCCCATTTTAAATGAATTTCAAGGTATTACGGCTAATCAATATTTTTATATTGCTGATAAAGCTCTCGTCCTGTACTTTCAACTTTATGAGTTAGTTCCTTACGCATGGGGATTTCCTTACTTTGTCATATCGCTATTTGATATTCAAGATTTGTTGCTAGAGGATGGGGCACTTGGGAGAATGAGTTACTAACAAAGAAATCCTCTCTATAAAGATAGAGAGGATTTCTAAACAGTAAGCATCGTTTTTCTATTATTTTAAGAATGAACGTAGCATCCAGTTATGTTTCTCTAACGATTGGTGAATCGCTAATAGCATATCTGCCGTCGTTTCATCACCGAGTGAATCAGCCGCTTCCATACCTTCTTTTAATTCATCAATTAGTGTATTGAAATCTTCAACAAGTTCGCCTACCATAGCTTCAGCATCTTGACTGCCACTAGCTTCGTTAACAGATGCGGTCTCTAAGAACTCCTTCATTGTGGCAGCAGGATGTCCTTTAAGTGCTAAAAGGCGTTCAGCTAATTCATCGATATGTGTAGATGCTTCGTTATAAAGCTCTTCAAATTTTGCATGTAGTGTGAAGAAGGCTGGTCCTTTTACATACCAGTGATAATTGTGTAGCTTGATAAATAAAACACTCCAGTTAGCAATTTGCTTGTTTAGGATTAATGATACTTTGTCTTGACTCATACGATTACCTCCTCATTTTCACTTCACTTCACTTTACTATTTCCCATTTCAGGAAAATTATAAACCAAAATTTTCTTTAATACTGTGATAAATTCGTGGATTTTGGAAATAAATAGGGCATTTTAGTGACATTAACTCGGTTACCTTGACGTTTCCAAGTAAAACTCAGGGTGTGACAACATTATGGAGAAAGCTCCCACCGTGAATCTGTGTGAACATCTCTCCGGCAGCTTGTACCAATTTGGTAGCCTCTTCTGCTTCCATGGATGAACGTAGATAAAATAGATGAAGAGCAGAGGTGGTATCTGTGGTTACCTTTGTGCGGAGCGAGTCAACGATCGGACTACCAAAAGCTCCTTCTGTGTCTGTGCTTACCAATTTTCCACTCATATCATTTACACGTCCGTTTACTCCCTCATAGCTTTCATTTTCTCTTCCAAGACGAAGAGTAATATCTCCTTTGATTTTATCCAAGTCGTAAATACCTAAAGGAATACTATATTGCAAAGAAAAGAACGTATTTAAGTCAACGGCTGAATGAACGAGTGGTAACGGATCACCTTTTTTCACTCGTCTTAAGAGAGCTTCATGGGAAGGACGATATCTCCCAGGATCCATGTTTAACGCTTTAAACGTTTGGCGCCATTCTGAAATACCTGCAAACTCTGCTAACGGTTTTGTATCTAATTCGATCTTTAATGTTTCTTGAAAAAATTGTAAACGACCTTTTAACATTTGTGGTGAGTCGCTAATCACGATATTATGGTAATGGATAACCCCTATTTTAAACTGAGGGACATGAAATGAAACAGATTCATTGATTGAAACGTTAACCATGGATAAAACCTCCAAATAAATCTTTTTATGCTAATTGTAGCATATGGGTAACAAAAGATAGAAGAAAGGTGAAGGGCCTATGACACTTGCCCAATTAAAGGATAAGCTTATTGCATATAGTAAAACAATAGGAGTCGATAAAATTGGTTTTGCTTCTGCAGACCCATTTCTTCAGTTAAAAGATCGTCTTCTTACTCAGCAAGAATTAGGGTTTCAATCTGGTTTTGAGGAACCGAATATAGAGAAGCGAGTTGAACCTGAGAAGCTGCTTCAAGGAGCGAGGACGATTATTTCGATAGCGCTTGCGTACCCTTCGAAAATGTCGAATCCACCTAAAAACACGAAAGAAGAGCGGAGAGGGATTTTCTGTCGTGCATCATGGGGGAAGGATTATCATGATGTTTTAAGAGATCGCTTGAAGAAGATTGAACAGTTTTTGCAAGAGCATGTTCCTGAAGCTAGGACGATTTCGATGGTTGATACAGGAGAACTTTCAGACCGTGCTGTGGCAGAACGTGCAGGAATTGGCTGGAGTGGTAAGAACTGTGCAATTATCACACCGGAATTTGGAAGTTATGTGTACTTAGGAGAAGTAGTCACAACCATCTCTTTTGAACCGGATACGCCTATGACTGAACAATGTGGAACATGTACGAAATGTATTGATGCCTGTCCTACTGATGCCCTTGTACAGGGAGGACAGTTAGATTCGAATAAATGTATCGCTTTTTTAACACAAACAAAAACGTTTCTGCCAGATCAATACCGAAAAAAACTGGGTAATCGAATTTATGGTTGTGACACATGTCAACAAGTGTGTCCAGAAAACAAAGGAAAAAACTTTCATCTACATCCTGAAATGGAGCCAGACCCTGAAATTGCTAAACCTAAGTTAATCCCATTACTAACGATGAGTAATCGAGAGTTTAAAAATAAATTCGGGCATGTATCTGGTTCATGGCGCGGCAAAAAGCCGATACAGAGAAATGCCATTATTGCACTTGCTCACTTTAAAGATCAGCAAGCATTGCCAGTGCTAACGGAATTATTAAAAAAGGACCCCCGTCCTGTAATTAGAGGCACAGCTGCTTGGGCTATTGGTGTAATAGGGAGCTTAGAAGAGAAAAAGCTACTTAATCAGGCAAAAAATGTAGAAAAAGAAGAAGAGGTGCTTCGAGAGATCGAAAAAGGGCTAAATATCCTTGAATACAAGGATTAAATTTCTAGCACCATTTAAGCTTACTAATGTAAGATAAGGAAAAGATTGGACAATCGGAAGGAAGGGATTAGATGACAGCGCAAACAACTCATTATGTCACGGAAATGAATAGTCCCATAGGCACACTTACGATCGTTGCAACAGATAAGGGCGTTTGTCATATTCATTTTGGAGAATTAGTTAAATGTATGGCATCATTAAAAGCCTGGTTGAAAAAACAAGGTAGAAAAGGTGAAGTCCTTCATTGTGACGAAACACTAAAGCCCATCTGTCAACAACTAGAAGAATATTTCTCTGGGAAACGAAGAAAATTCGATGTAGCATTAGATTTATGTGGAACTGAATTCCAAAAAAAAGTATGGAATACATTAAGTGAAATTGATTATGGAGAAACAAAATCATATAAAGAGATTGCTCAAAGCATTGGAGCGCCTAAAGCTGTTCGAGCTATCGGGGGCGCAAATAATCAAAATCCAATTCCTATTATTATTCCGTGTCATCGTGTGATTGGGAGTAATGGAAATATGGTGGGATATGGCGGTGGATTAGATAAAAAGGAATTACTTTTAAGTCTTGAAGGAGCTATCGAAAAAATTTCTTAAGGAAGGGTGACTGTGTCACTCTTTTTTTTGTTGGATGAAACGACCTAGGCCCTCCCTATTTCTAAATGCAAACAGTTATGCATAGGTTTTAAATGGAAAGGGGAAATGAATGATGAGGGAAGAAATTGTAAAAAAATTACATGAACATATTGAAAGAAGGAATAAACAATTTGTAGAAGAGGTCAGAGAAGGGCAGCAAGATGAACAGGTTGAAAAAAAAAGAAACATGCATAAAGAAAGGGGAGCTGAAATCGTAAAAGTCTCTGTAGAAGGAGACATCGTTCGATCCTCTAGTTTAGACCATCAGCTATTTGTTGATTACTGTATGCGAACTGAATATTTAATTCAATTAAAAGATGAACTTTATATAGAAGAAGAACGAGAGAATCGCAGAGCTATTTTTACGAATGAAGAATTAGTGGAAGATGCTTTCAATCATCAATTTGAGTTAGAACGAGAAGCTGTAGCGGATCCAACTGTGACGATGCATCAACGGAATATGAATTCCAGACCTTATAATCGCCGGGAAGCGGTTCGGTATGCAGAACGTTGGTGGGATGACTATAATCCAGGATACCGAAAATTCACAGATAATTGTACTAATTTTATTTCTCAGTGCTTGCGTGCTGGGGGAGCATCTATGACGGGCCATTCTAATCGTGAGAAGGGATGGTGGTATCGTACTGATAAATGGAGTTTAAGCTGGGCCGTTGCCCATTCTTTAAGATGGTACTTGAGCGGGGCACAAAATGGATTACGTGGAATAGAAAAAGAGCGAGCGTCAGAACTAGAACCAGGCGACTTAATTTGCTATGACTTTGACGGAGATGGGCGGTGGCAACATACAACGATTGTCGTTGCGAAAGACCCAAATGGGGAACCACTTGTGAACGCCCAGACGGCGAATAGTCGAATGCGTTATTGGAAGTATGAAGATTCGACTGCTTGGACGCCGAATATTAAATATAAATTTTTTCAAATTGTAACGTAGACTATTGGATGACTCTTACATGTGTTGCTCTTGCTTAGGGTTAAAATGTGACAGATGAGGGGAAGAAAACGAGGTAAGAGTCATCCTTATTTAGATTTCTTCTTTCAACTAGAGGTGATATAATGAATTTTGTCGCAGAGGGACAAAGAATGAGAAGAAATTGAGGTGTTTGCACGTGGGCTTACATATCGTGCTTTATCAACCAGAAATTCCTGCAAATACAGGAAACATTGCGAGAACATGTGCGGGTACAAATACAACGCTGCATTTAATTCGTCCACTTGGTTTTTCGACGGATGATAAAATGCTTAAACGAGCAGGCTGTGATTATTGGCCGAGCGTGACGATTAAGTATTATGATTCATTGGACGAGCTATTTGCCTCCTATCCTGAAGGTCAATTTTATTATATTGAAACAGTGGGAACAAAAAATTATAGTGAATTTGATTACTCAGATAAAGAGGTTGACCATCTTTTCGTGTTTGGACGAGAAACGACTGGAATTCCACAAAATATCATTGAGAAAAATTTAGACCGTTGTTTTCGAATTCCGCAAACGGATAAGATTCGCTCTTTAAATGTATCGAATACGGCAGCTATTGTCATTTATGAAGCGATTCGTCAACAAGGATTCACAGGCTTATCCTAACAAACAAAAAAAATCGACCATCTCAAGTGAGCTTGGTCGATTTTTAAGAACTATAAAGAGGCTGTAATTAATTCTTGTGTGGATTGTCTTCGTACCCTGCAGTAAAAATAGCAGTAAGGAAAACAATACTAACACCAAGGATGAGTAATGTACCCATTTTTATTCCTCCTTGTCACAAATCATAAACTCATTATAATGCAATTCGTTTACAAAAGAAATGAAAAGAGCAATTTTGTGACGGATTAGTCAAAATTAGTTTCTAGCAGCTAGCTAGAAATATCCAAAAAAGTAAGAAAAGAATGGGAGACATGTCTGTTGACAAATCGCTATATTACCAGTCATTTTCCACTAATATCTATCCTTTTATTCAGTTTGGCTTTTGCTATTTTTTTTCAAGGGTTTCTTTTAAATCAGTTGGTTGACTTAGGTATCTATAATGGTATGAGAGAATTTATATCAGAGAGTGGAATTAAACTAACGCTACTTTTTCTTTTGCAATTATTCTTCTTTATGGTTTTTTCAGCGTTAAAATTAATTGCAGATACTACAATTGAACTCTCTATGCTCTTTTTTTCAAAGGATGAAGAGGGAAATGAATTAAACAAAGTTAGAGCGGGGTCATGGATTTATCTTGTTTCAAGTATTCTGGCGCTTTTGCTCGCTCAGTACGTTTTACTCATTGTTATTTTATTTCTTGTAGCAAGCTTGTGTTATTTTATTTATCTGGTTTATAAGATAAGTAACACATTAACTACAGCAGGACTAATTGGCTTTATCTTTTTTCAGGTCATTTTTTGGAGTGTATTTATACTTGCTGTTGTTCTAGCATTAGTGAAACTTTATAACAGTTTTATGGCTAGTTTACCATTTTAAAAGGAAGAGCCATCACTCTAAATGAATTTGAGTGGTGGCTTTTTTAGAAAACAGGTTACAATCCGTATGGAATGAAAGGCCTATTTCATTAACTCTTTCCATATTTCTAAATGAGGGGCCTTACTTGAGATATGAGCAATGCTTGACCATGTATCTTTTCCAACCCAAACACCAGTTGTATACTGATCGGTTAATCCGACAAACCAGAGATCAATGTAATCACTCGAAGTACCTGTTTTTCCCCCAGAGTAAGGGGCAGAGACTTGAGCTCTAGTTGCTGTACCGCTTTCCATGACTTCTGCTAGAAGTTTACGCATCTTGTCATTAGTTGTGTTACTCCATACTTCAACCTTCTTTTCTTCCCAACTGTAAAGAATGGTTCCGTCTTTAGCAGTTACCTGTCTAATTCCATAAGCTGGTCGATAAGAGCCATTCTGAGCAAACGTTGTGTAGGCTCTTGTTAATTCAATCGGCGATACTCCGTGAGTAAACCCTCCAAGTGCAGAGGCAAGCAAATGATCGCCTGAATCAACTTTAGAAAATGAAAATTTATCGAGATAAGTGAAAGCAGTGTCTACTCCTACTCTGTCTAAAATACGTACTGCCGGTGTGTTGTAAGAATGTTTTAAGGCTGTCATTAAAGGGACCATGCCATATTGGCCACCTCCGTAATTATTAGGGCAATACTCCTTACCATTCTTTTCTTTTATACAAACACGATCAGCATTTATTGTACTTTGGAGAGGAATATTTAACTCTTCAAAGTAAGGTGCATAAACAAGTAATGGTTTAATAGCGGAAGCTGGTTGACGGTACATTTGATAACCACGGTTTAGATCAAATTTCTTATACTCTTTCCCTCCTGTAAGGGCAATTAATTCATGGTTTTGGTGATCAATCACAACAGCAGCAGCTTGTACATCAGACTGCGGTACTTGCCTGTGGATCGATTTAATCGCTAAGCTTTGCATAAATGGATCAAGCGCTGTTTCAATTTGAATCCCTTGCACTAATAATTGTTGAACGTGTTGTTGTAGGGATTGTTCAATCTTCTGTTTAGCCTCATCTGTTTCGGCCTGTCTAAGTTTAAGATCATACCCTTCCCTTTCAGCTACAAGATCGATCAATTCTTGATGAATATAAGTAACATAATCCGGATGATTGTCGACTTTCGTTCGGACATTTAACGTTATTGAATCGGTTAATGCTTGTTCGTATTGATCTTCAGTGACATAGGAAGCCTCTAGCATCTTCTTAAGAACCCATTCCTGCCTTAATTTCGTGCGGTCACTATTCATAATTGGATCGTAATGGCTTGGATTGTTTGGCACTGCACTTAAAAATGCAGCTTCGGCAAGTGTTAAACGTTCACTCGGCTTATTAAAATAATACCTGCTTGCTGCTTCAATTCCGTAAACTCCATTACTGAAATAGACAGTGTTAATATAAAGCTCAATAATGTCTTGTTTGGAATATGTTTTCTCTAATTCGTGTGCATAAAGAATTTCACTCATTTTCCGATTGTAGGTTTGGTCATGCGAAAGGAAAAGGTTACGAACGAGCTGCTGCGTCATCGTACTTCCGCCTTCTTCAATTCCTTCTTGTTTTGCATTAGCCATAATCGCCCTTGCAATCGCAATGGCATCATAGCCTTTATGTTCAAAAAAACGTTGATCTTCTGTTGCAATAAAAGCGTCGATCACAAGCGCAGGAATTTCGTCATAGTTTAAATAAACTCGATTCGTGTCTCGATATATTTCACTAATGACATCTCCATTTCGGTCCGTCATGAAACTATTTGATGAAAGAGAAATGTCATTTAAGTCAACATGATCTTGTAACACATCCGATAAAGTTTTTACTTCTTTGACTTCAGCTGTGACTTCGACTAATAAAAAGGTAAATGCGATAAAGATAAGGCCAATTAAAATCCACCCTGTACTAGATTTAAGCATTGTTGTACACACTCTTTTCAAATTGTAATAAAAGCTGCTAACAAAGGTTGCGTTAACCTTGTTTAGTCGCCTTTTTATTTGTTAAATCCTTGTTCGTGCTCATTCAGTTTATTCTCATGTATTGTACCATTAAAAAAGTTTTCTAGGTGTTGGAAACAGTAGGGAACAAGGAATTACAGCAGAAGAAATTGAAATGTGATGCATGTTCACTTTCTATTTTGCATATGTTTTATTAATCTCGCTCTTGACCACGAGGATGGAGGTACGTTATATGTCTATATTAAAGAAAATTGAAAATTTCAGAGAAGAAGAAGAACGTTTGAAGTGGGAAGGGACATTTGCTGACTATTTAGACATGTTAAAAGAAAAGCCATTGGTTGCCCAAACTGCTCACTCCCGTGTTTATAATATGATAAAAGATGCTGGAGTTGAAGAAGTGAATGGCAAGAAGGAGTATTCCTTTTTTAAGGAGCAACTCTATGGAGTTGAAGAATCGCTTGAGAAATTAGTAGAAGAGTACTTTCACTCAGCTGCCAAAAGACTCGATGTTAGAAAACGGATTCTCTTGTTAATGGGACCTGTAAGTGGAGGTAAGTCAACACTTGTGACCATGCTAAAACGAGGATTAGAGCAATATTCAAGAACCGACAATGGTGCCGTCTTTGCCATTAAAGGTTGTCCAATGCATGAAGATCCCCTTCATTTAATTCCGAATCATCTTCGTAAAGATTTTTATGAAGAGTATGGAATTAAAATAGAAGGAAATCTGTCTCCGTTGAACATGATGCGTGTCGAGGAAGAGTATGGTGGAAGAATTGAAGATGTTATCGTTGAACGCATTTTCTTCTCAGAAGATAAGCGAACAGGGATCGGTACGTTTAGTCCATCAGATCCGAAGTCACAGGACATTGCTGATTTAACAGGTAGTATTGATTTTTCAACGATTGCTGAATATGGTTCAGAGTCAGATCCTAGGGCTTACCGATTTGATGGTGAATTAAATAAGGCAAATCGAGGGATGATGGAGTTCCAAGAGATGTTAAAATGCGATGAGAAATTCCTATGGCATTTGCTCTCACTTACACAAGAGGGGAATTTTAAAGCAGGTAGATTTGCATTAATTAGTGCAGATGAATTGATTGTTGCTCATACGAATGAATCCGAATACAAGTCATTTATATCTAATAAAAAGAATGAAGCCCTACATTCAAGGATTATCGTGATGAAAGTGCCGTATAATCTGAAGGTTGATGAAGAAGAAAGAATTTATAAGAAGATGATTGCAGATAGCGATTTATCACATGTTCATATTGCGCCACATGCGTTAAGGGTTGCTGCTATCTTCACTATTTTAACAAGGCTTAAAGAACCGACCAAACAAGGTGTAGACTTACTTAAGAAAATGCGGTTATATAATGGCGAGAGTGTAGAAGGATTTAACTCTCAAGACTTAGCAGAATTAAAACAGGAAGACCCAGATGAGGGTATGAGCGGAATCGACCCGCGTTATGTCATTAACCGGATTTCTTCTGCGATTATTAGAAAGCAATTAACATCGATCAATGCACTTGATGTTCTGCGCTCAATTAAAGATGGTCTAAGTGAGCATGCTTCCATCAGTAAAGAAGATCGCGAGCGGTATATGGATTTCATTGCGGTAGCACGTAAAGAATACGACACGATTGCGAAAAAAGAAGTTCAAAAAGCGTTTGTGTATTCGTATGATGAATCAGCGAAGACGTTAATGGATAACTATTTAGATAATGTAGAGGCCTATTGTAATAAGAATAAATTACGTGACCCTCTAACTGGTGAAGAAATGACACCAGATGAAAAGTTAATGCGCTCTATTGAGGAGCAGATCGGAATCTCTGAAAACGCAAAGAAAGCATTCCGTGAAGAGATTCTCATTCGTATTTCAGCTTATGCGAGAAAAGGAAAGAAATTTGATTACAATTCCCATGAGCGTTTACGTGAAGCTATTCAGAAAAAGCTGTTTGCTGATCTGAAGGATATCGTGAAGATCACGACTTCAACGAAGACCCCAGATGAGTCCCAGTTGAAGAAAGTCAACGAAGTGATTGCTAGATTAATTGATGAGCACGGTTATAACTCAACATCTGCTAATGAACTTCTTCGATATGTTGGAAGTCTTCTGAATAGGTAACATAGAGCAGTCTTCACTTAGGTGGGGACTGCTTTTTCTACTTATTATTAAGAATGGATGTCGGGAAGCTTGATTCCTGCTTGTCGGCTTATTAATCTAATGGTACATTGAAGAAAAGGTGTCGGAGGAATTAGGTGAAAATGAAAAGTCCGCAATGGCTAGAATGGATAAAAGTGCTACTGATCGCTCTCGTCTTGGCCACGTTCATTCGAGTGTTCTTATTTACTAGTTACGAAGTTCAAGGTGAATCGATGATGCCTAATGTATATGACGGGGAACGGTTTATCGTCAATAAATTTGGTTATGGATGGAAAGAGCCCGAACGCTTCGACTTAATCGTGTTTCATGCTACGGAAGATGACGATTATATTAAGCGAGTGATCGGGTTGCCCGGTGATATAGTTTATTACTTTGATGATGTTCTTTATATTAATAACGAACCGGTCAGAGAGCCATTTTTACAAAAAGACATTGAAGAATATGCGTGGGGAAATTATACGACAGACTTTGCAATTCCTGAACCAATTCCAGCAGGTCATGTTTTTGTAATGGGCGATAATCGACCGAATAGCCTAGATAGTCGAAGGCTTGGACCTATTTCTAATGAACAAATTGTTGGAAAAGTAGATTTACGCTTTTGGCCTTTAAAAGAAGCAGGGCTAGTTAGATAATTTTATCATTTTAGATCGTAAAGCTTGAGACTAGTAAAGTCTTGAAGCTTTTTTTCTTTGTTCTTATAAATATTTAGTATTTTAATTGAACTTAGTGTTTTAAATGGGCAAGGTCTGTTCTTTAGCTCATGGGAAAGGGGAAAATTTGTTCATTTCTTTGCTTGTCCTCTTTCAAAAATAGCGGATTTGTCAGAATTTATTAGCAACTCTCTTCCCTGTTTGCATAGGATAAAGTAAGCCATTTTTATTTCAGGCTGATTTACATCGCGACTCGAGACCATCATATGCAACGAAGCTGCAATTTGTGAAAGAGAATTTATGAAATTTTTGAATAAGCGGGATGATTAGAAAAAAGGGAGGGGAATCACATGACGAACAACAATCAACGTCAATTTGTCGTGTCACAAGAAAACTGGTCTCTTCATCGAAAAGGGTATCAAGACCAGCGACGTCACCAAGAAAAAGTACAAGAAGCTATTAAGAAAAATTTGCCAGATCTTGTTAGCGAAGAGAATATTGTCATGTCGAATGGTCGAGATGTGATTCGGATTCCGATCCGTTCTCTAGATGAATACAAAATTCGCTATAACTATGATAAGAATAAACATGTTGGTCAAGGACAGGGTGATAGTAAGGTCGGAGATGTGGTTGCAAGAGATCCAAATGCTAAAAAACAACAGCAAGGACCTGGGAAAGGTCAGGGAGCAGGAGATCAAGCTGGAGAAGATTATTCTGAAGCGGAAGTATCCATTTTGGAATTGCAGGAAATGCTGTTTCAGGAACTAGAGTTACCGAACTTGCAAAAGAAGGAAGAAGACGAAATCGTCATTGAGGACATTGACTTTAACGATATTCGTAAAAAAGGGTTAATGGGTAATATTGATAAACGCCGCACCATTCTTTCAGCCATTAAAAGAAATGCCCTTGAAGGAAGGCCGGGGCTAATTCCTATCTACAATGATGATCTTCGTTTTAAGACGTGGAATGAGGTAACAAAACCAGAATCAAAAGCGGTTGTTATAGCGATGATGGATACAAGTGGCTCTATGGGCAGATGGGAAAAGTATATGGCTCGAAGCTTCTTCTTTTGGATGACTCGCTTCTTAAGAACAAAATATGAAACGGTTGATATTGAATTCATCGCTCATCATACGGAAGCAAAAGTAGTATCAGAAGAAGACTTTTTCTCAAAAGGAGAAAGTGGAGGTACAATTTGTTCTTCTGCTTACCGTAAGGCACTTGAAGTCATTGATGGTAAATATGATCCAAAACGTTATAACATCTATCCGTTTCATTTCTCGGATGGAGATAACCTTACTTCAGATAACGCTCGTTGCTTAAAGCTTGTTGAGCAATTGATGGATGTATCGAGTATGTTTGGATATGGTGAAGTTAATCAATACAGTCGTCATTCGACACTAATGAGTGCTTATAAGAACATTGATGATATTCGTTTTCGTCATTACATCTTAAAGGAAAAAGGCGATGTGTATCATGCGATGAAGACCTTCTTTAAAAAGGAAGAGAATGAAGCGTTGGCTTAAACGATATGAACCAAATGAGGGTAGATCATTTTTATGGATCTACTCTTTATTTTCATGTAAGTTGTGTCGATATAAAAAAGGATTGACTTACTTCAAAGAAAATCGTCATACAGAGAGACGATAAACGTTCCTACTATGAGACAGGATTCATGTTTTTTTAAGAAAAGCTAACTAATGATAGATCTTAAGATGACCAAGAAAAGATGGGAGAATTAAAATATTGTCAAAAAGATACAATCGTAACGAAGCCTTTAGGTATGAATTTGGTAAACCGCTAGAATGTTCGTTATCGTTCTTTGCGAAGTCCGAGGATGGGGAAAAGAAAGGTGGACCTTATGTTGGTGACTTAATCAATATGAGTCCTAAAGGCTTACAGGTATCAATTGGTACGAATGACCTAGAAAAAGAGAAAATAACAAACATTGAAATTACGTTTACAATAGCAGAGACACCTTTGACTTTAAAGGGGGAGATTGTCTGGAGACGCAATTATCTTAGTGGATATTTATATGGTATCCATTTATTAGATGAAGGTATGGAAAAAACGATTATTGAAGAATTAAAAAGGTATACGAAAAACCTAAAATCAGTGTAAGTACATACCTAATAAAAAGATCTACTTTTTTAGAAAGTAAGAGCTTCTTATAGATGTATTCAGAACATTTTAGATAATTTCATTGAAGCTAGTGATATAATAAACTTACTACGAAATTGTCGAGGTGACAAATTTTGCAATTTAACAAAAGTGAAAAAAACTCGGTCTTTTTGGCTATCGCAGGGTTGGCTCTTTTGTTTTTGATTATCTTTCAAGCTATACAAACCAATTCTTATGAATTGGACCATCACTTATTACTACATACGACACTAGAGTTAATTAGTATTGCAGTTTGTGTATCAATCTTTATTTATGGGTGGCTAACATTTCCTTATATTCAAACTCGAATCTTGCTTTTTATTGCCGTTTCTTTTTTGACAATAGCCATATTTGATGTTATTCATACATTTACTTATATGGGTATGTCTTTTTTTCTAGAGGTTAATCATCAAGTTACTACATGGTTATGGTTGATGGCCCGAGTCACCGAAGCGCTCGCTTTTGTTTTAGGCTTATATATATTGAATCATCCTAAAAAGATAAAACACAAAATAGAAAAGTATGTATGGTTAGTTGGATTTAGTCTATTTCCTCTCATTACGTCGTATTTTATCATGTCTTATGATGAGTTCCTCCCGCAATTAATTACAGCTTCAGGTACAACGATTTTGAAAAAAAGCGTAGAATATGTGATTGCTATTGTTCATTTGGGTGCAATCGCTTACCTTTGGAGAAAGTACAAAAGGAAAAGAAGTATCTTTTTGTTGAATTTAATGCGTGCCTGTTTCTTTTTGATTTTATGTGGAGTGACAGTGACGCTGTATCAGACTGGACAAGACTTAACTATTGTATTAGGACATGTTTTTAAGGTAGTTGGATATTTTTTCATACTGAAAGCTTTTTATAATGCAAATATTCAAGCACCGTTTGAAGATAAAAAAATGACTGAAGAAAAACTATCAAACATTGAAAGTGAGCTAGAGTTGCTTTTTAAAAATACGGATGATGCCATCTTTATTTATAATCTAAAGGATAAAAAGCTTATGCGAAGAAATCCTGCATTTACAAAAATGTTTGGGTATGATGAAGATCTACCTTTAAGTACGGAATGTTTGGTACCAGAAAGTCGTAAAGGAGAATTTGAGGTTCTCATTAGTAAATTGGCTAATGGGCAACCAATTATCGATTACAAAACGCAACGGCAACATAGGGATCGAACGTTGTTAGACGTTAGTATGACGGTTTCACCAATGAAAATGCAAAACGGTGAAATCTTTTGTGCTTCAATTATACGTAATATTACAGAAGAAAGAAAAGCCGAATTACAACTTTTAGAAATAAGAAGAGAGCTAGAAGAAACGTTGGAACAGCATCAAGGAGTCATCTTTAAATTTAAGAAAATAGATGATGTTTTCATCTATACGTTAATTGATGGGAAAGTCCTTCGTGAATCTGGTATCATACCTGAAGAGGTGATCGGTCAACCGGTTCAAAACCTATATGTCAATTCGGATATAGAAAGATTTGATAGGTACAACGAAAGAGCCTGGAACGGAGAAGAAGTGGAGTTTCAAATGGAAGTAGTAGAAGGGCTCATTTATTTAGTTTCATTAATTCCAATCAAACGAGATGGGGAAGTCCATGAGGTACTTGGCACCGTTATTGATATTACGACATTAATCAAAACAGAAGAACTGCTGCGCAAGACTGAGAAACTTTCTGTTGTAGGGGAACTCGCTGCTGGCTTTGCTCACGAGATTAGAAACCCATTAACGACAATCAAAGGTTTTCTACAATTATTAAAAAAGGAAACGAATGAAAAGCATGTAGCATATATGTCGATTATGTTAAATGAAATCGATCGATTGGAAATGATAACAAATGAATTTATGGCGGTAGCAAAGCCCCAAGTTGCCAATCATCAAATGGAGGATTTACAATTACTCACAGAAAGTGTTAATCAATTCCTTAATCCGCAAGCTTTATTAAAAAATGTAGAAATGGAGATGGTCGTCAAGCAAGACATCCCTTATGTTTACTGTGACCGTAATCAATTGAGACAAGTTTTTATCAATATTTATAAAAATGCTATGGAAGCCATGCCAAACGGTGGAACGATTACAACAGTGATGTCGGTAGAGGGTGAGTGTGTATCGATCAGTATTACTGATGAGGGATCTGGTATTCCAGAGAGCTTAATACCTCGCCTAGGTGAACCATTTTATACCCTAAAGGAAAAGGGGACTGGTTTAGGATTAATGGTAAGTCGAAAAATTATTGAATCACACCAAGGGTCACTTATAATAAAAAGTAAGGTTAACGTAGGTACAACAATGACGATTAATCTGCCAGTTGATAAACAACAGTAGTGGAGGTCTATTATGATTCGTTTTGGTATAATCGGAACAAACTGGATTACAGAGAGTTTTCTTGATGCAGCTAAGAAACTAAGTGACTTTGAATTAGTCGCAGTATATTCGCGAACGGAAAATCGTGCGCAAGAGTTCGCTGATCAACATCAGGCTTCAGTAATCTATACGGATTTAGAAGAGATGGCAAGAAGTAAAGAGATAGATGCGGTTTACATCGCCAGTCCTAATTCTCTACACGCAGACCAAGCAATGCTTATGATGAACCATGGTAAACATGTTCTTTGTGAAAAACCATTTGCTTCAAATACGAAAGAAGTGGAAGCCATGATTGCTTGTGCTAAGGAGAATCATGTTCTGTTAATGGAGGCATTAAAGACCACCTTTCTTCCTAATTTTAAGACGATCGAGAAACATCTACACAAAATTGGAACGGTTCGTCGTTACTTTGCTAGCTATTGTCAATATTCTTCGCGCTACGATAAGTACAAAAATGGAGAAGTTTTAAATGCATTTGATCCTACCTTCTCGAATGGGTCATTAATGGATATTGGAATTTATTGTGTTTATCCATTAGTGAATTTATTCGGTGAACCGAAGCAAGTAGCAGCTAAAGGATTAAGACTGGAATCAGGCGTAGACGGTGAGGGAAGTCTCCTATTGCAGTATGATCAAATGGATGCGGTTATTATGTATTCTAAGATTACGAATTCCTATGTTCCATCTGAGATTCAAGGAGAAGACGGCTGTATTTTAATGGACCAAATGAATACGCCGAAAAAAGTAGAAATCAGATACCGTGATGGTTCTGTTGAAGATATTAGCGAACCACAGGAGGAAAATGCAATGTATTATGAAGTTGAGGAATTTATTCGTCTTCTTCAAAATAAGCAATACGAATCAAATGTAAATACGTATGAGAACTCTTTAACTACAGCTAAAATATTAGAAGAAGCTAGAAAGCAAATGAAAATTGTTTTTCCGGCTGATTTATAAAATCAACCGAACCCGTAAGAACTAATGATAGGGTGTTAATAAAGGGAATCGATTTTTTAAGAGGCCAAACAGAGGAAGAAAACAACATTAAAACCATACCATTTAGAGACGTGAATCGAATCGATTTTCGTCTCTTTTTTAGTAAGGGTATCTATGAAGAGATGGAGTTTTTACTCTTGAAAAATTTTGACGCAATCGCAGGAATTTTATATTCCAGCAATTACTGCAATCGTTTTTGGAATATATGTACAAAGTAAGTTTGATATGAATGATGGAACAAATTTATTAGCAGAAATAGGTAGTTTATTTGGTGGTTTATTTTTAATAGGGTTAGCAGAACTTATGCGATTATTATCAAAAATAAGTCTGCAGATTGAAGAAACTAGTAAAAACTAGAGGGTAAGGGACGAGGAATTAATAATCGTTACACCATCTGTTACTAGATTCATCGATCCCTCAATAATATGCTCTAATTCCCTTACATTTCCTGGCCAATTGTATTGCTTAAAGCTTGTCGAACGTGTTCATCCACCCCTGTTATATCCATTTGAAATAGGCGATTGTATTTCTTAATGAAAGAGTTTACTAGTAACGGAATATCCTCTTTTCGATCTCGAAGGGGAGGGATGAAGAGTGAAACCACACTCAACCTGTAATAGAGATCGAGATCCTTTCGAAGGTGATCAGGAATGGCCCTCCTTTGTTCCTGTTTCATCTACGATTAAAACGAAAGAGGATGTCCTTGTCGCCCGTCTAGCGTTCTCAATTACTTCCTTGAGAGATGAACCACTTCCAATGATATGTTGAAAAGTGTACCTAGTTCATCCACTTTTCAACATATTTTCCTTTAAGCGCTCGTATTTTGTAATATCACTTGCAAGTTCAACTGCACCTATACGGGTCCCTTTAGAAAGAATGGGAATAGCGCAAAACGAACATTTTTTGAATCAAAAAATATTGGCACAAATCTTGCAAATAAGTAATTGTAAACTTAAAAAGATAAAGGAGTCGATTATAATGACAGTACCTTATAAGCATGAACCATTTACAGATTTTACAATTGAGGAAAATACTCGTGAATTTGAGGCGGCCTTGAAGCAAGTTAAAGGAGAATTAGGAAAAGACTATGATTTAGTTATTGGAAGTGAAAAAATCTCCACAGAAGATAAAATCGTATCTGTTAATCCTTCAAATATTTCAGAAGTAGTAGGTACTGTATCAAAAGCCAATCAAGAATTAGCAGAAAAAGCGATGCAAGTAGCAGTTGAGACGTTTAAAACTTGGAAGAAATGGGATCCTGAAGTTCGCGCGGATATCTTATTTAAGGCAGCTGCGATCGTTCGTCGCAGAAAGCATGAATTCTCGGCTTACCTTGTCTATGAAGCTGGTAAACCGTGGAATGAGGCGGACGCAGACACAGCAGAGGCAATTGATTTCTTAGAGTACTATGCACGTCAAATGATTGAATTAAAAAAAGGATATCCAATTGAAAGCCGTCCAATTGAGAAAAATAGACTTCAATATATTCCTCTTGGTGTTGGAGTCGTTATTTCACCATGGAACTTTGCTTTTGCCATTATGGCAGGGATGACTTCAGCAGCTTTAGTATCGGGCAATACGGTCTTGCTAAAGCCAGCAAGTACCACACCTGTTATTGCAGCTAAATTCATTGAAGTATTAGAAGAAGCAGGATTACCTGCAGGAGTTGTTAGCTTTATTCCGGGAAGCGGAAGTGAAGTGGGAGACTATTTAGTAGATCATCCTCAAACTCGTTTTATTAGTTTTACAGGTTCAAGAGATGTTGGGGTTCGTATTTATGAGCGAGCGGCAAAAGTACATGAGGGGCAGATCTGGTTAAAGCGTGTTGTCGCAGAGATGGGAGGCAAAGATACCATCGTTGTAGATAATCAAGCAGATCTTGATTTGGCAGCTGAATCTATTGTTAAGTCAGCATTTGGGTTTTCAGGGCAAAAATGTTCGGCTTGTTCACGCGCCGTTATCCATGAAGATGTATATGATGAAGTATTAGCAAAAGCAATCGAACTAACAAAGGACTTAACAGTAGGAAATCCTGAAGAAAGAACATATATGGGACCTGTTAATGATCAAGCTGCTTTTGACAAAGTAATGAGCTACATTGAAATTGGTAAAGAAGAAGGTACGTTAGTTTCAGGTGGAAATGGGGATAACTCAACAGGGTACTTTATTGAGCCAACTATTATTGCAGGAGTAGATGAGAACGCAAGAGTGATGAAAGAAGAGATTTTTGGTCCATTTGTAGCCTTCTGTAAAGCGAAAGATTTTGATCATGCTTTAGAGATTGCTAATAACACGGATTATGGATTAACAGGTGCTGTTATTTCAAATAATCGTGAGCATATCGAAAAAGCGAAAGAAGATTTTCATGTCGGTAACTTATACTTTAACCGTGGATGTACGGGTGCGATTGTTGGTTATCATCCATTTGGAGGATTCAATATGTCAGGAACCGATTCAAAAGCGGGCGGACCAGACTACCTTCTTCTGTTTACTCAAGCGAAATTATTAACTGAGCAACTATAATGCTTAAGGGAGGAGATTGTAATGGTTGAAAAGTTTTCCAAAAATTTCTTTCTCTATTTATCAAAAAATAAAGTGTTAAACAAAGGTGCAAAAAAGTGGGGATTAAAACTCGGAGCGGCCCAAGTGGTCGCTGGAGTCTCAATTGATAGCGTTATGAAGACGGTTAAACATCTAAATGATAAGGGGCTTGTATGTACAGTCGACCATTTAGGTGAGTTTGTGTTAAATAAAGAAGAGGCGGTAGAATCTACGCAAGTTTGCATAGATACGCTTGAAGCGATCTCGGCAACCGGAGTAAACTGTAATTTATCTTTGAAATTAACACAGCTAGGTCTCGATATTGATCGTCAACTCTGTATAGACAATATGCATCGAATCCTAGAAGTTGCCAAAAAAACAAACAATTTCGTTCGGATTGATATGGAAGACTACGCGCACTACCACGTAACCCTAGAAATTTTAGATGAATTACAAAAAAAATATGACAATGTTGGAACCGTAATGCAGGCGTATCTTTATTGCGCGTCGAAAGACCTGGAGAATTTAAAGGGAAGGTCATTGCGTTTAGTAAAAGGAGCTTATAAGGAGTCTACAGACGTATCATTTCAATCAAAAGAAGAAATTGATAAAAACTATCTAGCTATTATTAAACAACATTTGTTAAATGGTAGTTACACAGCCATTGCAAGTCACGACCATGAGATCATTGAAAATGTAAAGAGGTTTTGTGCGGAGAAACAAATACCTAAAACCCAGTTTGAATTTCAGATGCTCTATGGTTTTCGTACGGAGTTGCAAGAAAAAATTGCAGCCGAAGGGTATACGATGCGGGTGTATGTCCCCTTTGGAAAAGATTGGTATGGTTACTTTATGAGAAGGTTGGCTGAGAGGCCTCAAAATGTTTCATTTGCTTTGAAAGGGTTGTTCTCAAAGAAATGAGATGAAGGAGTCGTAACGTTAATGTTACGACTTTTTTAACTGTTAATTTTACAAATAGAAAAATATTTTTGCGAATTGCCAAAAAAACAATAAATGAAATCTTTTAATCATGTAAAATTAGATAGAATAGGAGTTTACCTCAGATGGCACAAGTTTTGCATTAGAATTAATGTATTTCATTTTTGAAAGGGGTTACATTTTATGAACGAAGAAAAAAAAGTTTCAATCGTAGGAGTTCCGATGGATTTGGGACAAATTCGCCGAGGCGTTGACATGGGACCAAGTGCATTGAGATATGCAGGATTAATCGAAGAAATTAAAAGCTTGGGGTTTGATGTACAAGATTATGGGGATATTCATATTCATCGTTCTACTACAGGTACAGATCAAGAACAAAATTTGAAGAACTTGCAAGAGGTGATCAAAACGAGTGAGGAGTTGTGCCTGGAGTTAGATGAAATTATTTCAAAAGGTGGTTTTCCTCTTGTGCTAGGCGGTGATCACAGTATTAGCATCGGATCAATTGCGGGAATTAGTAAACATTATAAAGAGTTAGGTGTAATCTGGTATGATGCTCATGCAGATCTAAACACGGCAGAAACATCGCCATCTGGAAATATTCACGGAATGCCTTTGGCCACAAATATTGGTCTTGGACACCCTTACCTTTTAAATATCGGTGGCTACTCACCGAAAATTAAACCGGAAAACATAGTGATTGTTGGGGCTAGATCGATAGATGAGGGTGAAAAAGCTTTAATTAGTGAAATGGGGATTAAAGTATTTACTATGCATGAAATTGATCGTAAAGGCATGACAGCGGTCATGGAAGAAACGATCGCTTATTTAAAAGAGAGAACGGATGGGGTGCATTTAAGTCTCGATCTTGATGCAATTGACCCAGTCGATGCCCCTGGGGTTGGAACTCCAGTGCTCGGAGGGGTAACCTATCGCGAGAGTCATTTAGCGATGGAAATGCTAGCGGAAGCCGAGATCATTACATCGGCAGAATTTGTTGAAATCAATCCCATTTTAGATAACAAAAACCAAACAGCAGATGTGGCAACAGAATTAGTTTCTTCACTACTGGGAAAAAAGTTGATCTAAGTGTATAATAAAATTTTTGCAGGATAAAGGAGGTTTTAGTTTGGCCGTAGAGGATAGAAAAAAAGTGAAAGAACCTATACAAGACAAAACAGAAGCAGCAGATTATTTGCGATTTATTTTACCATCAATGCTTGGAATCTTTTTATTTATGGTTCCTTTAAGCATAGATGGCAAAATTACGATTCCTATAGCCTTTGTTGCAAACCAGTTGGAGGGTTTATTAATTGGTGTATTACCGGCTCTTATGACGGTGCTTCTACTCATAGTAGCTTTGTTAAGTGCTTGGATGACGATTATGAAGCCGCAATCCTTGGCAGAGAATGCATTTATGAGAAGTCTCTTTGAGGTTCATCCGGCTTGGTTAATTGTTCGTATAGTGGGTTTTATCTTTGCAGCAATGACTCTTTTGGAAATGGGCCCTGTGTGGATTTGGTCAGAATATACAGGTGGTTTGCTTTTATATGAATTAATCCCATTGTTGTTTTCAATTTTCTTATTTGCAGGTTTGTTTTTACCTTTGCTGCTAAACTTTGGCTTGTTGGAGTTGTTTGGCGTGATGCTAAACAAGATTATGAGACCAATCTTTACCTTGCCAGGAAGATCTTCGATTGATTGTTTGGCCTCTTGGATGGGGGATGGAACGATTGGCGTTCTGTTGACGAACAAGCAATATGAGCAAGGCTATTACACAAAACGTGAAGCAGCTGTCATTGGTACGACCTTTTCAGTAGTCTCCATTACATTTAGCATTGTCATATTAACCTATTTAGAGTTAGAGCATTTATTTGTTCCGTATTATGTAACGATTGTGTTAGCGGGATTTGTAGCGGCTGTGATTTGTCCGCGAATTCCGCCATTATCCCGAAAACCTAATACGTATTTGGTTGCCAATAAGCAGATCGAAGATACGGAGACAAGTGGATTAAGCTTATTTCAATTAGGAATGAAAAAAGCTTTGCAACGAGCGAATTCAGATAACGGATTTGGTCGTACCGCTAAAGACGGATTTAAAAATGTATTTGATATGTGGTTTGGTGTCATTCCTGTCGTAATGGCTTTAGGGACGATCGCTCTTGTGACAGCAGAGCACACACCAGTATTTGAGATCCTAGGAGCACCTTTTGTACCATTATTATCAATCATGCAAGTACCGGAAGCGGCTCAAGCCGCTCAAACAATGGTTGTCGGTTTTGCTGATATGTTTTTACCCGCCGTCATCGGAAGTGGAATTGAAAGTGAATTTACAAAGTTTGTTATCGCTTGTGTTTCGGTAACGCAACTGATTTACATGTCAGAGGTCGGTGGACTATTACTAGCATCTAAGTTACCAGTATCTTTCTTCGATTTGGTCATTATCTTTCTAGAGCGGACTCTGATTACATTACCGATTATCGTGTTAATGGCTCATTTAATCTTATGAGGTTAGTGTATATGAAAAGGAGATCAAACGCAGTTCAACTCGCGTTTGACCTCCTTTTTTTGTGTTCATATATTTAAAATGGAGTTGTAAAATTAATGTTTTTTCAATAGAAACGTAACTTTTTAATGGGAAACAGAGGGTTCTAGTAGTTCATTTTTTAAAGACTAGTATTTTAAAGAAACCCACGATATATTCCCTATTTACGCATATGAATAACCTAGTTTCATACATATGCACCATCCACTCTTGTATGACATAATCCTCCGAGCGCCAGTCCTATAAAAGACTAGAGGAAGTTCATTTACTTAACTGATATATTTAAACGTTTCATGCGATACTGAAGTGTTTGTCTACTTAGTCCAAGCTCGGCTGCTGTATTGGTAATATGAAATTTATGACGTTCTAGTGCTTTGTTAATGTAGAGCTCTTCGGCTTCTAAGAGGTAATCCTTGAGATTACGAAGAGTTTGCGACTCTTTCTCCCATTCAGCTGGTGATATACCTACAATAGTTTGAGGTGCTTCGACAGCTGTCGCTTTTGTTTTGTTTCTAAAGTGAAAAGGTAGATGATTGATTTCGATGAGATCTTCATCAATCATTAAATTCATCGCACCTTCAATTACATGCTCAAGCTCCCTTACGTTTCCTGGCCAGTCATATTGCTTAAAAAGCTGCCATACATCTTGATGTATACCTTTAACATCCATTTGAAACAAATGGTTATATTTTCTGATGAAGAAATCGACTAAGTCCAAAATATCGTCTTTTCTCTCACGTAAAGCAGGAATAAACAATGAAACAACGCTCAAACGATAATACAAATCTTTTCTTAAACGATCATTCGCAATGGCTTCTATAGGATCTTCATTAATCGTAGAGAGGATTCTTACATTTACTTTGCGGTCGATCGTATCACCTATACGTCTTATCGATTTTTCTTGTATCGCTCGTAGTAGCTTTGCTTGTAACATTGGGCTAAGAGAATTAATTTCATCGAGTAATAAAGTACCACCTTCTGCTTGCTCAAATAAACCAGGTCGCTCAGAAGCACCGGTAAAGGCCCCCTTTTTTGTACCGAATAAAAGGCTTTCTATTAAAGTGTCTGGCATCGCAGCACAGTTTTGCGAAATGAAAGGAGCTTGTGATCGGTCACTGCCGTTATGAATACTTTGAGCAAATAATTCTTTACCCGTACCTGTTTCTCCCACAATCATGACAGAGGATGGGGTTCTAGTCGCTCTTTTTGTGTTTTCAATGACTTCGGTTATTGCCGAGCTACTTCCAATTATGCTGTCGAATGTATACCTGGTATTTCCTTTCTTCTCCATATTTTCTCGTATAAGCCGTTCCAGCTTTGTCACATCTTTTGCGATCTCAATGGCTCCAATTACCTTCTTGTTATCATAAATAGGGAAGGTATTATTGATGGTCGTAATTTCTTTGCCTTTGTTGTTGAAATAGGTTTGCTTTACATTTTTTGTTTCTCTCTTTTTTTGGAGAGCGTCTAGCAAGGTGCTTCCTTGGCCGTCTTCAAACTGAAAGACATCAAGCAAGTCTTTGCTTAATACATCTTCTTGAGTTAAAGATTCAATGGCCATCATTTTTTCATTATAAATGACGGTTTTTCCTTTCTCATCAATGGCATGAATACCCACATCTATTTCATCAAGAGCTGTTTCATAAATCTTAATTACTTTATGAAGAGTTTCGTCTTTCATGATTTGTAAACCTCCTCTTTTCATCTTTATCTTACGTCTACTCGAGGCTTTACGCAAAGAAAATTTTCTATTCATGTATAAAAAGCAAAAAAAATTTTCCTTTTCTTAGATTAGAAGCCATCCACGTTATGGAAATTCTCTCTTTATATGGCACAGAACTTGCATAGTATAAAGTAATGAATAAATAGCTAGTTAATAAGGGAGGAAACAACCATGACTAATACAAAGACCATTATTGAAAAAACTGAGAAATTTGGAGCAAAGAACTATCATCCACTTCCAATTGTCATTTCAGAAGCAAAGGGAGCATGGGTGAAGGACCCTGAAGGCAACCGTTACCTAGACATGCTGAGCGCTTATTCGGCTGTAAATCAAGGGCACTGCCATCCTAAAATTGTGGAAGCTTTAAAAAATCAAGCAGAAAAAATAACTTTAACCTCTAGAGCGTTTCATAACGATCAATTAGGACTCTTTTATGAAAAAGTATCTGCCTTAACAGGTAAAGATATGATTTTGCCAATGAATACAGGGGCTGAGGCGGTTGAGACAGCGGTAAAAGCTGCGAGAAGATGGGCTTATGACATAAAAGGAGTGGCCGACAACCAAGCTGAGATCATTGTTTGTGAGGATAATTTTCACGGACGGACAATGACTGCTGTTTCCTTATCTTCAAACGATGAGTACAAAAGAGGATTTGGTCCAATGTTGCCTGGAATTAAGATCATTCCATATGGTGATTTGGAAGCATTAAAGCAGGCTATTAATCCCAGAACAGCAGCCTTTTTACTTGAGCCGATTCAAGGGGAAGCGGGCATTATCATTCCTCCAACTGGATTCTTAAAAGCTGCTTACGATTTGTGTAAGCAAGAAAATGTCTTGTTTATTGCTGATGAGATTCAAGCAGGTTTAGGTCGATCAGGAAAATTATTTGCATGTGATTGGGAAGAGGTAAAGCCAGATATGTATATTTTAGGGAAAGCCTTAGGTGGCGGTGTATTTCCAATCTCAGTTGTTGCGGCAAATCAAGATGTTTTGGGAGTGTTTGAACCTGGTTCTCACGGCTCGACATTTGGCGGAAATCCACTAGCTTGTGCGGTTTCCATTGCAGCACTTGAAGTTATTGATGAAGAGAATCTAGTGGAACGTTCGCTTGAGTTAGGCAATTATTTGTTTGAAAAGTTGTGCGGAATTACTAATCCGCTTATCAAAGAGGTAAGAGGTAAAGGTTTGTTTATCGGAGTTGAACTTAAAGAACCAGCAAGAAAATACTGTGAACAGTTAAAAGAAGAAGGTTTGTTATGTAAAGAAACGCATGAAAATGTTATTCGTTTTGCACCACCTCTTGTTATTAAGAAGGAAGACCTTGACTGGGCTATCGAAAAAATTTATAAGGTACTCCAAGCGTAAGGCTAAGATGGTTTCAAATAAAAAATGGAGGGGGAAGGAAAAGGGGGTAAATAAACGCTTTTATTTCGATTATTTGCAGTTGGGTAGTAAACGCTTTCCTCGGTTACTTGATTAATGCTCGTCGTTCATGTACGATTTCTTTATCTAAATAAATAAGTAGGGGAAAAACATGGGCGCAGAGACATACAGATTAGCAGAATCAATTGGCTATAAAATAACGAATACAGCTAAATTAGTGACAAGCCGACTTAATCAAAACTTTAAAAATCATGACTTACCTGTCACGCATGAACAATGGTCCATCATGATTAGATTGTGGGAGGAAGACGGATTAACGCAAAATAAATTGGCTGCGATGACTAATAGAGATTCGCCAAGCATCTCTAGACTGATCAATAATATGATAAAAAGAGATCTCGTAACACGAATTGTTCATCCTGTTGACAAAAGGACGAATTTGATTTTTTTGACTGCTACAGGTAAGAAATTACAAGAAGCGATGATCGAACAAGCACAATTGACGGTTGATCAAATATCCACTGGAATTTCAAAAGAAGAGATGGCCACATTTTTAAAAGTCTTAGAAAAAATTGACCGTAATTTAACAGATTAATAGGACGCTCCTTTTCATAAATGAGAATGGAGTGTTTTTTTATTTTTAAAATTAGGTCAGGTAAAAAGTGCTGTATTTATTTGTTTAGACAACTATGAAGTTAATAAATGATAAATATGTTTTAGTTTTGTGCTGTTTTAATAATAGATCAATAAAATGATTTAGTTGTTTAAACAATTAATTGGATATTTAATATTGACAATCATTATCGGTTAGCTTTAGAATGACAATAGAACGATAATCATTATCAATGTTATTCGTTTTCTTTTTTTGATCGTAATTGATTATGATTATCATTTGCGGGGGTAAGGAGGCTTAGGCTAAGAGAAGGAATATGATTCGGTCTCATTGGAATAAATTTTTTAAGTAGAAAGAGCAGGACCTTTTATGCGCAAAAGCTATTTAGTCATTATATTAGTTGTTTTATCCATTACTTCTTTGTTTATAGGGGTTAGAGATTTATCCCCATTAGATATTTTCCGATTGACTGAAGATCAAATTAAAACACTATGGATTGTACGATTTCCGAGATTAGTGAGTATTATTATCGCTGGTGTAGGGATGAGTGTTTGTGGATTGATTATGCAACAGTTAACAAGAAATCGATTTGTTTCACCAACAACAGCTGGAACATTGGATTCTGCTAGGCTTGGAATCTTAGTGTCTTTAATTCTATTTACTTCTGCGAGTCCTCTTCAAAAAATGGCGGTTGCCTTTGCGTTTGCTTTAGCGGGGACGTTCATCTTTATGAAAATATTAGAACGTATTAAATTTAAAGATACGATTTTCATCCCTCTTGTAGGATTAATGTTTGGAAATATTGTAAGTTCCATTACAACGTTTTTTGCTTACAGATATGATTTAATTCAAAACATGTCTGCTTGGTTACAGGGGAACTTCGCTTCAATAGTAAAAGGGAGCTATGAACTTCTATACATAAGTATTCCGGTGTTAATTATTGCTTATATTTTTGCTAACCGATTTACAGTAGCTGGAATGGGAGAAGAGTTTTCCGTTAACCTAGGTTTAAATTACAAACAAGTGGTGAATATCGGATTGGTTATTGTTGCGTTAATCACGTCAGTCGTTGTTCTAACAGTAGGAATGATTCCATTTTTAGGTCTTATAATTCCCAATATAGTAACCATCTATAAAGGTGATAACCTTAGAGAAAATTTGCCATATACAGCATTACTCGGGGCGATATTTGTTCTGTTCTGTGACATATTAGGACGTTTACTAATCTTTCCATATGAGATTGCGATTGGTCTCACCGTTGGAGTTATTGGTAGCGCGATATTTCTTTATTTATTGTTAAGGAGAAAGACTTATGGGCTATAAAGGAAAATTAGTTACTTTACTTATAATAGCAATAGGGCTCATCATTCTCTATTTAACGATAGGTGCAAATGGCAACTGGGAATATGTGTTGCCAAGGAGAGGCTACAAAATAGCAGCCATTGTTTTAACGGGTGCTGCAATCGCATTTTCAACGATGGTGTTTCAAACCATTACGAATAACCGGATTTTAACTCCAAGTATTATTGGATTAGACTCGCTATACATGTTGATACAGACATTCATTATCTTTACATTCGGTTCTTTAAGTATTGTGATGGTGAATAAACACTTAAATTTTGCTGTTTCAGTCGTTTTAATGATTGTTTTTGCAGGGCTGTTTTATAAAATACTCTTTAAAAAAGAAGGAAATAATATTTATTTTCTACTACTAGTGGGACTCATTTTTGGTACTTTGTTTGGTAGTTTAACTACATTTATGCAAGTGTTAATTGATCCAAATGAATTCTTAATGGTCCAAAATCGAATGTTTGCTAGCTTTAACAATGTGAACACCGATATACTAGGTTTCGCCTTTATCATGATCATTCTATTAACCATATATTTCTACCGTTATGTTAAATTCTTAGATATTTTGTCTCTTGGAAGAGATCATGCGGTGAATTTAGGTATTGACTATGATCATGTTATAAAAAGATTATTAATTATTGTTGCCATTCTCGTTTCTATTGCAACAGCATTGGTAGGTCCGATTACTTTCTTAGGCTTACTTGTCGCAAACGTTGCCCATGAGTTTATGAAAACACACCAACATAAATATTTAATAACGGGCTCAATTTTGATAAGTATCATTGCTCTTGTTGGGGGACAGCTAATTGTTGAAAGAATCTTTACGTTTTCCACGCCGCTAAGTGTCATAATCAACTTTACCGGTGGTGTTTACTTCCTATATCTATTATTAAAGGAGACTAAAAAATGGTAGAAGTTATTAACGTTTCAAAACAATATGCTTCAAAGAGTGTTGTTGAAAATGTCTCTGTTAGCATTAGAAAAGGTAAAATTACATCATTTATAGGTCCAAATGGAGCTGGAAAAAGTACACTACTTTCCATCGTTAGTCGTTTAATTGCGAAAGACAGTGGGGAAGTAAAGATTGATGATATTGATATTAGTAAAACGAAAAGTAATGTGTTAGCTAAAAAAATCTCCATTTTAAAGCAGTCTAATCATTTAGCTATTCGTCTTACAATTCGAGACCTTGTCTCGTTTGGACGATTTCCTTATTCACAAGGAAATTTAACAAAGGAAGATATTAAACATGTGGATGAAGCCATTCGATACATGGACCTTGAGGATATGCAAGATAAGTTCTTAGATCAGCTTAGTGGTGGTCAGAGACAACGAGCTCATATTGCAATGGTCATTGCTCAAGACACTGAGTATATTCTACTCGATGAGCCACTAAATAATTTAGATATGAAACACTCTGTTCAAATTATGAAGGTCTTGCGAAAAATGGTAGATGAATTAGGGAAGACGATTGTCATTGTTTTACATGATATTAACTTTGCTTCCTGTTATTCGGACTTCATAGTGGCATTAAAAGATGGAAAGATTGTGAAGGAAGGTCCTGCTCAAGAGATCATTGATAATGCTGTCTTAAGAGAAATTTATGATATGGATATTCCGATTAACTGTGTTGGTGACAAAAAGATTTGTGTTTATTTTGCGTAAATTTAACTTTGGTTAGTTAATGAAATTGATCGTTACGTTTCGAGTTCCTAAGGCCTAGGTTTAAGCAATTGCACCTCGCTACCAAGACTATCAATCTCTTTGATTATATATAGAGTTTGTTCTGTTTGGAACAAACTCTAGCAGTGAGAGAAACCACTGTATTTTTTTAATTAAGTATGAGAATTATTCTCATGAGAAAACGCAGTAGGGGAGTCATTGCATGTTTTAAATAAAATATAAAAATTAGGAGTGAGTAGAGGATGAAAAAGTCTTTAATGTTACTTTCCGTTACCATGTTATTAGCGGTGTTTGCCGTAGCTTGCGGTTCAAGCACAGAAACAGAAGGAGCAGCAGAGCCTGCTGAAGAAACGGTAGAGGCGCCAGAAGAAACAACGGAAGAAGAAGCTCCAGCAGAAGAAACAGAAATAACGGTTACTCATCAATTAGGAGAAACAGTTGTACCTAAAAATCCAGAAAAAGTTGTTGTCTTTGACTTTGGCGTTCTTGATACATTGGATAAATTAGGTGTAGACGCTGTAACAGCTGTACCGACAGAGAGTGTTCCAGAATATCTTGCTAAGTACCAAGGGGAAGAATATGAAAATGCAGGGACATTATTTGAGCCAGACTTTGAGAAAATTTACGATCTTCAACCAGACTTAATTATTATTTCTGGAAGAGCACAAGAAGCATATGATGATTTATCTGATATTGCACCAACTTTATTTGTTCAAGTTGATGCAGCCAATTATATGGAATCCGTTACGAGTAATGTTCAACTATTAGCTGAGATTTTTGGCAAAGAAGATGTGGCTGAGCAGGAATTAGCTAACATTCAAACATCAATCACTGAACTGCAAGAAAAAGCAGTAGCAAGTGAAGCAACTGGCTTAATTATCCTAGCGAATGATGGATCTATTAGTGCTTATGGTCCTGGTTCAAGATTTGGTTTGCTTCATAATGAATTTGGAGTAGCTGCGATTGATGAGAATATTGAAGTTTCTAGCCATGGTCAAAATATTTCATTTGAATATATTGCAGAACAAGATCCTGAATATCTATTTGTTGTTGATAGAGGTGCTATTGTTGGTGGGGAATCTTCTGGACAACAAACAGTAGAGAATGAAGTAGTGAAAACGACTCAAGCTTTTCAAAATGGAAAGATTGTTTATTTAGATCCAGTCTACTGGTATATTACTAGCGGCGGATTAACTTCTACAGCTGGTATGATTGCAGAAGTGGATGCAGCTATTGAATAATAGGTTTAAAAAGGAACAGCAACAGAAAAATCTGTTGCTGTTCCTTTTTTACCAAATTTTAGATGTAGATCTCTTTATCTAGATATTTGTTTTCGACGTATTTTAGGTAGACGTAAATAAGTCCCTGCTCTCCAAAACCACTCAAACGGTCCGATATAAAAACGGCTTAACCACCACTTGCTTGCAAAAATTTGAAGGGCAAAGAAGACAAAACACAGAAGCAATCCAGCAAAAATACCAATACGACCGAAAAGGTTAAAGCCATACCCATAAAATAAAGTAGTAAACACAATCGATTGTAATAAATAATTCGTTAAAGAAAGCCTTCCTACATACGTGAGTGGATAAAGGAGTCTATTCGTATTTTTTGAGGAAGCCATTAGCGCTATACTTGAGGCATAAAACATCGCGACAAGAGGTCCGCCGACCGTTGTATGAAGCATCTCATATGTGTAACGATCGTTAAAAATATATATGATTTTGCTTGGAAAGCCTATTAGTAGTGTAATCCACCAAACTCGAATAAGTAGTGGACGAGACTCGATCGGGTGTACAAGCCATTTTTTTCGATGAACAAAAGCACCTAGTAAAAACATACCTAGTACGCTAATCATGACTGATACTTGTAGAATCACCTCACCCATAAAACCGATACCAAGTGGATCATTGAATAATCGGAAGTGTACCACGTCGGTGTAACTTTTTAGGCTAAGTGCCTCTTTTTCTTCTATTGAATACTGTAAGAATTGTGCATCATAGATGGTAGAATCCTCTTCAGGTGTAGCAATGGAAAGAGCCATCATAAATAATAAGACGAGCGACCAGTTGAGAAGTCCTCTTTCACTTAATTTTAAGAAGAAAAATAGGACAAACGCAGTAAGGGCATAGGTAAATAGAATGTCTCCATCCCAAATGAAAATTCCATGAATGAAACCGACTACGAGTAAAATAAAAGTTCGCCGCCAGTATAGCTTATTAAATGAAAGCTGTTGTTGTTCAAGACGTTCCTTTAAGAAGGCCATTCCATAGCCGAAAAGGAAAGAGAATAAGGTGTAAAAGCTAGAAGCCGCAAAAACTTGAACGAAGATCTCAGCCGCTCTATCTAGTGGACCAAGAGGATAGAACTGGTGTATGTCAGGAATTAAAAGCAATCCAAATTGAAAGTGTAGGCTGTTTGCCATTAAAATACCGAGAAGGGCAAAACCTCTCATCATGTCTAATGAAGCGATTCGGTCTTTATCCTGTAAAGGTGCAGATCGGTTATTCATAATTTCCCCCTTATTTAAAATTGTAAGATATAACCAGTAAAGAGGCAACTAAAATTTAGTCCCTTGTTTTTGAATTGTGAGAAAACTTCTTGTACACTGATATAAAAGGAGGAGTATGATATGGAAACAAGTCCAGTGATTGATTTAATAAATAGTCATCGTTCAATTCGTAAGTTTTCAAGCAAGGAACTTACGAACACACAAGTGAAAACGATTGTTGAAGCAGGCAGGTGGGCTCCTACCTCACATCATGTTCAAGCTTACAGCATTATTGTTGTAGAGGATAAAGAAACCAAGCAACAGCTTGCGAAGTTAGCTGGTAATCAGACTTATGTAGAAACATGCCCTGTGTTTTTTGTTATTTGTGCTGATTACTATCGCTTGAAACAAGCAAGCGACCAACATTCACAACCATTTGAAATAGGCGAGCAAGAACAAGTCATTGTAGGAGCCGTTGATGCAGCGCTTGTGGCTCAAAATATGCTTCTAGCTGGACGCTCATTGGGGATGGGGGGAGTTATGATAGGTGGGATTAGAAATGATCCAGACTCTGTTTCATCGCTTTTAGAACTACCAGAATTTACTTTCCCAGTTATGGGCCTTTGTCTAGGTTATCCATCACAAAATCCTGACCAAAAACCTCGATTACCTCATGAAGCTGTCGTTCATTATGAGAAGTATGATCCAACGAAAATAGGCAGAGCGATGACAGAATACGATCAATTGATGCAACAATATTATCAGGACCGAACACAGGGAAAAAGGTCGGACGCTTGGTCTGAACAAATGGCTTCATTTCTTTCTAGACCAAAGCGACCACAAGTCGGTAGCTTTATAAAGAAGCAAGGGTTCTTAAAGTGAAAAACAAGCTTGACAGAAGGATTTACTTCAACTAAGCTTTGAAAATAATAGTGCTAAGATTACTTGATTTTTGATCGCTCTTTTATGAATTAGCACAAAATGTTTAATCTATTATAAATGGAAATATCTGAATTTAGCCAAATTTTAAACGAGTCCATTTTCAGTGTTCCTGGAAATGGCTCTTTTGATGAATAGAAAAGGTGGCAACAAGATGAAAGCATTCCCACAGTCTGATGCATTACAACGATTACCAGAGCAATTTTTTTCGAAACTTGTTAAAAAGGTCATGAAAGTGAAAGAGCAGCATAAGGATGTCATCAACTTAGGGCAAGGTAATCCAGATCAACCAACCCCGAAACCAATTGTTGAAACATTACAAAACTCAGCAGACAATCCACTTTATCACAAGTATCCACCTTTTGAGGGCTACTCTTTTTTAAAAAAGGCCGTGGCCAATTACTATCAAAAACAATATGGAGTAGAAATTGATCCAATTCATGAAGTAGCGGTTCTTGCGGGGACCAAAACTGGTCTTGTCGAGATTAGCCAATGTCTATTAAATGAGGATGATGTAGCGTTAGTTCCAGATCCAGGTTACCCTGATTATTGGTCTGGTATAGCTTTAGCGGGAGCTAAAATACATGGGATGCCCCTTCGAGCGGAGAAAGATTTTCACCCGGATTTTACAGAAATTGATGATCGGGTTTGGGACGCGGCAAAGCTTATGTTTTTAAATTACCCTAACAATCCTACTGGGGCGGTAGCAACACCTGAACTATTTAAAGAAACGATCGAATTAGCAAATGAACACGATGTTTGTGTTGTCCATGATTTTGCCTATGGAGCGATTGGTTTTGATGGAGAGAAACCTCTTAGTTTTCTTCAAATTCCAGGGGCTAAAGAAGTGGGAGTAGAAATGCTTACCCTATCTAAGACGTATAACATGGCTGGCTGGAGAGTAGGATTTGTTGTTGGAAACCCTAGTGTTGTAAAAGCCATTGAACTCATCCAAGATCATTATTATTGCAGTGTTTTTGGTGGAATTCAAGAAGCGGCTGCTTACGCTCTAGAGTCCGATCAGTCGAGCGTTACCCAACTTGTAGAGATGTATGCAAAACGAAGAGAAGCTCTTGTCACAGCAGCGAAAAACATTGGGTGGAACGTTCAAGCTCCAAAAGGATCGTTTTTTGCATGGTTTCCTGTTCCGGAAGGGTATACATCAGAGAGCTTCGCTGATCTCCTATTAGAGAAAGCAAGAGTCGTCGTCGCTCCAGGAGTCGGTTTTGGGGAATATGGAGAAGGATACGTTCGTATCGGTCTATTAAGTGAGGAAAGTGTATTGGAAGAAGCGATGAAGAGAATAGGTGAGCTCCAAATTTTTTAATCGGTTTTTCCTAGTGAAGTTTAATGGAATAGGACAATCGTCGCCTCTCATATGAACATAATGAGTCTAATTTTGTTTATTGGAGGGGAAGGTCTATGATTATACGTCTAGATAAATTACTTATTGACTTGCCAAAGCCAGAACATCCGGATGCTAATGCAGCAGCGGCTGTTCAAGAATTACTTGGTGGTAAGTTTGGTGAGATGTCTACTCTAAATAACTACATGTATCAATCTTTTAATTTCAGAAGTAAAAAGAAGCTGAAGCCTTTTTATGATTTAATTGCAAGTATTACAGCGGAAGAGTTTGGGCATGTTGAGTTAGTTGCAAACACGATTAATCATATGATTGAAGGAACGACTTTTCCTGGAGACCCTGACCTGACACCGATGCAAAATGCAAAAGATAAGCGTGTGACACGGCATTTTATTGAAACAGCTCAGGCTTCTTATCCAATGAGTTCAATGGGAGCTCCTTGGACGGGAGATAATGTCTTTAATAGTGGAAATCTTGTTTTAGATTTATTGCATAATTTCTTTCTCGAGTGTGGAGCAAGAACACATAAAATGCGTGTATACGAAATGACGGATAACCCTGTTGCAAGAGAAATGATTGGTTATCTCCTCGTTCGAGGCGGTGTTCATGTCTTGGCTTATGCAAAAGCACTAGAAGTGGCAACTGGTGTTGATATGACAAAAATGGTGCCAATACCGAATCTGGAAAACCGAGCGTTTGACTATGCACGTAAATTTGAGGATCAAGGAATTCACCGTAAGTTGTATACATTTAGTCCTACAGATTATCAAGACATTGATAAAATTTGGAAAGGTACGCATCCATCAGATGGATCGCCAGTTGAAGTGATTAGAGGAGCACCAGAAGGGGCACCGATGCCAGATTATCCTGAGATTCCAGAGGAATTTGCACCAGGGATCTCACATGATGACTTCCTAGAAATTGCGAAGAGGCTTCAGCGGTCTGCAGGTATATAGTTTATACTTGTAATTTAATGACTGTATCTAAAAAAGATGAAGTGTAAGAGCTTCATCTTTTTTTGCGCAGCGCTTTCAATAGATAGTTGCTTTTTAGTACAATAAAGAAAGAATCATACTGACGATAAACAATTTAACATACGTCAGAGAAGGGTGATGACTATTGAATATTTATTGCATTGGAAGAAACTATGCTAAGCATGCAACCGAGTTAGGAAACGCGATCCCAGAAGAGCCCATTTTATTCTCTAAACCTACTCATGCTTTAGTAGAAACAAAAGGTCAGTCTATTGGTTTACCATGGGAGTTAGGAGAAATCCATCATGAAATAGAGATTGTACTTAGAATTGATAGAGAAGTAAAAGCGGGAGACCGACTATCTGATGTTGTAAGTCAAATGGCCCTAGGAGTAGATTTAACTTTAAGGGATGTGCAATCGAAATTAAAAGAAAAGGGGCATCCATGGTTACGAGCAAAGGGCTTTAGAAATTCAGCGATTATCACGCCATTTTGGAGCTTTGGAGGAGAGGAAGAGTGTGAAAAAACGGATTTTCACTTAATAAAAAACGGAGAAACGGTGCAACACGGAAATAGTAAAGATATGATGTTTAATTTCCAAGCAATTATGGAGGAATGTGTTCAATGTTTTGGTCTAGGTGAAGGAGATCTTATTTTTACAGGGACACCTGAAGGCGTGGGCCCGGTAACAAGTGGAGATCATTGCCGTTTGTTGTGGGGAGCAGAAGAAAAAGGACAATTTACAGTAGCATAGATGGCGGAAGCTAAATAGAAAAGAGGAGATGACTTTGACAGGCACGAAGGTTTTTGCACACCGCGGGTTCTCGAGTCAATACCCTGAAAATACGATGGTCGCTTTTCAGGCCTCAGCTGATATAGGAGCGGATGGGATAGAGTTTGATATTCAGCTCACAAAAGACCATGTTCCGGTTGTGATTCATGACCTTACTCTAGACCGGACAACAACAGGAAAAGGTTTTGTTCGCGATTATACAGCTAGTGAGCTAAAAAAATTCAGTGCGGGCTCTTGGTTTAGCGATACATTTAAAGCAGAAACCATCCCTACGTTGGAAGAGGTCCTCATTTGGGCAAAGACCCATTCCTTAACCCTTAATATAGAATTAAAAGGTTCTGTAGCTGACCGAAATTTAACAGTAGCTACTGTTTTACCTTTATTAAAGAAATACGATCTTGAAGAGAGAATTATTCTGTCTTCCTTTGATCACAAGTCTGTACATACCTTTCAAAAGCATAATCCCTTTTTAGAAACAGCTGTTATTGTTGCAGCAGCTTTGTATGAACCAGAAAGCTATTTAAGACATGTAAATGTGTTGGGTTATCATTTTTCCTATGTTAGTTTGCTAGATGAAGAAGTGAAGGCGTTAATAAAAAAAGGGTTTCGTTTAAGACCTTATACGGTAAATGAAGAAAGGTGGATTAAAAAGTTTTTTGAACTCGGCTGTGATGCGATATTTACGGATGAGGTAGAAAAAGCGTTAAGAATTAGGGGAAGAATGATCTAAGGAAAAAATTCTTTAATCGAATCCGCTTTGGAGCCTATCTGACTGATGTCTCAAAGGGTATAGCCTGTCCCGCCGATTAACGTTATTTTAAGAGCATAAGAGTCAACCATAAATATATAAAGTACCCTATAGAGTAGACAGTAAAAAAGGCTGCGTATAGGGTACTTTTAATTTTCTCAAAAATGATGAAGAGTTGGGATAAAGACATGGAATGTTCTTCAAAAGAGAACATAATCTCTAACTAAACAGAGTAAGAGGTGTTTGCCTTAAAATAAAGCCGTTATGTTTATTTACTAGGTAACTATTGCAAAATTGCGCTATTGCGGGAAAGAGGTATAGCATGATTCATTTATCAGAGATACCCTTTGAACAAATTGACATGTGGCCACCTGGGAGTGTTGAAAGTATCATTTTTCAAAAAATGAATGAAGGTTCGATTGTTTATTCATATCAATCGATTGGCGAATTATTGTTTGAACTGAAATTACGAAAACAGATCATGTTAAGTGCAAGAGCCATGAGCCAAAGTAATGTACAGTTTGAACCCTTTGAGAAGTCGCGTTGTAACCCTTACTATTGGGATTTGTTAAATACGGGAGGGTTTCAATTGCGACCTGGTGTAAAACCGTCAGATGCCATTCAAGATATTTACACGAACAGTTCACAATATGCGTTTGAATGTGCAACGGCAATAATCATTATCTATTATCATGCGACCCTAAATAGTTTGGATGAACATGTTTTTAATCAACTATTTCAAAACATCTATTTATACAGTTGGCACTTTGATCCTGATCTTGGAGTTAACTCAATTTATACTGACCATCTAATACCTGGAGATGTTGTCTATTTTAATAACCCGGACTTTCATTTGGAAACGCCATGGTGGAGAGGTGAAAATGCTGTTGTTCTCGAAGATGGTACGTATTATGGACATGGATTAGGAATTTTGACCGCTGAACAAATCATTCAGGCTCTAAATCAGAGTAGAAATCCGGGGAGTAATCAATCAGCTTATCTAGAAAATTTAGTAACAAGACCATCTTTTAAAGGTTTGGCGAACTTCTCGATGTTGCCACGAGGTTATATGGCTTATAAGATTCAACATGCCGTCATACACCATAACGAAAGTTCGATTCCATGTGGTCGATATTTATTCTATTTAAATACACTGTACAATCAGCTGAATGGTCGAAACCCATTCTTATAATGAGATTGGGTTTCGTTGTTTTAAGTAATAAATTTCTTACAATATAAACGTTAGTGAATAAGTTATCATATAGCAATAAAACTGGATGACTATTAATGAATTATGGCCGTTATTATACAAAAGCGTATTGGGAAATAAATTCCAATACGCTTTTGTTGATAGTGTAGTTGTAATGTTAAAATAACGATTAATTAAAGTGCTTTCTCTACCTAAACCGTTAATCGTATAAGAGTACCTTTTTTACATACTTATTTAATAATTAAATTCCCAATCGTTGTTGGTTTGATTTTCCATATATCATTAGCATATTCCTGAATCGTTCGATCACTAGAAAACATACCAGATTGAGCGATATTGACAATGCTTTTACTTAACCAATCTGATTGATTTTGATACGCTTCTTGTACACGACTCTGTGCATGAATGTAACTATCAAAATCTTTCAAGACAAAATATTCGTCATTATTATATAGAAGTGAATAGAAGATGTCTTTAAACTCTACGTCATCACCTGAAAAATGTTCGTTGACAAGGAGGTCCATTACATTACGCAATCGTCTATCGTTGTTGTAATAATCACGGGCACGATATTCTCCCTCACGTTGGTAATGAAATACCTCATCCGAAGTTAATCCGAATGTAAAGATGTTTTCTGTCCCTACCAATTCACCAATCTCTACATTCGCTCCATCGAGTGTACCGATCGTTAGCGCACCATTCATCATCAATTTCATATTTCCTGTCCCTGATGCTTCTTTACTCGCAGTGGAGATTTGTTCACTTAAATCGGCTGCGGGTATAATTCGCTCAGCAAGGCTGACAGAATAATTTTCAAGAAAGACGACTTTAATCTTTGAGCTAATGTCAGGATGATTATTCACTTTCTCGGCAACTGCGTTAATCAATTTAATGACTTGTTTGGCAAATGAGTAACCAGGAGCCGCTTTAGCCCCGAAAATAAACGTTCGCGGTATTAGATCAAGAGACGGGTCTTCAAGACATCTATTATATAAATGAATGATGTGAAATAAATTTAAAAGCTGTCGCTTATAGCCATGGAGACGTTTTATATGAACATCAACAATGGACTGATCATCTATTGTTAGATCATACTGTTTCTTAATAAAATTTGCTAATTTCACTTTATTTTCATGTTTTACCTTCGCAATCGATTCTTGAAAAGCTGAATCAGTAGCAAAAGGAATTAAATCCGTTAACTGTCCTGGTTGGTGGATCCAATCCGTTCCAATTGCTTGAGAGATTACATCTGTCAACTTGGGGTTTACATTTAACAACCAGCGTCTGTGTGTGATCCCGTTCGTTTTGTTATTAAAACGTTTTGGAAAAACAGTATAAAATGGTTTCATCACACGATCTTTTAAGATGTCTGTATGTAACTTTGCAACCCCATTAATACTAAAGCTTCCAACCATTGAAAGATGGGCCATATGAACTTGTTCATAAGATAAGATAGCCATTTCCGGAATTTTTTCTCTCAACTCAGGGTAATCATACCAAAGCATTTTGCAAAAACGTTCATTAATTTCATGAATAATTAAATACAGTCGTGGAAACAATGTTTTAATCATTTCCTCAGGCCATTTTTCTAGGGCTTCGCTCAATGTTGTATGATTGGTGTAGGCAACCGTTTTTTGCGTGATTGACCAAGCTTCATCCCAACCTAATTTCTCTTCATCCATTAAGAGGCGCATCAGTTCAGGAACAACGAGAGTTGGGTGGGTATCATTGATTTGAATCACAACATGCTCAGATAATTGTTCGAGCGGTTTATTTCTCTTCTTATAACGATGCAGGATACTTTGAAGGCCAGCCGAAACTAAGAAGTACTGTTGCTTTAAACGTAAAATTTTCCCTTCGTAATAAGAGTCATCCGGGTACAGAAACTCAGATATCTTTTCAATTGACCTCTTATAATCGAGGTAGTGATAATAATCATGTCCGCGACTTGAGTGGAAGTGAAAGTGGTTCGTCGTTGATTCTGCACTCCATAATCGAAGCGTATTGACTGTATTATTGTCAAACCCAACGATAGGGACATCGTACGGTACAGCAAGTACTCGTTCATAGTCGTGATGGTGAAATTGGAGGTGCCCGTTATCAACGGTTGTTTCAACGGTGCCCCCGAACCGCACTTCAATCGCTTTATCTCCTCGTTTTGTCTCCCACATGTATTCATCTTTGAGCCAGTTGTCAGGAAGTTCTACTTGATATCCATTAACGACCTTCTGTTGAAAAAGGCCATATTTATATCGAATCCCCATTCCATGACCTGGTAATTGAAGAGAAGCAAGAGAGTCAAGGAAACAAGCAGCAAGTCTTCCGAGTCCTCCATTCCCTAAACCAGCATCATGTTCTTCTCGAAATACATCTTCTGGATCGAATCCTAAGGAAAGTAGCGTTTCTTTATAAAGGTTCAACATGCCCATGTTTAATAGGTTGGATTCTACTAGACGACCGAGAAGGAATTCCATTGAAAAATAATAAACCTGTTTGCTTTCCTTTTCATCATACGTTTGTTGTGTCATTTGCCAATTCGCATGTATCGATTCTTTCATGGTTAGACAAATTGACTGAAACATTTCTTTCGTTGTTGCGTCTTCAAGGCTTTTACCGAATGACGAGGTGAGCTTCTCTTTCAGGATCTGGCTCAGATTGTCGACTGTCATGGTCATATGGTTCCTCCTCATTTTTGGGGTTCAGTAGTTTCTTGTATATGTCTTCATACTGTCCCGCAGAATGTTCCCAGTTCAATTTGCTCTTGTAGATGTTTTTTAAAAGTTGATTCCAGTGTTTTGGCTGATGATACAAATGAATACCGTAGCGAATGGTGTTTAAAAAGTCATTTGCATTATAATTCGTGAAAGAAAAGCCATTTCCTTCTCCAGTAAATTCATTATATGGTTGGATCGTATCTTTTAACCCTCCTGTTTCCCTAACGAGAGGGACTGTTTCGTAGCGAAGGGCGATTAATTGACTTAACCCACAAGGTTCAAACCGTGATGGCATTAGAAAGAAGTCTGAAGAAGCATATAACCTTCGCGCTAGTCCTTCCTGAAACACATTCATGAAACGACATGAATTAGGGTAACGATTTGATATCGCTTGGAAATGTTCTTCAAATTTAGATTCTCCGGTTCCCATAATCACAACTTGAACAGATTCGGTTGTTAATAACTCATCTAGAATATGAACTAGAAGAGGAAGACCCTTTTCTTCGACTAAACGACTAATGACGGCAAACATAGGAATATCTTTTGAAATCGTTAAGTCTAGTTCTTGCTGCATAATACGTTTGTTCTCTTTCTTTCTTGCATAATGCTTCTTGTAGGGAATAGACACGTAAAGGTCGTTTCCAGGATTATAAACATCTTCATCAATTCCATTAACAATTCCTGATAAACTCGTACCTCGTTCGTGTAAAAAGGATTCAAGTCCTTCACCGTAATAAGGATCTAATATCTCATTTGCATAGGAGGGACTTACTGTTGTTACCCAATCGGCATGAATAAGAGCTGCTTTCATAAAATTAATGGCTCCTCTAAACTCTAGACCACCTAAGTGAATCTGGTCTAAGTGCAGGAGTTCGTTAAAAACAGAAAGAGGAAATATCCCTTGATACTTTAAATTGTGAATAGTAAAGACAGTTTTCACTTGTCTTTGGTAAGTGCCAGCTTTGATATAGAGAGGAATAAGAGCTGTTTGCCAATCATGACAGTGAATTAGGTCAGGAGTCGCATCAAGATGTTCAAGTGCTTTGAAAAAGGCATGAGTAAAAAAAACATAGCGCTCAGCATCATCCATTTCATCGTATAAATGAGCTCGGTTAAAATAATATTCATTGTCAATAAAATAGTATGTGACTTGATCAGTTTCATAAGATAAAAGACCGCAATATTGTTTCCGCCATTTAACGTGGACGTCAAATGAACCAATAAATTTGAGTTGAGAAGCAATATCATGTGGAAGACCTCGATGTTTTGGAAGAAAAACGGTGAGTTTATGGCTTTTCTTGGCAAGTGCTTTTGGAAGAGCGGCTACAACATCAGCTAATCCTCCTGTTTTAAAAAATGGTGCGCATTCGGAAGAAACCATCACTATATTCATAGACAAAACTCCTTCTTTAATAGATTACATCACTTTTCTTTTAGCCACTACATAAGGGTTTTCTGGTGCGCCAATAAACGTACGTCTTGGAGAAATCACTATGTCTTTATCTAAAATAACGTTCTCTAACAGAGTGCCTTCTTGAATTTCACAACGTTGCATAATAATAGAGTTACGGACAACCGCACCTTTATGAACATGCACACCTCTAAAGAGAATGCTATTTTCAACCGTACCTTCAATGACACATCCATTAGCTAATAACGAACTCGACGTTTGGGCTGACTTTGTATATTTTGTCGGTGGTTCATCTTTTGGTTTTGTATAGATAGGCTTTCGATTTAGGAAAAGCTGAGTGTACACATCGATATCGAGTAAGGACATACTATGTTTATAGTAGCTTTCAATTGAATTAATGACTGCTAGATATCCTTTATATTCGTATGAGCGGACCGTTAGACTAGAAAGGTTTTCAATAATACCATCTAGGAGTAAATTTTCTTTTTTTCTAGCAATACAGTAATCAACGAGTTCCATTAACAAGGACTTTTTAATAATAAACATATCCATAAATAAATTTCGGTTGCTCGTGTCTGTCGTTATATTAGTAACCTCTCCCTTTTCGTTCAGTTCTAACTTTTTCTCCGATGCATGTTCGTGTTCAAGAATTTGAATAGGTTGATAGATAGCAGTTACGTCGGCTCCTGACTCTAAGTGTTCTTGAAACACTTTTTCATAATTGATGTTACATATATGGTGAGTACCTGTAATAAGTACGTATTCTGCTAAACCACGATCAAAGAAATCACGATTATTATGAAAATGTTGTAAATCGCCCTTTGATAAATCTGTTGGGTCGTTCCAATCAGGAGGGAGGATAAATAAACCGCCTCGTTTACGGTCTAAATCCCATGGTTTCCCGTTTCCTAAATGATCCATAAGCGAACGGTATTTCTTTCTAGTAAAGACGGCAATATCTTGAACTTGCGAGTTCACCATATTGGAAAGAACAAAGTCAATTAGACGATAGCGACTTCCATAAGGGACAGCGGCACCGCAACGGAAATAAGTCAGTTCCTTTAGCAAGTTTTGTTCACTATCTAAATGTATAACACCCATAAGTTTTTCCATTGATTTCTTCCTCTCTCACTTAGTATTTAGTTATCTTGAAATAGTGGCGTGTTTTTTAATGGGAGTGTCCTTATCGATGACTAAAATCTCATCATTTGGTGAGAGAATCTCTGTATGATCTGGAATAGTTACTCCTTCTGCAACAATGACCTTTTTTAACTTGACATGTTGCCCAATTTTCGCATTTGGCATAACGACAGATTGCTCTATTTCACTATGACAACCAATTCCAACTTGATGGAATAATATCGATTCTGAAACGTTCCCATAGATAAGACAACCCTCATTAATAAGAGAATCGGTTATCGTTGCATGGGGTGAAATGTATTGCGGCGATTGACAAGCATTAACGGAATAAATACGCCAATTATACTCATGGAGTTTTAAAGAAGGTTGTTTAGCGAGTAAATCCATATTCGCTTCCCAGAAGCTTTGAATAGTCCCAACATCTTTCCAGTACCCAGAAAACGGATAAGCAAATAATTGACGATTGTCATTTAGCATCGCAGGGATAATATCTTTTCCAAAATCATGACTAGATGTCGGAAGTTGTGCATCTTCATTCAAGTAGGCCTTTAAAACGGACCAGTTGAAAATATAAATACCCATCGAAGCGAGATTGCTTTTTGGATTAACAGGTTTTTCTTCAAAATCAGTAATATGACCCGTTTCCGTAGCGTTCATAATTCCAAAACGACTAGCCTCATCCCATGGCACTTCAAGAACGGAGATGGTAGCTTCTGCACCGCGCTCTTTGTGATAATCAAGCATTAAGCTATAATCCATTTTGTAAATATGGTCGCCTGATAAAATAAGCACATATTCAGGATCATACTGTTCAATAAAGTAACGGTTTTGATAGATGGCATCGGCTGTTCCTAAATACCAGGAACCACCTCTCTTTTCAACAAAAGGCGGAAGACACGTGAGTCCTCCGTTACGACGATCTAGATCCCATGGTGTACCTATTCCTAGGTGAGAATTTAAAGCAAGCGGTTCGTATTGGGTTAAAACTCCAACCGTATCTATTCCAGAATTAATACAATTACTTAACGGGAAGTCTATAATTCTATATTTTCCACCGAAATATACCGCAGGCTTGGCTAACTTTCTTGTAAGGTCACCCAGTCGTTTCCCTTCCCCCCCTGCAAGCAGCATAGCTACGCATTCTTTTCCTCTATTCATATTTCCAGCCCCTGTCTAATTGGTTTTGATTTTTAAAGGGACACCTTGATGGACTGAATCGTTTGATGTAAGGAGTATCCCTCCTTAAGTGGTCATGCCACTGTTGTTATATAAGCTTATGCACCAAGGAGGTCTTCTCATTCCAAAGAAATTCCAAAAAAAATATTTATGAATGAATTCCTACGATTCCCTTATTTAAATTGCAGAATAGAAAAAACTAAACAACTAAAAAGACTAGTAATATACAGTTCTTTTAGACTAAAATGATTATATAACTTTAAAACTAGGATGAACGCTATGACAAACCAACTTTCACCTTTATATGATAAAAAAGTCCTTTGTTTATTCTGTGGACGTACATTTAACTCAAAGAGAGTGCGGTCGAGTTTCATCCGTATGGAAAAAATAGAGAGCGATTTTTGTAAGGTATATAAAGAAGAGACGATAAATCGATTATTTTATGAGGCAGATGTTTGTCCAGCTTGTGGCTTTACATCAACAGAGTCCTTCAGCCAAGATTTTCCTACAGGGGCTAAGGAAGAAATTGCAAACCAATTCATAAATTGGATATCTCAAGATTTCGGTAAGGAGCGTACGGTTTTCGAAGCTACGAAAGCAATGAAGTTGGCTATCCTTTCAGCCAATTTAAAAAAGGAAAGTCGGGTTGTCACAGGTGGGGTTTGTCTTCGCTTAGCATGGATTTATTGATCAATAGAAGATATAAATGAAGAGATGCGTTTCTTACTAGCTGCTCTTTCGCATTATAAAATCTCCTACGAGAGAGGAGATTATATAGGAACACAAATGACGGAATTGAGACTTTTATATTTACTAGGTGAACTAGCAAGGAGATTGAAAAAAGAAGAAGAAGCCGGACTTTACTTCACGAGAGTGATTCAACATAAAAAAAGAGCGACCGAAGTAAAGATGGTTGAGATGGCAAGAGAACAATGGTATGTCATGCGCAATCAGAAACAGGTAAATTCTGCAAAGTAATAATTAACCACCCACAACGGTAAAAACGTATGATAAAATTAATACAATTTTACATGTTTCGACACAATTCTATCTTGATAGAACCCTTGGAGGAATACAAAGTGAATGTAAACCATATTAATGCGATTTGCCGTGCTACAAAAGAAATATTAACTAACCATTTTGGCCTTATTGTTTCACCACTTGTAGCTAGCGCAGGTACAGGAACCATTCCTTCAAATGATATATCTGTTATTTTAGGAGTGAAAGGTCAATTACAAGGGCAAATTATTTGTTCTTTCACTTCTGATACAGCTAAAAAGCTTGTTGGTGTAATGATGGGTGGAATACAGATCGATCACCTCGATGAAATCGGATGGAGTGCTGTTCAAGAGTTTGGCAATTGGGTAGCGGGAACAACCGCAACCGAACTATCAAAAGAATCATGTATTATCGATGTAACTACACCGATTGTGAATGAAGGAGAGTCAAGGTTCCATTCAAGCAGTCCATTTGTTAGCGTGCCTTTAGACACACCAATTGGTGAAATTCATGTGCATATCGCAGTTAAAGAAGAGTAGACTTTTGATCAACCACCCTATATAGTAAGGTGGTTTTCTTTTTTATATGAGAAAGCAGTCATTGTTTAAGGAGAATACAGGAAATAATAGTAAAGGTCATTAGTCTTTAATCCATAGATGAAGCTGAGCTTGAAAAAAAGCAAAAAAGTGTTCAATCTATACAAAAACGGGTAAACTTCTTGTGTGTAAGGTAAAGGAGATGATGATGTGTCAGAAAAGATAGATATATCTAAATTTGAAAAAAAGATGATTATTCGAAACATTGAAGCTAAAGATTTCGATGCTATCATAAATATGCAAAAATTGTGTTTTCCAAATATGGAACCATGGGAACGTGAACATTTAAAGAGCCATATTGACATTTTTCCTGAAGGCCAATTTTGTGTAGAGTTTGATGGAGAGATTATTGGATCTTGTTCAAGTTTAATTATTAATTTTGATGAATATGATGATCAACATACATGGGACGAGATAACGGATAATGGGTATATTACGAATCATGACTATGAAGGTTATAATTTGTATGGCATTGAGGTCATGGTTCATCCAGAGTACCGTAGAATGAAAATTGGTCACCGTCTATATGAGGCAAGAAAAGATTTAGCTCGTGAGTTGAATTTAAAAAGTATTATTATTGGTGGACGTATACCTAATTATTTTAAACATGCGAAAGAGATGACACCACGACGTTATGTGGAAGAAGTAACGATGCATAATATATACGATCCGGTTCTTACGTTCCAAGTAATGAATGGCTTTACGTTAAAACGTATTAATCCGAATTACTTAGATGATGATCGTGCGTCACTGCGTTATGCGACATTGATGGAGTGGAACAATATCGATTATCGACCGACTGTACCTAAGCGCCAGTTTAAGACGTCTTTTCCTATTCGAATCACAACGATCCAGTATGCGATGAAGAAAATTTCGTCTTTTGAAGACTTTGCTGTACAGTGCGAGTACTATACAGATGTAGCAGCTAGTTATCAATCAGACTTCGCTGTTTTTCCTGAGATTTTCACTTTGCAATTATTATCATTTTTGCCTGAAAAAAGCCCAAGTCTTGCGATCAGACGCTTAACTGAGTTTACAGAAGATTATATTGAGTTATTTACGGGTCTTGCAGTGAAATACAATGTGAATATTATTGGTGGTTCACATTTCGTTGAAGAAGAAGGTAAGATCTATAACATTGCCTATTTATTTAGAAGAGATGGCACAATTGAAAAACAATATAAGCTTCATATTACACCAAATGAGCGTAAATTCTGGGGCATTTCAGGTGGAGAACATGTTAATGTGTTCGATACCGATTGCGGAAAAATTGCCATTCAAATCTGCTATGATATTGAATTCCCTGAATTAGCTCGAATTGCAGTAGACAAAGGAGCCAACATCATCTTCACACCGTTTTGCACGGACGATCGTCAAGGCTATTTAAGAGTAAGATATTGTTCCCAGGCTCGTGCGATTGAAAATCAAGTCTATACGGTTTTGTCAGGAACGGTTGGAAATCTGACAGATGTTGAAAATATGGATATTCAATATGCGCAATCAGGAATATTTAGCCCATCCGACTTTACATTTGCACGAGATGGAATTGTTGGAGAATGCCAAGCGAACATTGAAACCGTTGTTGTTGGAGATGTAGATTTGGAGATTCTTAGACGGAACCGTCGTGCTGGAAGTGTAAATCAGCTAAGAGACCGGAGACATGACATTTATCAAATTAACTATAAGCAATAATTATAAGTAAGACCGTTTACCTCCTCGCTAGTTTGGAAAAGCTGATTGTTGTCACAGCTTAGAGGAGGTAAGCACTTTGCGTCTAGAACAAGAAAAATATTTAAACCGAATTTTTATCACAATAAGCCTTGTTTTTATTCTAATTAGTTCTTTGTTCTTGTTTATGACATTACCTAAGAGCGAGTTAGAAACGAAATGGACATTGTCATTTGCTGGGGCTAATGATTTGTTTGAAACAGGTCAAGCGATTGATTTTCATCTATTTCTTGAAGATGAACTGGGCGTTCCAATTGAAAATGCGAATATGAAGGCGGTATTTGACCGACCGGGCACCGTTCACCAAATTGAGAAGACTTTTAGTAGGTTGGATGGTGGACTTTACGAAACAGAGATTATTTTTTCAGTACCTGGTACATGGATTGCGATGGTTGAGGTTAATAAGGATGGAAGTACCTATTACAATCAAATCTTATTTAACGTACGAGGAACAATTGCAGCACAAAATAATCGGGACCCCAAAGACCTCTTTCACTTGGAGCAGCCCTTGCCCCGTGATTTAGAACGTGAATTAAATAATATACCTGATTTTAACAGATGATGTAAAGAAAAGAGAGTGTAGTCACTCTCTTTTTGTTTGATTAAAAAAAGGAAAATAGAGATCAAATCTAGAATTCATAGTTTGATATAATAGAAAAGATTGATGCCTTAGGAGGAGATAGGATGAGTTGGAAGGAACAATACAGCAAGTGGTCTAATTTTTCAGCATTAGAAGCCGAATGGAAAGAAGCATTAGAACAAAGACAAGGGAACGAAGTTGAACTAGAAGACTGCTTTTATAAAAATTTAGAGTTTGGAACTGGTGGGATGAGAGGAGAAATTGGTCCAGGTCCTAACAGAATGAATACATATACGATTCGTCGTGCTGCTGAAGGATTGGCGCGTTTTATTAGTAAAGATGGGAATGAGGCAAAGGAACGTGGTGTTGCTATTGCGTTTGATTCCCGACATAAATCAAGACAATTTGCGCTAGAATCAGCGCTAACATTAGGAAAACATGGAATTCGTTCTTATTTATTTCACGATTTACGTCCTACGCCTGAACTTTCTTTCGCTGTAAGACACCTTAATGCTTACGCAGGAATTGTGATTACAGCTAGTCATAATCCTCCAGAATACAATGGATTTAAGGTATATGGTGAGGATGGTGGACAACTGCCACCTGGTCCTGCTGAAGAACTAGTTCAGTTTGTGAATGGGATTGAGGATGAACTAGTCATTGAAGTGGCAAGTGAGATGGAGCTTAAAGGAGATCGAACTCTCCAAGTGATATCAGAGGAAATTGATGAAGAATATAACAAGCAGTTGAAAACGATCCTTATTCAAGAACAGTTAATCAAAGAATACGGAAAAGATGTAAAAATCGTATTCACTCCTCTTCATGGTGCAGCTAATCTACCTGTTCGCCGTGTTTTAGAGACGAGTGGTTTTACTCAATTAACAGTGGTTCCAGAACAAGAGCTACCTGATCCTAATTTTTCAACGGTGAAATCACCTAATCCTGAAGAACATGCTGCATTTGAATTAGCGATTGAGCATGGAAAGAAGCTAGATGCAGATGTCCTTTTAGCGACGGACCCAGATGGCGATCGAGTTGGAGTAGCAGTAAAAGACCCTGCTGGAGAATATGTTGTTTTAACAGGAAACCAAACAGGCGCCTTAATGCTTGATTATATTCTCACGCAAAAGAAAGAGTTAAATACGTTACCAACTAATGGAGTTGTTCTCAAAACAATTGTAACGTCTGAAATTGGTAGAGCAATTGCAGAAAAGCATCATTTACTTACAGTTGATACGTTAACAGGATTCAAGTTTATTGGAGAAAAGATTAAAGAGTATGAGCAAACAGGTGAGCATCGTTTCTTGTTTGGATATGAGGAAAGCTACGGGTATTTAATCGGTGACTTTGTTAGAGACAAAGACGCGGTTCAAGCTTGTTTGTTAGCTGCTGAATTAGCTACTTATTATAAATCTCGTCAAATGAATTTATATGATGGATTAATTGAAGTATTTGAGAAGTACGGGTATCACCAAGAAGGATTAGAATCATTAACATTAAAAGGTAAAGCAGGAATTGAACAAATTAATCAAATACTAGCTTCATTCCGCGAGACACCACCAACTATTCTTGGATCTAGCAAAGTAGCATTAGTTGAAGATTATCAGTCAAGTGTTGCGACAAATACAACAACGGGAGAACAAGTAACGATTGAACTTCCGAAATCAAATGTATTAAAATACAAGCTTGAAGATGGATCTTGGTTCTGCATTCGTCCATCGGGAACCGAGCCGAAGATTAAATTTTATTTTGGCGTAAATAAAGAAACGCTTGAGGGAAGTAAGCGCTCACTTGAACAATTAAAACAAGATGTTATGGGGCTTGTAAATCAACTTGTATAAACGAATGTTGATGCAACGATGACGCGCTTTTGTTAGCTAGTTGCGGTACGTTCTTAGCATAGACTATCTTTTAAGTATTATAGCAAAGGCTTGGGTTATGAAAATATAACCCAAGCCTTTTTCAATTTCAACTAAAATAGGATACGAATTTCATCTTTTACTATTAATGATTTGCGCATTACTTAACTCTCCTATAAGCATTTTACTGAATTAGATCAAAGTTCTTCTATGGAAAAAGTTAATCCTAGTTTGAATGTTGTGTTAAAGTAGCAATAGAATTTGTGGTCGTAAGGTGGGAGTTCACAGTGAGTTTAATTGAAAAGTGGTATACGTTGATCATTTTGTTAGCTGTTCTAGTTGGAATCAGCATAGGACAAATGGAACTTATACGAATAAATGCGGAGTTTTTAATAATCCCGTTGTTAGTATCGATGCTTTATATTACGTTTTTACAAATCCCCTTTGAAGAAATAAAAATGGCCTTTTGCAATAAAAAATTTACATTTACCACAATGATTATCAACTTTATTTGGACACCAGTTTTAGCATGGCTGTTAGCAACCTTATTTTTAGCTGATCATCCTGCCTTATATATTGGATTTATCATGTTAATGGTTACTCCCTGTACGGATTGGTACTTAATTTTCACGAAGATAGCTAGAGGGAACGTAGCATTATCTGTGGCCATTTTACCATTAAATCTTATTTTACAAGTTATCTTGCTTCCTCTTTACCTACTTATGTTTGACGGAACTACAGAAGTTATAGAGCTAAAATATCTAATAGAAAGTATAGTAATGGTTTTATTTCTACCATTAGCTTTAACGTTTTTAACAAAAATGTTACTAAGAAACAAGCAGCAATTAAGAGAGCGACTAATAGCTCGACTTAATATGTTACCAATTCTCTTCTTAAGTCTGGCAATCGTAGCTATGTTTGCTGCTCAAGGACAACTCTTGCTTGAACATTTAAGTTTACTCTGGCAAATAAGCATTCCAATTCTATTATTTTTTGCATTGAACTTGATCATTGGACAAAAAGTGGGAAAGCTTATGCAATTTTCATCTAGCGATCGGGCGAGTTTAAATTTAACTACGCTAGCTAGGAATTCTCCAATTGCCTTAGCAATCGCTATGACCGCATTCCCAGATCAACCTTTCATCGCTTTAACGTTAGTGATAGGTCCACTGTTAGAGTTACCTATTCTTGCTAGCATCAGCCAACTTTTATTATTTATTTCTAGAGGAGAAATCAATAAAGACTAATTAATGGGGAGGGGATAGAATACTATAACTCTTCAATAGAACAAAACAAGATCAGTACTTAAGGGAGCAAAATTATTTGTTCACTTATTTACTCGAAAAAAATCACCAATATGGAGGCTTTTTTCGTTTCCATCTAGAGAATGTCTATTGTTGTACTCATGATTTTTGAATTCGAATCATAAATTGGAAGAAAGCACGTTCAAGGAGGGGTTCGAATGTCGCCAGATAATTGGAAGAAGCTTGAACATTCAATTGCTGAGATCACGGAAATTGCTGAGGGGTTTGGGTTAGATTTCTACGAAATGAGATATGAAATATGTCCAGCTGAAATCATTTATACATTTGGTGCTTATGGAATGCCAACAAGATATAGCCACTGGTCATTTGGAAAACAGTTTCATAAAATGAAGCTACAGTATGATTTTGGATTAAGTAAAATTTATGAGCTAGTTATTAATTCAGATCCGTGTTATGCCTTTTTACTCGACAGTAATTCGCTTATCCAAAATAAATTGATTGTTGCTCATGTCCTCGCCCATTGTGATTTCTTTAAAAATAATGTACGTTTCTCCAATACACGTCGAGATATGGTGGAGAGCATGAGTGCAACAGCAGAACGAATCGCTCATTACGAACATTTATATGGAAAAGAAGAAGTAGAGAACTTTTTAGATGCAGTTCTTGCTATCCAAGAACATATAGATCCAAGTCTTCTAAGACCGAAGTTAGATTGGAGTATTGAGGATGTAGAGGAAGAAAAAAGGCCTTCCAAAAAATCGGAATACGATGATTTATGGGAGATGGAAGAAAAGCCAAAACGACCACAACCAAAAGCCAAAAAAAGAAACTTCCCACCTAACCCTGAAAAAGATATCCTCTTATTTATAGAAGAGTATAGTCGAGAACTCGAGCCTTGGCAACGTGATATTTTAACGATGATGCGAGAAGAAATGCTTTATTTTTGGCCTCAATTAGAAACGAAAATTATGAATGAGGGCTGGGCATCATATTGGCACCAAAGAATACTAAGAGAAATGGATTTAACGAGTGAGGAAACGATTGAATTTGCGAAATTGAACGCAGGCGTAGTCCAACCATCAAAAACAACAATTAACCCGTATTACTTAGGTCTGAAAGTTTTCGAAGATATTGAGGAACGTTACAATAATCCAACGAAAGATATGATTGAACGTCAAGGAGTGAAACCAGGAAGTGGGCGAGAAAAAATGTTTGAGGTCAGGGAGATCGAATCAGACATTTCATTTATCCGCAACTATCTAACTAAAGATCTTGTCATGCGAGAAGATATGTATCTCTTCCAGAAACAAGGTGCCGATTACAAAGTAGTCGATAAAGCCTGGGAGAACGTACGAGACCAGCTTGCCCTTTCTAGAGTAAATGGAGGATTTCCATATCTAGTGGTAACAGACGGAGACTACCTTAAAAATGGCGAACTATATATTAAGCACAACTTCGAAGGGACCGAACTCGATGTCGGATATTTAGAGAAAGTACTTCCATACCTTCACCAACTATGGGGCCGCCCTGTCCACATTGAATCGGTCATTAATGAAAAAGAAATCTCCTTCGTCTACGACGGAAAAAAAGTTCACCGCAAATATTTATAGAGTTTTTATGAAAAGGTCGAACATTACCTTTTCATAAAAACTCGAAGCAATGAGCGGACCGCTGCTAGTTCTTAAGTCTTCTGAGCGATCTTATCAGAAGGCGCGCAGCGAGAGGGGCCATTGCCACGGCTATAGGGGTGATAAAGTAAGAAGGATATAAAGCTAGAATACAGCAACCCATTTTAACCTGTTTCTGAGTAATCTTCTGTAAAAAGCGATACGAGTGTAGTCATTATAACTAAATCGAAAGGTTAAACTGATTGTTAAAGACTTTAGGACGTTGGTAAGCTCTGTCGCAAGGGCTTACCTGTTTTAATTCGAATTTCTTTACAATAGTAAGAGAGTTTGATTCATTTATAAATGACTGAAAATTTATAATTGAATGTTGACTTACTTTAGATATTAGAGGTAATATGGAGTTTGTCCTAATTATTCGTAAACCTAAATATTCGCATGTTGAAATATTTTATAAGAAAGTGGGGAATTAATTTGGATACTTTTAAACGGCTAAAACAGTTTTACTGGCCATTTAAGTCTTATTTTATATGGTCACTCTTAGCTCTATTATTCGTTACCGGTATGACCGTTCTATACCCTGTGATCTTGCAATTTACCATTGATCATGCAGTAAGAGCGGAAAATTATGATTTAATTCCATACTTAGTGATAGCGATTATTGGAGTGATGTCCATTAAAGGATTAGCGGTATACATTCATCAATATTTTGGAGATTTATTTGGTATTACAACCGTACATCGTTTACGTGATTCTTTATACAAAAAGCTACAGTTTTTACCTTTTCGCTATTATGACAATGCGAAAACAGGCGATTTAATGTCACGGTTAACAGGAGATGTGGAAACCTTTCGTTTCTTTTTATCGTTTGGCTGTGCTCAAGTCGTGAACTTTATCTTACTCGTTGGTTTTAGTATTGCAGTGATGTTTTATTATTCAGTACCCTTAACCCTTTTAACAATGGCAATGTTACCATTTTTAGCAATTGTTGTAGCCAAATTTGATAAGAGAGTTCATCCAGGATTTCGCGGAATTCGTAAGTCTTTAGCGCGTCTTAATACGAAAGTTCAAGAAAATGTTAGTGGAATGCACACCGTAAAAGCGTTATCTCAAGAAGATCAAGAGATTTTTAGGTTTGCTAAGTCGAACGAAGACTATAGACAAAAACACTTAGATATCTCAAAAATTTGGGCTAATTACTTTCCACTTATGGAGTTAATTGGGAATTTATCTGCCGTCGTGCTTTTGGCCTACGGTGGCTATTTAACGATACAGGGAAGTCTCCAACCGGGAGAACTTGTAGCCTTTTTTAGTTTAATTTGGTATATCATTGGACCGATTATGAACTTAGGTTTTATCATTAATATGTTCTCACAATCGAAGGCATCGGGAGAACGCTTACTAGAAGTTTTGGATGAAGACGAACGGAAGGACCTAGTAACGTCTAATGCAAAGCAGCCTAATTTAGTTGGAGAAGTCGTTTTTAAAGATGTATCGCTTACATATGGAGAAAAGAATTTACCTGCTTTAAAAGGGATTTCATTTGAGGCGACAAGAGGAAAGACAATAGGTCTTGTTGGAGCAACGGGATCAGGTAAATCCAGCATTATTCAATTAATTACAAGGTATTACGAACGAAGCTCAGGGCAGATTCTGATCGACGGGCGCTCCATTGATGATTACTCTCTGAAAGATCTTCGTAGTCAAATTGGGGTCGTCCTACAAGAGACATTCCTCTTTTCATCGACGATCCGTGATAATTTGGCCTATGGAAAGCCTGATGCGAGGATGGATGACATTATTGCTGCGGCTAAACGAGCGGATGCTCATGAGTTTATTGTGACTCTTCCTAAGGGGTATGATACCGTTCTTGGAGAACGTGGGTTAGGGTTATCTGGTGGACAAAAGCAAAGGATTGCAATCGCTCGAGCTATTATTATGGATCCGAAGATTTTAATTCTTGATGATGCAACGAGTGCCGTCGATATGCAGACGGAAGTGAAAATTCAAAAGGCATTCCGCGAAGTAATGAAAGGGAGAACCACTTTCATTATTGCCCATCGTATTTCCTCTGTGAAACTAGCTGATGAAATTCTTGTCCTTGAGGATGGGGAACTTTCTGAAAGAGGAACACATACGGAATTAATAAATTCAAATGGAATTTACCGCAGAATCTATGATATTCAAAATCAAGACCAGGAGTATGTCTTGCAGCAGGCATAGGAGGATATAAATGGAACAAACAAAAAAACGATCTAGATTTCATTATTCAACGGAAGAAATCATCGAAAAGCCATTTAACTGGTCACAAATGGCTCGATTGTTTAGCTATATGAAGCCATACGCTTGGACCTTACTGCCTAAAACGATCTTTGTAATGCTTATTGTCACTGCCGTTAGGATTGTAGTCCCTATTTTTATCGGTGTCCTCGCCATTGACTATGCTATTATCCCTGGCGATCAAAACTTGCTTTATCTTTTTGCCGGCGTGGTTCTTGGTTTATACACAATCTCGTGGGTAGCAAACGTATTTCGAATACGTTGGATGAATGAAATTGGCCAGCATATGATTTTTGATATTCGAACAGCTCTTTTTAATCATATCCAACGCTTGTCGCACCGATTTTTTGATCAGAGGTCGGGAGGATCAATTCTTGTAAGGGTAATTAATGATGTGAACTCGATGCAAGATCTGTTTACAAATGGAGTCGTCAATTTATTAATGGACATTGTCATGTTAGTAGGAATTGTGATCATTTTGTTTATGCTTAGTCCAGAACTAGCGGTATTGATATTAATTGTCCTTCCATTAATGTTTTTTATTTCCACGAAATTAAGAAGGAAAATTCGTAGATCTTGGCAAACGGTACGGGTGAGACAATCGAAAATGAATTCACACCTTAATGAGAGTATCCAAGGAATTCGAGTGACTCAGGCGTATGCCCAAGAAAAGGAAAACATGGCTTTCTTTAATAACATTAACACAGATAACTATGAAAGTTGGAAACATGCAACACGTATGAATGCCATTTTTCGACCATTTGTAGAGATGTCAAGTGCCGTTGGGGCTGTGGTGTTAATCTGGTATGGAACGACGCTAATACAGTCAGGTGCCCTTACTATTGGAGTATTTGTTTCATTTGCCTTTTATCTAGGTATGTTTTGGGAACCAATTTCTAGGCTAGGTCAAGTTTACAATCAATTACTAGTGGGGATGGCATCTTCTGAACGAATTTTCGAATTTCTTGATGAACAACCTTCTGTTCCAGAGAAGCAGAATGCGAAATCTCTGCAGGATGTAAACGGTAAGATTGTATTTGAAGATGTAGAGTTTGCTTATGATGAATCAAGAAAGGCCCTTCATCAAATTAATTTAACTTTTGAAGCAGGTCAAACGATTGCTCTTGTGGGCCATACAGGCTCAGGGAAGTCAACCATTGTTAATTTGATGAGTCGTTTCTATGATCCAACGAAAGGTCGAGTTTCACTAGATGGAGTGGACTTACGAGATATTCGATTAGATGACCTTCGTTCAAACGTAAGTTATGTCTTACAAGACACGTTTATTTTTGCAGGAACGATTATGGATAATATACGTTTTGGAAGACCAAGCGCAACAGATGAAGAGGTCATTCAAGCGGCAAAGGCAATTGGTGCACATGAATTTATCGCAAAATTAGAAGCGGGATATGAAACAGAAGTAGAAGAAAAGGGAAATGTGCTCTCTGTTGGAGAAAGACAGTTGTTGTCTTTTGCAAGAGCACTTCTCGCTAATCCAAGAATTTTAATTTTAGACGAGGCAACGGCAAGTATTGATACTGAGACTGAATTAAAAGTTCAAGAAGGATTAAAGAAATTACTTTCAGGTAGAACAGCTGTTATGATTGCTCATCGTCTATCAACGATACGCGATGCTAATAAAATTGTTGTATTGGAACAGGGCAATATACTTGAGGCAGGAACACATAAAGAATTAATGGAGTCTCAAGGTGCCTATTATAATCTTGTTAAATCACAATACGCAGCAATGGTGGATCACTCAGCTTAAAAGGGCGTAGGAAACACCTCAGTACAAAATGGATATTGAGTTGTTAGAAGAAGCTGGTCTCTATCAAAATCTACTGAATCGATTACTCAAGTAGCTAAGTGATGAAATCAAGTTTGAGATGACCGTAATGTAGACGTTGACTTGATGCTTATACAGGAGAGGTTCGCCGAGTGAAATGGACGACTAAGACAATTGAAAAGGTTTTTTGGAAAAACAGAGAGCTAATCCTAAGAGATTGGTCTCTGTTTTTGTGTGATTAGAGGATAGGTGCTAAAGACGATGTATGGCTGCTCAAGAAACAATGGCTTCAATGGAGGAAATTACTTCTTCAGCAGAATCATTAACTCACATGGCAGAAGGGTTACAAGAGGTTATTTGACAGTTTAAAGTATAATAATCGTAAGAGAAATTATAGAGAAATACTTTAGATGTTAATTTTGCTCTTCATTCTGAGTTGTTTTTGTTGACATTTAGATGAGATCAGGTAGTATATAAATAATATTCTAAATTTTATAATAATAGAGGTGCCATCATGAAGTATGCTTTTGCAAATCGCGTTCGTCATTTGCAATCTTCTGCAGTGAGAGATATTTTAAAAATTGTTGGTCAAGGAAATGTGATTTCCTTTGCTGGAGGTTTACCCGATGATGATTTATTTCCACTAGAAGGAATTGAAGATGCGTTCAACCGTGTCTTTAAGACAGGGAAGAAATCATTACAATACATGGAGACAGAAGGGTATCGCCCTTTACGAGAAGTTATTTTACACCGAATGGCTAAAAAGGGTATTTCTGGTTTTACTTCTGATGAAGTCCTCATAACAACGGGATCACAGCAGGCGATTGATTTATTTTCGAGAATTATGTTAAGTCCTGGTGATGTAGTTCTAACAGAAGATCCAACATACTTAGCGGCGTTACAAGTATTTAAATCCTATGAAGCCGAAGTAGTAGCTGTTGAATCTGATGATGATGGAATGCTTCCAGGCGATTTAGAAGAAAAATTAAAGCAATATCATCCAAAATGTGTTTATGTGGTTCCGACTTTTTCAAATCCCGCAGGTCGTGTGTGGGCATTAGAGAGACGTAAGCAGTTAATTGATTTAGTTCATCGTTATAAAGTGGTGGTCTTTGAAGATGATCCTTATGGGGAACTTCAATTCACGGAAAATGAAGTATATACTCCACTTGCTGCCCTTGATGATGGCACACGCGTTATGTACACAAGTACGTTTTCTAAAACAGCCGTTCCTGCACTAAGAACAGGTTGGATTACTGGTCCTTATCAAATTATTCGTATGATGGCACAGGCCAAACAAGCAAACGATTTACATTCGAATTCATTATCTCAGCAAGCTTTATATGAATTATGTACTCATTATGATTTAGATGCTCATATCAAGCACTTGATTGAAGTTTACAAGAGTCGTATGGAAATAATGGTTAGATGTCTTGAAGTAGCCAATCTGCCTAATGTCCATTTTGTTAAGCCTAAAGGAGGAATGTTCCTTTGGATTGAGGTGGATGAAAGAATTGATTTGACTTCCTTATTAGATAAGGCAGTTGAGCATGGGGTTGCTTACGTTCCTGGAGAACCATTTTTTGCAGGCAATCCAAAGAAAAATACAATGAGATTAAATTTCACACATGCTACGCCAGAAAAGATTAAACAAGGTATGAACTTGCTTACTCATGTTATATCAACTGAGATGAATAAGCATCTAGTTGAAATTGGTGAGTAGTTTACAGTAAGACAAGAACCATAATGAATGACTTATGGTTCTTTTTTGGGCTTGCACTATTGTCCTTTTCCAACTTAGCACGAATAAAAAAGCAGAACGATTCATTCGTCCTGCTTTTTTGTTTCTTATCCAAATAGTCCAATCGAGCTTAAGAAAACAAGGAAGATAAAAATTGGTGCAATAAATCTTAGTAAGAATAACCAAATGTGACCAAGTGTTGTTTCCCCAAAGTCGGAGTCACGAAGTGCGTCGGCTTTCTTCCAGCCCCAGCCCATAAATAACGCAATAATTAATCCGCCAAGTGGAAGGAAGATATTTGATGCGATAAAGTCGAATGAGTCAAGAAAATCACGATCACCAATAATGCGAATATGAGATAGGACACCTTGACCAAGAGAAGACGGGATACCTAGTGCAAAAATGATTGAACCAATAATCAGGGATGCTTTCTTTCTAGACCACGAAAATTTGCGAATGAAATAAGCAACCGCAACTTCTAATAATGATACAGCTGAAGATAATGCAGCTGCAGCTAATAAGAAGAAGAATAAAAGCCCAAAAATACTACCACCAAATCCAATACTGTCAAATACATCCGGCATGACCATAAATACTAGCCCAGGTCCACCTGCAGGGTCCATTCCTAAAGCAAAGACTGCAGGGAAAATCATTAAACCTGCAATAATAGCAAATAATGTATCTAAAGTAGCAACACTTGCTGCAGCACCAGGAAGACGCTCTTTATTGGAAAGGTAACTACCATAAGTAATAAGAGCACCCATTCCCAAGCTTAAAGAGAAAAACGCTTGACCTAATGCAGCTAAATAAATATTAGGATCTGTTAATGCAGTCCAATCTGGCGTGAACAAGAAAGCAAGTCCTTCTTGCGCACCACCAAGTGTTAAGCTGTAAATAGATAAAGCAATAAGAAGAATTCCTAATAATGGCATTAAAATTTTGTTAGAACGTTCAATTCCTTTTTTAACTCCAACAAATACAATTCCGATTGTTAAAGCCATGAATAAAAATTGCCAAAATAATGGTTTCACTGGATTAGTAATGAAAGAAACAAAGAAAGATTCATAACCTTCAGCTGGTGCTGTCCATAATGTACCAGTCAAATAATTCGTAAAGTAGTAAGTAATCCAACCCGCAATGACACCATAAAACGATAAGATTAAAAATGCTGCGGCTACCCCCATTAAACCAGCTACTTTCCAAGGTTTTCCTGGTGCTAGCTTTTCAAAAGAACCTACTGCATCACTTTGAGCTTTTCGACCGATAGTGAATTCAGCCATGATGATCGGGATACCAATTAAAATGATAAAAGCAATATAAATTAGTAAAAATGCAGCCCCTCCATTTTCTCCTGTTACATATGAGAAACGCCAAACGTTTCCGAGTCCCACAGCTGAGCCCATTGCAGCTAAAATAAATCCAAGCCTTGATGCCCACTGTTCGCGTCCTGGTTCTTGCTTTATCGACACGACGTATTCCTCCTTTAATCTGCTAAAATGTTTTGTGAATATACTATATCACACTAAATTTAAAATGAATAGTAAATTTTCTGACAATGATTTTTTTTTGTGAAAGAAAGTAAAAAAGCTAGTCATCTCAGGAGGATAACTAGCTACATATTTTGCAATCTACGAATTCTTTCTTGTGGTTGTGGATGTGTAGAAAAAAGATTGGCGGCTTTCTTTTTTAACGGATCTGCAAAATATAAAGGGGCAGAGGTGCTTGAAGCTTCCCTAACTGGAGTAGCTTCTCCTGTTATTTTTTGAAGTGCGGAAGCAAGAGCATGCGGATTACGTGTTAACTCTGCAGCACTTGCATCAGCTAAAAATTCTCTATTCCTAGAGATGGCTAAGCGGATAAGAGTAGCAACAATAGGGGCAAGAATTAAAAGCAATAGTGCTAGAATTAGCACAGCAGGGTGTTGCTTTTGGTTTCGATTCCCTCTTGAAAAAAACATCATTCTTGTCCCTAAATCACTTAATATAGCAACGGCAGATACAAGTGCAACGGCAATGGTTGCTAAGCGAATATCAAAGTTACGAATATGTGCGACCTCGTGTGCAAGGACGCCTTCAATTTCTTCACGATTTAAGCGGTTCATTAATCCCGTAGTGACTGCAACTGCGCCTTTTTTTGGAGAAGTTCCAGTCGCAAATGCATTCGGGCTCTGATCTTGTATAATATAGATTTTAGGCATAGGAATGCGAGCAGCCATTGCAAGGTTTTCTACGGTATGCCACAAAAAAGGGTCATCGTTTTTGGATTTAACTTCTTTCGCATGATTCATTCTCATCACTACATTCGTGCTTGATAAGAGCATCATTACTGTATAGACACCGCCAATAATGGTAGCAAGAATCATTCCACTATAGTAATCTCCTGAAATCATATACGTTAATGACGCCCCTATAGCTAACACAAAGACAATAAACCCGAAAACGATAAAGACGGTATTACGCTTATTCCGTTCAATTTGTTTATAGAGAATCATAATTATTTCCCCATTTCATTAAAAATAGCTAAAAGGGAGTTTTTACTAAAGCACTGTTAAAAAAGGTATGAGAAAATAAGTAGGCGCAAAATGCGGCAAGTGCCCATGTAAAACACCCTTAAAACTGAATTTTTACATTTTCACGTTCCTCAACAGGTATTTCTAACATATCACGCTTCGTAAATGCATGTACGGATGCGACTAAATTAGTCGGTATGGATTGTATTTTGGTATTATATTCCATAACTGTTTTATTATAGAGCTGGCGGGCATAAGCAATTTTATTTTCTGTTCCGGAAAGTTCTTCTTGCAACATGTTGAAATTACTGCTTGCCTTTAAATCGGGATAGGCTTCTCTCAGAGCGAAAAGTTGTCTTAATGCACCCGATAATTCATTATTCGCCTCAATTTGTTCTTGCCTGCTGTTTTGTGGAGCGGTAATTTGATTACGTAGTTCTACAACTTTTGCGAGTGTTTCTTGTTCATGTTTTGCGTAACCTTTCACGGTCTCAACAAGATTTGGGATTAAATCAAAACGACGTTTTAACTGAACATCGATCTGAGCCCATGATTCTTCAACCCAGTTTCGGTATTTAACAAGAGAATTGTAGCTAGTAACCCAAAATAAAATGCCGATAATGACAATTCCAATTAAGATGATAAAACCCAATTTAAACCACTCCTTCTCATTCGATCCTTTCATTCTACGGTCTTCCTTATGGTTAGGTTTCATATTTCAATCATTAATATTATTCTCACTGAGTTACTGATTAACCTGTTCTAGTTTTCTCTTTTAAAAGGTAAGGAATAGCAGCAGTTAGAAACTGATCGTAAGCTGCAAAACGGTCTTCACCTAAATGTTGAATTGCGAATTGAATACGTTCAAAATTATCAATTAGGTGATCTGTCAACATACCCCGGCTGAAAAGGATGTTATTTAACCAGAGAGCGTAATCCGTAAATATCCGTTCTTGACCCATAATCCAAGCGGTTTCAAGATAATTAAGATGATGCTCGTTATTTTCTCGGCATTTAGTTTTCCCGCGCTCCCAAATTTTTCTTCAAGCTCGGGGTATTTATCATAAATGGATGAAACAATTTCATCTACTAAAGAGGGGAATTGTTGAAATGGAAATTTAGTCATTCTGCTACTACCTCGTATTGTCTAACTTCTGGAATGACTGCAGCTAATTCTTGATCAGGGTATTTTTTCAAGTTCTGAATATGTTTGAACTCTTCGCTTCGAACCCACCTTAAATAATTCTCTTTCGTATCCCATTCAAGATGAACCGTTAACTCGCCTTTTCTTTTGTCATTTTGTAAGAGTCGAAATTACTGAAACCCTTTTGCTTGATCAACTAACCTTGAGCGATTTTGATAAATGGAAATGACTTCTTGAGCTTTTTCTTCAGGTATTTTAAAGGTTGAGTGTACAATATACATTTTTTGAATTCTTCCTTTATTCTCTTTACAACATCTTAATCCTATCCCTTTTAAACAGGTTGATAAAAACTTTTTGTTTTTTCACAGGGGAGTAAACAAAAACAGAGAAATATGGGACAATCTATAAGAACAGGAGGGATAGAATGGTTACAATTATAAGAAATGGTGAGGTATATACACCTGATTACATAGGAAAGAAGGATATCTTGATTGCAGGAGAAAAAATTATTTCAATTGACGATCATATTGATGTGACTTCTTTAAATATAGAAGTGAATGAAATAGAAGCAAATAACCATTTAGTTGTACCAGGTTTCATTGATAGTCATGTCCATATTATTGGCGGCGGGGGAGAAGGTGGTTATCAAACGCGAACACCTGAATTAATGCTTAGCGAAGCAACGACAGCAGGTGTGACAACGATTGTTGGAGTAATTGGGACTGATGGGACAACGAGAACGATGCCAGATCTAATTGCTAAGGCAAAAGGACTGGTCGAGGAAGGGATCTCCTGCTTTGTACATACAGGTTCTTATCAAGTACCAATTAAATCATTAACGGGATCCATCCAAAGTGATTTCTTGTTAATTGATTCAATCATTGGTGTCGGTGAGGTGGCTATTTCAGACCATCGGTCGTCGCAGCCAACTGTAAATGAGTTGAGCCGAATTGCCTCAGAAGCAAGAGTCGGAGGAATGTTGTCAGGTAAGGGTGGAATTGTAAATGTCCATGTAGGTGATGGAAAGCAAAAGCTTGCTCTCCTTGAAGAGGTTATTGAAACAACTGATATTCCAATCAGTCAATTTGTCCCGACACATATAAATCGAAATGTAGAATTGTTTGAAGCGGGTGTGGTCTACGCTAAAAAAGGGGGATATGTTGATTTTACGACAAGTACCATTCCCCGGTTTTTAGAAGAAGGTGAGACGAAGTGTAGTAGGGCTCTTAAGAAGATGCTCGATGAAGGGGTTTCTCATAGTCAAATTACATTTACGTCTGATGCGCAGGGAAGTCTACCTGCGTTTGATTCTGAAGGGAAGTTTATCGGATTGAAGATAGGCGACATGCAATCTTTGTTTAATGAAGTTCGTGACGCCGTACTACAGGAAAACATTCCACTAGAGATAGCGTTACATGTTATTACAAAGAACCCAGCTTCTATCCTTAAATTAAAAGAGAAAGGCGAGCTTACTATAGGAAACGATGCTGATCTCGTCTTACTTTCAAATAATCTTAAGGTTGAAACTGTTTTGGCTAAAGGAAGAACGATGGTTAGAAATAAAGAGATAATAATGAGAGGTACTTTTGAATAAGAATAAATGAACGTTTATGGCATTACCTAAGTTAAGGTAATGTCATTTTTTATGAAATGGATTAGTTTTTGGTCATATACACTTTTTTATACCAATTGGTATGTTATTTATGATAGGATTATGGTAACGCTTACATTGTTGTCATGATCAAGATATAGCTTACGTATAGTGGAGAGAAGTAGTTGTTTGAACTGAGCGATCGCTCACTACTTATCGAGGGGGAAGCTAGATGAATTTTGAATGGACAAAAGAACAAAAAATAGTAAAGGAAATGGTTAGAGATTTCGCCAGAAGGGAAATTGAGCCGAACGCTGAGAGATGGGATAAAGATTCAATTTTCCCCGAAAAGGTATTTAAAAAGATGGGGGAGTTAGGTTTATTAGGTTTACCGTTTCCAGAGGAATATGGAGGAGTTGGTGGAGATACTGTTACTTACGCAATTGCCGTTGAAGAAATTGGGCGTGCATGCGGAGGTACGGGATTAAGTTACGCTGCAGCTGTGTCACTTGGAGCAAGTCCACTTTTTTACTTTGGAACGGAACAACAAAAACAAGAATATCTCGTTCCCCTTGCAAGAGGTGAATCTTTAGGATCATTTGGTCTAACTGAACCCAATGCTGGATCTGATGCAGGAGGTACGAAAACGACGGCCATGTTAGATGGAGAGTACTACGTGATAAATGGGGAGAAATGTTGGATTACAAACGCCGGATATGCAAAGTGTGTGATTGTTACGGCGAAAACAGGCATGGACGATAGAGGAAAAAATATCATTTCAGCATTCATCGTGCCGACTGGAACTGAGGGTTTTCAGATTCGTTGTAATTACGAAAAAATGGGTGTTCGAGCTTCCAATACATGTGAATTAGTCTTAGAAAATGTCAAGGTTCCAAAAGAAAACATACTAGGAGATCCAACAAAAGGGTTTAAACAATTTCTTTATACGCTAGATGGAGGGAGAATCTCCATTGGTGCTTTAGGTATTGGAATTGCTCAAGCAGCTTTTGATAAAGCACTTGCTTATGCAAAAGAAAGAAAGCAATTTGGAAAAACGATTTCAAATTTCCAAGCAATCCAGTTTAAATTGGCAGATATGGCGATGGAAATTGAGTTGGCGAGAAATATGGTATTAAAAGCAGCTTGGTTAAAAGATCAAAAAAAGCCTTTTTCTAAAGAAGCTGCATTTGCAAAATTGTTTGCATCCGAAACAGCAACAAGAGTTTGTAACCATTCTCTACAAATTCATGGTGGATATGGGTACATGAAAGAATATGGAGTTGAAAGAATGCTTCGAGATGCTAAGTTGCTTGAGATCGGAGAAGGAACTTCAGAAATTCAAAGACTCGTAATAGCTAGACAATTAGGGTGTTAATGAAGGCGGTGATGAGATGTTTAAGCGAATATTAATCGCAAATCGTGGTGAAATTGCGGTCAGGGTTATCAGAACTTGTAAATCACTAGGTATTGAGACGGTTGTCGTTTATTCGGAAGCAGATCAAGACGCACTTCATGTTAAGAAAGCGGATCATGCTTTCTTAATCGGTCCACCTAAGGTGAGTGAGAGCTATTTAAATATTGATAAAATAATTGAAGTCGCCAAAGAAAGTCAAGCTGAAGCCATTCATCCAGGCTATGGGTTGTTGTCTGAGAATCCTGAATTTGCGAGACGCTGTGCAGAAGAAAAGATAATCTTTATTGGTCCAAGTGTAGAATTGATTGAATTAATGGGAAAGAAGGTAGCCGCACGTAAAGCGATGAAAAACGCAGGGTTTCCTATAGTTCCTGGAACGGACTCCCCTGTTGCGGATGTAGAAGAAGCAATTGTAGCAGCCGGAGCGATTGGCTATCCAGTAATGTTAAAAGCATCCTCTGGTGGTGGTGGGATTGGTATGCAATTAGTCGAAAATGATGAACAATTAATAAAAGCGTTCGCCTCTAACCAAAAGCGTGCACAAATGTTTTTTGGCAATGATGAAATGTTCTTAGAAAAGTCGATTGACGAAGCGAGGCACATTGAAGTTCAAATACTAGCAGACCAATATGGTCGGGTTCTTCATCTATGGGAACGAGATTGTTCCGTCCAAAGAAGGAATCAAAAGGTAATTGAAGAATCCCCTTCACCGTTTATTGATGAGGCATTAAGAAATGAACTGGGGAAGTTGGCAGTGACAGCCGCAAGAGCCCTTGGTTATACAAATGCAGGAACGATTGAATGTTTGGTTGACCAGGAGAAACAGATATTTTTTCTTGAAATGAACACCCGTCTTCAAGTGGAACATCCGGTTACGGAAGAGGTGACAGGACTAGATTTGGTTGAGTGGCAAATAAGGGTTGCAGCAGGGGAAAAGCTCCAGTTCGGTCAAGAAGAGATTAAACGTGATGGTCATGCGATTGAAGCGAGAATTTATGCAGAAGATCCGAAGACGTTTTATCCGTCACCAGGAACTATTACAAAACTAAGGAAGCCTTATGCTAGCCATATTCGTCATGAGTATGGCGTGGAAGAAGGCAGTGTTGTGACTCCTTTCTATGATCCTATGATTGCTAAACTGATTGTTAAAGGGACAACAAGACTAGAGGCAATTGGGAGAATGCAAGAAGCTTTAGCAGACTATCAAATAGAAGGAATAAAAACAAATATCCCGATGCTTCAAGAAATATTTAGGCATTCCAGTTTTAAATTGGGCGAAGTAACAACAGGGTTTGTCGGAGAACATTATAAAAAAGGATGATGGAAATGAATGTAATTAAAACAATGATGGCAGGTAATATATGGAAAATACTTGTAGCAGAAGGGGATAAAATTTCAGCTGGGCAAGAAGTGGCAATATTAGAATCAATGAAAATGGAAATCCCTGTAGAAGCTCTACAAAGTGGTATAGTTAAGGCCCTCAAAAAAGCAGAGGGAGATTTTATCGACGAGGATGAAGTCTTGATTGAACTTGAGAGCTAAGTGAGGAGGGAGGCATTGACGAATCTTTCAGTAAGAATTAGAGAGGTAGGACCTAGAGACGGATTACAAAATGAAAAAAAGTGGATTGAGACGCAAGATAAGGTTGACTGGATTGACCAACTAGCAGAAACTGGACTTTCTTATATTGAATTGACTTCGTTTGTGCATCCGAAATGGATTCCTGCTTTGTCTGATGCGAGTGAAGTAGTCAAGGGAGTGAAAAAAAACAAAAATGTGATTTTTGGAGCTCTAGTTCCAAATGAACGAGGATTGGATCGAGCATTAGAAGTAGGGATTGATGAGATTGCTGTATTTTTATCGGCAAGTGAGACGCACAATCGAAAAAATATAAATAAATCGATTGATGAGACTTTTTTGGTGCTTAAACCAGTAATTGAACGTGCAAAAAAATCAAACAAACCAATTAGAGGCTACGTATCTACGGTTTTTGGATGTCCATATGAAGGAGACGTGGATGTCAATCAAACTAGGAAAATTGCTTACCAGTTAATGGAGGCGGGTGTAGAAGAAATTTCTTTTGGAGACACGATTGGGGTTGCGACACCCAATCAGATAGAAGATGTCATCCAAGCCATTTCAAAAGAAGTATCGTTAGAGAAAATGGCCCTTCATCCCCATGATACAAGGGGAACAGCTTTAGCGAATGTGTTTGCGGCCTATCAGTTAGGGGTCCGAGCATTTGATGGCTCTGTCGCTGGACTTGGCGGATGCCCCTATGCTCCTGGGGCCTCGGGGAATGTCGCAACTGAGGATCTGATTTATCTTCTTGAAGGATTAGGTGCAAAGACGGGAGTTGACCTTGAGAAATTATTGGAAAGTGCGAAATGGATTCAAAGAAAGTTAGGAAGAAACCTTCCTAGCCATCATTTGCAACTGGCAATGGCTCAAGATCATAGGGAGGGTTTTGTCGATGAAAACACTGCTTATTGAGGAGAAACCAAACGGCATCGTCATTGCAACACTAAATCGACCAGAGAAAGCAAATGCTCTTTCTATCCAATTGCTGCGAGAATTAAATGATTTTTTGTCAAGTATTGAAAATGATTCATCGATTAGAGTAGTTATTTTTACGGGTGCACATACACGCGTATTTTGTGCAGGAGCAGATTTGAAGGAACGAAAGGGAATGAATGATCAAGAAGTACGTTTCTCGGTTCAGAAAATTAAAATGACCATCAACCGAATTGCGGCATTAAAGCAACCTACACTCGCAGCGATGAATGGAACTGCCCTCGGAGGGGGACTAGAATTGGCTTTGGCTTGTGACATCCGGATTGCCAGTTTACTTGGTCAATATGGATTAACAGAAACATCTCTTGCCATTATACCAGGAGCAGGGGGAACTCAAAGGTTATCCCGCTTGATTGGTACAGGTAAAGCGAAAGAAATGATTTTCACGTCTACCAAAATAACGGGTGCAGAAGCGAAAGAGGTAGGATTAGTTGAGCACGTAGAAAAGCAGGAAGAAGTCATTAGTAAAGCATTAAAAATAGCTCATTTAATTGCTGAAAATGGGCCTATAGCAGTTCGACAAGCCAAAAGAGCCATTAATTTAGGAATTGAAGTAGATTTAAATACATCCTTGACGATTGAGACCAATGCGTACGAAAAAACAATTGTAACAGAAGATCGGCTAGAGGGACTGCTAGCTTTTGAACAAAAACGAAAACCTCATTACAAAGGGCAGTAGGAGGGACTAGGGATATGAATGCTAAGAAATCATATAAAGATTACGTCGATCAAATTACTAAAGGGGGATCGACTAAATACCATAAAATGAACAATGAAAAAGGGAAACTGTTTGTCCGTGAGCGCCTCAAGCTTTTATTTGACGTGGAAACTGAGTTAGAAGATGGTTTCTTTGCTAATGCTATGGCAGAAGGATTGCCAGCTGATGGAGTTGTCACGGGAATGGGTACGATTAATGGTCAAACGGTTTGTGTAATGGCCAATGATTCTACTGTGAAAGCGGGTTCTTGGGGAGCTAGAACGGTTGAGAAAATAATCAGGATTCAAGAGACTGCAGAGAAGCTCCATGTTCCCATGCTTTACTTAGTTGACTCTGCTGGAGCTAGGATCACAGATCAAGTAGAAATGTTCCCAGGCAGAAGAGGAGCAGGTCGGATATTTTATAATCAAGTAAAGTTATCCGGTCGAATTCCACAGTTATGCCTTTTATTTGGTCCATCTGCAGCGGGTGGAGCTTACATTCCAGCTTTTTGTGATACGGTCATAATGGTTGATGGGAATGCTTCTATGTACTTAGGTTCTCCAAGAATGGCTGAGATGGTCATCGGAGAAAAAGTCTCTCTCGAAGAAATGGGAGGGGCACGTATGCATTGTTCCGTTTCGGGCTGTGGAGATATTCTTGCAGCTTCAGAAGAAGAAGCCATTTCACTTGCACGCAAGTACCTTAATTATTTTCCCGCGAGTTATAAAGAAAAACCAAAAACTTCTGAGTTCAAAGCCGTAAAAGAATTTGAACAATCAATTGAAGAGTTAATTCCATCGAACCAAAATGCACCATTTAACATGTATGACCTTATCGAGCGTTTAATTGATGATGAATCGTTTTTTGAAATAAAGAAACTATTTGCTCCTGAGTTAATTACAGGGTTTGCTCGATTGAATGGGCAAGTAGTTGGAATTATTGCAAATCAACCGAAAGCGAAAGGTGGAGTTTTATTTCCTGATTCAGCTGATAAAGCCGCCAAATTTATCACTCTTTGCGATGCCTATCACATTCCACTCTTATTTTTAGCAGATATCCCTGGTTTTATGATTGGAACGAAGGTGGAGAGAGCTGGCATCATTCGCCATGGGGCTAAAATGATTGCAGCAATGTCCGAAGCAACGGTGCCAAAAATTTCTGTCATTGTGAGAAAGGCTTATGGCGCTGGTTTGTATGCCATGGCAGGACCCGCGTTTGAACCAGATTGTTGCCTAGCCCTGCCTCAAGCGCAAATTGCGGTAATGGGACCAGAAGCAGCAGTCAATGCTGTATATGCCAACAAAATTGCTGAACTTCCTGAAGAGGAACGAATGACCTTTATTCAATCCAAAAGAGAGGAATACAAAGAAAATATTGATGTGTATCGACTAGCATCTGAAATGGTGATCGATGGTATTGTTGAGGGCAATGCGTTGCGCGTAGAATTAGTGAAACGTTTTAAAGCTTATGGATCAAAGGAAATTCAATTTACGGAGCGGAAACATCCAGTTTATCCTGTCTGATGTTGGAGAGGAGCTTTGAATATGACTGAAAGATACTGGATCCCTTCTAATGATTTTATTGAACGCACAAGATTATTTAAATGGATGCAAAAGCTTGGGTTTAATGATTATGATTCGTTTTATCGGAGATCGATAGATGAACCAGCTTGGTTTTGGAGAGAAGTAGAAAAGGAACTGGAGATTCCATGGTATCAGGCTTACAGTCAAGTGATTGACGAATCAAGAGGAATTGAGTGGACGAAGTGGTTTGTGGATGGGAAACTAAATGCAATGGACTTGTCGATAAATAAGTGGGCAAAACATCCTACAATGAAGGAAAAAGAAGCCCTAGTGTGGGAAGGGGAAGACGGAGAGGGTAAGCGTTATACCTTTAAAGAACTCTCAGGTGAGATCCAAAAAGTTGCTTTTGGGCTTAAACGTTTAAATTTAAAACGTGGAGATGTAGTAGCCATTTATATGCCCATGTTGCCAGAAACTGTGATAGCGATGATGGCAGTTTCTCAAATTGGGGCCATCTTTACTCCTATTTTTTCTGGATACGGAATGGAAGCGATCGCAACGCGTATTGCTGCATCAAAAGCAAAGCTTGTTATTACAGCCGATGGATTTAAAAGAAAAGGGAATTCGGTTTTAATGAAAGAGGAGTTAGATCATGCACTGGTGTCTTGTCCTCTAGTAGAACGTGTGGTTGTGGTTGGTCGATTAGGGCTTCCAAGAAAAGAAGAAAAGAGAGAATATAAATGGGAGGACCTTTATTCAGTAGATCCCACTCTTTCACCAGAAATGATGCAGAGTGAGGACCCATTAATGTTGATTTATACTTCAGGTACTACGGGCCAACCAAAAGGAACTGTGCATTCCCATTCAGGATTTCCAATTAAAGCAGCTTTTGATGCAGGGATTGGGATGGACCTTAGGCAAGAGGACACGTTGTTTTGGTACACTGATATGGGGTGGATGATGGGGCCATTTTTAGTATATGGAGGTTTAATAAATGGAGCCACTATTGTTTTATATGAAGGGAGCCCAGACTTTCCTAAGCCAGATCGATTATGGACATTGGTCTCACGTTATCAAGTCACCCATCTAGGAATTTCGCCCACTCTAATTAGGACACTGATGAAATACGGAGAAAAAGGACTGCCAGCTAATGAGCTTCCGAGCTTACGTGTAATTGCATCAACAGGAGAACCTTGGAATGATGATTCATGGTTATGGCTTTTTACAGAGGTCGGTAAAAAAAGAGTCCCAATCTTTAATTATTCTGGTGGAACAGAAATCGCTGGTGGAATTCTAGGGAATATTTTGCTTCGTCCTATTACGCCAAGTACCTTTAACGCAGCTCTACCTGGTATGGCAGCTTACGTATACGATGACGCTGGTAAGCCAGTACAAAATAAGGTAGGAGAACTTGTATTAACGAGGCCATGGGTGGGAATGACTAATGGTTTTTGGGAACAGCCAAAACGCTATATTGAAACATATTGGTCAAGATGGCCATCCACCTGGGTACATGGAGATTGGGTCATTGTTGATGAAAGCGGTTATTTTAAAATAACAGGTCGTTCGGATGACATCATTAATATGGCAGGAAAGAGAATGGGCCCAAGTGAAATGGAAACGGTGTTAGCTAGTCATGACCTTGTGCATGAAGCTGGGGTCATTGGAGTACCGGATGTACAAAAGGGAGACGCGGCTGTATGTTTTGTTGTTTTACAAAAGAAGATTCATGAAACAATTGAATTGGAACAGACACTTCTTGAATATGTGGGATCTAAAATGGGGAAAGCACTCAAACCAAAGAAAATTCACTTTATAAGGGAACTTCCTAAGACCAAAAACGGGAAGGTCATGAGACGAATGTTAAAAAATGCTTACTTACACTATCCATTAGGAGATGTGTCTGCAATAGAAAACAAAACGATTCTTAATAAAATAGCTGAGTTAAAAGAATGAAGCAAGATGATAACGCTAATTTAGAGAGGCTACTAATAAAGGTGAAAATCAACCTTTTTCAGTAGTCTTTATAATGTTTTTGACCCATTGTAAAGGCAACTAAAAGACATTCTTGGTAATTACCATAAATTATCAATAATATTTTCACATAACATTCAACAAAAAAACCACACTATAAGTACACAAGGAGGTGAGACACATGGCAAGTAACAACAACAGTTCGAACCAATTGTTAGTACCTGGAGTACAACAAGCACTTGACCAAATGAAGTATGAAATCGCTTCTGAGTTTGGTGTTAACCTTGGAGCAGACACTACAGCTCGTGCTAACGGATCTGTAGGTGGAGAGATCACTAAGCGCCTAGTTCAAATGGCTGAACAACAAATGGGCGGAACACAACAATAATTTTATATCATGGCTTTAAGGGGTGAGTTCGCTCACCCCTTATTTTTCTGCAACTTTAAGGAGAATATTCCAATACGGATAAAGAAGAGTGAATCTTAAAGAACAAGGAGTAAGGAACATGGGAATGTGTCCAATTTGCAATGGATTAAATTCACTACAACTCACATGTGACATTTGTCAAAAAGAGCAAATCGATTATGGAAGAGTTATGGACTACTATGGAAAATACGAAGCGTATATGCCTATTGACTTAAATAAAATGAATAATGGAATTGCAAATGATGAAAGAGATGAGCTTTGTCCACACTATATCATTTGTAGCCAGTGTGGAAAGACGTCCGTCTACTTAGTAAAAGAGCAATAGAATGTTGTATAAAATGTGCCGCAAGGTCTTTCCTTGAGGAACAAAAGGGATGGTGACTTTAGCCACCATCCCACTGTTCGTTTTTATATTACGTTCTAGGAGGATCTTCTTGTTCAAGGTCTCCTCTAGACTCTTCAATTAGTCCTGATTGATGCCCGTGTACGGTACCGCCGCCAAGTCCCTCATTAATCATCCGATCTACGTCTACAAATTTCTTATCGCGACCTTCATATTCAGATCCTTTTTCTTTATTTGTCATAAAATCACTCCTTTCTCATTAGAGTGGTTTTAGTTTGTTACAATTATGCATAAATTAATGTTGTTCATATACATGAAATAACATTAAATCATGAATTTGTGGTTCTAAGGTTTTCTTTTTTTGATCTGATATTTCTACGTTGCCCCAATCGATTGAACCATCCTTATGGTAAACACCAGTTAAGTAAGTTCCTTCAAAGAAAAAAGAAAAGGCCCACTCCCGCCGTACAAGATTATTCCGTAATTCTTTCCATTGAAAATGTGATAACATTTTCAATCCCCTCCTCACAATAAAAGCGCTTACTTCATTATACCATGAGGATCTATTTCGACGTTAAGCTTCTTTTTCCGTGATATCGGTTGTATGCCAATGCCCCCCACCGAACCATAAATAGATATCGTCTTGTTCTCCTTTTAAATAAGCGAAGCATACTAACCCAGCTTGTAAGGCAAATTTGATTTTTTGTTTATCATCATAATGAATCTTAGTATAACAAACACCTAATTCGTCAATCAAAGAGGTATACAGGTTAACCGGAATTTGAGTTTTTAAGAACCTAGGCGCCACGATAAATGTTGATTGAGTTGTGCCATAATCTGATACGGCTGCTAGGCCAATAATTTTACCTTCCCAAAAAGCTAATTGAATACTCGTTCCATGATGATGTAGATGATGTTTCTTAACTTTGAAGAGCCAAGAATAATTAGATTTTAAGCCACAAGGATCGTAGCGTTTGACAAAGTTCAAAACGGGTCTGCGATATTGTTCCCATTGCTGACTTTTTAACGAGATAATCTTCATGCTTTTTACCTCCTTTTAAGATGGGAAAACGATAACCCAGTCTCTTAATAAGGGTTTCATATTTTTAAAGCAATGCTTGAGAACTAGCGAGGAAAAACGACGTATATTATACTATGTGATAGATGCCTAATTGGTGAATGTTGAAGGAGTGTTAGACCATTGCAAACAATATATCTTATCGGTTTTATGGTGATCATTGGTGCGGTTATAGGGGGATTAACGAACTCATTAGCAATAAAAATGTTATTTCGACCTTATAAAGAAATTAGATTGGGATCCTGGAGGGTGCCTTTTACTCCTGGTCTCATTCCTAAACGACACGATGAACTCGCTAAACAGCTAGGAAAAATGGTTGTTGACTATTTAATTACAGCAGAAGGGTTAGGGAAAAAGCTAAAAAGTACAGTTTTTACTGAAGCAATGACAAGTTGGTTAAAGACGGAAGTACAAAAACTGTTGATTAGTGAAAAAAGTGGTACCGAGTTAATTGAGCAACATGTTGGAATGAAAAACCCCAGACAGTTTCTTTTAACTAAAACAGAGGATGTTGTAAAAAAGGGTTACATAAGACTTCTTGAGAATAATCGTGAGAAGACATTGGAACAGTTATTACCCTCTGCAATAAAACAAAAAGTAAATACAATGATACCAACAACAGCAGAATACATTCTTATGCGTGGACAGTCCTTCCTTGAGAGTCCTGAAGGGAAAGAGAAACTTAGTGTCATGATTGATCGTTTTCTGATTCAAAAAGGAACGCTTGGTAACATGATATCCATGTTTCTTGGGAATGATCGCTTAGTTGATAAAGTCCAGCCAGAGCTTTTAAAATTTCTACGAGATCAAGGGACGAATCAATTACTTGTTGAACTGTTAGAACAGGAATGGAATAAGATTCAACAGAAAAGGTTTAAGGACATCGAAAGTCACTTAAATGAAAAAGAAGTCGTTTCCTTTATTGTTCGAACGATAGAATCCAATGTGCCTGTCTTTGAATGGCTGGACCAACCAATGAAACAATGGAGTGGTACCTACCATGATGTTATAAAGGAGCAAGTAATTCCAAGGGGAGTAGACCTCACTTTAGATTTACTGTCTACACATTTAGAAGAATTGCTCAGACGTTTTCATTTAGAGGATATCGTTAGTGAACAGGTACAAACTTTTTCTGTAGAGCGTTTAGAGGAACTTGTACTATCCATTTCGAAACGAGAATTTAAAATGATTACGTATCTTGGTGCATTATTAGGTGGTATTATTGGATTTATACAAAGCTTTATTGTCCTTTTTATAGGCTGATTTTTCTATCCTAAACATAAGGATTTTGTCAATAAATGTGTATTTACTATTTTCAATCATGGCTTATCGGATGAAATGTTTTATTGAACATGTTATAGTCGGTAAGACTAATTTTTTAGGAGGACGTACATATGTCAAATGTTTACGATAAGGCCCATGAATTAAAGCGCACGCTTGCAGAAAGTGAAGAATTTACAGGTTTGAAATCTTTGCATGTACAAATTGCAGCAGATGAAGTGGCATCAAGAATGTTGAACAATTTTCGTCAGCTTCAACTTGAACTTCAACAAAAGCAAATGCAAGGGATTCAAATTACAGAGGAAGAAGCACAAAAAGCACAGCAACAATTTGAGCTTGTTCAGCAACATGAATTAATCTCAAAATTAATGGACGCTGAGCAACGTCTAAGCGTCATTATTGGAGACATCAACAAAATCATTACAGAGCCTCTAGAAGAAATCTACGGAGATTCTGGACAAGAATAAAGAGTTGACTCCCAACTCACCTGCCCCTGACCACTTAAGTGGCCAAGGACCAGGTGAAAAGGGGTCGGCTTTTTTTTTATTTTGAGACTTTCTTCATTACCAATGTCACCAGATGTAAAACGAAACCGGAAAATAAACCAATAGCAACGGAGGCAAGAATCGTTAAGAAGATGGTTTTACTATCTCGTTCCGTTAATTGAGATAAAGATAATAGCAAGAAAAAAACGACTGGTAAATAATAATATGACAAGACTCGTTTCATTATGAACTCCTTAAGTAGTTATTGCTTTCAAATAAGTATAGAAAAGATTTACGTGTGCGTCTAGGTTCTAATAAGTCGTCTATTCTCATAGTCTTATGTATAAAGAGCAAGCCTATCCAAGGATGCTTGATTATGGACAACATGAAGAAGGGGGACTTTACGACAATGAGATACAAATTGCTAGCCCTAAACATCGACGGGACCGTTCTTAAATCAAATGCGCGGATTACAAAGCAAACTAAGGATGCCATTGAATATGTGAAGAATAAAGGGGTGTATGTGACCCTCGCCACATCTAGGCCGTTTCCAGCTGCAAAAAAAATTGCTAAATCACTTAAAGTAGATAATTGCTTAATCACAAGTGACGGTGCTTTTATTGCTTCATCCACAGAGGAACCGATTTTTGTGCGAAGAATTAAAGAAGAAAAAGCACTTCAAATTGTTGACATCCTCGAACGCTACGAATGTCATATTCGAGTTATGCATGATTCGTATTCAATAGGAAATAAAGTGAGACAAAGAAATCATCTAATTGCGAAAATGACCATTGGGGTAGGGGATCCATTGTTTTATCCAATTACCTTTGTTGATTCTGTGTGTGACCAACTTATGCAAGAACCAATTGCCCCTCCTAAAATTCAAGTTCAATTTTTTCACAAAGAAGAGGAACGCAGAGCCGTTGAACAATTAGAGTCATTAGTAGCCGGTGTTAGGGTTTTTGAATCTGCATTAGGATGCCTTGATATCGTGAGTGCTGGCGTTTCAAAGGCGAGAGGTCTACAAACATTAGGGCAATATCTTGGAATTTCAGCAGATGAGATGGTTGCGATTGGATCTGATGATTCAGATGTTGATATGATTAACCAAGTGGGGCTCGGTGTTGCGATGGGGAATGCTACTCATTCGGTAAAAGAAGTTGCTGACTGGCTAACGCGTTCAAATGAGCAAAATGGGGTTTCCTATATGATTCGAGAAGTTTTTAGAAAGCAATTAAGATTAAAAATATAACTCTACTTAAAACACTAATATGTAAAAAGCATCAGCCTTAGGGGGGTGCTTTTTTAGTCGTATCTATAAAGGGAAAGGAAATATTTATATTGACTTGCTACAAGAAAAGTTTAAGATATTAGAAGGAATAGTTATGAATTGTAAATTTTTTGTTAATTGAAAGGGGAAAGAAAGATGGCTAAACTGAAAGCCAAATTAGGTACGTATAAATTTTTCTTGATAGCAGTCTTTTTTTTATGTTTAAAAACATACATTTTATACAAAAGCGGATTTAATATTCAATCAGAGAATGTATTGCAAGAATTCTTGTTAATGATTAACCCAGTCAGTTCGGCGGTGCTGTTAATCGGATTGAGCTTCTTTTTTACAGGTATGACTCGAAATATAGTCATCATTTTAACTAATTTTATTGCTACGCTCGTAGTATATTTGAATCTATTGTACTTTCGATTTTTCTCGGATTTTCTTACATGGCCTGTTTTATTTCAAACGAGTAATGCAAAAGATTTATCGGGAAGTATAACAGAGCTTATTAAATTTGCAGACCTCCTATTACTACTAGATATCATGGTTCTTATCTTCTTGGTTGTTATACGGGTAGTCCCCATTCAAGCACCAGTAAAGCGTGAACGTATTTATATAGTCACATTAGCGTTTGTTTTATTTATGGTCAACTTAGGTATTGCTCAAATTGAAAGACCACAATTACTAACTCGGTCCTTTGACCGCGAGATGTTGGTTAAAAATATTGGACTTCTAAATTATCATGTATATGATGGGTATATCCAATCGCAATCAAGAGCGCAACGTGTTTTTGCTGATAGTTCGGATATTACGGAAATCCTTGATTATAGAAAGGACAATTTAAAAGACCCAGATCCTGACTTATTCGGGATTGCAGAAGGGAAAAATGTGATTGTGCTTTCATTAGAATCTTTGCAAAGCTTTGTGATTAACGAGACGCTTGATGGGGAAGAAATTACGCCGTTCTTAAATGATTTGATTAATGATAGCTATTATTTTGACAATTTTTATCATCAAACAGCGCAAGGGAAAACGTCGGATTCTGAATTCTTAGTAGCCAATTCTTTATTCGCACGAGATAGTGGTTCTGTCTTTTTCACACATGCGGGAAATGAGTATCATGCTTTGCCTGAAATTCTAAAAGAATCTGGATATTATGCCTCTGTCTTGCATGCAAACAATAAAAGCTTTTGGAATCGTGATATTATGTACGACTCACTCGGATATGATCAGTTTTTTGATATCACCTATTATGATGTGAATGAAGAAAATTCAGTGGGTTGGGGATTAAAAGATGTAGATTTCTTTGAACAGTCTATTGAACTATTAAAAAGTCAACCAAAGCCTTATTATTCAAAATTTATTACGCTCACCAATCACTTCCCATTTGAATTAGAGGAAGAAGATCGTTTTATTAATGAATTTGATTCAAATAGCGGTACGTTAAATCGTTATTTTCCAACCGTTCGTTATATGGATCATGCTCTAGAGCAATTTTTTGACCGGTTAAAAGAAGAGGGGATTTATGAAGAATCTATCTTCATTTTGTATGGCGATCATTATGGTATTTCGGACTATCATAACAAAGCCATGAGTTTATTTTTGAACAAAGAAGAGATTACAGATCTTGACCAAGTTCAATTACAAAGAGTGCCGATGTATGTTCATATTCCTGGACATACAAACAATGAAATCAAACACACTGTGTCGGGTCAAATTGATATCAAGCCAACTATTATGCATTTACTTGGTTTAGATACGACATTCGATGTACAATTTGGTACAGATTTATTTGCGCCTGAACGATCTTCGTATGCGGTTCTAAGAGACGGAAGTGTCATAACGGATCATGTTGTGTACACGAAGGGAAGCTGTTACCGAAAAATAGATGGCAAAGAGTTAGATCAATTGAATTGTGACCCTTTTAGAGAAAGAGGAGCACTAGAATTAAAATTGTCGGATAAACTTCTTTATGGGGATTTGCTTAGATTTTATTAATATTAGACTCCGTAAATAAAAGAGGATGTTACAAAGTACCTTTGTAACATCCTCTTTTTCTTTTAACGGTGAAATAATAGTAATTTACCAGATCGAGTCAATCGGTGAGTATGTTCTAAATAGTTTTTTTCAGAGAGTAATGCTTCTCCCTTTTTCTTCGCAGCCTCATCAGACTCAGCTTCAAAACGTTCTTCAAACGCTATTTCTCCGGAAGGATTAAAGACTGTTAAAAAATATTCGTACATATGATTTCACCCCGTTGATCTTTGTAAAGTAGAAGACATAAAACGTTTATATGAATTATAGTTTACTGTAAAGCGCTTACATTGACAAGAGGAGAATTTTTTGAGTTAAATAGTAAAGGCTAGTAAAGAGGTTGAAATAAATTCCTTTTTCTGTACGCTTGGTAAGCGTATGTTTTTGTGATATTATCAACATATAATTACGAAGAAGGAGGTGGATGACAATGGTTGAGATTATAACCGATATGACTACTTTGTGGATAAGTGTTGTTATGACAGTTTTATTAGTAGCGGCAATGACAAAAGCGAATATTCTATTAATAGAATGGGAGCTTCGTACAGACTGGAAAAATCAATTTGTATATGCTGAGGTCAAAGAACCAGTAAGCCCAATGCTCATCCACCTAAGTAGAAAGCAATATAAACCAAAAATCCCTTCAAATAGTGATCATCATAGCCAAGATGATGAAGAGAAGCCTCTACGTGTTTTTATCTAAGGATATTAAAAACACGAGGAGGAAATCTTTTGAAAAAATATATGTTTTTATTTATGATAGTAAGTTTAACCCTATTTCTTACAGCTTGTGGTGCAGTTGAAAAAGTACCTATAACGGCTGAAACACAAGGTTTTTGGAATCACTTTTTTGTGTTTCCAATGTCTTGGCTTCTTATTTATGTCGCCGAACTATTTAATGGAAGTTACGGATTATCGATTGTTTTAGTAACTGTTTTTGTTCGTTTATGTTTGTTACCTTTAACATTAAAGCAGCAAAAAAGTACACGTGCTATGCAAGCACTTCGTCCAGAGATGGAGCAACTTCAAAAGAAATATAAAGAAGCATCAAAAAAAGATCCAAAGAAACAGCAAGAAATGCAACAAGAACTTTTCGCTCTCTATAAGAGTAATGGGGTAAACCCTATGGCCGGATGCTTGCCAATGTTTGTGCAACTCCCTGTTTTAATGGCCTTTTATTTTGCTATTATGAGAACGGAGCAAATTGCCTTACACAACTTTTTATGGTTTGACCTTGGGAATCCAGACCCGTTTTATTTATTGCCACTTGTTGCAGGCATGACAACTTTTATTCAAGTAAAGATGACTTCTGCTCAATTAAATGATCAAATGAAAATGATTATTTATATTATGCCCATAATGATCATTGTAGCTGGTGTAACCTTACCAGCGGCTCTTTCCCTGTACTGGGTCGTGGGAAATGTATTTATGATCATTCAAACGTATTTTCTAGTTACGAAGTTTGAACAACAAACGGTACAAGTAAGTAAAACGTAATAAATTGTAAAGAAAGTTGAATTTTTTGTTAGAAAGTCGATGAAGAGGGCATAAAGCCCTCTTTTTTGGGGGATTGAAAGGATAGCTAAAGGGTTCAATTGAAGCCTTTAGGATCTAGTTTTACAGATCGAGATAGTCAAAGAGTTGAATGAAGTCCTATGTCTCTTGCTTTTGGTAGGAAAGGTCGATAAAAAGAATGATATACAGAACAGCAATCACCTATACGCGCTATGTTGAATAGGCTAATGTATCAAAAGGAGGATGGTTGTAACGAGTCAATCTCAAAATATGATGTCACAGTGTAGGAGCATTTAAATAAGCCAGTACAGATACAAGTACACGGCCAACATAATTATAGTAGGATTGTTAAATATGTTGATGATGAACATGTTTATTTGATGGTACCAATTGATGAAACTGGACAATATATGGATTTAGCACAACTTATGCAAGGAATAAATGCGCAGTTGATGTATGAATATTCACCCGAGCAAGCCTCTTATCACCAACCACAGCAGCCTTTAGCAAGACAAGCAGAAGATGACCAGCGATATTCATTTTATCCGCCAGCATTTCCATATTACCCAGGCTATTATAAATCATTTCCGTTTTATCCTTATCCGTATGCACCATTTGCTAGACCAAGGAGGTTGGAACCGCTTGATTTTACCTCTAGCGGCTTTAACAGCTCTAGCTGCTTTATAATTCGATAAGATTGACCGAAAATGACTCTAATACGGAGTCATTTTTTGAGGAAATGAAATTTCACGAATGATGAATGTATGTAATAATTTTGGCAGTTTTACCCGGGAAATATCGAATAATGTTTTATTAAGTGGATTATGAGAAAGAATGTAAATGTACATAATTATTGTGGTAGATAGTGCTTAGAACTCGTGTCACAGCTTAAAATAGGATACAATGTCTATTAAGAATTCTAAAAAGTAGGTTCTATAGAAGGAGGAATGAGGTATGAGTGAATATCTCGTCTATCTCGTAGAAGATGAAGAAAATTTATCAGAAGTATTAAAAGCTTACTTGCAAAAAGAGGGTTGGAATGTACTTGTCTTCAATGATGGAGATGCTGCTCGTGATGTCATAGGAGAGCAGCCTCATCTTTGGATTCTCGATATTATGTTACCAGGAACAGATGGCTATCAACTTCTAAAGGCGATAAAAGAAGAAGCGGACACGCCTGTTATATTTATATCTGCTAGAGACCAAGATTTAGATCGAGTTCTAGGACTTGAGATGGGAAGCGATGACTATTTAGCGAAACCATTTTTACCACAAGAGTTAATTATACGAGCTAAAAAGCTGTTGAACCGTGTCTACGGGACAACGACACAAGAACAAAAGAAAGTTGAATTAAATCAATATATTATAGATCCGGTTGGAAGAACAGTCGTGGACGAAGAAGCACAAAATGATCCTTTAGTAGATTTAACAACGAAGGAAATGGACCTTATTTTAATTTTAACAGGGGACATTGGAAAGGCATTCTCACGTGAAAAAATAATTGAACATGTTTGGGGAGAAAATTACTTTGGATCAGAGCGTGCTGTCGATGACGTTGTACGAAGAGTTCGAAAGAAGATGCCGCGAATTCATTTAGAAACGTTATATGGATACGGCTATAGGATTCTTTCTTCATGATTAAAGTGAATTTAACGCAACGAATATGGCTTGCGTTTATTTCAATTATTGTTTTGGTAGGACTTTCAATCATCATTATTTACCCTATTTCGATTAGAGGGGCCTTAACAGAAGAAACGTATCGTATTATTGAACACGAGCAATTCAGGCTAGCTTATCCTCTATGGGATTTAATTAACCCTAGAAGTGAAAGTGATTTTACAGACCGAGAAGCTGGTTCGGTGGGCCATTTTTTCATTTATGAGTCTCCAAGACTCCCTCCTGAAGGAAACCCACCTCCTAAAGACGTATTGCAGGAAATGGCACAAAATGCGTATAAGCAAGAAGCCAGTCGAGGGCGTTATGAGATACAATATGGAGGGGCAACCGTTTTTTATGTAATTGCAAAAGCTCAAATTGATGAACACCCTGCTTTTCATATTTCTTATATGTGGGACACGTATCGTGATCAGATGGTGAACCGCTTGTGGGAAAGACTAGCCTATATTTTGCTGCTGACTAGTGCGTTAAGTTTATTACCAGCAATGTGGTTAAAGCACTATTTAAGACAACCACTTATTGTGCTTGGAAATCATTTAGAGCAAATTGCCAATCGTGATTGGAAGGAACCTCTTAAATGGAAAGGGGACGAAGATTTCCAAAGACTTTCAGATCAGTTTGAGAGAATGCGTCAGAATCTCAACCTATACGACAGGTCACAAAAAACGTTTATTCAGCATGCTTCCCATGAACTCAAGACACCAATCATGGTCATAAAAAGTTATGCTCAATCTGTTAAAGATGGCATATTACCTAAAGAAAACATGGAAAGAACGATGGATGTAATCATTGAAGAGGCTAATCGTATGGAGCGACGTGTCATTGATATGCTTTACTATACGAAGTTAGACTCTTTGAAAGAGGAAAGTCCAAAGCACGAAAAGATTCTCTTTGGGCAAATCGCCTTTAAGATAGAAGAAAGATTCCGGGTGCAACGTGAAGATGTCAAAATTCTAGTGGATGGCGCTAAAACCGAGTTATTATGTGATTTGGAACAACTTGAAGTTCTGCTAGAAAATTTAGTTGAGAATGCATTACGCTATGCAAGGGATCGCATTTGGATAAAAGCAATAACAACAGACGATGCGATTATTATTACCGTTGAAAATAACGGAGATCCCATTCCAACTAAAGACTTACCTCAACTATTTAACCCATTTTACAAAGGAAATAAGGGGAAGTTTGGTCTTGGTCTTGCAATTGTTAAACGAATCACAGAACTACATGGTGGAAGTCCTAAAGTTGAAAACAGTGAGGTTGGTGTGAAGTTTACCATCACTTTCCCTAAAGGAAACCATGTTATCAACAAGACTAAAAAGAAAAAATAGCCTCTAAAACAACTTTTACCAAGTTAGTCTAATACTTGAATACTATATTTTGTAAGCCAATCAAACCCAGACTTATCTAGTCTGGGTCCATTTTTTGATACCAGTCTAATTCCCATTGCGAACGTTTAAATTATGCTATACTAAAATATAAGATTATGAAATTATTAAGATGAGGTGACAGCAAATGAGCAAGGGGATCCGGTTTCAACAAGTAGGAGATCGAGTTGAGTCCTATTACTTAATTAAATCAGCAACAAAAGGCACTGCTAGTAACGGTAAGCCTTTTTTAACCTTAATACTAAGTGATCAAACTGGTGACATTGAAGCAAAATTGTGGGGGTGTTCACCTGATGATGAAGTGACATTTGTTAGTCAAGCCATTGTGTTCCTTCATGGGGAAGTAGCGGATTATCGTGGTCGAATGCAGATGAAGATTAGTAGCATCCGTCCTACATCAGCTATGGATCAAGTGAACGTAGCTGATTTTGTTCGATCTGCACCGGTTTCACCAGCAGATATGTTAGAAGAGATTAATCAATATATATTTGACATGAGAAATGCTAACATCCAGAGGATTACTCGTCATTTATTAAAAAAACATCAGCCATCATTCTTAGAGTCTCCAGCTGCGACGAAGAATCATCATGAGTTTGTGTCAGGGCTTGCTTATCATGTTGTATGCATGCTTAGAGTAGCCAAAAGTTTATCTGAACTATATCCGACATTAGACACAGATCTACTGTATGCTGGTGTTATTTTGCATGACCTTGGTAAAGTTAGAGAACTTTCAGGACCTATTGATACGGCATATACACTAGAAGGTAAATTGCTTGGACATATCTCTATTATGGTTACAGAAATAGCAGAAGCAGCTAAGGAATTAACGATTGATGGCGAGGAAGTTCTGATGCTTCAGCATTTAATCTTGAGCCATCATGGAAAAGGGGAATGGGGAAGTCCAAAAGTACCTGTCATCCGTGAAGCAGAAGTTTTGCATATGATTGATAACATTGATGCAAAAATGAACATGATGGACAGGGCGTTAGAACGGGTTCAACCAGGAGAATTCTCTGAACGCGTTTTTGCAATGGACAATCGCAGCTTTTACAAACCAAGTTTTCATGAGCCACCTTTAGATTATTAGTTCTACTTTGTCATGCTTGTACATATCTTAAAGTAAAGATATAAGCATGGAGGGGAAAACATGAAAAACAAACCATCAAGTAAACGATTAGCACTGTTCCTACTAGCAACCCTTGCCGTTGGATTTATTCTCACACAAACAACAGTCGGAAATGTCTTACTGTCTAGCCCATGGTGGGTTTACTTTGTCCTTGCCGGCATTGTCTATAGTGGATATTTATCAGTCAAGTATACACTTGAAGATAAACGAACAGAACAAGAATGGATTGAAAATGAAGGTAATGTATATATAGCTCGAATGGAAGAAGAAAAAGAGCGTCGTGGAATGAACTAACATGGGCAACAGAATCGTTCCTAGAGTGAATTCTTCTCATTCAATAATTTAAAAACCCGTTATGTTAATCAGAGGCCATTGAAAAAGGTGAAAAACATACCTTTTTCAATGGCCTCTGTTACTCTTTTAACACACGTATGCTGTTCCAATGATAATAAGCAAGATAAACAGTACGACAAGTAGAGGAAAGCTAAAACCATGAGTTGGTGAAACGGCTCCTGACATCATCCATCATCCTTCCTTCTGAATTAGGTCATCCCTTAATGACAACATATGCAGAGGCCTAGATTTGGTTCTAGGCACAAGCGGAAAAGAGGACTGTCTTATAAGCCGGAGCAGAAACAGCAATGGCACCACACGTTCCGCGCATCGCTTAAAGGCCATTGAAAAAAGGTGAAAAACATTACCTTTATAAGTGGCCTCTATATTGCTGAGGGGATGTCTCAAAAGGTCAAAAATAGACCAGTTGAGACACCCCCAAAAAATTTACTTATTCTTCTGTTTTAAACAAATCAGCATAACGACTGTCTTTAATTTCTACATTTGTCTCTTCTAGAAGCTCTGCCATAACAGCTTCTCTTGACTTAGAACGTTGTGCGATTAATGTTTGTTCAATTTGATCTGCATAGTCCTGATAAGAGTCTTGGCGATCTGTTAATTTAATAATATGAAAGCCGTAATCTGATTCAACAGGTTCACTTATTTCATCAATCTCTAATGCAAACGCAGCTTCTTCAAATGGAGGAACCATTTGACCACGACCGAAGAAATCAAGATCTCCACCTCGTGCACCTGAACCAGGGTCAGTAGAATATTCGATGGCTAGTTCTGCGAAGTCTTCTCCGGCTTCTAGCTTTTCTAACACTTCATTAGCTGTTCCTTCATCTTCAACTAAAATATGACTCGCTCTAATTCTCTCAGGAAATTGCTCTTCATTTTCTTCATAAAAAGCAAGTTTCTCTTCTTCTGTTACTTCTACACCTTCAGTGGCTAATTTTTGAACAACAAGATGTGGACGTAGGTATTCATCAATAAAATCATCAACCGTTTCAAACGAAAGGTTAAATTGTGTTTCCAACGTATTTAATAGTGCATCATTGTCTTCTGCACGAAGTTCAGTACGAAGAGTATTCAATTCCTCTTCAACTTCTTCATCTGTTACACCAACAGTTTCAATGGCATTGTCTAAAATCATTTCTTGAATCATTATTTCAAGCGTTTGAGCGCCATATCTCTCCTTGAGGGTATCAACAAATTCTGATTCTGTTATTTCTTGTCCAGCAACAACAGCTACTGGTGTTCCATTCGTTTTTCCCTCGTCGTTGTTGCAAGCTACTAAAGCTGTCATACATGCAAGGCCTACAACAGCAATCATTTGTTTTTTCATTTATTCCACTCCTCGGGTATCATGCTCAAGCCTGAGCCTGTATCATTCACAGACATAACTATACCATATTTTCGTTTTAGAGAGAAAGAATTTCAATATCTTTAGTCGTAATTAGTTGAAAAGTTAGGTAAGTGCCCAGTACAAATTACTCGAGCTTGCATAGGATATTTTAACAAAGCAATGAGGAGGTGTCACTATGTCACATGTACACCACGGAGGATTTGCGTTAATTGTAGTGCTATTTATCCTACTAGTTATTGTAGGGGCAGCTTGGCTATAAGTATAACAAGACGATCCAAAAATAAGGAGGGATTAACATGACTCACACGTATCACGGAGGATTTGCGCTGTTAGTAGTGTTGTTTATCCTATTAGTAATCATCGGTGCATCTTGGATGTACTAATATAAAAAAAGAGTGAGGACATTAAGTCACTCACTCTTTTTATGTGAATAAGATTTTTACATATGTTGAGGTTAATAAAATAGTCATGAGAATATTAATAGTTCGAAATAATTTAGGTTGCTTTTCTGAAGGGATTTCCCGCTTTAAGCATAAAGCATCTGTCATAGAATTAATAACGAACAAAATAAATAATGCAAAAAGTACAGTAAAGAAGAGCATGCAGTTGCCTCCTGACGAGCAATGATATATAAACTTTATCAAAAATCCTGAAAAAAAGATAGATAAATGCTTAATTAAATTTGTTTTCACAAATCAAACTCAAGATAATACGAAATGCAGGAGGAGATGATCTTAGCCACACGTTGTAAGAGGAGAGTCACGTCATTATTGAAAAAAACAATTTTGAACCATACAATAAAGGAAGTCAAGAAAGGTGTGAACGAATGAGAAAAAACGCCAATAAATGGAAAATTGCTTTTTTTACTCTAAGTGGTTTGGTACTTCTTTTAGTGATTACAGTCGTACTGCTTTTTTACAAACACTTTCCAGAAGTGTCGGAGGATCATTTTATTCAGCAATCACCATCAATGGATGAAGCTACTTTTACCATTCAAACGAATAAAGGACGTCTGAATTCACTGATTGCATCAAGAATTGAACAAACTCCTTCAGAGATTTCGTATATGGTTGAACTTCAAGAAGATAAAGTCCAATTCCGATCCGCCTTTAGAGTATTAGGTCAGGAAATTCCTGTTACGGTAAATTTTTTACCGGAAGTTGTAGCTAATGGTGATTTATTATTAAAAGTAGAAACTTTTTCGCTAGGCTTATTGAGCTTACCAGTAGAACAAGTTCTCCAACTAATAAGTGGTTGGATTGATTTCGCGGATTGGGTCGTGACGTACCCTGTCGATCGACTGGTCGAAATAAAAGTCACTGAAATTAGAGTAAATGAAAAGGACACCATGCATTTTCGTTTTACTCGTTTTGACCTTGAGCAAGACATAATTGAATTAGAGATGATTGTAGAGTAAACAAAAAGGGATGGTAAAAGCATATTTATAGATGCTTTATCCATCCTTTTTTATTTGTTACACAGCTTGTTTAATGAGAATATGAAATCCCTCTTCATGGTTCTCTACATAACTTCGTTTAGGAGCTTTAATCAGATAGGATGCATAAACAATATCATAAAAAGCAAGACCAAAATGGATTGAGCTTAGAATGGAAATAATTGCTATATACATCGGAAACATAGCTGAAGCAAAGGCTCCGATCGTCGTTATGACAAATACAGGTGTTAATAAGGCAGTTAAATAAAGATTACGAGATAATGGTTTCGATGTTTTTATTGTTAAAATCGGGATTAGATAAGCCCATTGAACTTTGAAAGTAGCTCTTTTTCCACACAACCAAATAGGGATTAAATGGAGTCCTTTATGGATAAAAACTAAGATTAAAATACTAAAAATAAAAAACAATAGACCAATATTAGTTAGTTCAGGGGTCGGAATTAAAATACTTACTACTAAATAATAAAATAAAAATGAAAAAAGCATCGTGCATCCAGAGTACATCATTAGGCGCAACGTACCGTACTCACGGTTTACACGTATAGTTTTCCAGCAGTTCATAGAAATGCTGCACCTCCTCAATCTAAGTGATAAATTTACTCTCATTTGAAGGAAAAATCAATAGTATCGACAAAAATAAAATGATTTCGACAATAATGAATAGAATTCCTGACAATTAGAGAAAAAATTGTTAACGTTATAGAGATAAGAAGATGACATAATTACTATGTTAAAAGAATGAATAAAAGAGGAATGGATACGCAATTAGATGTATGTTGCAACGATAAAAAAGCGCATTGGGAAGTGGCATCCCAACACGCTTAAAGGAACTACTAGTTGTTTTTTTTAAAAGAAGAACTATGCTCCTTCATTAGAGTAACTTTTCTTTTCTCCATGATCTAATTTAGTAAGTCGGCCATCTTCTTCTTCGAAATCGTCATTAAACTTTGAGAGCGATTGTTCAAAGATGTCTATAAAGTCTGGTCCATATATATGTCTTAGTATACTAGTAATTTCCGATAATTCTGGGAATTTGCCGTAGAGGTCTCTTATTGGAAGGGCTCCTTCAAATACACCATATGTATTTGGTTGATAAGCCTCAAGAGTTTTTAAGAATAAGTCATTTCCTTCACTTGTAAGACAAACATAGGTATTACGCTTGTCATTTTCTTTTTTAGAAAAATGAAGTAGACCTCTTTCTTCTAATTTTTTTGAAAAATTGAATGCGGTCGAAACATGCATAACTCCAAATTTGGCAATATCTGAGATTGATGCACCATCTAAGTGATAAGCAATCCACAGGATATGATGCTCATTAATGTTTAAATCGAATGGCTTTATCCATGTTTGCCAATCTTTCTCCACAGATTTCCAAAGTGCTTTACTTAATTGCGCTACCTTGTGACTAAACATAACTGATTGTTTTAATGAGCTAGGTATTTGTTGATCCATCGTTCTCCCCCCTATTTTTTGTATTTCTAGTTTCTCTGTCTAAGTTTTAATATTATTTCTGAATATTTTTTCTTCTCTACATTATGACAACAATTAAACAAAAAGGGAAGAGAAATATTAGTGTATTATAAACTTTTTGAAAATTTAATCTGATTTAACTTTTAAAGGATACTTGATACTTTAAGTAATCTTCTTTGTTTGGTTAACCGATTGTTGCAAAGCTTCGATATCTTCTTTTAATTGTACGAGGGAAGGCTCGACATCGGTCTTCCAATCATCAATTGAACCTTTGATTTCTTCTCCTACAGTAGAAAATGTTTCTTTTCCTACTTGAATTGTCTGTTTAAGCTGTAAGGAAGCTTTTTTGCTATCGTAAGTCAATTGATCTAAACCGTTACGAACTTTTTGAATGTTTTCTCTACAAGTAACCCTCATTTCTTTCCCTGCTTTAGGTGTTGTTAACAGAGTTAAACCACCTATGATAGCAGATCCTGCAACAATTCCCATAAGTAATGATTTTGTTTTCATTCTAATCAACCGCCTTTTAAGTAATTGTTCTTTTCAATATCCTTTTTGCATATAGATAAAGGATAAGGAGGGGGCTAAATGGAGGCACTAATCCTGTTATTAATCTCTATTTGTTTATTATCCACGTACGGTTTCATTTATGTTTCTTCTCGATTAGTTGGAAATATGCGAAATGAAGAAGAGAGAGGACAGTTTAGAAATTCCTTTTTTGTATTATTAACACTTTTGTTAATTAGCGGAACTTCTGTGCTGTTCCTTATTTTTTCTTCATAAAGTGGTTAGGAATGAATCCTAACCACTTACATAACTATTCTGTTCGAAAAGAATTCATATAATCACGCAAAGCGAGACAAGCTTCTAAAGGTACTGCATTGTAAGTAGAGGCACGGCAACCACCAACAGAACGATGTCCGTTTAAACCGACAAACCCTAGCTCTTTTGCTTTTGCAAGAAATTGCTTGTTTTGTTCTTCACTTGGTAAGTTAAAAGTAATATTCATTAGAGATCGTGCTTCTTTTTCCGCATGACCTTGATAAAAACCGTTGCTTTCATCAATAGCATCATAAATTAATTTTGCCTTTTCCATGTTTCGTTTTTCAATTGCTTCGACGCCACCCTGTTCCTTTACCCAAGTAAGGACTTCGTTAAGCATATAAATAGAAAAAGTAGGAGGCGTATGATAGAGAGAATTTGTCTCTGCATGCGTTTGGTAACGAAGCATTGTTGGTACATGGTCAACATTCTCACTAAGTAGGTCATCACGGACGATAGCTACAGTGACACCAGATGGACCTAGGTTTTTTTGAGCGCCAGCATAAATGAGGCCAAACTTTTGAACATCAATTGGACGAGAGAGAATATCACTAGACATGTCTGCCACAAGTGGAGCATGTGTGATCTGAGGATACTCGGCCCATTGTGTCCCATAAATCGTGTTATTAGAAGTTAAATGCACATAGGCATCATTTTCATTAAATTGAAAGTCAGAGAATTGTGGGATAGACTTATAATGATTGTCTTTTGATGATGCAGCTATTTTAGTCTCACCAATCATTTTAGCTTCTTTTAAAGCTTTTTCTGACCAAGATCCTGTTAAGATATAGTTCCCAACCAAGCCTTCTTTAAGGTATTGCATAGGGAACATTGAAAACTGTAAACTAGCTCCTCCCTGAAGAAAAAGAACCTGATAGTTTTCAGGAATGTCGTACAATTCCTTTAAAAGGTTGATTGCATTTTGATGAACTTCCTCGTATTCCTTGCTTCTGTGACTGAGTTCCATTACAGACATCCCAGTGCCTTTAAAATCCAACAATTGTGACTGTGCTCTTTCTAATACAGCCTTAGGTAAGGCTGAAGGCCCAGCGTTAAAATTATAAACGTTTTTCATCTCTCTCCACTCCTTTATCTCTTCACCACGTTAATCACTAAGATTCTCATTATCGTACCATAATTCCGATCTGTTTGGATTGTTTTTTTATGTTTTCTGAAATTTTTCATTTTATAAAGAAAGAGGATGAATTTAAAAGGTATGAGTGACCCTTAATTCAACCTCTTAAAAAGAGCTTGCCATTGTTGAGCAATGAATGTATCGACTATTTCTACAGTCAGTATGGCTAGCTACTTTTTTATAAAAGCGGTGATTTTTGTAGCCATTTGTTTGAGGTCCTCACCTTTATATTCTGCGCTATGATCTTTCCAAACAGCTCCAAAGCCATCCCCTTTGCCATATCGAGGAATTAAATGAACATGGTAATGGAAGACCGTTTGTCCAGCGACTTCTCCGTTATTATTAACCATGTTTAAACCTTCAGCATTATAGGTTTGTTTGATTGCTGAAGCAAGTTTAGGCACCACCGAGTAAATATGCTTTGAAGTTTCCTGAGGTAAATCAAATAGATCAGTATGGTGATTTTTGGGTATTACAAGTGTATGACCTTTAGTTACTTGACTTATATCTAAGAAAGCAAGCACGTGCTCATCTTCATAGATTTTTGAAGCTGGAATTTCACCGTTTACAATTTTGCAGAACACGCAATTTTGATCAAGCGTCATTAGGATCACCTTTCCCATTATTTAGTATAAAACAACTATACATGAGTGCTTGTCCTCATTCAAGTTGCAGAGAAACCAATACAGGAAAGAGGTTCTATTTCTTCACAAGATGTTTTCATTTCGAAGAGGGGAGTTATGCTATAATGATTTCATCTTGACTTCAAATCCGAGGTGAATATAATGCGAGAATTAGGAATGATAATTACTTTGCTTAGTTTGTTCGTTTTCATATTGGTAGGTTGCCAATCAGTGAATCAAGCTTCTGATGAGGTGCATACTGGACATGAAATTTCTATCGGGGATCTTCATGAAATAACAGCCTCTACAAATGAACATCCAAAGTTTTTAGACCATTACCATGAATCAATTGTAGATATATATAAAGAAGTTCCCCACTATCAAGATTTATTAGAACAAATTCCATGTTACTGTGGTTGTGGGGGATCTGTCGGGCATCGACATACGTATGATTGCTTTATAAGTGAGCATAAAGAAGACGGTTCAGTTGTCTGGGATGACCATGGGGCGAAGTGCGGAGTCTGTCTAGAGATTGCTCTTTTTTCAATGGAGTTACATGATCAAGGAGCCGGATTTGAAGAAATTAGAAATTTTATTGACGAACGTTATAAGGAAGGCTATGCAGCCCCAACTGCTACACCAAGCCTTTAATGTAAAAAGAAACCTCCTACAGTCGTAGGAGGTTTCTTTCAAAAAGTGAAAGAGAGAACGTTTCTAAAAGAAAACATGTCGAACGAAGCAAGCCTTTGTCATTTGAGTAGAGAATCTTTCCCTACTTTTGGTAAGATAGAAGAAGATGAAGGAGTTGTTGTGAAAATGACAGATGTCTTAGAAATAAAAGACCTTACGGGTGGATATCATCCTAAGAAACCTGTATTACATAACGTTAGTTTTTCGGTCAAAAAAGCAGAGATCGTTGGTTTAATTGGTTTGAATGGAGCGGGGAAAAGTACAACAATTAAACATATCTTAGGTTTGCTCCAAGCAGAAAAGGGCCAGGTTACAATAGGGGGAAGAACGTTTCAAGATCATGTAAATGACTATAGACGCTCGTATGCATACATACCTGAAACACCCATACTTTATGATGAGTTAACTTTATGGGAACATTTAGAGTTAACTGCGCTTGCTTATGGGCTTGACCGAAATCTTTTTCAAGAACGGGCAGAACGACTTTTAGTTGAATTTAGAATGCAGAAGATGAAAAAATGGTACCCAAGTCATTTTTCCAAAGGGATGCGCCAAAAAGTTATGATTATGAGTGCTTTCTTGATTGAGCCACCTGTCTATATCGTAGATGAACCAATCGTCGGATTAGATCCTCTTGGCATTCAATCGTTCTTAAACTTTCTTAGTGATATGAAAAATAAAGGGGCAGCTGTTCTCATGTCTACACATATTTTGGCAACAGCTGAACGCTATTGTGATCGCTTTGTCATTTTACATCAAGGAAAAGTGGTGTTAGAAGGAACACTTAAGGAGATGCGTGATCAATTAAAGCTTCCGAATGCGACATTAGACGATATATATATTGAGATGACAAAGGAAGATTTACGATGAAGGATGGAATGACGTTATGGCGAGAGAGGGTTAGCGCGTATTGGAATATGGCCATTCGTTATTTGCGCTTAATAGGAAATAGCGGATTCTTATTTACATTATATGTGTTGATTATCATAGGTAGTTATTATTATAGTGTGTTGTTAGATTGGTTACCCGATTCATTTCCTGCTGTATGGATTTTTGTCGCTGTGTTTGCCCATTTGTTAACGAGAAGCGGTGTTCGTACATTTGTAAAACAAGCTGATGTTGTGTTTCTGTTACCTTATGAATCTAAGTTAGGTTCTTATTTTCAGGCATCAAAATGGTACTCACTTGCTTTGCAAAGTGCCGTAATATTATTAGTCCTAGTTGTTCTTTCACCTTTATTTGGAAAGTACTTAGCCAGTGATGCGGGCAGTTTACTTCTTGTTTTATGGATATTAATTATGGCAAAAGGCTGGAATATCTTTGCTAGTTGGGAAGAACAACGGTTTCAAAGTGATTATGAGAGAAATACTCATTTCCTTTTAAGAGGGATTGTTAATATCATTTTTACGTTCTTCCTTTTTTCAGGAGCTAATGTCCTTTTTATTGCGGCAATATTTGTGATCATGTTAGGTCTTTATCAATTGTATTATAAAAAGCTAGCGCAACAGCTATCAATTAAGTGGGACCATCTGGTTGAAGTTGAGCAAAGTATGCTGCTCTTCTTTTACCGTATTGCTAATTCTTTTACGGATGTCCCTCAACTTAAGAATAAAGTTCGACCTAGAAACTATTTAAGCTGGTTATTGAAGGGGATCACCGATTCTAACAAATCAGTTTACCACTTCTTGTTTGTTAGATCTTTTTTACGTTCAAATGATTATGGTGGTATCTATATTAGACTTATCCTGATATCTAGCGTTGTTTTGATTGCTTTACCAAGTGGTTGGCTACAGCTACTTGTCTTTCTATTATTTATGCATATGGTGACGACCCAACTATCCACTCTTTGGTATCACTATGATACAAATATGTGGGTCGACCTTTACCCAGTTGAACTTAACGAGAAAAAAGATGCCTTAACTCAACTATCGTTTCGGTTGCTTCTCATTATGACAGGTATTCAACTTGGAGTTCTTATTGTTACGTCAACATGGAAAATTACAATTGCCGCCTTATTAATAGGTGGGGCCTATAGCTTTATTGGCAGTCAGAAGTTCATTCATAAAAGAAGAAAGTAGTCATGACTTAAAACAGAAACTGACCGATGCAGAACCTTCTGTTTTCATTACAGGTGGAAATAGAGAGTACGATATGCTTAAATATGGCAACAAGTATTTAAAGAGAGGTTTAGGTACGTAAAACAGGCGTGAAAGAAAAATATAAGTACTCAAAAGTGCTTTAAGTAGCCTATACATGATTAAAGACAGCAAAAGTAAGTGGCCTTGCTATATGCTTATAGTTTTTCAGAAGAGATAATTTTTCTGTAAAGGAGTGGTCTCGATGTATGAAACACAGGTTGCTGAGGAGCTTTCGAGGTGGAAGCGAAAGTTAGAAAAAAGACCTTCAATGGTAGGACGTTATACAAAAGGCTTACAAATGAAGATGAACAAATTAATACCCGAGAAAGTTCATAGTGTAGTTACAGCTAGTATTAAGAATATGGTTCATGCTACATTAGTTGGCTCTGAATATACGACTAAGAAACAACCAGAAGAAGCCTTAAGCTTAAAAGAACGCGAAGAGAAAGTATTTAGTATCATGAAATCTTATAAGCGAACAGCGGCTCTTGAAGGAGCTGGAACAGGAGCAGGAGGAATCTTGCTCGGAATGGTTGATTTTCCGTTACTTTTAAGTATTAAGATGAAATTTTTATTTGATACGGCAGCGGCCTATGGGTATGATGTGAGAGATTATCGAGAACGTTTATTTGTGCTTTATCTTTTTCAATTGGCATTTGCAAGAGAAGAGAAGCGCTCGCTGTTAGTTGAGAAGTTAGAAAAGTGGGATTTCGAAAAAGAGAGGTTGCCTGAAAAAGAGGAGTATTTAGCTACCTTCGACTGGAAGGCGTTTCAACTTGATTATCGTGATTATATTGACTTGCCTAAGATGTTACAACTGATTCCGGGCGTTGGAGCAGTAGTTGGAGCTGTTGCTAATTACCATTTTATAGATGTGCTTGGTGAGACGGCTATGAATGGGTATCGGATTAGGTGGCTTTCGGAATGAAATAAAAGAGGTGGATTCGACTGATAATTAAATCGGTCGATCCACCTCTTTTTACATTAAATGGAAAACGGTACGAACCTTGCTAGGTAAGCTGAAATAACGGCAAATTGTCCAGTGAAAAGTAAAATTCCGAGAACAACCATAATGCCTCCACTTACTTTTTGAATAGCAGGAAGCCATTTATTTAGTCGTCTAACCTTATCTAAGGAACGAGACCATAAAAGGGCTACGAGGATAAAAGGAATACCTAAACCAATCGAATAAATAAATAGCATGAACATCCCAGCCCACATCGTTTCTTCTCTCCCAGCTAATAAAAGAATCGATGTTAGAACAAGCCCGATACATGGTGACCAACCAGTTCCAAATAAAAATCCAAGTAGGACGGAGTTGGCGAAACTAGTTGTTTTCTTAGGTTTCACATGAAGTTTTTTCTCGCTAATAAGCATTCGAATCGAGATGATCCCCATCATCTGAAGACCAAAAACGGCAATGATAATCCCACCAATTTGTTCAAACAATTGTCTATTGCCCCAGAAGGCTTGACCGATAAAAGTCGAGGAAGCTCCTAGGAGAAGAAAAATAGAGGTGAAGCCGATAACAAAGCCGATGCTTCGAGATAATATAAGTTTTCTCTCTGCACTAATTTGATTATCAACTACATTGGTTCCTGTTAGCTGTGCTAGGTAAGCAGGGACTAATGGGAAAATACAAGGTGATAAAAAGGAAACAATACCAGCTAGGAAGGCAAGCCATATCGTAACTTCAGTCATATCAACACATCCTTAATAAATCTAAAAACAAGAGCTTACTAAAGTCTATTCTAGTCCACTAGAAAGTTATGAATCAAATATTTAAACTCATTCTTTTCATTATAGCTAATTATCCCTTTACTAGTACTTAAAAGTAAAAACGTTCACCGAAAGGTCAAAAGGTTGAGAAAAAGATCAGTCTTAGGGCGGAGAGCAAACCATTCTGGAGGTCGTCTTCATAAAAGAACAATGATCTTACAATGAAAGTAGCTCAAAGAAGGAGGATAAGTATTATGAAACAAACAGGAAAAGTAATTGGAGGTATTCTTCTCGTTTTCATAGGAGCAAGTATATTGCTTGGAATGCTTGGAATAAATTTAGGTGGGTTGTTCGGTCTTGTGATTGGTGGTTGCTTCATTTATTGGGGCTACTCCATTTCTAGAGATAAAGGAAAATGGTCTATTATGAGCATTTTACTGGTGGCGTTAGGAACTGTCATTTTTCTAGGAGGTATCGGTGGTGTTGTTAGTTTAGTCATTGGAGCGTTCCTTGTCTACGGTGGATACAAAATGCTCCAAACAAAGGAGACAGTCGAAGAATCTGAGATTTCCCGCTCAGTTAAATCAAGTTCAACTTATGACAATATTGATGAGGAATTTGCCCAACTAATCGGGGAAGGGGGAGCAAAAAATGGTCATGAAAAGAATTAGTAGTATCATAAAAGCGTACGTATATGAGGGGTTAGAAAAATTGGAAGATCCGATGTTAATGGCTAAGCAGTGCATGCGTGACATCCAAGGAGAGATGGATCAGTTAGAAGAAACCATTAAGAAACAAGAAACACATGAAAAGAAATTAGTTCATCAATTAGCAGAAGCCAAGAAACTTTTTCTTCGAAGGGAAGAGCAAGCAAGAATGACCATTCAAGCAGGTGAAGATGAACTTGCTCGAAAAATCCTAGTTAGCAAAAAGAGAGTCTGGGAACGAATGACGCAATATGAACAACTAATAAATAAAACGAGAGAAGACTTAAAGGAGCAGAAGGAGGAGCTTGAGAATAGTCAAATCAAGTATGAACAAATAAAAGAAAGAAATGTAGATGTAAGGCTAGAAAAAAAAGCGAGGAATCAGATGGAAAGATTTGAGGAATCCGAACAATATAAAACATCAAGCAAACATGAGGATGAATGGGATCAGAAAAAACAGGATGTCGATATTGAGAATGAACTTAATTTGTTAAAAGCAAAAATACAATCATGAAAGAAAGGGAAGGGTTATCATGTTAGGCATTCCCTTTTTTCTAGGCTAATGATGAAAAGTTATATAGTATAAAGGGGAGCGAGACAGGAGGTAGGTAAATGAAAAAGTTTATAGGGTTAGGATTAATTGTTATAGGCTGTGGCTTTTTATCACTGACTATTTCTTCTTTGTTTTCGTCTGGTAAGACACTAAATGAAGGAAACCGATATAGTGAAAATGTTGATTCCTTTCAGACCATTGATCTTACAAGTACGAGTCTAGATTGGGACATTCAAAGGTATAGTGGTGATGAGATCATCGTGGAACTTTCAAATGACGATAAGCAGGTGAATATTCATTCACGGCAGCAAGGAGATACATTAAAACTTGAAATAAAAGAAGAGGGATTTAAGTTGTTTTCCTTTAATTTTCAGGGACGAAACAAAGTGCATGTTCAATTGCCTATTCGATATGAGAATGCTCTAAAGGTTCAAACGGTTTCGGGGGATGTCCATATAAATGATGACTTGAATCTATCGAGTTGGAGGGTTAAAACCGTATCAGGAGATGTTTTGACGAGAGATCTTTCAGCTACTAAGACAGACATTAATACGACTTCTGGAAATATTCATATACAACATATAGATGGTGAGACAGTAAAATTAAACAATGTCTCTGGTGATAGTTTGATTGAGAAACTGACAGGTGAACTCGATGTGAACGCAGTATCAGGAGATATTCGAGTAGGTTTAAAGGGAAAATACAGAACTAGTGTAAAGACCGTTTCAGGTGATGTCAATATAGAATTGTATAAAGAGAATACGAATCTAACGATGAAAACTGTATCAGGAAAAATATTTGTCGATCCTGGTTTTACTGGTAAAATAGGTGATAGTGCGGCTGAAGTAACGGTAAGCACAACGTCAGGAGATATTCGTGTAACGGAAAGATAGAAAGGGGTGGGAGCATGAAGAAACAAACTATTTTTGGAATAATCATCGTCATCATTGGGCTTAACCTTTTATTTAATTCAATGAACCTTTCATCAGGAACCTTCGTTGCCCCACTCATTTTTTTCATGTTAGGCCTTTTCTTTTATAAGCGTAAGCATACCTTTTTAAGTATGCTTTTCTTTATAGTGAGTATGAGCATTTTCTTTGATCAATTACTAGGTCTGAATTTTCTCTCCTTGCTAATTGCTATTTTAGCCCTTTACTATGGGATTCGTTTGGTCAGGTCTCCAATTAAGACGAAAAAGGCAAAAGAATTAAAAAGAGACTTGAGAAAGCAAGCAGAAGAGACAGTAATCGAAAAAAAGCAGCATGAAAAAGCAGACTCAATGAAACCCAAAGGACATCTAGAAGCAGAAGAAGATAGAGAGCGTATCGTTTTTACACCGATTATACGAAGAAGTTTTATAGGTGATATTCATTATACGGGTGAGTCCTTTGATCTAAACGACTTGACCATTTGGAATGGGATCGGAGACATTCGTATTGATTTATCAAAAGCGATCATACCAGAGGGGGAGATAGTCATTATTGTTCAATGCATCATTGGACAAATAGACTTTTATATACCAGAGGACTTAGCTGTCACCATCCAATCTTCTACCATTATTGGAGAAGTTTCATTATTTCATGAGAAACATGAGGGGATTAATCAGCAATTAAGTATGGCGACTCGTCAATATAAAGAAGCTCCAAGGCGCGTCAAGCTTATATTGTCAACGGTCATCGGGGAAGTAAAGGTGAGGGCAATATGAAAAGACAGTTAGCACGGTTGCAATGGCAGTTTATCCGCCATAGTTGTATTGTAACGGGATTAACCTCTTTTTTTATACTGTTCTTCATTACATATGAAGACAATCGTGGTCTATTGCTTCTTTTTGATCGGCAATTATTGGGAATTCCAATTGCGTTGTGGATCGTTATGATCATTCTCATCACCGGTTTAATAAGTGGCTATATTCAGGCAATGCCAATAAGAAAAAGGATTGATCAGTTGGTGCATGGTGCACTTCGTTACGAAAGAGGAACATTCTCACACCGAGTTGAGGTAGACGGGGAAGATGAAATTGGAGAGCTTGCCAACCGCTTAAACGGGATGGCTCAAAATATTGAAAATCAAGTAGCTTCTCTTCAACGACTTTCCTCTGAGCGTGCACAAATGCAAGAAACGGTTAAGAAAGCAGCGGTAACAGAGGAACGGCAGCGATTAGCACGAGACCTTCATGATGCGGTTAGTCAACAATTATTTGCCATTTCAATGATGACTGCCGCCATTAAACAAAACATTCAACATATGTCTGGTTCCACTATTGAGCAAGTGAATATGGTTGAGAATATGGCCAATACAGCACAAGCTGAAATGAGAGCGTTATTACTACATTTAAGACCTGCTCATTTAGAAGGAAAAAGCTTAGCGAACGGGTTAAATCAATTATTTAATGAATTAAAACAAAAATATAAAATGGACGTACATGTATTGATTGAAGAACAACTTACGATTCCAAAAGGCATTGAAGATCAACTGTTTAGAATGATTCAAGAAGCAATCTCAAATGTATTAAGACATGCCAAAGCTAATCAACTCGAATTCCAACTGAAGCAGACGGGCCAAGACGTGAAAGTTAAACTCATAGACAATGGAGTTGGTTTTGATCCGAAGACGGCACAACAAAGCTCCTATGGTTTACATACCATGCGTGAGCGGGTTACCGAGATTGGAGGAACTCTCCAAATCGTTTCTGTACCAAATAAAGGAACACAAATCGAAGCGAATATTCCAATTGCTTGGAAGGGGGAAAAGGATGATTAGAGTGCTTTTAGTGGATGATCATGAAATGGTCAGAATGGGGTTATCAGCTTATTTATCAACACAGCCAGATATGAGTGTAGTTGGGCAAGCGAGCAATGGGGTTGAAGGCGTTGAAAAGGCTTTGGCTCTTTCACCGGATGTGGTTTTAATGGATTTGGTTATGGAGAAAATGGACGGAATAGAAGCAACAGCTGCAATTACGAAAGAGCGCCCCTCTTCTAGGATCATTGTCCTTACAAGCTTTATTGATGATGAGAAAGTATATCCTGTGATTGAAGCTGGTGCTTTTAGCTATTTATTAAAGACATCATCAGCTATTGAAATCGCAGATGCAATTCGCAGTGCATCTGCTGGAACACCAGTGGTTGAAGCGAAAGTAACTAACAAAATGATGGACCGCATGAGGAATGGTAAGCCCAAACATTTACATGATGATCTTACTCCAAGAGAACGAGAAGTACTTGAACTAGTAGGTGAAGGCAAAAGCAATCAAGAAATAGCGGAATATCTATTTATTGGAATCAAGACAGTTAAAACACATGTAAGTCACATTTTACAAAAATTAGAGTTAGAGGATCGGACACAAATGGCTGTATATGCTCATCGCTTCGGTTTAGCGAAATAGAAAACGATCCAAGAGAGCTGTTCCGGATGCATAGCTCTCTTGGATCGTTTTAAGCATGATATAAGTGATATGAATGTAGTTGCTCACAAAATTCAATGAAAAATAGGGGGTAAATTTTTCTGTAGTTGTAGTTGGTTATCTTTTAAGGAAACGTGCAACTCTTTTTGCTTCGTTAAAGATGCAAAGAACACAGTTGTCATATCGCTAACACCAACCCCCGTTAATTTCTGACGGAGCCACTCTTCATCTAAATCCAAGGTTTCTAATACATCTTTATAAATCTTTCCATCAATGACAACAGGAAAAGATAGATCAGTCGAGGATTTATCAAGCCCTAAGTCTCCTAAGGTGACAGTAGACTTTGAAGCTGTTTTATGGATTGTTAATTGGCCATTTGCCTCGACAATACCTAGCTCTACATCGCTGACATCAAAGACATCATTTTCCCTTAACATTTGGAGAATGTTATCAATCGAGTAACGAATTCTTCTTAAATTATTAACAAGAAAAACCCCATTATGAATCACGATGGTAGGTTCAAACGTGATGAGCCTACCGAATGTTCGGTTAATAATCTTCCCTTTTGCGACTGAGATTTGAAACAGACCAATCAATACAACAGCAACAGCTGTATGAATATGCTTAATGGCAGGGTCGGCAAGGTCAGCACCGACCACAGCGCCAAGTGTAATGACGATCAAAAAGTCAAATACGGGTAATTCGGCAATCGAGCGTTTTCCCATTAAAAGAGTCACAAAGAGCATGAGCGGCAAAATAGTGATCACTCTAAAGAAAAGAATGATTAATTCTTTGGTAATATCCAGAACAATCTCCATCCTTTTTAATGGAAAGTATGTGTAAGCTGGATGGATTTTATTACATTGTGCTGACTAAATATAATAATACTCTTTTCTACCAAAGAATAAGGTGAAAGTTGGGAGTTAGTACAGGCTTAATTACCCCTTAGAATAAAAAGTGGTTACAAAAGAAGGACGTGGAAATATGCTTGTTGCCAAAGCGGCTTGTGTTCCACGTTTTTTATGAGCATTTTCATAAGACTTGGACGTTTGCCAACTTTTAAAGGATTCCTCATTGTCCCAAACCGTCATGATTACATATGTATCATCGTCTAGTGGTCGTAAAATACGAATTGCCTGAAATCCGGGCTCTGTTTCTACTAAACCTGCTCGATTACGAAAACGTTCTTCAAAAGTCCCTCTTCCGTTTTCTACAACAGCGATGTTGTTCATCACAACGTATCCTTCTTTTTTAAAAGAACCTGTCTCACCAAAAATCTCATAGTGCTTTGCAGTTGGATGATCTATTGAATCTTCTACATAGAGATCATTCCCTGTTTCCCCTTGTAAACGAAGTCCTTCTAATTGAACTGTGTCATTAGCATCTTTAAGGATAGTAGCCGTTTTCATTGAGAGAATCCTCCTATCGTTTATTGTGAAACAACTATTATCGTTGATTCGTAGATAAGTGTAGCCTAATATCGTTTTAAGTTGCAACTGTTATGAACTGCTTCTGAAAGGGTATAGTAAGACTACAGGGGAGGTGTGACATGAAAAGGAAATTAGTTATAGGATTATCTAGTGTTTTAGGGTCAGTTCTATTAGCTCTTATCATTTATTTAATTATTTTACTAGTAGGGAATTATGCAATTGATGATCAAAAGTTAGTTATGAAGGCGACAACCTCTTTGGTGGATCAAGATGGAGAATTGGTTACTCAGCTTTTTATTGAAAATAGGGAACTTGTGTCCATTCGCGATATTCCTGAACATGTTCAAGATGCGTTTATTTCCATTGAGGATACAAGATTTAGAGAGCATCAAGGAATTGATTTTCGTTCAATTGGTCGTGCCTTATATCGTGATGTTTTAGCAGGAGCAAGCGTTGAAGGAGGTAGCACGATTACACAGCAGCTTGCTAAGAATGTTTTCTTAACGAATGAGAAGACTTTGTTACGAAAAACAAAAGAAGTTTTGATTGCAATGAATTTAGAAAGGCGATATAGCAAAAATGAACTTTTAGAGATGTATTTAAATAGAATTTACTTTGGGCACGGAGTTTATGGGATTCAAGCAGCATCAAAACTGTATTTTAATAAAAGTGTAGAAGAGTTAACTATAGAAGAAGGTGCTCTCCTTGCTGGATTGCCTAAAGCACCTAATTCCTATTCTCCGATAACAAGTCCTGAGAGAAGTAAACAAAGGCGTGATCTCGTCTTGACTGTGATGGAGAGGCAAGGGAAATTAAGTGCGGAAGAAGCAAAAAAATTACGAGGTAGGACAGTCACGATTGCTCTAAATCAATGGTCTGTAAATGATGCCTATCTTACATATATAGATATGGTCATCGATGAAGCCGCTGAGCGATTTCATTTAACTAATGAAGAAGTGCTCACGGGAGGCTATGAAATAGTCGTTCCGATTAATAGACATATGCAAGAAGTTTCCTTTCAAAAAATGAAAGAAGATCGTTATTTTCCTGGTGGAAATAACGATGCGGAAACGGCTATCGTTTTAATAAATGTTGAAACAGGGGGAGTACTTGCTGTTCAGGGAGGGCGTGAGTATGTAAGAAAAGGTCTTAATCGCGTCAATGTTAAGCGACAGCCTGGCTCAGCGTTTAAGCCATTAGCCGTATACGCTCCTGCGTTAGAGCATGGAAGTCACCCTTATACAATGTTAATGGATGAATTAAGCGATTATGATGGTTACTCCCCTCGTAATTATAATCAAGTTTACTCGGGGAAAATGACCATGCACGATGCTCTAACGTATTCAGCCAATGCGCCAGCAGTTTGGTTGTTAAATGAATTAGGAATGGATCAATCAATTGATGTGTTAAAAAGGTTTCACTTTGACATAGAAGATCGTGGTTTAGCTATTGCCCTTGGCGGTCTGACAGAAGGAGTAACACCACTTGAAATGGCTTCATCTTATAGAGCTTTTGCAAAAGAGGGGAAGAGGGTACAGCCATATTTTATTGAGGCAATTTATGATGAGAATGGTGAAAGGCTAAAAGGAGAATCGTTAGTGGAAGAAGAAGTACTTGCACCGCAAACAGCTTGGTATATGACTAGAATGCTTGAGTCTGTTGTGGAACGAGGAACAGGTAGTCAAGGAGAATTTCAGGCTCCGTTGGCAGGGAAGACAGGTACGACCTCTTACTCAGAAATAGCTGGTGCTACAATGGATGCTTGGTTTGTTGGCTATAATCAGGCGGTAGTGGGTTCTGTATGGATGGGATACGATATTACTTCAAGCGAGCGTTATCTTAATGGTGGAAGCTCTTATCCAACGATTTTATTCAAGGACATTCTAAATGAACTTCCTACTGAACTTCGAGAAGTGGCCTTCATTAAACCGGCTGACGTTAAGGAGCTAGATCCACCAGTTCGCTTACCAGTAGTCACCGATTTAACGGCGACTTTTTCAATGGGAGGACGCGGCTTATCAAGTATTCGTTTGAACTGGACGGGCAGTGATGATGAGCGAATTTATTATCATATTTATGAAGTCGACAATGATGTGAAGCAGCGAATAGCAACAGTTGTTGGTGACAATCAGTATTTTATTAATCGTACAAACCCTTTTACGTCAAAACGGTATGAGATCGTTCCTTACGATTCCGTAACGGAACAAATAGGGGAGTCTTCTAATATAGCGGATGTGAAATTTAAATTTGGTGTACATTAAATGTATAATACCTTCCCAAAAAATGAATATTGAGGTTGTTAAAAGATCATCTTTTAACAACCTTTTTTACATGATGTCTATGAAAAGATAGATATCTTTATGTACGGGATAAGAGAATGTCTGAATTAATGCACTTGTTTCAATATCTGTATAGACATCGGAGAGAAACCCTTTTTGATTGACCTCCATCGCTACGATATTTTGTAGAAAGTAAGGACGCCAACTCCAATTTTTATTTAAATATTTGAGGAACACATTCCATTTATTTGACTCATCTCTTAAATGATTACCTGAGATTTGATAGCCTAGACGGTCACAGATATAAACACGAAAGCAGAGATCTGGTAATCGTCTACATATGTGTTCGACAAATTGATCATAATCATTAGTAAGACTTATTGTGGGCAAACTTTCTTTTACAAGATGATTTAATTTTTCTTCAAAGTTGTATTTGAGTTGAAGAGCGGATATTTCTTTTTGAATCATGTTTTCAAGTTGGTCACGAAACACATGCGTACATTCAATGGTTACAGCCGGGCTTGGGGAAGGTTTAGCCAATAAATATCCTTGGTAATATTGAGCTCCATGTTTCCAGGCAGTCTCAAGCAATTGGGTTGTTTCAATGCCTTCGAAAAGCAGTTGAGCACCAATTCGTTGCGACAAAATGGACAGTGAATGTAAAATATCCCTATGAGATTGGCTCTCAATACTTTTTTGGACGATGTGTAGGTCTATTTTAAGAATGTGAGGTTTTAGTAAGGCTACCCTCTTAAGATTGCTAAACCCTCTGCCAAAATCATCAACAGCAATTTTGCAGCCAAGTGTGCGATATTTTTCTAATCTACTTAAAAAAAGTGTTTCATTCATAAAATAATCGGTTTCTGTGATTTCTAATACAACTTGATCTGGCTGTAAAATGCTAGTTAGTTGAAATGTATGAAGTTGTTCATAAAAGAAGTGGTCTTCTTCTGTCGTGAACAAATCAGGACTAATATTAAAGAAGAAAAGTTTTTGATTGTGTGAACCATCTTTCAATACTTCTAAAGCCTTGGTACGTACCCATCTGTCTACATAGCATTTTTCTTTAATATCAATGCTGTCTCTGTGAAAAAAACTTCCTAGACTTAGGACAGACTCATGATTTACATATCGGCCTAAGATCTCATATCCTATTACAGAACGTTGATCAGCACCGATAATAGGTTGGAAGTAAGGGATTATGCTTTTTACAGAAAGAGGTAATGTTAAAGAGTTTTTCATTATTTCCTCCCGTTCTCACTTAATCTAAGTAGTGGTTGGTATCTATTCTAACAAAAGAATGGTTTCGTGGTTTAGGTTTGTGCGAAAATCTGACAACGTTTTCTTGTTAAAAACTGAGCAAGATTCATCAATTTTATGACAGTTTAAATGATGGTCTATACAGAAGATTAATGGATCACTATAGTAAAGGTATCTTAAAAAAGGGAAAAAGATGAAAGCTTTCTTATATAAAAAGTTGTCATTTATAATATACCTTTCTCCAAAATCTTAAAAGGTGTAGAAAATGCATTTTCATGCGCTATCAAGTAAAATATGAATAAGAAGGAATAAGAAGGAGTGGCATAATGAATCAGAACACATTTAATGATACATTTTTAAAAGCATGTAGAGGAGAAGAGCATAATCATGTCCCTGTTTGGTATATGAGACAAGCAGGAAGATCTCAACCTGAATACAGAAAAATCAAAGAAGAATATTCACTCTTTGAAATTACTCATCAACCAGAACTATGTGCGTATGTAACCAAATTACCAGTGGATCAGTACGACAATGATGCAGCTATTTTATATAAAGATATAATGACACCGTTACCGGCAATTGGTGTAGATGTTGAGATAAAATCAGGAATTGGACCTGTAATTGATAATCCGATCCGTTCCAAGGCTGATGTTGAGAGACTAGGTACGATTCACCCAGAACAGGATGTACCGTATGTTCTTGATACGATTAAATTATTAAGAGAGCAATTGACTGTCCCGCTCATTAGTTTTGGAGGAGCTCCTTTTACATTAGCTAGTTATATGATCGAAGGTGGACCATCAAAAAATTATAATAAAACAAAAGCATTCATGTATGCTGAACCGGAAGCTTGGCACTTACTAATGGACAAGTTAGGGGAAATGACCATTACATATGTTAAGTCACAAATCGCAGCTGGTGCCCAGGCTATCCAAATCTTTGATTCGTGGGTTGGTGCACTAAATGTTTCGGATTATCGATTGTTTGTAAAACCTGTAATGAACAAAATATTTGCAGAATTAAAACAAGAGAATGTACCGCTTATTATGTTTGGTGTGGGGGCTAGTCATTTGGCAAATGAGTGGAATGACTTGCCTTTAGATGTAGTTGGTTTGGATTGGCGCTTATCTGTTCAAGAAGCTAGAGACTTAGGTATTAAGAAAACCGTTCAAGGAAATTTAGATCCAGCCATTCTCTTAGCACCTTGGGAAGTGATTGAAGAGCGCACGAAAGCTATCTTAGATCAAGGCATGAAAAACCCTAACTTTATTTTTAATTTAGGTCATGGTGTGTTCCCAGAAGTAAATCCAGAAACATTAAAGCGTCTTACTGCTTTTGTACATGATTATTCAATGAATAAATAAAAAAGGATGAATCTGAAATGACTAAGAAAAAAATAGGACTACTTGTCATGGCTTACGGAACGCCAAGAAAAAAAGAAGAAATTGAACCTTATTATACTCATATCAGAAGAGGCAGAAAGCCTTCGGAAGAAGCGCTAGAAGAGTTGACAGAGCGTTACGAGGCTATAGGAGGAATTAGCCCTTTAGCTAAAATTACGGAGGATCAAGCTTATGGTCTTCAAGATCAATTGAATAAAGATTTTAATGATATTGAATTTAAATCTTATCTTGGATTGAAGCATATTGATCCATTTATTGAAGATGCTGTAAAACAAATGAAAGAAGATGAAATCGAGGAAGCTGTAAGCCTCGTCTTAGCACCTCACTTCTCTACCTATAGTGTGAAATCTTATAATGGAAGAGCACAGGCGGAGTCTGAAAATATCTCAGGTCCAACGATTTATAGTATAGATAGTTGGTATGATGAGCCCCTATTTATTAATTATTGGGTTAAACAAGTCAAGAATACAATGGAGAAGATTGAAGATAAAGAGAAAGCCTGTGTTATTTTTTCTGCTCACAGTCTTCCTGAGAAAATTACCCAAATGAAAGACCCATATCCACAGCAATTACAGGAAACCGCTGATCTGATTGCTGCTGAAGCTGGAATTAAACATTATACAATTGGTTGGCAAAGTGAGGGGAATACTCCTGATCCGTGGCTTGGACCGGATGTCCAGGATTTAACAAGAGATCTTCATGAGAAGCATGGTTATACGTCAATGGTTTATTGTCCAGTAGGGTTTGTAGCTGACCATTTAGAAGTTCTTTATGATAATGATTTTGAATGCAAAGCCGTTACAGATGAACTGGGCATTGACTACTATCGTCCAGAAATGCCAAATGCAAAGCCTGAATTCCTTGAGTGTCTAGCAACAGTCGTGAAGAAAAAACTTGCAGAGAATGGTGAATCTAGTGAGGGATGAGGGAAGACGGGTTGCTATAATCGGTGGTGGAATGACAGGACTTGCAGCAGCACATAAACTAGAAAAAGCTAAAGAAAAAGGATTGGCCATTGCCTATGATTTATATGAAAAAACAAATCGCTTAGGTGGGAAAATTGAAACGAAACGGGAAAATGGATTTGTCATAGAACGCGGACCAGACTCTTACCTTGCCCGGAAGGAAAGTATGACTCGACTTGCAAAGGAAGTTGGCTTAGAAGATGACTTGCTCTTTAATGATACTGGACAGGCATATGTTCTAAAAGGAGATCAGTTATATCCGATTCCTGGTGGAGCGATTATGGGAATTCCTACTGAAATAAAGCCATTTGTTAATACTCGTTTGCTTTCGCCTATTGGCAAATTACGTGCAGCTGGTGATTTTTTCTATCCGCGAATAACGGCAAAAGACGAAGATATTTCTTTAGGACACTTTTTCAGACGGAGACTTGGAAATGAAGTGGTGGATCATCTGATTGAACCTCTTCTATCAGGGATTTATGCTGGAAATCTCGATAAGCTTAGTTTAAAAGCAACTTTTCCACAGTTTCAGCAGGTTGAACAAAAGCATGGTAGTTTAATTCGAGGTATGAAATTTTCTAAGCCTAAGAAAACTTCACCAAAAGTAGAAACACCAAAGAAAGCTAAGGGGATGTTTCTAACTTTCAGGAACGGCTTAGAATCGTTTGTCGAAGCAATAGAATCTAAATTAGATAGGAACTCGATTCATAAGAACAGTGATATAGAAAAGATATATAAGCAAGATGGTCAATTCCATATAGTATTTGAAAATGGGGATATTAAACATTACGATGAAGTCATTGTTACAACCCCACCAAAAGTTTCGGCAAAACTATTAGCTGATTACCCTTATTTTGATTATCTAGATCAAATGGAGGCAACAACTGTAGCGACAATTGCAATGGCGTTTAAAGAAGAAGACATTACGATTCCTTTTGAGGGAACAGGATTCGTTGTGTCTAAGAAAAGTAACCATGCCATTACAGCTTGTACTTGGACTCATAAGAAATGGGAACATTCAACGCCTGAAGGGTATGCTTTGCTTCGTACCTATGTTGGAAGAGCGGGTGATTCTGCGATTGTTTCACGGTCAGATGAGGAAATTTTAAGTGCTGTTCTTTATGATCTCAAACAAATAATGAAAATTGAGAAACAGCCAGAATTTTTCATTGTGTCACGCTGGAAAGAAGCCATGCCTCAATACAATGTCGGTCACACTTTTAAAATGAGCAAGATAAAAGAAGATATGGCTCGAAATGTATCAGGCTTGTATTTAGCTGGTGGAGGATACGAAGGGATTGGATTACCAGATTGTATTGACCAAGGTGAAGCTGTAGTAGATCAGATTTTAAAAAGATAATCAAATGAAAGAGGATAATGAAGCTTTATTCCAAGTTTTAGAAGGAGGCTCTAGAGTTATCCTCTTTTGTAATTAATAGTGGCAAATTCCATATGAAACTCAACGTATTCAAACATAAAGACGAATAGCCTACAGGCTATTCGTCTGACTTGATTAACGATTCCAATATCGCAGATGATCTAATTTTTCTTGACGCTCTGCTTGATAATTTTGTTGCTCGACTATACGTTGTAATTCTTCACCTGTATACGTTTTTTTCTTAATTGTAATCGTAAATAAGATAAAATGAAATGTCATAGCTTTATAGCCCTCCCAAAGAAACTCTTAAATAGTCAGGTGAGGCCTTTCACCTGCTCATACCAACCTTGTAACATTAATCCTTTAAGAAAAATCATTTTCATTACCTCCTTTTATTTTTTTATTTAAATTAACGCATTAATTTATGAATTTGTTGATCCTGATATTCAGCTAATTTCTGTTGTCGTACTAAGCGTTCTAAGTCTTCACCAGTATATTTGCGTTTTTTTATTGATATGGTAAACAGTAAAAAAGTAAATGTCATAGTAATCACCACCTTTTTAATAAATTTGAATTACATCCATTATTTACCAGTCGAAATAGACAAAAAAAACACAGGAAAACGCTCCTGTGATAAAAGTATAATAAACCACAGGGGAAACGTTCGCCTGCGCTTTGCTATTCTGATAAATGGATATCAAAAGCTAAATCGATTGAGGCTAGCAGGGTATGAACGTATGATATATGAAATTGTGTTTAATTTCGAAATTCCTTTAATCATCTTGTTCAACCTCCTTTGCTCTCAAATTTTGCTTTCATAAGGAATTATATCCAAACTATGCGATTTTGTAAACTATAAATTTGAATTTTTATTGCCTAATTATATAAAAGTATTGACAGTAGACAAAACCTGCTCGAATTCACCGGAATTCGAGCAGGTTCTTCATTTCTATTCATTTAAGATAGCATCTAGACGAGAAGTATCAACAAAACCATCTAGATTAGGTTCTTTATCCATAAACTTTAATTCGTAAGAAGCATCAGCCCATGCTTGTAAAGCGTCTGCATGTGTTTCCGTTGTAACAGCCATACGATTCCAAGCCTTTTCAAGGACTGTTTCAGGTAAACGATTTTGAGTTAAGTCGAACAAATGATCGTTAATCGTTGTAAGTGTTTCTTCTGTATTTTCTTGAGTGAACTCTACTGCTTTTTGATGTCCGCGTAAGACAGCATCAACTGCCTCTGGGTTTTCTTCTAGGAATCTCTTTGATGTTACTACGACTACACTTGGTAGAGTTTCTCCTAAAAAGACATTATCCCATTCCGCTACTACATGTGCATTTAACTCTTCAACAAGGTAAGTTCCCCAAGGTTCTGGAGCAGCTGCAGCATCAATTTGTCCTTGTTCAAACATCGCCACCATATTTGCTGGTGCAATGCGAGATTGATGCTCTACTGTACCACCAACACGGTTGGATTCTAGGCCAATTTCTTTTAGCATCATTTCAAGCTGAACGTTATGTGTGCATCCATTACCAGGAGTACAGAATGACTTCCCACCAAAATCTTCAAGAGTTTCAATTCCAGATCCGTCTCTAGCCACGATCAATGTAGCTCCATTAGCAGCAGCACCAAGTACAACAATATCTCCACCGGTTAAGAAATAGTTAATAGCTGGACCTGGTCCGACATAACCGATATCAAGATTTCCAGTTTCAAGTGCTTCAATGAAGTCATTTCCATTAGGGAAGTGAGTATACTCTGCTCCTCTTTCACCTAGTTCATCTTCAAAATAACCTTTTTCTTTTCCAACAATAGCAGCAGCATGATCAAGATTTGGAAAGTAACCAATTCGGACATCACTCTCTGTCTCTGATGTGCCGCTTGTATTTCCTGCACCACAAGCTGCTAATGCTCCAATTACTAAAGCGATTCCTGTTGCTTTAAACCATTTTTTCATATTATTCTCTCCCTTTTTTATCTTTGTGTAATGGTTAGAACATAAGCTAATCCTTAAAGAAAAACCTTTGTATATTCGAAGATGGCAGCGTCTTTGCACATTGCTTAAAATAAAGAAAAAGGTAAAAAACGGGCTTTTCTTTATTTCGCGTATCCCCAGCGAGTTAGAACTTTGCGTTCGATTGGATTAAAAATACAATACTCAACAATTAACCCAATGACGGCAATAATAATCATAATGGCAATAACGAGTTCCATATTAAAGAAGTCTCTGGCGTCAAGCAGTGTTCTACCAAGTCCGCCACGTCCGAGTAATTCAGCAGCCATAAGAGCACGCCAACCGAAAGCCCATGATAATCGAACCCCTGTTAATGCTGAGGGAATGGAGGCTGGGATCATGACACGCCATATTAACTCAGTGCCTTTATATCCCATAGTTCTCGCAGCTCGAATTAATAAAGGCTGCACATTTTTGATTCCCATTCTGACATTCATTGTCATTGGCCAAGTTCCACCTAAAACGATAACAAAAAGAATAGCTGTTGTTCCGCCTTGAAACATGACAAGTGCGAGTGGTAACCAGACAATACTTGGTACAGATTGTAACGCCACAACAAGCGAACCTAACGTTTCATCGGCAAGTTTAGAAGTAGCTAAAATAATTCCAAGAAGGGAACCGATGATGACAGCTAAAGCAAACCCGAGACCAATACGGCCTAAACTTGTCGTAAGAGCGACAGTTAAAATTCCTGTCTCAAAAAATCCCTTATAAAGCTCCACGAAAGAGAGGAGAGGAGACGGAAACATTCTTGTACCAAAGGCATCAAGCCTATATATGATCTCCCATATCGCGATGAGAGCTGTAAAGAAGAGTAGCCTTCTGACTATGGTAATCATCACCCATTTCCTCCTTCATGACTTTTTCAATTTCTCCAGCAAGTTGTTTACTAATATTTTCCTCAATACGCGCAAATGCTTCGTCAGAAGGTTTTCTTGGTCTTGGAAGGGGGACATCAAAGATATTTATGATTCCACCTGGTCTTACACCCATTAAAACAATACGATCTGACAGCAAAATGGATTCACGGATGTTATGAGTAACGAAAATAATGGTTTTTCCCGTTTGTTCCCAAATATATTGGACTTCTTTATGGAGCATGGAACGCGTTTGTTCATCTAGTGCTCCGAATGGCTCATCCATTAAAAGAACTTCCGGATCCATAGCTAGTGCTCGTGCAATGGATACACGCTGTTTCATTCCACCTGAAAGTTCGTGTGGATAGGAATCTATGAATTTGCTAAGATGCACTAGTTTCAGATATTCAATAGCTTTATTTCGTGCTTCTTCTTTGCTATAACGCTTTTTTATGCCAAACATGACATTATCAAGGACTGTCATCCAAGGCATTAAAGCGGCCTCTTGAAACACAACACCTCGGTCAACTCCTGGGCCTTTCACTTCTTTAGAGCCTACTAACACAGTTCCAGAACTTGCTTGATCAAGACCAGCAATTATATTTAGTAACGTTGATTTTCCACAACCAGAGGGTCCGAGCAAAGAGACAAATTCACCAGATTTCACATGTAAGTCAATATCTTCAAATACAGTGTAGGTCGTCTGTTCTGTCTTATTCTCAAACGTCTTACCGACATGGTTTATGTTGACTTCTGCCATTTTCATCCTCCTTATGAATATATAGTAAATTTATAATTCACATCATTTTAGTTGGTTTTAACTTTACTTAGTATATGTAGTAGAAGATTATCTGTCAATACTTAGACAAATGTTCAAGATTTCTCTTGAATCAAAAAAAGTGTACATTTATGAGTGTATTTCGCTTAACATGGTTTCTGACTCTAACTTTGTGGTAAGATAATCCATGTAAATAAGATGAGCGAGCTCTATATTTTCGGGAAGGACAAGGAGAGAACTGAGATGACTAACCAATTAGATGTATTAAAAGCGCTTAGGCAGACGCGTCATGATTGGTTGAACGTTATGCAGTTAATAAAAGGAAACTTAGCACTTAAACGTTATGATCGCATCGAAGAAATTATTGAACAGGTGACGCAACAATCGATTTGCGAAAGTAAAATATCAGAAATACAAGCAACAAGTGTTGTGTATTTTCTATTAACGTATAATTGGTTCAGCAGCAAAATGAAACTAGAAATAGATGTAGCTGGAGAAGTATTTTCATTAGAAAAAAATGAAGTGCATCTTTTGCGATTATGTGAAGAAATTACGGAGAAACTAACAAATGAGTGCACGATAGATACAGAAAATAACTTACTCATAACGTTTTTATTTACGGAGCATAAATGTGAGTTGACATTTGATTTTCAAGGAAAATTACAAAAGAAAGAAGATTGGCCATCATTTTTAAAAAAATGGGAGTCAAACGTAAAGCTTGTGGAAATGAATGAGCACGAATGTGTGTTAACAGCAAGTTTTACGAGAAGTTGAGGTGAAGAGATGTTTGTAGATAAGGTAAAGATATATGTAAAAGGTGGAGACGGTGGTAATGGACAAGTTTCCTTCCGCAGAGAAAAATATGTACCCGATGGTGGACCTGCTGGTGGAGATGGTGGACGAGGAGCGAGTGTTGTTTTTGAAGTAGAGGAAGGTCTGCGTACACTTATGGACTTTCGTTATAAGCGTCACTTTAAGGCCCCTCGCGGAGAACATGGACGTCCAAAGAACCAACACGGAAAAAATTCAGAAGATATGATTGTAAAAGTTCCACCTGGAACGACAGTTGTTGATGATGAAACGGGACAAGTAATAGCCGATTTAACTGAACATGGTCAACGAGCGGTTATTGCGAAAGGGGGACGCGGGGGTCGAGGGAATACTCGTTTTGCTACACCGGTTAATCCAGCTCCTGAAATAGCTGAGAATGGTGAGCCAGGGCAAGAACGAGACGTTATTCTCGAGTTGAAAGTGTTAGCTGATGTTGGGCTAGTGGGATTTCCGAGTGTAGGAAAGTCAACGCTTTTATCTGTCGTATCTGCAGCAAAGCCGAAAATTGCCGATTATCACTTCACGACAATTACCCCAAATCTTGGTGTAGTTGAAACAGAAGATAACCGTAGTTTTGTCATGGCAGATCTACCAGGTCTAATAGAAGGGGCACATGAAGGAGTTGGCCTTGGTCACCAATTCCTACGACATATTGAGCGTACAAGAGTCATTGTCCACGTAATAGATATGTCTGCTCTAGAAGGACGAGATCCTTATGAAGATTACCTCTTAATTAATGATGAACTAAAACAATATAATATGCGTCTGTTAGAGAGACCTCAAGTTATTGTGGCTAACAAGATGGACATGCCTGAATCTGAGGCCAACCTTGAAGCCTTTAAGGAAAAGTTTGAGGATGATTATCCAATCTTCCCAATCTCAGCCATTACAAAGCAGGGTCTACGTGACTTACTTTTAACCATTGCTAATAAAATTGAAGAAACACCTGAATTCCCGCTTCATGAGGAAACAGACGATTCAACACGTGTTATTTACCGTCATGAAAAAGAAGAAAAGCCATTCGTAATTACTAGAGATGATGACGGAACTTTTGTATTATCAGGAGCAGGATTAGAAAAATTATTTAAAATGACTGACTTTTCTCATGATGAATCAATTCGACGTTTTGCTAGACAAATGCGCGGAATGGGAATAGATGACGCCCTTAGAGAAAGAGGAGCCAAAGACGGCGACCTAGTTCGCATCATGAAATTCGAATTTGAATTTATTGACTAGGTACTGTTTCAACAGGGCAGTTTTCCCTGTTGGAACAGTACCGACGCATGGAGCGAAGCCGCTGCAATGTTTTAAACTTTTTCTGAGTGTTCTTCTCAGAAAGAGCGCGCAGCGTGCGGAGCCAATGCAAACTCATGTATGACCATAAAAAATGAATGGTTTCAACAGGGCGGTTTTCCTGTTAAACTAACAGAAGTTTTGACTCGAATGAAACATAAATAGTCGAAAAACTGTCCCTCCAGTAGGGACAGTTTTTCGTTGATAATAGACATTTTTTGAAAAGACTTGTTGTCAAAAAGTTTTGTCAATTTTATAATAGGGTGATAGTGCATCTTGAAAGTAGGTGAATAAAGTATGACAACAAGAAAATCATTTTATTTAGTACGTGAGGATATGCTAACAGATGCAATGGAAAAAACGCTAGCTGCAAAAGAGCTCCTTCAATCAGGCAAAGTAAAAAAGATAAATGAAGCCGTAAATCAGGTAGGACTTAGTCGCAGTGCTTTTTATAAATACAAGGATGGAATATTTCCTTTTAATACAATGGTTAGAGAAAAAATTATTACACTTTCCATTATCTTAGTTGATCGTTCTGGTTCTCTTTCACAATTGCTTGGTAAAATCGCTGAAACCGGTGCCAATGTGCTGACGATTAATCAAACAATTCCTTTGCAAGGAAGAGCGCATATGACATTATCAATTGATACCACGCCGATGAAATTAGAGTTAGATGAATTAATGGATTGGCTAGAAAGTTTGGAATCCGTGAAGAAGGTAGAACTAGTAGGTACTGGTTCTTAGGAGGGAGTCACAGAATGAAAATTGCTTATTTAGGACCAAGAGGAACATTTACAGAAGTAGCGGCAAGGGGGATGTTTGAACAGGGAGAGTTAATCCCGTTTCGTACCATTCCAACCTGTATGGATGCTGTTGAAGCCAGTGAAGTGGATTTTGCTGTAGTCCCGATTGAGAATGCCATAGAAGGGTCAGTAAATTTAACACTTGATTATTTAATTCATAAGCAACGTTTACCTATCGTAGGAGGTATAACAGTTGCAATTGAACAACATTTGCTAATCAACCCTAATAAGGGGACAAAAGAGATTAACAAAATAGTCTCGCACCCACATGCGATTGCACAATGTCATGAATTTTTGCAAAAACAATATCCCAATGCAGAATGGGAGTACATGAATTCTACAGGTGCAGCTGCTCAGTTTGTTAAAGAGCACCCTGAATTAGGCATTGCAGCCATTGCTAATGAAGGAGCGGCCAAAGCATACGATTTGCATATAGCTCATTCAAATATTCATGATTTTCCTAACAATCGAACAAGTTTTGTTGTGTTAAGTAAGAATGCGGAAGCCATCCGTTTTTCAGGACCTTTGCATACAGAGGATAAAACAATGCTAATGGTTACGTTGCCGTCTGATTTCTCAGGAGCTTTACATCAAGTCCTTTCTGCTTTTGCTTGGAGAAAATTAAACCTAACCAAAATTGAATCAAGACCAACTAAAACGGGACTTGGGAATTATTTCTTTATTATTGATGTAGAAGGATTAATGGATGATGTATTAATACCGGGAGTTGTTTCAGAATTACAAGCGCTTGGTTGTGGAGTGGATATTCTTGGAAGTTATCCATGCTACACTCTAGTTAAAAATGAAGCAAAGATGAGATGATTTATAAGAGGGAGCAGCCCTTGCTTAGTAGGTGAAGTTGGGTGGTAATCAAAGAACGGCTCTCTCATTAAATGAACCCCTTGCCTAAAAACAGGTAAGGGGTTTTGTCTTAGTCATTCAATATGAAGCCTTTATCATCTAGTACTTGAACAACCTTTTCGAGTTGATCGTTGTTCTCTGCTTCAATGACGTGTAGATGAACGCCATTTGTTAGCTCTGACAGTAGAGCAGATTGGGTTTTTTCAATATTCGAGCAAAAGTTTTCAACGTCTTGGCGAGTCGTAAGCATGAGGGATGCGGTAATTTCTCCATAGATTGCATGCTCGACAATGACTTGTTTTACAGTAACTCCATGATCAACTAAAATAAATAATTCTTCCTTTGTCTCTTTGGGGGAATGTTTGCAAGCTATGATTCTGCTGACCCTTTGTGTAGGACGAGTTTGAACTAAAATATATCCTTGTGCTGTTGCGATAATAGGGTACTTTTTTGCTTTTAGAATCGAGATATCCTGAACAATAACTTGCCGACTTACGTTTGTTCTTTTCGCTAATTCTCCTCCAGTTAGCGGTTGTTCGCTACTCGAAAGCCATTTAATCAATAAGTCTCTTCGCTCATCTCCGAGAATTTTTTTTCCTTGTGCCACCTACATCATACCCCTTTAATTTCGATCAATAATTGCTTTAGATTGTTGATAAGTTTATAAACTTCTTCCTCTGTTGTCCAGCGTCCGAATGTTATTCTTACTAATTCATGTGCTTCTTCTATGCTGCGTCCTAGGCTCATCATGGTATTAGATGGATGGCTGTCACCTACACGGCAAGCAGATCCTGTTGATATAGCAAATCCTTTGCGACTACATTCTAGCATTACTAATTGCCCTTCAATTCCTTTCATCCTCATACTAATGTGAAAAGGCAATCGGTTCGTAGGGTGCCCCTCAAAATAAATTCGATTCTCTCCTTGAAACGCGTCTAAGACTAATTGTCTGTAATGGGTAAGACGTTTCATATCCTCTGCAACCAATGGGGAATATTCATCAATGGCTGCTGCAAACGCTGCGATAGCAGGGACATCAACAGTACCTGCTCTAAAGCCAAATTCATGAGTTGTGCCTTGAAAGAAGGGTTCCCAATGGGTGTCGCTATTTAGATAAGCTGCACCAACACCTTTAGGGCCATAGCACTTATGTGCAGAAAAACTAGCGCTTGTTAATAAGTGTGTTGGAATAGGAAGTTTACCAAAAGTCTGAACACAATCGCTATGAAAAAGTATACCATTTTCTTGTAATAATTCACCTAAAGATACTAAATCCTGAACCGTTCCAATCTCACTATTAGCATGAGCGATCGACACTAAAATGGTATCTTCTGAGAGAACTGAACGTAATGAATCAGTCGAAACTTGTCCATATTCATTAACAGGTACATGAATGATGTGAAAGCCATGGTCTTTTAAATACGACATGGTTTGATGAACAGAGTGATGTTCACCAGCAGTTGTTATAATGGTTTTACCTTTATGCTGATTAGCAAAGGCTAATCCCGATAATGCAAGAAAGGTGGCCTCTGAACCAGAACCAGTAAAATAAATCTCATTTTGTCTTACAGATAATAATTCGGCAATCGTTCGCCTACTTAAGGATAACACGTCATCACTTTCAAGCCCTTCCCTATGCAAACTACGACTGTTCGCAAAGAAATCAGTAGCAACTTGATTGTATGTTTCTAAAGCATATGAAGACATAGGTGTGGTAGCACTATAGTCAAGATAAATCATCTCATTATCCCTCCTTTATCGATCCAATTAATTCCTTAATTAAATGTTAAAAACCGCTTGTCACAATTCTTATTTTATGTAAAGATAGGTGACAAGACAACTGTAAATTACATGGGGGAATGAAAATGGCTGATAAAACAGTAGATGTTATCGTCATTGGTAGCGGTATTGCTGGCCTTATGACAGCCCATTTATTAGCTGATCATTTAAATGTGATGATTATCACAAAGTCTAATGCGGAAACAAGTAATTCAAGCTGGGCGCAAGGGGGGATGGCAGCTGCGATTGGCCCCCAAGATCATTGGCAGAAGCATTTGATGGATACGATCAAAGCAGGGCAAGACCATCATAATTATAATCATGTCGAAATCCTTGTAAAACGAGCACCTGAAATGGTGAAGAAGTTAATAGAATTAGGGGTTCCGTTTGACAGGAAAAGTGATGGTAGTCTTCTTCTGGGAATGGAAGGAGCTCATCAAGAAAGGCGTATCGTTCATGTTAACGGAGATAAGACGGGTGAGGCTTTTACAAAAGCTTTATTAAATGCTGTTAAAGATAGAATAACGATTCTTGATCATACACACGTATACGAGCTCATCTTAAATAATGGACGCGTAATAGGTGTGAAAACGAATAAAGAAATGATATATGCAACAACGGTCGTTCTAGCTACCGGTGGTTTAGGGCAACTGTATAAGCACACTTCAAATGTGAAAGAAGCGACTGGAGATGGCTTTGCATTAGCGTATCGCGCAGGAGCGGTTCTTAGAGATATGGAATTTATCCAATTCCACCCAACCTTGTTAGCGGATAGAGGATCCGATGCTTTTGAATTAATTAGTGAGGCTGTTCGAGGCGAAGGAGCAAAATTAATTGATGAAAAAGGGAATCGATTAATGGAGAAACATCCAGCTAAAGAATTAGCTCCTAGAGATGTAGTTAGTAGAGAGATTCACAGAGCTTTAAGAAGCGGGAGGAAAATATATCTGGATTGTAGAGATATTAATCATTTTTCCAAAAGGTTTCCAGGACTCGCAGGACGGTGTAGGGCATTGCGGATTAATCCGAAAGACGTTCTCCTACCGGTAGCTCCGGGAGCACACTTTATAAGTGGGGGAGTTCAAACAGATACAGTTGGGCGCACATCAGTAGATGGATTATTCGCTGTAGGTGAAGTAGCTTGTACTGGAGTTCATGGGGCTAATAGGTTGGCTAGCAATTCATTATTAGAGGGAATGGTTTTTGCTGAACAAATGGTTACACATATTTTGTCACATTCTCAAACCACGTATGCACCTAATCTATTATTAGTGAGAATGAATGAAAATGAAGATCCAAGTGGGGATTTGCCTAGTAAAGAAGAAATTCAAATACAGATGACCCATTTAGTTGGAATAGAGCGGAACAATGAAGGGTTGCAACAGATGAAAAAATGGCTAAAACCATTTGTAGAAAAGGCTAGCAGCATCTATAACAGTGATAACAGTGACTTGGTAGAGCGTAAAAATATGATAGTGATCGCCTCATTGATAACAGAGGCTGCTCTTTTTAGAACAGAGAGCCGAGGAGGACATTATCGTACCGATAATCCAGAGCGGGACGACAATAAGTGGATGGGGCGTTATTTGCTTATTTCTAAAAAAGACGGTTTGACGACTGTGACTAAAAGGAAACAAACGAAAATCGTAAGCACAAGCTTGTAGGGGGAGAGAGAGTGAATAAATTAATGTTAAGAAACCAGATTGAGCATTTTTTTATTGAGGATCTAGGTGAAGTAGATATTACAGCGGAATCTTCTATTGCATCTAATGCAAAAGGAAAAGCCTATATCAAAGCTAAAGAAGATGGTGTCATGGCAGGGATGGCTCTCTTGTCTGTAGGCTATCACATATTAGATCCGACCATTACGGTAACGTGTCATATTGCCGATGGAGAACTATTTCGAAAGGGTGACGTCATAGCCAGTATGGAAGGAAATGTGATCCAACTTTTGGCGGGTGAAAGAGTTTTATTAAACCTTTTGCAACGTATGTCTGGTATCGCAACCATGACCACGAAAGCCATAAGTGCATTAGAGGACAAGAGCATACGTATTTGTGATACAAGAAAGACCACGCCCGGACTAAGAATGCTTGAGAAATATGCGGTATGTTGTGGTGGTGGTTTCAACCATCGTAGAAATCTAAGTGATGCAGTACTTTTAAAAGAGAACCATCTAGTTGCTGCGGGAGGAATACAAAAAGCTGTAAATGCAGTACGAGAAAAAATTGGCCATATGGTAAAAGTTGAAGTGGAAACAACAAATGAACGAGAAGTACTTGAAGCAATAGAAGCTAAGGTCGATGTGATCATGTTTGATAACGCAACTCCAGAAAAAATTAAAGAATATGTAAAACTGGTACCAAGTGGAATTACGACTGAAGCCTCGGGGGGAATTAACCTGGAATCTCTACCTTCTTTTAATGGTTGTGGTGTTCATTATATTTCTTTAGGTTGCTTAACACATTCTGTCAAATCCATCGACTTGAGTTTCTTATTAGAAGGGGAGGCATATTAAATGAATTTTCTAGAAAAAGTAGCTACACTTGATCGATTACCTGAAATGTATAGAGAAATGTCAAATGATGAAAAACGTGAACGGATCTATGAAATAAAGCGTATTTTAGGCAATCGGTTATTTATTCCCGGTCATCACTATCAACGAAATGAAGTCATTGAATTTGCTGATGCTACAGGAGATTCTCTTCAGTTGGCGCAACTTTCAAAAGCAAATAGAGACGCTGAATATATCGTCTTTTGTGGCGTTCATTTTATGGCAGAGACGGCTGATATGTTAACAGCTAATAATCAACACGTTATTTTACCAGATCTTAAAGCTGGCTGTTCTATGGCTGATATGGCAGACATCGCTCAAACGGAGAAAGCATGGATTGAATTACAAAAAGTCTACGGGGACACTATTTTGCCGTTAACATATGTGAATAGTACAGCTGCGATCAAGGCATTTTGCGGAAGAAATGGTGGAGCAACCGTCACATCGTCGAATGCAAAAGCGATGGTTGAATGGGCATTTACTCAAAAACAAAGATTGTTATTTCTCCCTGATCAGCATTTGGGCAGGAATACTGCTTACGATCTTGGGATAGAATTGCATGAAATGGCTATTTGGGATCCAATTAAGCATGAACTTGTTTGTGAAGGTCCAATCGAAAATGTGAAGGTGATCTTATGGAAAGGGCATTGTTCTGTCCATGAGAAATTTACAGTTGCCCAAATTGAAGAATTAAGGCTTACATCACCAGAAACAACGGTCATTGTTCATCCTGAATGTACATTTGAAGTTGTGCAAGCTTCCGATATGAATGGATCAACTCATTATATTATTGAAACGATCCGAAAAGCGGCACCTGGTACTTCGTGGGCTGTTGGGACGGAAATGAATCTAGTTAACCGCTTAGCGCAACAACATCCTGATAAAAAAATCTTTTCTTTAAATCCGACCATGTGTCCTTGTCTAACAATGAATAGGATTGATCTAGATCATCTTCTTTGGTCTTTAGAAGAGTTAATGGTTGGAAATCTTCATTATCCAATTACAGTTGATGAAACAACAACTTTAGAAGGGAATTTGGCACTAAAGAGGATGCTTGATCGTCCTTCTTGAGTGTAAACAGAACAAAATATGCAAGAAGGTAAAACGGGAGTCATATACATGTTTACTTTCGAGGCCAAAGAAAGGTAAGAATCCTTTTTCTTTGGCCTTTTTTATTCTGATTAGGCATAAACCTATTTTTTCCGACATAAGCTGTGCTGAGACCCTTGAATTATTAGTCTTTCCTTGATTTTAATTAACTTTAATTAGGTAAAGTTGCGTGTCAATTCGCCTACAGCCACATAGGATGTAAAGAACGGTTTGAGGAGGGGATGTAAACGTGAAAATTCATATTGTACAAAAAGGTGATACTCTTTGGAAATTAGCACAAAAATATGGAGTCGATTTTGAGCAGTTGAAGGCAGCCAATACTCAACTGTCGAATCCAGATATGATAATGCCTGGAATGAAAATTAAAGTGCCAACAGGAAGTGTGCCAGTTAAGAAAGAAGCACAAGTTAAAGAACAACCGAAGAAAGAAGTTCAAATAGCGCCGCAAGTAAAAGAAGAGCCGAAAATGGAAATGCCGCAAATACCACATATGGAAATGCCAGTTATGCCACAACAAATGATGCAACCAACTAAAAAGAAAATTGACGTGAATACCTATCAGACAAATGTAAACTTTTATGCACCTCAACAACAGGCGAAACCAAAACCAAAAATGCCGACCGTTCAAAAACCACCTGTGTCCAAGAAGGTTGAACCGAAAAAGGAAATGGTTAAACCTAAAACAGAAGTTAAGCCTATCAAAAAGGAAACGTATGCACCTAAACACTATGCGCCCAAACAACCAATGCCGCAAATGAAACCAATGATGCAACCACCAATGCAAATGCCGCCGCAAATGCCGCCGCAAATGCCGCCGCAAATGCAACCGCAAATGCAACCGCAAATGCCGCCGCAAATGCAACCGCAAATGCAACCGCAAATGCAACCGCAAATGCAACCGCCAATTTGTCCGCCTGATCATTTAAAACCAATAAGTCCATTAATGCCTGGGTGTGGACCAACACCACAACAAGCATTTTATCAACAACCAATGCAACCATCTTTTCAACCATATCAAGAGCCAATGCCACATTTTCCACAGCAACAGCCAAGTTATCAGCCAGACCAGTCACAGATGCCTTTCTATCCACAACAGCAGCAACCAATGATGCAACCACCTTACCAAGCACAGCAACAAATGCCATACTTTCCAACAAGTCAAATGCCGATGCAACAAGCGATGCCTCATCAGTCGCAACCACAATTTCCTGGACAGACAAATGATTGTTGCGGACCTTCTCATCAGGTAACATATGGACCAAATGGTCAAATGATGTCGGCTCAGGATCCATTTTTCATGCAAGGCTATCATGAATCAGATGATTATGATGATTAATTCAAGATAAAGTGTTACCGAAGAGCCATCTAACATAGATGGTTCTTTTGTTATGGAATCAAAACCAAGAACTAACAGTGTAAAGAACCATTGATGAAGCCATGATAAGTGGTGAAAGGGGGAATTCAAAAATGAAAAAAATCGCTATGTCAGTCGCGGCTGCAACTATGCTATTAGGTGGTCTTGCAGGGTGTGGCGCAGATAATCAAGCAACAGATATGGGTGCTAACAATTATCAGACAGGGGCTAGAGCGCAGGATATGCGTGATGGTAGGGCCGCTACAGGTCGTCACCAGGGAGAAGGACCATTAACAGACATGATGACTCGTGATAATCGTACGACCACTGGGTTAGGGACAGACAGATCTGGTCAACATGGTTTAGGTCAGCGTGGTGGATTTGGTACAGGTACAACTCAAGGACAAGGTCGTACTGGACAAACCGGTCTAGGTGGCGGCTTATTTGGTGGCCAAGGTGGCGCAGGAACTGGCGCTGGCCAAGGTGGTTTGTTTGGTGGACAAGGTACAGGGCATACTGGTCAAGGTGTTACAGGATATGGAAGAACAACTGGTTTAGATGTAGGTCAAGGTCGAGCTGGTGGGTTCTTCGGTTTAGAAAGAGATGGCAGAGGTCAAGGTGCGCGTACCCATTTGAGCAATTACCAAACACGTGGAAATCGTGATGGTGTTCATTATAGCAATACTGGGCGCGATACAGTGGGTACAACAAACCAAGGCTTATTTGGAACTCAAGGTGCACAAGGTATGTTCGGTCGCCAAGGTACAGATGCAGGGGCAGGACGTGCAGGGTTAACTGGTGGAAACCGTCCTGGTATGGTGGATGAAGACGGAATTTTACGTGGTCGAGCACGTGGAGGAGCTGGAGCTCTAGGGACTACTCAAGGACACCGTCGTCAAGGTCATGGTGCTATGAACTTGGAGGGACGAGGCACAACAAATCAAGGTATGGGTCTAGATCGAGGAACTGAAACAAGACGTGGAACAACGGGGCTTGGTAACCGTACGGGCGTTCACCAAGGTCAAGGTACAGTAAATTACCATAAAGATTATGACGGTCAAACAGTTCAACGTATGGTAGATCGAATTGAAGATGTCGATGGTGTAGACGAAGCTCGTGTTATCGTACATGATAACGATGTTGTTATTGGTATTACTGCCAAAGATGATATCGATAATGTAAAGAAAGAAGTTGAACGAACTGCAAAAGGTCTAGCTGATAATAAAAATGTACGTGTTGTTACTGATAACGATGCAGTTGGACGTATTAGAACGATGGATAACCGATTACGTACTGGTACGGCTTTCGAAGAGATTGGCGCAACCTTTACAGAAATGCTAGGTGATTTAGGTCGAGCTGCACAACGTCCATTTGAACGTTCTCGCTAATAATAAATGAAGAGCAGTAGGGTTAAAACCTACTGCTCTTTTTTAGACGTAATTCGTTCAAAATCGAAATGTCAATTTAAGTAAAAATAAATGAATGGTTACTTCCATTTGTGGGCAACATTAGCCTATGATGGAAGTTATTTTTCTGTAACTTTTGGTTAAGTTTGTAAATTATTCGATGGTGGTGAAAAGCTGATGAACCAATTTCAACGAATTCAGCGAAGTGTATTCTCCTTTTTTCTTTGCGTGATCATTGCCATTTCAGGTTTTTTGGTCTGGAATTCAGCAGTAATTGAAGGAAGTCAAAAGGAAAAAGAGAGTCAAGAGTCTAAAACCGTCACTGTAATGGGACCACAAACAATTAATGTGATTCTTGAACGTGTATATTTAGATGGAGAAACAAGCCAAGAGAAAGTTCAGGAAACCATTTGGTCGACTGAAGATTTTTGGGCTTTTTATGAAGATTGGGTACTCGTCGACCAGAATGAAAACGAAATGATTTTTAGAAAGGAAATTGATGACATTTCCCCTCTTTTAAAAATGAATGGTTATTTTGGAATTACCGAAGAAGGTATTCTTTCCATTTATGAAGGCGAACCAAATAAAGAAAGAGTCATTCAATCCTTTTTCCAATTAGATACTGCTAAATTGAAAAGTCAACAACATTCAGATCTAATGAGGGGCATCCCAGTTCAAGATCTTAAACATTACGAAGAAGTACTTCAAGTTTTTGGGCAATATAAATCTAAACAAATGTAATCGAAGGTGACTGAACAATTTTGTAAATACAAAATTGTTCAGTCACCTCTTTCTGTATAAATGACGATTTCTCGTTTTTTATGCTAAAATAGAAATAAATGTTCGCATAATAAAGGGGAGTAAGCAGTTGATTGAATATATAAGTGGCAAATTGGTTGATATTGAAACACAATACATTGTCGTAGATCACCATGGTTTAGCCTATCAAATTTTTTGCCCTAACCCATATACGTATCAAACAAATGTCGGGCAGGATGTGCTCATTTATACATATCATTATGTAAGAGAAGATTTAATTCGACTTTTTGGTTTCAAATCAAAGGAAGAAAGAGCCTTATTTGAGAAATTGTTAAATGTATCAGGCATTGGACCTAAAGGAGCGTTAGCTATTTTAGCCACAGGACAGCCTGAACATGTTGTTCAGGCTATAGAAGAGGAAGATGAAACTTATCTTGTGAAATTCCCGGGGGTAGGAAAGAAAACGGCAAGGCAAATTATTCTTGACTTAAAAGGAAAACTAGATGATTTTGCTCCTAATTTGTTCAAGCAAGAAACGGTTGCCTTAACTTTAAAGTCAAAAGAAAATGAATCTTTAGAAGAAGCGCTTGAGGCTTTGCGTGCACTTGGTTATGTGGAGAAGGAGCTTAAAAAGGTACGTCCTCATTTAGAGGAAGAAGAAATGTCAATTGATGGTTATATTAAAAAAGCTCTTAAGTTGATGTTGAAGGTTTAGTCTGGAGGTGTATAACGTTGGAAGAAAGAATGATTTCGGCCGAGGCTAACAGTATAGAAAACGTTCTTGATCAATCAATAAGACCCCAAAAACTAGAGGAATATATTGGCCAAGAAAAAGTTAAGAATAATCTTCAAATTTTTATGGAAGCGGCTAAAATGCGTGAAGAATGTTTAGATCACGTGCTTTTTTATGGGCCTCCTGGTCTTGGGAAAACGACGTTGTCGGGTATTATTGCTACTGAGATGGGGGTTCAAATGCGTACGACATCAGGTCCTGCGATTGAACGCCCTGGCGATTTAGCTGCTATATTAACGGCACTTGAGCCGGGTGATGTCCTTTTTATTGATGAAATACATCGGTTAAATCGTATGGTTGAAGAAGTTCTTTATCCTGCCATGGAGGATTTTTGTTTAGATATTGTGATAGGTAAAGGTCCAACAGCTCGTTCTGTCCGGCTTGATTTACCTCCATTTACGTTAGTGGGGGCAACGACACGAGCCGGAATGTTGTCTTCGCCTTTAAGAGATCGTTTTGGTGTTTTAGCTCGTTTAGAGTACTATACAGAAAAAGAATTGGCCATCATAGTAAAGAGAACGGCAGAAGTTTTTGAAACTGAGATCGAAGAGGGAGCGTCTTTAGAAATTGCAAGAAGATCCCGAGGAACCCCACGAATTGCAAATCGTCTACTTCGGCGTGTACGCGATTTTGCTCAAGTTAAAGGAAATGGGAGAATCACTTTGCAATTAGCTCAGAGTTCACTTGAGGAATTACAGGTAGACAGATTAGGGCTTGATCATATTGACCATAAATTATTATATGGAATGATTGAAAAATATCGTGGTGGACCTGTTGGTTTAGACACAATATCAGCTACAATTGGGGAAGAACCTGACACGATAGAAGATGTTTATGAACCTTATTTACTGCAGATCGGGTTTATTCAAAGAACGCCAAGAGGAAGAGTCGTTACACCTGCTTGTTACGAACACTTCAATCTGGAGGTTCCTAAGTAATGAATTCGTTTCCCAAAATTTTAATAGCAATCGGTATTTTTTTGGTTCTTATCGGTGTGATTTCGCTTGTTGTCGGAAAATTTATTCCACTTGGGAAACTTCCAGGTGACATTTTAATAAAAAGAGAAAATTCAACATTTTATTTTCCAATTGTGACCAGTATCGTCATAAGTATTGTTTTATCTTTATTATTTTTTATCATTGGTCGATTTCGTTAAGTGTTGCAACGTAGTATGAGATTCGGTATGATTACAAAGATGTATATGGACGGATTATTAAAAAAAGCAAAAGGTGAATCAGAATATGAATGTAGAAGACTTTGATTTTCATTTACCAGAAGAGTTAATTGCCCAGACGCCGCTTCTTGATAGGACGGCGTCTCGTTTGCTTGTCCTTGATCGAAAAACAGGAGAAACAAAAGATCGAGACTTTGTTTCCATTATCGATGAACTGAATGCTGGCGATTGTTTAGTGTTAAACGATACACGGGTATTGCCAGCGAGGTTATATGGGACTAAAAATGAAACGGGGGCAAGTATAGAGGTTTTACTATTGAAACAAACAGAGGGTGATGAGTGGGAGACGCTTGTCAAACCAGCCAAACGAGTAAAAGAAGGAACCGTTATTTCTTTTGGGGATGGTCGGCTTACTGCGGAATGTACAGGGGAAGCTGGGCATGGTGGACGTCTTCTCAAAATGAAATACGAGGGGATCTTCCATGAAATTTTAGATGAATTAGGAGAAATGCCACTTCCACCTTATATAAAGGAAACGCTTCCTGATCAAGAGCGTTATCAAACCGTTTTTGCTAAAAATCGAGGATCAGCAGCTGCGCCAACGGCCGGATTGCATTTTACTACAGAGCTTCTTGAACAAATTCAGCAAAAAGGAGTTCATCTTGCATTTATCACTTTGCACGTTGGATTAGGGACGTTTAGACCAGTAAGCGTTGAAAATGTGGAAGAACACGAAATGCATGCTGAATTTTACCAGATGAGTGAGGGTACAGCCAGACTGTTAAAATCGGTTAAGGAAAATGGAGGAAGAGTTATAGCTGTTGGTACCACTTCAGCTCGGACGCTTGAAACAATCGTTCGAGATCACGGTGACTATGAAGAGGCTTCTGGTTGGACGTCCATCTTTATTTATCCTGGGTATGAAGTAAAGGGCTTCGATGGTTTATTGACCAATTTTCATTTACCTAAATCGACATTAGTTATGCTTGTTAGTGCGGTGGCAGGTAAGGATCCTGTCATCAATGCTTATAAACACGCAGTTGAACAGAGATATCGCTTCTTTAGTTTTGGAGATGCGATGTTTATCCGCTAAAGGAGGAAGGAACATGGCAGCAATTACGTATGAACATATTAAGACATGTAAACAATCAGGAGCCAGGCTTGGACGGGTTCATACACCGCATGGGAGTTTTGAAACACCGATTTTTATGCCTGTGGGAACATTGGCTACTGTAAAAACAATGAGTCCAGAAGATCTTTATGATATGAACGCGCAAATTATTTTGAGCAACACGTATCATCTTTGGTTAAGACCTGGTCATGATATCATTAAAGAAGCAGGAGGGTTACACAAATTTATGAACTGGAACCGTCCGATTCTAACAGATTCAGGAGGATTTCAGGTCTTTAGTTTGAGTGACTTGCGTAAGATTGAAGAAGAGGGTGTCCATTTCCGAAATCATCTAAATGGCGATAAGTTATTTTTAAGTCCAGAAGGAGCAATGGAAATTCAAAATGCATTAGGATCTGATATTATGATGGCATTTGATGAGTGTCCACCGTATCCAGCTGAATATGATTATATGAAGAAGTCAGTAGAGAGGACAAGTCGTTGGGCTGAGCGCTGCGTGAAGGCCCATGCAAGACCAGAGGACCAAGGTTTATTCGGTATTGTTCAAGGTGGAGAATACGAGGACTTACGTAGAAAAAGTGCAGAGGATTTGGTTTCCCTTGATTTTCCAGGTTATGCAGTAGGAGGCCTTTCTGTAGGGGAGCCAAAGCATGTAATGAATCGTGTCCTTGAGTTTACAACTCCTCATTTACCGACCGATAAACCTCGATACTTAATGGGGGTTGGATCTCCTGATGCATTAATTGATGGAGCGATTCGCGGTATTGATATGTTTGATTGTGTGTTACCAACTAGAATTGCAAGAAATGGAACTCTAATGACAAGCGAAGGAAGACTTGTTGTACGAAATGCGAAATACGCTCGAGACTTTAGACCGCTTGATGAAAATTGTGATTGCCATGTCTGTCAAAATTATTCTAGAGCTTATATTCGTCATTTAGTAAAATGTGAAGAAACGTTCGGATTTAGACTAACCTCTTATCATAATCTCTATTTCCTGTTAAACTTAATGGAGCAGGTTAGACAAGCGATACGAGAAGATCGATTACTTGATTTTAGAGAAGAGTTCTTTGAGCAATATGGTTTTAATAAACCAAATGCGAAAAATTTCTAACTATAAGGAATCAAAAAGTATATTGAGCTTGTCCTATTCAACATGTTTAATTAATGAAGGGGGGGAAAATGATGGAGATATTTGGAACATTGCTACCACTAATTCTAATGTTTGCGATTTTTTACTTCTTACTAATTCGTCCACAACAAAAGAAGCAAAAGGCAATTCGTGAGATGCATAACTCATTACAACGTGGGGACAAGATTGTTACCATTGGAGGGCTACATGGTACGATTGACTCAGTTGATGAAGATGTAATGGTCATTCTTGTGAACGATAACCGTAAGCTTACTTTTGATCGTGCAGCTGTACGTGAAGTTGTAAATCCTGATTGATTAGTACAAAAGAAAAGCGCAGCGATTTCGCTGCGCTTTTCTTTTTCCTAATTACTTATTACTTGAAAGATTAACTCCAATAATGCCTCCGATAGCTGCAGCCGCAATATAGCCTCCATGATACATATACTGCTCGCTCGTAAAGCTATTATCATACCCTAAATACTGAATAAGAAATGTTAACAAGGAGAATAACATGGCCGTTACAGCTCCAGCAATCCATCCTCTTTCCTTAGCTTTCGCCCCAGAAATGGTTCCCCCTAAAAACATAGTAATGAAAGCAACGCTGGTTATAAGCCATTTCACTGAGTGTTCGGTGAAGGAAGTAAACGCTAGTACAAGTGAAACAACAAGACTAAAAGAAAGAGCGATCACGAGAATCGTTGTTAACCCAAATAAAACGGCAGGAATAAATCCACGATAAGTCAAAACACTTCTCTCCTTTCATAATAAAATTACATCTGCTTATTACAGCTTATTCAGGCTTGTTCAAAATAGACGCATTATTTGTTTGTCTAGTGAAATTTGGACATGTTTCAAACGAGCTTGTCATAAGATGGTAGAAATGTGAGGAGAGGAGTACAAACATGGGGGTAACCTTAGCTTTAATCATTTTTCTATGTAGTTATTTTTTTATTATTACTGAGAAATTAAATCGAGCTGTCATTGCCTGCTTTGGTGGGGTACTCATGCTTGTATTTGGTGTATATGAGATTAATGCTGCCTTTTTGCACCATATAGATTGGCATACGATTACTCTTTTACTGGCAATGATGATTTTAGTTTCTATTACAAGTCAAAGTGGTTTCTTTGAGTATGTAGCCGTTTCTTTAGCGAAAGCGGTAGGGGGGAGACCTGTACCGCTTCTTATTATGATCTCGACGTTAACAGCCTTTGGATCAGCTTTTTTGAATAATGTTACAACGGTTTTGTTAATTGTTCCGATTATATTCACCTTAACATCCTTACTTAAGCTTCCGGCTGTTCCATTTCTAATCACAATCGTAATGGCTTCGAATATAGGAGGGACAGCGACTTTAATCGGCGATCCACCCAATTTGATGATAGGTCAAGCTGTGAGCCACTTAACGTTCAATGATTTTCTTTTTCATCTAAGTCCGGTAGTCATCTTAATCTTTGCCGTGGTTATTTTAGGATTAGTGGCTCTTTACAAAAAGGAGTTGGTCATATCTAAAGAGGATCAAGCTAAAATTCTTGCCATTAATCCAACTACATATATTAAGGATAGAAAACTTCTTATTAAATCAGTATCTGTGCTAACTTTAACAACTTTAGGATTCGTTATTCAACCGTTTATCCAAGTTGACTTAACAAGTATTGCGATGGTTGGGGCGCTATTATTAATGTTAATCACCCATGAAGAGCAAGAAATGGAAGAGGTTTTCCGTTCTATTGAATGGGTAACACTTTTTTTCTTTATCGGGTTATTCATGCTTGTGGGTGGATTGAAGGAAGTAGGAATCATTGATGAAATTGCCAAATCGATTATTTATTTTACAGAAGGTGACCTACCTAAAACAGCGTTGATCATACTTTGGGGATCAGGGATTTTATCTGGGTTTGTCGATAATATACCTTTTGTTGCTGCGATGATTCCTGTCATATTAGAATTTCAGGAATTTGGAATGAATAATCTTGAGCCATTGTGGTGGGCTTTAGCCTTAGGTGCTTGTTTAGGCGGTAATGCGACAATAATTGGAGCGACTGCGAACGTAATCGTTGCAGGAATGGCAGTGAAAGCGAGACACCCATTTAGTTATTGGGAATTTTTAAAGGTTGGCTTGCCAGTTGCCATCGTATCTTTCATTATTTCTACTGTGTACTTATATTTCCGCTATCTAAGTCAGTTTATGTAGGCTTTTTCCAAAAGCTTCAAATCATGTGTTCTCCTCCTTCGGTCATACTAAAGTTAGATATGTCGCAAGGAGGAGAATTTAATGGATTACATGACAATCATGCTAAGAACCATATTCATTTACTTCATTATTCTCTTTGTTCTGCGATTTATGGGGAAGAGAGAAATTGGACAATTGTCTGTTTTGGATTTTGTTGTCTCAATTATGATTGCCGAGCTTGCTGTTGTATCTATAGAAAATATTGATGTTCCGATGATGTATTCCATTATACCGATTGTAATCTTATCGACCATTCAAATAGCATTAGCTCTAATTTCTTTAAAAAACAATCACTTAAGAAAGTTAATTGACGGGAAACCTTCTGTCTTAATCAATGAGGGGAAGATTGATGAGAAAGAAATGAGAAAACAAAGGTATAATTTTGATGACCTTCTCGTACAACTTAGACAAAATAAGATCAGTAAACTTTCGGATGTGGAATTTGCTATTTTAGAGCCTTCTGGCAAACTATCCGTTATCGAGAAGCAAGAGGGTGAAGAGCATCAGCCTATGATGCCACTGCCATTAATATTAGATGGCAAAGTTCAAGACGAACATTTAAACCAAATTAAACAAACTCCGTTATGGCTACGTCAGCAAATGCGTAAACTGGGATATCGGGATATAAAAAAGATTTCGTATTGTGCATTAAAAGACAAAGATACATTTTTTGTGGATTTAAAAGATGAAAGATGATAAAAAGCTCTGCCTCTTGACTCTTGGTCAAAGGGCAGAGCTTTTAAGTGAGAATGAGATTTGCCTTTTTCATCCCAAGCCTCACGAGGTGAAAAAGGCAACATTTAGATTCTTTATTGATGACTTTATGAACGCGGGATAAGGGAGCTAACCCATTTTCCGATAATAGGAATGCGTAGTGCTTCTTCATGCTTTATTAAGCCTAAAATAAGCATTAAAGTGCTGTAGAATACAGTAGTTAGGCCAATGGCTAATAATGTTTGCCACAATAGAGTGAACGAAGGAAAGGCAAACTGTGAAAGGAGGTAACCGACCCAAGTTGAAGCCCCGATGAGGATAATGGATTTTCCTACCATCTTTGTGTCAATGGTAAAGCTAATTGTCTTCGCAACAGAAGCAAAGTGGAGTAATGTGACTAAAACAAAGCCTATCACTATCGCTAATGCCGCTCCCATAATTCCTAGTTCTGGCCTTGAAGCAAGTACAAATATGGCCGCTATCTTGATTACTGCACCGAATAAACTATTCATCATTGCAGCTTTGGCTAGATCAAGTGCTTGTAAGGTAGATTGTAGGGGGCCTTGAAAATATAAAAAGATACTAAATGGAGCCATTAGCTTTAAGTAAGAAGCAACAGTAGGAGCATCATACATTAAATCCATAATTACATCAGCGTATACATATAGAATCACTGCAGATATTCCGCCTGATAACAAGGCTAATCTTAGCGCTTGGTTTAAGCGATGGTGAATGGTTTTATAATGATTATTGGCAGCCGCCTCACTAATGGCCGGAACAAGCGATACAGACAAAGAATAGGTTATAAACGTTGGTAATAAGAGAACTGGTATAACAAATCCAGCTAATTCTCCGTACTGTCTTGTTGCAATGACCGTAGCTACTCCAGCAAGGGCTAAGCTTTGAGCAACAACAATTGGCTCAAAAAATAAAGAGATAGACCCAATCAGCCGGCTTCCTGTTGCAGGAAGAGAAATGGCCATTAAGTCACGAAAGGTTTGTTTTCCTTCTTTTGCATAAGAGAAAAAGTGACGTCTCAATCTGAAACGTTTCTTTTGCTTAAACATAAAGATCATGTAAATTAAAGACGCGAGTTCTCCCATCACAACTGAAATCATCGCTCCTGCTGCTGCGTATTCAATACCCATTGGGAGGAAGGCTGTTGTCATGAGCGCAACGAGTGTAATTCGGACAACTTGCTCAATGACTTGAGAATAAGCTGTGGGCTTCATGTTTTGACGACCTTGAAAATACCCACGCATGACAGAGGATAAGGCAACTATTGGAACAATAGGAGCAATGGCAATTAATGGGTAATAAGCTCGTGCGTCTGTTAAAAGATAATTAGCCACAAATGGTGCAAAGGCAATCATGACTACTGTGAAAACAATACTTAAAATACTCGTAAGCGTAAGTGACACAACAAGGATACGCTTAATTCTTTGTCGATCATTTTTCGCTTCTGCTTCTGCGACTAACTTTGAAATGGCAACCGGTAAGCCAAGTTGTGTTAAGGTAATGACGAGGAGCAAAGTTGGTACGGCCATCATATAAAGTCCGACCCCTTCTGCACCCATTATTCTAGCAACAACGATTCTATTCACGAAGCCTAGGAATCTTGTGATAAGACCGGCGATAATTAAAATGAATGCTCCTTTAAGAAATGTTTGCTTCGTCATGTATAGCCCCTACCTTCATAAAAAAATGATGGATATTTTGCGCTATTATTTATATGCTTAATAGTGGGGCAAGCATGACAAGTAGTTAGATAGTTTATTACAGAAACACCATTTTCTTTTTTAGAAGAACTATAAAAGCGTTAAGTGTAGTCAACACAAAATTGGCATACAACTCCTAGGAGATCTCAACTTTAGAGAGGAAGATTAAAATTGAAAGAAGCCATTAAACAGTTTATATTTGACCATTTTGCATTTTTACCACCTGAATTACTGGTTGTATTTATTTCGGCCTTACCTATTCTTGAATTACGCGGAGGTATACCAGTTGCTCACCAATTGGGTTTTTCATATTGGGAAGCCCTCATTTATGGAATTGGAGGAAATTTGTTACCGATTATCCCAATCCTTTTGCTGTTTCAACCGATTAGCAAATGGATGTTGAGATTTACTGTTTATAAACGTTTTTATGATTGGCTATACAACCGCACGATGAGAAAAAGTGATAAAGTAGAAAAGTTCGGTGCCATCGGATTAATTTTATTTACAGCGGTTCCGCTTCCTACTACGGGTGCTTACTCTGCATGTCTAGCTGCGATTCTTTTCTTTATTCCATTTCGATATGCCTTTACGGCGATTGCAACTGGGGTTGTAATTGCAGGTGTTGCCGTTACGAGTTTCATGTATTCTGTCTTTTAAGAAAGTTTATCCTTTCGTTTATCATTGAGAACTCAAACTTGTTTGACAAATTATTAAAGGTCAAAGACCTTGCTGACATGGCAAGCCTTGTTTTATTTGAGAAGGTTTGCCATGTCTAGTGATGTCAATGTTACTAGAGGAGGATAAATAATGGGAGAAAAACAGCAATTTGAAATATGGCGTAGTGATATTGAACCTGCTCTAATCAGTAAATTAGATGAACTTCATTTCCTTGGTTATGATCGTGCTACCGTTGATGATGTTTGGAATTGTGTGCTGCATCAGCTTAGAAAGAAAAAAGAATTTATGCATTTACACCACTTTGTGAATGAGGTCTTAACACTTAAGCCTCAAACATTTATGAACTGGCTTACAATCGAAGCTTATTCTGATCCAAGCGATTGGTTTGCTAAATATGAAGGTTAGAGGAAATTGACAGTGAATTTCTGGAAAAGCTATAATAGTAGTATTGTGTTTGGAATGAAACGGGTTCAAGATGACCATCTTTACATAATAAAGGACAAGCATTCTTAGTTTGAGGTTTAAGAATGATTTACTAATATTTACGTTTTATGTACTAGAGATTGAAAGGTAAGAAAAAACAAGACACTGCTTAAAATCTTTTTAGCAGATGGTGAGTTTTTCTAAGGAGGAATAAGAGGAATATGAAAAAAGGGCGAATTTTCGCTTTTTTCCTGATAGTTGCAATCCTTGCAGGCTTAATTAGTACAACTGTTATGGGGATTGCGAAGGAAATAAAGCTTGGGCTAGATCTTCAAGGTGGATTTGAGATTTTGTATAAAGTCAAACCAGCCAATGAGGGAGATATTATTAATAATGATGCTTTAAGAGCTACGGTAAGTGCACTTAATCAAAGGGTTAACGTACTAGGTGTATCAGAACCGAATATTCGAATTGAAGGGGATGACCGAGTCCGGGTTCAATTAGCAGGGGTGGATGATCAACAAACGGCACGTGAACTCCTTGCAACAGAAGCAAGTCTAACAATTCGAGATGTGTATGATGAAGTGTTAGTAGATGGGGCTGATTTGAGTCAAAACGGTGCAAGTGCTACATTTCACCCCGACACGAATGATCCAATTGTGACCCTAACACTTAAGGATGCTCGCCAAATGGAGCAAATTTCAAGAGATATGATTTCAAGAGATCCAGCTGAGAATTTGTTAGTGATGTGGCTTGATTTTGAAGAGGGTGTGGACTCTTATGTGAATGAAGCGATGAAAGCAGATCCTAAATATTTATCAGCTGCAACTGTCATGGGTGTGATCCCTGGGAATACGGCAACGATTACAGGTAATTTCACTGTTGAAGAAACACAATTTTTAGCAGAGGTATTAAACGCAGGGGCGTTACCGGTTAAACTGGAAGAGTTATTTTCAAATTCCGTTGGTGCTTCTTTAGGAGAACAAGCCATGCAAAAAACGGTATACGCTGGATTTATTGGCGTAGTGTTAATTTTTATCTATATGCTTTTCTATTACCGTTTTATGGGTATTATTGCTGTTATCACGTTAACGACTTATATTTATCTTGTGTTACTTGTATTTAATTGGATGAATGCCGTTCTTACATTACCGGGTATTGCCGCGTTAATCTTAGGGGTGGGTATGGCGGTCGATGCCAACATTATTACGTATGAACGAATTAAAGAAGAGATTCGTTCAGGAAAATCAATTATGTCTGCGTTCAAATCAGGAAGTCGTAGATCACTTTCAACCATTCTAGATGCGAATATTACAACGATTTTAGCGGCTTCTGTTCTATTTGCTTATGGGACAAGCTCTGTTCAAGGGTTTGCAGTGATGCTAATAGTAAGTATATTAATGAGTTTTATTACGGCTGTGTATGGCTCAAGGCTCCTTCTTGGGTTGTGGATAAATAGCCGAGCTTTGAATAAGAAATATCGTTTGTTCGGTGTAAAGGAAGGTGAAATCAGTGAGCTTTAATTTTCAAAATAAGGAGATCGATTTCGTCAAGCATCGAAAGAAGTTTTTTATTTTCTCAGGTGCCTTTACATTGCTAGGAGTTATTTTGCTCCTTACATTAGGATTAAACCTTGGCATTGATTTTGAAAGTGGATCACGAGTAGATTTATTAGCTCCCAATACATTAACGGCCGAGGAAGTGCGTGAGGATTTTTCTCAAATTGGTGCAGGTTACACGCCTGACGACATTCAGCTTGCTGGTGATAATAATGAAATGGCTAGTGTTGGTTTTATTGGTGTATTAACTCCAACGGAAATAGCTGAAATTCAATCATATTATGGTGATAAATATGGGGCAGAGCCTAGCATTAGCACGGTTGACCCTATTATTGGTAAGGAACTAGCAAGAAATGCTTTATTTGCCGTTTTAATTGCGTCAGTCGGAATCATCATTTATGTGACAATTCGATTTGAGTTTTTATACGGGGTTGCTGCAATTGTGGCTTTGTTGCATGATGCTTTTTTCATCATTGCCGTTTTCAGCTTACTGCAAATAGAAGTCAATGTTCCTTTTATAGCTGCAGTACTTACCATTGTGGGTTATTCGATAAATGATACCATTGTAACCTTTGATCGAATTAGAGAAAATATGAAACTGGCCAAACGAGTCAAAGACTTTAATGACTTAGCAAGCATTGTGAACAAAAGTTTAGTTCAAACGCTAGCTCGTTCGATCAATACCGTTTTGACAGTTGTATTTGCAGCTGCCGCAATCTTTATTTTCGGTGGAGAAGCCATTCGTTCTTTTGCCTTTGCCTTACTCGTTGGGCTCGTAGCTGGAACATACTCTTCCATGTTTCTTGCTTCTCAACTTTGGTTGATTTGGAAAGCGAAACAAATAAAGAAAAATAAGTTCAATGCAAAGCAACAACCTGAAGGAGAACCAACTATATAAATTAGGGAATGCAGCCAAGAAGACCAAGTCGCGTACTAAAGATTTGGTCTTTTTGTTTTCAGTGTCGTAATAAGACCTTTATTCAAGTTTAATTTAAACCGATTTTTTTGGAAAATAGAATGATGTTCACTTATGATGGTAAAATAAGTACAGCATTTATGATTATAGGCATAGACTAAAAATGAAGATAAAAGTAGGTGTTTGTTTGTCTGAAGCAGATGTACGTTATCGGAAAGTTAGGTTCGCTGCATGGGTTGGGATTATTGGAAATATCATATTAGCAGCTATTAAAGCAGTGATTGGGATTATGTCAAACAGTCGTGCGTTAGTGGCGGATGCGGTTCACTCCGCATCAGATGTAGTCGGTTCTGTAGTTGTACTTATAGGAGTCCGGGCTGCTAAATTACCTCCAGATCGAGATCATCCTTACGGACATGGGAAAGCAGAGTCTGTGGCAGCGATTATTGTGTCAGTATTGTTATTTATTGTAGGTTTTGAAATTGCTTTGGGGGCATTTAAGTCTTTTTTTGAACCGGTAGAAGTTCCAAAGATTATTGCTATTTATGCCGTTATCTTTTCGATCGTTGTAAAAGAATTAATGTTTCGATACAAGTATAATTTGGGTAAAAAATATAAGAGTGAAGCTTTAATAACGGATGCGTGGCATCATCGTTCTGATGTCTTCTCTTCGTTTGCCGCGCTAATTGGGATAGGGGCTGCTTTACTTGGTGGATATTTAAATATCCCTTGGCTCGTATACGGTGATTCGCTAGCTAGTGCCTTTGTTGCGATCCTAATTGGGAAAATGGCCTGGTCTCTAGGGAAACAATCGATTCACAATGCTTTGGACCATGTGATGCATGAAGAGGATACGGTAGAAATGATTAAAGCTGCTAATGATGTGGAAGGTGTCCTTAATATTGATGAATTTTTTGCAAGAGAGCACGGACATTATGTCATCATTGATATTAAAGTGGCAGTCGATCCATCAATAACAGTAAAAGAAGGCCATGCCATTGGTAAACAAGTAAAGGAGCGGTTATTAAAAGAGAAAAATGTTCATGATGTGCTAGTGCATATTAACCCGTATAAGAAATTAGAATCTTAGAGAGGGGATGGAGTGATGAGGGGACAGTGGAGCTTAATTATTGGATTAATTGTCGCCATTCTTATTGCTGTTTTTGCCGTCATTAATGTGGATGCAGTAAGAGTAAATTATTTATTTGGTCATGCAGAATGGCCATTAATTCTTGTTATTTTAGGATCTGTTTTTATGGGAGCTATTGTGGCCGGAACGGTAGGAATGCTTAGAATTTACCAATTACAAGCAGAAATAAAACGTGTAAAAAAACAAAGTGTAACAGATTCGAATGCGATCGAGTCAGCATCACCTTCTAAAGAGGGAGCAATCGATAAGGGCAATTCCTAAACGGAGTGCTAAGACGAAATAGTTCCTAGTTAAACATAAATAGAGTTGCTGAAACAGAAGCTTCAAACAAAGCAAGCTCACCCTCATTGATTGGTCGTTGTAACCCCTTGAATGCTCCTGTATAATGAGAGATTCAAGGGGTGTTTTTGATGTTAAAATCTAAAGCAAGATGGAAAATTAAAGAACAAGCATCCAGTCAAGTCGATCAATTAGTAAACGAGTTGAATATTGCGCCTTTAGTTGCCAAGCTTCTAATTAATCGAGGCTTTGACACGGTGGAGTCAGCAAGAAGATTTATATATAAAGATGAAATGGTTTATCATGACCCATTTTTATTAGATGATATGGAAAGAGTCGTTACTCGAATTCAATCGGCGGTTGAACAGAATGAGAAAATTCTTATTTTTGGAGATTATGATGCCGATGGAGTGAGTAGTACGGTAGTTATGTATTGTGCTTTAAAGTCACTTGGAGCCGTTGTAGATTTCTATATACCAAATCGATTTACGGAAGGCTACGGACCGAATGAACCAGCGATACGAAAAGCGAAGGAACAAGGCTATGGATTAATCGTTACGGTAGATACAGGAATTGCTGCTGTTCATGTAGCAAATGTAGCAAAGGAAATTAACCTTGACTTTATTGTAACTGATCATCATGAAGCTCCACCTATATTACCTGATGCTTATGCCATTGTTAATCCGAAAAAGCCAGGTTGCCCTTATCCATTTAAAGGACTTGCTGGGGTTGGTGTCGCTTTTAAAGTAGCGCATGCCTTACTCGGAAGAATTCCAAAAGAATGGTTAGATATTGTTGTTATTGGCACGGTTGCCGATCTCGTTCCACTTGTAGATGAAAATCGCTTACTCGTAATGGAAGGCCTTCATGCTCTTCAATCTACAGAGAAGCCTGGTTTAATCGCTTTAAAGAAAAAGTGTGGGATTTCATCTCAAGTCGTACAAGCAGACCATGTTGGATTTGGAATCGGTCCAAGAATAAATGCAGCAGGACGGCTTGATTCGGCCGATCCTGCTGTTGCTTTGCTTTTATCTGAGTCGCATGAAGAAGCGGAACAGTTGGCTTCTGAGATTGATGATTTAAACAAAGAAAGACAAGCAGTTGTGAGCGACATTACGGAAGCTGCTATTCAAGTGGTTGAAGATCAATTCCCCCCTAATGAAAATGAAGTTTTAGTCATCGCTGGGGAAGGCTGGAATGCAGGAGTTATTGGAATTGTTGCGTCACGTCTTGTGGAACGATATTACAGACCGACAATTGTTTTAAGTATCGATGCTGAAAAAGGACTTGCCAAAGGATCAGCAAGAAGTATTGAAGGTTTTGATATGTTTGCAGAGTTATCAAAGAGCCGTGATATTTTGCCACATTTTGGAGGACATCCAATGGCAGCAGGCTTAACAATGAATGCAGATGATTTAGTAGAGTTACGAACAAGACTTTGCAAGCAAGCAAGAGAAGTATTGACAGTAGATGACTTTAAGCCGGTTACATCGATTGATTTAGTGGCAAGTGTAGATGATGTTTCAGTTAATGTCATTAAGCAACTAGAACAACTTGCTCCTTTTGGAGTTTCAAATCCTACTCCTAAAGTGTTAATTCAAGACGTTCATTTGGATCAAATGAGAAAAATTGGTAGTGAGTCTAATCATTTAAAAGTAGGCTTCACTCAAAATGGAGCGACGTTAGATGGAATTGGGTTTCATCTTGGTTATTTAAGTGAGGAAATTACAGCACAAGCTAAAGTCTCAGCTGTTGGGACCTTGTCCATTAATGAATGGAATAACCATATAAAGCCCCAATTAATGATTGAAGATGTTGCGGTTTTAGAGTGGCAATTATTTGACTGGCGTAGCATTCAGAGAAACAGATTAATTGAAAGACTCTCAACGATTCCTGCAGAAAACAGAGTTTTACTTGCTTTTCGAGAAAATACGAAGGATACATTAGGACTTCACCAGTTTGATATCACACACATAGATGGGAATACTAATGAGCAGGACCTATCTAATAAAACAGTTGTTTTATTAGATATACCAGAAGAACGAGAGCAATTAAAAAGACTATTTTCTGCTTATGAAGCACCAAATCGGATTTATGCGATATTCCACCATGAGGAGGACTCATTTTTTACATCGAATCCTAATCGTGAACATTTCAAGTGGTTCTATGCTTTTCTTTTAAAGAGAAAATCATTTAATATAAAAAAGCACAGTGAAGAGTTAGCCAAATATAAGGGTTGGTCGCGCCATACGATTGATTTCATGTCAAAGGTGTTTTGTGAGCTTGGTTTTGTTACAATAGACGATGGAATCTTAAACGTAGCTGAAAATCCAGAAAAAAAGAGCTTAGATGAATCAAAGACATATCGAAGAAAACAAGAGCAAGCCTTTATAGAGAATGATTTTGTATACTCATCCTACATGGATTTAAAGCAATGGTTCTCACAAGTGGTAAAAGAAAAATTACTAGATGAAAAGACGATCAAGGAGACGGTGTAAAAATGGATTTTAAGAAATATATTCAAATTGTTGAAAACTACCCAAAAGAAGGAATTCGCTTTAAAGATATCACAACACTCATGCAAGATGGAGCTGCTTACAAAGCTGCGATTGATGAGATGGCGGCTTTTGGTAAAGATAAAGAAGTAGATGTCGTTGTCGGACCAGAAGCGCGCGGCTTTGTAGTCGGTTGTCCAATTGCATACACGCTAGAAGCTGGTTTTGTTCCTGTAAGAAAAGCAGGAAAATTGCCACGTGAGGTTATTTCCGTAGACTATGGTCTCGAATATGGGAAAGATAGCCTTACGATCCACAAAGATGCTATTCAAAAAGGACAGCGAGTATTAATTGCTGATGACTTGTTAGCTACAGGTGGAACGATTGAAGCTACTGTTAAAATGGTAGAGGAACTTGGTGGAGTAGTAGTTGGAATAGCATTTATGATTGAATTAGGATATTTAGATGGACGGGCTCGTTTGGATCAATATGACTTGTTCTCTTTAATGACGTATAATTAATGATCATAAAAGGGTGACTTTAGGACACTTAGCACTGTAAAAGGATTGTGCGAAATTAATCTTTTAAAGGCTTAAAATGTCGAGTGAGTCACCCTATATTATTATGTAGCCACTGAAAAAGGAAAAACCACCCCTTTTTCAGTAGCCTCTTTATTATTTCCATTACTTTTTCACTCTTTTTCCTTTACATAGGTCTGAAACTTACCCATAATATAAAGAAATATTGAATCGTAAATAGGTGATTCCATGACGATAGATCAAGTATTAGAAAAAGCTAGTCAGTATTTAAATGCAGAAGACGTGGCTTTTTTAAGAAGGGCATATGAATTTGCGGAGAAGTCCCATGAAGGACAGTATCGTAAATCAGGTGAGCCGTATATTTTACATCCCATCCAAGTAGCTGGAATAATAGTGGGGTTAGAACTTGACCCCAACACAGTGGCCGCTGCATTTTTACATGATGTAGTTGAAGATACAGACGTTACCGTAGATGAACTTGAGAAAGAATTTAATGAACAAGTCGCTATGCTAGTTGATGGTGTAACGAAATTAAAGAAATTCAAGTATAAGTCCAAGGAAGAACAACAAGCTGAAAATCATCGAAAAATGCTTATTGCTATGGCCAAGGATATTCGTGTCATTTTGATTAAATTAGCGGACCGTTTGCATAACATGCGTACGCTGAAATTTATGCCGCCAGAAAAGCAGCGTGTTACTTCAAATGAAACGTTAGAGATCTTTGCGCCACTTGCGCACAGGTTAGGGATATCAACGATTAAATGGGAATTAGAAGATACCGCATTACGTTACCTTGATCCGCAACAATATTACAGAATTGTTAATTTAATGAAAAAGAAGCGAGCTGAAAGAGAGAAATACTTATCTGAGGTCATGGAAACGATTAACGAAAATCTGTTAGAAGTACAGGTTGAGGCAGAATTATCAGGGCGTCCAAAACATATTTATAGCATTTATCGAAAAATGATTATGCAAAACAAACAGTTTAATGAGATTTATGATCTATTAGCTGTACGGATTATGGTTAATAACATCAAGGATTGTTATGCAGTCCTAGGTGTCATTCACACGTGTTGGAAACCGATGCCGGGTCGTTTCAAAGATTATATTGCGATGCCTAAGGCAAATATGTACCAATCTCTTCATACAACCGTTGTAGGTCCTTTTGGTGACCCGCTTGAGGTCCAAATTCGTACAGAAGAGATGCACCGAATCGCTGAATATGGGGTGGCAGCACATTGGGCCTATAAAGAAGGCAAGCAAGTCTCTCAAAATAAGAATACGTTTGAGGACAAACTTAGTTGGTTCAGGGATGTCATTGAGTCTCAGACAGAAACGAACGATGCGCAAGAATTCATGGAATCTTTGAAGATGGACTTATTTTCGGATATGGTTTTTGTTTTCTCTCCAAAAGGAGATGTGGTTGAATTACCCGCAGGCTCTGTCCCGCTAGATTTTGCTTATCGGATTCATAGTGAAATTGGTAACCGCTGTATTGGCGCCAAAGTGAATGGGAAAATGGTCACGCTTGATCATCGATTAAATACGGGAGATATCGTTGAGGTTCTAACGTCTAAACATTCGTATGGACCAAGTCAAGACTGGTTAAAAATCACCAAATCATCACATGCAAAAAATAAAATTAGACAGTGGTTTAAAAAGGAACGTAGAGAAGAGAATGTCGAAAAGGGAAGAGAGCTCGTTGAAAAAGAAATCCGAGCCCTTGATTTTGAACCAAAGGATGTCTTAACGGCTGAAAATATTTCAGACGTAGCCAATAAATTTAGTTTTACTGGAGAAGAAGATATGTTTGCCGCTGCAGGTTATGGTGGCATTAGCGTGAAACAGATTGTGAATCGGATGACGGAGAAGTTAAGGAAGCAACAAGATCAAGAATTAGAAGAAAAATCTTTACAAGCTGCGCTTTCCGATGTACAAACACATAGACCAAAGAAGAAAGTGAACTCAGGTGTGACGGTTAAAGGTGTTGATAATTTACTAATTCGTCTTTCTAGGTGCTGTACGCCTGTTCCTGGTGATGAGATTATTGGTTATATAACAAAGGGACGTGGAGTTTCCATTCACCGCTCTGACTGTGCAAATGTTCAAAATGAAGAGGCACAGGGAAGATTACTAGAAGTAGAATGGGAAGGCGATGTTCAACAAAGTAAATCTTATAATGTCGATATTGAAATATCGGCCTTTGATCGTAATGGTCTGTTAAATGAAGTATTACAAGCGATAACTGAATCAAGGACGGTCATAAATGCCGTTTCTGGACGTTCTGATCATAAACAAAAGGTAGCAACCATTCACTTGACCATTTCGATTCATAATATAGACCATTTACACAAAGTCGTAGATAAAATTAAACAACTAAAAGATATATACTCAGTTCGAAGAGTGATGCATTAGAGGTGAGGAAATGAGAGTTGTCCTTCAAAGGTCAAAGAATTCTTCTGTAACAGTGAATAATGAAGTGGTCGGCCAAATTGACTTTGGTTTAACTTTATTAGTAGGTGTGACTCACGAAGACACATTAGAAGATGCTGAATATGTAGCAGATAAGATTGTAAATTTGAGGATTTTTGAAGATGAGTTTGGGAAAATGAATCATTCATTGATCGACGTTGGAGGGGATATATTATCTATTTCCCAATTTACCCTCTATGGAGACTGCAAAAAAGGAAGACGTCCTAATTTCATGGCTGCAGCTAAACCTGATGTAGCAGAATCCATTTATAATCAATTTAATGAGATTCTACGTTCAAAAGGAATTAAAGTTCAAACAGGAGTATTTGGAGCGATGATGGACGTCGCGATCTCAAATGATGGTCCGGTTACGTTGATTATTGAAAGTAAATAAAGCTAAATTCTGTTGCAATTCTAGTAGTGTAAAAAGAAAATTCTTCTGGCATGTAATTTTTTCTCTTTAAAAGGGCAAAATAAGAGAAAAGATTTGGAAGGATTGAAAAATATGCGCTCTAGTATGCGTCAACAAATGCATCACAACAGTTTGCAACCACTTTTTAATATGGACTATCATAACTTTGTCGAGAGAGAAAGTCAGAATACTAATATGGAATTAGCTTCAGAATTTGGTTTGTCATTAAGAGATGTTAAATTATTAAAGAACAAATTAAATCGCAATTAACCTATTGACAGTTGACTTGAACATTCGTATGATAATAAACAACTAATTACAAAACAAAGACAATTCCGACGAAGAGGCACAGTAGTTAAGGGAGCAGATAGAAAGAGAGGAGAGGTCATGGCTGAGAGCCCTCCATATTTGTCTTAACGAATGAACACCTATGAGGAGTTTTTCTGAACGTCATATGACTAATAGGAAAAAACGTATGCAGGCGTTAACTGTACAAAGTGGAAGCAGTAGATTGCTTCAATTTAGGGTGGTACCACGGGTTTAACTCTCGTCCCTGATGATTTTCATCAGCGACGGGAGTTTTTTCATTTCCTCAAAAAGGTCGTCTTTTACCTTTTTGAGGAAATGAAATGCAATGAGCACAGCGTGTGGAGCCATTGCCAGGTTTTAACTCTGATCAAGCAAATGCTCAGTTTAAATATTGTGTGAGTTAGTTCAAACCAAGGCTCAGAAAGGGCGCGGGCATTGCAGGTTTTAATTCTTTATAGGTGAGCACCACATGAAACCATTTATCGCAAAAAGTTTGGAGGAAACAAAATGAGTATTCAAATCCCGCGTGGAACGCAGGATATCTTACCAGGTGAAATCGAATTATGGCAGTATATCGAGGAAAAGGCTAAAGATGTTTGTCGCAGATTTAACTATCAAGAAATAAGAACACCTATTTTTGAACATACAGATTTATTTCAAAGAGGTGTTGGTGACACAACCGATATCGTCCAACGAGAAATGTATACGTTTGAAGATAGAGGGAAGAGAAGTATCACATTACGTCCTGAAGGGACTGCTGGTGTCGCTAGATCATACGTTGAGAAAAAAATGTATGGACAAGCGAATCAACCGACAAAACTCTATTACAATGGACCTATGTTCAGATATGAACGTCCACAATCAGGAAGGATGCGTCAATTTGTTCAATTTGGAGTAGAGGCAATTGGTAGTTCAGACCCAGCTATTGATGCGGAAGTTCTTGCATTGGCGATGAGTATTTACGAAGAATTAGGATTAAAAGAAGTGAAATTGGTATTAAACAGCCTTGGCGATAAAGAGAGTAGAGACGCTCATCGTCAAGCGTTAATCAAACATTTTAAACCTAATATTAGCGAATTCTGTGAAGACTGCCAGAATCGTTTAGAAAAAAATCCACTAAGAATTTTAGACTGTAAAAAGGATCGTGACCATCCACTAATGTCGACGGCACCTTCAATTCTTGATTATTTGAATGAAGAATCAAAGACATACTTTGAAAAAGTAAGGGATCATCTTGATCAAATCGGTATTCCTTACGTGGTTGATCCAACTCTTGTACGTGGTCTTGATTATTATTACCATACAGCCTTTGAGATTATGGCTGAGGGAGAAGGATTTGGTGCGATTACGACACTTTGTGGCGGTGGAAGGTATACGGGATTGGTTGAAGAATTAGGAGGTCCTTCATCACCTGGGATCGGATTTGCATTCAGTATTGAACGTTTAATTATGGCATTAAAAGCGAAAAATCAAGTGATCCCTTCAGCTCCTAAATTAGACTGTTATGTCGTTTCGTTAGGTGATGAAGCGAAGGATAAAACGGTCGAGCTTGTGCATCAACTTAGAAAAGCAGGACTTAGTGCAGATAAGGATTACTTAGACAAAAAGATGAAAGCTCAGTTTAAAGCAGCTGATCGCCTTGAAGCCCGTTACACAGCGATACTTGGTGATAATGAGTTAACAGAGGGGAAAATTAATGTGAAAGACATGGAAACAGGTGATCAAGTTGAAGTTGAACTTGGTGCATTCATAAATTATATAAAAGAGAAAACAGTAGGGGGTAAGTAAGATGATAGGAAGAACACATCATTGTGGAATGCTTCGAGAAGAACAAGTAGGTGAAAAGGTTGAATTAAAAGGATGGGTACAAAGACGCCGTGATTTAGGGCAGGTCGTTTTTTTAGATTTACGTGATCGTTCAGGAATCGTTCAAGTTGTTTTTAGTCCTGAGGTGAATCAAGAAGCTCTTTCAACTGCAGAAAGAATTCGTAATGAATATGTAATTGAGGTTGAGGGAGAAGTCGTTTTGCGTGACCCCAAAACAGTTAATAATAAGATCTCTACAGGTAACATTGAAATTCATGCGACTAAAGTGAGTATTTTAAATGCCTCTAAGCCTCTACCATTTCAAATTGAAGCTAATACAGATGCATCAGAAGATGTCAGATTAAAATATCGTTATCTAGACCTTCGCCGTCCAGACATGCAAGAAACATTTAAACTGCGCCATCAGACAACGAAGTTAATTCGTAACTTCTTAGATGAAGAAACGTTTATGGAGATCGAAACACCGATGTTGACGAAAAGTACACCCGAGGGAGCTCGTGATTATTTAGTACCAAGTCGTGTCCATCACGGTGAGTTCTATGCCTTGCCACAATCTCCGCAATTGTTTAAACAATTATTAATGGTATCAGGTTTTGAACGTTATTATCAAATTGTTCGTTGTTTCCGTGATGAAGATTTACGTGCCGACCGTCAACCTGAGTTTACTCAAGTCGATATTGAAACATCTTTCATGGATAAAGAAGACTTATTAGCGATGACGGAAAACATGATGGCTAAGATTATGAAAGAGACTAAAGGAATTGATATTTCATTGCCGTTCCCTCGTCTTACATATGATGATGCGATGAATCGCTTTGGTTCGGACAAGCCAGATCTTCGTTTTGGAATGGAGCTAATCGAGCTTTCTGATGTGGTCAAGGATGCTGATTTTAAAGTATTCCAAAGTGCATTAGCTAGTGGTGGAACGGTCAAGGGGCTTAACCTTAAAGGTGGAGCGGATAAGCTATCTCGTAAAGAAATAGATGCTTTAACTGATTTTGTAAAGCAGTATGGAGCGAAAGGCCTAGCTTGGTTAAAAGTAGAAGAGGAAGGCCTAAAGGGACCAATAGCAAAGTTCTTTGATGAGGAAGTAGTTTCTTCATTACAAGTAGCTCTTCAAGCCGAAGTTGGAGATTTATTATTCTTTGGAGCTGATAAAAAACAAATTGTTTTTGATAGCTTAGGCGCATTGAGATTGAAATTCGGTAAGCAGTTTGATCTGATAGATCAAAATCAATTTAACTTCCTTTGGGTTGTTGACTTTCCTCTTGTTGAGTACGATGAAGATGCTAAGCGTTATGTGGCTTTACATCATCCATTTACAAGTCCAAAGAAAGAAGACTTAGAACTTCTAGCAACGGACCCTGCAAGTGTACGTGCAGACGCGTATGACCTTGTGTTAAATGGTTATGAGCTTGGAGGAGGCTCTCAACGTATTTATCAACGTAATATTCAAGAGCAAATGTTTAAAGCATTAGGTTTTTCTGAAGAAGAAGCGCGCGAGCAATTTGGCTTCTTACTTGAGGCGTTTGAATATGGAACTCCTCCACATGGTGGAATTGCTCTAGGATTGGATCGTTTAGTTATGTTGCTAGCTGGACGTACAAACTTACGTGACACGATCGCTTTCCCGAAAACAGCAAGTGCGAGTGATTTATTAACGAATGCGCCAAGTGGAGTAAGTGTCGAGCAACTAATCGACTTAAATTTATCAGTCATTGGAAAAAAAACTGAAAAAGTGAATGTATAATTGACAGAAAATAACTTATAACATATAATCACTATAAATTAATATGAACGTTTGAATAATCAAACTTATCCAGAGAGGCGGAGGGAACTGACCCTGTGAAGCCCGGCAACCGTTTTGCAAGCCATGCAAAAAAAGGTGCTACATTCAGCAGAATGGTACCATTCTGAAAGATAAGTAAAGGCTGCTGAAACCTTTCCTTATTGGAAAGGTTTTTTGCATATAGAGGCTCAATTCAACGGCCAACCATGTGTTAGTTAGAATTAAGTATAGAAGTTGAAAGAGGGGACACGAATATGTTGCAAATAGGGTTAATTGGATATGGAACAGTGGGAAGTGGGGTATACGAACGCCTATCAACTACAAGTAAGCACATTGAACAATTATTAGGTGAGGAAATTAAAATTGTTGGGATCTTAGTAAAAGATCGTCAAAAGAAAAGAGCATTAGATGTTGATGCGGTTGTCACAACTAATTGGGAAGAATTTTGCCAAATCGGTCAATATGATATTATCTTTGAAGCAATAGGTGGAATTGAACCTGCTTTTTCCTACACGGCAGAGTGGTTACAAAGAGGGATTCCTGTCATTACAGCCAATAAGAAACTTGTAGCAGAAAAAGGAAGCATTCTTGAGAAAATGGCAGAAGAGCAATCGACTTATTATGGGTACGAGGCGGCAGTTGCGGGCGGAATTCCGATCATTAATGCTCTTAAAGGAACGTTAATGACGACTTCTATCTCTAGAGTAGCTGGCATATTAAATGGAACGACTAATTATATGTTAACGGAAATGATTGAAAATCAGCGTAGTTTTACGGATGTTCTGATTGAAGCACAGCAATTAGGATACGCTGAGGCGGATCCAACTGACGATATTGAAGGTTATGATGCTTGGTATAAGATTCGGATTTTAAGTCATCTTTGTTTTGGAGAATGGCCTACTGAAGAAACTTTTTCAAGAAAAGGGGTATCTGAGATTGAAGATTGGCATGTAGAGATTGGGGAACGTTTTGGATTTAAAATAAAATTAATTGGTGAGGCATGTGTATCTAAATCTGAAGTAAAAGGTCGTGTCACTCCCGCCTTTTTGACTCTAACGGAACCATTAGCAAACGTCAGAGGGGTTATGAATGGAATTACGCTTGAGGGTAAATCGATCAACGAGCTTTTATTTATTGGACCTGGAGCTGGAAAAGAAGCTACATCTAACAGCATGGTTGAAGATTTTATTTTTCATGAGCGTGTAAAGTCCGTTAATCGAACTACAAATTTAGATGTGGAAGAGGAAAAAGAGACAATTGCACACGCTCTTCTTTTCATAAAACATTCACAAAGAGAAGAAGCTTTGGATTGGGTAAAAGATCAAAAGATAGCTGTTATTGATACATGTGATCATCCAGAAGGTGAAGGGTGGATCATCTGTGAAAAAAATCTACCTTCACCGTTTAAGGAATATCCAATCTATGGGGACGTTGCTTTGCGTAAACGAACAAAAACAATGCACTCAACGCAGTTCGGGGCGTTCTGACTTTAGCTTTTGATAGGTGTTGACTAAAAAATAGGCATCTTCTTTTATATAATAGGTTCGGACGCCTCGATTTGTATGTAAGTAGAGAAATCCCATTGCCCCTTGTTCTGGTTTTTTTCGATATGATATATCAAAAATAGAGGTTAATGGGAAAACATCATCCTTAACAACTAACTGATCTTCAAATAACTTGATATCAAACGTAGTTTCGACAATTCGTTTTTCAGTCCAACCTATTTCTTGATGTACTTCCACGCATGTTTGTGAAGCAAGGAGATTCATGCAAGGCACTTCCTCTCAGGTTTTTTATAGTATATAACTGTAACATAGGATTAACAGTTTTCAAAATGATTATAACACAGAATTTTCTGTCTTATTGATTGACGAATGCAGTAGACTTTGGTACAATAAACCCAACAAGGAAAGATTCCTAAGGTGTACGTATACGTTTACGTTTTGAGCCAACAGTAATGGAACGGGAGCTTGAGTTGAAAGTGTGATTACATGCCTTCGTCGTATGGAAGTAAAATCATTTTCACAGAGCACCCACCTGCTTAGGAGCAGGTTCAAAAACCATAGGTAAAACGGCACTTTTGGGATTCTTTCTATACATAACAATGAAAAAACAATTTCTTTGATTGTAGAAGTTGTTTTTTTGTTGTTTCTTAACTTTCCGCATTTAGACTTTTACCAAACGCTATGGTATAGTCAATTCCGTAAACAAGTTTGGAAGGAGTCAGATCAATGTTGCATCAATTTTCTCGAAATGAATTAGCTATTGGGCACGATGGATTACAGGTCTTAAAAAATAGTACTGTTGCCGTATTAGGTATAGGAGGAGTAGGTTCTTTTTCAGCGGAAGCGTTAGCTCGATCAGGAGTCGGTCGTCTAGTACTTGTTGATAAAGATGATGTTGATATTACAAATGTGAATAGACAAATTCATGCGTTATTATCAACGGTTGGAAGACAAAAAGTGGAGCTTATGAAAGAACGTATTCATGATATTAATCCTGAGTGTGAAGTCATAGCTCTAAAGATGTTTTATACAGAGGAAACGTACGAACAATTTTTTAGCTATGGACTTGATTATGTGGTTGATGCTAGTGATACGATAGAGTATAAAATTCATCTAATGAAACAATGTTTAGAGAGAAAGATCTCGATTATTTCAAGTATGGGTGCAGCTAATAAAATGGACCCGACCCGTTTTCAAATTGCTGATATCTCAAAAACGAGTCATGATCCTATTGCAAAAGTTGTTAGGACTCGATTACGTAAAGATGGTATACATAAAGGGATTGAAGTCGTTTATTCTGATGAACAACCGATTAAAATTCGAGAAGAAATTCGTAAAAAGATCGTTTCTGAAGCAGCCGAAGCGGGAAGCATTCGTAAAGCAAAAATGCCTCCTTCCTCGAATGCATTTGTTCCGTCAGTTGCTGGTTTAATTATGGGAGGGCACGTGATTACGAGGTTATTGAAAGATATTGAGATCAATCGTTAATAGAATGTAGTAGAGCTAAGTCATTATTGATTTTTGGTAATGGAAAATGATCATATATGCACAATGGAACGGAAACGCATTCGGATGGATGCGTTTTTGCTGATGGATAAGTAAAAGAACTAAAACGGTTGATCCCTAAAAAGAACCTCTTTTTGTATGTTCATACAAAAACCTTTGTAATATATCTTAATTTTTTAGAATGTGTTGAATCATTTATGAACTTTTTACTATAATGAAAGCACTTACAACAGGTCATCTGATGACCTGAGGTTACGAAGTTTGATATGTGTACATATAGGGGGAGTAAAAATGAGTTTAGGAGCATTAGCCATATTAGCACTTGTTCCGATTTTAACCGTTTTTTTGTTTTTAGTAGTATTAAAGTGGCCTGCCAAAAGAGCAATGCCCTTGTCTTTCCTGATTACGGTGCTTGTCTCACTTTTTATATGGGGAGTACCAGGAAATCAAATAGCGGCAGCTAGTATACGGGGGGTTACTACAGCTTTAGAAGTGTTATTGATTGTGTTTGGTGCTATTTTGTTATTAAATGCATTGAAAGAAAGCGGTGCCATTCAAACGATCCGTCAAGGGTTTACCGATATTTCACCTGATCGTCGTATTCAAGCGATTATAATTTGTTGGTTATTTGGATCTTTTATCGAAGGTGCATCAGGGTGGGGGACACCTGCTGCTATTATAGCTCCACTTCTAGTAGCCATTGGTTTTCCAGCGATGGCGTCTGTAGTCGTAGCCCTAATTATTCAATCAACACCGGTTTCGTTTGGTGCGGTTGGAACACCTATATTGATAGGGGTTGAGTCAGGTTTAGGAGAATCAGCACTCGTACGTGAAACAGCAGCAAGTTTAGGATTGACATATGATGCTTATATCCGTTCCATTGGTGGAGAGGTAGCCATTATTCATGGACTAGTTGGTTTGTTTATTCCTATATTCATGGTAACGATGTTAACAACGTTCTTTGGAAAAAACAGATCAATTACAGAAGGATTAGCGGTTTGGCCATTTGCCATTTTTGCCGGTTTGGCTTTTACTATTCCATATGCTCTTGTAGCAAATATTTTAGGCCCTGAATTTCCTTCACTATTTGGGGGATTAATTGGTTTAGCTATTGTTGTTCCAGCTGCCAAGCGTGGATTTTTAGTACCGAAAAACGTTTGGGATTTTGATAAGAAAGAGAATTGGAACCCAGAGTGGATTGGTAGACTTAAAGTGTCTAATGAAAAGGTAGGTCGACGTGTTTCTCCATTTATGGCTTGGTTGCCTTATATTATTGTGGGTGTGATCCTTGTTTTAACTAGAGTGAACTCACTTCCTTTTGGAGATTGGTTAAAAGTTGTAAAAATTAATGTGACAGAGTTATTTGGCACAACGATTTCGTTTTCTAGTACACCATTACATTTGCCAGGTTCAATCCTAATTTTCGTCTCTATTATTGTATATTTTCTGCATAGGATGAAACCTGAAGAGTATAAGAGTGCTGTTAAAGAATCGTTTGGGACCGTTGTTAGTGCTGCACCAGCGTTACTCTTTGCTGTGCCGATGGTCCAAGTTTTTCTTAATTCAGGGGTTAATTCTAGTGGATTTGAGAGTATGCCAATCGTTTTAGCTGAGAGTGTATCTATTTTACTTGGGGACAACTGGCCTGCTGTCGCCCCAGCGATTGGAGCGTTAGGAGCTTTTGTAGCAGGAAGTAATACCATTAGCAATATGATGTTTTCATTATTCCAATTCGGAGTAGCCGATAATATTGGTGTAACGGGTTCAACTGTCGTTGCTCTTCAAGCAGTAGGAGGTGCAGCTGGAAATATGATCTGTGTTCATAATGTTGTAGCAGCGTCAGCAGCTGCAGGCTTACTTGGAAAAGAAGGATTAATTATACGAAAAACGATTATTCCTACATTCTTTTACGTGTTTTTGGCAGGAGGTATAGGATTTGTGTTCTTAAATGGATTTGGATTCAATTTAGGTACGCTAATGGTTGCAATTGTCTTGTTAGGTGTTGTTTATGCGTTTACGCAAGGAAGCAAAAAGAGAAAAGAGCTTGATGAAAATAGACGTGTGGCATAACTTTGGTATTTCTATTATAGGATAGACATATTATACTATTAGTAGATATTAGGTGGGTGACTATGAGTAGTTACCCACTAAATTTAGTTTAGTCATCTGATGACCTGATCTTTTGAGGGGGAGAGTAAATGAATGTCTCGTTATTTATCACTTGTTTGGCTGATGTTTTTTATCCGGGAGTAGGAAAAGACGTTGTAGAAGTATTAGAACGCCTAGATTGTAAAGTGGATTTTCCAGCTGCTCAAATATGCTGCGGGCAGCCTGCTTATAACAGTGGATATCATAAGGAAACAAAAGAAGTTGCTAAAAATATGGTTCGTGCTTTTGAACACTCAGAGTACGTGGTCACACCATCAGGCTCGTGTGCTTCGATGTTACTTGAATATCCTCATTTATTTGAAGATGAGCCAGAATGGAAAGAGCGAGCAGAACAATTAGCAAAAAAAACATTTGAATTTACACAATTTCTTGTTGATGTGTTAAAAGTGGAAGATGTAGGAGCTAGTTGCTCTATGAGAGCAACCTACCATACATCCTGTCATATGACACGCTTGCTAGGCGTAAAAGAAGCACCAATGAAGTTACTAAACAAGGTAGAAGGCTTAGAGTTCACTGATTTACCGAATAAGGAGAACTGCTGTGGTTTTGGAGGAACGTTCTCTGTGAAAATGGTACCGATTTCAGAGCAAATGGTAAATGAAAAGATCAGTCATATAGAAAGTACAAACGCAGAGGTACTAATAGGAGCAGACTGTGGTTGTCTAATGAATATAGGTGGTCGGATTGATAGACAAGGTAAACCAATTAAAGTAATGCATATTGCACAAGTATTGAATCAACAAACAAAGTAGGAGGTGAAATAGCATGGCAATGAAAATTGGAAATGAAGAATTTTTTGGACGGGTTGATAAGGGACTGAAAAATGATTTTATGAGAAATGCGATGGTCTCTGCTCAAGAAAGATTGAAGAATGGTCGTCTGAATGCGGCTGAAGAGCTTGGTGATTGGGAAGAATGGCGCGAGTTATCTGAAGAGATTCGTCAGCATACGCTAGAAAATCTTGATTTTTATTTAGAACAATTGGCTAATAATGTAACAGCTAAAGGTGGACATGTCTTTTTTGCCCAAACAGCGGAAGAGGCAAATGACTATATTAAGAGAATTGTTAAAGAAAAAGATGCCAAAAAAATTATTAAATCAAAATCAATGGTTACAGAAGAAATAAGTATGAATGAAGCATTGGAGTCAGTGGGTTGTGAAGTCATTGAATCGGATCTTGGTGAGTATATTCTGCAAATTGACGACCATGATCCTCCTTCTCATATCGTGGCACCTGCTCTTCACAAAAATAAGGAGCAAATTAGAGATACGTTTCAAGTGAAAAAAGGGTATCAGCATTCTTCGAAACCAGAGGAATTAGCTCTTTTTGCTCGTGAGCAGCTGCGCGAGGAGTTTCTGACAGCAGATCTCGGTATTACTGGTTGTAATTTTGCAGTGGCGGAGTCTGGTAGTATTTCACTTGTTACAAATGAAGGAAACGCAAGACTCGCTACTAGTCTGCCGAAAACGCAGATTTCTGTTATGGGTATGGAAAGAATTGTTCCCACTTGGGAGGAGTTAGAAGTATTAGTAAGCATGCTCTGTCGAAGTGCTGTTGGACAGAAGTTAACGAGTTATATTACAGGACTAACAGGACCAAAAGAAGCTGAAGATGTAGACGGGCCAGAAGAATTTCATTTAGTCATTGTAGATAATGGGCGTTCTAAAATCTTAGGAACTGAATTTCAATCGGCCTTACAGTGTATTCGTTGTGCGGCCTGTATAAATGTTTGTCCTATTTATCGCCATATTGGTGGACATTCATATGGTTCGATCTATCCTGGACCGATTGGCGCTGTTTTGTCACCGTTGCTAGGAGGATATGATGATTACAAGGAACTTCCATACGCTTCAAGTTTATGTGCTGCTTGTACAGATGCTTGCCCGGTGAAGATCCCTCTTCATGAACTGCTAGTCAAACATCGTCGTAATATGGTTGAGGAACAAGGGAAAGCAGCGTTCGGTGAAAAATTGGCAATGAAGGGATTTGCCTTAGCTGCTAGTTCACCAAAGATATATAATGCTGGAACGAAGATGGCACCATCAATGATGAGTCCATTAGTGAAAGATGGCAAAATTTCTAAAGGACCTGGTCCGGTTAAACCTTGGACAGATATTCGTGACTTCCCTGAACCTAGTAAGGAATCTTTTAGAAAATGGTTTAAAAACCGTGAAAAGGGAGGGGATTCGCAATGACAAGAGGTTCAGTTCTAAATCAAGAAGCTTTTTTAAATAACATTGCAAGTAGCCTAGGCAGAGATCGACGTAAAGAAAACGTGGTTCGGCCAACTTGGAAGAAACAACCACAGTACAATGTCTATAAGGGTGAATCTCAGGATCAACTTGTTGAACGCTTAAAAGAGCAATGCCAACGAATCCATACGAGTTTTGAAATGACGAAAGCCGAGTCATTACCGCAAGTACTTGAGGAAGTTATTTCCATATTTGAGGGAGAAAGAATAGTTAGTTGGAAAGATGAACGATTTGCAGAATTTGGGCTAGATTCTCTTTTCTTTGATTTGACAAGGAAAGGGAAGGATATCCATACATGGGATCCTGAACGAGGGAAAGAAAATATCGTTCTAGCAGAAAAAGCAGATATCGGGATTACATTTTCTGATATGACATTAGCTGAATCTGGAACAGTTGTTTTGTTAAGTGATGCGAATAAAGGTAGATCTGTTAGTCTATTACCGACTAGTTATATTGCCATTATACCTAAGAGCTCTATTGTTCCGAGAATGACACAGGCGGCAAAAAAGCTTCATGATCTTGCTCAGAAAGAAGGTCAGTTCCCTTCTTGTGTAAACTTTATATCTGGACCAAGTAATAGTGCTGATATTGAGATGAATTTAGTTGTCGGAGTCCATGGACCAGTTAGAGCTTGTTACATTGTTGTGGAGGACAGGTAGATTTTTTGCCTCCTTACATGTTTATCGTCTAGGGAGAAACACATTAATTTGAAAAATATAGTCAAAAAAACTGCAATGGATTCGAACCATTGCAGTTTTTTACTGAATTAGCTTAATCTAACCTTCTATGATTGCTTTATAGCATTAAGAATTAACAAGGGATGTCCCAAAGAGTGAGAAATATTATTCTTGATGTTGCTCAGCATGAAAGATTAAATTATTTAGCTAGCTTTTCTAAATTTCCGTTTTTATCCATTTTGAAAGCTGCAGTAGACAAAGAATCTTCATCTTCTAAAATAGCCATCCTCCTAGCTCTATTCATAATCTGAATAAGAGATTGATAATCCTCTTCAATGATACTATTATCTTGTTTAATTTTCTTTAATTCACGCTCTAACTCTTGGTTGCGTACTTGTAATTCACGGTTTTCTTTAGTTAGTTTTTCATTCTCGCGTTCAAGAGCTGGGGATTGTGCGTTTGTTTGAATCATTGTTTGTAAATATTGAACGACAGATTCCAACGACATCTCGCTATCTAGTGATTGTGTCATTTGTTCCATAGTTGGTTGTGCTGTCCACATCGGTCTCATTTGAGGATAATAGGAGAAAGAGGCAGCTCTCTTTCTTTCTTTGCGCTCTTTTTTCGCTTCTGCAATATGCTTCATATAACGGTTACGAACAACGGCGTTCCATCTAAATCCGCAAGCGGCAGAAGTCCGGTTTAACTCGTCTCCTACTTCATCAAATGCACGAAGCTGTGTACTTCCTTCTTTAATGTGTTTAAGGACGGTTTCAGCTAACAATACATCATCTTCATGTGACCAAGCATCTTGTCTTACTTTCATTCTTATCATCTCCTAAATAGTTGTTGTTTTCTAGTTGATACAAATTCTAACCAGAAAAAACTATATTTATACAAGGCTGATAGAAAAAGATGAAAGTAGTGAAAATACACTCATGAGGTAATCTCTCACGAGTGTAAAAAAATGAATCTAGAAATATATAAATAGTTTATATTTTCATTTGACCATCACGTTAACAAAATTCCATTAAACTGGCAACAAAGAGGATGACTAGTAGAATTTTAATTATTTTGGGTTTCTATGGAGTCGTTCATATACATCAGCTAATGTCATTTCGAATTTACCAGTTCGTTTTGGTTGGTAATACGAGCTGTTTTTAAGTGCATCAGGCAAGTATTGCTGTTTAACCCAACCATGCTCATAATCATGTGGGTATTTATAGTCCATCCCGCGGCCGAGCTGAGTGGCTCCTTGGTAATGAGAATCTTTTAAATGTTTCGGAATCACACCTATTTTACCATTTCGAATGTCAGTCAAAGCAGCATCAAGAGCTTTATAAGCAGAATTAGATTTAGGTGACAAGCATAGTTCAATTACGGCGTTAGCGAGTGGAATACGGGCTTCTGGTAATCCAAGACGTTCAGCCGATTCAATCGCGGATAAAGTTCTAGATCCAGCTTGCGGGCTTGCCAGTCCAATATCTTCATAGGCAATTACGAGCAGTCGTCTATGAATGCTAATGAGATCACCTGCTTCAATTAATCTGGCAAGGTAATGAAGTGCGGCGTTGACATCGCTTCCTCTAATCGATTTCTGGAACGCAGAAAGAACGTCATAGTGGGCATCACCATCTTTATCATGTTGAAAACTCTTTTTTTGAATACAGGATTCTGCTGTAGAAAGGGAAATTACTTTTTCACCTAACTCATTTGGGAAAGTTGACAAGATAGCAAGCTCTAGACCATTGAGGGCGGAACGGACATCTCCACCACATGCTAATGCTAAATGTTCTAGAGCCTCATCCACTACAGTGATTTTTTCTCTTCCATACCCATTTGTTTCATCCTGCAAAGCACGGTTTAAAGCGAGTTCGATATCAGGAGCTGTTAATGGTTCAAGTTCAAATATTTGACAGCGGCTTCGAATAGCTGGATTAATGGAATGAAAAGGGTTGGCTGTTGTTGCTCCGATTAAAATAAGTAGGCCATTCTCCAAATAGGGTAATAAAAAGTCCTGCTTGCCCTTGTCTAGTCGATGGACTTCATCGAGAATAAGAATAAGTTGCCCATACATTTTGGCTTCTTCTACAGCAATCTCCATATCTTTTTTATTATTAACAACCGCATTAAGCATTTTAGAGGGGGTACCTGTTGATCCTGAAATAGCACTGGCAATCGATGTTTTTCCAATTCCAGGTGGCCCATATAAAATCATTGATGATAATTGGCCAGCATCTACCATCCTTCTTAATAGCTTGCCTTCACCAATTAAGTGTTGTTGGCCAATAATATGTTCTATTTTTTTTGGACGCATTCGAAATGCAAGGGGTTGTTTCTTCATGTTTTAGCCTCCATCATACATGCTATTGTTAGTGTAATGGATGAAATTCCAAATGCCAACTAAACGCTACGATAGAAAATAGTTTAAATGAGAAAGGTACGAGTTTGTACCTTCAACTGACCTAGAATGACTGAGTGGTACTTAGGTGCCCGACGCGACTTTAGAAATAAAATGTGGACAGATTATCGAACGGTAGTTTTAAGCGTCTTGTAGCCAAATTGTTTGATTTTCATGCTATAATGGCAAAGACTTATGTAGAGAGAAGGGTTACCCTTGGAGAGAGATAGATATGATAAAAGTAAACGTACATTTTTTATTCGGTGGGGTGCGTTTATGTTCGGATTGATGGTGATGGCGCTTGGGATTGCCATGATGATTCGTGCAGAACTAGGAGGAGCACCGTGGGATGTACTTCATCTGGGTTTAACTTTACAATTTGGTTTAACAGTGGGAACGTGGTCGATCATTATGGGGGCAATTGTTTTAGGAATAACAGCTCTCTTAACAAAGTCATGGCCACAAATTGGTGCTTTTTTAAATATGCTTTTTCTAGGAATTTATATAGACCTTTTTTTGTGGATCGTATCTACTCCTACGAATATGATTGCTCAATACTTAATGCTTGGATTTGGAATTTTAATTATTGGTTTTGGGATTGGGATCTATATAGCTCCTAGGTGTGGAGCGGGCCCACGTGATAGTTTAATGTTAGCTTTGCAAGAAAAAACAGGTTGGAAAGTGCAATATGTTCGAGGATTAATGGAAATAGCTGTGCTTACCCTCGGTTGGATGATGGGGGGGACGGTTTTTATTGGTACCTTATTATTTTGTTTTGGAATCGGCTCTGTTCTAGGGATCACGTTGCCACAGTGCCAGAGAATATTTGATTTAATTATGGAAAGAGGGAAAAAGAATGAAGATATCAACAAAGGGGCGTTACGGACTTACCATCATGATGGCGTTAGCTAAACAAGTTGGTGATGGTCCAATTTCATTAAAATCGATTGCAAAGGAATACGACTTATCAGAGCATTATTTAGAACAGTTGATCGCTCCTCTTAGAAATGCCATGCTGGTTAAAAGTGTGCGCGGTGCCTATGGTGGCTATATGCTAGCAAAGGACGCTAAAGATATAACAGCTGGAGATATTATTCGAGTTCTCGAAGGCCCGATTAGTCCAGTAGAAGTAATGGATGATGAAGAACCAGCCAAACGAAACCTCTGGATAAAAATCCGCGATGCTGTCAAGGATGTACTAGACAACACAACACTAGAAGACCTAGCCACCTACGAAGACTCAGGAGAACAAGAATATTATATGTTTTATATTTAAGTGTTGTTTCAAAAAGGTACGGTCTTAACCTTTTTGAAACAACACGAAGCAATGAGCGGAACCGCAGCAAGCTCTTAAGCCAGTTATGAGCGCTCTTCTCATAACAGGCGTGCAGCGCGAGAAGCCATTGCCCTCTTCGAATAAGGTAATTTTAAATCAAAAAGGTACGGTCTTAACCTTTTTGAAACAACACGAACTCATTTTATTTAAAGAAGGTGAACTTTACGTGGAAGTAGTTTACGTTGACCACGCTGCAACATCGCCACTTCATCCAGATGTGATAGAAGCGATGCTTCCTTATTTTCATACGTATTTTGGCAATCCTTCAAGTATTCATCAGGTAGGAAGGCAAGCAAGACAAGCGTTAGACCAAGCACGTGTAAAAATTGCTCGAAAGCTTAAAGTTTCCGAACAAAGCCTAGTGTTTACAAGTGGTGGGACAGAATCGGATAATATGGCGATCATCGGTTACGCATTGGAACATCAAAAGTTAGGAAATCATATTATTACTTCAGAAATTGAACATCATGCTGTATTACATGCCTGTCAAGAACTTGAAAAACGCGGGTTTGAAGTGACCTATTTACCCGTTGATGAAACGGGGAGAGTAAAGCTAAATGATGTACAAACAGCCCTGAGGGATGATACGATTCTTGTTACCTTGATGTTTGGAAATAATGAAGTGGGAACGATTCAACCTATTAAGGACATTGGTGAGCTTTTAAACGATCATCAAGCTGTGTTCCACACGGATGCGGTTCAAGCATGTGGTGTAGTCGATTTACAATTGGATGAATTACCTATAGATATGCTTTCGGTTTCTGCTCATAAAATCAATGGTCCAAAGGGAATTGGTCTCTTATACGTTCGAGAGGGGATCAAACTAAGGCCCGTCCTTTATGGTGGCGAGCAGGAAAGGAAGCGAAGAGCAGGTACAGAAAATGTGGCTGCCATTGTCGGCTTTGCGAAAGCCATGGAGATTGCAGTTGAGTCTATTAAAGAAAAACAAGAACTCTATCACCAGTTTGCAAGGATTTTAATTGATACATGGACAAAAGAAGAGGTCCTATTTTCTATTAATGGACATCAATATGAGCGGTTGCCTCATGTCATGAATGTAAGTTTCCCAGGTGTGAACATTGAATCGTTGCTGATGAATTTAGATTTAGCAGGAATTGCTGCATCAAGTGGCTCTGCTTGTACGGCTGGTTCAATTGAACCTTCACATGTTCTTGTAGCTATGTTTGGGGATTCAAGTGAGCGGATTCAATCAGCGGTTCGGTTTAGTTTTGGATTAGGTAATACTATTGAACAGATGGAACGTGTTGCTAAAGATACAGCTTTAATCGTAAAACGGCTCGGACAACAAGGTGAATTTATCAGCTAGAAGGAGAAAGGCGGTGGATGAGTGTGAACAAGCGACCTGAAGAAACAAGAGTCGTTGTTGGAATGTCTGGAGGAGTAGACTCCTCCGTAACAGCACTACTTCTTAAGGAAAAAGGCTATGATGTCATCGGGATTTTTATGAAAAATTGGGATGATACAGATGAGAATGGGTTCTGTACGGCAACAGAAGATTATGAAGATGTCATTCGGGTGTGTAACCAAATTGGGATTCCCTATTATGCCGTGAATTTTGAAAAGCAATATTGGGATAAGGTGTTCACCTATTTTCTAGAAGAATATAAGTCAGGACGTACACCAAATCCGGATGTGATGTGTAATAAAGAAATCAAATTTAAAGCTTTCTTAAATCACGCTATGGCTCTTGGTGCTAATTATGTTGCTACAGGTCATTATGCACGTGTAGAAGAGAAAGACGGAGAATTTGTATTACTTAGAGGTGTGGATGACAATAAAGATCAAACATACTTCTTAAATGCGCTTTCGCAAAAGCAATTATCGAAAACGATGTTCCCGATTGGAAATATTCCTAAAAAAGAAGTTCGTGAAATTGCTTTAAAAGCAGATTTAGCGACAGCTAAGAAAAAAGATAGTACCGGAATCTGTTTTATTGGAGAGCGAAACTTCAAAGAATTCTTAAGTGGATTTTTACCGGCTCAGCCTGGCAAGATGGAAACATTAGATGGTGAAGTAAAAGGACAGCACGATGGCCTCATGTATTATACACTCGGACAACGACAAGGACTTGGAATTGGCGGAGCTGGCGAACCTTGGTTTGTGATTGGAAAAGACCTAGAACGTAATGTGTTACATGTCGGACAAGGTTTCCATCATGAAGGTCTATACTCCGAAGGGTTAGATGCGATCGGTATGAACTGGATAGGTGGAGTACCAGTAGAAAAAGAACTAATTTGCACAGCGAAGTTACGCTATCGTCAAGAGGATCAAAAGGTAACGGTATATCCGGGAGAGAATGATACATTAAGAGTATATTTCCATGAACCACAACGTGCGGTTACACCTGGACAAGCTGTTGTGTTATATGACGGTGAAATCTGTCTTGGTGGTGGAACGATCGATCATGTTATTAAGAAGTGGGAAAATGCCTAATTATAGGCATTTTCTTTTTTCAATCATAAAAAGTATGATTAATCGTTAAATGAAATCAGATTATGGAAGCGAGGCATATATATGTTAAATGAAAAAGGGATTGCTTATATGAATGAGCAAAAGTATGAAGAAGCAGCCAAAATGTTTAATGAGGCGATTGAGGAAGACCCGAAAGACCCAACTGGCTTTATCAATTTTGGAAACCTGCTTGGGGTGTTAGGTGATTATGAACGGGCTTTGGCTTTCTTTGATAAGGCGATTGGACTTGATGAGCGCGCGGCTACAGCGTATTACGGAGCCGGAACGATTTATTATAAACAAGATCAATTTGAGGAAGCGACAAAGATGTTTAAAAAAGCACTCATTGAAAAGTTGGATGAAACAGATGTTCATTTCATGTTAGGAATGAGTTACTACCAACTAGGTGCTTTGCCGCACGCTTTAGCCTCTTTTAAAAGGACGGTAGAACTTCAGCCAAAAGACGTTGACGGTCGTTTTCAATATGGATTATGCTTAGCTCAATTAGAACAAATTAATGAAGCTATAGTGGAACTAGAGGAAGTGGTTAAACTAGACGATCAACATGCAGACGCTTATTTTAATTTAGGTGTTGCTTACGCCTATAACGAGCGAGGAGAAGACGCATTAGCCGTTTTTGAACAAGCTCTCATTATTCAGCCAGACCATGCATTAGCAGCGAATGGAAAGAAAACAATTGAACAAGCCATCAAGTAAGGATGATGACATGTGAATAATGGAGAATCAATTTTACCTGAAGAAGAACGAAGCATTGAGCGGGGATTTATAAAAGGAAATGTCATTCACATTGTTTTTCGCAATGAGGAAAATTTCTATACGGTTGCGCTCATTCGTGTACAACAAACGAATGAAGACTTAAAAGAGAAGAAATTAACCGTTGTCGGTGTTTTACCTAAATTAGAACAAGAGGAGACCTTTTTGTTTTTTGGTCAAATAATGGATCATCCTAAATTTGGGGTTCAATATCAAGTCGAACAATTTAGAAGAGATCTCCCTCAAACCAAACACGGAATCATCCAATATTTATCTAGTGATCGGTTTCCTGGAATTGGGGCTAAGACGGCTGAATCTATTGTTGAAGTCTTAGGTGAACACGCCATTACCCGTATCGTTGAAAGTCGCTCTGTGTTAGATGTCGTACCCAAATTACCAAAAGAAAAAGCGGATGCTTTATATGAGCAACTCATTGATCAACAAGGTGTTGAACAAGTTTTGATGACACTATCTAAGCATGGGTTCGGTGTGGAGTTGTCAATGAAGGTCTATCAAGCTTATGGTCTACAAGCGATTGATATTATTCAGACAAACCCTTATCAATTAATTGCTGATGTTGAAGGAATTGGCTTTAGAAAGGCAGATTTATTAGGGGCCGCAATCGGGATAACAGGGAACCATCCTGACCGAATTCGTGCAGGGTGTCTGTTCTTAATTCAAGAGCTTTGCCTTCAGGATGGACATGTTTTTCTTGAAAGGCACACACTGATTCCTCATGTTGTATCATTGCTTTCTTCTTATGAAACGAGAATACCTACACAAGAAGTTGAACAGCAAATTGAGTTAATGCATGAAGAAGACGTGATTCATTTAGAAGAGACGAGAGTGTATATTAAATCCCTTTACTTTGCAGAAAAAGGAATTGTTTCGAGTGTACGAAGGCTTTTAAGTGAAGAAGTAAAAGATGAATTTCCGGAAGCTGAATTTTTAAAAACGTTGGGGAAACTAGAAGAAGAGTTTAAAATGGAATATGCTCCTTCTCAAAAAACAGCTATTCAAACGGCATTGTCTTCAGCTTTAATGATTTTAACAGGAGGTCCTGGTACAGGAAAGACGACTGTTATTAAAGGGATTGTTGAACTATATGCACGTCTACATGGCATTTCCTTAGATGAAAAAGCCTATACAAAAACAAACCCATTTCCAATTTTACTTGTGGCTCCAACAGGTAGAGCGGCAAAACGGATGAGTGAGGCTACTGAACTTCCTGCGACAACCATTCATCGACTGCTTGGTTGGAAAGGAGGTAACGGAGGTTTTGAAAAAGGGGATCATGAGCCTCTTGAAGGAGAACTCTTAATTGTAGATGAGAGTTCAATGGTAGATATCTGGCTAATGAATCAATTATTAAAATCGGTACCAAAAGGAATGCAAGTCGTTTTAGTGGGTGATCAGGATCAACTGCCATCGGTTGGACCAGGACAAGTGCTTCGAGACTTTCTAGATTCAACGGTTATTCCAACTGTTCCTTTAACTGATATATATAGACAAGCAGAAGGCTCATCTATTATTGAATTAGCTCATGCGATGAAGCAAGGAACGATGCCAGTTAACTTACCAGATCCTCAAAAAGATCGCCGTTTTTTTCCTTGTCAAATCGATCACGTTCAACAGGTTGTCGCGCAAATTTGTGAAAATGCTATGAAAAAAGGGTATACAGCAAAAGACATTCAAGTACTAGCTCCTATGTATAAAGGAAGTGCAGGGATTATAGAATTAAACAGAATGCTCCAAAATTTATTCAATCCGAAGACCGAACAAAGAAGAGAATTAAGCTTTGGTGATGTCGTCTATCGAACAGGTGATATGGTCTTACAGTTAGTGAACAATCCAGATGAAAATGTGTACAATGGTGACCGTGGAGAAATTGTTGCCATATTCTATGCAAAAGAAAATCAAGAAAAACAAGACCAGTTGGTTATTTCTTTTGACGGGATTGAGGTAGTATATTTAAAAAAATATCTAAATCAAATAACACATGCCTATTGTTGTTCGATTCATAAAGCTCAAGGGAGCGAATTTCCAATTGTGGTTATGCCAGTCGTGAGAAATTACGCGAGAATGCTTAGACGTAATTTATTATATACAGGGATAACAAGAGCTAAGCAATATTTATTACTGTGTGGAGATCTTAAAGCGATTCATTCGGCTATTACCCAAAAAGAAGAATTAATTAGAAATTCCATGTTACAGTCAAAGCTGCAAAGTTTATTAGTGGAAAAAGCTAACCAACATAACACTTGAAATATTGCCACAAACTATAGATGTTTGGAAAGGTGGCGATTGCTTTGCGGACTTTTTCAACAGTGGAAGGTTTACCGATTATTTCGTTATCTACTGGAAAAGAATATGGACACGTTCAAGATCTTCTTTATCAAGATGGTACAGTGATCGGTTTTCTAATAGATCCTAAAGGATGGTTTACAAAGCATCTTTTTCTTCCAGTTACGTCTATTGAGAATATAGGGACAGATGGGGTAATGATTTCTGACTCTCATGTCTTAAAACCGATGACTCAGCATGAAAAAAGGGCGATTCCTTTAAAGACTGGGAAGAGACGTCTTCATGGAACCGCACTACTCACAGCTGAAGGGGAAAAATTAGGTCTCCTGGAGGACGTATATTTCCAAGAAGAAGTGGGCACGATTATAGGGTATGAAGTGACGGAAGGGTTGGTCGCAGACCTAGTTGAAGGACGTAGTGTCGTCAAAAGCAATTCAAAGCTGACGATCGCTGGGGGGCGTGCCATCCTAACGGAATAGAAGGGAGCCTTATAATCATGCGTTGTCCTAATTGCCAGAGTAAAGATATCGGAAAAATTGGTACAAACCAATATTATTGCTGGAATTGTTTTGTTGAAATGAGTTTATTAAAGGGCAGACTTTCGATGCATCAAGTTGAAGAAGATGGCTCGTTAAGCTCATTAGATGATTTATTTGAAGAGCAGGACCTTCAGGTTGGGATGTAACCCCTTATTAAAACTAGGTCTAACGTTTTTAAAGAAAAGAGTGATTCTTTAAAGAATAGCTATTTATATTAGCTCTTCTAAAAAAGGGTCTCTCTTTTTTTGTATGGATAAAGATCGTATGTACACACTAATACTGGGGGTGTACAGATGAATAAGGAATTACAGCAAAAATGGATGTCTAGGTTAATCCTAAGCTTACTGTCTTTATTAATCATTTTTATGATTGTTCAGCTAATGCCACTACTATCACCCGTGGGAAGTGTTTTTAGAGCATTGTTTTTACCGGTGGGGATTGCCGTTATACTAACCTATTTACTTCACCCTTTAGTAGAGAAGTTACATGATATAGGTCTATCAAGAGGACTAGCTGTCTTACTTGTTTTTTTTATCATCGTCTTTTTATTTGTTTTTCTCTTAATGATTGGTTTGCCAGCTTTTATTAAACAAATACAGCATGCTTTTGAGACAATTCCAGAACAGATCAGACAGTTAGAACAAGAAACGGCTCGAATCCAGCAGCAATTAGAAAATTTACCTGGCCCTTTACAAGAACAATCAAGAGAATGGAGAGTGCAACTTGAGAGAGTCGGTCAAAGTATTTTTGATCAAGTAGAGGCAGCCGCGTTATTTTTAGTAAAATCTGTTTTTTCTTTTATTGTTATTCCGTTTCTTGTTTTCTTTTTTTTAAAAGATCACGATATTATTCAAAAATCAACATGGTACCTTACCCCTAGACGATGGAGAAGTGCATTAAAAAGGTACATTAAAGATGTTGATCACACGTTTGGAAGCTATATTCGAGGGCAATTATTGGTTTCCTTAACCGTTTTTATTATTTCAACTATTGGTCTATGGGCGTTAGGTGTGCCGTATCCAATTGTATTAGGTTTTTTCATGGGGATTATGGATTTAATTCCTTACTTTGGTCCATTTATAGGAGCAGTCCCTGCGGTAGTCATTGCTTTTTTACAGTCTTGGCAACTGGGAGTTTTTACTATTATTTTAATCTTTGTTATCCAGCAAATTGAAGGAAATATTCTCTCACCAGTTATTGTTGGGAAAACGTTACACCTTCATCCTGCTCTTATTATCTTAGCTCTACTTGTTGGAGTTGAGGTTGGAGGATTTATTGGGATGTTAGTAGCTGTTCCAATTTTAGCAATTGGTAAGGTGACACTCTTGCATATTCGACTTTACTTTATGAAAGATTGACAATCGCTTACTCTATTTCTATAATAAAAGTGCAAATAGACAAGTTAGAAACGTCGAAGGAACCAGTATGAAGCAGCCCGTTTCAAGAGAAGTGTACCCGTGGCTGAGAGGTACACTAAACGAAGAGCTTCAGAAAGCTACTCCTGAGTGCAGATAATCTCTGACGTACGCCGCGTTAAGGCATTAAGTGATAGACAAAATCTGTCTATAATTAGGGTGGTACCGCGTGATCATAACTCTCGTCCCTTTACCTGGGATTGGGAGTTTTTTTGTTTTTTGAGTAAGTGTTTACATGATTTTATTACATAAATAAGGGAGATGACTAAATTGAAAAAACTTACGTCTGCTCAAGTGCGTCAAATGTATTTAGATTTCTTTAAGGAAAAGGGACATGATATTGAACCAAGTGCTTCTCTTGTTCCTCATGAGGATCCGTCATTGTTATGGATTAATAGTGGGGTAGCGACACTTAAGAAATACTTTGATGGACGTGTTATACCTGAAAATCCAAGAATTACAAATGCTCAAAAATCAATACGTACAAACGATATTGAGAATGTTGGAAAAACAGCACGTCATCATACTTTTTTTGAGATGCTTGGGAATTTCTCGATTGGTGATTATTTCAAAGAAGAAGCCATTGAATGGGCTTGGGAATTTTTAACAAGTGAAAAATGGATTGGTTTTGAGGCGGACAAGCTATCTGTAACCGTTCATCCTGAAGATGATGAGGCTTACGATTACTGGAAAGAGAAAATCGGTATACCGGAGGAGCGTATCATTCGGTTAGAAGGAAACTTTTGGGATATAGGAGAGGGTCCAAGCGGTCCTAATACAGAAATTTTCTATGATCGAGGTCCAAGTTATGGGAATGATGAAAATGATCCTGAATTATATCCTGGTGGCGAAAATGAACGATATTTAGAAGTGTGGAATTTGGTATTCTCGCAATTTAATCATAATCCTGATGGTACGTACACTCCATTACCTAAGAAAAACATAGATACAGGAATGGGTTTAGAACGAATGGTATCAGTTATTCAAGACGTTCCAACGAATTTTGAAACAGACTTATTTTTGCCGATTATTCAAGCAACAGAAGAGATTTCTGGAGTGAAGTACGGAAAAGACAAAGAAATCGACGTAGCATTTAAAGTAATTGCAGACCATGTTAGAACTGTAGCTTTTGCGGTAACAGATGGAGCTCTTCCATCAAACGAAGGACGAGGTTATGTATTAAGACGTTTGCTTCGTCGAGCTGTACGCTACGCAAAATTAATTAACATTCATCGCCCGTTTATGTTCGAATTAGTTCCAGTTGTTGGAGAAATTATGGTTGACTTCTACCCAGAAGTAAAAGCTAAAACGGAATTCGTACAAAAAGTATTGAAAAATGAAGAAGAGAGATTCCACGAAACGTTAAATGAAGGTTTAGGAATTCTCGAAAAAGTGTTAGATGACGCTGTTGCATTAGGGAAGACAACGATTAATGGTGCTGATGTTTTCCGCTTATACGATACGTATGGTTTCCCTATTGATCTAACAGAAGAATATGTACAAGAAAAAGGTTTAGAAATTGATCGCCTTGGTTTTGAGCGTGAAATGGAAGGTCAGCGTAAACGGGCTCGTTCGGCTCGTCAAGAATCAGGTTCAATGCAAGTGCAAGATGAGATCTTGGGTCAAATTACGACTGAGAGCTCATTTGTTGGATATGATCATCTGAAAGTAGATACGAAGGTTGAAGTAATTATTGCTGAAAAAGAAGTAAGAGAGTCTGTTTCGGCTGGTAGTACCGCTCAACTTATTTTAGCTGAAACTCCTTTTTATGCTGAAAGTGGTGGTCAGGTTGCTGACACGGGAATCATTAAAGGTGAAGGGGTATTTGCAGAGGTTACGGAGGTTATTAAAGCTCCAAACGGTCAACATCTTCATACAATTGTGATTAAAGAGGGCGTGCTTGAAAAAGGAGCAACGGTTTCGTGCGTGGTTGAAGAAACGGAGAGAGTCTCAATTGTGAAAAATCATACGGCGACTCACCTTTTACACCAAGCTTTAAAGGATGTTCTAGGTACTCATGTTAATCAAGCTGGTTCACTCGTATCAGAAGATCGACTTCGTTTTGACTTTTCTCATTTTGGACAAGTAACAGCAGAAGAAATGACGAAGGTTGAAGAGATCGTAAATGAGCAAATCTGGAATGCATTAAGTGTAGATATTTCTTTGAAAAATTTAGCTGAAGCTAAAGAAATGGGTGCGATGGCTCTATTTGGTGAGAAATATGGCGAAACGGTACGAGTTGTTAAGATTGGTGAATACAGCTTAGAACTATGTGGAGGATGCCACGTTCGCAACACAGCTGAAATCGGCTTGTTTAAGCTAGTGTCTGAATCAGGTATTGGTGCTGGTATTCGCCGTATTGAGGCGGTGACTGGAAAAGGTGCTTATGAACATATGAATGCACAGATCCAATTGCTAAAAGAGGTGGCATCTAGCTTGAAAGTGAAACGTGTGCAAGATGTTCCAGCAAGAATTGAATCAACTCAATTGCAAATTCGTGAATTGCAACGTGATAATGAATCATTAACAGCTAAATTGGGTAATATGGAAGCTGGTAATCTTGTTAATGAAGCAGTAACGGTTAATGGTGTGACCGTGCTAGCTAAAAAAGTAGATGCAGCAGATATGGATGGTTTGCGAGGCATCGTTGATAAATTAAAGCAAGATCTTATATCAGGAATTATCGTCTTAGGTGCCGTTTCAGGTGAGAAGGTAAACATTGTAGCGGGAGTTACGAAAGATCTTCACCCACAAGGATATCATGCAGGAAAGATTGTTAAAGAAGTAGCTACGCGTTGTGGTGGAGGCGGTGGAGGCCGTCCGGATATGGCACAAGCTGGAGGGAAAAATCCAGCTGAATTAGAAGGCGCGCTGGCGTTCGTAGAAGAATATGTAAATACGATTTCCTAATTGGAGATTTATGGTGTACAATAAAAGTAGACAAGCTATTGGGGGAAGAATCGTAATTTTCACCCAGTAGCAATGAATGAAAGAGGTGTTTGTGATGAGCTCTATGGACAAAACGATGCAATTTAATTTTCATGATGACACGGTTGATGTTGATGTCCAAGAGGTGCTTCTCTCTGTCTATGAGTCACTAGAGGAGAAAGGCTATAACCCCATTAACCAGATTGTTGGCTACTTGCTTTCAGGAGATCCGGCGTACATCCCTCGTCATAAGGATGCACGTACACTCATTCGTAAGCTAGAACGTGATGAACTAATTGAAGAGTTAGTGAAATCCTATTTATCACAGCACCGTAAGGAGAATGAATGAGAGCACTTGGATTAGATGTCGGTACGAAAACGGTAGGAATGGCTTTAAGTGATGAACTTGGATGGACGGCACAAGGCTTGTCTACATTAAGACGAGCTGAGGAAAATCCTGAAAAAGATTTCGAAGCAATTAAAGCAATAGTTGAAGAAAATGGTGTTGATACCATTGTAATTGGACTTCCTAAGAACATGAACGGTTCCATTGGGACAAGTGGTGAAAGAAGTCAGTTATTTGCTGATACATTAAGTGAGTACGTATCGTGCACGATAAAGATGTGGGATGAACGTCTAACAACGGTGGCAGCAGAACGGATGCTTATTTCCGCGGATGTTAGTCGGAAGAAAAGAAAACAAGTCATCGATAAGATGGCCGCCGTTATGATTTTACAAGGCTATCTTGACCACAAAGGAAACTAAAGAAGTATGATAAAAAGGTCGATTTTTACCTTTTTATCATACTTCTAAATACTACATTACAACAAAGAGGTGCAAGAAAATGACAGAACAAGAAAAAGAACGAATTGTAATCCCAGATGAAAATGGGGATGAGCATCTTTTTGATGAACTTTTCAGATTTCACGTAGATGCAACGAACAAGTCTTATATTTTAGTGACACCAGTTGGTGCTGATGAAGATGAAGATGAAGATGAAGAAGTAGAAGTATTTGCTTTCCGTTATGAAGATCGTGAAGGCGAGGAAGATGATATTGCATTATTCCCAGTAGAGACGGATGAAGAATGGGAAATGGTTGAAGAAATGTTAAATACTTTTCAACCAGAAGATGAGGAATAAAAAACCAATTCCCAAAACCAGGGAATTGAAAAAATGGTTACCCAAAACCGGGGTAACTTCGAAAAAAACCAATTCCCAAAACCAGGGAATTGGTTTTTTTCTTTAACTTTTGTAGAATTGTAGTATAATAAAACGGTGGAAGGAGGAGAATGATGTCTGATTCCAACGAAAAACCACGAAATGAATTGTATGAAGAGCGAGTTTCTCAGGCTAGAACGGTGAGAAAGATTGTTTTTTTTAGTGTGATTGGTTTAATGCTTATAGGTATCATTTTATTTATTAGTGCTTATTTTTATTTTAAAAATACATTAGGTCCTGTTGATGGGAGTAACCCTGAGGAAATTCAGGTGACTATTCCAATAGGGTCAACCGCTAATCAAATAGGAACGATTCTTGAGTCTGAAGGTTTAGTTCGAAATGGGACTATGTTCCGCTATTATGTTCGTTATAAAAACGAATCTGGTTTCCAAGCTGGTGACTATAACCTTTCAACAGGTATGAGTATGGATGATTTAATTGATGCATTGAAAGAAGGAAGAGTTCTTCAAGAGCCAGAGTTAGTGTTTACTGTCCCTGAGGGGAGATGGCTTATAGATGTGGCTAAAATTATTGCAAGAGAAACTGACCATTCAGAAGAAGAAGTCATGAATGTTCTGACTGATCGAGAATATATTGAAAGCTTAATTAATCAATATCCTTTCTTAACAGATGAAATTTTAAATGAAGAATTGCATTACGCATTAGAGGGTTATTTGTTCCCTGCTCGTTACGATTTCGTTGAAGAGCAACCGACGATTGAAACGATCATTAGGGAGATGCTGAACAGCACACAGTCCGTGTTAACGGAGTTTGCTGATGAAATTGAACAAAGCGAGTACACGATTCATGAAATATTAACGCTTGCGTCGATTATTGAAAGAGAAGCACAGAAATCAGAAGATCGATATAAGATATCCGGTGTTCTTTATAACCGTCTAGAGCGAGGGATGAGGCTACAAGTAGATCCAACTGTTTCCTACGCTCATGGACAACACAGTTATATGACGACCTACAAGATGTTAGAGATTGATTCTCCATATAACACGTATAAATACGCGGGAATTCCTATTGGCCCGATTGCAAGTCCTGGGAAGGATTCAATCAAGGCTGCCTTAAATCCAGAAGAGACTTCGGCCATTTTCTTTTATGCACGTTATGGTGGAGAAGTAATTTATACGGAAACATTAGAAGAACACAACGCAGTCCATCAACAGTATCGACAGGAATGGGTAGATGGACAAGCAGCAGAAGAAGATCAAGACGAGTAATGTGTGAGGGGGATGTGTGAAGGCACGCCCTCTTTTCTATGTAATGAAAGTAGATTGGAGTGGAACAATGATAAATGAGCACGTTGAAACTTATTTAAAATCGCTCGCACCAGTGAGATGTGAGCAGGTTGAAATGATAGAAGCATATGCAAAAGAGCATCAAGTTCCCATTATGGATTTAGTCGGCATGGAAAGTCTGTTACAACTGTTGAAATTGCATCAACCAAAGCGAATATTAGAAATAGGAACAGCAATTGGTTATTCAGCAATTAGAATGGCACAAGCATTACCGGATGTAGAGATTTTGACTATTGAACGAGATCGAGCACGCTATGAAGAGGCGATTAAGAATATTAAAGCTTTAAATTTGATGGACCGAATCGAAGTGAAGTATGGTGATGCACTTGATTTAGCTCAAATACTTGAATCAGCACCCCTTTTTGATGTATTATTTATTGATGCTGCCAAAGGTCAATACCAACGTTTCTTTGACTTATACGGTAGATTCGTTAAAACTGGTGGTGTAATTTACTCTGATAATGTGCTTTTCCGTGGACTTGTTGCGGATGAGAACATAGATAATAAACGTTTGCGTAAAATTGCAGAAAAGATAAATGGCTATAATCAATGGCTAATAAATCACGAGGGGTATGATACTAGAATATTACCTGTTGGAGATGGATTAGCTGTTAGCATTAAACATTTAGAAGGAAGGTAGAATAATGGGGATAAAGCCAGAATTGCTTGTTACACCTAAAGATATTGATGCGGTAAAAAGATTGTTTCAAGCCGGTGCCGATGCAATCGTAATAGGTGAAGAAAAATTTGGTTTACGTTTAGCTGGAGAATTTACAAGAAATGATGTGCAAGAAGCAATTGAAATTGCACAACGACAAGCAAAAAAAGTCTATGTTTCAATGAACGCGATTTTTCACAATGATAAGGTGAGTGAACTTGCCGATTATATACAGTTTCTAAAAGACATTAAGGTCGATGGTGTGATCTTTGGTGACCCTGCTGTGTTGATGGTGGCACGCGAAGTTGCTCCAGATTTGAAATTACACTGGAATACAGAGCAAACGGTAACGAATTGGTTCACGGCGAATTATTGGGGAACTAAAGGAGCAAAACGTGCGGTTTTAGCTCGTGAAATCAATATGGATTCGATTATTGAAATTAAAGAGAATGCAAAAGTTGAAATAGAAGTGCAAGTTCACGGTATGACTTCTATGTTCCAATCAAAGAGAATGTTAATTGGAAATTACATGCAGTTCCAAGGGAAAAACCTAGAAGTCGAAAAAAGGGATAAAGAACGTAATCTCCATTTATTTGATCCTGAGCGAGATGCAAGATATCCTATTTTTGAAGATGAGAATGGTACACATATTATGAGTCCGAATGATATTTGTATTATTGATGAATTAGAGGAAATGATTGATGCTGAAATTGATAGCTTCAAAATTGATGGACTGTTGAAGTCAACAGAATATATGGAAGTTGTTACAGGCTTATACCGTGAAGCGATTGATTTGTGTGCAGAGGATCGTGAAACATATGAGGAACGTAAAGAAGCATATTTAAACAAATTAGAAGAAATTCAACCGGAAAAACGTAAACTTGATACAGGATTTTTCTTTAAAGAAACGGTTTATTAGGAAAGGAGGATGTTTGATATGACTACAATAGCTGAAGGCACCAAAGAAAGAAAACGAGTAATTTCAAAAAAGCCTGAATTGCTTGCTCCAGCGGGAAATTTAGAAAAATTAAAAGTGGCTGTCCACTACGGTGCAGATGCTGTTTTTATTGGTGGCCGTGAATTTGGACTTCGTTCTAATGCGGATAATTTCTCTCTTGAAGAAATGAGAGAAGGTGTGGAGTTTGCAAATAAATACGGTGCTAAAGTTTATGTGACGACTAATATTTTTGCTCATAATGAAAACATGGATGGGTTAGAAGAATATTTAGAAGGATTACAAGAAGTTGGAGTTACCGGAATTATTGTAGCCGATCCTTTAATAATTGAAACGTGTAAGCGCGTCGCTCCTAAAATAGAGGTTCATTTAAGCACGCAGCAATCTTTAAGTAACTGGCTTGCTGTTAAGTTTTGGAAAGAAGAAGGATTGCACCGTGTGGTTCTAGCACGTGAAGTAGGTCTTGAAGAAATGTTAGAAATGAAAAAGAATGTTGATATCGAGATTGAAGCATTTGTACATGGTGCGATGTGTATTTCCTATTCAGGACGTTGCGTGTTAAGTAATCACATGACTGCAAGAGACTCAAACCGTGGAGGGTGCTGTCAATCATGTCGGTGGGAATATGACCTATATGAAACAAATGATAACGGTGAAAAAGCTCTTTATGATGAAGGCGATGCTCAATATACAATGAGTCCGAAGGATTTAAACCTTATTCAAGCGATACCTAAAATGATCGAGGCTGGTATCGATAGTTTGAAGGTTGAAGGAAGAATGAAGTCGATTCACTACATTGCTACAGTAACTAGTGTGTATCGAAAAGTCATCGATGCGTATTGTGCGGACCCTGATAACTTTCAAATTGATAAAGCATGGCTTGATGAATTAGAAAAGTGTGCAAATCGTGATTTTGCTCCGCAATTTTTTGAGGGGGCACCAACATTTGAAGATCAAATGTATGGAAAAAATGCAAAGAGAACAAATTATGATTTTGCCGGGTTAGTTCTTGATTATAACGAAGAATCTTCAATGGTTACTTTGCAGCAACGTAATCATTTTAAATCTGGTGATGAGATTGAGTTTTTTGGCCCAGAAATTTCTAATTTTGTTCAAAAAGTAGGGACCATTTGGGATGAGGATGGCAATGAAATAGATGCAGCTAGACATCCATTGCAAATTGTTCGCTTTAAAGTGGACAAACCAGTCTTCCCGCAAAACATGATGCGTAAAGAGGTAAGGTAATGTCAAATAAACCAATTGTTATCGGTGTTGCTGGTGGGACCGGTTCAGGAAAAACAACGGTAGCAAAAGAAATTTTCTATCAATTTAATGAACAATCTATTGTATTAATTGAACAAGATGCCTATTATAAAGATCAAAGCCAACTAAGCTTGGAAGAACGTCTGCAAACGAATTACGATCATCCGTTAGCCTTTGATAATGACTTGTTGCTTGAACATTTGAAGAAGTTATCTTCCAAACAAGGAATTCAAAAGCCGGTCTATGATTATGCAGCTCATACTCGTTCTAAAGAAGTGATTGATATTAAGCCAAAAGATGTCATCATTTTAGAAGGAATTTTGATTTTAGAAGACAAGCGTCTTCGCGATATGATGGATATTAAGCTTTTTGTTGATGCAGATGCTGACATTCGAATTATCCGTCGTTTAGTGAGAGACATTTCAGAACGTGGGCGTTCAATTGAATCAGTGATTGATCAATATACATCGGTTGTCAGGCCGATGCACTTACAGTTTATTGAACCAACGAAACGTTATGCGGATGTGATTATTCCAGAAGGTGGACAGAATCGTGTCGCTATTGATCTAATGGTGACAAAAATTCGCACAATTATTGAAGAGAAAGCGATTTTGTAATAGCATAAGAAGAAGGTCTCTAAAAAGACCTTCTGAGTTAGAGACAAAAACTCGGGAATCCGAGTTTTTCATCTACATACGGCAGTAAATTTTATCTTTATTACTAAAAAGCTATTAGGTTAAAACAGTTTCAGGCACCAACTTGTAGAACGCACTTATAGTAGCAGAATGAGGAGTGAAAGACATGGCAGAAGAGAAAAAGCATTATATGACGATGGATGGAAAGCGTAAGCTAGAAGAAGAAGTAGAATATCTAAAGACGGAACGACGTAAAGAGGTCGTTGAACGTATAAAGATTGCCCGTAGCTTTGGAGACCTTTCAGAGAACTCTGAGTATGATTCAGCAAAGGAAGAACAGGCTTTTGTTGAAGGGAGAATTGCTCAGCTTGAAAAAATGATTCGTAATGCCGTTTTAATTGAAGAAGAAGAAGGGGCAGCTAATGTCGTTTCTCTAGGGAAAACAGTTAAATTTATTGAGCTACCTGACGGTGATGAAGAAGAGTATACAATTGTAGGTAGTGCAGAATCAGATCCAGCTGAAGGTAAGATTTCAAACGATTCTCCAATGGCCCAAAGCTTACTTGGACGTGCAATCAATGACAAGGTTACCGTTAATACACCTGGTGGAGAAATGGAAATTAAAATCGTTGACATTCGCTAATGATGAACAAGAAGCTGCTCAATTTGAGTAGCTTCTTTCATTGCATTCACAACTAGATCTAGTTCGATTGCATCTCGCGAAATGAGTTAAGATCTTGTATAATGACGGAAAAGAGAGTGATTAAAGGGAGTGGAGATATGCAAGGATTTCGTTATGAACAACGAAAGAAAAAAAGATTGAACCGTGTGTTAAATGTAGCGATTAGTATTGTGACCATTCTTATCTTATTTTTTGCTTATCAAATATTCTTTGGCTCGCCATCAACTGAGGAAGTTACGACTAATGAGATAGTTGAGGAAGAAGAACAAGAGCTTACTGAATCGAGTGAAGAGACGCAGGAGACCTCAGCTGAAATGGAAAGTGAAGAAAATAAGCCAGAAATCAATGAGGAGTCAACTGAAGATGAAGTTATAGAAGAAGAGGATCTTGAAATGGTACCTGAAGGTGAATGGGAGCCAGTAGGGACAGAACAAACGGAATTCACTCCTAATTTCTCAAGCGGGAGTACAAATCGTTTAGAAATGGAAAAAGCGATACGTTATGCAACAGGCCTTGATCATAATATGACTGTGTGGCGAATAGAAAATGGAGGTTCTCCTACAAGGGTAAGAGGAGTAGTAAGTGGACCCGATCATCCAGGCCAACCTTATGAAGTGTATATTGAGTGGGTTGATGGTCAAGGCTGGAAGCCGGTAGAGAAAAGACAGCTAACAACAAATCCATACAGATAAGCTGCCAAAAGGGCAGCTTTTTGTTAGAAGGAAAGAAGGAGTTTTAAGATGTCAAAAAAGATAATGACCAATGGAACAATTATGACGATGGATGCCGAAAACCGTTTAATTAAAAAGGGGGCTATTGCGTTTGAAGATGGGCAGATTACGTTTGTCGGTGAAACCCCTAGTGATTTATCAAGCTATGATGAGATTATTGACGTAGATGGTGATTATGTATTACCAGGGTTAGTGAATACACATGGGCATGCCTCTATGTCACTTTTAAGAGGCTATGCAGATGATCTTCCTTTACAGCAATGGCTTGAAGAAAAAATGTGGCCGATTGAGGCAACTTATACAAAGGACCATGCGAAATGGGGTACGAATTTATCGATTATTGAAATGTTACGTACAGGTACTACTACTTTTGTTGATATGTACGATAATATGGATGAAGTCGCGATGGCAGTTGATGCAGCAGGAATAAGAGCTAGGTTATGTCGAGGAATGATTGGCTTTGGCTCAGAAGAGTTGCGCCAATCGAAATTAGAAGAAGCTTCAAGTTTCGCACGGAATTGGAACAACCAGGCAAATGGACGTATTACAACGATGATGTCGCCACACTCTCCTTATACATGTGCGCCAGACTTCATCGAGAAAATAGTCTCCAAAGCAGTAGAATTAAATTTGCCCATCCATATCCATATGTCTGAAACTCAATCTGAAGTTGAGTTAAATGTGCGAGAGTATGGAGAACGCCCCGTCAAGCATTTAGAGAAGCTAGGAATGTTTGAGCAACCGACGTTAGTTGCTCATGCTGTTCATGTTGAAGATTGGGAAATGGACATATTAGCAAAATATGATGTGAAAGTTTCAAATAATATTATTAGTAATTTAAAACTAGCAAGTGGTATAGCACCCTTACCAGCGTTGCTAAGCAAAGGAATAACCGTTTCATTAGGGACGGATAGCTCTGCTTCTAATAACAACCTCGATCTATTTGAGGAATTAAAGCAGGTTGCCATGCTCTACAAAGGGGTACATAATGATGCGACGTTAATCCCTGCAGAAAAAGCGTTACAAATGGCGACTATTCATGGTGCAGAAGCGATTTGGCTCGATGATCAAATAGGAAGTCTAGAAGTAGGGAAACAAGCAGATTTCATCGTCATGAACACAAAGCAAGCCTTTTACCAACCAGCCCATAACCCAATCTCACATCTTGTCTATTCTGGAAGCGGGAGAGATGTGAAGGATGTCTACGTTCAAGGGAAGCAAGTCGTAAAAAATGGCGAGTGCGTAACTGTAGATGAAGAAAGAGTGATCTTCGAAGTCAACCGCCTAAGCCAGAAGTTTTAGAGTTTTTTCAAAAAGGTTGATCTTTACCTTTTTGAAAAAACTCGTAGCAATGAGCGGATCCGCTGCAAGGTTTTAAGCTTTCTATGAGTGATCTTCTCATAGAAAGCGCGCAGCGAGAGGAGCCATTGCAACCAATATTTCAGCATATTTCAAAAAAAAGGTTGATCTTTACCTTTTTGAAAAAACTCGTAGCAATGAGCGGATCCGCTGCAAGGTTTTAAGCTTTCTATG
>NZ_JAQQWT010000007.1:186548-206682 GCF_028610705.1 Halalkalibacter alkalisediminis
AGTGATCACTCATAGAAAGCGCGCAGCGAGAGGAGCCATTGCAACCAATATTTCATCATGTACCAAGAAAGGTGGTTGATCATCAAATAAAAAAAGGTTCAAAAGGACGAGTTTCACCTTTTTGAACCTTTTTGCTATTTAATCAATTTTCCAGCTCTCTAAATATACCTTTTGTTCATCGGTTAGTGCATCAATCCCAATTCCTAGAGCTTCTAATTTTAGACGAGCCACTTTTTGATCTAACTCATAAGGAACTGTAATAATTCGGTTTCCTATTTCTTTATATTGTTCATTCACATAGGCAAGAGAAACAGCTTGTAAAGCAAAAGTCATGTCCATAATCTCAGCAGGATGCCCATCTCCTGCACCTAGGTTTACTAAACGACCTTCGGCTAATAAGTATAACTTACGGCCATCTTCTAAAACATACTCTTCGATGTTCGTACGCACTTCTCGTTTTGATGTTGATAAGGCGTCCAGATCATGTTTGTTGACTTCTACATCAAAATGTCCAGCATTTGCAAGAATGGCACCATCTTTCATATTTTCCATATGCTCACGACGAATCACATATTGATTTCCCGTTACGGCGATGAAGTAGTCACCTGTTTTTGCTGCTTCTGTCAGAGGCATGACTTCAAACCCATCCATATATGCCTCAATGGCTTTAATGCTATCGACTTCAGTCACAATGACCTTAGCGCCGAGTCCCTTTGCTCGCAGTGCTACACCTCGTCCACACCAGCCATATCCAACGACAACAACGGTTTTTCCAGCTACAACTAAATTCGTTGTACGGTTAATACTGTCCCAAACTGATTGGCCTGTACCATAACGATTATCAAATAAATGCTTACAGTATCCATCATTCACAGCAATCATTGGAAACGGAAGGTCACCTGATTTTTCAAGTGCTTTATCACGGATCACACCAGTTGTTGTTTCTTCACAGCCACCACGAATGCTTTTCATTAGGTCAGGACGCTCTGAATGAAGCAATGTAACGAAATCGCCACCATCATCAATAATCAAGTCGGGCTCCACTTCTAAAGCCATAATAAGATGTTGTTTAAACTCTTCTGGATCTGGTTTATGTTTAGCAAAAACCGTAATGCCGTCTTCAACTAATGCTGCACAGACATCGTCTTGAGTTGAAAGTGGATTGCTTCCTGCGATATATACATCCGCTCCAGCTGCTTTTACAACCTTTGCTAAATAGGCTGTTTTGGCTTCTAAATGAAGACAAATGGCCACTTTTAATCCTTTAAATGGTTGAGTAACTTCAAATTCTTCGCGAATTCGGTTTAAAACAGGCATATGTTCTTTTACCCAATCGATTTTCAAATGACCGTTCTTGGCAAGACTCATATCACGTACAATGCTTTTCATTATATGTATTTCCTCCAATAGCTTTGATGTAAACTCTGTACATATGATAACGTATTATGCGTCCAGATGGAAGGATATCTAAACCTTGTTGGATGACTCTTCCTTACTTAACGGTTTTTACATCATCTATTAATCTAAGAAAGGTGATAAAATGATATAAGAGTAGGAGGAAGATAAATGGAAGAAAAAAAGCATAAACAACTTGAAGCAAAAGTGGCTGACTATAAGCAATATGGGTTCATTTTATTGTCTTTAAGTATCTTTCTGTTTATCGGATTGGTGATTCCATCAGAAAGTACAGTCTTAACGATGCCAGGTTTATTTATTGGGGGCATCTTTGTTACATTAACGTTTGCCGTTATCTTTCATCGATTAGCGATGAGAGCTCAAAATGAACTATATGAAGAGAAAGAATAATATAAAGAGCAGAGGCTAACCTTTAGATTTCAATACACTCTAAAGTTAGCCTCTTTTGTTGTATTAATGCTTCATGATTTCTAAAAAATGTGTTAGAATGCGCGCAGTTAACCCCCATATAACATAATCCTCGTAGTAATAAAAGGATTCAGAGAAATCACTGTATCGATTTTTATAAGCCCGCTTATTCGCTATTTTCTCTAAAGGGAAACCTTCTACTGGTTCGAATTTCATTCGCATCGTGTGTTGCTGTGGTTGATAGTGTCTAAAGAAAGAAAGGGGAACCGTGAAAACATGATCAACTTCATTTCGATTAATTTTTATATCCTCAAAATTTTCTATAGTACCAACAAATGGGTAGATAATGCCTCGAAAAGGTGTAACTAGAATATCAAGTGGTGAAACAATTTCAACTTTGCTTGTAAGTATTCCAATTTCCTCATGTAATTCTCTCACAGCAGCCGCTTCAGGATTTACATCGGTGGAATCTATTTTCCCACCAGGAAAACAAATTTCTCCAGGTTGTTTGGTAAGCGTCTTGGAACGGACTTCAAATAAAATAGAAATCTCTTGATCTACATACACAAGTGGAAGGACTACAGCTGATTTCATGGAATCGGAGCTACCTAGGATGCCAGCTTTTCTATTTGAAAGTTGTTTCTGAATATAAGAAAGATTATACATCTTATCATCTCCTCACAAAAGAACATGTAGTGAACTATATGACGTTGTAGAATGTCTCTATTTAAGACTTCTTTATTTGAGTATAGCACAAGGATATGCGAAATTTTTCTTGAATGGAAAAAGGGAAGGGTGCGTGATCGGTGTCTTTTAATTTTTTTGTTAGAAGATATTACAAAAATACTGTAAAGAAAGGTAGAGTACGGTACATTAAATACAGGAAAGGTCATTGACCTAGTTTCCAAAAATGTTCTCTCTACTCTCCCCCATTGCGAGCGATTCAATTGTTGAATCGCTCACTTTTTTGTCTATTTTTAGATATTTCTAACAAGAGTATAGTGTTTACAGGTTTAGAACATGCATATATTGGTACTATAACAATGAGGGTTGCAAAAAATGTCGAAATACACGACAATTATGTTTAGATACAATGGTAGAAGGGTAAGGGGAAAGGTTGCATGGACGAATTTATAAACGGAAAAAACATGCTCGACTTATTAGAGAAACTGGTAAATATAGATAGTGGCTCACATTATAAAGAAGGAGTTGACCAAGTTGGGTATCAACTTGTGCCGCTTTTTCAAGAACTGGGTTTTCATATCAAAAGATTAAAGCAAGAAGAAGTCGGTGACCATTTGATTGTTACCCATCCCAACAAAGAGAAGGCTTCTATTTTAATTGTTGCTCATATGGATACGGTATTTGAAAAGGGAACAGTAGCTACACGCCCTTTCAAAATTGAAGCTGGCCGAGCTTATGGACCAGGTGTCATCGATATGAAAGCGAGTCTCGTTTCTGTTATTTATGCTCTTCGCTATTTAAAGGAAGTCGGTTCTAAAGCATATCAAAATGTACAAGTCATTCTAAATAGTGATGAAGAAATAGGTTCAGTCACTTCTAGAGAACTCATAGAGGAAGAAGCTAAAGGAAAGTCTTTTGCTCTTATTATGGAACCAGCTAGACGTGATGGTTCTCTCGTAACGGAAAGACGGGGAAGTGGGCGTTTTACAATCGAAGTTCATGGAAAAGCGGCGCATTCTGGAATTGAACCAGAAAAAGGGAGAAGTGCGATTGAAGAGCTTGCACATAAGATTGTAAAACTACATGAATTAAATGATCATGAACATGGTATTTCCGTTAATGTAGGTATTATTGAAGGTGGAGATGCAGTCAATACGATTTCTGCTACAGCAATTGGGCATTTAGATGTTCGAGTTTCAACTTTAGAACAAGCTGAAGAAGTGGAACATAAAATTGAAGAAGTTTGCGCTTCGTCGGATGTTACTGGTACGGAGATAGAATTAACTGGTGATATGAGACGACCTCCTATGTTAAAAGATAAAAAAATTGAAGCGCTCTTTAATATCGTCAAAAATGTTGGTGCGGATCTCGGAATTGAAATTAAAGATACAAAAACAGGTGGAGGTTCAGATGCTTCTTTTACATCGGCGATGGGAATTCCGACCATCGATGGACTTGGACCTATTGGTGGTAATGCCCATAGTGATAAGGAGTACTTAGAAATATCCTCTTTAACGGAACGAACATTATTATTAGCAAAAGTAATTGAACGTTTAAATCAAAAAAAGAAATAACAACAGGGCTACTGAAAGTTTAAAGAAGAAGTAGCCATTTTTATCGAAGAGGGTTTATACACCCTCTTTTTTCTGTTGATTTATAAATTTTAAGCCAACACAATGATAAATCTAAATAAAAATCGCTTATCTTTATTTAGATAAGCGCGCATCCTAGTAACTTTTTTATTGATCGAGCTTTAACTTTGCCCCGGTATCAAATTTAACTTCTAACTCAAATTCAACTACATCATTCGGCGTTAGCTCTAGAATTGCCAAAATTTGTTTCTTAAGCTCTTCTTTGTTTGAATCTGGAGACAAGTTTAATTCATTTAAAAATGGTTCTATCATTTTTTGTGCTTCCTGTCCGTATTTAGTTGCCGTCCCAGGAGCTTTATACTTTGCCTCCATTTTATGATTCTCCATTTCATAGTCCATTTCAAACTCAGTTGTATTATTCAATTCAATTTCTAACTCGAAATCAATAACCATTGGTGCTGCTTCGACACTGTTCATACCTAAGGCTCCTAATACAATAAGCCAATAGACCAATGCAATAAACAACAGTTTTACTTTCAATGTCATTCCTCCATTTCGTGTTTTCAGAATTACTATATCCTAATAATAGGAAAGAAATTCTACAATCTTCTTTGCATGGCGGACTAGGAACTGAACAAATAGAGGTTGCACCTAAGTTCCAAAGACAGTTAGAAAAGGAATTTATCGTGATTTTAAGTGCTTTGAATTAATATGATAACAATCTGTTCCCAATGATACTAACGCGTCAAAGTTAATGGCTGCTAACGAGGTTTTAGGTAACAACAAAGGTTATATGTCTCTATTTTTTACCAGAAAATAGGCAGTAATCCATGAAGTAATTGGAATAATCAGAGCTACCCCAATTCCTGCACAAAGAATCGTTATGATTTCCACGCTAAATATTTTAGAATTTACGATTTGTCCAACAGAATAAGATAAATCTTTATACCATATGAGCAAGGCCATATATCCACCAAAGAAAGCAAAAAATAACGTATTCGCACTTGTCCCTAAGATGTCTCTTCCAATACTTAATCCAGAAAAGAATAAATTCTTTCTGCTAATGGTTGGATTATGATGATAAATTTCGCGCATTGGAGAGGTAATCGATATCGCTACATCTATGATGGCACCTATTGTACTCATAATAATCATTGAAGCTCCAACTTTAACAAAATCCACGCCTACATAAGGGGAGAAGATGCTTAGCTCCTCTAATTCTTCCTCACCAAATCCCTGAATCATTGCTTTATCAGTTATGATGAAAATCAAAAAGAGAAGGATCACAATGGTGATAATGGTAGAAAGGAAAGCTGTGACCGTTTTTAGGTTCACTTTATTTATATAAAATAGATTAATACAGCTAATCACGGTACAGGCCATTAATGTTAAAATAATTGGATTCGCACTCGGATTAGACATAAAAAGGATGGTTAGAAAGAGTACACCAAAGTTAAAGAACAAAGCCATATAAGACCGTGCTCCTTTTTTTCCGCCAATACCAACCATTAATAAAAATAAAATAGCTGCAAGACACATTAATACATTCATAATTTTGCCCTCTTTTGTTTAACGAAGAAAATAGCAATATACAGTCCGATTGGAATGGTTAGTACGATTCCAATCCCTCCAGCAAGGGCACGAGCCAATTCCAATGAAAGATTCATTGATAGGGTAAACCCTAATGGAGATCGATTATTCAAATACAAAATAAGCATGGGAATGGAACCACTTATATAGGCAAAAAACAAAATATTTGTCATCGTTCCCATAATATCTTTTCCAATTTCCATTCCAGATGATTTAAGTGCTTTTACTGAAATGTTGTGATTTTTTTCATATAATCCAAAGATAGAAGAAGACATCGTAATTGCTACATCCATTACGGCCCCTAAAGATCCTATTAAGACCCCTGCCATAAATACCATCTCATGTGGACGAGTTAAAAATTGCATTTCTTCATATCGAAGTCCACTTCCAGAAGTGAACCAGATTACTAGATACGTTATGAAAAGTAACATAAACGTTCCAACCAAGGTAGCAACAATCGCTGCATATGACTTTTCATTAAAACCATTTACGAGTAATAGAGAAATTACAGTAAATAAAATAACACTCATCCCGCATATCAATACTAAACTGACATCTGGTGTATTTACGTATACATCTAGTGCATAAGAAAGCAAAATGGCATTGATAACCAAACTAATAATTGAGAACATTCCTTGCTTTTTCCCAACGAAAAGCAAAGTAAAGATAAAAATCCATGCAATCCAAAGAACGTACTTATCACGTTTGACGTCTTGTATGGTTCCAGTTAATTCAGTATTTTGTTCTGTGTTCTTATTGATCCAAACAAACAATTCATTTCCAACATGATATTCATGATCATAAGCTCTAGATGATGAATATTCATTAGTTAAATGGATAAGCTGTCCTTTTTCTTCTCCATTTTTTAATACGGCTACAATGCTCTGGGAGAATAGAAAATCTTGATTATTATACATATCGATTATTTCAGTTCTATCTTCGAGATTTGTTTTGATGATTTTGGCTATGGGCCGTTCATAGAATGAATAATTGTTATTAACAAATAATACAGATGAGGCAAAACAAAAGACAATAATGGCGTATGTAAAAATTTGATTGTAGGTCATTTTTTTTAATTTGTTTACGATAACATTCAATAAAAACCCTCCAACTATTGCACTAATAAAGAGGAGAAGGTTTGAACATAGTGGTTTCAAGGACTTACACGTTCAAATCTTACATTATATTAAGAGTACAATTTCCTTAGCATTAGCGAATCTAAAGTCAGAATAGATCGCTAATGTGTAGTTAACAATGGACTTAGAATAACAGGGATATTTTCAAAACGTCAAGAGATTTTATCACTAGCTAAACGTATTGTCTTACTAAACTATAGAATAACTATTAAAATCCGCATATATTAAATCCTAAGCCTTGTTTGGCATAATTAGGTAGATTGAATTTTGGATAAACTTACTTACAAGAAAGAATTACTTTATTTTCGTTGTACAGACACGACCAAGCCCATTCCAACATAGGAATGAAGTAACGACATTCTGGGGGTGATTTCGTGTCAGCTATAATCGCAGCGATATCGTACTTATTTAAAGAAGTGATCGTCTTTGTTTCCTATGTAAAGAACAACGCCTTCCCACAGCCGCTAAAAAAAGACGAAGAACGTAAATACTTAAAACTCATGCAGGAAGGCGACGCCGAAGCACGTGACCTTCTAATTGAACATAATTTACGGCTTGTAGCTCACATTGTTAAGAAGTTTGAGAACACTCGGGAAGACACAGAAGATTTAATCTCTATTGGAACGATTGGTTTAATTAAAGCAATAGAAAGTTATTCTGATGGAAAAGGGACAAAGCTAGCAACCTATGCAGCTCGTTGTATTGAGAATGAAATCCTCATGCACCTTAGAGCATTAAAGAAGGTCAAAAAGGATGTATCCCTTCACGATCCGATTGGGACGGATAAAGAGGGGAATGAAATTACGTTAATTGATGTGCTGCAAGAAGAAGGCGATGATATCGTCGATGTGATTCAAACGAATATGGAGAAGACTCAAATCTATAAATTCATTCATGTGTTAGATGACAGAGAAAAAGAAGTCATTGTGGGGCGTTTTGGCTTAAACTTGGAGGAAGAGCGCACCCAGCGTGAGATTGCAAAAGAGCTTGGCATATCACGTAGTTATGTATCTAGAATTGAAAAACGAGCGCTAATGAAGCTGTTTCATGAGTTTTATAAGCAGAGTCAAGGGAAGAGTTAATAACATTCTTGAATGAGGGCGATCGATTAAAATCGATTGCCTACTTTTTTGCTTAATAAAAAGATTATGTGTAGGGTCAAAGGAATAGTACAAGTTTATCAATTGAATTATTAGAGTTTCTCCTATGCAACGGTCGATCAATTAACGGAGTGATATGTATGTAGAAAAAGGTTCAGTTCAGTGTGCTTGAAAGAAATGTATCTTACTAAATTAATAATTCTTTTTAAAACGAGTGTGTATGTTAAATTTGAATAAGAAGTATGTAAAACAAGATATTTGGTTCGTAGTACAAGGATACTGCTCATTCAAACTACATAACATGTACTAACTTTGTGAAAAGATGTACTTGAAGTAACGGGTTCGTCCTTAAATAAGGGCGCTTATTATATCTCATTAAGTAGGAAACGTTAAACTAAAGTGGCAGTACGGAATAAACTTATCACATTACTTAGAAAGGTTATAATTGGATTAAAGCTTAAAAGCCTAAATTATATATAGTTTAGGCTTTTAGACGCTTTAAAGATTGTAATTGCATAATTAATAGAAAGTGACAACAGCTAATTAAAATGATCAATAACAAACATACTATTCTCTATGGAGGCAACTCCATTGTGTACCCTTGCAACTCTAAATTCGTAACTGTTTGTAAGTACAAAAAAACCATTCTCAAAATCAGTCGAATCATCTTTAAAGTAAATTCCATTTATAGCATTTGGGTTATGTGAGTTAAATGTTAAAAAATATTCATTGTCCTCTTTTTCTAAGTGAGCTGGAATACCCCTATGTTGACTATTCATTAACGGACTGTCTCGTTCTACATGTACAAGATGAATATCAACATTATTTAACTTTTTAAATAATGTATTAATTAATGAGTCTTTGATGACTAATTCTAATCTATTTTGAACTGCTTGACCTAAGACAATTTGAGTAACGTATTGACTTTGTGTGGTTTCGACAATCGTATCAGTAATATTTTGTCTACTGTATTCATTAAGCAAAATAATACCTAACTGATCAGCTAAGCTTTGAAAAAAGAAGTGGGTTTGTAATTGATTAAAATCAAACTCATTATAAGATTTTTGTTCTACATGTAAAGCGATGCATTTACCGTTGAAAGCAGTGGCCAATGTTTTTCCTCTTTGGAGCAAAGCTTTTGCATTATTTGGGTTACTTAAACAAACTAATATATTTTCTTGCATGAAAAATCCCCCTTTAGATATGTGGTTGTACTTTTAAAAAAACTTATTAACACATACTCATAAAAAGAAAGGTTGCAAATGCATGAAATGGTCTAGGATACATGACCTTTCTCTCTGGTAAGTAACGCTGACGAGGTTAGCTGTCGGGTTAAGGATTGAGAGTATCCTTTCTTAGACTGTAAGATTCACCCCAGGTAAGTAACTACCGAAAATTGGTTCCCCCGCTCAAAATTGATTAAGCGAATAAAAGGTAAGCGATTAAATTTTATGGTATTAAATGTAATCCTAATGTGTGAAGCTGTCAACAATTTTTTTATAAGAGAAAATATATTATAAAAAATACCAATTATCATCCTATATATATTGTAAAAATACATCCTTCAGAATCTGATAAAAAATGAAAAAAAGCAGGTTGACAAAGTAAAAAGGCAGGAGTAATATTCTCGTCAGAACTTGAAATTACTTCCAAATTCGCTGAGTTCCAAATGAAGCGGGGGAACCATTTGTGCAACACTCCCATGGAGTATTGCTAGGGGTGAGTCTTAATAAAGTTAAGAGGGGATACTCTTTAGTCCCTAATCCGACAGCTAACCTCGTAAGCGTGTAGAGAGGGGATGAATGCCGTGATCATGATTTAGTGAGCCACTGTGAAGCTTAGATTTAAATATTTATTAGTTTGAATCTATTTTTCTAATTGAATATTGTATTTGTAATCGCTGAATTCAAAAGAAGCGGGGGAACCAATTTGTGCAACTCTCCTTAAGGAGAGTTGCTAGGGGTGAGTCTTAACAGAGTTAAGAGGGGATACTCTTTAATCCCTAATCCGACAGCTAACCTCGTAAGCGTCTGGAGAGAAAAAAACCTAGTAGTAGGCTTATTTAATTATGCCTAAAAGCTGCAGGGAGGGCTCTCCTCTGGCAGCTTTTTTATTTTGCCTAGAGAGAAGAAAGTAAATGGCAAACCAAGGAACATCTTTTGTTTAGAGAAAATATATCCAGAGCAAATCTACCTTTGTTTTTTTTGCTGAAACGTTCTAGTGCGTTATCTTCTGGTGTAAAGAAAATAGTAGACAAATAACAATGGTTACTTAGTACAATGTTGTCTTTATTACCAATAAACAATCAAGTGTTTAATTAGTCGAAGATGGTTCAGTTTCAAAAGAAGCCATAGTAAGCTTAGTAAACTATATTGCTCTTAGAGAAGAATTATAGAGACATCAAACCAAATACAGAAATATCTATCGCTGAATTCAAAAGAAGCGGGGGAACCAACTTTGCATCTCTCCAAATTGGAGATGCTAGGGGTGAGTCTTAACAAAGTTAAGAGGGGATACTCTTTAGTCCCTAATCCGACAGCTAACCTCGTAAGCGTTTGGAGAGAAAGATTATCCGTGTTAAGCATGGCTTATTTTTAGTGCCTAAAGCTACAGGGAGGATACTTTCCTCTTGTAGCTTTTTTATTTTAGTTCTAGGAGATAGAAGGAATGGAAATTCATGTTCGTATTTATTCGATGAAAGAAATGAGGATTGATCAGATTGTTCATTTAGTTTCTATAGCTCAAAAGTATTCTTGTGACATATTTTTATGTAAGAATGATCGAAAAACGAACTGTAAAGGGTTACTAGGTACTGTGATGTTTTTTTTATCAAATCAAAAGTCAGATTTTTGTATAAGTGCTATAGGACCAGACTCACGTGTTGCTGCACGAGAGTTGATCAATTTATTTTCTGGAATAAAGGAGATTGAAGTATTGAAAAAATGAAAATATTGGAGGTGTAAAATGGAATTTCTGTTAATTTTATTATTTATCTTGATGCCATATTTAATGATTAGGTTAATTCAATGGTCTGGGCAAGTAATTGAAGAGGGGAGTGTGGACAAATGATGTCGGTCTTAGTTTTAGGTGGTATGTTAGTTACTGTTTATTTAGTCTATGTTCTAATGCATCCTGAAAAATTTTAAGAATCTATCAAACTTGGAGGGTTAAACGTGTTGATTTCAATATTATCAGTTGCCATTACATTGGTTGTTGCTTTACTAATTGCCAAACCAATGGGAATATACATTGCCAAAGCATTTGATTATGAAAAAACAAGTTTAGATCGAGTGTTTGGACCCATTGAATCTATTTTATTTAAAATAGGCGGCATTAAAAAAGTACAGCAAACATGGAAGCAGTATGCCTTAGCAGTTGTTTGTACGAATGCATTTATGATTGTCCTAGTATATATTGTGTTTCGTTTTCAAGGCTTTTTACCACTAAATCCGTCGAATGTGAGTTCCATGGAACCAACACTCGCTTTTAATACAGCCGTGAGTTTTATGACGAATACCAATTTACAACATTACAGTGGAGAAGATGGGCTTTCTTATTTAGCACAAATGATTGGAATTTTATTTATGATGTTTGCTGCTCCTGGAACAGCGTTGGCTGTTGCCATTGCTTTTATTAGAGGGTTAGCTGGAAAGCCATTTGGTAACTTTTTTGTCGATTTATATCGTGCTGTTGTCCGTGTATTATTACCATTTGCTTTAGTGACAGGTCTTATTTTTATTGCGCTAGGGGTACCACAAACGTTATCACCTGCAGTAATGGTCAATACATTAGAAGGTGATGTACAGGAGATTGCTAGAGGTCCTGTCGGTTCGTTTCTAGCAATTAAAGAGTTGGGAAATAATGGTGGTGGATTTTTTGGAGTAAACTCCTCACACCCATTTGAAAATCCGAATGGGATTAGCAACCTCCTGCAAATTTTATTAATGTTTTTACTGCCAACAGCACTTCCGTTTACTTACGGGAAAATGGTTGGTAATGGAAGACAAGGAAGGATCCTATTTGTCTCCATGACGATGATCTTTGTTGTATTACTTAGTGGAGCAATTATTTCCGAGTATTCAGGTAATCCTGCTCTGAATAATATAGGGATTCAAGCAGAACAGGGAAACATGGAAGGAAAAGAAGTCCGTTTTGGATCGGTACAATCTGCGTTTTATGCGACTGTAACTACTGCAACCGAAACGGGAGCAGTCAATACAATGCATGATTCATTAACACCACTTGGCGGTTTGGTAGCACTCAGCAATATGATGTTAAACACCGTTTACGGAGGAGTCGGGGCAGGGTTTATTAATGTTGTTATGTATGCGATGATTGCTGTTTTCTTATCTGGTTTGATGGTAGGTCGGACGCCAGAGTTTTTAGGGAAGAAAATTGAAGGGAAAGAAATGAAGTTAATTGCGGTTACGCTTTTAATTCATCCTTTATTGATTTTAGGTGCATCAGCCATTGCTTTATTTACACTACTCGGTTCAGATGCCATTACAAACCCAGGTTTTCACGGGATTAGTCAAGTTGTATATGAGTTTAGTTCTTCTGCTGCAAACAATGGTTCTGGCTTTGAAGGATTAGATGATGATACCCCGTTTTGGAATATATCTACTGGAATCGTGATGTTTCTTGGAAGGTTTTTCTCTATTGTAACGATGTTGGCGGTTGCTGGCTCACTAGCAATGAAGAGAGCAGTTCCAGAGACGATAGGGACATTTAGAACAGATAATGGATTATTTGCAACTATCTTAATTGGAACCATATTTATTGTTGGGGCCCTTACTTTCTTCCCAGTAATAGCCTTAGGACCGATAGCAGAATTTTTAACATTACGATAAATGGATTGATTAGGAGGGAAAATGATGAGTAAAAGTCAAACTTATTCTATAAATAAAGAGAAAAATGAAACCGAATCACAACAGTCAATTCATATGTTTAATAAAGAGATAGTCGTTCAAGCGCTCAAAGATTCATTTATAAAGCTTAATCCAAAATCAATGATTCGTAATCCAATTATGTTTGTGGTAGAGATTGGATTTATTATTACTCTACTAATAACACTCTTTCCTGCAGCTTTTGGGAGCAAAGTAGATCCTTGGTTTAACATTGCAGTGACATTTATCCTGTTTTTCACACTATTGTTTGCAAATTTTGCAGAAGCTTTGGCAGAAGGACGTGGAAAAGCACAAGCGGCTTCACTGAAGCAAACGAAAAAAGATATTAATGCACGCAAAGTAAATGCCAAAGGCATGATACAAGTTGTTTCATCATCAGAGTTACGAAAAGGAGATACCGTCATTGTAACGCAAGGTGAAATGATTCCAGGTGATGGTGAAATTATTGTAGGGATCGCAACAGTTGACGAGTCAGCTATCACAGGGGAATCTGCACCAGTGTTAAAAGAGGCTGGAGGGGATTTTAGCTCAGTTACAGGAGGAACGAAAGTAGTCAGTGATGAAATAAAAATTAAAATTACGAGTGACCCTGGCGAATCTTTCTTAGATCGGATGATTGCATTGGTTGAGGGAGCCAAACGTCAAAAGACTCCGAATGAAATTGCTTTGAATACGGTTCTAACGAGTTTAACGATTATCTTTTTATTAGTCGTTTTTACACTTCCCTTCTTTGGAAATTATTTAGGAATTAAATTAGAAATTCCAATGTTAATTGCGTTACTTGTATGTTTAATACCAACAACAATTGGCGGGCTTTTATCAGCAATAGGGATAGCAGGGATGGATCGTGTAACAAAATTTAATGTTTTAGCGATGTCAGGTAAAGCGGTTGAAGCAGCAGGTGATATTAATACGATCATCCTTGATAAAACAGGGACAATAACGTATGGAAATCGAATGGCTTATAAATTCATCCCCGTTGGAAATCAAACAGAAGGCATGGTTGGGGAGTGGGCGGCAGTGAGTTCTGCTCAGGATGAAACGCCAGAAGGTCGTTCGGTCCTTGAATTAGTTCAGCAGAAAAGATTCATGTTTGATAAAAAGATGGCTCTTGAAGGGGAATTTATTGCATTCAAAGCTGAAACAAGGATGAGCGGTGTTGATTTGCAAGATGGGCGAAAAGTAAGAAAAGGAGCGGTTGACTCAATTATTGAATGGGTTAAATCTCAAGGTGGACAAATTCCAAGCGATTTAAAAGCTAGCAGTGATGATATTGCAAGAGAAGGTGGAACACCGCTAGCAGTTGCCGTAGGTGATGTGATTTATGGACTAATCTACTTGAAAGATACTGTAAAGCCAGGGATGAGAGAGCGTTTCGAAAAGATGCGCAGTATGGGAATTAAAACGATTATGTGTACAGGTGATAATCCTTTAACTGCTGCAACGATTGCTAAAGAAGCGGGTGTCGATGAGTTTATCGCAGAAAGCAAGCCAGAAGATAAAATTGCTGTCATTCGTAAAGAACAAGCACAAGGAAAACTAGTTGCTATGACAGGTGATGGAACAAATGATGCACCAGCATTAGCTCAAGCAGATGTGGGGATAGCGATGAACAGTGGTACAATAGCGGCCAAAGAAGCAGCAAACATGGTCGATCTCGATTCAAATCCAACGAAATTAATTGAGATTGTTTCCATTGGTAAACAGCTATTAATGACTCGAGGAGCTTTAACTACTTTTAGTATCGCAAATGATATTGCAAAATACTTTGCCATTATTCCAGCGATGTTCATGATAGCTATTCCAGAAATGAATGCTTTAAATATTATGAACCTGCATTCGCCAATGTCAGCTATTTTGGCAGCCTTAATTTTTAATGCGATTATTATTCCATTACTCATTCCTTTAGCAATGAGGGGTGTTAATTATAAACCAATGAGCTCAAATAAACTATTAAGTAGAAATCTATTAATCTATGGTTTTGGCGGGATAATCGTTCCTTTCATCGGAATAAAAATAATTGATATGGTATTACAGTTATGGATGTTATAAGGAGGTATCACAAATGAGTATAAGAGGATCTGTGAAAAGCATGGTCGGAACCATTATTCGTGCTAGTTTTTTATTAATGCTAGTAGCGGGACTATTGTATCCAGTTGCAGTGACTGGGATTGCACAAGCTGTTTTACCAGACCAAGCAAATGGGAGTTTAATATATAACGAAAATAATGAAGTGATCGGTTCAGAATTAATCGGCCAATCCTTTAATAGTCCATTTTATTTCCATGGTCGTGTCTCAAGCATTGAATATGATGCAATGGGGTCAGGGTCTGAAAACTATGGTCCGTCCAATATTGAAATGATTGAAAGAACGACACAACTCGTTGAACAATGGGAGTCAAATAATCCACAAGTGCCTGTTCAAGAATTACCTATCGATCTTGTTACGAATTCAGCATCGGGTTTAGACCCGCACATCAGTCCTGCAGCAGCTTATGCACAAGTTCCTAGAATTAGTGACAATACGGGTATTTTTGAACAAGATCTATTTCGATTAATTGTAGAACATACTGAAGGGCGTGAACTTGGTTTATTTGGAGAACAAAGAGTCAATGTTTTATTACTGAATTTGAGTTTATCTGAGCTTATAGAATAAAGAAAATGAGGATCAAGAGGATAGCTCATCAGTGTCTAAAGTTTTGCTTTTGAGATATCCTCTTCTACCAAGAGGTGAGTGATCGTGTTTTCTCCCTTTCCAGATTACAAGAGAAAATCACCAGAAGAAATTTTGTTAGAAATTGAACGAATGCGGCGAGGTAAATTAAAGCTATTTGTCGGGGCTGCTCCTGGAGTTGGTAAGTCTTATCGAATGTTGCAGGAGGCGCACGAATTAAGAAATGAAGCGATCGATGTTGTAATCGGCTTAATTGAAACGCATAACAGAAAACAAACGGAAGAACAAATTAAAGATCTTGAAATGATACCAATGAAGAAAGTTGAATATAAAGGGCGGTTTTTAGAAGTACTGAATGTCGAAGCAATTCTAGAACGTTCACCAGATGTTGTCGTGATAGATGAGCTTGCACATACCAACATTCAAGGGTCGAAAAACAAAAAAAGGTATGAAGATTTGCAGGAAATTTTAGAATCTGGTATTTCTGTATTATCAGCTGTTAATATTCAGCATATTGAAAGCGTACATGATATCGTCCAACAAATAACAGGTGTATCTGTACGAGAACGGATTCCCGATCTTGTATTACACAGTGCGCATGAAATCATTTTAGTAGATATTGCACCTGAAACATTACAAAAAAGATTAATAGAAGGAAAGGTTTATTCACATGAGAAAGTAGAACAATCTCTTAAAAACTTTTTTACATTAAGTAATTTAGGAGCCCTTCGAGAGTTAGCCCTTCGAGAGATTGCTAATGATGTCGATGAGCGAATTCAAAAGGATGAAAAATTGTTTGCTTTAGCTGAAAAAATATTAGTTTGCGTTCAATATAGCGGAAGTGCGGAACGATTAATACGAAGAGGGGCAAGGATGGCGAACCGATTAAAAGCTGATCTGTATATCCTGAACGTACTCAATGATAAGCAAGGCTTCATCGATGAAGTTCACCGAAAAAGAATTAAGCAGTGGCGGAAGCTTACTCACGAATTTAAGGCGACCTTTTTAGTTGAACGAACAAAGGAGAGAAAAGTTTCTGAAGTAATTATTGATACGGTCAATCAGTATTCAATAACACAAGTTGTTCTCGGTCAATCCGCAAGGACTAGATGGGAAGAAGTAACAAAAGGTTCAATAGTAAGTACAATTATGAGGTATACGGAAAATGTAGACATTCATATTGTTGCAGATCGAAGAAATCAATAAGGAAGGAGAGTTTTAACTTGAGTATTACGTCTAAAGACAAAGAAATATTAATTTGCATCAATAGTCCAAAAGGGAATCATTTTTTTGCACAATTTGAGCCGTTTCGAGACTCACTAGCAATGACTACACACAGTCCTGTAGTTGCTCAACAAATGCTCGAAAATGGATATAACAATATTTTGTTACTTGATTTAGAAAATAAAGAGCAACACAAAGATTTATTCCAGGCCCACTATCAAAAAATAATTATTATTGAAGGGAACATACTTGAATGTGGGTTAGCAGTTGATGTGTGTAAGAGTTATACAAAGGGACCAATTTATGTTGTCAGAACGAAAAAACGTTTCGTCCATCCTCGATTATATCAGTCGATTGGAGCCAGTTATGTTATTTTTACGAATAATGAAAATGATATAACCTTTATTTTTAAGTAGAGCGACGCTAGAGTCAATGTATTGACAAGATTATAAAAGAGGAGTATGTTCTCTTTTATAACAAATAGAAATATTAACCTTTTATTCGCTTAATCTGCTTTTTAGAGCGGGGGAACCATATTGGTGGTTAAAAATCACCTTTGGGGTGAATCTTACTTAGTAAGAGGGGATACTCTCAATCCCTAATCCGACAGCTAACCTCGTCAGCGTTATCTTGGAGAGAAGGGTCATTAAAAGACCATTCTTTGTGATGGTCTTTTTTATTTGGGAAAAGGAGCGGAAAAAGTGGCAGAAAAAAAGAAACAATACGCAGTTATAGGCTTAGGACGCTTTGGGGGCAGTGTTTGCAAAGAGTTATATAAAATGGGGCATCAGGTGTTAGCTATAGATAACAATGAAGCTAAAGTAAATGAGTTCGCAGCTCATTCTACTCATGCAATAATTGCAAATGCAACAGATGAGAAATCACTACAATCTCTCGGTATTCGAAATTTTGATTATGTCATTGTAGCTATTGGGGACGACATTCAATCGAGTATATTAATAACCCTAGTGTTAAAAGAGATGGAAGTGAAAAATGTCTGGGTGAAAGCTCAAAACGCCTATCACCATAAGGTACTTGATAAAATTGGAGCAGATCGAATTATTCATCCTGAACAAGATATGGGAATTCGTATTGCCCAACATATAACATCGGAAAAAATAGTCGACTATATCGAGTTATCAGATGAGTATAGTATCGTGGAGTTATTGGCAACAAAGAAAATAAATAATTCCACACTAGTAGATTTAGATGTTCGTGCTAAGTTTGGGTGTACCATCTTGGCGATTAAACGTGGCGAAGATATTAACGTGTCACCCCTACCTGACGATACGATTTATGAAAAAGATGTTCTAATTGTCATTGGACATAAAGCGGACCTAAAACGATTCGAAGAAGAAGGGATGTAAGAATGTTAGATAGGAAAGGTTTTTTACATCGAAACATTCAAATGTCACCACCACAAATACTTGCCTTAAGCTTTTTTGTCGCTATCGTTATAGGTACTCTATTATTGAAGCTTCCAATTGCCACAACGGAGCCAATTAGATGGTTAGACGCATTATTTACGGCCACGTCAGCAACGACCGTTACAGGTCTAGTTGTACTTGATACGGGTCTGGATTTTACGGTTTTTGGACAAATAGTAATAATGATACTCATTCAAATTGGTGGATTAGGGTTAATGACATTTGCTGTTTTAATAGTAGTTGTGTTGGGAAAGAAAATAGGTCTAAAAGAGAGAATGCTTGTACAAGAAGCATTTAATCAAACATCTATTGGTGGCGTAATCCGTCTTGTTAAAATTTTATTTATCTTTGCTATTATTATGGAAGTGATCGCCGTTATCTTACTATCGCTGCGTTGGGTTCCAGAGTATGGGTGGGCATTTGGGATTTACACGAGCATCTTTCATGCCATATCTGCTTTTAATAATGCTGGATTTTCTTTGTGGTCAGATAGCTTGATGGGTTATGTGGGCGACCCAGCAGTTAATATTGTTATTACCTTATTGTTTATTACGGGTGGAATTGGTTTTACCGTCTTATCTGATTTATGGCATACTAAGGAATTCCATCGCTTATCGTTACATACTAAGTTAATGCTCGTCGGAACATTCGTTATCAATGTTGTAGCAATGTTATTAATATTTACATTAGAGTATGCCAACCCTGCTACATTAGGTAATTTAGATACTCTGGAAAAGCTTTGGGCATCTTACTTTCAAGCTGTTACACCTCGAACAGCAGGCTTCAATTCATTAGACATTGGTAGTATGAATCCTGGAACAATCGTTTTTATTCTACTACTTATGTTTATCGGAGCAGGTAGTGCTTCAACAGGTAGTGGGATTAAACTTACAACATTTATTGTCATTGTCATGGCAGTTGTAACGTTTTTAAGAGGAAGAAATGAAACTGTAGTGTTTAAACGCACAATTAAACATCAAATGGTTATACGGTCATTAGCAATCGTTGTCATTAGTTTATTTGCGGTATTTTTAACAATATTAGCTCTGTCAATAACGGAGGATGCGCCGTTTATTATGATTGTATTTGAAGCATTCTCTGCATTTGGGACAGTTGGATTATCAATGGGGCTAACAGGAGAATTATCAGATGCTGGTAAACTAATTATCATTGTATTAATGTTTATCGGTAGAATTGGACCATTAACATTAGCCTTTTCTTTGGCAAAAGCACAAAAATCAAGTATTCGTTATCCAGATGGAGAAGTATTTACGGGATAATACAAACATAATTATATGAATGACTTTCTTGTTCATCAACGGGAGCGATTGCTAAAGAAAAGCAGTCGTTCCTTTTAAAGTTAGACCAATGAACTCAAGTACAAAAAAGTTCAGTCCCATTGTACTTGAAAGAAATGTATCCTGCTTAGATTAATTATCCTACAAAATGACGAGTGTGTATGTTAAATAACAAGGATTTAAAACTAAGATAACTATTTTCTTCGTAGTACAAACGAACTGTGTATAAAATTAAATTTATTTAACTATATGTGAACAATACTTAAAGTAATGGGAGTTTGAAATTAATAGGATTAACAATAGCATGGCATTTAACTCAAATGCTTTTCTGATGTAATTTTAAGATGCATATGCTTTGACTTAGAATTACAACTTGTCCAGTAAATCATGCTTGCTACTATTGTTGTACAAAAGCAGTAAAAATCCATCCCTGTTTTGCTTATATTTTTCTTTCCCCAACCCCATAATGTAGCAGAATGAGCTTTTTAAAACGCGCTCCTCTTCTGACATTAGATTAGAAATCCTCATGCACCTTAGAGCATTAAAGAAGGTCAAAAAGGATGTTTCCCTGCACGATCCGATTGGGACGGATAAAGAGGGGTATAAATGCTAATTTAATAATGTACAAAGATGATTACATAAGAATGTACAGTTTGATGATGTACATGCATACTTAGT
>NZ_JAQQWT010000070.1 GCF_028610705.1 Halalkalibacter alkalisediminis
CTTCCTCCTGTTTCGCGCCCAATAACACTGACGATTTCTTCTCGATGTTCTTTTAAGTAGTCGGCTGCTTTGTGCAAAACTTCTCTTCTCTCTTCCACCGTGCTTTTTGCCCATTGTTTCTGAGCCGCTTTTGCGACGTCAAAAGCTTCTTCTACTTGTTTAGAAGTAGCTAGTTGAAAGGTTGTGATGAGAGAGTTGTCATAAGGATTGACGATATCATAAGAACGTTCGCTATCTCCTTTTACCCATTGTCCATTAATAAAACTTTTGTTTAACTCTTCATAGTTTTGCATAGAAACACCCCTTTTAATAGATAAGTAAAATAGTAGTTATTAAAAATCATTATTTGATATCGTATTACCGCATCAAGTTAGGCAATATCATTACAATTTCAGGGAATATTACAAGAAGAATAGTAAAGATAATCATAGTTAGAAGCATTGGTGTAACCCCTCGAAATATAGTCTGAATTGGGATATCTTTAGCAACTCCATTTATGACATATACGCTAATTCCAAGTGGCGGGGTGATGACACCCATGCTAAACACCATGACCATGATAATACCGAACCAAATACCATCAAATCCTAATTGGATAATTAAAGGATACACAATAGGAAGAGTTAGGACTAGAATAGCTATGCCTTCCAAGAACAACCCTAGTAGAAAATAGATTATTAAGATTATCGCAATGATAACAAATGGTGATACATCTAACCCAATGACCATTGAAGTAACTTGTGTAGGTACTCTGCTCATTGCTAGAAATTGCCCAAATAGAGTAGCACCAATAAGAATGATGAAGATCATTGAAGTCAACCGAATCGTTTCTTCTAAAGAAGCAAAAAAACCTTTCCATCCTAAACGCCTAGTTAAAACTGAAAACAGCAATGCTCCTAACGCTCCTACTCCCCCAGCTTCAGTCGGTGTAAAAAAACCAAAATAGATTCCACCAATACTCAATAAGAATATAAGCCCAAATGGCCAGATTTTGCTCATTGCTTTGACTCTGTCTGAAAATGGAGAAGGATTTTGTTGATTTGGCGCAAGGGATGGTTTTCTTCTTACCTGGATATAAACAGTTAGCATAAACAACAGTGCAAGGAGTATTCCTGGGACTATACCCGCAATTAACAATGCTCCTACTGGTTCCATCGTTAAAACACCGTATAAAATTAAGATCACACTAGGGGGGATTAGCACACCGAGTGTTCCACCTGCTGCCACACACGCAGAGGATAAACCAGGATGATATTTGTAATCTTTCATTTCAGGTAACGCAACCTTTGCTAAAGTTGCAGTTGTTGCATTTACTGACCCAGAAATGGATGAAAAAATAGCGGCAGCCCCAATAGTTGCCATCCCGATTCCTCCGCGGACATGCCCAACCCATTTATCAACGGCTTTAAATAAGTCCTTTGCAAGACCACTATAGGAGAGAAACATTCCCATTAAAATAAACATCGGCATTACACTTAAGCTATATTTACTAGCGGTTCCAAAGGCACTCATCCCTAACTGAGCTAGAGCGACATTAGGCCCTGATAAAAACAAATAGCCCGTAAAGCCAACTAGAAGTAGAGCAATCCCGACTTGAACACGTAGCAAGATAAGAACAAATAGACTAAGTATTCCAATTATGCCCATTACTTCAGGACTCATTTGGATGCACCACCTTTCGTATAGCTTTAAAGAAGTCTAGAATCACAGTTAAGGCAAAAAGCAAAATACCTACAGCACAAACGAGTACAAACACATTGACTGGGAGCTTTAAATCCCCTGTTACACTATTAGACATCTGGTTGGCATAGGAATATGTTTGCCACGACATTAAAGCTAGAAGAATTAACATGATTGTATACGTGATTACATCCACGATAGCTTGTGCTCTTATCGATAGTTTATCGATGAATACGCCTACTGATATGTGCCCTTTTTTCTGCTGTGTGTAGCCTAAGCTTAAGAATACAATTAAGGCTAACCACAAATAGGTTAACTCGTAAGTACCTGTAACAGGACGCCATAAAAAGCGGCCTGTTACATCACTAAATGTTACTATCATCATCATGAATAAAAGAAATGCAGCAATTTTGGAAGAAATAGCATTCAGAAAACCAACAAACTTCTCAAAATTAGTTAGGAATTTCATTAACATTTACTCTCCTTGATCGCGGAGGCGAACGGCTTCCTCGTAAATTTCTTTTCCTGGTAGTCCTTTTGCTTCCATTTCATTCACCCATTTATCATACAGTGGCTCTAACGGCGTTTTCCATTTACCAAATTCTTCCTCAGTAATTTCAAACACTTCAATTCCTGCTTCTTTAGCTGAATCCCAACCTCCATTAGCATCCACGTTATATAATTCTGCTGCTTTAGTTGCCATGACCTCACCGATAATCTCTTCAATGGCTGCTTGATCTTCTTGTGAAATCTTTGACCAAGTATTAGGATTGATTACTACAAAGATACTACTCGTATAAAAATTTCCTTTTGTAATATAGTTGGTTACATCAGCAAGTTGAAAGTTTGTAATAACCGATGCTGGAGCTAAGGCACCGTCTACTACTCCTCTTTGCATGCCTTCGTATACATCACCCATTGGCATTGAGACTGGAATAGCACCATATGATTCTAAAATTCCATTCGCTGAAGGGGAAGGCGTTCTGATTCTCAACCCTTTGAGGTCTTCAGGAGAATGAATAGGCTTATCAACCGTTAAGAGTTGAGCTGGGTCATTTTTAAATAACCAACCAATTTTTGTACCCTCATGTTCTTGCTCTATCTCAGGGAACGTTTCATTTAGCGACCAAAAGATTCTAGTTGCATCAGTTGCATTTTCACCCATAAATGGAAGCTCTGTAACTCCAGTAAGAGGGAATCTCCCGGGATTGTAGCCATGTAAAGACATTGACATATCAGCTACACCATTTACGACTAAATCATATTGAGCATTGGCCTCTCCTAATGCGTTTGCTGGATACAATGTTCCAGTAACTCGACCATCAGTTGCTTCTTCCATCTGTTTAATAAATGGTTCTAGAAGTTCTGTATGTTGTGGGTGAGGCCCAGGCATAAAAGTAGAAATTGATAAGTTCACTACCTCACCAGATGGAGTTGAATTTGCACTTTCTGTTTCTTGGTCTGATGTATCTGTTCCACCTGTAGATTCAGCTCCACCACATGCTACCAATCCAAACATGATTAGACTCAAGATACCTGAACCTAGTAACCGCTTCCAACTTTGTTTTTTCATCATTTTACACCCCTTTTAAATAGTTAAACCTACTATATATTTGCAATTTAAATGTTACTTACATTAAACCTTGCTCTGGTTAATCTATAAAAAAGTGAAGAATGTATCTCTTTGATGTCATTTTCAAAAGGTAAAGGGATTCATCTCCACCCATTTATTTAATAAATTTTCATTACCTTCCTATGATACGTACATCTACAACTGCTGATTTACCTCCCCTTACGACTTGGACTGCTTTCATTAAAGCCTTCTTTAATTCCTTGGGGTTTTCTACTGTACTTGCATAAGCTCCTCCAGCGGCCTCTGCAACCTTAGCTAAATCAGACGATGGACCAAATTGCGTATAAAATTGATCAGTTTGTTTTGCTAGGCCTTCTGGGTGAACTCCTAATGCTGAAAATTTTGGAGCATTCCACTGCTCGTTGTTATAAATAATGGTTAAAAATGGAACTTCATATTTTCTAGACATCCAATGGACTGGTGTTGGGTTGCTAAAAACGAAACAACCATCTCCACACAAACTAACAACTAGTTTGTCAGGAGAAGCTAACTTTGCACCGATTGATGCTCCTCCATTCCAGCCTAGAGAACTTGCCCCCATTGTGAAGTATGTTCCTGGCTTTGTTCTAGGTAAATGTTTGTTTACCGTTGCAAAGTTCGTAATTGTCTCACTCATTACAATCGTATCTTCATCAATTACTTCTTTTATACAAGATGTTAAAAACTCTGGAGTGATCCTGCCATCATCTCTAGGCTCTTCAAGAGTAGCCCAGGCAAGACGTTGCTCTTGATGAAATTGTGAAATCTTTGCATAACGTTTCGTAATCTTTTCTTCGTTAAATTTTTCATTTTCTAGGAAGCTATTTAGCTGTTGAAGTACAGTATAAGTATCTGCTTTAAAGAAGCTCTCTGATGGGATATACCATAGCGGTGTCTTCTCTTTTAAAGGGTCAACGTCTACATAATAAATCTTACAATTCTCAGCTGGCTTGTTGTATAAGGGAATCCAAGGTACATCACTATCTAATACGAGAACCAAATCAGCCATAGCTAACTGCTCATGTTGTACCGGCTCGTTCCATGTGTACCCAACATGTAAGGGATGTTCTGAAGGGAAATTTAGATAACTTGGAGCTGATTCAAGCACGGGTATTGCTAAACCCTCAGCAAGCTTTACAAGCTCTTTGACGCTTTCATGATTTCTCCCTAAGCTAGATGTCACAATTAACGGGTTTTCAGCTAACAAAAGCTCAGTTGCTATCTCTTTAACTTTTTGTTGGGGAATAGCAGATGGTGATAATGATCCCCACATTTTGGTTTCTAAAATAACTTCCTCTACTTTTTCCTCCATCACTTCACGAGCTGCCATTAAATACACCGGACCTTTTGGATCACTTTGAGAAATTTGCATTGCTCTGTAGAGTATTTGTTTCACATTTTTCCCTGTTCGAATTTCATTGGAGTACTTTGTATACTCTCTAACAATACTACGTTGATCAGATACATCTTGAATCCAATGAATAAATTCATTTCTGCTACCCAGAAGTTCACCCTCTTGAGTGAAAGGAGATGTACCTGCAAATATTAAAGCTGGGATTCTACACTTTGCCGCATTATGAACAGCCCCTCCTAAATTTTGCGTCCCACAATCGACATGAATGAGGACGACTTGCGGCTTCCCTGTTACCTGTGCATAACCATGAGCAGCACTTAAGGCGACCATCTCATGTTGGCAGATAATAACTTCTGGCATATCTCTTCCTTCTTTTTGAAACCTTGCAAAACTCTCAATTAATGCAGGATGGTCACTTCCTAAATTTGCAAAAATATATGAAACTCCTAATTCTTGAAATGACTCTAACATTTGATCAGCTGTAGTATATACTTTTTTTTCAACTGCAACATTACTTCTTGCATCTTGTAGTTTCATAAGTGAACTCCCCCTAAATAATAAAAGAACATAGATTGCCCCTATTAAATAAAACGCTTTCAAAAAGTCAGTTCGCTTTGTTAAAAGCTGAATTTTCTATATTCTCTAAATTTTACTTCTTTTATAATATAGCACATGCTATATTATATGAATAATATAAAAAAAGTCTTTTTAATATACTTTAAAAGTATGAAAGTGAGGAGTTTAGGTTTGGATATTCGTCAACTTCGCTATTTCATCACAGTTGTTCAAGAAGGCCAGATAACGATTGCAGCAAAAAAATTAAATATGGCCCAACCGCCTCTAAGTCAACAGCTTAAAAATATGGAAACAGAAATTGGTTCAAAACTTCTCGTGAGAAATGGTAGAAAACTTGAACTAACAGAAGCAGGAGAGATGCTTTATCAAAAAGGTTTAACTCTACTTAATGATTTTGATGAAACGATTTCTTCTGTAAAAGAAACAGGCGAAGGGTTAAGCGGAACTTTATCAATTGGATGTGTGATGTCTTGCATTCATTATTTACCAGAACGAATGAACGCTTTTCACAAAAATTATCCAAATGTTAGATTGAAAATTTTAGCCGGTGACCCTTACCGGTTGACAGAACACGTCGATGAAAGAAACATTGAATTAGCTATTGTACGTTCACCTTTAAATACTAAAAACCTTGAAGTGATCGAATTGGATATTGATCCTTTTGTTTTTATTGCTCCGGCTAATTGGGAGCATTTAACTGATTTATCTTCTATTACAATGAATGAGATTTGTAACCTTCCTTTGATAGCACTTCATAGAATCAATGGGATTGGCGTATATGAAATTGTGTTAGACGAGTTTAATAAACATGGATTAGAACCAAATTATGTATGTGAATCCCCTGATGCTACAATCCTTCTATCTTTGGTAAAAGCTGGATTAGGTGGAGTTATGTTGCCTAAATCTGTTCTGTTTAATTTCACACATGATCATCTTAAAGTTCTAGACATAATAGATTGTACAATCAAAACGACAACAGCCGTTATATGGCAAAAAGACAGATATTTATCTAAAGCAGCTAGGCATTTTATTGAGTTTTTCTCCGACTAATAATAATACATTCCATAAAAAAAGGAGTGTTCTTGGGATTTCCTAGAATCACTCCTTTTAAATTAGACTTACTGCTAAAAAGCAAACTGACGATACTTCGTCTGCACCGATACCCACTTTGTTGTCGTAAATTCTTCTACCACCCACGGGTTTCCAAAACGTCCTAATCCACTGGCTTTATTGCCTCCAAACGGAATATGCGGAGCGTCATTAACGGTTTGGTCGTTAATATGAGACATCCCTGAATCAATTTGCAGAGCTAGCTCTTCTCCGCGCTCAAGATCACTTGTAAAGATCGCCGAACTTAACCCATGTTGTGTATCGTTGGCTAGTTCAATCGCTTCCTCATCGCTTTTCGCTTTGATAATGGTCGCAATTGGAGCGAATAGCTCACTTTGCGCAATCTCACTTGAATTATCGATATCTGTTAACACAAACGGCGTCAGTACATTCCCAATTCGTTCTCCTTCTAACGCAACCGTTGCCCCTTCACGCTTTGCCTGTTCGATAAAGTTCAAGGCCTTCTCCATTTGTCTCGCATTGACTAATGGTCCGATAACGGTTTTCGGATCACTCGTATCGCCGTAAGGAAGCTCCTTGGCTTTTTCCACAAACTTTTGAACAAATTCATCATGCTTATCTTGATGAACAATCATTCGGTTAATGATCATACAGATTTGTCCTTGATGAATGAATTTGCCGAAAATAGCAGCATCAACAGCTCTGTCAACATCCGCATCAGATAACACGATAAACGGGCTGTTTCCACCCAGTTCAAGCGCCACACGCTTTAAGTTCCGACCTGCGATTTCACCAATATGGCGCCCAACTGCAGTCGATCCAGTGAAACTCACGAGTTGATAGTTTGGATTGTTCAGCATATCATCACCGATTTCCTCGACATCGGTTTGGATAACATTAAGTACACCAGCAGGAAGGCCAGCCACTTC
>NZ_JAQQWT010000071.1 GCF_028610705.1 Halalkalibacter alkalisediminis
GTAAAAATCCTTCCTCAACAATCTGGCCCTTTTCATGAAGAAAGACGCTTTCCTTATTTCAGAAAAGCGCCCGATTGTTGAAGATACTAAATCATAACGAAACAATAGAAAATAATATTTCATTATTTAGTATGTATTTATTTTTTCCCTATCAGTATTTTGTTCAATTATATCTGAAATAAAAGTATAAATATTCGGAGGATATTCAGCAATACGATGAACTAAATATAAATACCACTCACTACCATATGTTACATAAACTTTAGATTGGATATTATCCTCCTTTAAAAATCTTAATAGGTCAGGTCGAACCCCATCCAACATCTCAACTTCAACATTCGGACTATAAAGAAATCCTTTTGCTTTTAGGTCCATCAATATATTTTCATCATGTGTAGCGACAGACAATGGATGATTACTATCTATACACATAGATACAAATTCTATATACCGTTTATTTAACTCTTCGGATCTTGGGATATATATACCTTCAGACTCTTGATAAGCCCCCTTTACTAAACGTATTCTACCCGAGGTTTTCAATAGATCATTTAGGTCAATAGATGAACGCTTCAAATGAACTTGTAATGTTATCCCAACATTTGAGAATAAATTTGATATCCTTTTATATAGTGATAAAATTTCATCTGTTTTTTGTGATTCTTCCATACTTATCATAAGTTGAATATTATGTTTTTGTGCTTCTTTTGCTAATTCTTCTAAATTAGTAAATGCTACTGCATCAGAAATCATCATTCCGATATGAGAAAGATCAAATGATACGGTAGCCTTCATTTGATTATTCCCGAGATCTTTTATTAATTCTTTGAATTCATTTTTGGTAAGCATACATTCTTCTTCGGATGTTGTATTTTCGCCAATAAATTCTAATGAAACCTGATACCCTTTGTTATATAGGTTTATAACACGCTCTAGCCCTTCCGTACGTGTTTCTCCAGCCACAAATCGGTTAGCACCTTTAATAAAAATCGGGAAAAGTTCTTTTGAATTTTGAAAATAGGATTTTAGTTCTTGATTTCTAGCAATCGATTTTAGAGCTTTGGAAAAGCGAATTTCTTCATTAAGCATAAAATAATCACATCCTTATTTTTTATCTTATTTGGGATTACGTTTTTCCGATGATGACTTTTCACCCACGAAAATCAAACTCCTATATTTGAGCTGAATCCCAAATGAAAATGGTAATAAATGTGGGAAATTATTAAAGCAGATCATTTATCATTCTGAATAAAAATATCCCTGTATTGTCCGGGTGTTAATCCAATAAATTCCATAAAGAAATTGCTAAAATGACTTTGATCTACAAAACCCGTCTCTATTGCCGCATCAAGTGGTTTTATCCCCTGTTCCAATCGTTTCTTTGCTTCATTAATACGTACCGTTTGTAAGTAACGATACGGGGTAATCCCCCGAATCCGGGTAAATGAGCGTAACAAAGAATATTTGTTCATATTAGCTATCTTTGCTAAATCATCTAAAGCAATATGTTCTGCATAATGTACTTCTATGTAGTGACAGACATTTTCAACTTCTTGTTTAATAGCTCTCGGTTCTGTATCTTCGATGGCTTCGGTATATTCTTCAATAAGCTGTTGAATAAGAAAATAAAAAGTTTCTTCTTTCTCAAAATCTGATATTTCATCATCCATAATCATCTGGTGAAGATTATGCAACAATTGAGCTTGTTCACTACGATAGGCAACAGGAGAAGCAAAGGAAGGAAGATATTCTTGCCCTGTAATCTCTTTTGTAACTTTTCGCATGATTTCAGGCTTGATATTCAAGCAGCGATAGTCTAATGTTTGGTTGTCAATTGATTCACAGGCATGATTGTCCAGAGGGTTAAAAAATATAATATCACCGGTACCTATTACATATTCTTTGTTCTTACAAGATAATCGTCTTTGTCCACTCTCTATAAACCCAATCACATAATATTCATGGAAGTGGTTCGGAAACTTTTGCATGATTCCTTCAAAACGATAAGCTTCTATTTGTAAATCATGATCAAAACGTACCGTTCTTTCCTCTTGTCCCATACGAACAACCTCCTTTTGATTTCTAAAAGTTAGTGTAACACATTTGGTTAAGGCTCTCTTGTAAGATATTGACTAATAAAAAATGGCATGGCAGTTTAAAAAAATGCCACACCATTCGTTTTATTAATATTAAATCTACAACAACAAAAGTGTCTTGATGACATCCATAAATTCCTTTTATCCTATTTTTCCCTTATCCTACCTTTCTTCATTGTGGGAACTAAAAATTATTTCTTTCAAGAAAAAAAAAAAGGACGCTGTTCTTATTAAAGAAAAGCGCCCTATTCTGGAATAACTAAATTTAGTTACACCCTGTTATTTTATAAAATATCTGCTTTTTAAATGCTACGATCTTTAATCTGTTGTACAATTTCCTTTTTAAAATCTTCAAATGGAACACTTTCTGATTGTTGGTTCCCGTATTTTCTAACATTTACTGCTTCTTCTTTAACCTCATTGTCCCCTAGAACTAGCATATATGGGATCTTTTGCATCTGTGCTTCCCTTATTTTGTACCCTAGCTTTTCATTATTTTCGTCAATTTCCACTCTTACCCCTAATTGTTTCAGTTCCGACTGAATCTTTAAACAGTAGTCCAAGTGAACTTGTGAGACAGGGATAATTTGTACTTGTGTCGGTGCAAGCCAAACAGGAAAAGCCCCTGCGAAATGTTCAATTAAAATACCAAAAAAACGATCAATAGAGCCAAAAATAGCACGATGAATGACAACAGGACGAACCTTATCATTATTTTGATTGATATAAGTCAAATCAAATTTTTCTGGCATCTGAAAATCAAGCTGGATAGTTGCACATTGATGGCTTCGTTTTAATGCATCTTTAATATGAAAGTCAATTTTCGGCCCATAAAATGCCCCGTCCCCTTCGTTTAAGTGGTATTTAATTTCTAAATTTTCAAGTACATTCTTTAATGCTCCTTCAGAAATTTCCCAAAGGTTGTCATCACCTAATGAATCCTCTGGACGAGTTGAAAGCTCCACCGAATAGTCAAAACCAAAAGTTCGATATACTTGGTCAATTAGATAAAATACCTGTTTAATTTCACTTTCAATTTGATCCTCTCGAACAAAGATGTGGGCATCATCCTGACAAAATGTACGAACCCGAAGCATTCCATTTAAAGCACCACTGTATTCATGACGGTGAACTTGACCAAATTCCGCCATTCGAATCGGTAAATCTCGATAAGAGTAAAGGTTGTTTTTAAAAATCAGCATATGACCCGGACAATTCATTGGTTTCAGCGCAAATTTTTTATCTTCGACTTCAGTGAAGTACATATTTTCGTGATAATGATCCCAATGTCCCGATTTCTCCCATAATTGTTGATTCATCATAAATGGAGTACGAACTTCATCATAATAGGCATTACTTTGAAGCTCACGAGAAAAGTTTTCTAACTCATTTCTAACAATTTGTCCTTTCGGTAAATAAAATGGCATTCCTGGAGCTTCCTCAGAAAACATAAATAACTCCAATTGTTTCCCTAATTTACGGTGATCGCGTTTTGCTGCTTCTTCTAAGAAATTTAGATACTCATTTAAATCCTTTTTCTTTTTAAATGCTACTCCATATACTCGTTGAAGAACTTCGTTTTGACTGTTACCCCGCCAATAAGCACCGGATACACGAGTTAATTTAAAGGCTTTTATTAAACCAGTGGACGGAAGGTGAGGACCACGACAAAGATCAATAAATTCTCCTTGCTGATAAAGAGTTATATTTTCATCTTTTGGAATGTCCTTTAGTATTTCTAACTTAAATGGCTCGCCTTTTTCTTCAAATAACTTTTCTGCTTCTTCATAAGAAACTTCTATTCGTTTGATTTCTAAATTCTCGTTTATGATGTTTTCCATCTCTTTTTCAATGGCAAGTAAGTCATCGGAAGTCAAACTGTGTTCTAGTTTCAAATCATAGTAAAATCCATCCTCAATGACTGGTCCTACTCCCAATTTTACATTGCCATAGAGTCTTTTAACGGCTTGTGCTAATACATGCGCTGAAGAATGCCTTAAAACATGCAATCCTTCTTCCGAATCTAGAGATAAAATAGAAAGTTCCGCATCCCGTTCTATCTTGTAGTTTAAATCCACCAATTGTTCATCTACTTTCCCTACAACTGCATTTTTTCTTAGGCTTGAGCTAATGGATTCTGCTACACTTTCCACTGTAATTCCTTTCGGAAGTTCCTTTATTTTCCCGTCTAAAAATTGAATTTTAATTAACTTTTCATTCATAACAATAACACTCCTTTAAAGTAATAAATTAATAAATAAAAAACGCACTCATCCCTCAACAAGGGACGAGTGCGTTATACCCGTGGTTCCACCCAATTTCCCATAAGCTAAAAGATAACTTACGGCTCTGGTGCTGTAACGTAACATAGACGGTATTGGATACTTAGGTTCCCCAATACAGCTTCAAGGTGGTAAATTATTTTCCTAAGCTAGGAAGATCGCAGCTTATTCTTCCCTCTCTGAAAACCGTAAAAATAATTCATGTCCTTTTCATCGCAATAATTTTATATTTGATTGTAAAATAAAAAACGCACTCATCCCTCAACAAGGGACGAGTGCGTTATACTCGTGGTTCCACCCAACTTCCCATAAGCTAAAAAGATAACTTATGGCTCTGGTGCTGTAACGTAGCATAGACGGTATTGGATACTTAGGTTCCCCAATACAGCTCAAAGGTGGTAAGATACTTTCCTGCGTTAGGAAGATTTCAGCTTTCCTTCCCTCTCTGTAAACCGTATAAAGTAACTCATTTCCTTATCAGTGCTTTTTATCAAACAATTAATTTAAATTATTTTACATACTACAATAAATTACCATAAATAGCAATACCTATTTTATTTTCTTCCTCCATTAAATGGCCCTTTTCATGAAGAAAGACGCTTTCCTTATTTCAGAAAAGCGCCCTATTCTTGAATAACAGAAAAGCTTCTATTAGCTGGTTTTGCTAAAAAGGTGGTCACTAATTGACCACCTTTTACTCATACATTAACTTTATAATTAAGTGCTAACTCATCCCCAGGTAATCCCCTTATTCCCCAGTTATGTTTCGGTGTTTCAAAAATTGTTATCTCAACATCTTGAGGGGATATACTCAATTCACTATTTATACGTTCGAATAGTAAGTTAATTAAATGTTTTTTAGCTTCTACCGTTCGACCTTCAAACATACTAATCTCAATTACGGTATATGATTCAGTTCTTCCACTTGCAAAATAAAAATCTTCTTTGTTCATAGGGAACAAGCGATGAAATTTCTTATCCGAAGGAAATTCAAGAGCTTCCACCATACACGAATGAATAACATTCGATAGCGTTTCCTTAATTGGATTTAACCTATCCTTAACCCCAAAAATTTTAATTTGTCCCATTCTCATCTCACCTTTCTCTCTCATCTAAACTAAACTCAGCTAACAATAGACACTTTTCTATAGAGAAGCAACAAATTCCTTCTTCAAGTATTGCGCCCTATAGTTGAATAACTTAATTCATCTCTGTTCTCTTAAAATTGTATATTTAAGATTTAAATCATAAACAAAACAGGCAAAAAAGTTCCAATAACACAGCTCAAAATCCCAATAGTTGCAAGTGACTTTCCATTTTGTTTAAACTTCCTCATTTCCCGCAATGCTAGAAGTCCAACAGTAATTCCGATAATCCCTGGTATGAAACCAAAAGCCATTATGATTGAAATAAAAATAGAAAACATCCCCAATACTAACGTTAAAACTGCTTTATTATTTACTTTTGGGCTTTCTATAACATTAAGTTTTGCTGTCAACTCAATTCACACCCTTTTCAGTAATCTATTATTCAATAATCCTGCTCTGTTCTGGCATAACTTACAAATTCAAGGTGAACATCTAATTTCCTTTTTCACTACAAAATCTGTTCCTAAAATGTTGAAAATGAGCGTTATCCTTGTTCCAGGAAAGCTCCCGATTACGTAACAATGAATTACTTATACTAATTGGGAATATGTATATTGTTTAATTAGATTTTTGATCATAGGGTTAAGACCTTCAGGTAATTTATTCATATTAAAAAACTTAGCCTCAGTTGTTTCAGTACCATCTGCTTTTAGAACTCCTCCTTTAATTTCTCTTGAAACATAAGCTATTGTAATTGGATAAAATTCATCGCCATTAGGTAATTTAACATAATGCTGTTTCCCAGAAAAAACACCAACTAAATCAACTTTACCAATCTCAATACCTGTTTCTTCTAATACTTCTCTTCTACCAGCTTCCTCAGTAGATTCGCCTAATTCGATAAATCCACCAGGAACTTCCCAAAGTCCATCTCTTCGCTTTTGTAACAAAATTTCTCCGTAGCATAAGAGAATTGAAAGAAGAAACAGGATATGACGTTCTATTGAATAGTATCGTTGTACTATGCAATAGAGCATCTGTTGTTTTTCCTTTCTCTTATTGAGCATAAGCAACACGTTTGTTGAATTAGAGAAACTTATTCACTTAAATTAAAATATACGATTTCCCATATATGTCCATCAAAATCTTTAAAGTATCCTGAATATCCCCATTCATATTCCTTTGGCTGATTAGGTAGAAGTGTCCCACCTAGTTCTATTGCAATTTTCAAAATCGAATCGACTTCTTGTTTACTTTCAGCAGCATGGCTCAGAATAACTCCGGAAGACTTTTCGACTGAATTTGATTGATTAAACTCCTCAAGCTCTGATTGAAGATATAGAACTAATGATAAATCGCCTTCCATTTCAAATATAATATGATCTGCACCTTCAACTAACCCTTCTGTTGGTAAACCTAATCCCTCTTTATAAAAGGCTATCGATTTTTCCAAATCATTAACAGCAAGTGTAATAATATTTATCTTCGGTTACATATTATAGATCCTCCAACAATATTAAATATTTTTGATAGTACTCTAACTTTATAAATGTTTCTTCTACTACTCTGCCTCCGTTACTTTAATAAGCAGATGGCGTTGCATTGTTTAAGCAACGCACCCTTTCGTATTATAAGGTTATCCAGATAAGAAAATATTTCTGGTTGACCTTTTTTTATATGGTCTTATTATAACAGTAGC
>NZ_JAQQWT010000072.1 GCF_028610705.1 Halalkalibacter alkalisediminis
ACAAATTTATATTAAATTAGGTTATAGCGAAGTTATCGTAAGCCTTTAAAGCTAAAATTCAACTGCGAAAGTTGAGTTAAGCATTAATCCTTCAAGTTTTAATTGTAGACGAGTGACACAAGTCCATATAAAGACAGCTGTTATTTAACTGAAGCATCTATAAGTAAATAATGACAGTACTTAATTTTATATCATCCTGAAGTGAATTTCCTATTAAACAGTAAAATTTTGTAACATCTTTATTATCTTGAAGAAAACTAATTATGAAACTAAGATATGACACAAATATAGACATTGTTTTATCAGCTTCTATGCATCAGTGTTAAAACTTCTAAGTTTTGACACTGAATTAAGATAATTAGCGCTATTATCTCTTTAATTAGCTTCAAGAATAAAAATGAAGATAATTGTTGCGCAGTATGTGTCTACTACACTAAAAAAAGAGTTACTCCACAATCTGGCCCTTTTCATGAAGAAAGAGCGCAATTCTTATTCCAGAAATGCGCCCTTTAATTGAATAACTAAATTCTAATCACTCATAAAATCACTGTATTCTTCTTAAACTAACGCTCCCATTTACTTCAATAACGTAAATTATCTATTCAATAATGTTAATCACCGAATGCAAATATAATTTCTGTTTCGCAAACCAATTCTCCATCAACAGTTGCAATTCCTTTTCCTTTACCGATAGGACCTTTTAATCGAGTAATTTCTACTTCAAGACGTAATTGGTCACCTGGTTTTACTTGCTGTTTAAAGCGACATTTATCAATACCTGCTAAAAGACCTAATCGTCCTTTGTTCCCCTCTTTAGTTAGCATGACAACTGCACTTACTTGAGCTAGTGCCTCTACAATTAAAACACCAGGCATAACAGGATAATTTGGAAAATGACCATTAAAAAAATCCTCATTTACACTAACATTTTTAATTCCAACAGCTCTTTTCCCTTCTTCTACCTCTAATATCCTATCTACTAAAAGAAATGGATAACGATGTTTTATAATTTCTTTTATTTCTTGAGTATCTAACATCTTAGCCCCTCCAAACAAATAATCACTTGAAATTTACCTAATTTTAACATTTGGTATTAAAGTGTGGTAACATAAATTTTTCCTTAAACTAACCTCGTTACTTTAAGTACAATTCTTCACAATCTCCATACTAATATTAACATGAATATCCAGTTTTTTTGAAAGTCTTACTCCATTAAATGGCCCTTTTCATGAAGAAAGACGCTTTCCTTATTTCAGAAAAGCGCCCGATTGCGGAAGATCGTTATTACTAAAATGATCACCTAACATTTGAAGTATCTTTCTAGAATAATCTTGGCTCTATCTTCTAGTGGAAAAGGAAGATTATTTAGAGAGAAATATCTTAAATCTAAACTTTCCCCGTCCTCCATTTTTAGTTTTCCTGTAACTTCTTTAGCCTTATATAGAGCGATAACATTGTAAACTTCGTCTCCATGAGGATATTGATAATATAGATCCTTTCCAGAAAGTACATCGATAAACTCAAAAACCTTTGCTGACAATCCTGTCTCTTCGTATAATTCTCGTTTGGCAGTTTCCTCTAAGGATTCTCCTAACTCCATCGCTCCCCCAGGTAATCCCCAATCATCAGTATCAGAACGATGTTGAAGTAATATTTCCTGTTTTTCACTAACTACGACAATTGTAGATCCTACTAAAATAATAGGTTTAGTTCCTATAGATTTCCTTAATTCTTGTACATAATTAGCCATATCCTCCGCCTCCTAACAAGAAAATATTACCATGTAATGAGGTGGAAATTAAATAAAAAAGTGGGTTTTTATACAATCTCTCCATAAATTATCTGGCCCTTTTCATGAAGAAAGACGCTTTCCTTATTTCAGAAAAGCGCCCGATTGCTGAAGATCGTTATAAAAGGAAAATACCTGTTAGAGTACAAAAGCGACTGCTGTTATTCGCAATCGCTCTCCGTAATTATCAGTTAAAAAATTAGATTTCTTAGAACCAGAAAAACATATATTAAAGTACTACAAAGGTTTGCTCAATTGACTTTAAATGTCAGCTTCAGACAATAGATATGGATATTTTTCAAATTTACCAAGTCTGTGGTTTAAACCAACTGCTGAAAATCCTTATTTTCGAATCAATGTAACAGTATTTTTGGGTAATAAGTTTTTACTTTCTAACATCACATCTAAACGATCAACCAATTTATGAATATCATCAAGTAATGTACTTGTATTATTTCTTAAAATGTTATTTATATCTTCCTCCATATTAACTGGAAGTTGCTCACACTTTTGTTTAGCAATCTTTATTAGCTTTTTTTCACCAGGGTGAGGTAAATCGTTAATCGCAAATATAATATCAAAGTAACTCGCCAGTAAGGCAGCAACTCTGTGATTAATACTTATATAATCTTGTCTCTTTACTGCTTTTTCAATTTGATGGAAGTAGGATGTAATACTGTCCTTTAATAATGGGTAATTTTTATTAATGATGTTTTGTTTTAGTTCAACTGGGTATGGTACGTTAACTCGATCTTGTAGTTTTTTTAGTCGACCATGTTTATCAAATAATATCTCTGAATTAAGATAGTTACTCCAAAAACAAGTAGAGAATCCAACTTGCGCATTGTAACTAATTAACGAATTATTAAGTTCATTTTCAATCCATGCGTAATTTCGATAAATAATTTCAATACCAATTTTCGGATCTCTAAGGGTTCCGTCATCTTCTGTTTCCCAGTATTGATTGTTTATTTCCATATAAGCGGAGAATGGTTCTAATAAATCTTTTCTCCTACTCGGTGAAATTTCATGATCACTATATATATACAAGTCAATATCAGAAAATTCATCTTGTGTTTCCGTTGTAAGAGATCCTGAAAGCACTACTCCTTCTATTTCTTCTAATGTAGAAAATGCTAACGAGATTTTCATAATTATTTCGTTAATAGTTGTCATTAATTTTTTCTCCTATTTTTTAATTGGCTCCTGCTTTACGGTTCATGCAGCGCCTTATTATTTTTTGTTCTTTTTTCTTTCTTTTTTTGAAATAAACTTTTTTAAGATAATCATAGATAAGGGTGCTAATGTAATTGTTAAGCTATAAGGATGATTGTCAGAAGGGATATTTTCAGATTTAATTGAACGCGTATTTTTATGCCCAGCCCCTCCATATTTACATTCATCGCTAGAAAAGACTTCGCGATAATCAACGCAATCCTGAACTCCTATTCGATATTCGTTGTGCAATTTAGTTGAAAAATTACAAATAATGATAAGAGAATCACTTGGCTTTTTCCCTTTGCGAATATAAGAGATAATACTGTTTGTATCATCTTGAGGATTGATCCATTCATAACCATTATGTATGTGATCTAGTTCCCAAAGCCCCTTTTCTTTCAAATAAAAATGGTCTAAATCTTTGGTGTATCCTTGAACACTGCGATGCATTTCATAATCTAGCAAATCCCAATCAAGTTGATCTTGATCCCGCCATTCTGAAAACTGTCCAAATTCACTTCCCATAAACAGCAGCTTTTTTCCTGGGTGTGTCATCATATACCCTAAACACAATCTTAAGTTGGCGAATTTTTGATGATAATCACCTGGCATCTTATCAAGAAGTGATTTTTTGCCATGTACTACTTCATCATGAGATATTGGTAGGGTGAAATTTTCTGTAAAGGCATACATAAGTGGAAAAGTTAAATGTTTATGATGATTCCGACGGTCTGAATGTTCTTTTTCCATGTATGTTAATGTATCATTCATCCAGCCGAGACTCCACTTATAATTAAATCCTAACCCATCAAGATGAACGGGTCCCGTTACGGAAGGATAATCCGTAGATTCTTCCGCCATCATTAAAGCTCCTGGATAAAACTGAAAAACGGTTTTGTTTAGGTTTTTTATAAATTCAATAGCTTCTAGATTCTCACTTCCACCATAAACATTAGGCTCCCATTGATCATTTTCTTTGTCAAAGTCTAATTGAAGCATACTCGTTACTGCATCAACCCTTAAACCATCTATATGAAAAATATCGAACCAAAATAAAGCATTTGAAATAAGAAACCCTGTCACTTCAGGCTTTGTATAATCAAAGCTCAGTGTTCCCCACGAATGTTTTTCAGCTTTTAATGAATTCGAATATTCATAAAGAGGAGTTCCATCAAACATTCTGAGTCCGTGCGCATCTTTTCCAAAATGTCCAGGAACCCAATCTAAAATCACTCCAATTCCGTTTTGATGACATTGATCCACGAAATACATAAAATCAGTCGGTGTACCAAATCTACTAGTTATAGAAAAATACCCAGTAAGTTGATACCCCCATGACGGATCATACGGATGCTCCATTATTGGAAGAAGTTCAATATGCGTGTAACCCATCTTTTTTACATAATCTATTAACTCATCAGCTAAATCTCTGTATGTATAAAAATCACCATTGTTTTTTCTTTTCCATGAGCCAAGGTGAACTTCGTAAATGAGTATAGGTTGATTGTAAACGTGTTGTGCGTTTTTATTCTGTTTAACCAGCCAATCGTGATCATTCCACTCATACTCTGGTAATCCATATACAATGGAAGCAGTATTTGGTCTTACTTCCGAATAAAAAGCATAGGGATCAGCTTTTAAGAAAACCTCTCCACTTTTTGTATAAACCTCATATTTATATAAAGTTCCTTTTGGAAGATGAGGGACGAAAATAAACCAAATTCCTGAATTATTAACATTTTTCAGACGATGGTAGTTACCTTGCCAATGGTTGAAATCACCTACTAATCTAATTTCCTTTGCATTTGGAGCCCAAACTGAAAAACGAACTCCAGTTATTCCTTTCTCTTTAACTAAATGCGCCCCCATCGTTTCATAACTTCTAAGGAGAGTACCTTGATTAAATAAATACTGATCATAAGGGCTTGGCTGTAACTTATTCACTAAACACACCTGCATTCCAATTAGATTATTAAAGATCTTATGGCTTCGTCATCATTACTTATGTCATAATTCAGTCTTTTTAATAATAAGCATCCACGCAATCGTTTGCATAAAGGTTTAAAAATTTTAAAAAATATCTTAATATTTCAACTATAAATGTAAAGTTAAAAATTGTAAATCATTTTAAGTAGCTGCAACTCCTCGTAAAAAGTTAACATACAAATACATCAACTACCTTTAAGTACAATCCTTCACAATCTCTAATTATTTTAACTTAAATTCCCAATTTAACTGCTAAGTGTTATTCAATTATCTGGCCCTATACATAAAGAAAGAGCGCAATTCTTATTCCAGAAAAGCGCCCGATTGTTGAGCAATATTTTACTAAGGATGTAACAATGCAGTTAATTTGAGTGTTCTTTCTAGTTGCTGATAAATGAGGGGGATACTCCTCCATGTTTTTAAAGGCTCTGCTTCATATGATTGCCCAGATGGAAAGAACAGTTTTCAAAAATATTGGCTCGAAAAATGAATCTCATAAAACGTTTCCTTTAAAATATACGTTCTCTAATTTGGAATTTTTAATTGGAAATAGGCTTCTGCCATTTCTTTCCCGTTGATGACGATTGATAAGCGATGTTCCCCCCCGTAGTGTTTTCTCGTTGAAAGGTCTTTAAATGAATGAGTTCGATTAAAGGGAACTTCTCCGCTTTTATATATGTTTTCTGTTATTTTAAACAGTTTTCTGGAGGTTAACCGTTTGCTTTTACAAAATCAATTCCATACTCAATTCGTAGTTTATAGAAGTCAAGGGATTGATTAACTAAAACAAAATGAAACGTAATCGAGTCGCCAACTGACAATTGGTGAGCGGATAGGTTAAGATCTTTTATTTGAACGTCAGGTTCGGTATGGAATCCAAATAGATATAGCGTTTCTGGATCTGCTTTTCTTAATAATGTTCGGCAACCGTGTTTTATTATCCAATCTGTCTGGGAATTCTGTCCTTTCCATTCTGCGCATATTTTTTTCACCAAGTCGGGATGATCTTTTGAAATGTCATTTAAGTTATTGGCGACGCTTTTTCTGACATATTCACTTTCATCCGCTTTTAAGAGAGACAAGATAGGAAGGATAGGAGCCGGGTCAGCTTTAAACATGTTCAATGGGGCAGACCAAGGGGTCTAGGCCGACAACCTTCACTGGCTAATCTACGCACATGAGGATTTTCATCATTTGCCCACTGCTCCAGGATTGCCATCATCTTTTTTGGATCTTTTTCAATAAAAGAACGAACAGCAAATTCTGAACTAGAGGATTTGGTGAATAGCTTGAGGGCAGACATTGATATTTCCCAATCGGCAAGACCATATCGCTCTACAAAATCCGGGAAAAACAGATACTCAAACCCTTTACATTTTGGAGCTATTTCAGATAAAATTGCAATCGCGTCAGGATAAGAAGGGGGCAGAGTTTTCGATAATGAATGGGTGATATGACGAATTCTTTGTTTTAACTCCCTTGTGCTCCAATCGTGGTCAAATATCAAATTCATAAACAACCGGTCATTGAATTCTGGATGTACTTGTTTTATTGTCTTGCAGAAATGATTGAAAAACCCTCGATTATACATGTCTTTCAGTGCTTCAACCATCTTTGTTTGCTCCTTTAAAGAATTCTGTGAGGATAGAAAACAGCTTTACTTCTTTCCCCACAGATTCATGTTTAATTTATTCTGTTTCAAAAGACACTATATCAGAGTCATTTACTAAGTCTTAGTATGTATATTAATATGCTTCTTCAATACAAAAAGCATCTATCAGAGTTGGAGACTGAGATAGATACTCTCGCAAAAGAAATTGAAGAATATAAGATTATCCAATCTATCCCAGGTATCGGAGAAAAGATCGCGGCAACGATCATTTCTGAAATTGGGGAGATAGATCGGTTTAATCACCCAAAAAAGCTTGTCGCATT
>NZ_JAQQWT010000073.1 GCF_028610705.1 Halalkalibacter alkalisediminis
CTTCGGACACCTCGTATCATACCAAGGGGCTCTTTTTTTGTTCAACCCTCAAATTACTTCATTACAGGAATGCTCCTTATTTTCTTTTAATTTTATTCGTCGCTCATGTAAGCGATTCCTTTTTTTATTTTGACGAATATTATAGAATTTTATTGAAATAGTAAACTAAGACAGGAGGTTCTGCTGATGGAAACGATGAGAATTTTGCAATATGCCTGTACCATACTTGGCACAGGATGTTTAATTTTTACATATGTACAAATGGCTAAAAAAAGCAAAAAAGAGAGTGACTAATTATTGATGTCACTCTCGCCCTTCATTTCCTGAGCATGGAATGGTATTAAATTCTCTATGTAATGTCAAAGCATTTTGAGTACCTATTGTTTTAAGTTCTCTTTTAATAGGATGTCCATTTGCATAATGACAAACAAAGAGATGCCCTATTCTTTATCTGTATAATACATTAACGCAACCGCACCAGGACCTGTATGCGTACTAATAACAGGGGAAGTTTCTGTAATGGTTACCGGAATATCTTTAACTTGTTGAAGAGTGTCTTTTAATTTATTTGCTAATCCTTCTGCTTCCACTTGAGCAATCCCTATCGCTCTAACCTTCATACCGGCGGTTTCTTTAAGGAACTGTTTTTTATAGTATTCAATCATTTGCATATGTGTACGAACTTTACTTACCGGTGTGTATACACCGTCAGCAAGAGACGCAATTGGTTTTATTTTTAAAAGAGAGCCTAACAATGCCTTCCCACGACCGATACGACCGCCTTTAACAAGATACTCTAATGTATCCACCATTAGATAAAGAGATGAATGATTTCTCACTTCATCAAGGCGGCTTACTATTTCATTAACTGTATGACCTTTTTGAGCCATTTCTGCTGCTTCTATAACTTGGAAACTCATCGCATGAGAAATGAACTTTGAGTTTACAACGGTCACGTTTTCACCAACTAAGTCAGCTCCAGCTTGGGCCGAATTAACCGTTCCACTCATTCCTTCAGTTAAATGAATAGATATAATATGTGTTGTGTCTGGCTCGTCCAAAATTCGACGGTATGTCTCTTCAAAGGAGCCAGCAGACGGTTGAGAACTTTTAGGTAATTCTTCAGATGATGTTAACATCTGAACAAACTCTTTCTTCGAAATGTCTATTCCATCTAAGTATGTCTTTCCACCAACCGAAATCGATAAAGGAACAATCTCAATTCCATACTTCTCAACAATATCATTAGATAAATCACTTGTTGAATCTGTTACAATTTTAATTGTCATACCTACATTCCCCTTTTAAATACAAAATCCTGTTTATTTTTATCTAAAACCCTTATTGTTTCTAGTTCGGAGTTCATCTATATGATCATAACACAGTTGTATGCTACGTGAAATTGTAACCTACTTTCCCAAAGTAAAGCGAATGTCTTGATAGGTAATGTGTTCGGGCAACACCTCTTTAATCGGTTTAAGAAATTCCGTTCCTACCTCATCTGCCGCCTGTATGATCATTTCTCGGTCTTCCTCTTTGACATACTGTTGTAAATTTAACTCGACCCCTTCTTGCTGAGCTTTAAGCAAATGCTTAACAATTGTTTGCTCTGAAAGGGATAAGGTCTCAGCGAGGTTGGAAATGCTCTCACCTTTCTGAAAGAGCGTAGCTGTTTCTAAAAATTGTCCTTTTTTTGTCCTTTTTCCTTTTCTTGGAGGTTCAAATTCTATAACACTCCGTTGTTTATCTTTATACTGCTTTAAAACCTCTAAGAAAGCTTGTCCATACTTTTCTAGTTTCTGTTCTCCAACTCCTGAAACAGTAGAGAGCTCCTCTTGGGTTAAAGGAATCAGGCTACTCATTTCTTTCAATGTTTTATCAGAAAAAATCATGTACGGTGGAATCCGACTCTCAGTTGAAATTTCCTTTCTCAATTCTCTTAATGCTTCAAACACATCATCATTCTCTTCTCTTTGAACCGTCGTCACCGTTTCTGTTACAAATACTTCTTGCTCCCCCATTAATACTTGAACGGCTTTTTCTGTTAACTGAATCGTCGGATACGTAGTTCCCATTGGCGCTAAGTAGTCTTCAGCCATTAAAATATCAATAAATTCAGCTACATCCTTTTGAGACCAAGTTTTTAAGAGACCGTAAGTAGTTACGTCCGTTAATTGTAATTGCTTTAATTTTTGATTGGCAGAACCGACTAAGATCTGAGAAATAATCGTTTTTCCAAAGCGCTCTCTTGTTCTTTTAACTGTAGAGAAGACCATCTGAGCCTCTCGCGTTTTATTTACTTTCTCACCAGTATGAACACAATTTGAACATTTGCCACACGTCTTATTTGTATCATCACCAAAATAGTGTAAAATATATTGTTGCAAACAGCGTTCTGTATGGCAAAATGCAGTCATTTGTTGCAATTTTTTGTATTCCATTTCTTGCCGTATCGCGTTTCGATCCGATTGCTCAATGAGAAACGCTTGAGTGCGGACATCTTGTAGGCTAAACAACAAGACACATTCGCTAGGCTCCCCGTCTCTTCCCGCTCTTCCAGCTTCCTGATAATACGCTTCTACTGTTCTTGGTAAATTATAATGAATAACAAATCGAACATTTGATTTATCAATGCCCATTCCAAATGCATTTGTAGCTATAATTAGATCCACTTTATCATGAATAAAAGCCTCTTGACTTAAAGAGCGCTCCTGCTCATTCATTCCCCCGTGATAGGCTACCACACTCACTCCACTTTCAGATAAGTGTTGAAAAATTTGTTCAACCTCTTTGCGAGTTGATGCATATATAATTCCAGATTCTTTTTTCTTTGAAGTGATATACGAGTCAATAAACTTCTTTTTATTTATCCCCTTTTTCACTTTAAACGTTAAGTTTGTTCGCTCGAAGCCAGTCGAGATCACTTGACGTTCGTTTATATGTAAAAAATTCTGCAAATCTTTACATACTTCCGGTGTCGCTGTTGCCGTCAACGCAAGTATCGTTGGGTTTTGTGATAGGTGTTCAAGCCATGTGGCTATAGTTAGATAACTTGGCCTAAAATCATGCCCCCACTGCGACATACAATGGGCCTCATCTATTGCAATTAAAGAGAGATTGATCCGACTAAGTAACTGTTGAAACTGATACTGGTCCAGTCTCTCTGGGGCTACATAAATTAATTTATAGTACCCTTCTTCAATACGGTTCTGCCTCTGTCTCTCTTCAGAAGCAGATAACGTACTATTAAGGTAAGTGGCAGGAACGTTTAATTCCGTTAAAGCATCAACTTGGTCCTTCATAAGAGAAATTAAAGGAGAGACTACTAATGTGACACCTGGTAAAACAAGTGCAGGGATTTGGTAGCAAAGTGACTTTCCTCCCCCAGTCGGCATGATTCCAATTGTATCCGTGCCATTTAAAATTTGCTCAATAATCGTACGTTGACCCTCTCTAAATGAATCATAGCCGTAAATGGATTTAAGCTTCTCTTGTGCTAGTTGGAGTCTATTATTGCGATCCATCTGGATACCCCCTTTTTGAATGAGAAAACTCTACTTGGACACCTTAAAAATAATAATATTGATGAGGTGATGTCATGAACATGACGTTAAAACAAAAAAACACAATCTGTTTAGTCATTGTTTCTTTAATTATGTTAGCCCCATTATTGATCACTTTGGTAACAGGAGTTCGATTTGTATCAGCTATTCGATTGTTTCCACTTGATTTTTCCCTTTATTTTGCGGTGCTATTGGGCGCCATAATCGTAAATTACTCAATGAAATCGACAAAGTTGTTAACCGTCACTATGTTAGCAACAGTTGGAGGGCTTGCCGTATACTTCTTTTGGTTTATATAAATCCTTCATTATCGTAACATGCAGGTTAAAAACGGTCGAGTTTTCACTTTTTTTTTGCAAAAACCTAAAAAATCTGTTAGAAAACTAGCCCCATGTCTACAATGAATGGTATAATTCATTCGATTATGGACATTTGGAGGCATACATAAATATGATTACTGTTTCGAACGTTGGTTTACAATATGGAGATCGCAAATTATTTGATGAGGTTAATATTAAATTCACACCTGGTAACTGCTATGGTTTAATTGGAGCAAATGGTGCAGGGAAATCTACTTTCATTAAAATTTTATCAGGTGACATTGAACCTCAACAAGGTGATGTTCACATGAAGCCAGGGCAACGACTCGCTGTATTAAAGCAAAATCACTTTGAGTATGAAGAACACGAAGTTCTAAAGACTGTAATTATGGGACATGCCCGTCTTTATGGAGTCATGCAAGAAAAGGACGCCATTTATATGAAAGAAGAATTCTCAGATGAAGACGGTATTAAGGCGGCCGAGCTTGAAGGAGAATTCGCTGAAATGAATGGGTGGGAAGCAGAATCTGAAGCTGCTATTTTATTGAAAGGACTTGGTATTTCAGAAGATCTTCACTCGAAGAAATTAGCTGATTTAACAGGATCTGAAAAAGTTAAGGTCCTTCTTGCTCAAGCTCTTTTTGGTGAACCTGACGTTCTGCTATTAGATGAGCCTACTAACCACTTAGATATAAAAGCAATTGAATGGCTTGAAGAATTCTTAATTAATTTTGAGAATACGGTTATTGTGGTATCCCATGACCGTCACTTCCTTAATAAAGTATGTACGCACATTGCAGACTTAGATTTTGGTAAAATTCAGATATACGTAGGGAACTATGATTTTTGGTACGAGTCAAGTCAACTTGCACAGAAAATGGCAAGTGACCAAAATAAGAAAAAAGAAGAGAAAATTAAAGAGTTACAAGCGTTTATTGCTCGTTTTAGTGCAAATGCTTCAAAATCGAAACAAGCGACTTCACGTAAAAAGTTACTCGATAAAATTGAATTAGATGATATTCGTCCATCTTCACGTAAATATCCATATGTGCATTTTACACCCGAACGTGAAATCGGCAATGATGTGCTTCGTGTTGAAGGAATTACGAAGACGATTGATGGAGAAAAAGTTCTTAATAATGTAAGCTTTACATTGAATAAAGATGATAAAATTACATTAGTTGGTGAAAATGAAATTGCAAAAACGACTCTTTTCAAGATCTTAACTGGTGAGATGGAACCAGATAGTGGTTCCTACAAATGGGGAATTACTACAACTCAAGCTTATTTCCCTAAAGATAATTCAGAGTTCTTTGAAGGCTGCGATTTGAGCTTAGTTGACTGGTTACGCCAATACTCTCCTCAAGATGATAGTGACACCTTCCTACGTGGCTTCTTAGGTCGTATGCTCTTTTCTGGTGAAGAAGTAAAGAAAAAAGCAAACGTTCTGTCTGGCGGAGAAAAAGTTCGTTGTATGCTTTCAAAAATGATGTTAAGTGGAGCAAATGTTCTTCTTCTTGATGAGCCTACTAACCACCTTGATTTAGAATCCATTACAGCTGTGAACAATGGATTAATTAACTACAAAGGTGCAATGATTTTTACTTCTCATGACCACCAATTTAATGAAACGATTGCTAATCGCGTCATCGAACTTACCAATGATGGAGTTATTGATAAACAAATGACTTATAACGAATATTTACAATCTGTAAAAAAATAAAACATTTAGCTGATCCGAGAGAATGAACTCCTCTTGGATCGGCGTTTTTTAAATTATTGCACTATTTTATTTTTTGCTGTTAATAGATGGAAGAAACATGATATAGTTATTGATATTATAATGAGTTAGGAGGCTTGTATCGGAATGTCTATAAAAACGGCATACATCTTGGCTATAGTAGGAGCTGCTTGTTGGGGACTAATTGGTCTGTTTGTTCAAAATTTATATGTGTATGGATTTACAGCTTGGGATGTTGTCGCCATTCGCTCGATATTTGCAGCTGTTATTTTACTTATCTATATGGCTCTCTTAAACCGTAGTGAATTGAGAATCAACTGGAAACACATCCCGTTTTTTATCGGATCAGGGATCATCAGTATTGTGTTTTTTAACTGGTGCTTTTTCACCGTCATGGAACAAGCTAACCTTTCATTAGCCGTCGTATTATTATATACAGGCCCTTTATTTGTAACGATTTTATCACGTATTTTTTTCAAAGAGTTGCTTACTGTTAGAAAAGTTATCGCTATTATCATTACATTATTTGGTTGTGCCTTTGTTGTCGGCTTCTTCCCTTCCATAAATACGGTTATAACCGCTTCCACCCTATTAGTCGGAATTGGGTCTGGGTTCTTTTACGCACTTTACAGTATTTTCGCTAAAGTAAGCAGTCGGTATTACGGTGCGTTAACGATAACAGGTTACACATACTTTTGTGCTGCCTTATTTATGATCACGACTAATCCTTTTGTGTCTAAACTTGATTTACTTTTAAACTGGTCTGTGTTTCTTAACAGCATAGGGCTAGCATTAATCCCAACGATCCTTGCCTTCTTACTTTACACGAAAGGCTTGAGTTACATCGAATCTAGTCGTGCATCCATCCTTTCCACCATTGAACCAGTTGTAGCGATTTGCGTAGGATTCTTATTCTGTAAGCCCGAACTATAGAAAAAATCCGCACCTAAGCGGTACGCATGACAAATAGCCGTATATCCTGATTTTTTTATC
>NZ_JAQQWT010000074.1 GCF_028610705.1 Halalkalibacter alkalisediminis
GAACACGGTCGTTAAGCTCTTCTGCGCCGATGGTAGTTGGGGGCTTCCCCCTGTGAGAGTAGGACGTTGCCAGGCAATTTGAAAGCATTCCATTGAGGGATGCTTTTTTTGTATAAAAAGGTGATGAAATAATTATAGAACCTGTGCAAACGGAATCTACAATTCTGTACTTGTTGAGGTAGTTGTTTTCCCCGGTTTAAAGATTTTGAGGTGTGTATGAATGGGGAAGAAGTTCTAGTTGGGATTTTGATGCTTAGATTTTTTGGCAACGGAATTACGAGATGAGGTACGGATGAATGGGGCGTGGAGTCGGATTGAGATTGTAAAGGGTGAGGTTTATCTTGAGATTGGGTATGAGGAGTTGTGGAGGAAGTCGAGTGGGGTGTTTCTGGAGGTTTTATAAGTGATGAAATTAAGCCGTTACACTAAAAGTTTCATTTTCGTAGGCTTCTATACTTATCTAAAAAGTCATCGATCTTCTTTTAATAATGGCTATAAACTCACCTTTAAATGATATCCTGCGTTTTATTACTTTGATTTCTTTATCATCAGTTAATCTGTAAAACTTTCTATCCTCAACAATTATTTATATAAAATCAATACTGTGTATCTTATCTTGCGTTAATCTCTGAGGGTGGCTTTTTTAGACGGGGTCTTTTGTAAAGGAACTCTTTGACCATTTGATTGAACCGTTTTCTATCTAAAGCTTAGAGTTCCTTTTAAAATGAGCAATATGTAAGATGTAGAAATTGGAGGAAGTTGGTAATTGTGAATTCGTATTAAGTTTTAACAATAATCCTGCTCCATGATAGAGAAAAGTTCGTCCTCATAATTGTGTGAGAAATGAAAGTAATAAAGTGAAAGTCAAGTTATAAACTAAAGGGGGGTGCTAACGAAATGATGAATTCAATGATCAATCATCAATCATATTGGCTGGGTAACAGATGTATTCAATTGGGGTAGACGAGCAGAGCAATTATTTGGAGCTAGACGTAACAACAACGGTGGGATGCTGTTTTTAGTATTAGTTATAGGAGTAGGAATTGGGGCTACAGCTTACAGTCTTATGAGAGATCAAACCACTATGTCAGAGTTTTCAGAAGAACTAACAACTGAGCCGTCGAAAAAGGCGGGCAATATTGATTACGAAGATCTATTGTAACGTTTGAATTTCTTTTAATACACCAATAAGAGAGTCTACTGATAGAGCATTCAGGTGAACGTATTAACGTTGCTCGTACCGAGCAAGCACTCGCCGTCAACCCTAGCGTGATCGGGAGTGGCTGTCCGTACTGCTTAACGATATTAAGTGATGGAACGAAAGTAAAAGAAGTAGAAGATCAAGTAAGAACAATGGATTTGGCAGAAGTTTTGGAGAAGGCGTTAGTTAGATAACTTATTTACTTATAGTGATTAAACAAAATAGGATAGACTTCAAAACAAACCATAATGGCTATGTTCTTTCATGGCCACTGTTGTTTATTATTGATTAAGGTTCTTCTATTGTCTAGCGTTAATAATGTATAATTCAATTCTACTAACCCTCAGTATTAGATCCTAACTACTATAAAATTGCGCATATTAATCTTAAGTCCAAAACTGGCGGCTAACTTTAAAGGGAAAAGCTATTTTATTATTTTTAAATATTTCTATTATCGTATAGAATTAAGCTTTAGGACTGTCATGAACAAGTTTTTAATATGTACTTTCATATGTTAGCAAGAAAATAGATGAACAAATGTGGTTACTAAATCGTTAAGGAAGAATACATTTTGTTGTATAGTAACAAGGACAAGATGTAGTTCAATTAGGGGCAACATTTGCCCCACAAACGAGCTTTCTGGAAAATTATCGACTCAGGAAGAATTTTCCTCTGCACTTGGCGTTGTATGGGGTAAAGAAGTATCTAACCAACAAGTAGATGATACTACTTACACTGACATTATGAAACGTGCTGGTTTACTAGATTTTCTCATTCATGTAAACAGTATAATTGAACTTAATTTAAACCGACTTACTTTCAATAGAAAAGTCGGTTTTTTAAAAAAATATATGAATCATGCAACTTGATGGTTGCGCTGAAGTTAAAGGAGACGTTACCTCCGGAGAAGCGGTTCCCAAGTTCGGTTGGGAGTTCGGTGCGGCGATGGGGAGTTGGTTTAAGGATCGGAGCTTTATTGGCTATGCGTTAACCGTTTGCTTCATTCTTGGCGGGAGTTTTGCTTATGTGGCGGGAACTCCGTTTGTGTACGAGGGGATTTATGGGGTGTCGCCTCAAGTGTTTAGTGTGTTGTTTGGAGTTAATGGTCTCTTTCTTCACGTACTACGACGTTAGACATGTTTATACAAAAAACTAGATTGCATGATCAATATCATTTAAAATAGTAATTGATTAGTTAAAGTGGGAGCTGTTCCTTTTTGAAAACACTAAAGTCACTCATGTTTTGGAAAATATTCGTGATTAATTTATTAATCATGCTTGCGTTATTAGGGGTGATCTTTTTCATGTCACAAACAGCTTTACCTGAAATAGCTAAAAATAAATCGAAAGATATAACTGATGAAACAGTATTGAGATTACAAGGCCAAATAAATACGATAACCGTAGATTTACAAAAGTTAGGTCGTTATATTCAAACTAAATCGGTTGAGGACGATACCTGGCAGATCCATAATCAATTAGAAGAAATTGTGGAGTATTCTTCGTTTGTAGATAGTGCAACAATTGTTGAGACTGATGGTCAGATTACCGGATACTTTCCAGAGAATTTGAAAGAAGTGTTGAAAGATCAAAACTTTCTGGATAGAGAATATGTTCAAAAAGCCATGGAAACGAGAGACATTTATATAAGTAATGTAGTATCAGCTGTTACAGGTAGATTCGTAGTAGTTGTTGCTATTCCCCTTTTAAGCGAGCAAGGTGAAATTCTAAACATAGTTAATTTAATCATACGAATTGAAGAGAACCCCGTTTTTAAGTCAATTATGCACAATATCCAACTAGGTGATGGATATGCTTATATTGTAGATAAACATGGGAGGTTAATTTCTCATCCTTTGTCTGATAGAATTGGTGAGGATGTAACATCTAATCTAGTTGTTCAAAAGGTTTTAAACAAACAATCTGGTTATGAAGAAGTAACGAATACAAAGAACATTCCGATGTTAGCCTCCTATCAATATATCCCGATACTCGACTGGGGCGTTGTTGCACAGGTTCCTGTTTCCTATACACAAATCTATTTTGAAAGGTTTCAGGATACGTTAGTTTACCTTTTATTCATATTATTCCTGTTTTTATCTATTGCTACAGCTCTGTATACTAGACAAATCATTAAGCCAATTAAAGAATTAGAAATAGCGGTAGGGCAAGTAGCACAAGGCCATTTTAGTAAGAGGATGAGTATAAATCAGATAAATAATACTGAAATTGGTAAATTACTAAAGCGATTTAATGAAATGGCTGAGTATATAGAAGTAGCAAATGCAAATATTGAAATGAAGGAAAGGCTATTAATTAAGCAGAAGGAGTTTCTTCGCGAGATTATAGATTCGAGTCCTAATTTTATTTATGCAAAAAACAGCGAAGGCCAATATATGTTAGCCAATCATTCCTATGCGGCGTTTTACGGGACAACGGTTAAGGAAATGTTACTAAAAACCGAAGCGGATTTTAACCCTAACATCGAACAAGTGGAAAATCATCTACAGGAAGATCGGTTGACCATTGAAAAGCTCGAGGATACCTACATTGAAGAAGAGGTATTAATGGGTAAAAACGAGAGCGTGAAATGGGTACAAACCACTAAGATTCCATTGATCTCAACAGAATCCGATGATGTTCATGTATTATGCATAGCCAATGACATTACCGATCGGAAAGTAGTAGAGGAAGTCATTAGAAAGTCCGATAAACTTTCTGCTGTTGGAGAATTAGCTGCAGGTATAGCTCATGAAATAAGGAACCCTCTAACAAGCATTCAAGGATTTCTTCAATTCATTAAGCCTAATTATGAAGAGGAAAAATATTTTGATATTATGCTATCTGAGATTGAGCGTATTAAGTTAATTGTTGGTGAAATGTTGATCTTGTCAAAGCCACAAGCTGAAAAGCGTGACATGAAAGATGTTAGGGAAATATGCCAAAGGATCATTGATCTGTTTGTGTCAGAAGCCAATTTGAATGACGTTCAAATTATGACTGAATTTGATGCGGAAATTCCGGAAATCTGGTGCGAGGAAAATCAATTAAAGCAGGTCTTTGTAAACATTTTAAAAAATGCAATCGAGTCTATGGAAAACGGTGGTCAGATCCTGGTGCAAATTATGAAGAAAGACGATAGCCACATTATGATTCGTTTTGTGGATGAAGGAATGGGAATAGACAAAGAACGAATGAAACGATTGGGGGAGCCGTTTTATTCAACGAAAGAAAAAGGTACTGGTTTAGGTCTAATGGTTAGCTACCGCATTATTGAACATCATAATGGAAAGCTTGAGATTTCTAGTGACAAGAATCAAGGAACGACGGTTGATGTGATTTTACCAGTGCAGAATAAATAATTTTTAAGTATGGGAGACCTCACTTTTGAGCAAGTGGGGTTTTTTAGTTTTCTTGGAGAGATACATCAAGGGTTTAAATATTAGACATAAATTTACGGTAGCAATAGCTAAACTCATTAGACTTTATATTTACTTTACTTGGGTAGTGAAAGACGGGCTCCGAGCTAACGTTTAAACTCTGTGTCCTTTTTGCTATAGGAATCATATATACATAGCCGATACAAAATCACTTTAATCTCGCACTATCTCCTTCTCTCTTTTAAACGTAAGTGTATCAGTAAGGAAGGTTAGACTAGATCTTAATGAAAGAATCTTCTTTTGAAAAAGGGATTCTTTTGCTATCCAACTAATAGACTTTCCGCCTGAATATGCATTTTAAAGAAGTATAAATAATCGATAGAGTGTCTCTTAGTAATGATGTGGATTAGCATAAAATATGGTTTGAACTTAATATAGTAAGAAAAATGATTGGTCATTTGGAGAATTGTTTTTGTAATTGTAGTTGTTATAAGTACAAAACTATGATAAATTATTAAACCTAGCCGCAAAAATTAATTCTAAATTAAATATTGCGCAGAATTATAAGGTGTGATATAGTATTACTTGTCGCTGTTAACGACAGCTTGTTACATAACGACTTGCAAAAATAGCTTATAAAAAGTTGTTGCGCGGAATGATTCGTTGTGTTATGATAGTAAATGTCGCTAACGAAGTGACACAATAGTTCTTTGAAAACTGAACAAAAGCCAAGCGGAAAGAGAAAACATGATTTTCTCGTCAATTTTAAGTGATTTCGTAAAATCACAATGAAGTATCGTTAGCGATACAGTT
>NZ_JAQQWT010000075.1 GCF_028610705.1 Halalkalibacter alkalisediminis
ATATCGATCGACCTCCGTGTTATTTACTTAAACTATAACACTAAAGTATCGTACGACATCTATCCTAACAGAGGGGGTTATTGAATTTGTATCGGCTTACGACATTCAACCTTTTCACCATTCAATTTTTTCACTTGGACTTCTTTAATAACCCAGTTTGTTAATTCTTCATTTTCAACGGTCATAGTAAACAAATAAAATGGTGGGTTATGTGCCCCTTCAAATGTTTTAAATTGATATGTTATTTCGTAAGCATATCCCATGTTAGGTTTTCTTTTTACATCTACAAATTTACAAAACATAGATTGCTTAAACTCACCAAAATATTCGTTAGTAGCCTTTTTTTCTAAAGGATAAAAAAATGTATATATTACATCCTCCAAAAGCATTTCATATCGAGTATTATCTTCTTCTGCCTGAACTGGAGTTATCATTAGTAAGCAGCATAAACAAATACTCATAACAAATTTCGTATTCAATCTAATTACCTACTTTCAAATTACAATTTGTAGGTATTTTCTCCAACTGATTAACAATAATTCTTCTTGAAGAATCTGCCTCATTAGTTGAAGAAGCGACAGCCCTGTTCAGCTATCGCATCCGTTTGTTAAATAAAGAAAAATATATAAACAATTACTTTTTTTTACTTAATTCCTAACTTTTCTGCAAACATAAACCATTTGATAACTATCCTCTGTTATAGGAGTTTCGTTCCAGTCCTTGTAAATATTGATTATTTCAAAGCCATTGTCAGTTAAAATCCGTTCCATTTCTTTTGGAAATACGTAACGTAGGCTTATATTTGTTTTTACTTCATTGACTACTACATCATCCGTATTTTTAAATTTTCTTATCGTTGTATTATGCTGCACTTGATTTAAGGAGTCATATCTACTGACCGTATAAACATCTACTTTATTTAGAGTATCCTTATCAATATATGTTCTCCAATACTCCTCTTTACTCGGTTGAAATAATTCCTCCGCACTTGGAAATCTAGTCCCGAATATAAAAACTCCGTTGGTTTCTAAATGCCTGTTCACAGACATTAACAAACCATCTTGAGCATCGTTTGTAAGAAAATGTTGAAACGAATTACCTACGGAAAATATTAAATTACTTTTTACATCTAAATCTAACTTGGAGCAATCCTGTTCAACCCAATCTACCTGTAAATTTTGGTTAGTAGTTTTATTTTTGGCTTCATTAAGCATACCTTTATGAAGGTCCACTCCTATTACTCTAAATCCTTTTCTTGCTAAAGGTATAGTTGCTCTACCTGTACCACAAGCCAAATCAATAATTATTCCTTTTGTTTTCGATGCCCATTTTTCTAAAAAAGTGATATCTTCTGTATATGTGTCATTTTCCCTATCATATAAAATAGGGTCATCATATTCTTCGAAATTATCTAATGTTGTTTTTTCAATCATTTAAACTCTCCTTAACTTGCCATCCTATAAATGAAATTAAAAGTTCCTTTTTTCACTAACCTGCTCGTTACTTTAAGTACATTTTTTCACAAAGTCGTCTAAAAAGTGCAGACCTTTGCTGCGCAGTATAAAGTCTACTACGTAATATAAGGGTTACTCTACAATCTGGCCCGATTGTGGAAGATCTTAATTACTATGTCTTGTTGAACTAGCACCTGTTACTTCAATAAGAATTACCTTTAATAAACATTTCATCTTTTCTAATTTCAAAAATCAGTAGACACCAAATTTCTTAATCCTTTAAAAAAGGAACAACATGATTAAGAAAAGATAAGGGAGATTCACCATGTATCCAATGTCCTGTTTCTGCTATAATCACTGTCTTACTATTATAAAAAACTTGAGTAAGTTCGGATATTTCTTTTGTAGAAAATGCTCCGCTTTCTCCAAAGAGGAGTAAGGCAGGATGCTTTATATTACTATTTAAATCTAAAGAATCTTTGCTCATCACATTTTGAGAAATACTTAACAATGAATCCAAAGAAAAAGTCCAATTAACTCCGCCATTTTCCTGCTGTAAACTTAAACTGAACCACTCGGTATTGGAATCTCCAATGTTCTTGGACATAAAACTGATGGCTTCTTCTCGGGTATTAAAGTTATTTTTAATCATACTAAACATAGAATAGGGACCTTTATTATTTTTAACACCTTCATACCATCCTTGATATATGTATGGAAGTGCTTTAATGTGACCTTCTTCCACTACAATTTTTGAAATGCGTGTTGGATATAATTCCGCCAAACACATAGCAATTTTAGCACCGAGCGAGTGACCAATTATATCAACACTTTCAATTGAAAGTGAGTCTAATAAGGAAATGATGTCCAAACAAAAAGTTTCTGTATCGTATGCTCCATCAGGTTTTTCTGTGGAACCATGTCCTCGTAAATCTGGAATAATAACTCGGAAATCTTTCTCTAATTCCTTACTGATTTTCAGCCAGCTTTTAGAGTTACCCGCAAGAGCATGTAACAAAAGTAAAGGTCTTTTGTCCGTAATAGAGTCTAAATAGTGAACATTAATTTTGTTAATATTACTTACTTTTGATTCCATTTTGGCACCTACCTTTTTTATTTTTAATAATTTACTCGGTATTTTTCTTCCAGATAAGAAAAAGTATTATTTCGTCGTATTACCTTCGACTTTACATCCAATTCGTAGTTTTCTTTTGGCTCTTCTTTTAAGTCATTCGGTAACTCTTTTAATTTTGTTATTACCTCATTGTTTATTACCACATCAGCCACATCATTTTCATCAACTATACTTAAAGTAATGGAAATATTTTCTTCGTGTTCTAACATTCCAATTCGATACTTCAAGAGAATATTGATTGAACAATGCCCTAATGGAACATCCTCCTCGGTGGTGTAAAGCTCAAACATTATTTCCTTTTTCTCATTTAGTTCTCTAAATGAGATGGAACCCTGAGCATTTTCATCATACTTAGTGAGATTGGGCAGACGAGAAATACCATATGGTAAATGCACATCGACTTTTACATAGCTAATATCAATATTCTCAGGTGAAATTTTTATCAACAAATGATTCAAACCTTCATTGTTTTCTATAAATGATTTTGCTAATTGAGCTTTTATCAATTGTGTTCCACCTCACCTAATAAAATTTTTGATACAGCATTTACTACTTCTTGTTGTTTTTCTGCGGAAACTTTGGAACTTACTGTTATAAACGCATCTTTACTAACTTTAATTGTCTCATTTTTAAGGAAAACTTCTTCTTTAAAAAGAAATAGCTTTTTTCCAATATTTTTAATTTCTTCAAACGTAAGGTTGCTTACCTTTTTTTGAATCTCCGCTAAAGACAATCCTGTTTTTGAAAGTGAAATAATTGCCTTAATATAATCCATATGTTGTGTTGTATAGACTCTTTTGTTTCCTTCCACAGGTAAAGGGGGTAATAATCCTATTTGTGTGTAATATCTAACTGTTCTTAGATTTATCTCGACTTCCTCAGATTGAAGTAATTCAACTAGCTCCTTAGCAGTATAAGTATTCATGTATTTAGCCTCCTTAAAAATAATAAAAGGTAGTTACAGTAAACTGTTACTTTTACAGTTTACTGTAACTACCTTTTATTCGCAATTAAATTGTTATAATTTAGTATTTATCTTCATTAACTAATACTACCTCTTTAGTTGATGAAGCTTGTTCAATGATATGGCCCTTTAAATAAAGATAGAGCGCATTTCTTGCTTCAGAAATGCGCCCGTTTGTTGAAGATCATTGAAATGCCTTATTGAACAAAACACCCGTTTGTTTAAGAATAACCTATTTAATTTCTACCCAAAATAAGCAGTAGCAAGGTAGAAAGGCTCCCTTCTACTCGACTGCTATTCATTTTATTTTCTATCCATTCACCTAAGATGAACAACCTCCGCTGCAGCTTGAAGAGGAGGAACCGCCTCCACTATCCCCGCTGCTATCTGCGGGACCATCACCATGGCCATTTCCGGAACGATCTGTGGAAGCTGTGCCGCAGAAAACGGCGGTGGAGCAACCGCTTGTATTGTTCGCTGCCTGAGTAAAGGCATATACTTTTGCGTATTCCCAATATTCATCAAAATAATAATAGGAGAAGAAAACCATTACAAGGGACAAGAAGGTCATATCACCGTATGTCCGTTGCTTTGTAAATGAGCCTTTTTTATCAATCCGATAGATCTTTTCCGCTTCATTTAGTTGTTGTTTCATTCGATTCACTAAATATTCAGCCAGCTCTTTGTTATCTTCATTTTGACGAAAATATTTTTTAATTAATTCATCTTGACTACTTTCCTTAAACTCTTTTAAAATCTCACTGGACAATGGGTGTTTAAAAAAACTTCCCCAGGCCTTCCAGCTAAATTCGGTAATTTTAAAAAGCTGCGAGAAAACCCAATCAAATAAGGCGCGATCATGTGGTGCCGGCTTTGGATTGGTGTTCGGGATATGGTGAAGCATTTCTCCTAAAAATCCCTCCGAAAAATCCTGATATTCTTTTGTAAAAAGAATCATCTCATGCCATATTTCATCCACATCTTTACTAAACATAGGCGCTTTCTTGAGAAGGTTGGATACTAAAAAATAGCGCTTTAACTCAAACAGCAGCCATTCAAACTCAACCTCACTCCGATTGGGATTCTCCTGAAGGAATCGCTGTTTTACTTGTTGTATATATTCATAGTCTAATGCCGCATTTAGCAGATGAAGCATAGGCTGTATTGGGACAAGATTCAGTGCACCGAGATCTTCCGGGATGTTCTCCTTTCTTAGTTTAGGCCGATCTTTTCCGTTTGTAGCCATTATTCCAACTGTTAAACCCACTAATAGTAGAACTCCTACAATCACACCAATAATCATTCCACTCCCCCTTACTCAAATAAACGTTTTCATCTATTGGTAAAATTATACTTCAATTAAAGTGTGATCTTAAGAGTTTTGTACTCTAAGGTCGCTCTAAGTATGACTTTCTTAAGGAAAACCGTTTTGCATATATATCCAAATTAACCACCAAGTGTTATTCAAGAATATGGCCCGATACACGAAAAGACGCGTTCCTCAATAAACGCGCCCTATAGCATTCCTGTAGAACGTTAATTTTCAACTTTGAAAAAAATAGAGCTCCTCAGTAAGATATGAGTATAGACACCACTCTAAAACTCAAAATCTAAGGAGGAAACTCTAC
>NZ_JAQQWT010000076.1 GCF_028610705.1 Halalkalibacter alkalisediminis
GTTGGGGGCTTCCCCCTGTGAGAGTAGGACGTTGCCGGGCAAAAAATGAAAGCATTCCGTTGAGGGATGCTTTTTTTTGTGTGCCCAGCATGGGTGCAATCTATAGAGTGAGCGTCCCGAAAAGCGAAGGTAGAATACCAGATCTGAAAGGAAGTGGGTGGCACACTTCCGGTCTGGGAATAAAACTTCAAATAGGAAACAGAGAGGGACAGGTTCATTGTTTCATAAAGTTTATTACCCTTGGGACGATGGAACAGGCCAATTCACAACAGGAAATTACGGGTAGGTTCCCATCCCTTTATTGTTCACAGATAGTAACCTATGATACTAATTATTCGAAAGTCAGCGCTATTAATCTTTTTAATTAACTCAAACAGGAATATAAGATAAATAACAAGTTACTAGAATGGGGACGATGTACCTGTCCCCATTTTTCTTTTTCGGAGCAACTAGAAGAAAAAGAAGAACAACAGCAATAAAAAAGAACAATTTCCAAAAGGATTCAGGAAGAATTAATACATTTTGTGAAAATCGTTCTGATCTGAGGTGAAAGGGTGTCACAATATCTAACAATATCAAGCTAAGTTTATGAAAGATCTGTTAAAACTGAATCATGTAATAAAGAAAGAAGGATATTTTCTTTTTTTTTTGGAGTGAATTGTACATGTCGACTAATAAAATAAAGATTTTTTAGTTTGAGTAGCTAATGATGAATCTATGAAAATCTTTTACACTCAATTTAAGCTAAATGAAAACAGGAGGCAGTTGATATGAAGCTTGATACGGTTATCCTTTCTGGTACTCTTGTGACTGAAAATGATGTGTTTGAAGCGGATTTAGGAATACTGAATGGCAAAGTCGTTGCGATTTGTGAACCAGACACAATTGACAGAGGCAGTGCTACGGTGATTGATGCAAAAGGATTGCACATATTCCCTGGTTTGATTGATGTTCATGTTCATTTTAATGAACCTGGAAGAGATCAATGGGAAGGACTTGATACAGGGAGCAAAAGTTTAGCTGCCGGTGGTGTGACAACATTTTTTGATATGCCTTTAAATAGCAATCCTCCTACAACGACAAAGGAACGCTATTTAGAGAAGAAGCAGTTAGCTGACGAAAAGTCTATTGTAGATTACCGATTATGGGCCGGGTTAGTACCTGATAATATTGAAGATCTTGAAGGACTTTATGAAGAAGGTGCGATTGGCTTTAAAGCATTTATGTCCGAGTGTGGAACGGATGATTTTCAATATGCTGATAACGGTACATTATTGAAAGGAATGGAAAAAATCGCACAGTTGGATTCGATTTTAGCGCTTCATGCTGAGTCTAATGAAATGATCAATTATTTAACATACAAAACGAAAAAGGAACAACGTTTATCAATCCGTGATTACTGTAACTCTCGACCAGTCTTATCTGAGCTAGAAGCAGTTGAGAGAGTGCTTAGTTATGCAGAGCTAACGGGGTGTAAATTACATATTGTTCACGTAAGTAGTAAGCGAGTGATTGATAGTATTAAGGAAGCGAAGGAACGAGGGATTGATGTCACTGCTGAGACATGCCCACACTATTTGAGTTTATCGGTTGATGATTTCGAGGAAATTGGCCCTACTGCTAAATGTGCACCACCTTTACGAGAAAGAGAGGAAGTGGATCTGTTATGGCAATCATTAAGAAACGGGGATATCGACATCATTAGTTCCGATCATTCTCCATCACCTCCAGAAATGAAAACACAAGGAGAAAGCATTTTTGACGTTTGGGGTGGAATTGCTGGCTGTCAAAATACATTGCATGTCCTTTTAACAGAAGGTTATCATAAGCGCGAAGTATCATTGTCAAAAATTGCAGAAGTTACAGCTTTTCAACCTGCCAAACGATTTGGGCTATATCCAAATAAAGGATCAATCAGAATCGGTTCCGATGCGGACCTGACATTGATTAACCTTAATGAAGAGTTCGAGTTAAAAACGAAAGACCTTAAATACAGACATAAGATCAGTCCTTATATCGGAAAAACGTTTATGGGAAAAACGCTATACACAATCTCAAAAGGTCAATGCGTATTTAAAGACGCTTCTAGCAAAACTAGTGTTTAATTAAACACTAGTACAAGACTTAAAGACGGAATATTCGGTATTTTAAAAGAGGAGTGGGAAACTATGAGAGCTGAAGCGCCTATTGCACAACCAAAACCAAAACTACAGCAGCCTAAGAGGAAATTTGCTTTTCCTCATATATACGTTATTTTATTAATATTTGTCGCAGGTATGAGCCTTGCGTCGTATATTATTCCGGCAGGCAAGTATGAACGTGTCGAAGGACCAATGGGAAGAATGATGATTAATCCCGAAGTGTTTACGTTTATTGATTCAACTCCAATTGGACTCATGGACTTCTTAAAAGCGATTCCTCAAGGGATGGTTAGCGCTAGTTCAGTTGTGTTTTTCACATTTATGATTGGTGGAGCCTTTATGGTGTTAAAGGATACAGGAATTATTCACTTTGGTGTAGATCGCTTAACGAAAAGATTTAGTACGAATAAGGTGTTAATTATTCCTGTGTTACTCGTCACTTTCTCGGTTATTACGGCTTTTATTGGTACTCCAGAATTAGCTTTAGTCTATGTGCCAATCTTAATACCTCTTATGATTAAGCTCGGGTACGATAAAATGATGGCTGCTGGCGTAGCTTTGATCGCAACAACTGGTGGGTTTTTATCGGCATTAACAAATCCAGGTACGGTTGGTCTTTCTCATCAAATTGCTGAACTGCCCGTTTACTCTGGTGCAGGATATAGGTTTTTATTATTAATCGCAATCATTTTATCAGGTGTTGTTTTCTTGCTTCTATACGCGAAAAAGCTAGAAAAAAACCCTCAATTAGTTAAACAGAGTTTAAAAGAAACAGCCTCTAAACATTTTTTCGAAGAGAAAAGCTATGAAATTACCACAAGACAAAAAATAGCTGGTCTTGTCGTCATCATCATGTTCTTCGGAATGATTTATGGTGTGTTAACGTATCAGTGGGATTTCGTTACATTAGCTGGTTATTTCCTTGCGGTTGGCATTGTTGTTGGGATTGTGGCAGGGCTGTCAGGGAACCAAATCAGTGAATCTTTTAATAAAGAGTTTCGTGATGTGTTGCTTGGCGCGATGATTATCGGTGTGGCGCGCGGAGTAGCGGTTGTTATGGAAGAAAGTCAAATCATTGATACGATTATTTATGGGTTATCACACGTCGTTAGTAGTTTGCCATCATCAATCACCGTATTAGGAATGCTGGCAACGCAAGGTTTATTTAATTTCTTCGTTCCTTCCGGTAGTGGCCAGGCTTTAATTACAATGCCTATTATGATCCCATTAGCGGATATCGTTGGAACAACAAGACAAACAGCGATTTTGGCTTTCCAAATTGGAGATGGGTTATCCAATATTATCTTCCCAACTTCAGGATACTTTATGGCAACTATTGCAGCAGCAGGAATTTCTTATGCGAAATGGGCTAAGTTTATTTTTCCATTATTGATTGTATGGTTCTTAATCGGATGTGTGTTCTTGTTAATTGCTCATGCCATTGCGTGGGGGCCTTTTTAAGAGAAGTAAGTAGGGTGGGGACAGAACTGCGTTTGCAGCGGAAAAGTTTAAGTTGAAAAGTTTTTTTTAGGTAGCTATGGACATGATAGCTCTCGAATAAAATTTCATGGCACAATGGTATTTCCTTGATTGAATGCATTGGCGCTCATTTAAATCTTTGTTATATGTATAGGTGAATCAGATATAAAGACAAATAGGAATAAGTTTGTTGAGGAAGCCTCTTAGTCAGGCTTCTTTATTTCAGTTGTTTAAATAATCATCAATCATCTTGTGAATACTAATAACTAGCTCACCTTTAAAATTTATGCAACGAGTGAGAACTTTACGTTGCTGGTCTTCCGTCAGCATTTCAAAAGAATGTGGCTCAAGTTTTTTGAGTGTGGAGTGCCCGGTTGCAGAGGAATTCTTTTATACGCGGTGTAAGTGCCTTGTGAGTGGCAATCCAGTTCAACGTTGACGTTGTCGCCTGTTCGCTTCTATAATGTTCCGGAACTTTTTGATGATAATTAAGTGTTCTAATTCATTTCTTTTAAAACCTGTGTACGTGATTAAGGTTTTAAGGGAAATAGGGGATAAGTGTCTTAACATTTCTAGTAGTTTAAGTTTGTTTTCTCTACTACAGGAATCACCTTTGTTATGAAGTCGCCCATCACCTTCAAATTTTGTTTCATCGAGGACGTCTTCTTTTCGACAATGCAAGAGGCTTTTGGATAAATTTGCTCTTTCATATATCTATATTTATCATAACTACCCACGAATACGTACTATCCAGCGCGAACATACTTTTCAACTGGGAGGATTAAATCAATATGTTTCTATTTGATTGGCGGTTAATTGCATCCTTGTCAAAAAAGCGCTAGAAATATAAGTATCATAAAGGGGGTGTATATTTTTCAGTGGGATCATGATGATTTCTTCTTTCATATACACCAGCTCCTTGTTCGATGTATATGAGAAGGTGAAATTGTCCTATTCTTTTTTAGAGAATACTAAGGTTGGAGAAAGTAGGGCTTTTGATGATAACTCATTACGAATTTTTCCTAAATGGAATGTGATAATCATTGAGTTTTAGTTATATGTAGTTTGAATACAAATCTAATTTTTATTGTTACATTAAATATATTGTAAGAACTCGAAAAGGATGTGGAGTTGCCCAGACAACCAGGATGTTGGCTTAGAAGCAGCCACCATTTAAAGAGTGCGTAATAGCTCACTGGTCGAGTGACTCTGGTTGGAAATCATTCGTAGAGTGCAAAGGCAAAAGGGAGCTTGACTGCGAGACCTACAAGTCGAGCAGGGACGAAA
>NZ_JAQQWT010000077.1 GCF_028610705.1 Halalkalibacter alkalisediminis
AGACTTGGCAGTTAAATTGGATATTTATGTTAAGATAATTAGAGATTGTGAAGGATTGTACTTAAAGTAAAGGGCAGAAAAGTTGAACTAATAAAATTTAGTAACTCAACTGATAGTTGAAAATCTAAAAAAATCAATTTAAAAGTTATTGTTTGTTCGTTCTATAAAGCATTAGAATTGCTTTATTAAGGAGCGTGATTATATGAGAGAAACATTTGCAAAAAATATAAACAGATATAGAAAGGAAAAAGGATTAACTCAGGAAGGACTTGCGCAAAAACTCAAAATTTCGTATCAAGCAGTTTCTAAGTGGGAAAATGAACAAGCTATGCCTGATATTACATTGCTTCCTGAGGTTTCTAAAGTTTTAGAGGTAAGTGTAGATAAATTGTTAGGATATATATCATACGACAAACGAGTTACTATTTACGAAGAAGAATATGCAACACAAGAATATTATTGGGGTTTAAAGCCTAATAAAGATTGCTATAAGGTTCTTGAACTTATGCCACCTACTAAACATCTGAAATTGTTAGACATAGGCTGTGGCGAAGGGAAAGATGCTGTATTTTTTGCAAGAAATGGTTATGATGTAACGGCATTTGATATTTCAGATGCTGGGATTGAAAAAACAAAGAGACTTGCAGATATGGTTGGAGTTAATGTGAAAGTTTTTAAGGCTGATATTACAGATTTTAGATTAAATACACAATTTGATATCTTGTTTTCAAGTGGCGTATTACATTACATTAACCCCAAATTCCGTAGAGAAATATTTGATAATTATAAGAGTTACACAAACAAAGACGGTATGCACTTTTTTAATGTGTTTGTTCAAAAACCTTTTATAGCACCGCCACCTGAAAATGAACCGAACGCATTTGAGTGGAAGTCTGGAGAGTTACTATCCCATTACCACGATTGGTTAATAGAGAGCTGTCCTGAAGTCATTTTTGATTGTAATTCATCAGGTGTTCCTCACCAACATGCAATGAGTAAAGTGTTTTCTAAAAAAACACAATAGTTGTCGATGCGGCGGCTCCTATTGTTTATTGTGTTAACGAGGCAGTATTGTGGAAGAAGAATTAAAAATCATATTAGTTTTAGGAAAGTTTAGAAGATAGGGGTATTTATATGTGGAAAATAATCAAATTCACTCTGTTCATAATTGGAGTTATATTAATAATGCTTGGTGTTCCTAATTTATTAGGGATAACGACTAATGATGTTTTAAAATACCCTCTATATATTGGTTTAATTGTTTTTGTGATATTTTTTCCAGCAAGTTCGATTAAAAAATTGATAGCAAAATCAAATTAAGTAATATTTCTTCAATAATTCTATATTTCAGCTACGAAAGTTATTGAAGTAACGGGTGCGCGCGACAAGTTCTGTTATAAGCGCTATTCAGCGTGAAAGACAGGAAGTTTATTAGATTTAAGCTTCAACTTTACAACGGAGGATAGGAATGATGAAACCATGTTTTCAGAAACTATCCCATCAATACTCCTGCATGCGTCTTGACTGACAGGTCATGGGGTGTGAAGCACAGGTAGATTCGGCAGAAAGAAGGCTAGAGCCACTTCAATGGAGAAGGTATGCCAACCGATATGCCGCATGGCTGAAAAACTAGATAGGGTGAGAATGTTCCGCAGAAAGGAACTGACGAACTTCCGAATGTACGGGTCTAAAGTTAGAACATAGGGAAAGCCTATGTGCCATCCAACGATGGGGTGAGTGGTGTTTAGTAAAAATGCACCCTCTGAAAGACACTATACCGAACAAAGGCGGTATCCAGCTCACAGGCTTACAGGAAGCACCTACGTCTAGAATGTATAGCTACGTTGTAAGGTACTTGGAAAGCAAGGAACGTTGGATCAAGGGCTGTCACCCAAAACGTTTGTTATAAGGCACGAGCTGAAAAGCATTCATCCTTGTGAGGGTAGGGGTATGACCGTAGAATCTTCTGTAATGGGAGTGGAGGAACAGCCCCAAGTCTAGTGAAATGGAATGATTATTTTCCAAGCGTTCATCGCGCCGATCGGGTAGGAACGTGGGGATTTCCACAGTGCGAGCTTTTAGCAGGAAGGCTAGAGAAACCAACTTGTCTAAGGGTAACGAGGAACTTATAGTCTAGTACAGATCGCTAGATGGAGCGCGGAATGACGGGAAACTGTCACGTTCCGTGTGGAGCAGGGGAAAAGCTGGAGATCACTTCAAACGCTTACCTATTGCTAACGATTGCTCAATAAGGGCAATCGCTTCTTGTACTAAAGGGCAGAAGTTTCTACCCTAGGTTCTTTAAAAATCTAGATAATACGTGCGACATTGGGAGTGAATTTAAATTGAAAGTAATTGGTTGGATAGGTATATTACATGTTTCTATTATAATAGTCTGGATGATTATAAATATAGTCTTTAGTATTTCTAATCCCGTCGGCTATACTGAAGGTGAAACATTAGCCGAAACAGGAATCGCTTATTATAGTGAATTCCCTGGATATTTAGGCATGGACCACGGTAGTAAGGCGCTAATAATGTTGTTCTCAATCGTTCTACCTATTGGACTATTTATCAGTTTGAAAAAAATGAAAAATTTTAGTTTAGCAAACACAATTGGTTTAATTACTGGTTCTTTAGGTTTTGCTTTGTATGGTTTATCACTGATGATTCAAGCTACAACTGTTGAATATGCTTTTAAATTATATAATTCAAGTGAAGATATTTACACACGTCAATTCGCAACTTTATTATATGAATGGTCTATGCTTGAGGGTGGATTATCTGTGAGTATTTACATAATTGCTAATTTATTGTTATCTACTTGGCTTATATTACATTCAATGGGTCTATATATTTTAGAAAAGACAAAAAAACTAAGTATGCTAGGTTATTTGACAGGATTTTTGCAAGTTTTGGGGTATTTACTTTCATGGTTCTTTCTAATGCAAGGAAAGCAGAATATGCATAATTTCAATGAAGTAGTTGGACTACTTTTCATGTTCTGGATACTAATTATAAGTATTCAGATTGTTAGAGGAAAAGTAAGTGCTTGAGAATCACAAACGGAGGAATTCTTTAAAGTAAACTTAATTACTTGTGAATTATTACACTTAAATTAACGGGAGCTTATCTACAGTATGATTTTCCACCGTATTCAACGTAAGTAAAGTTACCATAAATGCCAGTTTTCTATCTTTGTAGAAGGATTATCTACAGTAAGTATTTATAGTTTTCAACGTTTACAAAGATAGGACTTTACGTGGAGGGGTGGGCATGATAGGCTTGGTTGCCTGATGAAACAACGGCTACAGCCTTTCAAGACCAATCATGCCCACAGAGGCTCCACGTCAAGTCCTTTTCCACCTATCTTGGCATTCATGTACACAAAGATAAAAGGTGCATTCTATCAATCTTTTGTCGGGAATACTGTAGATAATGGCAGGATAGTGCAAGAAGGATGTTTTTATTATGGAGGAAGCTATTAACAAAAGGGTGGTATAAAAATGAAGTTGAGAGTATTGTTTGGTATTTTACTTATTGTTATTTTGACAGCTTGTTCTTCAACGACACAAACGGTTATTTCCGATGAAGTAATCTTTTATGGGGAAGGAGAATATTGGAATGTTAGTTACATATACAATTCAGGATTGTATGAAGAGAAAAAGATAAATTGGGTTGAAATCGAAGCTAAAGGTTTTGAGCTATCACAGGATGAAATTGATAATATTGACATTGAATTTGAAGGGAGAGATGGTTTGATTACAGGTAATGTTGGAGATATGGAAACGAAAATTGAGGGTAATGCTATCTCTTTTTTAGTTGGTACTGTTAATTTTGAAACACATGAAGAAGATGAATATAAAATCACTATTAACTTCAAAGATAAACACGATGTTATAAAGTTGCAGATAAAACGTTGATAATCAACTAACTGATGTGTTAGTAAAATTACGGGCTGTAAGGATGTAGCTCGTTTTTTAAATACCCACTTATTGGAAGATGATGTTAAACTAAAGGGCAGTTTAGTGCAAGAGTGATTTGACTGAAAATAGGGGGGATTTCATGAAAAAGATAACAATATCTATTCTCATTTTATTTATCTTGTCAGGGTGCAATAGAAGTTATGAATCACTGGAAGAAGCAGTACAGAGTGAATGGAAAACGCCAATAGAAGTTGTGAATCAAGATGAAGAAAGACAATTAGTATATTATTTAGACAATGACCAACATATTTTAGGTGTTTACTATTATGAGAATGGAAGATACAGATATGATAATAAACAAAGTGTTGGGATTACGTTCAGTTCGGACAATGGCTTACCTTTTTTTGTTCAAGCAAATTATTTTGAAGGTGTAGGTAAAATAATTCATGGTGCTATTAAAACAGATGAACATGAGATAGAAAAGTTTATTATTCAATATAAAAATGGAGAACAACAGGAAATTATTGCAAAAAACAATACATTCATAACTGAGTATCCAACATCTATAACAACTAGTATTGAAATGTTCCAAACAGAAATTGAAAATGTAATTGGATATGGCAAACAAGGAGAGATTGTAGAAAGTTATTATTAGTTTTACTTAAAGTAACGGGAGCGTTCCTGTAATAAGACAGGAGCGCTTTTTGTATATCAAAGAAAAGGAAATTAATGTTAAACTAAAGGGCAGTATTCTTTAAGAAGATACTAATTACTTATTTGTGTTATTATATTATGGAAAATATAATGTATTTTGGTAAAAAGGAGGGTGTCTATGAAGA
>NZ_JAQQWT010000078.1 GCF_028610705.1 Halalkalibacter alkalisediminis
TCTTCATAGACACCCTCCTTTTTACCAAAATACATTATATTTTCCATAATATAATAACACAAATAAGTAATTAGTATTTTCTTCAAGAATACTGCACCGTTACTTCAATAAAGAAAAAGAGCTGCTAATCCTTCTTGATCTTCAACTCTTACCCCCGTTGAATAAGACTTTTGGAGTCTGTCACTAATCTCGTTCTTCGTTAGTTTCTAAACTCGTTTCAATCGGTACATATTTAGCACCTTTAATTGGATATTCAATAGACCATATTCCATTTTCATGAGACAAAGTTAATGTAACCCCCTCACCTTTGCCTATTACTTTCCCTTCAACTAATGAAATAACATCAAATTTATAAACTGCTTCTTTTTTGGTCTTTTTTTCAACAATCAGATTAATTACCTCTTCATATGATGATCCTTCTTCCGCCCAATGAGGATTAGAAAGGTTCTCGAATAAACTATTTTTGTCTTCTTCAATATACATCTCATATTGTAATTTCCAATCTTTATTTTCTATTGAATATAAAAAAGCATTTACAACTTGATCAGGGTCCTTTTTTAATTCCCGTACCTCCTCTTTACTTAAATTACTTAAGTCTTTTTTCTCTACATCCTCTTTGGACCTTATATCTTGTATTTCATCTTCTTGAGTAACAACAGGAGCTTCTCCTGAAGGTGGAGATTGAACAGTCTGAGGATTGGCATTTTGATTAATATTTAAATAGAGTAAACTTGAAAACAAAATAACTCCTAAAATAGACGCGGAAATTAGGACTAACTTCTGTGAATTTTTTCGAAATTGCCATCTTCCACTTTTATGATCTCCCTTATTAACTTCTTTTTCTTTAATTTTTTGAAAGACTCTCAATCGGTCATCCTCTGTAAAAAACAAATCGTGGTCATTATTTACTTTAATTAAATCTAAATCGTCTTTACCCATAAATTTCAACCTCCCCAACTTTATTTTTCAGCTTTTGTTTAGCTCTTCTTAACCGTGTTTTAACTGTATTAACCTGAAGACCTGTCACATCCGCAATCTCTTCGATTTTTAAAGAACTAAAATAATAAAGATTAATAATTTCGCTGTATTTCTTTGGAAGAGAGAAAACAACCTCTTTAATATTAAGTGCATTAGATTTCTGAATGATTTTATTTTCGAAAGACGGTACTGATAAACCCTTATAAACCCCTAATAAGTTGTTTACCTGAACCTTCTTATATTGCCAACTTCTAAAGTGATCCTTACACTCATTTATAGCAATCCTATAAAGCCATGTTTTTATTTTCGAATCATTACGAAATGTTTCAAGATTTTCGTAACATTTTATAAAAGTGTTTTGAACAAGGTCTTTGGCCAATTCTTTGTCTTTTACATATGTAAAAGTTAATCGAAAAAGTTCATTCCCATACTCTACCATCAGCTTTTCTAATAAAATATCTTTTTCTTTTTTATTCACAATAAACCTCCTCCCTTTTTTTACAGTACTTTGACGACTCCCATAAAAAAATAGTTTCATTTATTTTAATATTAATTTTTCATTTATTTAGGACGGCAAAAGAAAGGCGTTCATGCTATTTGCACGAACGACCGTTTCAAGCTAGAAAATCTTCAGTTAGGAAATTAGCCTTTAATCCTACTACTTTTTTAAGACAATAAAAAAAGAAGCTGGTCAGGCAGTCATTTGACGCAACGCATCCATTAGTTGTGTTTTTTATCTTCAGTTAAAAGATTAGATTTTTCAAAACGAGAAAACCATATATTAAAGCAACACATATTACACTAAACAATCCAAACATTAAACCCAAAAACAAAACCTTTACCCATTGAAAATAAATCTAAGAACATACTTTTAAAGGTGTTAACTACCCTGTACATAGAACCCCCCTAACAACAAAATATCACCTATATTTCACCATTAAAAAGCTATTATCTTATGAAGAAAACTGCCACATTAGTAAAAAAGAGTTGCCGATCACGTCCGATCTTCAACTCTTGCACCTGTTTGTTGAACAAGCACAACTTTGGATAAATTGTTTTTTATCCATTCTACTATTTTAAAAAATACCCTATTAGCATCATTACAAAGCCAAATAAGACTGTATATGTTTTGATTTTACCATTGTATGAAGGTCTGAAAAATAAAAAATAAATAGCAATGCCAATAAGTAGTAGGAGGTTATTAAAAGAAAGATTAAAGCCTCCAAGCAAATAATATCCTATGATTTTTCACCCTAAATTGTCTTCATTTTCTTCCCTTTGTCGGTATATGACTATTAATAGAAGTGAAACAATAATTGTTGGAATAACGCCAATGTTCAAGCTCCAATTCATTAATATCCCCCTCTCGCATAAATTTCTCTAATAAATTTCCTGCTTCTTCTTTAGTTTGTTTAAACCCAAAATACACTTTTTGCTAAAGCTCCCGTTTGTGCAATATATTGAAAACCATCATTTGACTTCAACCATAATATTTCCAAACAGTTCTTCGTCAACATAAGCATCTAACTTCCATACACCCGAAATAGGAAACATCATTGAACTCGGCGTATGAGCGTCAGCACCATTTAATTCATTACCTAAAACTGTCTCTTTAACGATAAGTAATTCTTCTCCTGTCTCTGTGTTCGTTCCAATTACTTTAAATGATTTATTGCTTAAACCTTCACCCCATAAATACCACATATATTTATCAGGTTGTTCGGCGTAAATTGGAGATAATTCAATTATTTCATCTCTTTCACTCGAATGGATTTGAAAAGCCAATTTGCCCTTTTCTCCTAGTAGTACATATTCACCTTCATTGTCGTCTTGAAATGTAACTGGTAGAGAGAACGTAGAACTCAATATAGGAGTTTCTTCTTCAACAGTTTCATTAGTTGAACAGGCTGAAAGTAGAATTAACATTAAAATAGCTAACATCAAATATTTACTTTTTCTAAGCATAGTACCCCTCAAAGTATTTCCAATAAACAAAAGGCTACTTACGTTGGCTGGAAGATTTTACACATGTGGCACCTCATTCCTCGAATCGTTTCCGCACTCCTTACAACGAAAATAAGCGATCTTGTTATTCATTCTGACCAGAATAACAAGATCGCTTATGTTATTTCATTACTCATTACTTTTACTAATCCTTTCATTGTTACAAGAAGCTGATTTTTTAAAAGTACTTAACCTGTTTCATTTTCCATTAGATAATGATGATTTTAATACCCAGTGTATGCATAAATACACTTTCGCCTGTCGCTACTCTGGTGGAATCACCCTCTTTTTTATGTATTAGGGGGTCTGTGTAGCAACTGAACCAAATCTTACGTTAAGTATTAGCGGACATAAACTACTGATTTTTATATATTTGATGTCCACTAATAACACTTAGACATAAAACCTTAAGGGCCAAAAGATGCTTAATACTTGAACCCAAACAAAGCGCCGGATCCGCCCTCATTTTGTTCAAGCTCACATACAATATCTCTGTTATTTAACTTATCCTTGGAGACATCTGAATCTATTAAACTAATAATATATTGTACATCATTTTCATTGCAATAATCTTCAATGAATTCAAGATAGGAGTCTTTACGATTCTCATGTAATGCCTCAAAAGGTCCATCATGATATAGAAATTTAAAGAAACTTTTATTGGAATAATAACTTAAAATAGCTAAGTCAAAACACATACAGAGCATTTTACGATATGAAAATCCTTCATCCTCATGGGTCAAGGCTCCACTATCTGTGATGATCCCTGCATTAAACTCAACATTGGAGGTTGTATTAGTTGAGATATCTATTATTCCATTCTTACTTGTTATTTTTTCAAAATAGGACTTGAATAAAAAACGTATATCATTTAATACCTTGTTTCCACTTTCAATATTAGAGTCAATTGTTTCATTAATTTTTTCAAGTTCTTTTTTCTTTTCATTTAATTCTTTAATATCAGTTCTTGTATGTAGAATTATTTCTTTTTGTGTCTTAAGACTTTGGATACTCTTTTCCTTTTCAATTAAGTTAGATCTCAAATGTTTGTATTTATTTATGACATCGTTATCTTGTAATACACTCAAGATATCTGAACGTTTTTTTCCTAAGTCTTTCAGCATTTCATCAACTATCTTAAGCTCTGCTTTCTTATCAGTGAGGAGCTTTGACAGATGAACCCTTCTATCTTCAAGTAAAGACTTATTAAAATTTATTAACTCTTCATATGATTTTTCTAATTGATCACTAAAATATATTTCTACCTCATCAAACAGCTCTTTTATATAGTCAAAATCAAGAAATTCTCTCGTTGCTAAGGAGTTTTCAATAAGTTCAATGTCAGACCTTAAATTATAAGCTTTATTTTGTAAAGAAATTGATTTGTTTTCAATCTCTTTAATTAATTCTTTACTAATCTGTTTTTCGTTTAGATAGAAGTTAAATGGTAAGCCCCCATTCAAACAACGCATATGAACCCGCAGCGCCTCCTGGTACGATACATGTATCAAATAAAGGAGGTG
>NZ_JAQQWT010000079.1 GCF_028610705.1 Halalkalibacter alkalisediminis
ATGAGTCGCAAAGGGAACTGTTATGACAATGCATGCATTGAATCGTTTCATGGTGTGATTAAGAAAGAGCTGATTTTTCATGAAAACTATCACACACGACTTCAAGCAAAAAGAAGTATTTTTGAGTATATCGTTAGTTTTTATAATTACAAGAGAATCCATTCAACTATTAATTATCTATCACCGCTCGAATTTGAAAAGCTATATTATGCACGTTTCACAGCAAAAGAGCATCTTAGAAATACCACTAGATCAAGTTAAGGGTTTCCTCCCTTAACTTGATCTAGTGGCTAGCAAGCGGAGCGCGGTAGGAGAAAAAGAAAATCTCAATTCAATGTGTCCATTTTCTTGACATAGTATCACCATTCTTATCCATAAAAGTACATATAGACTTTAAATTCAAATAAAAGTGCATCTCCTTTAGTATTATCGATTAATTTAGAGAGGTTTTTTATTAAGCCTATTTTCATTAAAAAGGATGTTGATGTTTGGATTATTAATAATAGTTCCACCTCTAATAAATGGTAAATATAATGTATGGAAAACATATAAACCATTTAGAATGAGGTGAAAAAGTGTATTTTTTTAAACCTATTTCTGATGAGGTTCGTTTATCTCAAATAATATTCAATAAACATAAAAAAACGATGAAGCTCATATTAGGGTCTATTTTTGCTTGTATTGCTACCATTCTACAGGCTGCTGGTGGCTTTATACCAGGTATGGGATATTTTATAAGTCCGCTTGCCACTGCACCTATTCTGTTATGTTCCATGTTATCCATTCCATTTGGAGTAAAGTCCTATTTTATGACAATTATGTTGTTATTGATCCTACAGCCAACTGAACTAATTGTATTTCCTTTTACAACAGGATTGTTAGGGCTTGGTATAGGTGCATCTTTTTCCTTTTTTAGGAAGAGATTAAGTATTATTGCTACTGGGACAATTCTTTTAATGTTAGGAATAATGAGTCTAATATTTATTTTCCACTTTCCAATTCTAGGTCCAGCCGTCTCTGATTCCTTTTCATTTCTTACTACTATATGTATCTTTTTATTTGCTTTCCTTTATAGCTGGCTATGGGTTGAAATTGCTTTATTCATTTTTAGAAGAATAAAAATGATTATAATTTAGTGATCCTCTAAAACAGCTCAGTTTCAGGAAATTCACCCATTTTTTTCAGGTGATTAATAGATCCCCAAGTCGTTGAGGGCTGCTATATAAAGGTTTACAGGAATCATCTCGGAAACTTATGTAACAGAAAAACAATATTTTGGTGAAATCAAGGTGTTCAACTTTAATACCTGGAAAAATTAACAACCAAGGGTGCCTGATTCCTCCCTTGGTTGTTAATTAGATTAAATTTAATCCATGTAAGAGATGTATCAAGTAAGTAGAATTTTATAGTTATGATTCATGGAACTATTTCAAAAACAGTGCCCTGGTTAAGATCAGTCACATTCATAGAGCCATAAACCCCTAAATATAGTCTGGATTGACCCAGATTCGTTCCCAAACTGGTATAAAAGGCTGATTGAGACCCAAAATTATAATCGATTTGAATCACACTAAAATCATTTTGTTTGCCATCTGGTCTCACTCTGGTATAAGCTAAACCGCCTCTACCCTGAGGTTGAGAATCTTTCCGGGCAAAATCAGTAAACACAACACTTCCTGTTAAACCAGGGATTTGATTCCCCATATAAGGCTGAATTCCTGTAAGTGCAGTTCCTCCAAACTTATCGGGTCGGGGATCTTGATGAAAATAACTAGTTAAAGGCTGAAGACGACTCCCTGAAAGTGCTACTGATTCATTGTAATAAGCAATTGTTTTCTCATCCAAAGACGGATTATTAGTACAGCCTCTCATGGTCGAAGTAGGAAAACAACCTTCCCACCCCCGCCAGCCAAAGTTAATAAATCCTTCTTGGTCAGGCTTAGAATACATTAAAGAAGCTTGAATAAGCTGTGTAACCGGAATGGGTTTATAATGAACAAATGAAAAAATCGACTCGACCCAATCCTGTCCGACATTTCCCGCATATTTAATATACTGATTATTAAACCTTTGAAATGAAATGCCTGGTATATTGCGAACTCCTTTGGTAATTACTGTAAGCGTTTCCTGAATAGGTGCGGGAAGTTCATTAAAACGTGTGACTACGGGTGGATTATTGATAAACGAATTCTTAACTACATCAATTTCAATTATTTTACCGGCGATTTCCATATCATCCTGGCTTAAATTAAATGGATCATAGCCTGATCCGCCATCTCCGGTTGTTAAAATAAGTTTTCCTGTTTCAGGTGAAAAGTTTAAGCTATTGACACCATTATGATTAAAAAATGGTCTTCTTAAATTAAGTAATGTCCGCCGTTTTTGAGGTTGACCATTCGATTGTAAAATCCATTCTTCAACTGTATCTATATGATCATATTGAATTTCTCTATTTATCCATTTTAGGTTTAAGGTTCTCGGATCACACGGATTAGGCTTAAAAAATTCAGGAAGAGTATCACGGCCATCTCTTGCAGCTTCTAAATTTAGAAGAGCACCTGGACCTTGTGTTCCAGCTACTGAATAATGAAGATAAAACAGACCGTTATAATAAAATTCGGGATGAAATGCTAGCCCTAGCAATCCCCGTTCATCATATCCGCCACCAGAAGCAGCTAGTTTTATGACTTGTGGGCGAATATCTAAAAAAGTCCTTATCTCTCCGTTTCCTATGTAATAAATCTCTCCTACCTGGGTTGCAATAAATAATCTTTCAATTGAGTCACCTGGAAGTATAGTTGTTTTCAAAACAGTGGGTAAATTTATCTTACTTACAATGGGCCGTAAACTAACCTTAACTTTTTTCAATTAACTTACACCCCTTCTTATTGTTTTCTTTTATAAGAATATGATTAGAAATGTTCAATAAGTACCAAAATAGGGCCGGGGAATCTCGCATTCCACGACTTTCCGCACCAGCGTAATTAAATTAAAGGAAGCAATGCTTTCATAAAAATAACATCGCTTTCCTAGTTCGACTAAGAAAGCAGTTTAGTGGAAGAAGTTTTAAGTTAGTCATTAAATTGAAATAAAATATATACGTACCATTAAAGGAGTAAATAACGAATTAGTACAAAGTAACACACGTATATATATAAAGGGAGGGTTAAATGAGGAGGGATAATATGGCAAATCCGATAGTTGAGAGGTCATTAGACGAAATCCGATTTTGGTCTAGGATTATGAAAGAACATGCCTTATTTTTAAGCTTGGGTTTTACTTATGAACAGACCCAACTTATCGATGAAGCTCGACAGTTTATTTCATTGTTCGAAAGTATTGAAGAAAGGTTAGCTAGATTTACTGTAAATTCAGATTTACGTCAAATTCAAGCCTTTAATAGTGAGGTTTACCAAGCTGCAGCAGCAATATGGGGCTACAAACGAAAAGTTTTAGGCTTAACTTTAAGTTGCCAAATCCGTCATAACAATTTCCCTTTGTTAGTTGATCATATTAGTAGAGAGGCAGCATATTTTGCTAATCGTTTAAAAGAACTGAATGAAGGGAAGCCTGCCCCAGAACCAGATACTGTGATAGAAGAAAATGTATTTTTCTTAAAAATTATGGCAGACCATGCAAAGTTTATTGGCCATCTTTTAGATCCTTCGGAAAGAAAATTGGTTGAACAGGCAAGAGATTTTAGCCATGATTTCGACCAATTGATGTTTCAAGCGGTTGATTTAGACTCCATGCGTCCTCAATCAGAAACTAAACCAATTTTAAGTCAATTTTTAAATCAAAATAAAGTATCGGTTGCTTCCTTAAGGGATTTCAAGAAAACAGCTAGAGAGTTAATTGAAGCATGTCGTATCAAAAGTAATATTCATCCTCTTTTGGCTGACCATACATTTAGAGAAGCTGAGAGATTTTTAGAAATTATAGATTTATTTGAAGAAAATTTGAAAAGAACATGATTTTCAGCTAACTGGATGCAGTGACTGAATAAGGAGTTGTTGATGCGGCAGCTCTTATTTTGTTAAAGAGGCAGTAATGTTGAAGAAAAATATAATTTCGTATTAGACGGATACTGTGCAGTAAAGATCTTATTTTAGAGGATTTTGCGAAGAAATAAAATTAAACAGGTCAGGTTACTTGAACAAGTCATATATAGATTGCATTTTTGTATTGTAACCTAAGCGGAAAAATATGCTTTTTTAAATTTATGTGGAGCCGTTTAGGATAGAGGAAAACTTAAAATGGCATTCCGTGCTGATACGGAATGCCATTTGCTAAACATTTATCAACTTAATTAAGCCATAAGCAACTCATTTGCACGTTCTTTTTTACCATGCAGACAATAGTATAGGAT
>NZ_JAQQWT010000008.1 GCF_028610705.1 Halalkalibacter alkalisediminis
TTTTCTTTGCACAAAATAACAAAATTGAACATTTTGAGTTTTTCAAATAGTGAAATTAAATTAATGCAACACTAGTGCATAGTATTATATAAATTTATTTTGTTAAACGGATAATACTCCATACCATGAATCGCTTATAGGAACAAAAACGCTAACGCGACTGAAATTACGTCCCAAGTGCGGCTATGGAAAGTCTGTTTACAGCACTTACCTACTTCCGCTCAGGTATTAACGCCCTACTCTCACAGGGGGAAGCTCCCAACTATCGTCGGCGCTGAAGAGCTTTAAGACCGTGTTCGGAATAGGAACGGGTGTAACGATACCTTATCTAGCATTGCTCCCTGAACCGATAATCTTAGATTAATGTTTATTTAGTTTTGCAATATTTAACGGTACTTCCGCCAAATCCTCAATGATGTAATCTGCATCGACATTATTAAATTGTTAAATCCCTTTCATTCCGACCTGTTGGGCTACTTTGACATCATTTTTGGATGGTCTCCCACAAATATACTTTCATTAGGTGATATGTTAAGGTTAAGTTCCTTTACAGCTCTATAAAATATTTCTGGGTCTGTTTTTTTAAAACTTCCCCATTCAGATACCAAAATACTTTTTAATCCCTAATGCCTCTATATTATCCATTTTTAATCATCCCTAAGTAAATATTGCGTCTTTTTAACTTTTTCTAATATTTAACAGAAGAGGTGTTGACAGCACTTTATAACCTTTCTTTTATTTTTTGGTGGTTGTTGTATTTAAATTAACCACATATGATAGCTAATAAATTTCCAAACGCTCATGCTATAGTGCAAATTTGGGGATTATGGTGGCAATTCTTTATAATTGTTCACACATAACAGATTCATGTCTGCTTATATTCAAAGTCTAGTATTTGATTGAATAAGAGACCTATGCCCGCCAAAAGGACTTGAGGATATTAATTCCCCCGCCTCTACGGGCTGATTTTTAATCAAATCAATCCAATTTCACCATAGACAATAAAAAGCTTGTTTGCGCCTTTGAAGGAAACTCGTTAGACTAAACTTAGATAGCTAGTATTTTTTTGCAAAACGAAGAGGAGGGTCTTCATGAAGCGTTTTTTACTCGTCGAGGACGAAAAGATTTTAGCTAAAAACCTTGCTTTTTTTCTTAGCCGAGAAGGCTATCAAGTAGATATCGAATATGACGGTGAAGCAGGATGGGCGGCCTATACAAATAAAGCCTATGATTTGATTTTGGTAGATTGGACTTTGCCGAAAAAAGACGGCTTAGAGCTATGTAAGCAAATCCGCAAAGAATCGAATGTTCCGATCATCATGATTACGGCAAAAAGTGAAATCGTCGATAAGATCCTTGGTTTAGAGCTCGGGGCTGATGATTATATTGTGAAGCCGTTTGACCCGCGAGAATTATTGGCTAGAATCCATGCTTTGTTAAGGAGAAATGAATCAACGAGCACTGCCGAGCAGCGCCTTCAATATGAGGGTCTTACATTGGACCGAGAAAAGCTGCTTATCTTATTCGGCTTACAGAACGTTACACTGACTGCTAATGAGTATAAGCTGCTAGAAATCATGATGAAGAAACCGAATAATGTCTATTCACGGGAATTTTTATATGATGAGGTTTGGGGCGGTTTACTTGAATATAGTGAACGAACCGTTGATGTCAGCATTAGCCGTTTACGAAAAAAATTAATGGAACTCTCCGGAGAGAAGTATTTTCATGCTGTCAGAGGCATGGGGTACCGTTTTGGAGAAAAACCATGAAGATCCACTTTCAATTGTGGCTGATTTTTTCGAGCACATTTATTGTTGTCTGCCTTGCCCTCTATTTCGTTGTCTCCACTTCCTATGAACAACGGCTGAAAGCAGGCTACGAACATGTCTCGATCACTCAAGGGTCTTCTATTCTTGGCCAATTAGTAGGCACCTATCCTTATTCACCTAACCGTAGTACGGGGTACCTTCAAACGTACAACGGCCAGTTAAACAGCCGATTGATCATGTTAGACGAAGACAAAAACGTCTATTCAGATAGCTTCGGTCAGCTCCAGCCGAACACAACATTAAACCTAGCAATCTTAGCTCAAGACACCGTTCCCGTCTCTCTCTTTTCCAAAACCGATGCTTTCGGCTATGTTCAGCATACCCTAATCCCCTTTCAGACAGGAGAACATGAAGGGTATCTATTAATGATCCAGGAAGCGAATGGGCTGTATTCGGAATTAAAATCCTTTCAAACCTGGATGGTCCAGGCGCTGCTGATCGCTGTTTTTGCTTTCTTTTTTCTCTCCTATTTTATCTCGACCTGGTTTTCAAAACCCATCCGGCAAATTATTGTTCATTTAAAGAACATCACACCGCAACAACGAACTTTTTCCTTGAAGCGGAAGCGGCGTGATGAGATTAAGGAATTAATTGATGCAATCGAAAAGATGGTTGGAGAATTAAAGCAATATGATGAAAGACAGCGACGGTTTCTAAGTACTTCCTCTCATGAATTGAAAACTCCTTTGACAACGATGCAGTTGATTCTTGAGAATTTGCCCTATGTCCGAGAGAGTGAAGAAAACCACCGCGAATTTGTCCAAGACCTATCGTTTCAGGTAGAAAAAATGAAACAAATGGTGGAGCAATTGCTGCAGATCAATCGTCAATGGGACAAACCTCTTGAACAAGAAGCATTGTTTGCTGAAGACATAGAGCAGCATCTAAGGCAATCTTTTCAACATCTCGCGGATGCCAAACAAATAACCATTGAATTTGAACTGGATCCGATCCAGTTATCTGTCGACCGAGCCTCGTTTTTGCTTGGAGTCGATAATCTCGTTTCGAATGCAATTCGCTATTCCCCTATAGGCCAAAACGTAACAGTGAGCCTGAAACAGGAAAATGATCAAAGCAAGATCAGTGTTTGTGATCAAGGGATTGGGATTTCGCCAACAGACCTCCCTCATATTTTCGAACCTTTTTACCGCTCCAATGAGGCAACAGCATGGAATCAAGAAGGAACCGGGTTAGGTCTGCCCATTGTTAAGCAAATGGTCGAGAGGCATAAGGGTCGGATTGAAATAGATACTGCACCCAATCAAGGAACCTGCGTGCACCTACTTATACCGTAACAAAAATGTTACATTTCTTAAATTCCTATGATACAAATGGTGACTATATTGTAAGTAAGAAGGAATGATAAGGAGGTTATTTTAAATGAAAAAAATGTTGGCTTTAATGATCATGTTAGCAAGTCTTTTCATCTTTAGTGCCTGTGCTCCGACTACTCAACCAGATGAAGAGGAACGAACTCCCCCTTCTTTTGAGGAAGAGGAGAATGAAGAACTTATGGAAGAAGAGGTACCGACCGTTGATGAAACTAATTTATCTCCAACACCTGATGAAAAGCTGGAAACCCATCAAGTAGTCCTCTACTTTTCTGATAAGGACTTACTGAATACGTATCGGATTGAACAAGAGGTTGCTGTAAGAAATGGAGAGCATGTGGCAAAGGCTGCCCTGGATGCTTGGATCAACGGACCTGATCATGAAGAATTAATTGGCTTGATCGATTCAGAAGTGATCATTGAATATGTTGAAGAGGTCGATGGAATCGCACATGTTAGTTTTTCAAAAGAATTTCAAGCAAGCAACCTAGGTTCAAGCGGAGAATTAATGTTTGCTGAACAAATTGCCATGATCATGGAGCAGTTCGGCTATGATCGAACGCAAATTTTAGTAGAAGGCAGAGTGGGCGAAACGTTACTTGGCCACCTTTACACCGGTGACCCAATCGTAGCAAATGCTCCCGAGAGTTACCTTTGGATTGATGAAAAAGAATCACAGGAGATCGTCCTGCAAAACGTCGCATTCCGAATCTATGAACCTGCGCCAGACACTGAAGTCAAAGACCAAATCGTTGTCCGCGGCTTAGCTCGTGTCTATGAAGGGACTGTTTTATATGAATTTGAAGACGGACACTTTATTCTTGATGAAGGATTCACTACCGCTTCAGAAGGGGCTCCAGGCTGGGGAGAATTTGAAATTATCATTGAGTTTGATGATGTCAGCAATGATTCAGGCACAGTGATCCTGTTTGAGGAAAGTGCGGAAGATGGATCTAGGATGAATGAGTTGAAGATTCCTGTTAGGGTTGTGAAGTAGTTATGGTTCCTGCCCCCCACTAAACTAATGCGTTAAAGCATTAGTTTAGTGGGGGGCAGGAACCTTGGCTTTGGATAACTTTTAAAAAAATAAATATGCAGGTCATTTCTTAGTGCAGAATTTCTTAAGACGGCGGCCACCATTAGAATAAGTAAAGGCAGCACATTTTTCACTTTGAAGATATTGGGTTGAATAGACTTTTTTTAAATCAATCTTTTGAGGAAATCGAACAATTTATAAACGAGGTCTTCTCACCACTTTGGTCTGATCACGATCGAAGCAAGGATTTAGAAATAACTCTACTTACATACATTAAAAACAATCGTTCCGCTACCAAAACAGCCAATCAACTTCACATTCATATTAATACACTATATCAACGAATCAAGAAGATTGAAGATTTACTAAAACTAGAATTAAATAATAATGAGGATGTCCTAAGAATACAGTTAGCTTGTCACCTTAGAGAGACTTATCGCCATTCACTTGTATAATTTGGTGAAAATTAAATGGTTTGTTTAGACATAGTAAAATAACAAAGAAGCATTTGTTTTAACTACTAAAACGAATGCTTCTTTAATACGAATACGCTATGTATTACAAATCTTTGATAAATTCCAAGCATATTTCAGCCTGAGACTTAAGTCGTACTGTCATAATATCAACCATATTAAAATGTTTTCTCTTGAATGGTTCTTAAAAAAAGTGTTCATCCTTCATATTCTCATTAACTTAGCTTGAACTAAATCCTCTTTAGCGTTTCTGAAATCTGATCCTCCACTTCCCTCATTAGCGACGGCAGGCACAGAATCTCCCTGGTCTGATTGAGCACAACTTCGTTTGGTTTTTTCTCTTCAAAACCAGCAGACTGTTTCTTTCACTCTTTATTCTTTTGGGACAAGGAACCTATCCCCCTGTCTTAATTTACCAAAATTTAATTTTGAAGTCAGTAACTTCAATTCCATTATTGGAAATGAAAATAAAAAAAGGTGCCTGTCACTTGTCGAATTCGACAAGTGACAGTACCAACTTCCAATAAAAGACAGTAGGTGAAATTAGGTAAAATTAGTAATATTATATACTAAAACAGCCTTCATATAATAGGAAAGCAGGAATCCTGCTCTTTCACTATTCTACCGTCAACAACAGTGTATTCAATTTTACTACTCCACTCTAAAATCCTCACCCTCAACAAAGTAAGATACCCCCATGCCAAAGATAACCGCCCAAAACGGAGCTCCTATATCAAAGATTGTGATATTAGACATCGCAACGATTAGAGAAGTAAAGGCTCCATACTGAAACCGGCCATTGCCAAAAGCATTTCTTAACGCTTTAATTAAGATTGATACGAGAACCAGACCGACTAAGATCTGAAGAATTTCTATAGGATACATTGATAAAAATGCGTAGACATAAGAAGCAAAAATACCAAATAAAAACGTAAAAAAGGATGCCCATATTGCAGCTAGGAAACGTCTCTTTTTCGGGCCTGTCATCGGATCACTTAAAGCTCCCACAGGTACCCCTGATGTCGTTACACTATGGGATCCAAAAAAAGACCCTAAAATGGTCGCTATTCCTGTATATAACGTCATCTTATTAACATTTGGATGATAATGTTCAGATCGTAAAATAGAAGCCCCGATCGTTATTTCTGCACTAAGCACAATGAGCATCAATGGAATCGATATGCTAAAAATAACCTTCCAAGAAGGTTCCCAAAAAGAGATGGCCGGAGATACCCATGCTGACTCTGTAAATGGCTGAAAAGGAATTAATCCATTCAACCCTAAGACAATCGTAACGATGATCATAGACATAAGCACAGGAGGAATAAGTTTTGTTTTTCTCATCGTTAGCAAATATGCTATAATTGCGATTCCTCCATAAAGTATATGGTTCGAGGTTAATACCACTATATTCACGGTATAATGAATCATCGCTCCAGCAAACATTGCCATTACTATCTGTGGTTTGATGAACTTAATCATTTTATCATAAAGCTTGAAAATCCCGATCAAAGCAATCATTACGCCTGAAACGGCATACCCAAAGATAGCTGTGTGAATCGGGATTACATATAGCGCAGAGCCAATAAAAACAATCGCTGGTACTGACATCGTGGCATTAATGGGATGTTTCGTCTGCCAAGCAATGAGAAATCCCATACAACCAGCTAATACATATGCGCCAAAGATCCAGCTAATAACGATCTTTTCGGGGAGATTATGCCTTTGTGCCACCTCCAAGGCTACTAGTGTAGGGGTGACACATGTCATTATAGTTGCTAGAATCCCAGATGAAATAATGGAAATTGTTGTTTTACGGACGATCAGTTTAATAAAACGCAACATGATAACCTACCTTAAAAGTTTTAGATCGTTTAGGTTCCTCTACTATCTCTAGTAAACTCATCATACAAGTCATTTTATCTAACGTTCCGAAGTTTTCAGAAAGCTACTCATTGGATGTCCATCCCAAGCCCGACTATATTGTTTCGTGCTTTCACAGCTGCATTGATCTCGCATGCAGCTGTTCTTGACCAATAAGGGTCTCGTAACAATTCTCTAGCTAAGAAAATTAAATCAGCTCGTTTGCTTTGCAAGATTTCCTCAGCCTGAAGCCCGCTTGTAATTATTCCAACGGCTCCTGTTGGAATACCCGCTTCTCGTCTAATGGCTTCAGCTAAAGGGACTTGATAGCCAGGATATACAGGAATAGGGGTACGGATAACAGATCCAGAACTACAGTCTATTAAATCGACATCCAACTCTTTCATTTTTTTCGCATAATAGACGTAATCATCAATCCTGTTGCCTTTTAGGGCATATTCGGTCGCTGAAATCCTAACAAATAGAGGCTTCTTCCAAACCTTTCTTATTTCTATCAAAAGCTCTTCTAAAAAACGAAATCTGCGGTCGCGACTTCCTCCATACACATCATCTCTTTCATTGGATAACGAAGATAAAAATTCATTAATTAAGTAGCCATGCGCAGCATGAAGTTCGATCATATCAAATACAGCTTCGGCCACTCTTCGTGCCCCGTCTATAAATGCTCCTATTGCTTGTTGTTTGAATATCTTTTATCGTCATTTCTACAGGTACTTTTCGGCCCTCGAAAAAAGGAATCGGAGAAGGCGCTATGATTTGACCATTAATATCAGCTTTTCTTTTCGCATGTGAAAGTTGAATGCCTACTTTCGACCCGTTTAAATGGACTAAATCAACGATTTCCTTTAACCCACTTATATGCGCCTCTTCCCATATACCTAAATCTTGTAACGAAATTCTTCCTTGAGGAGTAACAGATGTTGCCTCAACAATAATCAAACCTACCTGTCCAACTGCTCTTGTAGCATAATGAACCTTATGCCAATCGGTTACTTTTCCATCCTCCATTACACAACTGTATTGACACATCGGCGACATCACAATTCTATTCTTTAATGTCATTCCTCCAAGTTCAAAAGAAGAAAACAATAAATTCACGTAATCACTCCTTTAAGTGCTTAGAGTTTATTTAGAAAATCATCATTTGTTACACCCGTTACAAACATGTGGCCAGGAGCATGTGTAATCACAAATGGGAGTTTCCAATGAATGGCAACTTGATTGAGGAGTTACTCCACATGCCCCAAATACAGGAGTTTCTCCTTCTGCTACTTCAACATATTCACCAAAATCTGGATTTGAAATTTCTTTTATTCCGATTTCTTCCGGATTTCCTACATGGATCGGCGAACCGTGCATATTAGGAAATTTTGCTGTCACATCAATCGCCTTTTGAATCAATTCATTTTTGATTGGTCGCATCGATGTGACGACAGGACCGCTAAATGGGCCAGCTTGTTTAGTTTGTAAACTAGTAATATACATAGCAACGTTTTTCTTTTGTTGGATATGTTTTAAAGGAACATTCTCTTTTAATAACTCACTTTCAAATGTGAAGCTACATCCTATTAAGAAAGAAACAAAATCTTCTTACCATATGTTACTTAAATCTTGAAGCCTTTCTGTTAATATCCCGTTCTCATAAATATGGTAAAGAGGAATATCGAAACGAATATCCGAATTTGGTGCAAGGACTGATTCAATTTCTCCCGCTTCTAATACATCAATGATTGGACAAGATTTAGGATTTCGATTCGCAAACAGAAGAAAGTTAAACGCATATTCTTTTGGCACAATCGCTAAATTGGCTTGAACATAATCGCTGCAGACACCTGAAGTATGTCCATTAAATTCACCATTTCGAATTTTTTCTCTTAGCTCTTTAGGATTCATTGCTTTTCCTCCTAAGCTTTTCGAATTGGCGGCGCTTTTACATTTAATTCTTTTGAAATAGCGAGCATATTTTGCATTCTTCTAGGTTCTATTGGAATTCCCTTACTCATTCTTTCTTGATAAATCTTATGCGTTTGCTCTCCAGGTATACGAATTTCGTCCACCCCAGGAGCCTTTTCCGAATTCTTTAAGCTTCCTACCATCTCACTGATTCGCTTTTTAAATTCTTCCTCTGGCATAAAACCATCCACATTAATTGCACCAATGAAATGACTCGTACTCGTTGGTTGATCGACATGTCCATAGCTTAGAACTTGATTCAAAAAAGCTCCCCCACCTAGAACACCTGTAAGAATATCAGTAAATAAGCCAAACATATATCCTTTATGGCCACCTACTGGTAACACAGATCCTTTCATCGCTTCATTTGGGTCATTGGTTGGTTGGCCATCCGCATTAAGAGCCCACCCATCCGGAATTGACTCTTCAGCATTCGAATAGACAACCAGTTTTGTCCAATTCGAGACGGTTGTAGCTGTATCCATAACAATGGGAAATTCTTCACCTGGAACAGCAATACACCAAGGATTTGTTCCAAGCATCGGAGTTTTCCCACCAAATGGTGCTGAAACAGGATCGGCATTGGTGAGGACCATTCCAATTTTTCCAGATTTTGCTGCTTTTAAGGCATAATATCTAGCAGCGGTTAGCGATGTTGAATTCCTAACAACCACGAAGCCGCTGCCATATAAATTGGACTTTTTCATCGCTAGATCCATCGCTAGAGAACCCATGATTTGCCCGTATCCTGCTTGGGCATCGACAACAGCTGTCGTTGGTGTTTCATGAACGATTTGAAATTCCGCTTTCGGATTAGTGCCTTTATTAAGTGCACGCTTGACCCACAATGCTATTTTATAGGTGCCATGCGTATCTACACCTAATAAATCAGATTCTACGAGAACTTCAGCCATGATTGTGGCGTGCTTGTTTGACAGTCCAATCAAACTCAGCACTTCCTTCGTCCATCGCTTTAATTCAAAGGCTGATAGATTAACAGTTTCTGATACTGGGTAATTTTCACGTCCAGGAAAATCATATAAAGTATTATCAATCGTGCTCACTCTTCGCCACTCCTTTCTAATTCATCAAATTATTTAACAGCTCTGGCAGGAAGAGCGTAATTTGAGGAATGTAAGTAATGATAATCAGTACAACTAATAAAATCACGATTTGTGGGACTAAGAACTTAAACATTTCCGGAACTCTAATTTTCGCAATAGCTGCGGTAACGAATAAACAGACCCCAAGCGGTGGCGAAACCATTCCGATTGTTAGATTAACAGCCAAAATAATTCCGAAATGGATTAAATCGATGTCTGCTGCTAATACTAATGGCAAAAACAATGGTGTAAAAATCGTTAACGCACTAATCGTATCAATAAATGTTCCTGCTATTAAAAGAATGACATTGATGAAGAACAGCAGTAATATTTTATTTTCAGCAAATGGCCCTAGCATTGACGCCAATTGATCAGGAATCCGGTGGAACGATAGAAACCATGTAAAAAGCGCTGCATTTCCAATTAAGAAAACGATAATTGCTGTCGTTTTAGCTGAACTTAAGACAATTGCGACTAAATCCTTCAAATGTAGTTCTCTATAAACAAATAATCCTATAACGAGAGCATAGACGACCGCTATCACGCCAGATTCTGTTGGAGTAAAAACTCCTGATAAAATACCACCAACAATAATGATTGGCATAATAAGCGCCAAGACAGCATCCTTCAGCCCCACTACTATCTCTTTAAAACTAGCTCTTTTTTCTCGCCCTTTGTAGTTATGTTTAATTCCTACGTAGTAACAATAAATCATCAAACCAATTCCCATTAATAACCCTGGAACAACTCCAGCAACAAATAATGCGCCAATTGAAGTACTGGTCATAACCCCAAACAACACGAGCGTAATACTCGGGGGAATAATTGGACCAATCGTTCCTGACGTCGCTACTAAGCTAGAAGAGAAGCGACTATCATACCCTTCCTTCTTCATGGCAGGAATCATCATTCCTCCAATTGCAGCAGCTGCTGCAATTGCTGTACCTGATACAGCTGAAAAGAACATACTAGCAACGACAACGACCATGGCCAGACCAGCAGGCAGATGACCTACTAGCGTTTGCGCAAATCGAATCAAGCGTGTTGAAATTCCACCCTTTGTCATCAATTCACCCGCTAAAATAAATAACGGTACAGCAACAAGAGAAAAATTATCTATTCCTCTGAAAATTCTTCGAGGGATATTCATGAGCATCTCAGGATCTGTTAAATAGACTCCAACAATTGAAATAAACCCTAACGAATAGGCAATCGGTATACCAAGAAAAAATAATATAAATAATATAGGTATTAATAAAATCATTTAAACACCCCTTTTACTAAATAGTAAGCCATAAAAAGACCACTGATAGGGATAGACATATATACATAAGCTACTTTAATAGGTAGGAATCCGACGATTGTACCAGATGTGAAATTGGCTATAACCAATAATGTACCATAGTAGACAAAAACTCCGATGAAAATAAGCATGATCACAAATTCAGCTGCTTTAAATATTTTCTGAACAAGTTCAGGTGCTTTATCAAATATTTCTACTTTCAGATGTTCTTTATTCTTCACCGCTAGCGCTGCACCAAATAACACTAAATACACAAAGCTGATCATCAATATCTCTTGGGACCATGGCAGAGGGTTCTTTAAGACATACCGATAAAATACTTGTAGAAAAGTGGTTAAAACTGTGATTGTCATACAAACAAAAATAATTAACTCTATCGTGTAACTTAAATAATGAGCGATTTTTCTCAAACCGTTTTCACCCCTCCGAAATAAATCTATATAAATATAGACTACTGCATTAGTACAGTAGTCTATTTCAGCCCTTCTAATGCTTAAAGACTTATTTACCTATTGTTTATTTTTCGATCTTCTCGATAAGTTCAGCTGGAACTTGAGAACTTAGCACGTCTCGGACTTCTTTAGTAGCTTCTCTAAACGCATCAAAGTCTATATCACTTGTGATTGTTACACCACTTTCTTCAAGATGTGCAAGGATTTGATCATTTTTCTCCATTAACGTTTCTCTTTGATATGTTTTCGCAGCTTGTACAGCGTCTTCAACAAGTTGTTGCTGTTCTGCACTTAGTGCTCCCCAAGCTCTCTCACTCATGACGACAATCGCAGGTGAGAATGTATGTGCTGTAAGTGAAACATATTTTTGTACTTCATAAAATTTCATAGCATAAATCGTATTTAATGGATTCTCTTGTCCATCAACTACACCTTGGTCAAGCGCAGAATATAGCTCATTAAATGCAACAGGTGTAGGACTTGCACCTATTGCTCTCATATGCGCTTCCCATACAGGTGCTGGTTGTACGCGGATATTTAAACCACTCATGTCAGCAGGCGTTTTAACTTCAACTTTATCGTTTGTTACATGTCGTTGCCCAACTTCCCAATAGCCTAAAGCCTTCATTCCTTTTTGATTCGATAGTTCTAATAACTCTTTTCCAACTTCTCCATCTAATGTTTCATAAACATGATCTAGATCTTCAAAGAGATATGGAATACCGAATACGTTCATTTCAGGTACTGTATTAGCAAATGAACTATCTGCAGAAACAGTTGTTAAATCAAGAGTACCATCTAAAACCTGCTCAACAGCTTCTCCTTCGTTACCTAAAACAGAACCGCTGTATATTTCTACTGCAATCGTACCGTTTGAGCTTGCTTCAATTTCTTCTTTAAACTTTTCAGCCGCAATATGATATTGATGTGTTTCAGAACCAGAATGCGCCAATTTCAATGTTACTTCTGCATCAGTTGCTGCATCCTCTGTATCGTTAGCATCGGCTTCTGCCGGTTCCGAGTTAGAACCCCCACTACATGCTACTAGAAAAATAGAAAGCGCTAACATCAAACCAATCAAAGTCATAAATTTCTTGTTCATTTGCTTTACCCCTTTTCTTTAATTAATTTTATATACTGAAGGAACTCGACTTTTAAATACAGGTACCTTTTCTCTAATTACAGGTACCGAATGTAAGTCTAACTCCTTAGTAATCGTTTCTTCATTTTCCTCGTTTCCACAACTGATAATTTCACCTAAAGGATCAATCATCATTGAATTCCCACAGTATTGAACTCCATTGTATTGTCCAACACAATTAGTCGAGACGACGAAAACTTGATTCTCAATTGCTCTAGCAATTTGTAAGTGTTTCCAATGGTACTTTCTTGCTTCTGGCCATTCAGCCACAATAAAGAGAATTTCGGCCCCATCTACAGCGAGTTGTCTAGAAAGTTCAGGAAACCTAAGATCATAACAAATGATGAGCCCCGCTTTTATTCCCTCTATTTCAAAAATATGATTATGAGTTCCTGCTTTTAGATATAAATGTTCATCTAACATAGGGACTAGATGGACTTTATCATAGCGGTAGAGGATCTCACCTTTTCTATTAATAGCAATTGCACTATTATAAACCTCATCATCTTTTATGTTGGCAAACGAACCACCAATTATATTAATCTCGTTCTCTCTTGCTAGATTTTGTAGAAATCTTGTTGTTGGTTCTCCATCACGATCCGCAATCTCTTTTAATTCTGGTAAGGTGTAGCCAGTTGTCCACATTTCAGGTAATACAATGACGTCAGGACTTTCTTCTTTGCATATATTGTCTACCCATTCCTTGACTTTCTCCCGATTCTTTTTGGGATTTCCAGGGATAATGTCCATTTGATAAGAAGATATTTTCATTTTCCAACCTCAAATCTCTAGATTTTTCACTGTATATGAACAAGTTATAGACTGATCTTTTCGTGGGTCTAGTAGGGTAACCTCGTATCCGTCTCCATACTTAAAACCATTTAATAGTGGAACTGTACCTGCAAAAACGACTGAGTTTTTCAAGTCTAATTTTTTATTTTTTAGGTAATCTAAAACCTTTTCCAATGGCAAGATAGCTGTAACACTTTGCTCTTGGTATGGCTCCCATGATCCATTAATTAAGACCTTTGATGCTAATTTTAATTCATTCCAGTTATCTTCCAATTTCGAGAGAGGCCAAGCTTCTTGAGCCAATGGTTTATCACAGATTTGTTTTGACTTATTAATATCAACAGACTCAAGACCACGATCTGTATGGTCACTGCCAACTGAAACATAAATCTCTTCTTCTGTATCACCAAAAATCAGCACTATTTCTGCCTCACCCGAAGTCATCGTACCGAGAATTTCCATATTTCCTTTTTGATTTAAACTTGTCACTCTAACAGGGTATAACATCGGGATTTCAGGTGGTTTCGGAATTCCTAACTCCGCAAGCTCATCAATATGTTCCTGCACCTTCTTCACGTCAGAACCTGAATATCCAATACAATAAACTGAAGTGACATCAAACTTTTTCTCTTCATTATTAATGATAAAACTATATTCATTCTTTAAATCAACTTGTTTCATACTAATTCTCCTCTCTTGTTATAACCGAATCTAACATTTTCATTAAGGTTTCCTGAGTTTGATAAATATGTTGTTCCATTGCTTCAACGGCCTCTGGTACTGAACGCTTTTGAAGTGCACTGAGCAGTTTTTCATGTTCTTCAAGTGTTTCATTCGCCCTCGATTCCTTAGTAATAGCTCTGATTCCAAGTCGAAGCATTTGATCACTTAAATTATCCAAAAACTGAACCAACCTTGAATTATTTGTTAGCTGCGCTAAGTACATATGGAATCTTCTATCTTCATGAATAAACTCTTCTCTTTTACCCCCTCTTAAAGCGGCTTCCATATTGTCAAATATGCTTTTCAAATCATTAAGCTGATCATCTGTCAAGTTCGGTGTAATAAGTTTAATCATGAATAACTCATTAGCTAGCCGACATTGAAAAACTTCAATCACATCTTGTTTTTCAATTTCCTTAACGATGACTCCTTTCCATGGTATCGTTTCAAGCCACCCTTCAAACTCTAATCGTTTTAATGCTTCTCTAACGGGAGTTCTGCTAACCCCTAATAATTCTGCAATCGATCTCTCTTGAAGAAAATCTCCTGTTGAAATTTTTCCCAAAAGTATATTGGCTTTTAACTCCCGATACACCTGATCTGTATATGAGACAAACTTAGAAACTTTTTTCAAAAGAGGTTCACCCCCTTTCTTCAAACTAAGATATATAGTATGTAGTATGTGGTATACCAGTTAAGGTCGTATTGATTCCCGTTTCATAAATAAATCTTAACTGGTTTATATACAGCTTACCTTATTCTTGGTAGATTTCCTACTATATTTTTTCATTTATCTGTATTTTCATTTAATTGCCCTTGATAATAACCACCGAATTCGCAGATCCTAACAAGAAAAAGGCCAGCCAAAAATATTTCGTGAAACTACCACCAATCAATGTAAAATAAGATTCCGGGTTTAAGCCAATCTAAATATTCCGAAAGCAAACACTAATGCCTGACCGGTCTTGACCAATATAATGACCAAGATACTTAAATTTCAAGAAAGGAAAAGACGCCTATAGTTTTGTCCGGAATACCATTTCCGTTTATACGCTATGATTATTCACGTCTTGAGCCCCTTTTCCAGACTAATAGGACATGAACATTCGGTTGTGGAAAATGTTTGTTTCATGACTTAGATACTTGATTATTATAAGCGGAACGATTAGGTAACTTCCAATAATAATGACAGTTAGAATTCTAAGAACGATAACTAAAATAAATAAAAGATAAAATTCCCATTGTTGATTTACGATTCCTATTCCTATTAAAAGCCTGCTAGCAATTGCCCAAGAACCATAAATATCTGCATGCAATAGTATCGTTTTCTTCCAGCAAGAACATCGCGAATTACTCCACCACCACTTCCAGTTAAAAGAGCGGCAACGATAATGGCACTTATTGGATGGTTCATTTCGGTAGCGTAGGGAGCACCTTGTATAGCAAAGGCAGATAGTCCAATGGCGTCGGTATAGGTTCCCCACCTTTTCCACTGCTTCAAAGCACGGAATGGAAAAGCAAACACAACTATAATCAGACTAACAGCCGTTAGAAATAATGGCCCTTGGTCCCATAAAGCCGATATGGGTACACCTATTAAAAGATTTCGAATCGCACCTCCAGCAAAGGCTGTGACTAACTAAAACATTATACTCCTAAAATATCGTATTCTTCTTCCATCGCTACGATAGCGCCACCTATGGCAAACGCAATTGTTCCAACAATATTTAAGATTTCCCATTACAAGCCATTCATCCTTTCTAATGTTCCAAAACGGGTCACTTATTGTTAAACAAATATAGACAGAGAATGTTAACATCCTCTGTCTTTCAATGAGAAAACTAGACTTATTATTTCTATAAAAGACCTGATAAAGGATACTTTTTCAGATATCGCTACATATGGTCTACTTCCCGCTTAATAAATTCGTCCAATCACTATTTCCATGTTATTAAATATCACTTATTTTCCAGTACGATGAAAAGACTAAAGAGTTATTCCTTCTCTAAGCTTCAGAACTTTTTGCTCTGTGATCTAACTTTCTCTTTCCTTTTTCCAGTTGGTCCCAATTCTGCTGGGATCCCCGCTACATATTGTCTTTCTTTTGTACTTTTCTTGAACTCTTCCAATGCCTTATCAAGAATATTTCCTTTATTGATCAATAAATCATAAGCCGTTAGTGACATGACTTGGGCCGCTAAATGCATCCCTTTAAAACCAATTGATGACCCAAATGAAGCAGTCGCCTGCCAAGAATGAAGTGCAACACCAACAGGAGCACAGGTTGTACTAATCATGCCCAATGGTGTAATCCAACTTACATCCCCTACATCGGTTGAACCGCTAAGGGATTTTCCATTTAACTCCTTTTTATATTGAACGTTCGTTGGAAGTAGCTCATTAACGGTACTACCGAACAACCCAGTTCCATTTCCGACTGCCTTCTCAATGGAATTCACTAATTGCTTTGCAAAACCTTGTTCATCCTCAGTAAATAACAGATCAGTAGATTCTTGCATGTTTTTATACATTAGCTCATTTAAATGTTCATTGGGAAGGGTTTCATATGCAAATGCTAATATTTCAGAGTCTACATTTGTTTCCGTCATCATGGCTGCCCCTTTTGCAATTTTCTCGACTCTTGTAAATAGTTGATCGACTGCATCTTTGGTAGCTCCTCTCAAGTAATACCAGACAACGGCTTCATCTGGAACAACATTGGGTGCAAGTCCACCGTTTGTAATGACGTAATGAAAACGAGTACCATCTGGAACATGTTCCCGTAAATAGTTAGTTCCTACATTCATAAGCTCTACACCATCAAGAGCACTTCTTCCTGCATGAGGTGCAGCGGCGGCATGTGCTGTAATACCTTTAAAATGGAATTTAACAGAAACCATCGCTTGCATACTCATATTCATTACGATGTTCGAGTCGCCAGGATGCCAAGTTAAAGCACAGTCTAAATCATTAAAAACGCCTTCTCTAGCCATAAATGTTTTTCCAGAGAGAACCTCTTCTGCCGGACAACCATAATAACGAATCGTTCCACTAAGCCCCTCCTCTTTCATTACTTTCTTTAAAGCTATGACGGCTTCTACCCCCCCTGTCCCCAGTAAATTATGTCCACACCCATGCCCTGGACCATTTGAAACAATTTCCTCCTGAACTGCACTTACCTGTTGAGAAAGTCCTGGTAATGCATCATATTCACCTAATATCCCAATTATAGGTTTTCCTGTACCATATTCAGCTACAAACGCTGTATCCATTTCACCAATAGGTGAGTAAATGTTAAATCCCTCTTCTTCTAATTTAGATATTTGTAAATTAGAAGCATACTTTTCTTCATATGCGACTTGAGGATGGTCCCAAATCTGTTTTGCCATATCAGTAAACTCGGACTGATCCTTTTTAATTAATTCTAGAATTCTTTGTTTACTCAAACTTAATCACTCCATTATCAAATCAATGTTTCAGGTCACTTCGCTAAGCTGTTTTTATTTCTAAAGGTTTGTTCAAATATCAACAAACTCAACGTAACGAGCGAAGCACTGGAATCCTTTTTTACATTTAATTATTATTCTACTTCCTTCTGTGTTTTTAATTTATTCAAAAGCATACAAACCACTACTGTTCCAAGGATACACAAAAAAGTTTGTAAAGGACGTGGTACAGGTCCTAAATTGACGAATAATCCAAAGGCTATTCCAACGATTCCCCATACCGGTTTTTGAATAGCAAATTGCGCAATAACTCCTCCAAATATGGCTGGAAGAACAAATCGAAATGAATTGACTAGGGATTCAGGCATAAGAGATATCAAATAGGAACCACCTAAAATAACGAAGATAAGGATGATAATATTAACTAACGAGGCCGTAGCTATAGCTAGCGACGCCGTAATCTCACCTTTTCTTGTCCCAGGTTCCGCACCAACAACACTTTGGGCAACTGATGCACTAGGAAGACACATATTTCCGATATTTCCAGTTAGAAAGGCCAGGTAAGTACCAGTAGCACCCAGTACTGGATAATAACTCACAGGCTCAATTACCCACACTAATGCGATAATTGATGCGTAAGCAGCAAATCCTGAGATAATTATTGTCCACCCCGGATGAAAACCAAGAACATTGAAAAAAAAGTGATAACCCTCCTTTTCGTGGAGGAATAAGTACCATTTATAAAGGATTAGAAAACATCAAAAAATGTTACGTTGAAGCCAATAAAGTACTGTCATATCTAGCTAATCAAAATAGAATGGAAATTTTTCACTTTGAAGATATTGGGTTGAATAGACTTTTTTTAAATCAATCTTTTGAGGAAATCGAACAATTTATAAACGAGGTCTTCTCACCACTTTGGTCTGATCACGATCGAAGCAAGGATTTAGAAATAACTCTACTTACATACATTAAAAACAATCGTTCCGCTACCAAAACAGCCAATCAACTTCACATTCATATTAATACACTATATCAACGAATCAAGAAGATTGAAGATTTACTAAAACTAGAATTAAATAATAATGAGGATGTCCTAAGAATACAGTTAGCTTGTCACCTTAGAGAGACTTATCGCCATTCACTTGTATAATTTGGTAAAAATGAAATGGTTTGTTTAGACATAGTAAAATAACAAAGAAGCATTTGTTTTAACTACTAAAACGAATGCTTCTTTAATACGAATACGCTATGTATTACAAATCTTTGATCAATTCCAAGCATATTTCAGCCTGAGACTTAAGTTGTACTGTCATAATATCAACCGTATTAAAATGAAAGAGCCGGAATCGAATCCGTTGGTTGACTCACTACATTATCATGGTAACGCTTCATGAAAGCTACTACATGTGCTTTTTGAAAAAATCTATGTACCCTTGTTGGCAGCAAATAGTATATCCTCCTCTTCCGTTCAGTAAGGCTAAAAGCTACGGGATTGGCCAACTTTCAGCTGGAAAAACCAGATGCAGTGCCTTGTGAGCCTTGCCCCCTTCTTCGGTATTCTTCTTCCCCATTCCTTCTATTCCTACAATGAGATTAACACCTGTTTCTTCATTAAATTCCTTTTCTTATTTTTCCATTCTCATGCAGTTGTGGGACCAATAGATACAATCTCGTACTTTAAACTATTTATTTAGGTATAAGGTAAATGCTCGTTCAACTAAACTCGTTACTTTATAAGTAAAATAAGTAAGCTCCCTCAGACTAGTCATTTACCTAGATTTAAGGAGAATACTTTGTTCCTACTAAAGTAGAATTCGATCACGCTTCAAGCACCTCTGAATAAATCCTTTTTCTAGAAAGATGGTTCGCTAATAATGAACCTAGCGAAAGATTTATTACCATGTTAATAATCGCGGGCAAAGCAGCGATTTCACTAATAAATTCAATTGCTAATATGGCAGCCAAGGCCGTATTACATAAGCCAACATGGAAGACGATCGCTCTTATATCCCCTTCATCGACTCGAATCGACTTCAACTGTAAAATGAGATAAGTGATGATCATAGGCAGAACGACTTGTAAAAAAGCAACGGCCGTAATCATGGGGATCAGAATGAACTCAGACGAAATGGTACTTTTAGCATCACCGATAATCGTATGAATGATTAACAACAACGTGATTGATGATCCTAGTTTCGTATAATTAGCTGATTCTGCAACTAGCTGCGGAACCTTTCGCTGCATTATCAGTCCAATTGTGATTGGCAAGATGACGATTAGAACAAAAGATTGAAGTAAATTAAAGAAAGAAATTGTAACGCTATCGCCATCTATCCCAATTAATGCTAAAGGAGTGATAATCGGACTAATCATAATATCTAAAAAGGAGGCAGCGATGACCAATGAGGTGTTGCCACCAGCTATAAAGGTGTAAAGTGTTGCCGCTGTAGCATTAGGAACAGTTCCTGATAAAATAACGCCTGCTGCAACCTCTGGGTGGGATGAAAAAAAGAGGTGCGCTAGGACGACTGAAATCATGACCGTTATCGTCCATTTTAAAAAGGTAGCCAGTCCTAAAACACGATGCTTTGACTTCATCTTCTTAATCGCTTCGATATTCATCGATAATCCCGTAAAGAAAATCACTAAACCGAGTAGTAAACTCGGCACCCAGCTAGCAACTTCTAAATGAAACGGTAGAAAATAAGTTATGAAGGCAACAAGGATAATTAATAAGGGCAAATTTCCTGATATAAAAGAATTAATATATTTAATATTAACCCCAACCTATCTAAAGGTGCCTGACACCCCATTATTTGTTGTTTTGTGCATTAAAAAAGTATGCTCGATCTTTGATTTCATCTAACTCAACTGGTGTATCGATTTGTACGTTATCACCTGTGAACCTGCCTGTCACTTTAAGCCCTTCATCTAAATGAACAAGGATGACATAATAAGGAGCTTGATCAGCAAACTGTTTCGGTGCGGCATGAATTTTCGTGTACGAATAAATCGTTCCTTTTCCGTCGATTTCTGTTAGCTCTAATTCATCCGAGAAACAAGTTGTGCAATGATATTTACTTGTATACAAGATTGATTGGCATTGCTTGCATTTCTTTACTGGTAAATTCATTGGTTACACCCCTTTTTTACTGAAGATGTGAACGAGGGAATACGCTCCTGTCCCACCTAAGTTTTGCGCTAGACCGATACGCGCGTCCTCTACTTGGTTACACGCTCTGCCATTTAGTTGATCGACAATTTGGACAATCTGCGCGATACCCGTCGCCCCGATCGGATGGCCTTTTGACAGCAAACCACCACTCGTATTGACAGGTACTTTTCCTCCATGCTGTGTTAATCCTTGTGCGAGAGCTTCCCAGCCTTTACCTTTTTCAAAAAAACCTAATTCTTCGATCGCAATCATTTCCGTCATCGAGAAGCAATCATGTAATTCAACGACATCAATATCCTCTGGTCCAAGTCCTGCCCCTTCATACGCCTTTTTTGCCGCCTGATTAGTAGCAGAAATATGTAAAAGTTGATCAACTTCTTGCATGAGTGGTGTACCTGATGCTTGCCCTGAAGATAAAATTTGCACACCATCGTCTCCTCTTTGGATGACAACGGCAGCAGCTCCGTCTGAAATCGGTGAGCAATCAAATAGTCCTAATGGATCAGTAATTGGCTTGGCATTCATAATTTCTTCAAGAGATGTTTCTTTTTTAAATTGAGCAATGGGGTTGTTGATCGCATACTGGCGATTTTTCAATGCAACCATGGCAAGATGCTTTTTTTCCATCCCGTATTCATGCATATAGCGATGTGCTAATACACCGAAAAATCCTGGAAACGTTAAACCTGAAGCCCCTTCATTCGACTCATGATCCATTGCATAATTGATTGCTTGGGTCACCGTTTCAGTATCCAACCCTGTCATCTTTTCAACACCAGCCACTAATACCGTATCGTATTCACCAGCTTTGACGAGTTGGTACGCTTGACGAAATGCAATTCCTCCTGATGCACAGGCTCCTTCTGTCTTTACTGCAGGAATACTACCTAAGCCAAGCTCATTTGCAATAATGGAGCCGAGTATTTCTTGACTTGCTAACGGTCCTGCTGCAAAATTGCCGACGAACACTGCGTCGATTTTAGGCTTCCCCGCCTGCACTATCGCTTCTCGACAAGCTTTAACGACCATTGATTTGATCGATTCATCACTTCTTCCAAATGGCGTAATTCCTCTTCCGATTACAGATACTGTTGACATCGATTTCCCCCCTTTAATTGATATTGGTCACGTAATGCTCTTCGTACTATTTTACCGTAACTATTTTTCGGTAATTCTTTGACTATTTCAATCTTTCGAGGCTTTTTATAGCTTGCTAGATTCCTTTTACATAACTCGATCAGCTCATCAACATTCAGATTGTTCGTATCATCTCTTAATACGACATGAGCATAAATGCTTTCTCCCCATTTATCGTCAGGTACCCCAAAAACACATGTTTCTTTAACTTCTGGATGTTGATTTAATACTTCTTCTACTTCACGAGGATATACATTTAAGCCACCTGTAATGATCATATCTTTTGCTCGGTCGACTAAACGTAAATAGCCTTTTTCATCGATCTTGCCTAAATCACCTGTATGGAACCAACCATCTTTCATTGATTCATTTGTTGCCTTTTCATTGTTCCAGTACCCTTTCATCACGAGAGAGCCTTTACACGTCACTTCACCAATTTCTCCATAAGGAACTTCGTTTCCATTAGTATCGACAATCCGAACTTCAACAAAGGGTCCGATTGCCCCACATGAGTCTGGTTTACTCGCAAGCTCTTCTTTTGGCATCATCGTAATCGTCATTGGTGCTTCTACTAAACCGTACGTTTCAGCGAGCTTCGGTCCTAGTAGCGATAAAGCTTTATTTAACTTTTCTACCGCAATCGGTGAACCTGCCATGTTGATCGACTTAATATGACGCAACTTATTTGGGTCAAAGTTTTCTTCATGTATCATTAAATTAACGAGTGTTGGTACTAAAAAGATAATGGAAATATGTTCTTTTTCAAGGTCATCCATAAATTCTTTTGGGTCGAACTTGTTGAAGATCACTTGTTTCAAACCAAAAAATAATGCACATTGTGATAAAAAGTTACTACCATGTGTGAGTGGAGCTACGTGTCCAATGACATCGCCATGCGTAATATTACAAACCATATTAAGTGAGAGTGCACTTGAGATTATATTTCGATGTGTGAGCATTCCACCTTTTGGTTTCCCCGTCGTTCCTGATGTGTACATAAGTGCGTACACATCATCTTCATTCACTTCTACATCAGGGAAATCGCTAGAATGACCGCTTAAAAAAAGTTCATATTCTGTATCGATATCGATTTTGTGTATGGATAAACTTACATTTTCTAGTAAATTCGCTTCTCCAATTAATAGAGATGCTCCAGAGTTGTCTACAACGTAATCAAATTCCTTTGGATGAAGACGGTAATTGATTGGTACTTTAATTAATCCAGTTAAGGCAATCGCAATATCTAGTTCAATATGTTCACGTCGGTTGGACATGAGGATCGCAACGCGGTCACCTTTCGTTAAAACTTCATTTAATAACGCATGAGCGAGTTGACAAGCATTTCTTTTAAGTTGATTAAATGTAATCATTCCACGCGAGTCTTTAATAGCTGGTTTTTCACTATGTCGAACTAATGTTTTCCTTGCTAAAGCACCAAGTGTTTCCATATCGACAACCCCCTATTAGCTATTTGTTAAAATTAATCACTTTAAATGTTAGTTCTTCATCGTACTCACGCATTGCTTTAATTTCATTTCCGCAAATGATCGTAAATTCAATCGTTATAAGTGTAGGATTTAATCCTTTTAGAAAATGACCACCACTTATTTTCCCATCCTCTTCCGTAACTAAACCATGAAGGTGAAGGTCCAATTGACCGTTTTCATCTTCACAAATGAACCCCGTACAGTTCATTAGTTCAACTGGGTTTTTAATCATAATTTGGTTACCATAACCTGTAGGGTAATTATTTTCCGTTTTAAAAAGAACATATCCAACTTCTTTTAGAGAGCCAATACAAGTGACCATACCTGAATGAATCTGTTGTTTTTTACATTCAGCTAATATGCCTTCGATCAAGTCTGTTCCGGCTGTTAACGAGCCAAAAATGACTTTCCCTACTTCAGTAGAATAGGAATGATTTGTTCGAGCCATCCTCTCATCCTCTCCTATTAATAGATTTCATAAGTGTTGCACTCGTGCCCCCCTACTTATGTTCCATGGATGGGTCTTCACCTAAAGTAGGAGTGTTTGCGCAAAATAAGTTCAATCCATTAGTAACTAACTGATTAACCGATCGCAGAACCTCCACAAACTTTTAATACCTGCCCAGTTACGTAATCAGCTCCAGGAGAAGCTAAGTAAACGACGGCTTCGGCGATATCTTCTGGTTCCCCCATTCTTTGAATCGGTTGCTCTAATTTATAATTCATTCCTTTTGTAATTGCTGTTTCAATCGGACCAGGAGCGATACTGTTACAGCAAATGCCTAACTCTCCTACTTCTTTGGCAACCCATTTCGTTAAAGCAATAACGCCACCTTTAGAAGCTGCATATGCAGGGCCCGAACGCCCACTCTCGCCATTTTCTGCTTTGACACCTGAAATCGGACCACCCATAATTCCCGAGATTGAGCTAATGTTAATGATTTTTCCTGAGCCTTGCTTTTTCATATGAGGATAGATTGCGGATTGAGTAAACAAGAATGCTCCTCGCAAATTCGTATCAATATCTCTAAACCACATGTCATCTGTCATATGTTCCAAATCAAGTCGCGAGCACGTTCCTGCATTGTTAACGACAACATCAAGTCTGCCAAAATGCTCTGCCGTTTCATTCACTACACCTTCAACGAGGGCTCTCTCTTTAATATCAATATTATGAATCAAGACTTCAACTTCAGGGTTCAATTCGTTTATTTCTTGCTTTGTTGTTTTACATTCTAGTACGTCTACTAATACGACATGAGATCCTTCTCTCGCTAAAGCTTTCGCTGCTGCTGCACCAATACCTCTGGCCGCTCCTGTTACAATCGATACTCTATTTTCTAATCTTTTCAAAATGAAAACTCCCTTCAGTGTGTGTTATATAAATGGTTATTACATCCCTAGTAAATCTGGTAACCAATTCGATAGTGCAGGTATATACGTAATAAGTAATAGAACGATGATAGAAGCGATCAAAAATGGGATCGTTCCTCTCGTAATATCTTTGAGCGGTATCCTCGCTATTCCACTCGCCACATATAAATTCAATCCAACTGGTGGGGTAAATAAACCGATCGCTAAGTTTACGGTCATGAACACCCCAAATGTGGTAGGGTCAACTCCAATATGGAGCATGATTGGTAATAAAATAGGAACGAGTAAATAGAAAGCTGAAATCGCATCAATAAATGCTCCAATAATAAGTAAAATGATTGTAACCATTAAGAGAATTAAAATTTTATTTTCTGTGATCGCTAACATCGCTTCTGAAATCGTTTGAGCAATACGCTTTGTTGTTATAATGTAGGAAAAGATCGAAGCCGCACCGACAATAAGCATAACAACAGCTGTTTGCACGGAAGCGTCAATAAGTATATTCGGTAAATGTTTTGGTTTTAAATCGCGATAAATAAAGAGACCAACCATAAGTGCGTAGAACACGGCTACTGCCGCAGCTTCTGTTGGTGTAAATATCCCACCGTAAATTCCACCTAAAATAATGATCGGGATGAGTAAGCCCCAAATCGCTTTGTAAAAGGCAGAAGCAATTTCTTTTCCTGAGCTTATCTTTCCTACGTTGAGCGTAGCAGCTACTTCTGAATCAGCTGATTTAAAATCCGAAGATACATTTGTTTTTTTTACAAACATTGCCGCAACCACTAATGCGACCGCTAGAAGAAGTCCTGGAATAATACCAGCAATAAAGAGGCGACTAATTGTAATGGGTACAAGGTCGTTTGCGACAACCGCAAAGACGATAAAGGCAATACTCGGTGGAATGATAATACCAATGGACCCAGAACTAGCAATTAGTCCAGCAGCTACATTTTTGGGGTAGCCATTTTTTACTAAGGCTGGAATTAAGATCGCTCCAATCGCAGCCACTGTTGCAGGCCCTGACCCTGAAATCGCAGCAAAGAACAAGGCAGTTATAACAGTAACTAACACGATTCCATTTTTTCTATGACCAACACAAACGTTGGCAAAGTCAATTAAACGTTTTGAAATCCCTGCATATTCCATAATGACTCCCGCTAAGATGAAAAAAGGAATGGCTAATAATGTAAAAGAAGAGATCGTTGCATACATGACACTTGGCAATAAACCTAGTGAATTCATTCCATTATCTAAAAACAAAATAGTAATCGAAGCTAAGCCAAGTGAAATCGCAACTGGAACATTGAGGAACACGAGTAAGAAAAATAAACCGAATAATAAAATGGCTGTCATGTAGTAGTGTCCCCCTCTCCTTTTTGAGCTTCTTTCTTAAATGATAGGATTGTCGTTTCAATAATTCGAATAATACATAGCATTGCGCCAAGCGGCATCATCGATGTAAAGATCCACTGTGGCCAGCCTAATGCAGGAGTCATCCGATTTCTTGCGATTTGAGACATGACCATATCGTAACCGAAATAAACTACTGCGCTAAAAAATAAGATCATGATGAATGCAACGAGGATCGTCATAAAGTGTTTCAAAATTCCTTGTACTGTATCAAAAATTAAACTGAATCCTAAATGAGCACCACGTTTTACCCCTATAGAAGCACCAACAAAGGTTAAAAGCACAAATAAATTTACAGTGATCTCTTCTGTAAATGAAATGGAGGAATTTAGAAAGTAACGTGATAGTACATTCGCAAATGTGATGACGGACATCGTACCTAAAGCAAATACAACCAATGTATATTCTACAAAGGAAAGGATACGGCTCATTTCTGGACACTCCCTTCAAATTTGTCTGGGTATGGGAACTTTTTTAAAAAAGGTGACTCATCAGATCCAGGTGCCTGTCACCCTACAATGAGTCACCATTATCTTACTTACTTTTTAACGAAATGAATTTAATAAGTCTGCTCCCCAAACGTTTTCGTATTTTTCATAAATAGGTTCAATCGCTTGACGGAAAGCTTCTAACTCTGCATCAGTAGGCTCATAGAATTCCATTCCTGCTTCTTTTAATTCTGCAATTTGTTCAGCTTCTTTATCACGTGCCATTTGAATTTGATACGCATTAGCATCGGCCGCTGCATTTCTTAAAATCTCTTGATCTTCTGCACTCATAGAGTCAAATAGATCTTTATTGATCCCTAAGATTAAAGGATCATAAGAGTAGTTCCACATCGTAATATACTTTTGAACTTCTGCTAACTGGGAAGAATGAATCACATCAATGGGGTTTTCTTGACCATCAATTGTTCCTTGTTGTAGTGCTGTAAATACCTCAGAGAATGTCATTGTTGTTGGGTCTGCTCCAAATTCTCTCCATAAATCTGTGTACATGCTAATTCCCGGAATTCTTACTTTTAAGTTTTGAAGATCTTCTGGTCCCTGAACTGGTTGTTTACTGTTCGTCAATTGACGGAAACCATTTTGACCAAAACCTAAAGTTTCTACACCATTTTCACGAATAATATCTTTAATCGCTTCTCCGCCTTCACCAGCTAAAGCAACATCAGTGTCTTCAAGGTCAGCGAATAAGAACGGTGCACTTAATACTCCTAATCTTTCATCCATAATAGAGTAAATAATAGTAGAGTGATAAGACATGTCCGTCGTTCCATTCATTACTTGCTCAACCCCTGCGCCACTGTCTCCGCCAGATAATTGCTCATTCGGAAATACTGAAATTTGAATACGTCCATCCGTAGCCGCTGCCACATCTTCCGCTAATTGTTCAGCCGCAATAAACCAAGTCGATGAATTACCGACCGTAACAGACATGTTAAGATCATAGCTTTTCTTTTCGGCATCTCCATTAGAACCTGCGTCTTGTGAACGATCTCCTCCTGTTTCATTACTTCCACCACACGCAACTAACGATAGCGAAAGCGCTACCATTGAAAACATCGTTAAAACTTTCTTCATTTCACTTCCCCCTTTTAAAGTTTGTTTTTATTTTTGATCACCACTAATAGTAGTGTGGTACCCTTGATAACCTAACTGAAAAGATATTTCTCTCGAATACTGTTTCAATAGCTCAATCGTTTCTAACGTTTTCCTTTTATCGAAGCGAATGGAAACACCAGCTACACATAAAGCACCAATCGTACTTCCACTTACATCACGGATTGGGCTAGCAAATCCTTTTAATCCTAACTCATACTCCTCATCATCGATCGCAACTTCTTGCTCTTTAATCTTTTTTAACTCTTTTCTTAGCTCATCTTCATCAGTTATTGTATTTTTCGTATATGATTTAAGTTGAGTTCGCTTGAAAAATAAATTTAAATCTTTCTCGGATAGTTCTGACAAAAACAATTTCCCTGAAGCTACGGTATATGGTGGTGATTGGCTACCCGCATCTACGACAATTCTTACCGTTTGCGAGCTTTCTTCTTTTTCTAAATAGGTCACTTTATACCCATTAAAAGAAGCGATTAAGACACTTTCTCCTATTTCTTCAGCAAACGCTTTCATAATCGGCTTTGCAATAGTTAAAAAATTAAAATGCGTTTGCGCTTGCAGACCTATACGAATAAATCGATGGGATAGTCTAATCCGATGATCCGGAAGTTTTTCAACATATTCAAGATCTTCTAAGTTCTGCAAAAATCTATGTAGTGTGCTTCGGTTAATCCCAAGATGACTAGATAAATCAGAAGGTGTTAATGGTGAAACACTGAGAGCTTCAATGATTTCGAACGCTTTTTCTACACTTTTATTTTTATAGTTCAAAGCCTCACCCCTGTTCACATACTGAAAAAACAATTTCACTATGTAAAATATACCTTTGAACAAATATTAATGTCAATATTTTTAAAATATTTTAATTTGTCAGAAATAGGTGTATTTATTACAAGGTTGATTGATAAATGAGTGTGTTAGAAATGTTGTAGCAACAGTTATAATCTTAGAAAATTATTTTCATATCATAGAATTTTTTTAAATCTGCCTACTTAGATGTAGAAAAGGTTCCTGACCTCCGATGCTTAGTTGCGATCTGTTAAAGCTTGTCGATATTTATTTTTTCGTTTTACTATGATTACTTGACTTTAATGCTTTTGCGTAATATTACGTATCAATGATTAGTTGTTGAGTTAAAGCTTTTGGCTCAATAACAATATTAGTAAAAAGGCGGTCATTTTTGACAGAAGAAAGCCCCGTCAATTGAATGAACGTGAATGTCATGAAAACCTTCTCTCTCAACGGTTAAACCCGTAAAAAAAGTACAGGAAACTATTATATTAAACTTAAACCATAAATAATAAAGATCTACGTAAGGAAACGGGGGATTAGATCCAATTCCATTTAGGTGTTTCTGTTTGTAAAGGGACAAAACATATTTATGATGAGCCCACTGTTCCTCATATCTTTTAAAAAAATTCCCCTCCTACCCATACATTTTTCCTCCACCCTTATATATACAAACTGAAGGAACCATAACCTAAGGGGGAATGTTGAATGAAGTCAGGAAGAATTGAACAGTTTGCCCATTTAAGTGAATTTAAAACCGTGAAGGAGTTTAACGAGTCGGTAGCTGCTGCATTGGATATTCATGGCCATCATTTTACGAAAGGAGAACGAATCGCGTTCATTCAGCTGACTCGTTTTAGTGTGAAGGTTATTGGCGTTTGCAACGCTCGGATCTGTAAGCTCGTTCAAGCTTGTCAGCAGACAAAAGGTGGCATCTCGCGTTCGACCTTTGAGCGCATGCTTCGTAAAGCAAGGTCTTTAGGGATCCTCTCCAACTATCGGACGAAACGAGCAAAAGGTGGTTATTCCCACAGTGTCTACGTATTTCACCGCTTTGACAAAAGCAAGCCCAGTCAATCGACTGAATGTGAATATGATGAAAAGCCTGTCTACTCAACGGATGAACTGGTCAAAGATGAACAAGAAACTCATTTATTTAAAACGAAAACCTTAACTAATAAAAACCTACGTAAGGAAACATTGGATCAAATCAATCTCGATGATTTAGATGAATCGTATACTCCTACCTATGTCCCTCAAGTATTTGTAAAAACCGTTAAACCTTTCTTTAATCGCGCAACAGAAATATGTAAGTTATGGAATCAAACACAAATTGCGTTTCGCTCAGCCAAGTTTCATAACAATTTTTCAATTGATTCCTTTGATGACCTTATTAAAAAGGCTCTTAAGTTAACAGTGTTTCAATATAAAAAGCGCCGCATACGAACAACGTTCTTCCAGTATTATTATGGGACTATTTTCAGATTGTTTACATACGAAAAACGAAGAGCTTATGCGGACAAAACGCAATGGGGTTCATGGTTGGATAAAGGGTTTGGGGTATTAGGGGAATAAAAAAGCACCGTTCTCCGAGGGCACTGAAAAAGGTACTTTACTTTTTTAGTGCCCTCTATCCAAAGAACGGAACCGTTTCCTTCTTTTAAGCCTCTATAAGTGGGGTTTCTCCTAGCAGGCGCGCAACGTATCGAGCCATTGCACTTCCCCGAATCTACTAAAAGGGACTTTTCCCAGTGGCCTCCAGTTCTCCCGTGATTCCATACCTTACTCTATATAGTCAATATTTTTGCTCTGACAAAACTCCTTAGCTATTTCTTTATACTTTTGATCACGGTAATCATACCATTGTTCCTTCATTCCTAACCGATTGACATGATCCTTAAATCGCCGAAATGCTCCCTTTCCCTTGATAGAATGTAGTAATATGTCTTGTTTTTTATGATCAGAAAGGCTATAACAAAATCTCTCCATCATGTCATACTCATCTATATCAAAGCTAGTAGGGAGCGAGACATACTTTCCAGTGCTTTCGACTATGTCATACGCTTGCTTCACTTCATCTTGCTGCCATTCAAGTAAATGTTCAAATTCCTCGCCATCTTCCGCAATTACTAATGCCTCACGTGAGACATAAACGATTTCCCCTGTTTCAAGATTAAGATAAGCATGACTCTCCTCTGATTGCATCTCTATTCCATCTAATATGTGTTCCAGTTTCACTTGCATAGACTTTGTCCTCCTGTTTCCACTTTAATAGCCTGCATTCTCCTATTTGATATCCCATTCATTATAATTACTTATAACTTTGAATTCCAATATTCCACAAAAGCATGATAGCCATGCGTTGTAATGAAATACGGAGAACTGTATCTGGAGGTTTCCAGCCACCATGTATAAGCCTAAACTCTGTTTTTTTACCCAAGTCTTTTAGTAGTAAAGAAACTATCCATCCGTCTGTATCCCATGAAAATGAAATTTGTTCGGTTCATCCACTTCTAATACTTTGCATCGGCATGGACCAAATGGAAATTCTACATGGAATTAATGTCCAACTTTTGGTTCAAAATCATTTGGCTAAACCATGATGCGATACCATTAGAAGTTAATACGGTATCCCATACTTTTTGGATAGGTGCTTCAAATATGACTGTTGCTTAATATCCTGTAATGTTTCCATATTTATTTCTCCTTTTAACTATCTCTATTTTAATATTTTGAGAAGTAGGTGTCCAAATGAGTTAGGAGCTAAATAGATCTTCTTCAAATAACGTACCTAGTGTCCTTTTAAACCGCCTAAATAACAAAAAAAGCCTTTCACATCCAAAAGGCTTTTACCTCACTACTATTACATTGTGGTTGTAACACCTATCCCAACCATTCTTTCTCTATCTAGAATAACTAATTTTTGAACAGAACCTTTTCTCATCCACATTTAACTGCTCAACGAATATCTTTTAAACTCTTTATTCGATTTCTTTTTCTCCCATAAGACAATTAAGACACAAGCAGTTAAGCCTAGCAGGCCAGTAAAGTAAAACCCAGCTGCAAGTCCAAAGCTCGAATTTAACATACCTGCCACCAAAGGCCCAACAAACATGCCAATTGCATATAAGGCTTGATAAACGCCCATTGCCGTTGCCCTTTTCTCATGTGAAATCGATTCAATGGACATTCCTAAAAGCAAAGGAAACAACACACCTAGAGCAAAACCGCTAAATCCCTGGACAGAAAGCAATAACCACTTCGATTCAACAAGAGGTGTTAGCAAGGTAAATAGGGCTGCCATTAAAAACCCATACTTTAAAGATCGCCAGTTTCCTAAACGCGGCACGATCATTTTCCCCATAAAAAGTGTGGCTATGGCATGAGGAATCATGAAAGCAAACACAATTAAACTGATGTCACTGGCTTCAAAGCCAATACTTGTTACATATGTTGGAATGAAGCCAAATGTCGTTGTGAAAATGATGCTGTGAGCCAAAATGGATAATAAAGCAATTTTTAGAAGCTGCGGTTCTCTTATCACAGATGTGAGATCCCGAAGATTTACAGGTGTTTTAGGTACAGCTGATTTCGGCTCATAAATAAAGAATGCAAGCACTGCACCAGTAAGACTAACAAATCCACCAATCCAAAAAGGAGTCTGCCATCCCCATGCATTGACAAGAAAACCACTAAACATCATTCCTAACAATTGCGCCAACACGACAACAAAGGAAATGCTACTCATTGCTCGATGTACTTCCCTATCGGAAAAATAACTTGAATATACTACAGCAAATACTACCCAAGTTGCTGCTGCAATTCCTGCTAAAGAGCGAGCAACTAGAATCCACCCTAAACTATCAGTAAAGGCATAAAGAAAACAACTAAGTGCACCTATTACCAATCCACATATAATAAAAGGCTTTCTTAGCTTCAAAAGATCAGAAGTGATTCCGATTGGCATTCGAAATAAAAATTGCATAAGACCGTAACTACCTAAGACCAATCCTATAAATGTATAGGTTCCCCCCATTACTTCCATATACGGTGACAGTATGGGAAGATATATAAAATGCGGAAACCATATCGCAAATGAAACAACTAAAAATAGATATTTTTCTTTGTTCGGAATACGAGTACTCAAGTGATCACTCCGTGTTTATAAACAAGATTGGAGGTGCTAAGATATCATCCAGCACCTCCATTTTTATTACCAACGAGCCGTTAGCATTTTTTTACGAGTATAGAATTCAACACCATCTGTCCCATTAGCATGTAAATCACCGTAGAATGATTTTTTGTAACCAGAAAACGGGAAGAATGCCATCGGAGCCGGAACCCCTAAGTTAACCCCTAGCATACCTGCATCAATATCCTCACGGAATGTACGAACTGCACTTCCGCTATCTGTGTAAATGCAAGCACCGTTAGCAAAATCAGACTCATTCGTCAATAACCTTTCCACTTAGCCTTATTTTAACTGGTTTTTGTTGGAAATGATAGGGTAACCCTAACCATAAATCTCTCTCAAAAACTCTTTTCACAAATGAGCAATCACGAAAAAAGGTGCCTGCCCCCCATCGCTAAAGCCACTGGGGAGAGTCACTTAAGTTTAAAATGTTTATTGGGGCGTTAATTGCAGACACATTCATTGTGAAACTATATTATACGCGAGGACTTGTTACAATGAAGTTGAAGCCTTGTGCTTCATGCTAGCGGACTTATAAAAGTAGTTATTTTACGCACTTTTAATTAGCACTCAAAGTAAGACCTTTACTTTCTTTCTGAACATTCCGCTCCTTGATCTGATTTTTAAAATAACTAATGATGGATGAGTAAATGGCAATCGATACGATCGAATAAAGACCGTTTAATAAACCAAGATAATAAAAACCTGAAAGAACGACTAAAAAATCAAAGATAAAGTTAACTTTCCCAGGATCCCAATTAAACTTCTTCTGAAAATATAAGGCGAGAATATTGGCTCCACCTAAAGAGGATCCATTTAGAAATAAAGTCGATAATCCAAATCCAATGACCATACTTCCAATTAATCCAGCAGCTATCGGATTTAACGTTAATTCCGGCAACCACGAACCTAAAAATGTCATAAAAGACAGCATCGAGACAGATAGAATCGTCGATATCGTAAAACTCCAACCCATTCGAAGCACCGAAAAAATGTAAAAAGGGATATTAATAAGAAAAAACAACAAATAGAACGGAAGATTAAGGACAAGGGAAAAACTTAACGCTAACCCTGCTGTTCCTCCTGTAACAATCTCTGCATGACCTAGAAGAATGACACCTATGCTCGTTAGAAAGCAGCCAAATACTAAGTTCATAAACTTATTCATTCAATCGTCTCCTTACAAACGTTTTAATATTCTTACTTTAAGTTTAGGAAAATTCAACCGGCTTTTATATGGAAAAATGAATGAAATATCTGCTCAACGCCTGCATTTTTTATTTGTTCTGTCTCGAATCCCTTCAGTTTGTAAAGCACAAAAAAGCATGCTGCATAGTTCGTTACTAGGCAGCATGCTGTAAACTAAAGAATCGGTTGTACAATCTTATCTTTAACTGGCGTTTTTACAACAATAGATGAATTAATTCTTCCATATGTTGAGAATTCCTCGATCAATTTACTTAAATGAGCCATGTCCCGTACAGCCGCTTTCAGTAAATAGTTTACTTGACCTGTTAAACAATAACATTCGATAATATCAGGGTGTTCTTTTATAATTTCTTCAAATTTCACAAAGGATAGATTAACTTCACTCACCTGGATAAACAGAATGACTTCACGCCCTAAGGAGGACAGATTCACTGTTGCACTAATTTTTTCAATCACACCGCGCTCAACCAGCCTCGTAAAACGTTCAGACACACTTGGACGACTAAGAGATAACTCTTTTGATAAATCGCTAATGCTTTTTCTTCCGTCCTCTTGCAGAATCGTGAGGATTTGAATATCAATATGGTCCACTTATTCACCTTCTCATATGAATAATCTTCATTTTTCTTTAAGACTACCACATGCTTTCAGTTTTTAGTAGTCTAACATTGGTCCGTCCTATGTACGGAAAAGGATGGGCTTTCCTTCTGATTGCGTACTTCAATTGCCTTTTGTGAAAAGTTCAGTGAATTCAGCGGCGCGCTTTTATACACTTGATGAACGGTTGGCCACCCCAAAATTAACAATCACACTTAAATTACATCTTAAATCGAAGTAAATTGTTTTCAAAAAAATAGGAAGACTGCTAAATCGCAACCTCCCTACTTCATCGAGTTATATCTGTTTCATTCGAAAAAGGTTCCTGCCCACAGTGCTTTAAAGCGCCGGGGATTAGGAACCGAATTTTTTACCTATTCAAGCATCCCAATCATAGAAGGTCTAATCTCATGGTCCTAACCCATTTTCACCCTTGTCGGAACTGACCGAAAACGTGGATGCTCAGCAAGAATGGATTCTCTCATCTGTAAAACGACAGGGTGTCGCGAAGAAAAAAACTGATCTTTTGAATCGTAAAACTCAATTAGTTCCCCTTTTTCTAGTACACCCAAGGTATCAGAGAGTGTAAAAGCTGCTTTAATATCATGAGTAATGAATAGATAAGATAAACCAAAATCTTCTTTTAATTCTCTTAATAAATCTAAAATTAAGCTTTGTGTAACCATATCTAAACTACTTACCGATTCGTCTAGGACGATTAACTTCGGTTTTAAAGCGATTGCTCTAGCAATGTTAATCCTTTGTAATTGGCCACCGCTAAATTGATGTGGATATTTTTTTAGATCTTTGTCACTTAAACCCACTCGTTCTAATAGATAACTGACCTTCCTTTTTTGTTCGGCTATGGTTAGTTTTTCATAATTTTCTAATGGTTCGCTTATAATACGTTCAGCTGTCATCCGAGGGTTGACAGCTGAATATGAGTCCTGAAATACAACTTGTAGATCTCGGCGTATCTTTCGTTGGGTAGCTTTATCTGTATGATAAATATCGTTTCCTTGAAACAAAACCTGTCCTTGCTGTGGACGTTCGATGCCAAGAATCACTTTCCCTAAGGTGCTTTTACCAGCTCCGCTTGTACCAATTAAGCCTAAACATGTTCCTTCTTCGATAGCAAAGGAAATATCATGAAGAACCATATTTGATTGATCTTTCCATTTAAACAGCTTTTTAGAATGATAGGTATGATTGACTTGCTTTACCTGTAATAAACTCACTGGTATCTCCCCTTGAAAAATTCATTTCATCTATCAAAACATATAAGTATAAGGTTGTTTTTCAGAATATAAGGTTGGCCGTGTCTTTAACAGCTTCTTTGTATACTCATGTTGTGGATGATCAAATAAATCAAACACATTTGCCGTTTCTACAATGCTTCCATGTTGCATGACGATGACATCATCTGCTACTTCTGAAATGACTCCAAGATCATGAGAAATGAGTAAAATGGATGTTCCATATTCGGACCGAATTTTATCTAATAGACGAAGGACGATTAATTGGTTATGAAGGTCAAGTGCTGTCGTTGGCTCATCCGCAATAATAACGGAGGGATGTAAGCAGGCAGCCATAGCAATCATGACTCGTTGCAGCATCCCTCCACTTAATTGAAAAGGATAATTTTTTAATAATTTATGAGGATCTGGCAAGTTTACACTTTGCATCACATCTGTCGCAAGCTCCTTTGCTTGCTTTCTTGTTAATAAGGTGTGAGCTCTGATCGTTTCAATAAATTGATGGCCAATCGTGAAAACGGGTGTAAAGGCATTCATCGGATTTTGCATAATAAAGGCAATATCCTTCCCACGAATTTTCCGCATTTCCTTGTTATCTAAACCGTTCAATTCCCTGCCTTCTAGTGTAATGCTTCCTTGGATGTTCATATTTCTTCGATCATGTAACTGTAAGATCGACATACTTGTAACCGTTTTGCCACTACCGCTTTCGCCAACGAGACCTAGAATCTGCCCTTTTTTCAATCCAAAATGAATATCTTGAACAAGTGTGGAAAAACCTTCATTGGTTTTCACTTCAACATGTAAGCCTCTGACATTTAAAATATTTGTTTTTTTCAAACTCATTCTTTATCAGTCCTCTTTCATTAACGGCGCTTAACCCCAAAGCGTTCTGAAAGTGCTTCCCCTAATAGATTAAAGGTGATAACGACTAGCATAATCATTAAACCCGGATAAAGCATTAATGCTGGATTCGTTCTGATATATGACTTTCCTTCATGAATCATCGCTCCCCATTCTGGGATAGGGGGTTGTACACCTAGACCTAAAAATGACATAGAAGACAAATTCATAATAGCCCAACCCATTTCTAATGTGCCCATTACCGCTAGCGGTGGAAGAACATTGGGAATGATATGCTTCTTCATAATGGTCCATGAAGAAGAACCACTTATTTTAGCTGCAGTAATATAGTTCTGTTCTTTCAGACTTAGGACCATTCCTCGTATGACTCTTGCGTAATAAACCCATTGGACGAGAATTAATCCTAAAATAACTTGTTTAAGACCTGCTCCCCAAATACCCACAAAACCTAGAACAAACAAAAGGCTTGGGATCGCCATCAAGCCATCTCCGAGTCTCATAAGTATTTGATCGACCCAACCACCTTTATACCCAGCTATAATACCCACAATTAAACCAATACTTAAAGCTGAAATAAAGATAATGATTGCAAACCCTAGCGAAATACGAGCACCATATAAGATACGCGATAACGTACATCGACCTAAATGATCTGTTCCTAATGGATAATGCATAGAAGGAGGCTCTAGTTTATGAGCTAAATTAACAACAACAGGGTCATGAGGTGCAAGCCAAGGAGCAAAGATCGTGATTAAAAATAACACGCACAGTATGAGAGAACAAAGAACAATCACCTTTTGACTTTTTAATAACTCACGAAACTTTACACTCATTGATACTGCCTTCCTTTTCTAGAAATACGTGGGTCAATATATAGTTGGATAAGATCGACCAGTAAGTTACTTAAGAGGAACACCCCCGCTGCTAATAGCACATAGCATTGAATGACAGGAATATCACGGTTAAAAACAGCCTCAATAAAATAGCGTCCAAATCCTGGCCACGAAAAAACGGCCTCTACAATGATAGCCCCCGTCATTAGGTTTCCTAAATTCATTCCAAGTCCTGTAATCATAGGAGAAATCGCAATTCTGAGTACATGCTTTCCCATAATCACTTTTTCATGAACCCCTCTCGTTCGCGCAAAAAGCACATATGGCTCTTGTAAATGTTCAAGAACACTTGCACGAAGTAGTCGTGTATATAATGCGATTAAAGGAAAAGCCAACGTGACTGAAGGTAAAATTAAATGTTTCCAAGTGCCTATCCCTTCTACTGGAAATAGACCTAGTTTTACAGAAAAGAAAAAAATCAATAAATATCCAAGCCAAAAGGAAGGGATGGATGCGCCTAAAAAAGAGAGGAATCGACTAAAATGGTCCATTCCACTGTTCTTTTTTATACCAGCTAAAAATCCAAGAGGGACACTTACAAGGATCGCTATGACGATGCTACCTACGGTTAACTGAATTGTTGCTGGTATTCGAGTAGCAACCTCTTCCCATACAGGTTTATTGGTTACATAAGATAGGCCAAAATCAAATTGGCCTATCTTCATAATGGAGTTTACATATTGGACAAGTAGAGGTTGATCTAAGCCAAACTCCTGTCTTTTTTGCGCCAACAGTTCATCTGTAGGTTGAATATGTGCAGCAGTGAAGTAGGCCTCAGCTGGGTCCACTGGTGATAGGTTAATCATTCCAAATGTTAGCAACGTGGCCAAAAGAAAGATAGGAATGATTGTCATAATTCGTTTCACAATATAAGTGCCCATAAAAAAATCTCCTGTCGCTTACTCCTCGATCCTAATTCCCGTAAACGGATGTTCATCTCGATTAGCTGGGAAAGTAAAATCAGATACACCTTTTTGATAGACTGCTATTTTCTTAATATAAGAAATAGGGACAATGGCGCCTTGCTCTTGCAGGGAACTTAAAATTTCAGTATACAATTGTTGGCGCGCATTTTCATCTGTTGTTTGTTTAACTTCAGCAATCTGAGTCAATAACTCTTCTTTGTTAGGATAAGCTGAAATCGCCTCGTTAAACCCAAATCCCTCTGTTGCAACGACATTTACAAACGCATGTGGATCATATGGGGCACCATAGTTACTAAAGAAATTCATATCAAACTCGTTCCCTTTAAATCTTTCAACTTGAGTGGCTAGCTCAACTCCTACTACATTTAATTTAACACCAATTCCAGCCCACTCAGATTGTAACGTTTCAGCCATTGTTTTTTGAATCGATTCAGCAGAGTTGTACATTAACTCGAATTCAAGAGGCTGCCCATCTTTTTCACGAATATCTTTTCCTTCTGGTAATGTCCATCCAGCTTCATCTAATAATTGTTCCGCTTGTTCAACATTATAGTCAATAGCCGTTACATCAACATTTGAAGTGTAAGGGGAATTAGTTGATAAGATATAGTCCGCCTTTTCTTCGACCCCTGATGTTACTCCCTCAACCATTACTTCTTTATTGAATCCATAATGTAATGCTTGACGGACCCTGATATCTGAAAGCTGTTCCTTATTCGTATTCATAACTAGTTGTCTCGTAGCAACTGGTTCAGAAATACTAATCTCATAGGAACCTGTGGCCTCTAATTGTTTGAAGGAATCTAGATTAATCACACCTTCACCATATATAAGGTCTAATTCACCCTTTTCAAAGGCAAGCACGTGTGTCTCAGCATCAGGAATGACCTTAACTTTAATTTGTTCTACACTTGGGAGTTCACCCCAATAATTTTCATTCCGTTTAAAAATAGCATATTGATCTACTACATATTCTTCCATTACCCATGGACCTGTACCGACTGCTTCTTCTACACCTTTTGAAGTGTCACCATCTTCAGGAAAACCAGCTTCTCCTAAGAAACGGACCGGACGAACGACTGCTAACTCCTGAATAGTAGGGTAGTATGGTTCCGTTAAGGATAATTTAAACGTATACTCATCTACGACCTCTGTTTGATCAATCTTCGTAATAACTCCTAACCAACTATGAAAATCCGCATTTTTTAATATAGCATCAAAGTTCTTTTTCACAATTTCGGCATTAAAGCTTGTGCCATCAGAAAATTCCACATCTTGACGTAAATGAAATACATACTCTGTCCCATCTTCGGAGATCTCCCAAGATTCTGCTAAATGTGCTTGTAACTCGCCCCCATCTTGATAACTAACCAAAGGTTCATAAATCATAGATTGAGCAAATAACTGAGATGGATTATAAACATGTGGGTTCATTTCTCCTACATCTCTAGGCCAAGCAACTGTAATGATCTTTTTGCTTTCATTCTCAGTTGATGCATTCTCAACTGAACCACTTGTACAACCGAGTAAAGTTATTGATAAAATTAGAACAAGTAAAGATAAAAATAAGCTTTGTTTTTTGTTTTTATGTATTCCCATAACCGTTTGACCCCTCTTATATTCGATATTGAAAATCATTATCAATGATAAAACTTAACTATCTAAAAGTCAATATCATTTACTAGTGTTGTAGAAAAAAAATGTAAGGCTCAGGGCCGAGGGCTCTGGAAAGTGAACTGCACCCCAAAAGATAGAGCTAGAATCCGAATTCTGGGTTGTATTTTTATCGCTAAATACAGTGAACAGTTTAAATTAATGTTAGTAATAGAGAATCAAAAAGGATTGGTATCTTTAGATTGTTTACATACGAAAAACGAAGAGGTTATGCGTGCAAAACGCAATGGGGTTCATGGTTGGATAAAGGGTTTGGAGTAAAAGGGAAATAGAAAAGCACGGTTCTCTAAGGGTAATGAAGAAGGTATTTTTTTCAGTGCCCTCCAGTTCTCCTGCTTGTATGTTTGGAAGAACGTATGAAAGCAGGAGAGTCATCTCCCCTGATTCCATACCTCACTCTATATAGTCAATATTTTCACTCTGACAAAACTCCTTAGCTATTTCCTTATACCTTTGATCACGGTAATCATACCACTGTTCATCAATTCCTAAACGATTGACATGATCCTTAAATCGCCGAAATGCTCCCTTTCCCTTAATAGAATGTAATAAGATGTCTTGTTTTTTATGATCAGAAAGGCTATAACAAAATTTCTCCATCATGTCATACTCATCTATATCAAAGCTAGTAGGGAGCGAGACATACTTTCCAGTGCTTTCTACTATGTCATACGCTTGCTTCACTTCATCTTGCTGCCATTCGGGTAAATGTTCAAATTCCTCGCCGTCGTCCGCAATCAATAACGCCTCGCGTGAGACATAAACGATTCCCCCTGTTTCAAGATTAAAATAAGCATGACTCTCCTCTGATTGCATCTCTATTCCGTCTAATATGTCTTCCAGTTTCACTTGCATAGACCTTGTCCTCCTGTTTTCTTTTTTTAGTTTGCATTTGTCTATTTGATATCCCATTCAATATTATTACTTATAACTTTGAATTCCATCGCAATCAACGACGTGTCCATTTCCCATAGATTCGTAATATTTTTTAACTAATACGTCCATTAAAGCATCATTCCTTTTCAAAGTCTTTTCCACCACAAATTTTTGATCTGCATTTACTTGATAAATAAAAATTTCGGACTCAAAGTCATCTCGTGTTATATAGCGTGCTCTTTGATACTCAAATAAGAAAAAGCTTGAGCTTTGTAAGTACACAATCAAGCAGTTTCGAATCGCTTTGTTAAGGTTATTCACTTCTCGATCATAGTCTGAAGTTGACGTTTCATATGCTATTTCACCTTTTCTTTTGCAATCCTTACAAATGTTGGCGATGACCCTTCCCGTTTTTTTCCCATTTGTAAAACTCCTTGTTTTTCCATCGTACAGACAATTAACATTACTGAATAAATTCATTTTATCAAATAACGTTTGTCCTCAAATTCGCTGAAACTCTCTAAATACTTTCTGCTAGGGAATTGTAGACAACATCACAGAGATCCCCATTAAATATGTGATTTTCTATACATTCAATTTAATATTAACTCTTTTGATAATGAAATAGAAGATTCAAAGATGGATCCGTTCCTTCCTCTCCTTTAAGAACTTCATTTCTTCTCGCTCCACTTTCACATACTCATTCTCATTCAATTAAATGAATTTGTTTTAATCATTCCGTACATTCTCATTCTCAATTAACGATCATTTTTTTAAATTCTTTTTCAAAAACTATTTCTACTTCCAGTCTGTTCGTCATACAATTAATAGAGATTTACTGACCGTTGATCCCTCTTCGTGATGATCATGGACAGCTTGTCACTAAATATATTTATTTTCCCAGTATATATTTCTTTCATTTTAAGAAATAGTTTAATATAATAATTACATAAGAATAATTATCGCTTTATAAATTCTAGATGAGAAGCATAATTATTTACTATTTAATTTACATTCTGGAAGGGGAATAACAAATGGACTCTAAAAACACTCCTAACGTTGGAAAATGCCCGGTAATGCATGGAGCTGCTACTAGTAAAACTTCTAGTGGTACAACAAATAGAGACTGGTGGCCAAACCAGTTAAACTTGAATATTCTACATCAGCATGACAGAAAGACCAACCCTATGGGAGAAGACTTTGACTATGCAGAGGAATTTCAAAAGCTAGACTATGATGCTCTTAAACAAGATCTTCACAATCTAATGACAGACAGCCAAGAGTGGTGGCCTGCTGACTATGGTCATTATGGTCCATTCTTTATCCGTATGGCTTGGCACTCTGCAGGTACATATCGTACGGGTGACGGCCGTGGTGGTGGCGGAACTGGCACACAGCGTTTTGCTCCACTTAACAGCTGGGCTGACAATGCCAACCTTGATAAAGCACGTCGACTATTATGGCCGATTAAGCAAAAGTATGGCAACAAGATCTCTTGGGCCGATTTGTTCCTTCTTACAGGAAATGTTGCGATTGAATCCATGGGTGGTAAAACATTTGGGTTTGGAGGCGGACGAGCAGACATTTGGCAACCAGAAGAAGACATCTACTGGGGTTCTGAAACGGAGATGCTAGGTGATAACCGTTACACAGGTGATCGCGAGCTTGAGAATCCACTTGCTGCCGTTCAGATGGGTCTTATCTATGTGAATCCGGAAGGTCCAAACGGTAATCCTGATCCAGTTGCAAGTGGCCGCGACATCCGCGAAACCTTTGCTCGTATGGGAATGAACGATGAAGAGACAGTTGCACTAGTGGCTGGAGGCCATACGTTTGGTAAAGCACACGGTGCAGGAGATGCGGCACTTGTAGGTCGCGAACCAGAAGCTGCTCCTATCGAAGCACAAGGCTTAGGTTGGTTAAGCAAACACGCCAGCGGTAAAGGTAGTGACACCATCACAAGCGGTATTGAAGGTGCTTGGACGGCGAATCCAACACAATGGGATAATGGTTTCTTTGATCTCTTATTTGGTTATGAATGGGAGCTTACAAAGAGCCCAGCAGGCGCACATCAGTGGGTTGCTGTTAATCCTGATGAGAAGGATCTTGCACCAGATGCAGAAGACGCATCTGTTCGTGTTCCGACTATCATGACAACTGCTGATATGGCATTACGTATGGATCCAGCTTACGAAAAGATTTCTCGTCGTTTCCATGAAAATCCAGAAGAGTTTGCAGATGCCTTTGCTCGTGCATGGTTCAAACTTCTACACCGTGACATGGGACCTCGCACAAGATACCTTGGCCCAGAAGTTCCAAAAGAAGAGCTTATCTGGCAAGATCCTGTACCAACGGTTGATTATGAATTAACAGATGCAGAAGTAGCAGAACTTAAAGCAAAAATCTTAGACTCAGGACTTACCGTAAGCGAGTTAGTCACAACTGCTTGGGCTTCCGCTAGTACGTTCCGTGGCTCAGATATGCGTGGTGGCGCGAATGGTGCCCGTATCCGTCTTGCCCCGCAAAAGGATTGGCAAGTGAATCAGCCGGAACAACTGGAAAAAGTGCTTACTGTATTAGAAGGCATTCAAGATCAATTAGAAAAGAAAGTCAGCTTGGCTGATTTGATTGTATTAGGTGGTAGTGCTGCAGTAGAAAAAGCTGCACAAGATCTTGGCTTTGACGTTACGGTTCCGTTCGCAGCTGGACGTGGAGATGCAACACAAGAGCAAACCGATGTTGAAGGCTTTGACGTACTAGAGCCTGTCGCTGATGGTTTCCGCAACTATCAAAAGAAGCAATATAGTGTAAGTGCAGAAGAGCTTCTAGTAGACAAAGCACAACTGCTTAACCTGACTGCACCAGAAATGACTGCACTTGTTGGCGGTATGCGTGTTCTAGGTACAAACTTCGGTGGCACAAAACACGGCGTATTCACGGATCGTGTTGGTACACTCACTAACGACTTCTTTGTGAACTTACTAGACATGGGTGTAGAGTGGAAATCTGTAGACGGAAACGTATTTGAAGGACGTGATCGTAAGACAGGTGAAGTTGTGCGTACTGCAACTAGAGTGGACCTAGTATTTGGTTCAAACTCCGTTCTACGTGCGATTGCAGAAGTTTATGCTCAAGAGGATAACAAAGGTAAATTTGTAAATGACTTTATCGCTGCTTGGGTTAAAGTCATGAATGCGGATCGTTTTGATCTTAAGCGCAATGACCTTAAAAAAGCTCAGCTAACAAGTAAGTAAGTGTCAAAGGTGCCCGCCGTCAGATTTTTGGACGGGGGGTTTTCTTGTGTGAGATGAAAAACATACTGCATTTGAAAGTAAACCTAGCTACCGTAAACGCAACATGGTTAGCTAGGTTTATTTTTTCTGATCCTAAATCTTAATCTTTAAAAATTTTCGTTTTCCAACTTGGATGATTAAATCATTCGTAATAGTAATTCGTGAACTTGTGTCTTCAACCTTGGTCCCATTTACTTTTACTCCTCTATTCTCAATCATCCTTCTTGCTTCGCTCTTAGAGTTTAACAATTTTAAATCAACCAACAGATCAATAATTGTTTTTTCCATTTCTCCTTGCCATTCTATTTCTGGGATCTCTTCTGGAATCACCCCTTGTTGAAAGACGGAGACAAAATGCTGCTCTGCTTTTTCTGCAGCCGCAGGGCCATGGTACATTCTGACGATCGTCTTTCCAAGCAACATCTTTGCATCTCTAGGGTGAAGCTCACCTGTTTCCAATTCTCTCTTTACGGTTTCTATTTGTCCTGGTGAGAAGTCCGTAATTAAATCAAAATACTTATTCATTAATTCATCTGGAATCGACATCGCCTTTCCGTACATTTCTTGCGGACTTTCGTCAATTCCGATATAATTTTTCTTTGATTTCGACATTTTTTCTACACCATCTAGACCCTCTAATAACGGCATGAGGATGGCTACTTGTTTTTCTTTGCCAAGCTTTTCTTGAAAATGTCTCCCCATTAATACGTTAAAATGCTGGTCCGTTCCACCAAGTTCAATATCACAGTCTAAGACGACAGAATCGTAACCTTGCATTAAAGGGTAGAAGAATTCGTGCAATGAAATGGGTTTGCCAAGAGCCATTCGTTCTTCAAAATCGTCCCTTTCCATTAGTCTTGCGACAGTTATTTTCCCAGCTAGTTGAATCACTTCTTCAAAGCTTAATTTAGATAGCCACTCCGAATTGTAATGTAGTTCAACTTTATCCATATCAACCACTTTTCCAAATTGCTCGAAGTAGGTTTTTGCATTGTATTTCACTTCTTTATCTGTTAATGGCTTTCTCGCAACCGACTTACCTGTTGGATCGCCTATCTTTCCTGTAAAATCGCCAATTAACAACTGGATCATATGACCATTCTCTTGAAACTGCTTCATTTTCTTTAAAACCACTGTATGACCTAAATGGACGTCTGGGGCTGACGGATCTAATCCTAACTTAATTTTAAGTGGACGATTTTCTAGAACCGATTTTGCTACTTTCTGTTCCAGTTCTTCCATTGGAATAATATCTTGTACACCTTGGCGGTAGATCTCCATTTGTCTTTTTACTTCTATTACCTGTTCTGTTGTAAGGTGTTTTACGATTTCGCTCATTCTAATTCCTCCAAAAAAAATATTAAAAAACCACATCCCTACTAAAGGGACGTGGTTTTGCACGCGGTACCACCCTTGTTGGAGATTGAAGTCCCCCACCTTAATCGAATAACGGATTCGTCCGTCTTTGATAATCAAGATTAACAAAGATCGCTCAAGGAGTGTAATTCGTGTTATCTATGTGTCGATTCGCACCATCCACCGACTCTCTTAAACAGGGAGATAACTACTACTGGATTCCTATCATAGCTTTTTAAGATATTCACTTGTTTAAAAATTATTATGCCTTATCACTCTTCGAAGTAATTGAGAGACCATTTGCTGCTCTTTCTGATTCAAGCTACTAACGATGTCTATTTCCCCTTTGTGAAAGTTTGGGTATAATTCTTCCATGACCTGCTTTCCTTGATCAGTAATAGCCACGTAGGTTATTCTTCTATCTCTCTTATCGACTGTTCGATAACATAATTCTTTTCGTTCTAACGTATTGGTGATATTACTAACTGTTGCTTTGCTTACTCCGGATAATTCAGCTAGTTTTTTCGTCTCTAGTGAATCCCAAACCCAAATGTCATAGAGTAGGGAAAAAGCCGTCCATGATAAACCATACTTTGATAGGACATCTCGTTCCATTTTATTTCTTAATCCTTGCGCTGCACGGTACATATTTGTAACAACTGATATGGCATCTAGATTTAATTCAGCAGATGGTACCTTCGTCAAGCGATTCATTGTCTCTATTTCTTCAGGGAGTAACTCTCCATCTTCATTAAATGAATGTATAATAACCCACCCCTTTTTTGATAATCGTTAGCTATGAAACGATATTACCAAATGAATGATCCAAATGCAATGGTAAAGTACATTTTTATTAAGCTTCCTTTGGGAAGTGAATCTTTTTTAGTTTGTTATCCGCGCCTACGCATTACCTTTCATTTTTTATAGTGAGAATAACACTAATATTAAATTTTTTCCCCACGTGCCTTTTAATTCTCTTCAATGAGTAAGTCCGTGGATAATACGCGACCACCTATATGCGGTGTTCTCTTATTAAAGACCCACTTAATCAAAAATATCTTAAAAAACAGTTGTATCTTTATACTGTTTAGGACGACTAAAGTTAATGGCTGAATGATGGGGCACAGTATCGGTTAATCATGGATTAATAAACAAAAAAACAGGCTGTTGAGAACACTTTCTCAACAGCCTGAAGCTCCCAAACAATCACCACGAATTCATAACTGATCTCGCTCCTATCAGCAAATGTATTTCCGCCGTCTTCGAAGTAGTATCTTCTTTATGACTTAAACTCTTAATAAAGTTATTCATATGCTGCTCGGCCTGCTTAGAAGAGGCTTTTTTCAGATGATGTTTGACTTGCTTTAAACTATTTTCTAATTGATTCGTCAGTGGTTTGTTTACATCACCTGAACTAATGTAATCTTGAAGTAGATTCTCTAACGCCTCAACTGTAGAAATTTCAGATCCGCTAATTACTGAATGGAACACATAGCTACCTGACTGAAGCTCAAATACTGCTTTTCCATTTTCAAATTTAACAAACTCTACTCCCTCCGATTGAGAGGCAAGCTTCTTGCCTTCAATCACCATTTTTTCTGATACAGCTGGTAGATAAAGAGTAGCAGTTGTATTAGCTGGAACTGTTGCTTCGTAGGTAAATACTTCGTTCTCAACCTTCCAATTACTCTCCATTTCTCCATACACAGACTTATAGGATCCATTTACCCATGTGATACGCTTTTCCTTATCCAGTGTAGGCTGTAAGACAAAGTTTTGGAAGCCAAGTTGATCTGGGTTATTTGAAATTCCTGCCATATAGTTATACATCCATTCAACTACCGCACCATATGCATAGTGATTGAATGAATTCATACCGGAGTCTCCAAAACTATCATCTTTCGAATAAGAATTCCATCTTTCCCAAATAGTCGTTGCTCCATTTTTCACACTGTACAACCAAGACGGCATTTCATCTTGTAACAACAGAGTATAAGCTAGCTCATCAGATCCAATATCCGATAAAATTGGCAGTAATACGTTAACTCCTAAAAATCCAACAGCCAATGTATTTTCCGGTTGATCTGGTCGGATTAAGCTGCCCTCGTTTTTAATATTTGTAGTTAGATTTTCAATCATCGTTTCTTTTTGATTGTCAGTCTCGTATAGACCTAGTTTGATTGCCCATAATAATCCTGTTTGCGCATTATCTGCTCCAGGATATCCATGTCTAGAAACTGTGAAATTATCTGCAGTTGCCGTTAAGAGATTAGCCTCTTCATCAAGGTATTTTTGGATAAAATCAGACTTAACCTCTTGAAACAAAGTGTCGTATTTCTGCACCATAGACTCATTACCGATGGCTTTAGCCATTTTGCTCATGAGCTGTGCGTCATAGGCACGATACACAGTATTTAGAAAAACAGTAGAAGTTGCCTCAAACGCGAGCCAATCTCCATACAGTCCTGTACTATAACCATTTGCTCCTATATAATCCATATATCTATCCATTTGCGGGAATGATTTTTCTATAACTGTCGGATCTCCTGTTTGTTGGTATAACACCCAAGGAACGATGATACCAGCATCACTCCAACCAGAGGCAACTGTATTTGCTAGAAAACCTATAAATGCTGTTGGCATTACACTTCCGTACCAACCATTTTGATCTTTGTTGTGAGAATCCATGATTTCATTGTAATTCTCTAGAAACGGAATGGTATTGTAATTATAAACCGCTGTCTGAGCAAACAATTGAACATCACCTGTCCAACCAGCTCTCTCCGACCGTTGAGGATTGTCAGTCGGAATCGATAAATAATTCGATCTCTGCCCCCATAATACGTTGTTAAAAAGCTTATTTACATCTTCATTAGAGGTCGATATTTCCCCAGTCTGTTCAGCTACTGAAGTGACAACTTTACCTTCTACAGATTTAATGATGATATCTTGATCAGCCTTAATATCCATATAACGATACCCATGGAATGTGAATGTTGGCTGGTATTCCTCTACTTCTTGACCTGAAAGGATATATTTATTTGTCTGTTCTGCAGTCATTAATGCTTTTCGATATAAAGTGTCTTTTGGACCGTCACTTCCACCTGACGCTATTTTTGGATTTACTCTACCGTCATTAAGCATTTCTGCAAACCTCATTGTAACAGTGGTACCTGCATTCCCAGATACTTTCATATTCGGTACACCAGCCATGTTTTGACCCATATCAATGATTAGTGTTTCACCTTTTTTTAGAGTGATATCTGAATTTACATCAAGATCCATTGTAACCGCATGACCAAATTCATAAGGTGACTCTCCTCCATTTACGGTAGATGGTTCAATTTCACTATATTTAAAGGCTTGAATTGGATGTTGAGTATATTCTTCTGCAATGCGAGCTGAAGCACGTCTACTTCCCTTCACTTTTCCATTATAGGTAAAAGCTTTTACAGGAGACCACTGACTCTCATCAAACTCAATATCATTCCATCCTTCTATTTCTTGCGCGATATTTGCGTCATAAACCTCGCCATCGTAAAAATCATTTGCTAGAATCGGACTTTTATTGCTTGATTTCCAATTTTTTTCATCCGTCACAATAACCGACTTACTGCCATCCTCATAAGTAATCACCATTTTTGCTAACAAGCCCAATTTCTTTCCGTTCACTTTGGAATATTCACCAACTGAACCGATGCGCCCAGCAAACCAACCTTTTCCAACCATAACTCCCAAGCTAACCTTAGAATTACTAGATAGGTAACTTGTGACATCGTAAGCTTGGTAATTAACATACGAATTATAATCAGTCCAACCTGGATTGAATGTCTCTTCAACGACGTTTCCATCTTCTTGCAATAGTTTCACTTTTTCTCCATTAATGAAAGCTTCATAAATCCCTAAGGAAGTGATAAATAATTGAGCACTCTTAATCGGCTTTTCATTTAGATCCTTTTCTGTACGAAACAATGTAACGTTAGGGTTCGTTTCTCCCTTGTTATCCGTAATCCATTTTGCCCCTTCCCAATTTGTTTTTCCATCAGTACTCATTAAGCCTGTTTCGAAATAAGCATTCTCAGTTGATTCTAGCAATTTGTTATGTTGATCCCACACTTTCACATTCCAATGATAGCGGGTACCTGGTTCTAATGGATTACTACCTGAATACTTAATATGCACGGATTGAGGTGATGACACCTTTCCGCTCGTCCAAAAATAATCGCCAGCTTCTAACTTTTTCTCACTTTCAGCAACGAAAATCTCATAGGCATGCTGTTTGGCTCCACGAGTAGTAGATTTCATATTCCAACTGAACCTTGGCTTTTCTGAGTCAATCCCTACTGGGTTTTTCATATATTCTACGTTAAGGTTTTCTATTGTTGAAGATTCAGCTGCACTAGTAGTCTCGAAGGTAGGGATGACGATACTAAATAGTAAAATGAACATGAGAAACACATTGAAAGAATGTCTTATAACCATTTGTATACCTCCTATTATTGTTAAATTTATTCCAGATAAAAAACTTCCTTCATCGCTTTAATTGGTTCGGTTTCTTGAAAATCAAATGAACCTTTTACCATAGTAGAAGTAATTGCGTTCCACTTGTTGCAAACATCGCTCTTAGCAATATAAGCAAAAGCTTGGTCAACATCATCGCATTCAAAACAATAAAAAAACTGTGTTCCATTTTGGAAGATAGAGTAATTTTTAATTCCTGCCCTTGAATGTTCGTCTAAGATTTCCTCCCAGGGTTGTTCATGTAATCTCACGTACTCTTCTAAGCACTCATCCTTAATCGTCCAAGTCCAAGCGAATTTATTACTTTTTTTCATCACTGCCTCCCTTAACAAGAAAGGGTCTGACTCCCTCTTTAATAGAAATTTTCAATTCACTTTCCATTAATATAATCGAGTCAAACCATAGATGTTTTAATATACTTCTTTCCACTCATCGATATTTTCAGCATCAAAACGGTAAGGATCCCCTAACATAATTTGTGTTCCGTCTCCGTCTTCTACCACTTCTTTTCCACCAAGTCGACTAGCCTCAAAAGACTCACCCACTTCACCAGTGATTTCACCTTCAACCAATGCATGAGCAGCCATACCTGCACCATACCCTACATCGATTGGATTCCATAAGAACATCGCTGGTGACACACCGTTTTGAATGTACGAAGCCATTTCACTAGGTAACCCAAGACCAGTTAAAGCAATTTGTCCTTGTAAACCTTTGTCAGTCAACACTTTACCCGCTGCTGCAATCCCAACAGTTGTTGGAGCAATGATCGCTTTTAGATCTGGATAGGATAAAAGCAATGCTTCTGCTTCTGATGTACTCTTGTCTCGTAAATCATCACCGTATGCCACTTTAACAAGCTCCATGTTCTCATAGCCAGGCTCTTCTAATTCTTTTTTCATCCATTCAATCCATAGATTTTGATTAGCTGCTTGAGACGTAGCACTTAATACAGCTATCTGTCCTTCCTGGTCAATCATTTCAGCTACTGCTTGAATTTGTGAACGTCCAATACGTTCTGGATCTGCTTGATTGACGTGAACATGGCGACTGTTAGCGTTTACAGCTGAGTCGACAGAAACGACTTGAATGCCTGCATTCATCGCCTTTGTCAATACTGGCTGAAGGGCATCGAAATCATTTCCTGCAATTGCAATTGCATCCACTTGCTGAGTGATTAATTGTTCAATGATTTGAATTTGTCCTTCTGCTGTCGGTTGATCTGGAGAACGAAGGATGACTCCCCCCCCCACTTCCTTAATCGCTTCTTCAAATCCATCCATCATTTTTTCACCATATGGATTTCCTGTGTTCTTAAATACCATGGCATATGTCTTTGTACCGCCATCATCACTTCCTGTATCTGTAGGCTCACTTGTAGTACTTTCTCCTCCTCCACAAGCCGTAAGCATGGCTACTGTTAATCCAATTGTCGCCCATCTTGATAAAAATTTCTTCATGTCCTTAACCCCTTTTCTTAGTGTAGTGTTTTTATACTTAAGCCGTAAATTGCGTTCACTACTCTCGAAAGTAATTTACGGCTAGGTAACTAATTTACGTTTTTCTTTTTTCTGTTTTTTTAAATTTGGTCCCTACATTCAGCTTCGGTATCGCAACCGAAACAATTAACAGGATTCCTACGATAACCAGCATCGTTTGGGAAGGAATATTAATTAACCCTAACCCGTATTGGAGGTAACCAATGATGAAAACAGCGATAATCGCACCAATCATTCTGCCTTTTCCTCCAGCTGTACTAATTCCACCTAATGCAACCATGGCAATAACATCCAGTTCGTACATCATCGCAACATTTGGTCTTGTGCTCCCCATTCTTGAGGCTAGAAAAATCGCCGTAATTGCTGCCATTAAACCAGCTAAGACAAACACAATCACTTTCACTTTATCGACTTGAACACCTGAGAATCGACTCGCAGTATCGTTATTCCCCATCGCATAGATTTGTCTGCCAAAGGTTGTTTTATGGAGCAGTAACGTAAAAGCGATGGCAAAAATCGTAAAGACGATTAGGATGAACGGAATTCCTGCGACACTTCCCCATCCGAAGAAACTAAACCATTCTGGAAAGTTACCAGAAGCTTGGTCTTCAAGAATGACATAAGCAATCCCGCGATATAAAATCATCGTACCTAACGTGACAATAACAGCTGAAAGCTCTTTGAATTTCACAATCAGTAGACCGTTAATTAATCCGCAAAGCGCTCCAACCATTAGGCAGATGACAATAGCCATTTCCATCGGAACACCTAGACGGTTGTAGAGAGTTGCCATGACAACAGCAGATAAGGCAACCGTAGAACCAACCGATATATCAATATCACGAAGGATCATGATCATGACCATTGGAAAGACGATAAATGCTTTATCTAAGAAAATCATCGTTGCATCTCTTAACCCCGTAGCACTTAAGAAATAAGGAGAGATATTCGTGTTAATTACCATTAATACAATGAAAACTAAGATTAAGAGCCACTCCCATTGGAAGAAAAACTTTTTCAAAGAGAAGGCTTCTTTATTAACCAGAGTTCTTTGGACGTACTCATTTTGATTAACGACTCTTGGTTCCATTTGCTAGATCCTCCTCCTTAGTAGATTGTTTCGATCCACGCCTCGCTTAACTATGGTGTTAATGACGACAGCAATAAGTATGATCGAGCCTTGAATGGCCATTTGCCAGAATGGAGAAACATTCATTAATGGAAGGGCATTGTTTAAAATCCCTAATAAAATAGCTCCTAAAATGACTCCAGATATTTTTCCTGATCCACCAGCAATGCTTACCCCGCCAAGAATACAAGCGGCTATGACCGTTAATTCAAAGCCAGAAGCCGTATCCCCTTGGGCCGATGCAAATTTAGAAACCCATAAAACGCCGCATAAGCCGGATAGTCCCCCCATAATCATGTAAACAATCATTAGGATCTTTGTTTCATTGATACCGCTTACTTTTGCAGAAGCAGGATTGCTTCCAACTGCATATATTTGTCTTCCTGTTGTTGTATGGTTAATAAAGTAATAGGCAACCATATAAATGATAATGGCGACAAATACGAGTGTATTCACACCAAGAATTTGACTAGTTGCAATGGATACAAAACGTTCAGGCATTTGATAGGAACTCACCCATTGGCCATCACTAACGGTAAAGGTTAGCCCTCTAAAAATATTCATCATCGCTAAAGTTGCAATGATCGGTAAAATCCCTAACTTCGAAACGAGAAACCCAATCATCACTCCGCAAACAATCCCAACGCTAATTCCAAGCAAAATGGCTACTATTGGCGGAAGCCCCTGATTCACACTTACTACCTGTGCCACAATCATTCCAGATAAGGCAAGAGTAGATCCAATCGATAAGTCGATTCCTCTCGTAATTAAAATAAGCATCATTCCTAAGGCGAGAATACTAAGTATGGCTGTGTTTGTAATTAAATCGGTTAGATTGCCAACTGTGAGGAAACTTGAATTACGAGTTTGAACAAAGATACAAAGCAAGATTATAAAGGCAAGTAACCCTAATTCTCGAAATTTAGAAATCGCAGCTAGTTTAGAAGTTTTTCGTTCTTTTTCATCCATGCTTGGGTTGACTAAAGCACTTTCGGCCATCATTTTTCACCTCTTTCCTTTCTCTTATCCAGCGTCCTTCTTGGATAAGTCCGTCATCGCAGCTTCGAGAATAACCTCTTGCGAAACTTCTGCTCGATCCAAGACCTTAGTTATTCTCCCTGCACGCATGACGGCAATACGATCACTCATTCCAATAACCTCAGGCATTTCAGAGGAAATCATTATAATTCCGTAACCTTGTGCAGCTAATTCATTGATAATTTCGTAAATGGCCGACTTTGCCCCAACATCTACTCCCTTGGTCGGCTCATCAAGGATGATAATATCAAGGTCTTTTGTTAGAAGCTTAGCTACCGCAACTTTTTGCTGGTTTCCTCCAGATAATGAACTGACAAGATCAAAGATGCTATTCGCTTTTACATGTACTTTCTCGGCTAGCTCCTTAGCAATGCTTGCTTCCTTCTTTTCGTTTAACCAACCCTTTTTCCCGATACTTGATAAAGCAGGTAAAGTAATGTTTCTTCCTATTCCCCACTGAAGAACAAGTCCTTGTAACTGTCGGTCTTCTGGCAAGTATCCAATTCCGAGTTTCATCGCTTCCTTTGGGCTCTGAATTGATACGCTTTTCCCATTTAGTTCGATTTTGCCTTTATCGTAAGGCATAATTCCAAAGAGCGATTGACAAACTTCCGTCCTACCTGCTCCTACAAGACCCGTCAGGCCTAGTATTTCTCCACGATGAAGAGTAAAGGAAATATCTGCAAAATACCCTGTTTTGCTAAGACCATTTACTTTCAGAAGCTCTTCACCGATTTTACCCTTCTTATCAGGATAGACTTGTGTGATTTCGCGCCCTACCATTGCGACGATTAAATCATCATTTGAGATTGCGTTTATCTCCCAAGACCCAATGTATTTGGCATCTCGTAGCACCGTCACTTGTGTCGCCAATCGGTACATATCCTCAAAACGATGAGAAATAAAAATGATCGAAGCCCCTTGGTCACGTAACTCCTCAGCAATCTTATAAAGCTCCTCACTTTCCCTTGCTGTTAAGGCAGCTGTTGGTTCATCCATAATGATGATTTTTGCATTTGTAGAAATGGCTTTTGCAATCTCTACAATTTGCTGTTGAGCCACGCTCAGTGCCCCCATTTCCGATTTCGGATCAATGGATGATCCTAATGATCTCAGGATTTCTTTTGCCTCCTGATGCATTTGTTTCCAAAGTAATCTTCTTGTACCTTTTTGGACTTTCTCATGACCCATAAAGATATTTTCCGTTACACTTAGATCAGGGTAATTTGTTACGTGTTGGTAAATAGCTGCAATCCCTAATGCTTGTGCTTCTTTTGGATTAGAGAATTCTACTTTTTGACCGTTTAAATAGATCTCTCCTTCATTAGGAGCATGAACACCTGTAATGACTTTAATAAATGTAGATTTCCCTGCACCATTTTCACCCATTAGTGCATGAATCTCACCGGGCTTTAATTTAAAATGAACATTGTCTAGAGCCGTAACACCAGGAAATTTCTTCGTAATCCCCCTTAACTCAAGAACATACTCTGACATAATCCCACCCCTTTAAAACTATCACTCGTCGTATTTTGTAGCGCTTACATAGAATATTATAGAAATAGATCCTTTTTCATAAGGTGATGAATTTCGGTTATAGGGGGTTATTTTTCTGATATTTGTAAAACCATTTAATAAAACCTTAAAAACTCACAGACCGATGAACGTCTGTGAGTCTTTTTGATACTTAATTTGATCATTTAACCTTGACTCTTTCCTTATATTTTGAAGGAAGTTCTCCATAATATTTCTTAAATAATTTACTAAAATACTTCGTATCAGAATAACCAACTTGCTCTGCTATCTCATATACTTTTAAGTTGGATGTTAATAACAATTCTCTCGCTTTATGAATTCTAGACCGCGTGACGAATTCAAGAACCGTCTCTCCTGTTTCATTTTTAAAATACTCACAAAAATAAGTAGGATTCATATAAACTTTTGCAGCAATTTTTTCAATCGTAATATGTTGTTGGAGGTGAGCAATAATCCATTCTTTCGCTTCTTCAATTTGATCATAGGATTTTTCTTCATCTATAAGTTTGATAATAGATAAGAACCAACGCTCTAATTCTAGTTGTAATTCTTCAAAATTCCCAACTTTATCTAACTCTTTCCCTCCATCTATCAAATGAATGTACTCACTACTTCCAATAGTAGAATGTTTAATACAAAACTGAGTCACTTGAACTCTTAGGGATTCAATAAATCGTTCAATTTCTTTTGAAGTATTTAGGATCTTAAGTTCTTCATTCAATTGAGCAAGTTGTACTTGTATATGCTGTTCATTTACATTCTCAAGCGCAACCATAAGTTTTTTTACAGTTCCAGATATATTTTTTTCATCTTTATTGTTGTTCCTTTCAAGTAACTGTAATCCTTCTAATTCCCGGGTAAATATTTGGTTATCACCATATATAAAACGAAACTTCATAAGGGATATTACGTCTTTCTTCACGTTCGGCAGTGACGATAAATCTTCAATGATATCACTAATGGCAATAGAAATGGATAGAGATGTTTTCTGTTGTACTTGTGTTTGAGCTGGTTTTAAAATAGAAGATGCATATTCAATATATCCTTCTCGCTTATATCGATCCGAAAAAAATAAAAGAATCCAAAAGGAAGATCCTTCATCCCTCCATTTCCAATACTCTACATTACATTCCTTTAGCGTGTCATCTAGTATGGTCCCATACATATTGATTTTCCGATTCCATTCCTCTTTCAATATAGAGCGGGAGTGACTCAATGCACGGTCAATCGAAACAAACAGCAATACGTATGATCCTTGTGGAAAATCATTTGACCATTCAAACTGCTCCATTGTTTTATTGCTCATCATTTCTCTTAGTTTTTCAGTTTGTAAAGTAACAGAGACTTTGGTTGCTTGCTCCTTGATCACCTCTAAAAGATCTTGTTCAGCCCATTCTTTTTTTATTTTTTCTTTGACACTATCTAATTGTTCTTTAAACTCTTCCCTGTCAATCGGTTTCATAATGTAATCTAGCGCACCTTCACGCAAGGCTGTTTGTAAGAACGAAAAATCTTCAAATCCGCTAATCACAATTGGGCTGAATGAGGCGAGCTTTTTTAATTCCTTGATGAGAGAAAGGCCGTCCAATACAGGCATTTTTACATCGGTTAGTAGCACATCAAAATCAATTGGTTCCAGAGTAAAAGCATTTAGTAACTCCTGTCCATCACCAAACGATGCTACAACTTCCCAGTCCTCCCCACATGAGAGTACTAATTTTTCAATTCCGCGACGTATTCGACTTTCATCATCAACAATGATTGTCTTAATCTTTCTTCCAATCATGTATACCCTCCTCAGCTATAACCGGAATTCTGACTTCAACTTGAGTTCCTTCACCTATCTCGCTGTTGACTTGTAACCCATAGTTCAAACCAAAATTCATGGCAATACGTGCATGCACATTGATCAAACCGAACTGTGAATCACGTTTGGCCATTGGATCGGAATTAAGTGATGTTTGAATCTTTTCTAGAATGTCCTCTCTCGTACCAGGTCCGTTATCTTTTATTTGGAAAACAACCTCCTCTACCCCAGTGTTAATGTTTGGAACGATCTTGACAGAAGTTTCAATGGTCGTGACCTTCCCATAAACCATTCCATGTTTTACCACATTCTCCACAATTGGTTGTAAAAGAAACTTAGGCGTATAGTATTTTTTTGTATTAAACTCTTCGTTGACAACAAAATCAAGTTTGTCTTCGAAACGAATTTTTTGTATCGTTAGGTAATCCTTCATATGAACCAATTCGTTATGAACAGGAACTAACAAATCTTTGTTATTGATTGAATAACGCAACATCCGCCCTAGCAAGGTCACCATTCTGACAACCGTTTCCTTTTCGTCGTCTTCTACAGCCATAGCAATCGTTTCGAGTGTGTTATACATGAAGTGCGGATTGATTTGTGATTGTAAGGCGTATAGCTCAGCTTCTTTTTGCTTTAACTCAATTTCATACTTTTCTTTAATTAAATGTTTTATTTCTAAGACCATGGAATTAAACCGATTCGTAAGCATGCCTACCTCATCTTTTCCAGAATCGGAATGGACAACATCGAATGTTCCTTTTTCTACGCGCTCCATTTGTCGGGCAAGACGATTCAGCGGCTTCGAAACCTGCCATGCTACTAAAATAGAAATAGCTGTACTAATCATGACAAAGATCACAAACGCTATGATGGTTACATTGCGGACAATATCTGCTCTTCCCATCAAGTCTTTAGCCAAAATGCGATGTACCAAAATCCACTCCTGAGATTCTAAATGATTCGTACTTATTAGGCTCGTTTCATGATCCGTCATTGCCCGGAAGCTCCCATTGATTTTAGGGTATTGATGGATTTCCTCATCCACTTTCCCAATGTACTCGGGGTTTGTATGATAGATGATCCGCCCACTTTGATCCATCATCCACAGATCAGCATGGCTATATGAATTTAAATTTAATTTATTTATAACTCCTTCTAGAAATTTACTATCAATCGCAATCAACATGGTTCCTAGATTCTTTCGGTTTTCAAAATCGGTTAATTGTCTCATTAATAGGATATAAGGAGGTTTTCCTTCAAAATGAAGAGTTGTTTGATGGGGAAGAATGATCATCTCTTCATTCCCTTTTAATTCAAAATTCTCTCCATAAGGAAGAGACTCATAGCCGAAATCATAATAAGGGACCTTGACGCTTTGATAGACACGATTATTGGATAAAATAAATACACCTAAAATATGCGGATTGGCCCCGTTAATATAAGTTCTAGATAAATAATTATTTACTGTAAACTCATCCTGTAATGTTTTGGAACGTATATCATAAGGGTCTTTTCTTAAAATACTTATGACTTGACTAGAATTATAGAGTAAATCTGGCAATCTCTTTATTTCATAAAGCTGGTTTGAGATATTCACATTTGCTTGATCTAGCAACTTGGGAATATATTCACCAACCTGCTCCTCAATCGAAGCTGCATATTGGCTGTATGCAATGTAGCCTAACAACGACATTGGTATGACTGTCAACATGATATAGGACACTAGTAATTTGGTTCGTAGCTGGTAGTTACTAAATTTCCGCCAATTAAAAGTCATATTGATCCACATTGTCTTTCGTAAAATCGATTGGTTCTCCCATGATCACCACATCGTCAATGACATGAATGTTTCCGACTTTTGGAATATATTGTCTGTCATACGGATTCGTTTGATTCACTGCATTTTTTGAGAGGGCAACCGTCAAATAGCCTAACTTTTTTGGACTCCATAAGGTAACAATCTGCGCAGAACCATCTTTTAAATGTTCATTCATCTGATTAGGCGAAGATAACCCAACGACTGCAACCTCTCCCTGCTTTCCTTGCTCTTTCACGGCATGTGCTGCTGCCGGTGGGCCTACCGATGAATTTCCGATAATCCCCTTTAAATTGGGGTATTCGAGTAATAACTCTTTCGCTTTCGTATAAGCCTTATTAGGATCATCATCTGTTGCCACTACCTCAACTAGCTTCATATTTGGATAGTTTTCTTCCTGTTGAACTTTTATCCAATCCAACCACTCATTTAAATTGGCAGCTGACATAGAACCTGTCATAATAGCAAACTCTCCTTCTTCACTTGTATTCCAGGCTAATATGTCCATTAAATGACGACCGAGTACCTCAGGATCAACCATATTGATAAAGAAATCTCTTGCTTCAGGAACTGCATCGGCATCCCAAGTTATCACGATAATCCCTTGAGCTTGTGCTTCCAATAGGACAGGCGCTAATTCTTTTGGATCATTTACTGAAACGGCAATGACATCTACTCTCTGTTCTATTAGATCCTGAATGATCTTTATTTGCTGTTTGGCATCTGCCAGAAGGGATCCTGTATAAATCACTTCAACCCCTAAGTCTTTTCCAGCTTCTAGCGCTCCCTCCTTAACCGCATTAAAATAAGGAATATTGATCAATTTCGGCACCAAAGCAATCGTAATTTCTTCACTCCTCCATTTTTCAATTTCCGTTGAGTGTATGTCATTAATCTTATAAACCACCTCATACTGATTATCACTCGGATCACCCAAAGGGGTGCAACCGCTTACAATTAATAATGTATATAAGAGTAAAAATGAGAGTCTCATAGTTCCATGCCCCTTCGATTTTGTCATTTTGTCGATAAGACTTAGCCCTAAAAGAAAAAGTTCCTTCCTCACATTATGTAATAGCTTTAACGTCTGACTTGATTTTTTTGATTATTCAATCAATTAAGTCGCTATGATGCCATGCTAGATCGTATATATGGAGACAATCCTATAAGACGTTTTCTTTTACCATTTTATACTTTATAATCACCTTATATAATAGCAAAAATTAAGATGAAACTAACCAAACTTAAGATATTGAATAAAGAAGGGACAAACATGGATCCTAAAGATTTAGATAAAATGTTATTCAAAATGAGTCCGATAGAAGAAAACCCCAAAAACTTTGAAGGGAAATTTATTAAAAGCATTTTAAGTGCCGATCATTTAATTCCCCATAACGAAAATATAAGTTTACTTAAACATCCAAGATTTGTTACAACGCCCAAACACGCTCATGACTATATTGAAATGATTTATGTCTATTCCGGTAGCATCGCCCAAATTATTAATAACGAGGAAATCATATTATCACAAGGAGAAATATGCATTTTAGACACGAGTGTTGAGCATTCGCTTCCCGCAGTCGGCGAAAATGACATAATCATAAATATCTTATTACGAAAGAACTATTTTAGTAGTTCATTAATTAGTAGACTTGCTAATAACCGTGTTATGACTAATTTCTTAATAAATGCAATGTATGAAAATAAAAAACAACATTATATCCACTTCAAGAGTGGTGGGAATAAAAAAATTCACCATTTTATGGTGGAATTAATGTGTGAATACTACGATAAGTCTATCTGTTCCGAAGAAATTATAAATTGTTATTTAGTGTTAACTTTTTCAGAATTACTAAAAGTTTATCAAACTAGTATGATAGGTAAGTCAAAAGACAAGGAAAAGGTTGTTATCTCTACCCTTCTAAATTATATCGAGGCTAATTTTAAAACACTGACTTTACAATCTATGGCAGAGCATTTTAATTATCACCCAAATTATCTAAGCAGCTTATTAAAACGAAAAACCTCTAAAACTCTTAAGGAAATAATGAACGGGGAAAGAATTAGAGAGGCGGCCACTTTATTAGACAACACGGACTTAACAGTTGAGAGAATTTGCAATGAAGTAGGATATAACAATGTCAGTTTTTTTTATAAACAATTTCAAAAAGTTTATCATACAACTCCTTCGAAATACCGAAAGTCAAGCAAGCTTTAAGAACTTAACGTAGCAAGAAATTTATATAAAGAAAATCAGCCAAACCGTTTTGTATGACGGGTTGGCTGCGAGTATCAATTGAACTAATTCTAGTAGAGCTGTTAAAAGTAAAAATAACTACCAACTGCTACTTCGCGAATGAGCTCCTATTAGCAGATGAATCTTTGCTACTTCTGTTACGTTTGCATCTTTATTTTCTAAATGCTTTAAGAAGTTGTTCATATGCTGTTCTGCTTGTTTCTTTGATCTCTTATTTAGATGGTGTTGAACTTGTTTTCAAAGTATTTTCTAGTTGATTCGTAAAAGGAATTTTTACATATTTAGAGCTAATATACTCTTTTAAAAGTTTAATTACATTCTCCAGAAAAAGGGATGTTCCTATTTCGGTCTCATCCCACAGCTCATTCCCCTCTATCATTCGACAAATCCGCCTCAATCCTACTCATAAACTCCTCTGCCGCACTGTATCCTGACTGCCTTAAATACCAGTTGTTTGCTGCTGCTTCAATAAGTCCTGCTATGTCTCGTCCAGGCTGAAGTTGAATTTCAATGGAAGGAACCTTTACCCCCATATAATCTGTATAGGCAGCATCATGTTCCAATTCATTATTCAAGGAATCTTTTTCCCATTTCGTTAAGTTAATATCGAGAGAAATTCTTGTTTCATCTTGAAATACTTTTCGACCATACATCCTGACAACATTTAATAACCCAATACTCCGGAGAGCCAAAAATTCCTTTGTTTTTTCATCATGGGTTCCTAGAAGGGTTCGCGGACTAAGCTTCTTTAAGACGACCAGATCATCTGACACAAGACGATGTCCTCGCCCAATGAGAGTGTGTGCAAGCTCGCTTTTTCCCACCCCCGATTGCCCACGAAGCAAAATCCCAACCCCAAACACATTCATACAAACTCCATGGATCGAGATTTCCGGTGCCAAGTTTTTTAGTAAATAGGCATCTAACATGATAATAAATTCAGATGTCGTTTCTACTGTATCTGTTACCAATAAAGGGATGCGATCTTCTTTACAATAATGAGTTAAATAGGTAAGTTCTACTTCACCAGCCGTCACGATGAAACATGGAGGGTGGTAATGAACGATATTACCAATCCTTATTCTTCGTTCCTCTTTGCTTAACTTATGCAAATAGTTAATTTCTTTTCTTCCTAATATTTGAACGCGTTCCGTCGGAAAAAAATCAAAATGTCCAACAAATTCCAAACCGGGACGATGCGAACGTGATTGAGTAATGTTTTTTTGTAACTGATCTTCACCAGTTAATACTTTCAATGAAAACTTCTTTACCAAGTCTTCTACAGTTAGTTTTTTCATTTTTTATTCACCACCATCATTGCCTGCTTATTTCTTCCCCTAAATAAATACTCTAAAAGTGCATCTTTCATGATACGGCACAATTAAGATTATTACCAGCTAGACCAATATGTAAAAAAAAAGGTTCCTGCCCTAGCACTTTCATCCACTGGACGGTCAGGAACCTATTCTACTTCAAAAGAAAAAAATTTAAAACGAATAATTCGTTTAATAAAATCCATAATAAAAATGTTGTTGGGCTATAGCCAAGCGGTAAGGCAACGGACTTTGACTCCGTCATGCGTAGGTTCGAATCCTGCTAGCCCAGCCATTTACTTATTAATCCCTATATAAAAAAGTCCCGGGCTCCCAGTATCTTAATATCTGGAGGTCAGGAAACAAAATAGTTATTTTATCATCCCACCATCTACATTCAATACAGCCCATTTAATAAAATCGGACTCTTCTGATGCTAGAAATAAATCGTAAAAGGTGCCTGTCCTCCAGTACGGTAATGCTTTAATGAGCCGAGGGACAGGCACTTTATTTGGTACACGGTTCTATACATCCATCCTTTTGCTATTCACCTTTCTACCACTAACTAACTATTGGTTAAATTCTTGATATGATTATAAAGGGACTGATACACAGACAACCACAGTAAATTCAGTAATTATGTGCATTCCTCAGGTTGTTTAGATAGGATTATCTCTTCTCAACAGCCTTTATTAATTAACGCAAGCTATTGTTATTGCATTTAACTAAGCTCCAACCAAAAAAGTCCCCTGCCTTTGGTAACAGGAAGACTTTATGCTGCAGTCATAACTTACTCATTATGACTGCGGTGCAAAATCATAAAAATAAATTAATTCATCCCATTCCATTCTCCTTGGTTTTTCGATGATTTCATTTTTTTAGCTTTTTCTTTGTGCGCTCGATTAGCAGCTGCACTGCCGCCTAGTTCTTTAGAGAACTCTGAATCGGTTTTACTTGAGTCAAACCCTTGTTTATTCTTTTGATCTGCGTTTGTCTTGCCATTGCGTTTCGCCATTTGTATCACTCCTTCTTTTTTATTATGAGAATTAGAAAGAGAATTATACGTTATCGTTTTTGGCATATTAAAGAGGCTTCCGCAAACTTCGCTAATAACCCGCTTATCAAAGACTGCTAAGCTTAAATCCAGAAAGAATAAGAAGCCAACCTCTAAAAAGTGTTGGCTTAAGAAATACTAATAAACAAATTCTCCATATTGGTTTTGATCTTGAGTTTCAAATCCCATTTGTCTTAAAAGCTGTTGAGCAGAAGCTAAACTTTGTTCGGTTTGTTGCTGCCAACTGATAATGCTTTCAATAAACGACCTATATTCAGTAGGTGCATTGTCTCTCATTACGTGTAACCATCTCATTACTTCTTGGTCTTCTCTTAATCCATTATTCACACAGGAAATTAAAGTTTTAATTATCGAATTATGATATTCGTCACGTTGTAATCGTTGGACACAACCTACTGCTGTTACTCGATGATAAGAAGCTGGAACCAGATGATTATGCATTTCAGGGTTACCTTCTAGATTTTCTGTAGCTGGGATGTGAAATAGTTGTGTACTCATGGAACAAACCATTCCTTCGCCATATAAACTGTAATTTAAAAGTTCTAAAACAGAAGACCAATCTTGTCGATAAGGATAATCATTCAATTCATTCACCCACTTTTAAGATTTCATTATATCCTATGTTTTTTTTAGATTTTTGCCCCTATATTCATATCTGTTTTAGCCCATAATCATTAATCATAAAAATGCACCTACAATTACTGTGGTGCTTTAAACACAATATTTTCCTGCTATGAGCTATCACAGGTTACTAACTTTTAATCAAACTCTGATTTAAACAGACTCCCTCTAGGGTTTTTATCAAGTTTTTTTCATTAGTCACTTTGTCCAACTAAGTGATACCTACCCAAACCATTACTGTGACAGCTTTGGCACACTACATCATTCTCCTTTATACTTATACAACCATAGAAAAGGTGCCTGATTCTAGAGAAAGAATATGAACGACTATGACATAATGATCAATTGTTGCACATCATTTTTCACTTCCGTACCAAACCCACTGAAAAAATAAAGAGTCAACATGTATAAATGTTGACTCTTTTCAACGTGCTTAGTAAGACTTAACAAACGATGTTCCGACAATGATCAATAAGATAAACAGCACGACGATTAACGCAAAGTTATTTACAGGTGCGTAAGACATATCATGTCACTCCTTTTTAATGAACTATCCTTCGCACTAACTAGTTTATGTTGTTCGAAATTATATGGACACGATGTATGTTGACGGCTTTTTACTCAATTTCAAACTAATGTTTTTTAAAATTACAAACTTGTTCTACCACCATATCTGTCTCTGTGGGGGTTGGACCATCAATAGAAGTGGTACACGAGTCATTTGTTTATCTACCTTTTCATTTTTACTAATATACTTATGATTATAGAATTCGTGTGAATATTTGATTTTTGAGAAAAGATAAAGTCAAAAAAAAAACGTACAGTTTCATTTAAATGAACTGTACGACCTTTTTAAATAGCAAATGCGTGATTTCCAATGATCTTAATCACTTCACGAGTAAAAATCCAATCGCTTGTTGTTGTATCAGGGTTATAGAAGAAGAGTGCCTCCTCTTCATTTCCTTGATCAAGCAAAGCTTCTGTAACAGCTTTATACGCATCCTTATCAGCTGGTTCATTTATAGAATCATTTTGAACAGGTTCAAATGCATTCTCTTCATAAATCACTTCCGCAATTGTATCAGGGAATTCTTCGTGTTCTACACGATTCAATACAACCGTTGCCACCGCTACTTTACCAACATATGGCTCACCTTTTGCTTCCGCATGAACCAGTTGAGCTAGTAACTTTTTTTCTTTGTCTGAGATAGTTAGAGCCTTCTCTATGTTTTCAGGCAAGGTCAGTAAAGGATTAATCTCATCGTCTAAACATACGTTTTTTAAGTGGTTTTCTGTCTTGTCGATATCATATTTCCCGCATAATAATTTTACGATGTCACCATTTTGAGTAGATTTCTCTGCTTCAGCATTTCCTTGAATGGCAGGGAGAATAGTATAAGAACCCATTACTAGGATCATTGTAAGTAATAAGGTAAATAATTTTTTCATTTGTTAACCTCCTGTTTTTAGAATGGTACAGGCCCATCTAAAAGGCTAACAGGTTTACCTAATAACCTCATTAGTAGATTATTGGTAGGTTAACCAATTGTTGTTGTTCCTCATTCATTGCTGATGATCCTACCGGGATTGTTGGTTGGGCAAACTAGATAAAACAATTACCCTTGGTTATTACCGATCCTTAGTACTTGGCCTTATTAGCACTTTGGGAGGAAAACGGTCTTACCGTAAAGGAATTAGGCGAGCGATTAAATTTAGGTACAGGAACCTTAACACCAATGGTTAAAAGGATGGAAGCCAATGGTTGGGCGAAAAAAGAGCGTTCTACAGCCGATGAACGTAAAGTCTCTATTTTCCTCCAATCAAAAGCTTTAGAAGAAAAACAAGCAATCAGGGAAAAATCGCTACTGAGTTAAATTCATGCAATATAGAGTTTGAAGAATACGAACAATTGATGTACCAATTAAACCTTCTTCATAAGAAATTAAAGAAACAAAATGAATCTCTAAGTAACTAAAGTTGAATAGACTATAAAAAGAGTACCTACCCCAAGCACTTTAGGTTTTGAGTTCTTTGAAATAATAGAAGGACTATAGAGACTCTTTAGGCACCTCAAAATTGAAATCTCGAGTTTTAAAGTACCTAAACCTCCTTTTACCTACCTCAAAATCCTTTTCACCTAGTTTTCAGGTACCTAAACCTCCTTTTACCTACCTCAAAATCCTCTTCACCTAGTTTTCAGGTACCTAAACCTCCTTTTACCTACCTCAAAATCCTCTTCACTTAGTTTTCAGGTACCTAAAACGAATTCTAATACAGGTGTTGATGTTGGATTAAGGACTTCGCTATCCTATCAGATGGTACGAAATATAACAGCAACTGTTATTTAAGTCCTCAGAGGAAAAGTTAGCGAAAGCTCAACAAATCATATCAAGGCGTGTGTTCGGTTCAAGTAACTGGCGTAAACAAAAAGCAAAGGTTGCTCGTATCCGCGAGAAAATCTAAAACTAGCGTACAGACTTCTTACATAAGATATTTACTACACTAGGACTAGGCACTTAACTTTAGTTATCCTTACTTGAAATCACTCTTATAATCCTAATGTTTTATTCGGCACTTTAATACGGAAGGAAATTTTATCGTTTTTCAAATCAAATTGTTGTACCTTTACTTTGAAATTACTTTTCACTTCCATTTGCGTAACAGCAATATAGATCATTTCGTTTTTAGGGTCGATTTCTACCCACTCCGGTGTTGGGGTATTTTTCTTAACGTATTCAAGTATTTTCTTTTTCGGCAACTGTAATAAACCGAGAGACATGACAGTTGGACGTAAGACAAGGTCCCCGTTTTCTTGGACAAAGGGCTGCAAGGTAATTGAAAAGGGAATGTCAGTTTGAAAGGCTTCAATCGAACCTAACAAATGGACATCATCATCGAATTCAACAAAATATTTATTATCCTTATCCTTCAGCAGTTTATCTGCATACCCATTCACAAGCTCGTTTAAATTTTGCTTACTCGAATGGACCGTGAACTCGGCCCCCGAAACCTCTTCAATAAACTCTTTTTCTGGTAATTCTGAATGAGAAACGGGCCACAAAAGAAGAAGTAGGAAAAGGCCAAGGAGAAGTCCATTAATCCCTGCTAAACTTAGAAATAAAATTTTCCATTTCGATTTTTTTCTTGGTTGATCCAATTTATTTCACCTTTCTTTTGTCATAATTCTATATTCTCTTTGGCGATCTCGGTTTCTTCACTGAACATTATCAAATATTCTAAAACACGCGTTGCAACTAGTTTGTAGCCACTCGTGTTTGGGTGAAAATGATCATCAGCTAATAACTCTAGGTCGGAATTAATAAATAAGTCTTTTGTTGGAATATAATACACATTGCTAAATTCTTCTGTCACTGATTTAGCTGCATCATTCCAATCATCCACGATCATTTCTAATTGTTCAATCTCACTAAAATAACGTTCAAATGGATTATAAAAACCAATCAAAAAAATTTGTGTATCTGGGTTCAACTGATTCATTTTATTAAAAATACCAGTTAATCGCTCTATATATCCCACTTTTTCTTCTTGGAAAGGCTCAATAGTAAGATTAGTAAAATGGTTTTGTACAACTTTCATAATGTCGTTAGCACCAATTGTTATTAAAATAATATCAGCCTCTTTGATAGAGGATACAATTTCTTCTTGGTCCAGCCGTTTTAACAATTGATCTGTACGGTTTCCTCTTTTTCCAAAGTTTTCTACTGTGAGTTTTAAGTTATGATCTTCGAACGTGTGGTTTAGGATCCCTACATAACCACCATTCTCTGTCTCGTCTCCTATTCCTTGAGTGAGGGAATCACCAATCGCCACAATCTTTTGATCCTTTTTGACTAAATTAATTGCTCCTTCTACTACTTCCCTGACCTTATCCTTAATTTGTTCAGTTATTGGTTTATCATGATGGTTCTCTTCTACTAGTTGTTCCTCTTCTTCTACTACATTATCTCCTAAATGATTCTCTATTTTTGATCCCTTAATGATTGAAGATACCGTTTTCTCTCTTTCTAGTTTTGTTTGATTAAAATCTGGAAGAAATAAATATAGAAGGAAACACACTACTATTAAACTAGCAATCATGATTGCTGCTTTCTTTCCTTGCACAGTTACATCACACCTACCATTTATAGTCATATCATCATCTATTTCTCTAAACGAAAGCTACTCAATCCTTAGGAAAAACAGTTAATTCATTTTATCATTCATACCAATATTTCGTAAAACAACAAATTATAGTAGCTTAATCAAAAGAATGGTAGACATGTAGTGAAGGTATCATACAATTTTTATTGTTATGAATTAGGTTAACACTACCGTATACAGGGGAACTTCACTTTTTTCCATACGGGATTCATCAAAAGACTACCCGAATATAGTTGTCTTCCACGCTCCCCCTTGCAGTTCCTGTCGGGAAGCAAGAGAGTTTCTCATACATATAGTCGCCTTTAATTGTGATGAAATAGCAAAAGGTTATTTCATTCAATTCCAATGCTTTTGTTAGCTCTTGTTGAAAGTCATCATTCTTACTAAAGAGCATTATCCGTGATCATTTTGCTCAAAAACATGTAATATTCCTGCTGACGTACTTGTTTCCATTTGTGCCAACCACCTATGATAATCAAAGTGCCTTATCCTTTTATTTCGATGTCTAGAGGGACTATCCCAGTCTGGTTGAGGTAGCTGGTCGTTGTAACATCTAAATCTTCTTACCTTCTAAGACAAGTATTAAAGATGGAGGACACACAAAAAAAGGTGCCCATATAGAGCACCCATTTAAAAGCAATCTTTTTGTACCTCTCGAACCAAGGGTAGCATGGCTATACCTATTGTTTAAACAAATAGGGGAATGATCAGACCTGCTAATAACAAAATTAGCGCTCCACCTAGTCTAGAAGCAATCTGTGCAAACGGCATTAACTGCATACGTTTTGCTGCTGATAACACTGCAACATCGCCTGTTCCTCCCATATTTGCCATACACAATCCCGCAGAGATCGCTGATTCAATCGGATAAAAGCCAACTAACTTCCCTAGTAGAGCTGCACCTAATACAGCACCAAACACTACACCTGCAACTAGTAAAATGTATTGTAAGCTTAATGCAGCTAGTACAGCATTTAAATCGGTAAACGCTACGCCAATCCCGAATAATAAAGCAAGGGTCCATGTCTTTGCAACAAATTGATACCACTGGCTCGCACCTTCAACTATGTTTTCTGGAATGAGATTCCCAATTTTTGCAATAGCTACTAATATAATCATTAAAGCATACGGATGAAGTGGGATAATAGCCCCTAACAAGTGACCACATGCAAAGAATAGTAATGCGGCAAGTAATCCCATTCCCATTTTTGAAAGATCAAACTTTGATTTTTTTTCTTCTATCTTAAAACCTGGAATAAGCTGTCCATTCCCTGATAAAGAAGGAAATTTATTACCAAGACTATTTAAAAGACTTGCAAACACGATAGCGAAAACATTCCCAAGTGCTAAAGCAGGAACTAAAATCGAAATATAATAACTCGGTGGGTTCCCTAAAAATTCAGAATATACTTGTGCCATTGGGATGGCACCTGCCCCCATACCACCACCTAAAATTGGTAGTGCAATAACTAAAACGGCATCTTGAATAGAGAAACCAATTAGAATCCCTACTAACCCAGCTATTGCCATCGCTCCAATAACGGCTCCAAATATTGGCACAAAATAACGAACACCAATTTTCAAGAGTACTTTTGAGTTCATTCCTAAAATACTTCCCGTAATTAAAGCAGCAATATAGAAGTCAAGGAAGCCGCCCGTTGTCATAAATTCATTAACACCCGTTGAAACGCTCTCTGGCAAAATTCCACTGTAGACCATATAAGCTGATCCAAAAATAGCGACAATTGCTCCTCCACCCAAATACGTTTTCACAATTGGTAATCGATCACCAATCCAACCAAGTGCTTCACCAAACACGACCATTACAAGTAAACTGCCGATCATCCCTGTCGGTAAGTTACCAGTATAAACGGTTACAATCGTCACGAGTAAAAAGAGTGCAAACCACAGAATGGGAAGACCCATTATTTTTAATTGAGCATTGGGATTAAGCTCATGTAGTTTTAATTCTTTTTTTATAGACTCTTTTTCTTCTAATTTTCTAGCTGTTTGTTCCATATTTCCCACTTCCCCTCTTCATATCCATGATTAACTTGTTTTTATACTTACTTGACCTTGTTTTAACACTGAATCTGCAACAGCTCTTGCAACAACTTTAGGAACTTCCTTGTTAAGTGCATTCGGAATGACAAAGCTTGAGCTCAACTCTTTTTCTGGTATCATGTTTGCGATTGCATAAGCAGCAGCAATCTTCATCTCAACCGTTATATCTGTAGCACCTGAATCCATTGCCCCCCGAAAAATACCTGGAAATGCGAGTAAATTATTTATTTGATTGGGATAGTCTGAACGGCCTGTTCCAACTACTTTCGCTCCTGCTGCTAGTGCTTCCTCAGGGTAAATTTCTGGAATCGGATTCGCCATTGCAAATACAATGGGATCCTTAGCCATTTTCTTCACCAGTTCTGGCTTTAAGGCAGCTGGTCCAGACACTCCTATAAATACGTCTGCATCTATAATGACATCTTGCAATGTCCCCTTAATGTTTTTCTTATTCGTTACTTTAGCGATGTTCTGCTGGTTTGGATTTAACCAGTCTTCACTTTTATGAACAACCCCTTCTAAACTGACAAGAGTGATATTTACAAAGCCTGCTCGTAATAGCAATTTTGCGATCGAAATTCCTGCGGCTCCTGCCCCATTAATCACAATTTCCACCTTTTCCATTTGCTTCCCGACTACTTTTACACCATTTAATAAACCAGCTAACACAACAATTGCCGTCCCATGTTGATCATCGTGAAACACAGGTATATTAAGATCTCTTTTTAACCGCTCTTCAATCTCAAAACAGCGTGGCGCTGAAATATCTTCTAAATTTATACCGGCAAACGTTGGTTGTAGCGCTTTCACAACTGCGACAATCTCATCTACATTTTTTGTATCCAAACAAATAGGAAATGCATCAATATCGGCAAACGTTTTAAACAACATACATTTTCCTTCCATCACCGGCATTGCCGCCCCTGGCCCAATATCACCTAAACCAAGAACCGCTGTGCCATCCGTTACGACCGCTACCATATTGCCTCTTGATGTAAGATGATTGATTTCCTCAGGATTTTTCTCTATCTCTTTACAAACATCTCCTACACCTGGTGTATACACAAGGCTTAAGTCTGCTTCACTATTAATCTCTACTTTACTAACTACTTCTATTTTCCCTTTATATTGACGATGTAATTGAATCGCTAGTTCTTTTAAATTCTTATGATTCACTTTATTCTCCCCCTGTTGTAATCGGTTTCAATCATTCTAAACATAGTTTAATAAATTTGAATAACTTGTGACAGTTTATGAAACTTAAGAAACTTTTTGTAACTAAAAAAAGCGACCAGAGGCCGCTTAAGAAAAGTGCTGAAATGTTAATTTAGTCAGGTCTTTGTTTACATATAAATAGACCGGCCTTCCAATAGCCCCATATGTCATTCGCTCTCCAAGTACACCCATTTCCTTTAAAAATTTAATATACTTTCGAACAGATACCCGTGACACTTGTACTCGTTCGGCAATTTCATCGGTTGAAAAAGGTTCGTCTCTTTTTTCTAGAATGGCGTCAACAATAACTTTTAGTGTATTTGGTGTTAGCCCCTTCGGTAACGATGCATGTTTGCTCTCATTTTGATGAAGAATTTTACGATCTAGTTCTGCCTGATTAAAAGAATTTTGCTTGTTAAGCAAATGATACTTTTCCCTATAAGTGGTTAAGGCTTGGTTGAATCGTTCAAATTCAAACGGTTTGATAATATAATCAACCGCCCCGTACCTTAGTGCCGTTTGGATCGAATCCACGTCATCGGCCGCTGTCACTAGGATCACATCGATCTTCCATTTGTTTTTCGTTCTTATATGCTGTAATAATTCGAGTCCATTTTTTCCGGCCATATAAATATCTAATAACAGTAAATCAATGTCTACTGTTTTAATGACTTCCATCGCTTCAGTGAAAGACTTTGCCATCGCTGCTAATTCATAACCTTCGACTTCATTTAAATAGCGCTTATTAAATTCTGCTACCATTGGATCATCGTCTAAAATTAACACCTTAATCAATAGAATTCTCCTTTATTTCATATGGAATTTCAACTGTAACCGTTGTCCCGGACCCCTTAAACGAATCAATCGTTAAGTTGCCATTAAGATCGTCAATACTTGCTTTCACTAGAGCTAGACCATACCCTCGATCTTCTCCTTTTGTTGAAAACCCCTTTTCAAATATTTCGGCTAAATCCTCTGTTTTTATACCGGCTCCCGTATCTTTCACTTCCATTTTCAATTGCTGATCTTTAAGATGTAACACCACGTCAACCTTCTTAAATGGACCATCTTCTACAGCCTCGATCGCATTATTAATTAAGTTGCCTAAGATCGTAATAATCTCATGAATGACGTCTTTTGACTCAGCTTTTGGAATCACATTTTTACTTTTAATGGATAAGTTCACTCCACATTCTCTAGCATAACTTAACTTGCCTAACAAGAAACCTGATAGGACCGCATCTTGAATGTCTGTCACTTGTCCAATTTCATGATTCTTATGATTCACCAATTCAAGAATAAATGTTTTCAATTTTTCATATTCTCCGATTCTCACCATTCCTAAAATCACATGAAGATTGTTTTTCATCTCATGGGACTGCGCACGAAGAGCATCCACATATAGCTTCACTCCAGTTAATTCCTGTGCAAGCTCTTTGACCTCCGTCTTATCTCGGAGGGTCGAAATCGCGCCGATCACCTGATTATCAACAATGAGTGGGACACGGTTCACTAATAATGAGGTTTCATTAATGGCGATCTCTCTTGCTAGCTCCGGTTCTCCTGTTTTTAAAACACGCTCAAGACCGTTCATCGGTAAATACATCGTAACATCCATCCCTATCGGTTGTTCTGGCAATCCAGCTTTTTTGAACAATTTAAGAGCTGATTTATTGACAAGTGTAATCCGTCCATTCCTATCTACCGCAATGATTCCTTCGTGGACAGACTGAAGCATCATATTTCTCTCTTCTAGCATTTTTGCAATTTCAGGAGGTTCTAGCCCATATAACGTTTTCTTTATGTAATTAGCAATCAACAACGCACCAATCAACCCTACTAACAGTCCAAGAAGAGAACCGACAATAATATTTCTATGGTTTTGATTAATAATATGTTGTATATGTTCTAGAGAAATCCCAACAGCCACTGCACCGATTTGTTCATCTTGTTCATTCATCACTGGGGTAAACGATCGAAGTGAAGTTGTAATCGTCCCTTCTGATATCGAACTATACTCCTCCCCCTCAAGCACAGGAGCTTCATCCCCACCTTCAAAATGTTTTCCCACTTGCTCGCTGTTTGGATGAGAATAGCGAATTCCTTTCATATCCATCACAACAACAAAGAGAACATCTGCTGATTGACGAATGTCATTGGCATACAGTTGGATTTCTTTTGCCGATTCTTCTGTCAACCCTTTTTGTACCACCTCTGCTTGAGACACAATTCTTGCGACTGTAAGCGCCTTTTCTTCCTCGTACCTTATACTATTATCGTTGATGGATCTACTTACTAAGAGATCAGTAAATAACAAGGACAAAACCACGACTATGTAGACAAGCCAGAGAATAATCGTGCGCATTTTAAACTTTCTTATTAACAGCTTCCTCACTTCCTTCTTACATATAAATCTAATGATAGTCAATAAGTTCATTATTCTCAATTAGAAACGGTGCCTGACACTCGTCGAAAGCATCTCGCTGCTTATTGTTGAAGATATAAAATATCAATTAAAGTCTTAGACTACAGTGCCCTCCTCATGTAATACACCTAAAGTACGTTTTAGCTTAGATCCATGTAATGAAATGATCTTTGATATGGTGCTCATGTAAGGTTTCATTAAGAGATTAATTTGATCTCTTTCAAGCTACTACTATGTTCCCATACTGGAGTAATTTCTGTAATCACTTCATCTTTCACTATATGTTTTAGTTCGTTTTTCTTTTGTTTAGCTACTGTTAATTGATTAATAGTAGAAAAGAAAATGAATGATTGATTTTTAAATGGCTGACCTTCTCTAGTTGTTGGGTCATGTAAGTCAAAAAACAATTCTAATAATTCCTTATAAGATACTTTCCAGGGATCAAACCAAATTTCTACTATATCTATATTTGTCCCTTTTAATTGTCCTATTTGAACATAGTCAATACCACGACAATCTGTAATAAATGCTTCTTGACTGAAAAATTCGCTTGCTCCAAACACTGCTCTTTCCATTATTTCCGCTCCTCCTGAGCGATAAGCCTTCTATCCATTAAAAAAACCCCTCTTTGATTTAAAGAGAGGTTCGTATAATTAAATACCATTGCTCTCATCTTTCAAAGGTTAACACCTTTGCAGGAATTAGCACCGTTCAAGTCAACATGTAACTTGATGGTTGCCGGGTTTCATAGGGCCTGTCCCTCTACCACTCTGGATAAGAAGTTTATCGCTATTTAATTTTTTTATTATTTAACAACTTTATTGTTATTAATATTAACAACCACTTATCTAAAATTCAAGTAATATTTTAAGAATAATGAATAAGATCTATTTTCTGATAAGGAATGCGCCAAAAAAAGGTTCCTGACCGCGAGTGCTTAAGTGCCTTCCTTTAAAGCACTCGGGGCAAGAGTTTAACCAAGTTTATAAAACTTTCAAATTCCTCGAAACAAATGGTTCTACAATTCCTAACTCTTCAACTGTTTACGTTTCTTCATAAATAGTAGAGATACTAGTAAGCAAAAAAAAGATAGTAGCCATTTTAAATTTGTAAAAATGGCACTTGTCACGACTATTTCGGTTGTAAATATATTTTTATGTATCATATATAGATGAAGAATGTTTTCAAATATATCGAACAAACCTGCTAAAAAGGGTAAATAAACAATAAAACTATATTTAGCTGAAACTATTCCTTTCATTAACGCCTTGCTGATAATGGCTCCCAAGAATGAAGCATAAAAAAATGGATGAATAAAATCAAAATAGTAATGTAAAAAATACTCATCTATTAACCCTCTTGAAATCCATTTATTCACAATATAAGAAAACGTTAAAGGATCAAAGGTTGTTTGCAAAATAAAAACATCTCGAAAGCTTAAGTTCTTTAGTATATTTAATATGATAACTTGAGATATAAGGAAAGCTATACCAAAAATAATCATCATGTTCGTTTTACTTAGAAGATTTATTAGTTTTTTCCTATTATTAATTATGTTCCACACCACTCTCTTTTTAACCATTTTTTCATTACACCAAGTATATGATGATTGAAGTATTTAAGAAACTTCTCATCTGTAATCTACATATAAAAAGCTATCTAACACCCATTACATTAGGTTGCTAGATAGCCTTTTAATCAAATGATTACATGGATTTCACTCAAAATATTCCCAATTAATTCCCATCCACTAAGGGGGATTCATGTTTTCTTAAACGAATCAAGCTTCCTATGATTCCACCTACTACAGCTGGAACAACCCAACCTAAACCAACAGAATACAAAGGAAGAATCGCAGTGAATAGATCATCAATGACCCCGAATTGGATACCTGCTGCTTTTAACCCCTCAAAAATGCTAACCGTCAATGTGAATAACATACTAACTTGATATACTTCCGTTTTCCCTTTGAAAAAGGGGTGTAAAAATGTTAATACCATTAAACAAATAGCTAATGGATAAAGCATGTATAATACAGGCACCGAGATCGCTATTAAGGTCGATAAGCCAAAATTCGAAATGACCGCACTAAGAATAGTAAAAAGAATAGCCCATCTTTTGTAAGAGATCGCAGGCACTAATTTTGTAAAGTAAGAGGCACAAGCAGTGATTAACCCAATGCTTGTCGTTAAACAAGCTGCAATAACGATTAAAGCCAATAATACTTTACCAAATCCACCGAAATAATACTGGGATACACTAGCTAAAATGACGCCTCCATTTTCTAAACGCCCTAACTCGGTAACACTTGTTGCTCCCATGTAGGAAAGAGATGAATAGATGATTGCAAGCAAAATTCCAGCGACCAAGGCAACTTTTAAGGTAGAAACCATGAGTACCCTTTTCGTCGTCGCCCCTCGATCTTTCATAATGTTAATAATAAGAATACCGAACACAAAAGCAGCAAGGGCATCCATCGTTAAATATCCCTCTTGGAACCCTTTAAAGAAGCTATTGGTCATATATAATTCAGTCGGAGCTTGAACTTGTCCAATAGGATTGATAAAAGCAATAACAATAAGGATTCCGATGAAAATTAACAATAATGGTGTTAATACCTTTCCGACAATATCAACAAGTTTGCTAGATTGCAAGGAAAAATATAACGTGATCCCAAAGAAGACAATCGTAAAAAGCAACAATGGTAGAAAACTATCGGTATTACCTAGAAACGGTCTGATTCCCATTTCAAAAGAAACTGTGTTTGTTCTAGGTATGGCAAAAAGTGGTCCTATCGCTAAATAAAGAGCAACCGTAAAGATGATCCCATACAACGGATGTACTCGACTGGCTAGTGATTGTAAATCACTTTTACCAGAATAGGCTAAAGCCAAAATTCCGAAGATCGGCAATCCAACACCAGTCACAATAAAGCCAGCATTGGCTGCAAAGATGTTCTCACCAGCCAATTGACCAAGCATAACAGGAAAAATTAAATTCCCAGCTCCAAAAAATAAAGCGAACAACATAAACCCTACTGCAATCACATTTGCAAATGAATCTCTTGATGACATTTTATAATCCTCCTAAATACGCAGACACCACACCCTGAATTCCAAAACTAAATAGAATATTACTAAATTATAGTTTTGGAAATGCACGCGGTTCATCTTGCGACGGATGATAATATATCACAAAAAAAGTTCTAATACAATTTTTTTCTGAAAATAAAATGATATTAGAACATTAAATTTTAAAAGCAGGTATTCCCTCGTAGGAAACCTGCTTCTTATATTTTTTCAATTTCAATAAGACTTTAACATATTTTAACCAGCCTCAAGCCTTTTCAAAGTGACCTTTTTCCGGAAAAGCCGTTTCAGATTCTATAGATGGTTCCTGACGAGAGAGTTCTTGATATTTATCGGTTACTGGTTTTCTTCGAGCCTGAAATGTTTGGAGCGCTTCTGGAATGGAATCGGCTTCACGCAGGGCTTCAGCCAAAACTCCAGCATCTTGTATTCCTTGACCTGTATGATGAAGCATCGCATGTGCAGCATCACCAAGCAGGGTTACACAATTTGAATGCCAACGTTCGATGGAATCTATATCGTATATGGATCGACAGGTGTACTCTTCTACATTTTCTGCGATCTTCTGGATTTTAGTGTCAAAGTTTTTTAGATGTTTGACAATGTCTTTTTTCTCGACGATCGGTCTCCATGATGGATCTTTAGATTGGAGAGTCACATCAAATGAAACTTGATTTCTATGGTGTAACGGTAAGATATAGATTTGAATGCCACCATCGACAAATACTTTAAAGGTGTGATCAAGAACTAATTCGAATGCCTCTTTGTCATTCACAATAGCCCGGTATGCATGGGTTCCGGAATAAATAGGCTTTGTATCACTAAATAACTTTGAACGAATCGTGGACCGAATCCCATCTGCTCCAATGACTAAATCCGCTTCAATGGAATGACCGTTCTCAAAAAGAATTTCTGCATGATCTCCTTGATCGGTTATCGACTCTAACCTGTGACTTAAATGGATGGAATCGGATGGTAATTGATTCAGAAAAGTCTCGATTAAATCGGCACGATGAATCAATCTCGCCCACTTTCCTTCTGGGTTATCGGTTAACAAAGGCCATCTTTCACTCACTAAGACATCCCCATTACACGCTACTACTTGCATAAAATCACTCTTCGAACTTTTCTTCTCTATTTCTTCATAGATTCCCCAATTCTTGAAAAAGTGAACAGTTGGAGGACGCAGCCCAACTCCTGCACCAACTTCCTTGATCACTGGTGCTTGCTCATAAATATCTGCACGAATGCCCTCTCGTTGTAAAGCAACCGCAGTCGCAGCACCACCAATCCCCCCTCCAATAATCGCAACTCTTAATTCAGACTTAGATTTCATACTAAATTCCCCCTCATTTTTAGTGTAAATAAGTTTTATAGGAACTAAATGAACATACACGAGTCACTCTACTATTTAAGCTACAATTAAGATTCTGTCTTGAACGAGAGATTGTCAGAAACCTAGCATGCAGGCAACGATCACTCTACTTGTTTCTCGCTTGTTCCCTTACCTCTTCTTCATCAAATGAGTTGATCAAGTCGAGCAGAGAGTAATCGTAGAGGGTTGTCACGTCTGGAATTTTATCACTAAATCCATTAGATTCCAAAAACTTCTGCCAACGCTCCTCAGAAATGTATCCCCACACACCATCGGACGAAGGGCGATACTGATCGACTGTTTCCGCTAGTGATACTTTAGCTTCCTCCAAAGCCTGCTCCTCTGGCTTATCCGTTGGCTTGGATGCAGGATAGAGCTCCCAGCTTAGTTGAACTGCTTTATCTGGATTTTCTTGTGCGAAAATCGCTGATTTCACAACCGCTCGGATATACCGTGCAATTGCTTCTCGTTCCGTCTGATCAGAATCTTTCCGTATGATGAATCCGGCTGCTAAACCATCTGCTACTTCAGGAGGCAAAGGTAGTAATCTCGTTTGAGTCCCAGTCACTTGGGATGCAAGTGCCATTTCAGATCGATTTCCAACGATCGCTTCGATTCCCCCACTGCGAAGCGCCTCCATCGCAGCTGGGTTACTACCAATCGCTACCGTATCAATGGTTGATGGATCCCCTCCTGTTTCGATGACATTGGCATTCATGAACGATTCAAATGGCGGCCCTAATGCCGTCATCGCAACCGTCTTGTTCTCAAGCTGACTCGCTTCCGTAATTTCACTTGATTCGTCTACGACAATGCCGAACACCGGACCCTGGTAAGGCGTAAAAGTCCAGATAAGACCTTGATCATTCCCTTCAGCAATCGGATAAATGTGGGCGTCAGGTTGAGCAATGGTTAAGTCAGCTTGGCCAGCTACCACCAATCCAGTCGTTTCTGCTGGACGTCCAGGCAAGGCGACGACTTCAACATCGAGCCCTTCTTCTTCATAATACCCCAGCTTTTCGGGATCAACTTCGTAAATAAGAGTATCGGCATGCTTATTTCTATTTTTAGCACTTCAATCTTTTTTCACATTTTTTCTATATCCCTATTGATATTTTAATTATAAGTTGATAATCTAGAGAAGCATTAATTGGAAAGCTAATATTTACTTACTAAATCAGGTCTTTCCAAGCAGATAATTTTGACCACTTACTTATGTAAGTTAAAGCCATACGGACAGCTGGGTCAAATGCCGACTGGCAACTTAAGTTGCCTTATTGATTGAGTTAAAAGCTCAAATTTTATAAGTTGGTTACTTTATAACCAGTGCATTTGCACATCAACTTGTGAAACGGTCAATAAGAGTGCTAAGAAGTAATTATTTGCTATATAGACTCTGATCCTATTAAGATATTTTAAATATTAAAGAGCTTTCTATCATAATGGTTCCATTTTATTTATGATATAGATCCCATACATCTATTTTTTGTCATGGAATGACTCCTGCTTTTTTAATATTGATGATGATATCTTAGCAAGTGTTGTGCGCGATGATGCGCGTTGTACACTTGCTTTTTTGTTGTAGAAAAAGTCTTTTGAGCGTTATTTTTGCTAAAGACATCCTCAACAGTTAAGCTACTACTATGTCAAGTTGTACGGACTTCTTTTGCATTTGCAAAATCTATTTAGTTAGGAGATATGGATAATGGGAAAAGCACTTATTATTGGTTGTGGTGGGGTGGCATCAGTAGCCATTCATAAATGTGTACAAAACAGCGAGGTGTTTGAAGAGATTTGTATCGCTAGTCGTACGAAATCTAAATGCGATGACTTAAAAGCGAAATTAGATGGCGGAAAAACAAAAATCACGACAGCGCAAGTGGATGCCAACAATGTTGATGAGCTAATCGCTTTAATAGAAGAGGTTAAACCAGATATCGTTATGAACTTAGCGTTACCGTACCAAGATTTAACGATTATGGATGCGTGCCTTGCAACAAAAGTAAACTATATGGATACAGCTAATTATGAGCCTGAAGATACGGCTAAATTTGAATATAAATGGCAGTGGGATTACCGTGAGCGTTTTGAAAAAGCTGGGATTACAGCTCTTTTAGGTAGCGGCTTTGATCCTGGGGTAACTGGTGTCTTTTCTGCCCATGCCTTAAAGCATCACTTTGATGAAATTGAGTACATTGATATTCTTGACTGCAACGCAGGGGATCACGGCTATCCTTTTGCGACGAATTTCAATCCTGAAATCAACATCCGTGAAGTGTCTGCAAATGGACGTTACTGGGAGAATGGTGAATGGATCGAAACGGATCCTATGGAAATTAAGCGAGTGTACAACTTCCCTGAGATCGGGGAAAAAGATATGTACTTACTGTATCATGAAGAACTTGAATCTCTTGCTGTAAATATCCCTGGCATTAAACGAATTCGTTTCTTTATGACGTTTGGTGAGAGTTATTTAACTCACTTGAAATGTCTTGAAAATGTTGGTCTAACTTCCATTGAGCCGATTGAATACGAGGGACAACAAATCGTTCCCCTTCAATTCTTAAAAGCGTTATTGCCTGACCCAGCTTCTCTTGGACCCCGTACAGTTGGAAAAACAAACATTGGTTGTATTTTCAAAGGGAAAAAAGATGGCAAAGAGAAAACATACTATGTGTACAACGTATGTGACCACCAAGAGTGCTTTAAAGAAGTAGGCTCACAAGCCGTTTCTTATACGACAGGCGTTCCTGCGATGATTGGCGCGATGATGCTTTTGACTGGTAAGTGGAACCAACCAGGCGTATTCAATATCGAAGAATTCGATCCAGATCCATTCATGGAAGCATTAAACAAATGGGGTCTGCCATGGCAAGAAAGCAATAACCCAGTGCTTGTGGATAACGAACCGATCAAAGAAGCGGAGACTGTCCGTTAAGATGAGGTTTGAGGAATTACCAACACCCTGTTATGTAGTAGATGAGGGCCTGTTAGAAAAGAATCTTAAGATCCTAAACGGAGTTATGGAACGGACAGATTCGAAGATTATCCTTGCACAAAAGGCCTTTTCGATGTCTGCGATGTATCCACTAATTGGGAAGTATTTAAGTGGTACGGCTTCAAGCGGGTTATATGAAGCACGACTTGGTTATGAGGAGATGGGCAAAGAAAATCATTGCTTTGCCCCTGCTTATCGCGATGATGAGATCGATGAAATTATCTCCTATTGTGACCATATTATCTTTAATTCTTTCTCACAGGTTGAAAAGTTTAAAGACAAAGTGCTTCAAGCTGGAAAAAAAGTGGGCTTACGTATCAATCCTGAGCACTCTACACAGGTTGGGCATGCGATCTATGATCCATGCTCTCCTGGTTCCCGCTTTGGTGTAACAATCAAAAACTTCCGTCCAGATTTGCTCGATGGTGTGTCAGGTCTTCATTTCCACACACTTTGCGAGCAAAACTCTGACGACCTAGAAACCACGTTAAATGCGATTGAGGAAAAGTTCGGGCCTTGGTTGTCACAAATGGAATGGATCAACTTCGGTGGCGGTCATCACATCACAAGAGAAGATTATGACATTGCCTTACTTGAAAAATGTATTAAGAGAATGCAAGATACATATCATTTGGAAGTCTATCTCGAGCCAGGAGAAGCGATTGCCCTTAACGCAGGCTTTCTCGTCACGACTGTTCTTGATAAACTAGAAAATGATATGGAGATTGCGATCCTTGATACGTCTGCAACCTGCCATATGCCAGACGTATTAGAAATGCCTTACCGCCCTCCCCTTCTTGGATCAGGGGAAGCCAATGAGAAATCATTTACGTATCGACTTGGCGGGCAAACATGTCTTGCTGGCGACGTCATTGGTGAATACTCATTTGATCATCCATTAAAAAGTGGAGATCGATTAGTATTTGGTGACATGGCGATCTACACGATGGTGAAAAACACCACTTTTAATGGCATGCCATTACCAGCGATTGCCGTTAAAGATCAAGATGGAGATTATCGTATCGTGCGTGAGTTTGGCTATGAAGATTTTAAGATGAGACTTGCTTAATAGAGTAACGGGACCTCCACAAAGGAAGTCCTCTAACGAACCAGATTGTCATTCATTTTACTCCAAAGACATGGTACATTTTTCTGTTGTTTCCCTTGTTGTCGGAATAATGCATCCATTCGTAATAAAAGGTTAGCCAGATTTTCCTGGTTGACCTTTTTCTATATGTCTGATTAAAACAGTAGAACGTCGCCCCCGTGGGACTCGATCCCGTTAAGTAAACTGTTCGCTCCTATAGATAAAAAGTTGCTCATTTTTATAAGTAGCTCTATAATTAGTCACTTTTTCCATGACACACTTAAAGTTCACCAGGCTATACTAAAATTTTCATGACTGAGAAAATAGACCCAGGTGAAGTTTTGGATATCCAAGCCCTTTTGTCACAATTTGATGGTGAAGTTCCTGAATTAGGACATATAGAGTTTTTTATTTGGAAGAACGGAGAAGAACAGAAAAAGCAATACTTTTCTGAACATGCAGATGTAGGGAACGGAATATATAGAGTTACTACGATTATTGAAGACGAGGGTCTATACTTTGTTAAGCTGGTAGCAAATACGAGTGAATCTAAAGTTATGCCAACCAAACAATTTACCGTTGGTTCTCTTTCCGAACTAGATTCGATTCATTGCCTAAGAAGAGTAATGAACAACATCATGAAGGTCATCATTAAAAGTAAGCATACAAAATGTAAATAAAGTCTGGATTTAATATCTTAGTTATCTATTATATGAGGATAGGTCAAGAGGATAATATTTGGTGACACGACCCTTATTTCTTATAAAAAAGGAACTAGTTTTTACAAAAAACGTACAATCTAACTTACATTAAATTTAGACTGTTCTAACTATATTGGTTATAATAAATATAAAACGGGTAAAAAAGAGGCTGATACTGTGTTTTATAAGAGAATTGAGTTCAGAAATGTTACGGGTCAGAAGGTAAAAGTTACTGAAATCCCTGTAGTAGGATCAACTGATCGTTATTATTTTATGATTCAAGCTCGTTTGCAAATCTTTATCTCATCCCTTTACAATAACCCCGAGGAAAAAAGCTGCTATTCCTTTCGAGAGTATTTAAAACGAAAAATAAAATGGTCTGATTTCGAGGATTTATTTTATGAAGTCCGGGAAAACGCTTGAGTGGGGCTGATTTAGAGTGAGAAGCAAAGCTCCCTCCTCTAAATCCATAATGGAAGAAATAAACGGTCTACACATTTATGAGGCAGCCACACTATCTCATCTTAAATATAGCAATACTAAACAGTGCCTGACCCCAAGTGCTACTATAGACTCAAACAGAATCGCTTAAATTTACAGTCGTCCAGTGTTAACCTGTTGAGATTCTTTTATTTGGGTTACTCCTTCTGATCAAACGAGAAGTTAGCAGCGATCCTTTTTCGGACAGCTGTTACACATTTTCAGATCGGCAGAAAGTTTATAAGAGAAACAGCAAGTTTTACGGATTCTTATGTATGTTCCATCTATCTTTTTTCTATGATTATAATACGTTTCAAATGGATTATCTTTTGTAAAGCAGCCAAATAAACGGGCATGCGCCTCATAAATGATATAATTGAAATCTGATTTAATTACAACTCTATCGTTCGCCGTCAGGTCTGCCCTGTTTAATAAAGATTCATAAACCCAAAAAAGATACACGGCTGTATTCTCCCACAAAATATACTGCGGTATTTTTGAGATCACAGACAACCTGTCCCACAAAGGACTTAAATGGTGAGCAAAGATAGTTTCAATTAGCTTATCCCTACTCTCTGCTCGTTCCTGGTCAGTCTCAAACAAAAAAGCATTTGGGTCCTTTATAAACAGACGAGGCAACCATTTGTTTTCAGATATAGACGACAATAGACTTAAATTTGAAACAGACATATTTAATTGTTTGTTTAGTAAAGAAAAAGTAAAGAGTGCTGGTACAACCATAAGATAGCTATATCTTTTTGAAAAAGCCGACGCCGCCACAAGGAGGTCGGGTGCCTGTAATTCGTTTTGTACCCATGTTAAAAAAGACGATAATTTATCTTGATCTAATATATCGTTCACATCCATGTAAGATGTTCTTTGCTCGTCTTTAAAACAAATACGGTAGTTTTCTAATAATAACCGGTCTTCGGTTTGTAATGAGCATTTCCGCATGGCAACCTCCCTATTTTTCTCTTCAAGGATGTTTATCCATATCACTAGTAACATCTTAAACAATAATGATTCTCATTGTCAAACATATTCAAGAAAACAAGCTCTTACTGCTTTCTTTATTCTTGGACGAAAGAGAGAAATCCTGCTATGCTTCATCTTCATAGCAGGATGGTAGCGCACACAGCCTTTATGTGTCAGTTAGCTATCGGGTTTCGTACAAGAATATATGCATAATCTGTTACATCGTCTGTCAAACGCATTAAAGTTAGTGCTTTTGTTTGAACTGTTTTACTAAATAACGCCTCTTTATCCTTATCAACATTTCCTTGCAACGTCTGATCTTGTGATAGTTGGTCGAAAATGTCATGACAGATCTTACTGACGATCTCCCAAAAAACTTGCTCGTTTAACTTGTATTCACTTGCTAAATGATAAGTTAATTCACCAATGTTGCTTTGAAAGACCGTATGGATTACTTTATTTTGCATTTCCACTTCATCGTCATTAATGGTGACAGAACCAGGAAAATAGCTTCCAACAAAGCCTTTCTTCACTAAACGCCTTTGGTCGATCCTGACACCACCTAAATCACGGACCAACACTTTCACAGGTTTCCAATCTTTAAAAACAATCAGTGTATTTTGTAAATGACCTTCTAAACCAATACCGTACTTGGACATTAATGGAATCACTCCAGCAAGCAGATTTTTGACATATAACTTAAAGAATAAGAAGATATTTTCTTCGAATGATTGATTAGCCTGCTGCTGCAAATGAAATTGTTCAATTATTTCACAGATTAGTGTTTGTTCCGTAATAGGCGATTGATTGAATAAAGCACAAGCAACAATGGCCTGTTCTTCTGTACTTACAAGAGACGTAGGGTTTCGCCTAATTAGATAGGAAAGATTTTTGCTTCGGTCTTGAAAATGAAGCTCATTCACCTCTTTTGATTGAAAACGTAAACCAATCTCTTCCCCTATTATATGAAAACTTTGATCAAAATACTGTTCGACCGACAAGATGTCATTTAAGATCAAGGTCAGTTCCGGTCCATTATGAACGGAATTCGCTGAAACAGTCCTAATCGCGCTTGTCATCTGAATCTCAATCGGTAGCTTAAAATGATAGTTCGCCTCACCTGTCATTGGCAACACGGTGCGAAAAGACAAGGTGGGCTTTACTAACATCGGATGCGGAATCGAAATGATATGTCCGTTTTCTATTTCTTCTTTATATAACCGAGGAAGTACATGCTTCTTTTGCCATGGATGCACAGGTAGAAGGAAAAAATCTTCACAATTGTGACCATGTGACTTGCAACTTCTTTCGAATTCCAGATAGAGATCAGGATATTGTTCTAACCAAAACTGCTTGATACTCTTCCTCTCAATTTTAGGATTATAGTAAGCATAATCTTTATGTATAGCTACAAAATGCAACTGGTAAGATGAATCATACTCAGAAGAAAAATTCATAATCTCTTCAATGCTTAACCCCATTTTTGATTTAGTGCAAGGATGGAGAAAATGCCCTGACACACATAATTGTTCAAAAAACAAAGAAGGATCGAATAGACGATCATTTTCTTTCACTAAATGGTTCACTAAATCTAAGATTGTATTACCGCCATGCTCCATATTCAAGGACTGTAGCTTTCTACGGGTAACCTTTTGAAAAAATAACGCTAAGCCCATATTTGCCACACTATCTGCCAATTCAGCCTGAAACCCATCAAAATTCGTATAGGTCTCTTTTTCATTCATTTTCCTGATTAGATGAAGTAGAAAAGAAGGGTGGATAATCTCGACGACTTCTCCAGTTTCATGATGATAATTAGGATTTTTCTCTAGCTTAAAGCGATTATAACTATACCGTTCTTTTATTGCTATGCTCAGTCTCCCGTTTGCTACATCAAGCTCAATATGATTCGAATGGGACACCTTCCTTTCAATTACCTCCCTTTCTACAAATCCTTCTCTCAGAATTGCATTAATCATACGTTCCATGATCATAAAGCGTGCGTTTGGGACTGTCTCAATATATAAATGTAAAAACTGAGGGTATGTAGCTTTAATAAAAAAATAGATTTCTTCTTCTCTTTTCTGTAAATTCAATTCAGCTAATGACATTTGATCCCTCCACCTGTAACTCACACTATTTACTACGCACCATACTCTTAGACATAACCGATTGTATTTAGTAAGAGGACGTATTTAATATTTATTCGGATAAAGCTAGGCAAATTCCTATTGAGAGGCTGTCATCGTTGAAATTTAAGTTACCCTTATATTGAAAGCAGATATTAACCTGTATGTATCATGATTACGTATCATTCATTCCATTCCATTCCATTCCTTAAAACCGGTTCACTTTCCTGATACGAATCCACTTGTTTGGTAGACAAAAAGGTAGCTTTTCTCCTTTCTTTCGGTTAATCACGTAATGCAGCTCTGTTAGATGGGCTTTGAATTTCAACAAGTTGATGATTCGCTTCCTGCAGCTGTATAGCTCGTTTCTCATCTTTTTCTTCCATCCTCTTTTCACTAAAAAAAGGTGCCTGAGCGCCAGTGCTTAATAGCACTGGCGCTCAGGCACCACATCCTTAAGAAAACAAATCCAATAGGCGCTTCCAAAAACCTTTTTCTTCAACTACTTGAAGCTCGTTTGTTTCTTGTTCTTCTTTTTTGATACTTTCTGTTTTGATCACAAACTGTACGGTGCTTATTTGCTCGTTGTTGGATGAGACAAAGGATACGGGATCAAAATCAGATTTATCATACTCTGCGATCATTCGATCGATTTCCTCTTGCATTTGATCCGGTAGTTTGCTAGTTGATTTCGCTAATGTACCTGTACCGTTGTGAAGCTCCGTTGCTCCTCCTGCTAATTCATTCGTACCACCAGACAATTCCACAATGCCTGAATGTAACTCATTGTAGGAGATTGATAATTGACCTACACCGTTTGTATAATCCACTAGTCCAGAGTGGAACTCTCCATAATTCGAAGACAGTGTCGCCAACCCTTCTTGTAATTGAGTGAGAGAACCCATATCATCCATTCCTTCCAAAGAGGAAGAAAGTCCATTCGCGATCGAAGACAATGCACCGCCCATTTCTCTAATAGAGCCATTTATCTCCTTTAATGTTGTATCTACAGCCGAAAAACCTTGCTTCACACCTGAATAAGTACCTTTTGCCACTTGTGCAGCGGAATACGTCTCTACCAATTTATCAACTACACTAGCATTTGCACCACTCGCGTATAACCCGTGTATGTCTTCTTCCGTAATTGAATAGGAAGGAATGGCCTCCATGGCATCATCTAATGAGCTGTATGCAACATTGTAGTTCTCCCTTAAGATAGCTAATCCGTTTGCTGTTTCGTTAAGACCATTTGCCATTTTTCTGAGACCTTCCGGTAAATCATGCAACTGACTTAAATCGAATTCTTCTGAATCACTAAGGCTATTACTAATCGTTGCTAGAGCTTCGTCAATTGAACCCGACGCCTGAATCAGTTCGGCAGATGCGCGATTGATATTAGACATACCATTTTTGTATTGTTCGGAACCATTACGAAGGCTAGTTACACCATTATTTAATTCGAAAATACCACTCTTTAATTGTCCAACACCCTTGTTTACCTCTTCGATGGCATCTGTTAATGACTCCATCTCCCCACTCATCTCATCGATATCAGGTGCGTCGATCGACATGGAGGATGGAACGGCTGATATGTCAATGCCCTCTAGTTCGAAATCCACCACACCAGCGGTTAGGCTAAGCTCCCCCTCTTGTTCGGGCATAACGGTGAATGTCACTTGCTTATTTTTTCCGACGTTTACCATCAACCCCTCTGAAATTTCAATGTTGCTATACAGATCAGGATCAAACGTAAGAGAAATTTGTAGTAAATAGGTTTCAAAGAAAACGGGATCTACCTTTTCATTGGCGAACGTGTGAATATGAATGCTTAATTGTCCGTCTTTTCCTGCAAGCACGTCTGGATCCATTTCTTTTCCATCTAATACATATGAAATGGTCACATCCCATGGCAATTCGCCACTATCCATGTTCCCTTGATAGTAAAATTTACCTTTTGGTGCTTCAATTTGAACCTGCTGATCCCCTTGTTCGAGTTCCGATAAATCCGTTAAATTTTTCAGACTGCTATAGGTACCATAATCAATAATCGTACCAGCTTTCGTAACATCTAACATATTCACCACGTAAATTTCATTCAGTTCTCCGTTTGCATTTAGCGTTGCATAAACCACTTCATCTTTGGTAAGCAGTTCCCCATCCACTTTTTCTGTCGTACGGTTATTTGGGGCTGCCTCAACAACAAATGAAGGCAAGACCAACATCGAAGTCAGGGCAACTAGCATGATTTGTTTTTTTCTCATCATCATTTCCCCTTATAAAAGTTTGCTTTATAGGTTGTTTTACTAATCCATTTATCCATGATCCATAACAGCGCTGGCAAGAAACAAACGACCATAACAAAGGCAAGTAAAGCCCCTCTTCCTAGAAGTAAGCCAATCGAAGAAACGATCGGATTCGAGGAGGTAATCCATAAAATAAATCCAATGCTCGATAAAATCGCAGCCGAAATCGATATCGAAAACGTTTTTTCATCCAACGTTTTTTTAATGGCCTCAACAGCCGTCATTTCTTTCCGATTTTCCTTGTAAGCCTCTGTAAATAAAATCGCATAATCGACCGTTGCCGCCAGCTGCACCGTACTAATGATGAGGTATCCGACGAACACTAAAGAAGTATCTGTGAAATAAGGAACCGATAAATTAATCCATACGGCAGCTTGAATTGTTGTTAAAAGAACGACAGGTATCGTAATGGATTTAAATGTAATCAATAGAACGATAGCGATCGCAACGACAGTCAATATATTGACCACCACGTTGTCTCTAGCCGTCGTATTTTTAATATCATATAATGTGACACTTTCACCGAGACTCAGCGCCTCATTCCCATAATAATAGGCAGCTGTCTCTTGAACGGCTTCTACAATGGCAAAGGGGACATCTCCCTCCTTAGCAGCATTTGTATAGATTATAATGCGGCTGTAGTTTTCGGAGAAGAACTCTTCTGTTACCGATTCATCTAGATATTCTGTTGGGATCACCGTCCCTACCATATTGACATACGAAATGACACTTGTAACGTGGTCAATCTCTTCCAACTCTTGCACGAGCTCCATCTCTTTTACTAAATCACCCTTAGGCACTAATAAAACAATCGGAGTGGTCTCGCCAAATGCCTCTTCAATTACGAGAAAATCGCTCCCAGCACGGGTCGTCTCCGGTTGATCTCCAAGACCATAAGTAAAAGTCGTATGGCTTTGTGCCAAGAAACTTGGAACTAAAATAGCGAAAACAATAAGTAAACTAGGAATTCTTAGTTTAAAAACCTTAGCCCCAAACCCTTTAAAGCTAGGTACAAAATCTTTATGCTCCGTTTTGTCCATCCATTTATAGAAACATAGAGTTAATGCAGGTAAGAACACCATTACACTAATAAAACTTAGTAAAATCCCTTTTACTAAGTTTAGCCCAAGATCTGCTCCAATTTCAAAACTCATGAGCATCAAGGCTGTAAAACCAAAAAACGTTGTCGCTGCGCTTGCGGCAATTGCCGGAAACAATTTTTTCATCGCAAGCTGCATCGCTTCTTCCGGATTATTCGTTTTCTTTCTATACTCTGAAAAACTATGAAGAAGAAAAATGGCATAATCCAACGATACGGCTAATTGCAAGATCGGGGCCACCGATTGTGTGACAAAGGAAACCTCTCCGATAAAGATGTTTGTCCCTAGGTTAATCAATACCGAAACCCCAATCGCGGTAAGGAAAAACAATGGCTCAATCCACGAAGTAGTTGATAAAATAAGGATCAGAATAATGATTGGCACTAGCAGTGCAGCCGCGTAAAAGGACTCCTGCCCTGCCATTTTTTGTGAAGTCGCTGTATCTAACGCTTCTCCAGCAAGGGCATCTTCCTTTCCAATCAATTCATAAATGGCATCGGTAATCTTGACTTCATCACCACTTCTAACACTGAACGAGAATAGTGCGTCACCATTTTTATAATAATCTTCAACAATCTTCTCGTCTGCCATTTCAAGCGGTTGTTTCACATCTATTACATGATCAAGCCAGATCACATCCGTCACACCATCAATCGCGGCAAGCTGTTCTTTAAACACGAGAGCTTCCTGCAACGTGACATCTTTGATCATGACTCTTGTATTTGGGACAGCCCCTGTAAATTCTTCATCCATGATTTGAATCGCTCGTGTAGACTGAGCATCATCAGGCAAATAATCTACCATATTATAATTCACCGACACAAAAAACTGCGCTATGGTCGAGACAACGGCAATGATCATAAAAACAAGGACAATTACTTTACTCTGTTTGATAATTCGTGCTGAAAAGCCAATAAGAATTCACCCTCTCTTGTGCTAATATCCATTTGACTTTATCATTATAAAGACACAGTGTTGTTTTATTCAACAAACAGTTTCAAAGCATACGTTTTATGCCCAACAGATTACGTCATTATGTTGGATTACGTTAATAAATATAGAAAAAGGTGATACACATTGACTTCTAAATTAGATAGACGTAAGAAATATACCCGCATGGTTCTAAAGGACAGCCTCATGAAACTATTAAAAAAAAAGCACATTTCCAAGATCACGGTAAAGGAAATCTGCGAACTGGCCGATATCAACCGTTCCACTTTTTATTCCCACTACTCGGATCAGTTTGAGTTTCTAAATAAAATTGAAGAAGAAATTATAGAGGATATGAACCTGACACTAAGTACATACAATTTTACGAAGGAAGAAGAAGCATTGCAGATGACGGAGAAAATATTAGAGTATATCGCAGCAAACAGAGAGATCTTTCAAACTCTCTTAAGTGAACATAGTGATACAAGCTTTCAAAAAAGGGCCATGGAGATCACTCATCAATTCACCATGAAAAACTGGATGGCTATCAACATCCTCGACCCAAAAATTTCAGAGTACATCAGTATGTTTGTCGTTAGTGGAAGCATTCATGTGATTAAAAGTTGGTTGGATAACGGAATGGATAAAACCCCTCAGGAACTGGCTGAAATAATCAATAATTTAACGAATAAAGGACTTTCTTCTTTATTCAGGTTATAATGAACATTCAATCTATCATTTATAAGCTTTTCATAAAAAAGGTGCCTGATCCCAGGCACCCTATCTTAAAATCTCACGAATATCCTCTTCCGTTAACGCTACTGATGCTTGTTCTTCTGAATCCACAATCTCTGCAATGAGATCTCTCTTTTTATCTTGGAGCTCATTCATTTTTTCTTCAATGGTGCCACGGGCCACTAGCTTGATCACGTTCACACTTTTTTTCTGTCCCATTCTGTGAGCTCGGTCTGCCGCTTGTTCCTCGACCGCCGGGTTCCACCAGAGATCATATAAGATGACCGTATCTGCACCTGTTAAATTCAGCCCTGTTCCTCCTGCTTTTAAGGAAATAAGAAACAACTCTCTCTCACCCTCATTAAATCGATTGCAGAGATCCAATCGTTCCTCTGAAGGAGTTTGTCCATCCAGATAGAAATAGGTTTGACCTCGCATTGTGAGCTCTCTCCCTATTAGCTCAAGCATTTTCGTGAATTGGGAGAATATCAGCACTCTTCTGCCAGAAAGTTTGGATTCCTCAACGATTTGTAGAAGCTGCTCAAACTTTGCTGAGCTTCCCTTATAACCGTCTACAAACAGAGCTGGGTGACAACAAATTTGTCGCAACCTGGTCAATCCTGCTAATATTTTTATCCGATTTTTTCGCAAGGTCTCCTTATCCAGATGCTTTAATGTCTCGTGTCTTAACTTTGCTAAATAGGCCATATAGAGCTTCTTTTGTTCAGGTAGCAACTCTGCTGATACAAGTGATTCCACTTTCTCAGGCAATTCAAAAAGCACATCCTCTTTGATTCTACGAAGTAAAAATGGGCGAACCCTAAGAGCAATTTTCTTTCTTGATAGCTGACTGTATTCCTTTAATCCTTGGAAAAGCTGCGGAAAGACTATATGGTAAATCGACCAAAGTTCTTCAAGTGAATTTTCCACCGGTGTTCCTGTAAGCCCAAAACGATGTTCTGCCTTGATCCTTTTAACGGCACGAGCGGTTTGGGTCACTGGGTTTTTAAACGCCTGAGCCTCATCAAAGAAAACCGTATGAAACGTTTGCTTCTCATACCATTTACTATCACGACGAAGTAAAGGATAGGACGTAATTATTACATCTAATTCTTTCGTATCTTTTAGTATTCGTTCTCTATCCAATTTATGTCCATCTATCACGACCGCTTGAAGTTCCGGAGCAAATTTCATGATTTCATGTAACCAGTTATACGTTAAGGAGGATGGGCAAACAATAAGGACCGGTTCCCTTCTTTCTCGAATACGCGAAAGCTCAGAAACAATGAATGTAATGCTTTGTAACGTTTTACCTAGCCCCATATCATCGGCTAAAATGCCACCAAACCCATAACTTGCCAGTGTCTTCATCCATTGATATCCACGCTTTTGATAGTCCCGTAATACAAGATCTAGGTCTTGTGGCACCTCAAATTCCAGATTTCCCGGGTTCAGTAGCTGATCAAGGAATTGACGAATCGATTCCTCTGCCTGAAAGACTTGGCTATCATCAATAGAATCAAGAAATTTTAGCCCTTGAATCATAGGCATATTGAGACTAGCTTCAAAGTCTTGATCCTGAAGAGGAACAGCATTCAAAAAACGATGAATTTCTTCCATCTCCTTCGTCTCAAGAGACAGGAGTGACCCGTTTGGAAAACGGTAATATTTTCGCTTCTCTTCTAGTGCCGCTAAAATTTCCTTCACCTCTTTGTCGGCAATCCCATCCATTTCAAATTTAAATACCAGCCAATTCGTTCTTTCTTTTTCATTGATCTTAACTCTAATTCTTGGATGGGCATTCTTTTTCAAGAGTCTATTTCGGACAGCTGTTGTTGCATAGATTTGGGTGATTGGCTGAAGCTTAGGAACGACATGGTATAAAAAGTCGTACTCAAGTGCTTCATTTTGCATAAAATAACCGCCATCTGTTTTTGAAATCCCACTTTCCTCCATGAGTTGAAGGATTTCCTCTTCTCTTTCCAAATCCCTTATAATCAAGGGTCCTTTTGGAATGTCTCGGCTTTCCAATGGTTGAATAATGACATTTTCATATTGAAACTCTATTCCTACGAGCAGTCGGTTTCTCAAACGATCCAAGTATAACTTGGCAATAAGTGGGCTTTTCAACATCTCCTGAGATAATGATTTCGATAGTTTGACCTCACCCATTTTTTTCAGACCTGGTACGATTTTTTTTAGAAAAAAATCGATTTGTTCATGTGGAATTGGAATGTGGTTCTTACTCGGAGCGGCTAACATTTGTTTTAACTCGTATAATCGTTCACAATCCTGTCCTTCTAGCTGAAACACTTTCCCGTCACACAGCACAGCACGATAGAAGGGTAAAACGACCATTCGTTCAAAGCCTTTGATCGTCAATTGATAATCAGCGCCCTCGGTTTCTTCGAATGTAAACTGTATAGGAGGTGTTCCCTCTACCAGTTGGAATCTCTCAAAAGAATGACCATCATGTCTTAGCGAAACGAATGGGGCTTTTGTAAGTATTGGGACAAGATCCTCCCAAGACGAGGGTGGAATTAATAATGTCTGATTCGTAACGTTATCGCCAGAAGCGTAAGGCATCGCTTCTAGAAAGGCCACTTCATCATGAATAACCCGAATAAGTTGTTGAATAACCGCATCTGTTTCAACTGAAAAGCAATGAATGCTTGGGTCATAGGTAACGGTAGGTGATATTGCACTACGTTTCCCTTGTTTTACATCTTGTAGAAAATCTCGTATGTTTTGTACTTTTGTACTATCAATCTTAACTTCCATTCCCAGCAAGTACTGATCCTTTCCGAGCGGGACTGGTTTACTGGTAAACCTGACAGGAAGAACTGCTCTTTTTTCAAAATAAAGTTGTTGTCCACTTATTCGTGTCGGTCTGTCTTTAAAGAGAGACATGAAGTCTTCTGTTAGCTCACCATAATTAGATGGTTCAACTTGTACACTAGAAGGTGACGTCTCTTGTCGTTGTAATCCATAAATGGTTAATAAAACGGCCGCAATATGTTGGCACTTTTTTTGAAAATTAGCTAAAGTAGGACAGCTGCATATCATCTGAATGTCCCCTGTTTGCCCTCTTGCAATGATGACATGAAAGTCAACATTGCCACTAACGGTGGCTTCACAGAAATCCGGGCTATACTGATTAAATGTCACTTTATTAGAGCGATAAAAAGAGTCCCCTCTTTTAAAGGAGACAGTACCGCAAATGTCTTTAATCATCTTGTGATTTATTTTTATCTCCATGCACTTCCGCTCTTTCCTTTTTGTTTAACGAGACCAAGCTCTTCGTATTTATCCTCTATTAAAGTCATTTGGTTACTGCTTTATTAAACCCTAACACAAATTATATGAACACAAAAGGTTTCTAAGTCACGAAAATGATACTAGCATCACGGCTTCCTTGCGCTTAAAAAATAAAGGGAGTCTTTCTCCAGGTTGTCATTTGTGGCAACCAACTAATTCAAGTTTTTGGCTGGCACCTTTTCACGTCTTGTAAGCCTTATATGACTTGCGATTCAAATTGAAATCATTCAGATCATTCATGAAAAAAAGTACCTGATTCACTCTAAAAGAATGAACAAGTACCTGTCATATTTATTCTTTTACTTTTGAAATGGTCATCCCATCACCGATCGGGAGAAGCACAGACTCTAATTGAGGATGATTCGCTACAGTTTCATTAAATTTCTTCATTATTTCCGTGTACCGTTTTGGTTTAACACCCGTGTCTGCCACACTGCCACCTGCAAGTACGTTATCAGTCACGATTAAAGCGCCAGGTTCCGCCAGTCTAATACAATAATTTAAGTAATGTTCATAATTTACTTTGTCAGCATCGATAAAGAGTAAATCGAATCGCTTTTGATCTTTCATTAGTTGTTCAAGGCTGTGCAACGCTTCTCCAGTCATATAGGATACTTGATCGCCAAAGCCAGCTTTAGATAGATGGCTCTGTGCCAGTTTTGCGTATTTTTCTTCTAATTCTAGGGAAGTTAATCTCCCTTCTTGACCAAATCCTCTTGCAAGGCAAATCCCACTAAAACCTCCAAGAGCCCCTATTTCCAAGACATTTTTAGCTCCTGAAATCGAGACAAGCATAGTGAGAAGCTTTCCAGAGGAAGGAGATACCGAAATCGACGGCATCCCGTTTTCTTTGATGGAACAAAGGACTTCTTCCAATAAATCGTCCTGTTTACCAAACCATAAATCGATATAGCTGTTAATTTGTTTCATTCTCTTCACTTCCTCTCTCTTCATGATCTAAAGTTTCTTTGCTTTCAACCTCAGAAGGTTCGGTTTCTTCATTTTTCTTATTGGTTGTTTCTATTTCGGTTTCATGGATCTCAAATAGTTGAACAAATTCGTTAATGACCATATCAATCGCCTTTAATTCACCAACTAAAATTTGCTGGATAGATTGAAACTCTGCTTGCTCTAACTGTTGCTTTATCGTTGAACGTTTGAGATTCATCATTTCTAAAAAAGCAATAGCTCTGCCTCGGCGAAAGGTTTTAGGACCACGATGTTGTGAAAAATCACCTCTTCCTTTGTGACGTTCACCGCGATGATGTCCCTCTTTCTTAAAATCGTTAAAGTCGTTTCTCAATACAAACCCTCCTTGTATACATATGTATACATTCTGTTATAAAGGTAATTGTATACATTTGTATGCACATTGTCAATTTTTATTTATTAAATAACCAAGTTAAAGTAATCTGTTTTTTAAAGTGTCCCTACTTTGTTGTAGGAACATTACCAATCTAAGATCGGTGCTGTCCTATTCGGAGCACAACCTATTTTTCGCACAATATATGATGCTTTTTGTGTTCATTTTTATCTTTTCTCACAAAAAACAAACTACTGATTTTCAATTGCCGCAGCACCTTTGTATTAGGATGACGATCCTTATGAGAGAAGGGTTATGAGAAGAATGAAGATGGAAAGTTTGAAAAAGATGCCTGCCCCCTGTTTCTTTAGGATCCTTCTACACACAAAAAAAGACGCTCTCCCCTTAATGATTGCGCCTATGTTTACCGTTATACTTTTATCTATCTTGTTGATAAACAACCTCTAGTATCCCCTTTGGTGAATCCACAAAGTAATCTGGCTTTTGTGACTGTACAAGCTCTTTAGCATCATAGCCCCAACTCACCCATATGATCTTGACTCCTGCTGTTTTACAGGCAAAAATGTCCCTTTGTTCATCCCCCACATACATAACTTCCGATTTTCTTAAATGTTGTTCCTTAAGAAATCTCCGGATTAATTGATCTTTGCCGAAAATGAATTTCGAACTCATGATCTGTGATATATTTCTTACGTTATTTCGCCGCAATACCTCTTTGATCACATCCTCAGAATTAGAGGAAATAATCGCAATGTTGTAACCTTTCCTCTCTAACGTATCCAGCACTTCTTTCATTCCAGGATACAACTTGATTTCTTTTGCATATTTTCGATAGAAACGGTAGAAATCTGAAATGATGAGTGGCGTTTTAAAGATTGGGAAGTTCAACCGCTTGATTCGCTCAAGGATTGGTAGTTTTCTAAGTGTATTCCATTCTGCACGGTTAATCTTCTCATACTTGTGTTTGTCCGCCAAACTGTTCCATGCAGAGATGAAAACATGTCTGGAGTCGGCAAGCGTTCCGTCAAAATCGAAAATAATATATTTAAGCATTTGTTGTGACCTCGTCTCTTTAGCCAGTATGGTTCATACATTAGATATAGATGATCCACCGTTCTCAATAAGCAGTAAAAATTTGTGTTTCTATTCGTGAACGGTCGCAATGCAGGCATTTGATTCCGTTCTACCCACCTTATAGCCTCTTATAACTTATATATGATATTACTTCTAGCCCTAATATGTACTCATTTAAGGTGGAAACAAGCGGATACTGTGATAAATACTAAAGTAGTTAATGCCCTATTAAATAAGAGATTCAATTATGTTTGAATTTTGTTCTGAATAACCTTTTTCCTCTTGTAAAAACTAACGTAATACTAGTTCAACTGGTTTAAACTACAACAAGGAGGGGCACAAATGGTTTCGTTAAACGATATTGTAACAGCCCACGAAAAAATGATGGGCATTGTACATAAAACTCCGTTAGACTACTCACTTACCTTTAGCGAATATTCAGATAACGATATTTATTTAAAGCTTGAGAATTTGCAAAAGACAGGTTCTTTTAAAGTACGTGGCTCCTACAATAAAATGATTTCATTGAGAAAAGAAGAATTGAAAAATGGGGTCGTTGCTGCTTCTGCAGGAAATCATGCACAGGGTGTTGCTTATGCCAGTACGATGCTAGGCATCCCTTCTACCATTATCATGCCAGCAGGTGCCCCGTTAAGTAAAGTACAAGCAACTAAAGAATATGGTGCCAACGTTGAGTTGCAAGGAGCCGTATTCGATGAAGCCCTTGCCTATGCTCTAGAGCTAAAGGATCAAAGTGGCGCTGCATTTGTTCATGCCTTTGATGATGAGGCCATCATCGCTGGACAAGGAACGGTTGGACTCGAAATTATGGAACAGATTTCCGAGGTCGATGCCATTGTCTGCCCGGTTGGAGGTGGTGGATTAATCGCCGGACTCGCGGCAGCAGTGAAAGAAAAAAATCCATCCGTCCAAGTATATGGAGTGGAAGCAGTGGCTTGTCCGAGTATGGCCCAGTCGCTATTGGAAATGGAACCCATTACAGTCGATGCTAGCCCAACAATGGCAGATGGTATTGCGGTTAAAAGGCCAGGGCAACACACCTTTCCTTTAGTTCAACGATACGTAGATGACATGCTCTCCGTTGATGAAACGGAAATTGCCCAAACAATGCTCATGCTACTTGAGAGGAACAAATTACTCGTAGAAGGGTCAGGCGCCGTTTCACTTGCTGCCCTGTTAAATCAAAAGCTTCCTATAAAAAACAAGAAAATTGTGCCTGTTATAAGTGGAGGAAACGTAGATGTAAGTTTCATTTCTCGAATTATTGAAAGAGGTATGGTAGAGGCCGGACGTTTTATGCGGTTCAATACCATTCTCAAAGACAAGCCAGGAAACCTTGAAAAGGTTTTACATATTGTGACGGAACATCAAGGAAACATATTGGATATTTCCTTTAGCCATATGGGGGATAAAATTTATCCGAGCTATGCACAATTATCCATTTCTGTTGAAACTAGAGATCGACACCATATCGAAGAAATCTTTAAAGCGTTGCAGAAAAAAGGGTACACAACGGAATTGATCTAAAATGAAAAAAAGTTCCAGACCGCCAGTACTAGCAAGCACTGGCGGTCTGGAACTCGTATAAGGCTCAGATTACTAGCTTTTTAAAAGCAAAGTAAAAGAATCCTCCATTTAATATCGTCAACAAAGCAAGACCGATAAATACATTGCTATAGATGATCCCAGAACCTTGGGCAACAGAAAACACATTAAAGGCCATGCTGCTTTGATTATCTAACATTTTCCCAATTATGGCACTCCCAAAGGCACCAGACATTAAATTAAATAAATTATAGATCCCTATCCCAACTCCTATTTCATTGCTAGGCAGAGCTATTGAGATTAAACTTGCCGTCCCCGTCTGAATAAAGGGAAAAGCAATATAACTTATAATGATGACAATACTGATCACCCAAGCACTACTTCCCGTAAAAGTCGATAACAGGAAGAATCCTAGCGTCATGAGCACAAAGGCAATATAGACGACTTGCTTACTTCCCCTATTAACCGTTAACACCCCTGCCCACTTACCGACATACGCTGCTGCCATGGCACCTGGAAAGAGAGTTAATCCTATAAATAGGGTATTTAATCCATTGACCTCACTTAGCATGAGAGGCATCATAAACATCATGCCAAACATCGTCATGATTCCAAAAAAACCGGCCATAATGGTTATTCGATAAGGCGCGTTTTTAAACAAGTCAGGATGAATAAACGGATTATCACTATGGAAGATTCTCCAAGCAAACAAACTAAAGAAACAGATACTAATAACGATGTACCACCAAACAAAAGCCGTAATAAAAAGAATAAGAGTAGCTACCGCAATGGCGATAAGGAACGCACCAAGGATATCCACTTTGCCTTCTTTCTTTTTTTCTTCAGGCATCCAAATACGAAAAAATGGAATCGTAAAAATAATGAGTGCAGATATTAAAAATAAAAACTGCCAATTCAGTGCACCCGCAACAAAACCGCCGATCACCGGTCCAATCCCTGAGGCAAAGGCCATCGTACTTGAGACAATCCCGAGTACTCTCCCTCTTTCTTCCGGAAAATACCTAGTTGGCACAATAAAAGCAAGTGCAACGATAGAAGCTGCCCCCGCTGCCTGAATCATCCGTGCAAGGATAACAATCAAATAAGTTGGTGCAAAAAAGCCTAAAAGCGAACCTGCCACAAAGAAGCTAATCCCAACTGTTAATAAGATTTTCAATGGATATATATCGGCTAGTTTCCCATACATCAATGCCCCGACTGCATAAAGAATGATATACCCTGTTACAACCCAGCTTACTTGTGAGGGCGAAAGGGAAAAGGAATTTGCAATATCAGGTATGGCAATCATGAACATGGTTCCATTCATCGCAGAAAATAATAAGACAGAACACATCAAGAAGATGATCTTCTTTTTTTCTGATTCATTTAGATTGTATTCCGCACTTTGTTGCCCAGTACTAGTCATCACTTCCTCAGATCCTTTTTCTATAATTTGTAAACTACTTATTACCATAAACGGAACAACTGAAAAAATCCAGTAAAGTGCTTGGGAAAAACCTATCATCGACAGGTGCTAAGTACCTGTCGATGATAGAACAGTGTATTCACTCAACTCTCTCAACTTCCGACGCCCACTTCTCCCGCCATTGCACCCGTTCTTCCTCTTCTATTTGCTTTTCAAGCGTATCATCCCAGCGTTCGAGCCACGTATTCCAGACGCGCGCGTAAAACATGTCCTGTTCTTTGTTGTACATTTTAAATTCTAGACATGGAGCATGTTCGACCATCCGTTGATCAAAGCTCAATATGTCAGCCACTACCGTTTGAAAGCCGTTTTCCTCCAGCCCATTTTCTCTCTCGGAAAGAACCTGCAAAATTCGATCCGCATTGATCAGATCCCGATCATTCGCATACCGATAAAGCGTCAATTCTTCGTCTGTTTCAGGCATTGATTCGGTCATCTCCGGCCAAAATTCATCATGATCTGCATTGTAAAGAAGCTCGGTCCACTCTTCTTCTATTTCTTCTTCAATGATGCCCGTCTTCAGCTGCTCATGCCCTTTCGTAGTGAGCTTATAGATACCTTTTTCCGGCTGAATTAAGCCTGTTCGCTGCATTTTTCCAATTAAATCAGCGATGAACAGCTCCTCTACTAACAGCATTTCAGACAAATTGGCTGCCCGGCGGATATCCGCTTCCTCAAACGCAAGCAGCATCATTTTCATGAGAATGTCCATTTTCGAGCGCTTCACCCGCTTAAATTCCACATCAAATGTCACGACCGGCAAATGCCACATTGCCGACTCTTTGATTTCGACAGCTGGATTTTCAAGCAGGGTTGCGCGTAAACGTTTCATCCATTTATCCATGCTGAATCACCTCTTCAAGCATTCGAAGTCCATCTTGTTTTTTTGCCGCTTCTAATACGTGCGTGTACATCTTTCTTGTGTCTCTTTGTTTCGTTCGCTCGGTAAACATCTTTGTACTTCCAATTAAAACGAGAAGTTCCCTTGCCCTCGATAGAGCGACATTTAACCTTCGATAGTCTTTTGCGAAACCGATATCATCCTTTGGATGATCGTGATTTCGTACCATGCTTACTAAAATGACATCCATTTCCATCCCTTGAAAGCGGTCCACTGTTCCCGTTCGAATCGTCAAGTGGTTCAAGCGAAGCTCCTGCTGAATCAAGCGGTCGATCCTTTTGACTTGTTCCCCGTAAAAACTGATGACTCCGATGCTTTTTTTCTCATCTTTTTTCATTCTTCCAGCTTGCTTCGCCTGTGCCGCTGCTTCATCCAATTCCTTCAGCAAGGCACCGATCTTCTCCAATTCAGCCGGGTTATACAGGCTTTTTCCACCTTTCATTCTTTCTTCAAAAAAGGCAGACTCATTCGGCATATCCAGCCATAAAAGATGATTGTTCCGCTTAATGAGTGGTGATTCCAATAAGTGATCCCGGTCCGAATCAGAATCGGTCAAGCCACATTGAAGGCGTTCGTTTTCCTGCTCATAAAACGGCGTGATGGTTTCCATAATGTTTTCATGCATTCGATACTGGATGGCGAGCATCGTTTTATTGCTTTTCGGCAAGTTTTTGAACAACCTCTCAAAGAGCGATTCTTTTAAAAGCTTATTTAATTCTGCTTTTCCTTCAAAGTCGTCACTTCCGTCCGCCATTTCCTGTAGCGTCTCTTCTAGCGTATCATTTCCTAAAAGAGGAGGAAGCTGATGATGATCGCCGACTAAAATGATCTTTTTCCCTTTTAGCATCGGTAAAAGCAGCTCAGGTGGGGTTGCTTTTGATACTTCATCAATGATTACGACATCAAACTCGGGATAACTGTCGATAAAATCTTTTCGTGCCGATGCCACACATGTTGTCCCAATGACGTTGGCATGCTTCACATAAAGCTTGCGTATTTCATCCAAATCGTGGTCACTTGCTTCTTCTAGTAAAGAAATCCATTTCCCTTGGATGGACTGAAATAGCGGAAGTCTCTGCTTTTCCTGTTTTAAGGACTCCCGTTTCAAAGAAAGACTTGCCAATTGCGTTAATACCTTTTCATGCTCTCGTTCTGGTTCTGTAGCCAAAATGCCATTTAAAGGAATTTGTTCTTCTTCCTTTTGGTCGAGCTCATCATGCAACTGGTCAAGGCGAGCTTCAATTTGAGCAAGTGTCTGTAACACTTCCTGAAGTTGATTGATTTTTCTTGTGCGTTTCTGGCTATTTTCTTCAACCCGCTTCTTCACTTGCTCATACAGCTCTTTCTTCTTCTGCAGTTCAAGCGCTTTTGCTTCTTTTTGAGAAAGCATTTCTTTTGCATTCGGAATCAATTCCGCTGTCGCCATCATTTCCTTATGCTTGTTTTGAAGAATATGAAGTTCAGTTCTCGCCTCGCCCAACGTCCTCACCCACCTTTGATGCAACAACTTGTGATCACGTTGCTGAGGCAAAAGCCCCTCTAACAGTTCCTGCTTCAGCGACTGAAAGGCTTCTTGCGCCAGTTGTTTATAAGTGTTAAACGGCTTGAACCGTTCCTCTTTTTGCCGGATAAAGTGTCTCCTTGCGTATAATCCTTCAAGAGAGGACATAAGCATTTGCGGGTAGATCGTTGAATTCCCTTTTAATCTGCTTCTCAGTTCTTCTAAGAATTGATCAATCTCCACGGCGGTAAAGCCAACGGCCGCCTTCATCGCACGCTGCTGTACCTGGCCAGTCGATATTCTCTGCTCCAAAAGTCGTTCAATATAGGAAATCGCGTTGTTTAGTTTGTCGTGATATTCTTTTAATTTTTTTAGCTGGTTTATTTCGCCGCGAATGTTCTCCAGTTTTTCGAGCAATTGCTGAACCGTTAGTGAGCGTTTCATGTTTTGTTCTAGCATGATCCATCTTAAGCCATCAATTTGTTTGACCGTTGTTACTTTTTCGGTCAAAGCTTCTATTTGCTTCGCTGCCTCTTCCCACTTTTCACATTCAGTCGAGACTTCCCCGATGGATTGTTTCTTCTCAGTAATCTCACTTTCAAGCTCTTGAATGGCGATGCTATTTTGCAACCTCTCAATCAACTGCTCATTAGCTTCCCACTCTTTTTGAATTTCGCCAGTGTCCGGCTCGTCACGAAGAAAGGTTTCGTCTTTTTCCATGGAGGCATTCAATAAAGATAGAGAGTGCCTAATCTCCTGTTCATGCTCTTGTACCGCTTGTTGTTCCTGTTCGGCTACATGCACGTTCTTTTTTTGCTTATCGATGATTGACTGAATTTCCTTAAACTGTTTTTCCGCTTCCTGTTTGGCTTTTAGTTCAGCTTCCACACGGATAAACACCGACTGCAGCTCCTTTTGTTTCTGTTCATTCGTAGCCCAGTCAGCTTCGATCTCGTCTTCTCGTTTTTTTCGTGCTTCAAATTGAGTGGAGACTTCTTGTAATGTATGGTCTTTCCAATACTTCCCTACATTTTCTTCAATGAACTTCTTGCCTTCTTCTTCAATGCTTTCTGTACGCCCGACGCGAAGAATACGAATGTCTTTATTCGCAAGCAACCGTCCAAGGGCGTTGTCGACGGCCAAATTCGACTGCGAAGCGACCAATGTGCGCAGTCCCGCCTTCGCATTTTGCAGGCAAATTTCAGAAATAACCGTTGTTTTTCCGGTTCCAGGCGGCCCTTGAATGACGTATAAGTCTTCCGCAGACATCGCCCCTGTAACGGCTTCCCGCTGAAACTCGTTCAATCGATTATGAAACTTTAGCGCGACTTGCTTTTTCGGCACTCGGACCGGTGGCTTGTTTTCAAACAAAAGGCGTTCAAGATCCGGATTCACAGCCAGGCCGTTTTCTAAATGCTTAAACCCTTGCCGCAGTCTTTTCACCTGGCTTAATGTCGCAAAGTTGCTGAAGACGACTTCTTTAGGATTCACGTCAAGCCGCTGCTGTCTAGCTCGTTCCTCCATATACCCGTGCAGCTCCACTTCAACCGTACGAGCCGAACGATTCGCTTTCAACACTTTCCCAATATCCTGGTCCATCCCTTTGAGTTTGACGCTCAAATCTTTGAGTGACTTCCATTCCTTATCACCGAGCTCCAAGCCCGTAATCGTCACGCGGCTAAAATCACCATTGAACACAAGACGCAAGTAGCGCGACGTCATGTCCGGAATATCCGCAGACCGCTCCTGGATTTTCAAATAGCCTTCCCAGCTCGCAATCCGCTTTTTCACATACATCGAACTTTCCTGCGCAACCGGCATTTCATGAACCAAGTTCAACAAATCAAGCGAGATCCGCTCCCCACGCTGTACGTTCAAATCAATCTTGAGATCGACCGGTCGACGCCAATTGGTCTGCACCGGAGTATGCAACGCTCTTGTCGTCACATTCGTCGCAATGAACCGATCCTGCTCGACCACACAATGCAGAACGACTACAAACTCATTGTATTTATCGGCCATCCGCCCATTCGTCTCATGGTCAAAGAACAATGCGACCGACATAAGGCGATCGGCCGCTGGCGGATACTTTTCTATATAAACGTGAAACGATTTCTGCAACGAAAAAAACGAGCGCTCATCAAGCCTGAGCTCCCGCATCTTGTCCTTCGCCTTACTTGTCAAAGTTACCGGACAACGATATGGCGTAATTTGTCTCTTTATCATATGTCCACCTGCTTTTGTCAGCAACAAATAGTATTTAAAATGGTTATTACCTACATGAATTATAGCATAGTGTGAACTCAACCTTTTAGCAAGATAGACTTTTTTTGTGTAATGGAAGACTTACAAGATAGTCCGGTACTTGTATGTGTGTTATATTTTTCTAATTTATGGAAGTAGACCTTTCTTATGATTAGTCTAATGATGATTACCGTTTTTTGTTATATAAAAAGTATCACCTCAATCAGACTTATTATAAACATATGACAAAAAGCCATACCACTTACACACCTAGTATGGCTTTGAACAATAGATAGTTTGTTTTACTACTTCAGAATTCCGCCAGTAGCTTATAAATCATACTTCCTAATTAAGTAAGTCGGCGTACAACTCCACGCATGACAATAACTATTAATCAAATAACTTCCATACGGTGAGTAAGCTTTATCATTAGGGTTATACAGCTCCCAGAATGTATCTGCTCCATCCTTAATCATTCCACCCCAGTATGTTTTCAACATGTCAATGGCCTTCTCTTTTTCTTCAATCAATAACAAAGCTTCGACAAGATGATGATACATATAAGGAGTGTTCATCCCTATTGTTGGATTCTGTTCAAGTAGTCGTTTCATTAGCTTTTTGTTTTCTTTCTGACTTAATACCTGCGCGAGCACCATCCAAACCTGGCTTGCCCAAGACACTTGGCGAGTTTCTCCGCTTACAAAGAACCCCTGTTGCTCATCCCACAAATGTTGAATACTAGAATCGACGACCTCTGTTAATTTCTTTTCTAAAAAACTCTTTTTATTATCAACGAGAATCTCAGCTAACGTAATCGTCCTCTTTAATGCATAAATCAAGATAGCTTGCGACGGGCCCTGTTTATTTAACTCCTCATGCCAATCGATAAAAGACCACCATGTCGGACTGTCTTCTACGATCCCTCTATCATTTAGCTTCTCTAAAGCTAATTCTACTTGGCGGTAAGCTATTGGCCATAATTCTTCTAGTGTTTCTCTATCATTTGTTGCCTGAAAATAATCATAGAGTGTTGTCGTAAAGAATAATGAATAGTCATATAAATACGTATCATCTGGTACCAACGTTGGAGCAATAAATAAATTAGCAGATACTTGCCCTTGGTCATTCGGAACACCAGCAAAGAGATATAAACAACGTTTTACTAGATCATTATTTTTAAATGTCTCATAGTTTGCAAGGGCTTGTAAGCGGAGGTCGCCGAGCCACAATCGTCTGTCTCTTTTAGGTCCGTCTTCAAATACATCCTGCATGCAATCTTCCAATGTTTTAATACTGACGGCATCAATTTGTTGTAGTTCTCTGTCATGATGATGAAGCTCGGTTAATGTACTACTGTCTGCTGATGTTACGGTTTCACAAGTGACCTCGTCAAAAGCAACATTATATTTCACCGATGTATCTAGAATCTCCACTTTTAAATAACGAAAACTATAGCGCCTTGGGAAAGAGACAGTTCCGGGCAGAACATCTACGTGAATGGTTTCTTCCTGGAGCCATGAGCTGCTGATCCATCCATTGTAATCGGAAAAAGGAACAGAGACCTCGACTGGCATTTCTCCAAATGTAAGCCTCATATGTAAAGGGGCATCCGGCGGACTACCAACAGGACGGACCCGCATGGATAAATAACCAACTTGGTGCTTACCAAAATCAACGATGAAGCTTTCTCCTTTTTTAAAATCCTTTTCAACAAGGTTCACAGCTGGTTCAATCTCAACACATTTCCAACCGTGAATGATGTCTTTATCCTCTATCGTTTTTACTAAATGAATGGGTTTCGCCACTTCGGTTTTAAGTGATGGCTTTAACTCCTCCGCTTTTTTAATAAACGCTTCATTTCGAATGATCTTTCTATCCTTTTCTACTTGGATATTCATCCCTACTCACTCCTATTTTATTTATGGCTTTCATTCAGCTGAGCTATATATATGTTTTTTAGAGAAGGCTGTTTTTTCTTTTATCGTTTCATCTTGTCTCTGCTCATTTTTTTCAAATAGAATGATCGAGAAACGCATGATAATAAAAGAGGTCGCACTTCCGCCACATAACACGGCAACAGCTGGGTAGTTTAACGAAATGACATAGAGTCCATATAAAGATAAACCGAGTAAAATTGTCATAACAGGGTGTTTAAAAACTAATAGTAACGCATTTCGAATGATGAATAGATCACTCAAATGATAGTGAACGTATAAAGGAATGATATAAAGAACCATTACTGCAAATATAACGAACACAATGACCATAGGGATATGCAGAAGTTGCCAGTATGGATTAGATAGTTGCTGCAAAATCTGACTATCGATATAGAGAACAGCTCCTATCACAATCAAAATGTATCCTAAGGTGTTTGCCCTTTTAAAATCCGTTTGAAATGCTTTTAGGAAGCTTTTAAAAATAGGAATATCGTATTCTCCCATGATCCATTTTCGTACAATAGCGACCATGGCCGTTGTAGCAGGAAAAAAGCCTACTAAAACCAGACCAAGCAAGGAAAATAGGATCCAAAGAATATTGACATAAACAAATCTAATGACCCAATCTGTCACCACATGAAATTTTCCAACCATCCCCCCAAACCTCATATAAGACCCTCCTCTAATTACTTTCTTTATGTTTTAATCGGTTACTCCCATGTAGATGATACGCACAGAGAGTAACCATTAGCTCCTACCCTTTAACAGCACCACTAGTCATACCTTTCATGACAAGCCTATTTAAGAACAGGTAGAGAATTAATGTAGGAATGACAGCTAATGAAATAGACGCAAAAGTAGGCCCCCATTGACGAGCTCCATATTCACCAGTAAAGCTAATTAATCCTGTTTGAATCGTTCGTAAGCTAGAATCACTTATAAAGGTCATAGCAAAAATTAAATCGTTCCAAGCAAAGAAAAACTGAACAAGCGCAACGGTTACAATCGCATTTTTCAATAAGGGAAACGCTATTTTGAAAAAGAATTGGTAAATGTTCGCTCCATCCATAATGGATGATTCTAATAATTCATTAGGTACTGATTTGAAGTAACCTACAAATAAAAAGATTGTTAAAGGCAACCCGAAAACCGTATAAATAAGCATCAGACCGAAAAGGTTGTTCAGAAGGCCTAAGTTAAAGTACATCGTAAAGAGTGGTAATAAAACGATCTGAACAGGAATCATAATCCCAGCTAAAAAGAGGAGCATGACCTTATCTTTTAATTTCCACTTCATCTTTTCAATAGCAAATGCTGCCATGGAACCTAGCATGATAATAAAAAACAATGCAGGAAACACGGCAATCACACTATTTTTAAAATATATATTCATATTCCCTGACGTCCACGCCGTCACATAATTTTCAAAATGAAAACCTTGTGGCAAAGCAAACATTGGGTTTACAGCAATCTCATTTGGTGTTTTTAATGAGGATAGCAATAGCCATATAATTGGATAGATTAAAATAAGTACAAACAAAAAGATCAGTGTCATTCCGATAACGGAGCCAAATCGGAAACTTTTCTTTGTCTTGTCTTTTGTTGTTTGCTTATTTATTTCTACATTTGTTTGCATCTTTTTCCCCTCCATTCATTAGGCAACGTCCTTACGTGCAAATCTATAAACTAGTAGAGTGACTCCTAGACATAACAACAATAGATACACGGCAATCGTACTTCCGTAACCATATTGACCATATGTGAAGGATGTATCATACATATACATCGATAGCATCGTTGTACTATTCCCTGGTCCTCCACCAGTTAATGCAACGGCTGTTTCAAATACTTTTAACGTACCGTTTAAACTAAAAATAATGGCTGAGATTAAGATCGGACGAATCATCGGAAGAACAATATTGTATACAAGTGTTAGTCCTTTTGCTCCATCAAGCTTTGCTGCTTCTAGGATATCTTCTGGAATGTCAATCAAACCAGCAAATAAAATCACAGCATAAAAACCCATTGATTTCCAAATGTCCATTATGACAAGAACTGCAAAAGCTGTATCTCCTTGTGCCAACCATGGTTGAACCAAGAAGTCTAAACTTAAACCGACCAAAAGGCTATTAATTAACCCTAATTGAGGTGTATATTCAAATAATTTAGAAAACATCTCAGCTACTGCAACAGCTGGAAGAATAACAGGAAAGAACACCAAGGTTCTGACTATAAATGATGCTTTTTTCAAATAAAAAACAAATAATAAAGCTAACGCTAACCCTAAGACAACCTGACCCGTCGTCACTAATGCTGCGTACTTAACACTCAAACCTAAACTATTCATGAAATTCTTATCACTAAAGACATCTAAGTAATTACTTATTCCGACAAATTCAAAACCTCGTATGGGGGATCCCTCAAAAAATGAATACCCAACAGACCAAAAGGTGGGGATTAATAAAACTAAAAAATATAATAACATTGCTGGCCCTATAAAAAGGAAAATTGCTTTTCTATCTTGTAAAACCTTATTCATACTCCCACTCCTTTTCCACAGACTATAAAGAAGAAAGGTCCAAATACTGGACCTTCATTCATCTGTCTTTCTTATTCTAATTCAGCTAAATATTCTTCAGGTGTTAGATCACCATTCACAAGTAACTGAGCATTTATTTCTGCTGCATCTTTCGTTCTAGCATCAAAATAAGCCTCAAACCAAAGCGATGCATTTTGGACTTTGTTTAGTTCTTCTGTTACTAATTGTGTTAACGAGCTAGAATCCTCAGGAGTCTCTTCTACCAATAACCCGCTAATCATTCCATAATCAGAGAGTGCACGATCTGCATAATTGGAATATAGATACTTAGCCCATTCCTTCATTGTATCGTCAAATTTATTTTTAGCGAAAACGGTTACAAGTCCGGCATTCATATTATAATCTTGTGCTGTACCTACTCCACCTTCTACAACTGGTACATTAAAGAAACCAATATTCTCAGCACCACCCATATTATTTCTTGACTCATCATTCAAGTCAGATAAAACCCAACTTCCCATATAAAGCATAGCGGCTTGACCGTTTAGAAACATATCGTTTGCTGTTTGATAATCAATCGCATTAAAACCCTGTCCAAAATAGCCTTTTTGAGCCATGTCTTGAACCATTGTAGTAGCTTCAACAAATCCTTCATCCGAAATAGATAATTCTCCATCATTTACTTTTGCCATTGCTTCTACACCATATAGGCGAGTTGCGTATGCGTTAATATAGCGTGTCAATGGCCATCTTTCTTGACCAGCCACTGCGAATGGTTGAACTCCATTTTCATTAAGTGTCTCACTCACTACTAACAATTCGTCCCAAGTTGTCGGAATGTCTAAACCATTTTCTTCAAAGATTTGCTTGTTAAACCAATAACCTTCAATGTTCAGTTCCATCGGAATCGCATATAAGCCCTTACCGCCGCTTAACTGTTTAAGTAAGTCAACCGCTCCAGGATTGAGTTTATCAAGAATACCCATTTCTTCAAAAGCTGCCTCCATATCAACGACTAGATCAGCATCAATTAATTCTTGAAGTGGTTTTCCTGGTTCATACGTAAACATTTCAGGAAGATCGTTACTTGAAGCAAGCAACTGAATTCTCTGTATTGTATTTGTTTGCTCTACTACTTCTAGATCAATATTAAAATCAAGATTATTTGCTTCTGCAAACTCTTTTGCCATAGGTAATACTACACGAGGTTGACCTTCATTTTCATTTCTCTCAGACATGTACTTAATTGTCTTAGCCTCTCCCTCTGTTTCAACACCTTCACCACTTGATTGTTGTGAACTATTATCATTTGAACATCCCACAACCAAAAGTACGGAAGCGATTACAGTCATCATTAGCACATACCATTTGTTTCTCTTCATGCTGTTTCCCCCTTCATTTTTTTAATAGAATAAGAACTTGTTTTTGTTCTTAATGTAATTGTAAGCGTAAACAAGGTCGTTTTTAAGTGCCTCATTTTTCTGATTGTGTCCGAGTTTTTTTGGTTGGAAGAGCGCACCAGTCATGTAATGTAAATTTTGCATTATTTTACTTCTTTTGAGTACATGCAGAAGTTTTTTAAATAAGTTAGTTGTGTGCAAGAAGAAGTTCCATATAAGAAAAAGAGCCTTGAAACCAAGACCCTGCACTAAAAATCAAATGAGGTGATGATAAGTTTAATTACTAGTGATCAGTTACATAGATCGTAGGTTACCTAAAATCCTTAAAATGGCTTGGAGTCATTCCTGTATGTTTTTTAAAAACTTCCGAAAAGTGTCTGTAAGTTTGATAGCCAACCTGTTCACTTACGGTGGAGACCTTTTGTCCAGAACGGAGCAATGATTTAGCTTGTTCCATACGAAGACGCGTTAAATATTTAATATAAGACTCACCCATTTCTTCTTTAAAAAGATAGCTTAAATACGTAGGATTCATATCTACTTTTTCAGCTACTTGTTGCAGAGTAAGATCTTCACAGAAATGTTCCTTCATATATTCAAGTGCTTGGTTAATGGCGGAGTGCTTTTTCGTTGAACTATGTTTTAGGATCCGATCCATCATCTCTTTCATTTGATCTCTTAACCACTTCACCATTGCATCTTTAGTCTTAACGTTACGTATTTCAATATATGGTTGATAAGATGCTATCCAATTAGATAGTTGCCCTCCGCTAATTTCTTTTACAACCTCAATCCCTAAATAGATCATCTTTAGTATTTCACGTTCTAAAATATCTCGGTCAAATTTTTCCATCTCGATCCACTTTATAAATTGATCGAGGGAGTGCTCGGTTTCTTCCTCATCCCCTTTACGCATAGATGAGAGAATGCCCTTAACCTGTTCAGAAAGATACTCAGGAATCACCATTTCATCTGGAAGATCACCAACATGTATCCATCCTTCCTCCTCAATAAAAGAGCCATATTCTAATGCTTTTAATGCCTCACTATAGCTTTTTGATAGGTTGCTTATCCTTTTATACGTGTGCCCTGCCCCAACTAATCCGTTCGTCTGTTTCATCCAACTTGCTAATTCCCTCTCAAATAGCCCGAACTCTTCACTAAAATGAAAGACTACCAACAAATCTCTGTAACCATTCCAGACTGGTACCATCCTAAATAAATCATTAGTTATTGAGACTTTTTCATCTCCAGAATATGCGATAACTGTAGCAGCCACAACACGATTGACTTCTGGACCAAAATGCTCACACCATTTGCTGTAAGCGCCTTGTCGATTCAATAACAAATCCAACGTCGCTTTTTCCAATAATTCTTGTTGCGTTTTTTCTCTCTCTAACTTCAACGTTGTCATTTCATTTTGCTCATTTACTTTTTTGAGTGTTCTTTGAATCGCTTCTTCAATCATAGGAATGGTGACTGGCTTCTCTAAATAATCTGCTACACCTAATTTAATCGCCTTTTTAACATAAGAAAATTCATTAAACCCACTGAAGACAATACAAATCGTTTCAGGAACTTCCTGCATCACTTCTTGAATTAATTCTAAACCGTCCATTCCAGGCATTCTAATATCAGTAAAAATAATATCGGGTTTAAGTTGTTTAAAAAGCTTCAATGCTGATATCCCATCACTAGCGGTTCCAACTACTTCAATCCCATATTGTGACCAATTAATCATCGTTTTCAGACCCTGTGTCACGATATATTCATCATCGAAAATGACTGCTTTCAACATTTAAGAACCCTCCTTTACTTTAGACAAACGAATTTCTACAACAGTGCCTCTATTTACTTCACTGGAGATCGAGAGAGAACTAGATGGCCCATAATAAAGTGACAAACGCTCTCGGATATTCTGCAGCCCATACCCTTTCTCAGTCACTGCCACATCTTCTATCCCGACACCATCGTCTTCAATTGTGAATACCATTGTCTCAGAATTCAATCTTCCAGTTAACCTGACAGTTCCTTCTCCCACTTTTCTTTCTAATCCATGAGTAATAGCATTTTCAATAATAGGTTGAAGTAATAACTTCAGTATTTCTTTATCCATTAGCTCATCATCAATGTCTTGAATATATTGAAAGCGATTGTTAAATCTTATATTTTGAATCGTCAAGTAATGTTTGATATGCTCCAATTCCCTATAAAGTGGAATCGTTTCTCTTCCATGATTTAAGCTTATTTTAAAGCTTTCTGATAGAGCTACTGCCATCTTGGCAATTTGGTCGTTCTTCTCTATCATCGCCATCCAATAAATAGAATCGAGTGTATTATACAAAAAATGTGGATTGATCTGGGCTTGTAAAACACGTAGCTCAGCTTCTTTTCCCTTTAATTGAGATCGGATCAGCTGCTCATTCAGACTTCTATTTTCTGTTGTGATTTCCTTGAAAGTTCCTCCAATTAATTCGAATTCATCTTCATTCTTAGCAGTAGTCGTTTTACCTGAGCCCGTTGACCAATCCATCATCATTCTTTTTATTTGTTGAATTGGACTCGTTAGTTTACTAGTAAAAATCACTGATAGAATCAAGACGAGTAATGTAATGAGTGAGGCTATTGAAAAAGTAGCCGTTCTAATCTGACGAGAATCCCTTAATAGTTCTTCATTTTTAATGACTGATAAGTATGTCCACTCTGTTGTAGGGTTCGTGTAATGGCTAAGAATATACCCCTTGTCCTCTAGTTCTGTAAAAGTAGACAACAAGTTCTTAGTTGAACGAATATGTTTATCTGGTGGACGCGAATCATATACAGTCCTTACTTCACCATCAGAGGAATCTAGAATAATAATCCCCTCGTTTTCTTTATTTAACATATTTGAGAACATAGATTTTTTTATATTCACGACCAATAGTCCAATGGGTTCGTGACTAAATTGATCTGGGTTTAAGAGTAATTTCACAGAAGAAAATGTGTCCTTCTGATCTTCTAGGACGTTATGATCTATAAAAACTTCTTTCCCTCTTGCTTCAACGCTTTTTTGATACCAAGCTGTTTCTGCAATCAAGGAAGGATTATTTTCAAAGTAGTTTATCTTGTTAGATCGTCCATAACATACAGAACGAAAGTAATTATCTAGCACGCAGACAGAATCAATGTATCTTTGATCAACTAGGTAGCTAGATAATATTCTTTGCAGTTGAATATACGTTTGCCATCCAATCACATTTTGATCATTGTGACTATTTCCGCTTTCTATTATTTCCTGTCTTAGAGCACGGTTTGAAAGGATTAATCTTTGCGTATTAATAATATTACGCAATATGATATCTGAAATTTCACTTGTCGTTTTAAGATGACTTTGATTGCTTTCAATATGATTTTCAACTAAAGCATGGTTTGCTAGATTGTATGAGATCAAGCCCAGCAGCAAAATGGGAAATACAGACAAAATAATTAATGCTGCCAAAATTCTATTTTTAATTTTCTGAATGCGAAAAAGCTGAAAAAAGCCTCGAACAAATTGTTTCATTGCCATCATCCTCTAAGATTGAAAGAACATTCTTTCTTTTTATCTTTTCTATTATAGCTCTTATTCTTTCATTAAAATGATATAATCTAGTATTTGTTTACTTTATTAATAGTTACTCTCAGCTAATAAAAGTAATGTAGTTCCTTCTAAGACTCAGCTTAAAAATAGAACACAGCCCTGCCTTACGGCAACGGCTGTGTTTCCTTTCATTCAAATTCTTTAACCCATATTATCAATATTATTTAGCACCCTTTTGATTAGAGTTACCCTTATTAGTTGACGCATTTTTAAACGTTAAGCTGTCAATTCGTACATCAGGGTCGTGAAACACAACGTAGACTATCCCATGTCCCCTAGGGATGTTATTACCCAGGTCAACCGTTACATCTGTGTAACCTAACTCATTTACCGTCACACCGGCATTTTCAATCGTGTACGTGTTCTTATCAGTCTTCGGAACTTCAATTTCAGCAAAAGGTTTGTTATCAACAGAATCTGCATGTAACGTTATTTTTCCGCCTGCAGCATCAGAAGCCACAGAGGCTGTTACTTGACTAGAACCCGTTAATACGACTTTCGGCAGTGCTACCCAAGAACCATTTTCTTTAGAGCGAACAGCATGATATCCACCAACAACCTTATTATCTTTTAAGTTTTCAGCTGTTCTACTCTTCGATACCTCATGGTAGATTACCTCATGTGAGGCAAATGCATGGTCAAACACGTTAACTGGTTTATTTGTTGGGAGTGCTGCTAGTGAATCACCAGCAATCTTGATCTCTTTCTCAGCACGGATATCCTGTGATGAAGCCCCTACCATCAAATCATATTTTCCTTCCTCCACAACAAAATCACCCGCATTCACATCCCAGATCGCTAAATCTTCTGGATCTACTGTAAGGGTCACTGTTTTCGATCCCCCTGCAGGTAAAGATACTTTTTCAAAAGCGACAAGTTGCTTTTGCGGCGTATAATCACCATAAGCAGATTGTTTGTTTTTCGCATATAACTGAACGACTTCTGACGTATCAACCGTTCCTTCGTTTTTGACGTTCACTGTTACTTCAAACATTGTATTTTCCTTAGAGCTAGATGGTACGTTGAAATCGCTGTAAGTAAAGCCACTATATGAAAGCCCGTAACCGAATGGATACGTTACTGGTGCCTTCGTATACATGTACGTTAGCTCTGATTCAATATGGTCTGCATTTGTCATATCAACCTGATAACGCGGATCGATATCAGCCAATGTCACAGACGTATTTCCTTCAGGAATCACATAGTCATTAATTTCAGGGAAAGCAGACATATCTGCATACCATGTAGAAGCTAAACGACCTGTTGGTGCGTAGTCACCATACAATACTTGAGCAAGGGCATAAGAATCATATTGACCTCCATATGGCTGGTAGACAATCGCAGAAACGTTTGGATTGTTTTGAATCCGCTCCATCCCAACTGGGAAGCTTGATTTGACAACGACAATCGTCTCTTTTCCTTGTTCAGCAAAAGCTGCTGATACTTTTTCAACTAATTCGTAGTCGGACTCACCCATATCTAAATCGGAGCGATCGTAACCTTCTCCTGCACTGTGACGTGGAATCGCACCGACAAAAACAATGGCATAATCATCTGTTTGTGCGCGCTCAACCGCTTCAGCACCCACTTCTTGCACGACAACTTGTTCAAATTTCACATCATCATTTCGGTTTGCTGCTTGTTCAGCATTTTGAAGCGTTGAAGAGGCTGTCTTCAGTTTTCCGTCAGAATCTGTCGTGATAAAGCGACTATTGCTGTAATACCAATTCGTGAAATCACCACCAAATCCAGTTCGGTATCCATTTGCAATAAGTGAAACTGTAGAGTCTTCATTTTTTTCAATGCGAATGGTTGGTGGGATGGCGCTCGTGTTGCCGATCATATTAGCTAGATCCCAGTCATTATCCGTAAGATTTAAACTAGTATCATTTGTATTCTCCACAGGAGCATTCGCTGCTGTTGGAGATGTTACCCAACGTTCATTTTGTAAAGAACGCAAGCTATATCCTGCTTGGCCCCAGTCGTATACTTCAAACAAGTGTGCAGGGTTAGTTTCATCAAACGATTCAGTCGTAGTAAGGAGCTGCGATCCTTCCTTAACGTCTGACGTACTAACCGTTAGGCCATTCAATTTTGATTCTAGCCCTACAATTGTTGCACCAGATTCATAAGAGACATTATTTGCTCCATTTGCTCTAATGATTGCTAACAGAGGAGAGATTCCCGAGTTATCGATGTTAGGAGTAGATCTCAAAGAGTAAACGGTTTTAAACCTAGAGTCTGCATATACACCAGAAACAGCGGCTTTCTGATTCTTTTGTAGTGGCAGTACTCCGTCATTCTTAAGTAAAACGATGCTCTCTTGAGCTGCTTGCAAAGCTACTTCCTGATGTTTTGGTGTATGGTATGTGGCAGGCTCCGCTCTCACGTCCTTCGCTTCTTCGGCGAACGGATACTGTTTTGGAATGCCATTTTCATCTACTTCGTTAAAAATCCCAACACGAACCAGTTGGTTCACATGAGGTCGTGCTGCTTCAATCAGATCTTGCTTTGTAATACCATACTTCCCTTCTTCAACTGCATCAACCAAAGCTGCAACATCTGCTAAACCATTTTGAACAGACGGTCCCGGACGACCAGCATTTGCATTAGCCAAGATCATTAAAATCGTAGCATGTGTCCGGTCAACAGCATATTTCGTATCGTAGCCATTACCTTGCATATTCTCTCCAAAGACGTGCGCATCACCGTTAAAATCGGGAGAACTATAGACCCCATACTTTGAATGATTGTTTGCATGAATTTGATAAGGAGAAAGAATATTCGGAATTCCGTTTGTGCGACCGAATGAAGTCATAACCCCGGCTACCGAACCAGAACTAAGCGCTTTTAAAGGACTGCGTGTACGATATTCGAAGATAGAACGAGCTCCCGCACTATTACTTGCTGATTGTCGGAACCACTGCGAATTATAAACAGAATAGTGCTTTGTCCCAACAGCTGCTCGCATCCAGAAACCATCATCGCTATCAGACTGATCGATCCCACTTAAACCGGTTGCCATCTTATCTATCATAGTAGCAGACATGTAAGCGTCTTCGGAAAAACCTTCGTCAAATCTTCCACTAAGCGGATTAATGTGCAAATCACTCACAACCGTAAACGCAACAGTGGCAGAAGGATCCGAACCGCCATGAATGTTTGACTCTCCCTGTTTAACTTTTAACGTGCTGATTTTCTCACTTCCGACAACCTTACCGATGTCATTCAGAAGTTCTTTGTTCCAGGTTTGTCCCATTCCCACTAAAGCAGGAAAGTCGGTGGATACACCTTGAACGTTGTCAGCTGCAGATAGAGCACCGGGTATCACGTTTCCAGCATTCTCACCACGCTGTAGGGTGTAATGATTTCTTGATCCTGTTGCATAAACAGCCGGACCTTCTAAACCGGTATATTCAAAATAAGCGTTTACGAAATCATCAAGATGCTCAGGTACACCATCAAATAATGGCATCCCATCAAAAACCCCGCCGACTTGTGTTTTAAATACGGGATTCTCTTCCGCTTTTTTGGCTGGAGGATTGAAACCAACCATACCTGCTGTAAGCGTAGTAACAAGCATTAATGATAATGTTTTTCTCCCCACGCTTAAGAGCTGGGATTTCTTCATTAGGCTACACTTCCTCTCATTCATAAGTTTAAAGCGCTTTCATTATAGGGACCGGTCTCCTATACAACCAGTATAGTCTACCCCTCAGCTGAATCGATAGTGTACCATTCTTTTGATTATGTACGCATTTTTTAGGTAGAGTAAGAGAAAAAGCAAAAAAGAGGAGATATGCGAGGCCACTGCAAAAGGTACGGTTTTCACCTTTTATCAGTGGTCTTTAAGCAACGTGTGGAGTCATCGCAGCTTCGTCGAATTTGCTAAAAAGGACTTTTTCAGTGCCCTCGAGATATGCTCCCCTCTCTACGTCACACTATTAATCATTTTTCAAACTAGACAAATATTGTTCCGGTGTCAACTCACCATTCACAAGTAATTGTGCATGATATCTAGCCTTCTCTGATGTTTGCTCATCGAATTTAGCCTCAAACCATAAAGCTCCATTTTTCATTTTATTCATTTCATCTATCGTAATCTTAGTAACCGGACTCATGTATTCTGGAACATCATCCACTATAAAACCACTTATCATGCCATGTTCCGACAATGCACGTTCAGAGTAGTTAGAAAATATATATTTCAACCATTCTCCTACTTCTTCATCATATTTCTCTTTTGATATCGCCATGACAAGTCCAGCGTTCATCATATAGTCATCGAACGTACCCACACCGTCTCTTATAAGAGGAACATTAAAAAAACCGATATTTTCGACCCCTATATGATTTATTTCTTCATCATTAAAATCACTTAGAACCCAACTACCCATATATAACATGGCAGCTTGGCCATTTAAAAACATGCTTAAGGCTGCTTCATAATCAACCGCATTCACTCTTTCACCGAAATAACCTTTAGCATTCATTAATTGAACGATTTGGGCAGCTTCCATAAATCCTTCATCCATGAGATCTAACTCACCTCGATGAACCCGTTCCATCACATCGAATCCATATTTACGAACGACATAAGCGTTGATCAATCGAGTAAACGATGAACCCATTTGCCCTGCCACTGCAAAAGGTTGAATCCCTTCCGATGTAAGTGAATCACTCACATCCATCATTTCATCCCAAGTCTTAGGAATCTCTAATCCCGCTTGCTCAAAAATGAATTGATTGTACCAGAAACCCTCGATGTTTAATTCCACCGGGACGGCATACAAGCCTTTCCCCTCCCCACTTTGTCTTTTTAATAGATCTACAACAGTCGGATTTAAGTTCTCATAGAGTCCTAATGTTTTAAATGTTTCCTCTACATCTAAAATTAAATTAGCCTCATACATCTGCTCTGTATGTCCTGACTCAAATGCAAACATCTCTGGCAGGTCATTACTTGCTGCCAATAATTGAATCGTTTGCATTAAATCATTTTGAGCAACTGTTTGCAGTTCTATGTTTACTTTTGGATGCTTTTTCTCAAATTCTCTTGAAAGAGGCATGACAACTCGAGGCTGTCCCTGGTCTTCATTTCTAGATGACAGATAAACGATTGTTCTATCTTCTTCTTCTACCTGTAAGTCTCCCTGCTCATCTCGGATCTCTTTAGAGCAGCCGGCAATGAACATGATAAAAATATAAAAAATGAGGATTAGCAAACCTTCACATAATTTCATACCGTACTTCTCCTTGTCGACTACTTTCTATTTATATAGAATAAATCATTTCATAGCTGATTAGTAATACAAATTCTATCTAAAATTAGATTCCTTAGCATGGTTTGGAATTTAGCCGATCTCTTATGGCACTTATGGCCATCACAAACTTAATGGCCCTTCTATTAATTGGCAAAATTTCTATAGCCGTATTAAATGACTATGAGGAACAGAAAAAAGCAGGCAAAGATCCTGTATTTTATGCTAGCAGAATTAAAGGACTTGAAAATGTAGACGGTTGGAACGATGAATCAGAAGAAACAAAGGAAAAGAGAAAAGATGCATAAGTAAGAAAAACGTATTCGCCTTATGGGAGGTTATACACTCCCATAAGGTCTTTTGATGTTCTAGAGGGTTCCATTTCTGGGGGGCTACAAAAGGTCAAAGCAAGCTGAAAGACGCAACCTTATGGTAAGGTTGCGTCTTAATTTACGTTAGGATTAGGTTAACCTTGCATAAATTTTGCTCCCGCTATGCCAGGGTTTGTCATCTCTTTTGGGTTAAGGATTTCGTTAAGTTCTTCTTCGGATAATACTCCACGTTCAAGGCAGATGTCTCTTACCGACCGGCCGGATTGAATCGCTTCCTTGGCCACCCGAGATGCTACCTCGTAACCAACATGTGGATTGATCGCAGTGACTATTCCGACACTTTTTTCAACTAACTCACGACAACGCTCATGATTCGCCGTTATACCGGCAACTGCGAAATCTCTGAAAACACGAATACCATTTTGTAAAATCGACAAGGATTGCAATAAATTAAAGACTAACACTGGCTCCATCACATTTAATTCTAACTGACCTGCTTCAGACGCAAGGCTTATCGTATGGTCATTCCCAATCACCTGAAACGAAATTTGATTGATGACTTCACACATAACTGGATTCACTTTTCCGGGCATAATGGAAGATCCTGGTTGGCGAGACGGTAAATTGATCTCATTAATTCCTGTGCGAGGCCCAGAGCTCATCAGCCTTAAATCGTTAGCGATCTTCGATAAGTTAATAGCGGCAATTTTTAACGTGCTTGATACCTCTGTATAAGCATCTGTATTTTGAGTGGCGTCGATCAAATCTTCAGCCGTTTTAAGAGGATAGCCCGTGATGTCAGCTAAATACTTAGAAATCTTCTTAATGTATTCAGGCTTAGCATTTAATCCTGTTCCTACCGCCGTTGCCCCCATATTAATTTCATATAAGTGAGTTACCGAATGTCTTATTCGACCAAGATCACGATTTAATACACGGCGATATGCTCCGAATTCTTGTCCAAGTCGGATAGGTACTGCATCCTGAAGATGCGTTCGTCCCATCTTTAAAACCCCATCAAATTCAATCTCTTTTGCCTTTAATACTTCGATTAGTTCTTCTAGTTCATTTGTTAAAAGATCTGCTAATCGAAGCGTAGAAATATGAATGGCTGTTGGGAAAGCATCATTTGTTGATTGCGCCATATTCACATGGGTGTTCGGACTTACTCGCAAATACTCACCCTTTATGCCACCAAGTAACTCAATCGCCCGGTTTGCAATGACTTCATTTGCATTCATATTAAATGAAGTTCCAGCCCCCCCTTGAATCACATCAACAATAAAATGTTCGTTCAGCTTTCCAGAGATGACTTCATCAGCTGCTTTAATAATAGCATCAGCAATCGTACCATGAAGAACACCGACGTCCCTATTTGCCATTGCAGCTGCTTTTTTCACATATCCAAAGGCACGAATTAGTTCAGGGTGAGGAGGGTACCCTGTAATAGGAAAGTTTTCCTTAGCGCGCATGGTTTGTATCCCATAGTATGCATCCTTAGGTACTTGCTTTTCTCCAAGTAAATCCCGCTCAGTCCTAAATTCAGATTCCAACACTTTTTCTTCATTAAGCTCGAAAGTTTTCCCCATGTCTCATTACCTTCCTTTAAACTTCAGTTTCCCAAGTTGTTGATAAGTCATAAGCTATTGATGTTTCAATTAGTTGTTTGACTTGTTTTACATCTGTCGTTTTTCCAAGAGCCCACATAAATTTTGCTACAATCGCTTCTTTGTTCATATCACCTGATAAAACTACATTATATTGTGCTACTTTTCTCCCTACCTCATAAAGAAGTAAATCCTCCCCTTCTTCTAAACACTGGGTTGAAATAAGGACAGCAACCCCTTCATCGTTCAACTCTTTAACTTTAGTCAACAGATTTCTTTCTTCAAATGGAACTCCACCATTCCCGTAACTTTCAATAATAACGCCCTTGTATAATTTTTTTAAAATGTCAAAAATTTCAGGTTTGGTTCCAGGGTGCAATTTCAATACAAACACATCAGAACATAGACTTGTATCTAATTTAAGTTCCTGTTTCGTAGTCTCAGGCTTCCAATAATAATTAATGTTTTTTTCTTTAATTGAAGCAACGTAAGGTAAGTTAATGCTTTCAAAAGCATCATAGCTTTTCGTTCGCATTTTAACCGCTCTTGTCCCCATAATGACACGTCCATCAAAGACAACAAACACCCCTCCTATGTTTTCGCTTGCAAAAACGAGTGAATCCGATAGATTCTTAATAGCGTCTGTCTTTTTAAAACTGATAGGAACTTGAGAACCTGTCACAACCACCGGCTTTTGCAAACCTTGTAGCATATAGGACAATGCTGCTGACGTATAACCCAACGTATCTGTTCCGTGAGTAATAACAAATCCATCATATTGGTCATAGTTTTCACTAATTGCTTCTGCCATTTGAATCCAATGTTCTGGCTGCATGTTTGTACTATCTCTGTTCATCAATATTTGATATGTTACATCAACAGATAAGGTTGCATCTTTAAAATAGTTTGATAGTTCCTTAGCTGATAAACCAGGAACAAGTCCCTCTTCTCCTTCAATTGAGGCAATTGTTCCTCCTGTTGCAAGTAACAATAATCTCTTCATGTCTGTTCTCCTTTATTTTCAATATAATCTAACAATTTGTTTTCATAACGCGAACGATGTGTTTATTATAAGCATCACAAATACAAAATATCAACATATTTGTTTTCGATTCGCGAACTTTTTTTCTTGCTATGTTTTATTCTCATGCTATAATTTAGAACTATAAAAACAAGGGAGTAGGGGTAGAGTTGCTGAAACGATTATTAGAACTTAGAAAAAACAAAAATTGGTCTATGCAGGAAACTGCAGACCGACTTGGTATTGCAAAAAGCACTTATGCAGGTTATGAATCTGGATATCGAATGCCTCCTATACAAGCGTTAGTTGAACTTGCTGATTTGTATGAAATAACGGTGGATTATCTGTTAAATCGCGAAGAGGAAAAAAATCGGAAGCTTGACCTTAGTAAGCTTTTGGTAGCAGAGGAGAGAGTACTCTCACTAGATAATGAGCTATTAAACGAAGAGGAATTAAGCAATTTTATTGCATTTACCAGAGTAAAGCGACAGTTAAATAAATCTATTAAAGAAATGTAATCGTATCCCTGGAATCCATATTATTAAATAACAACTTATAGGGAAAACGAAATCAAACAGGTATGCTATTGTTAAACTAAATAAACTTTATTGTAATCAAACTTTTCAAAGAGCAGTTGTATGAGAGTGATTGAAAGTCTAATAGGAAGTGACACCATTTTGAACTTATATCCTTTACTAAGGAAAGTTCTTCTCATGATACTGTTTGTTCCATTGGCAGGTGAAATAAACTTTTATCCTAGCAATGCTACAGTTCGCGTTAGTTTGGCCCCCCATCATTTTCTATTCTTACTTTTTTTAATGAATAGAACGATTATCCCAGGCTTTTTAACCGCTCTAGCGGTCGTTGCCTATCGTATTTTTTAGACTGGATGATGTTATCCAACTTTAATTGGTTCGATTCTTTTGAAGCTCATTATCCAACTTCTTTCTTTTACTTCACTTATGCATGTCTAATTTATTGAGCTAGAGTTAATCGTTACCATCATCGCCCTTTACTTATTGGCTTCTTGGCATTGTCCTTCGCAAAACACTTAGCGTCCATTTAGATCAATAGAATCTCCTCTCCAACTTAAAAAGTAGCTATAAAGAAACAGTGCCTTTCATTTTCCGAACTCGACATGTGACATACACGCTAATTGATAGGTAATTCTTTATTAACCTTCTATCTTCTATAGTAATTCACCTATGACTGTAAGAATTACCAAGTGTTCTTCACCATTCAGTTTGTTCTTTACTTAAAAAAGATCCTCTCCGATAATTGAGAGGATCCTGCTGATATATTTTCTCTTCTCGTAGAATGATTCAGATCCTTACCGACCCAAATCGCGCTTCCCAGTCTTTGCTGAATTGCTTTACACTGATTGCTGATGAAGGATGCGAGTGTAACTGCTCAATGATATCTGGACTAGCCGTTATCGAATGTGCTCCTACTAAGCTACACTGGTGAACTTGATTAACGTTTTTAAAACTTGCAGCCAAGACCTCGGTACTTAATTGATGCATTTCAGACAACTTTACAATTTCTGAAACAACATTTATCCCATCACCTGAAACATTATCAATCCGATTCACATATGGCGCTACGAAGTTGGCACCACACTTCGCAGCCATTAGAGCTTGCTGTGCAGTAAATATAGCTGTCGCTAGCGTCTTTATGCCTAATCGATTTAATTCCTTTAATGCTTTATACCCTTCGTCAATAACTGGTACTTTTATATGAACATTCTCGTCAAGTTCAGAGATGATTTTCAATGCTTCTTCTATAATTTCTGTTGAATTTACAGCAAGAGTTTGAACAAAAAACATTTTATCCTGACCTATTATAGAACGGATTTGTCTTAACTGTTCCCAATAATTTGCTGTTTCCATTGTCAATATCGTGGGATTCGTCGTAACACCCTCGATTTGATAGTATTCTATTAAATGCTTAATACTTTTAATATCTGCAGAATCAATTAATAGTTTCATTATTTATCTCCTTATTTCATCTTTGATATAGAAGAAAAGTCATTCTGTTTCTGAGAAACAGAATGACTTTCATCATATTAAAACATTACTTGGCCACCAGTAACATTTATAGATTGCCCTGTACAATAAGCTGCTTTTTCCGAAGCATAGAAAATAACGGCATTTGCAATGTCATCATACTCACAACCACGTTTTAGTGGCACCTTATCAATATAGACTTGCTCTACTTCATTCTCAGGAATCCCTAGTTTTTTCGCATATTGCGGCAGTAAGCTCTGGAACATAGGCGAGCTTAATAGATTTCCTGGCATAATTGAATTTACACGAATGTTATGTTCTGCAAGATCCAATGCTAGACTTTGAGTTAGACCTACTCCCCCAAATTTAGAAGCAGAATAACCAGAATTATGCTTACTTCCTACCTTACCTGACTTCGAGTTAATTTGGATGATGTTTCCGTACCCTTGGTCAATCATAACTTTTGAAACTTCACGGGCACACAGGAAGTAACCTGTTAAGTTTACAGCTACAGATGTTTCCCAAGCATTTAATTCAAAATCAGTGATTTTTGAACTTTTCGCATAGCCTGCATTATAGACTAATAGATCGATTTGACCAAATTCAGTAACTGTCTTTTCAACCATTGATGCTACCTCTACTTCATCCGTTAAATCTACTTTAATACCAATTGCTTTACTAGAAAACGTTGACTCAATCTCAGTAGCCACATTTTTTGCGCTCTCTTCATTTAGATCTGCAACCACAACATGATATCCGTCCTCAGCCAAACGATGAGATAGTGCCTCTCCTAAGTTTTGGCCTCCACCTGCTACAATTGCCACTCTTTGTAATCCGCTCATAGTTTCTCCACTCCTACTTTTTTCTGTTTATCGAACGATCTCTAGTGTTTCGCCCTCAGTAATCTCTATAATATCTTTATCTTCTAAGCAAAGCGTCCCTGGTAAATCGGCTTCTGTGCTTCCATTAAACCTAATCGTAATATGGCCTAACGCTCCAAGGTTTTGGTTTACTGCACTTCCAACAGCTGTTACTTTATATTCGTTTTCACCAATTTTAAAGGTATCTCCAACAAGTACGTCTCCATTTAATTCATTCTTCTCATGAACAATACAAAATTCTTTTAATTCATCTGGTGCATCACTCTTAAATAGGATAACCATCTTATCTGCATAAAAAGTAGGAGCCATAGATCCAATGCTTGTTACGTTTGTAAAATAAACTTTATTCATACTAACACCTGCTTAATCTCAAATTTTTTTTATTTAGTAATATGTTCAATAATAGTCTTAGAAATCCGTATAAATAGCAAAACTTGCTAGCCAAGCTACAAATACGGTTGGTGCCCCTGTCAAGAATCTCGAGTACAGAACGGCCGGAACCCCTACTTCAACAGTCTCTGGTTCTGCCTCCGCTAAACCTAAACCTACCGGAATAAAGTCTGCTGCTGCTTGCGAGTTAATTGCAAATAGTGCCGGTAATGCAAGTTGTGGAGGAATGTTACCTTGCCCAATCTCGGTACCAATTAACACACCGACAACCTGAGCAATGACTGCCCCTGGTCCTAAAAACGGTGATAACAGTGGAAACGAACAAACTAATGAAATTAAAAGTAATCCTGGTAACGAGCCTGCATATGGTGATAGGAAATTGGCAAATAGATCGCCGATACCTGTCTCTAAAATAACTCCGATGAGCATGGCAACAAACGCCATAAACGGAAGAATGGTTTTTAATACTGTATCAATCGTGTCACGACCAGCTTGGAATAACGTACTTGTAAAATTACCTATACCCATTCCAACCTTGACCATAATGCCTTTAGGCTTCTGTTGTTCACTAATTTTTTTGTCTGTGCTATACTTATATTGTTTAGTAGTATTCTCTTGCGTTTCTGTTTCGCGGACAGAAGCGCTATTTTTTTGTGCACTTGCTGCTACTTCTTCATTTGCTGCTTCAATGTTATTGACTTTAACCCCTGACACATAAATATCTTCTGTAATAAACTTTGCTAACGGTCCGCTTTGGCCGGTTGGCATAATATTGATGGTTGGAATTCTTTTTTGTGGATAAATTCCACAACGTAATGTTCCACCACAGTCAATAATGACACAAGCTGTTTCTTCATCTGGTACCTTTGTTTTAAATCCATCAACTAGCTCTGCACCCGTTACATCTGCAAGCTTTTGGGCAATATCTGGTTGATTCCCACCTGTAATATAGACAACTTTATTCTTCTTATCATTCACAATAATGTTTAATGGGCCACCAAAACCACCTGGTCCTGCATGAACAATAGCTGAATTGTAGTTTGACATGTTGTTTCCCCCCTTATAGATCTACTGTGTTCTTTAGTTGAACTTGTTGTTGTTTTGATACATAAGCGACTGTCCAGTCCGTAACCACACCACGCATAAAGTTTGTAACCACACCTACTAGAAAGTACATGACTGCTAACTCAGCAATTGGAAGTCCTAAAGCTGTAATCCCTGATGCAATCCCTAAGAATACGAATAACTCTCCTGGATTTACGTGTGGAAACAAGCCGTTGTGTGTATGACAAGAAAACGATGCCGCTGAATAATAACCCGGCTTGTGTCTCTCTGGTAAAAATCGTCCTAATGACAGTGTCATAGGATTTGCGAAGAAAAACGTACCAAACACTGGTAAGAATAGATATCTAGCGAAAACATTCTTTCCAGACTTCGCTGCAAGTCGCTCTACTCTCTCTGTCCCGACTAAACGAACAACCGCATTCATCGCAACTAACAAACAAATCAATAAAGGTACAATTCCTGTGACAAGATCCACAAATACCTCACCACCTCTTTCAAATAACCCCATAAAACCATCCGCTAACATAGTAATAAAATCCATTTTAGTTCACCCCTTTTTTTAATGTTACTTTTTGTAATAAGCGTTCAAACAAAGTTTTTTGAATAGGAATCTCACCTCCCTTAGAGATAATCTTAACGTTAGCAACCGCATCTTGAATGGCTGCAACGGTTAATTTGTCATAGATTTGCAAGTCTTGCTTCGTAAGTTTAAGCAAATCTTTGCCATCCAATCCTTTCATGGGCTTCACTCGTGAAAACACTGTAACCCCTTGCATTTTTCTGGCTTCAATAATCTTATTTCCTTTGTTTATGGCAATAAGGATAACTGTACCAGCTTTAAAGAGTCCTCTCTTCCTTCCAATAGCCACTCTTCCTTTTTGTCTTAAAAAACTGAAATGTTTATTAAAGTTTTTAATTTGGAAAAATCCTAAAAAGCTTTGAACAAGCCATGCTATCCCAACTAAAATGATTAAGTAGATAAACATCTTTGTCTGGCCTCCAGTCTCTCAAAGTTGCAGAATAATAGGTTTTGGTTGCGTTTTCATCTATCTTCAAAAAACTATATCCGTTTCAAAAGTTCTTCTGCGGTACTTTCATTGGTTATTAGAACATTAATATACTTTCCTCTTAAAGCACCTAAAATAGATGGTACTTTATTTTCCGATTCAGCAACTCCAATTGAATAATCAAGTTTTCTTAACATATCTAATTCAATCGCTACCGTTCTTTCTGCCACTTCTGACTCGATTACATAGCCATTAATATCATAAAATCTCGAACAGATATCACCGACTGCATTAAGGCTGTTAAGTTCGTCTATTTCCCTATCCCCATAAAATCCTGTCCATATCATATTGGATGAAGCGAGAGGTGCACCAATTCCAACTACTGCAATATTTAAATTGTTCCACATATCTAGTATTTTTTTGAAAAAATTAGAAGCTACAATGTCGTTTTTGGTTTCCTTTTTTTCTACCACCGCAGCTGCGTCAATAAAATGAGAGGATCCACCAAATGTATTCGCAACATTATATACAATCGTATTTACATGATATTTACTATCTAAAGTTCCAGGACCCCCAACTAATGGGACAAAATCTGCCTTTCTTGCTTTGTATTCTACTGATTGATCAATCATGCCTCCCATGGTTCTCCCCCATGCAAAGCCAATTGTATCGTTGTCTTTAATAATTCGATTTAACAGCTCTAATGTTGCAAGACCAAGTGTAGATCTTCTTTTCTCATCTGAATCGGAATTATTATTTGGTACAACTATTACGTCCTTAAGCTGAAAAACTTGTTTAAGTTTCGTCTCTAATTCAAACGTCTCGTAAGATGTACTATCTATATGGATTTGTACGATTCCTTCTTTTCTTGCCTTTTTCAGCATTCTTCCTATTGTCGTACGGTATATTCCAAGTTCCTTAGCAATCTCATTTTGAGTCATGTCTTCCTCATAATACATTTGTGCAACTTTTACAAGTAACCGTCTTTCCTCCCAGTTAGACATCACCAAACCTCCATTCTAACCTTATAATTTTATTACTCCTGCACTTTTGAACACATTGCACATATGAGCATCCTATTGTCATTTGTGCTTGTGTTTAGTATAGACTTATCTAATAATTGAGTCAATATCTTTTTATAATTTACCCTTCTTAAGTGCAATTCAATAAAATATTTAATACCGACTCACTAATACTTTTGTAAAGGATTAAATCATTCATTTGCAACCGTTAAATAAAACACAAAAAAGGATTGCCTATGCAGTACACAGGCAATCCTTTTTGTGTTTTATCTTTCCTTCACATCATTAAACCATCTTTATCTCTTTACAGTAGTAAAACCCGTCTTCCAAAGCACATGATTTTTAAACAACCAAAAAACAAGAAAATGATTTACAATCAACTAAACTCCCCTTCATTATACTTATTTAACAACATCTCTCGAACAAATTCTATGCATTTAGAAGATAAAGAAGATTTTTCAGGATGAACGATATCCCCATATGGCCTTCCTCCAACAAACTTAACTTCTCCTTCAAATTTCTTCCCTAAAACCGCATCATATCCAGTGAATTTCACAAAAGTAGTCTGATGTTCAGTTGTTTCAAAATCAATTACGCTTAATGTGTGCCGGTGTTCTTGATGCATGTAGTACTCCTCCTTATTTGGTGTATAACTACATCAAAAGCTGTTTATAAGAATATGTCAAGTTATTCAGACAGTGATATTAACTTTTAAAGAGGAACGCCAAAAATGTGGATCCAATGTTACAAGGTTTATTGAGGATCTTTAATAAGTCATATAAAAAAGAACACTTATCCCTTTCCTCCTAGAGATAAGTGTTTAAACTATCCAAATCAACTATCATTCTTTACGCAGCTTTTGATTTTTCCGTTTCTTTAAATACCTTCTTACGAGTTCTTAGAGTTGTTTTCCCAACAATAAAGGCACTAAACGGCCATTTGGATAGGATGTAAATCAAAACCATTGGACCAACAACCCCAGCCATAAATTGGATCATCAAATACTGAAATTCGGTTGTTTCTGTAAATGGCCCCACTCTGCTAACCATTGTTTGAACAAAGGGATGCAGCAAATAGATCCCGAACGAATATCCATTAATCGAGATGACCCACCTTGGAAGTTTCTTTACCTTCGAAACGAAAAAGAAAAAGAGGAAGAATAACAAAACTGTATAAGGAATCACATCAAAACGAGCAGACGTCACTCGCATCAGGATTCCCGAATGAAATATATATTGGACCAGCCCGAGCGAAGCAATAGTACCGAATACAATAGCCATCCCATTTCGGTTCAATATTCGGGTAAAACGTTCATAATTTCTGCCACAATAATAGGCGACCACATAATAGAAAAACCAGCCAACAAACAAAATTCTAGAAAAGAAAAGGGTCAAATAGCTTGAATGATGGACGTAATCAATCCAATAAAAATATAAACTTACCCAATACCCTACGCTAATGAATAAACTAACCGTTAGGACATGCTTCGCTTTGAACCTTTTCATATATTTAACGAATAATAGATGTAACAAATAAAACTGAAAAATAATTAAAACAAAATACCCATGCCACTGCCCCATGAAGTTGTATCCAAGCTCTCTAGCAAAATCGCTTATGGTCCAATCAAATCGATAGAATTTGTCACCAGCATAAAACGTCGCCATGACAAAATAAGGAACTAGAATGTACTTGATTCTCTTTTTCAGGAAGCCCTTCGGAATGTTTTCTTTATAGGCATGCGTCATGACCATGGTCGAAATCAACACAAACATCGGCGTCCCATACAGCAAGATCATTTGCAACGTTCGAAAAGCGACACGTTCATCCCCTGTTACAGAGAAGTCTGTTAGTACTTTACTCACAGCATGAGTGAGGACAACACTCAAACAAGCAATGATCCGGAGCCAATATACTTCTTTCATTTCTTTAGTACTCACGTAATCAACGCCCTTCTACTATCACATGATGAATACACATCTATCTATTTTCTTTGATATTTATCTTTTTCTCAATTTAAAAAATCACCCTTTTACGGGTGATTTTTCCTTTATTTAAAAGTCTATGAAGGTAGATGCTGCCGTTTCTATTTCTCAGTCCATTTACAGATTTTTTACCCTTTTACCAAAACCCACTTCACTTTCCTATCCATTTTTTTAAAATGCTCTAAGCCAAACATCAAAAATCATCCTCTATTCCCTTACCAAAATGCGTTTTTGGTGATATGACGGATCCCCTCATGCGCCGTTATGGTAGATCTACCGACGGAATACAAAAGAAAACGCGTTTTCTAAAAGGAAGCAAGAGTGGATATTAAAGCTAAAGCATTTGATGAAGTGCTACGAATGTTTGAACCTGCGATTAAGAAGCAATTAGTCTCTTTACGTTTATACAAAGATTATGACGAGTTTTATCAAATTGGTTGCATCGCTCTTTGGAATGCTTATCAAATGTTCAATCCAGATAAAGGTCATTTTCCAACTTACGCGATTTCTTTTATTCGCGGCAGAATGCTGTCTCATCTTAGTAAAGAAACGAGATATAGTGAGAGACATGCTTTTGCTGCTGAGGCGATGATGGAAGTCGTGCCCAGTGAGTGCGACCAAATCCCCCTTGAAGCTGAGTTACTAGAGGCGTATCTTTGGAATTTAACAGCTAAGGAAAAAACGTGGGTTTATGAGGCGATCATTCTTCAGAAGAAGCCATCAGAAATTCAGGCTATCTTATGTATCTCTCGGAATTCGATTTATACGTTGAGGAAAAATGCTCTTAGAAAGATGCGGGAGAATGCCTTTGTGTTAAGCCAATAATGTAAAAATCACGCCTCCCTATCAATTAAAAAAGTCCTTCTGACAACTACATCGTCAGAAGGACTTTATTGTGTTTAATAGAGGGCTTATGTTCTTTCCGAGCAATTTAAGCGGTTCTTGCCAAAATTCTGTTCGATCGCTCCCTTTAAATATGGAACATCTACCTAAAGATCCATTGGTAAATAGAATCGTAGAAGGATCATTTTCACTTAGACCTGTCGATCCCCTATTATTTATATTACATTGAAACTCCGGTAGTCTCTTTCTTTTTTTTCTTTACATCTACTGGTCTACTATTTTGAGACCCTAAGATCACACCAGAACCAATGAAGAGAAACCCTATTATTTGTAACAGCAAGATAGGCTCATCCAATACCAATACGGAAGTAATGGAAGCAACTAGCGGTATGCCGTTCATAAAAATGGCGCATTGACCGGGGCCTAGGATACTAATCCCTCGATTCCACAGCATATTCCCTACCCCCGTAGGAAATACACCGACATAGAGCAACATTAACCAGAGTAATAAACTAGTTGGCAACTCAGTCCAGCCTGCTATCGTTTGTTCCCAAAACACCAAAGGTAAGTAACAGATTGAGGAAAGTGAATAGGCGTACAAACTAATGATTGCTGGTGGAAACTTTATGTCAGTTGCTTTTTTAATAAATATGAAGCTTATGCTAAAAGTTAGTAAAGCCCCAACGATATACAAATCGCCCATGTTGAAGGATAAATGAATTAAGTTTGAAATGGATCCCTCCAATACAACCAGCGAGACGCCAAACAAGCCAAGGCTAATTCCAAGCATTTGTTTCCAGTGTAGGGGAACACGAAAAACCAAATACGCGATGAAGGCAGTAGCTAAAGGGGTTAATCCCATGATGAGTGAAGCATTAGTAGCTAACGTATATTTTAGCCCGACTTGAAATAAAGCATTGTTAATAACAACGCCTATAACGGAAGCACCTAATACATAACCCCACATCTTCTTATTTCCAGGCCTAATATAAAGGAATTTTCGAACAATCCAAACCAAAGCAATAGCAGCAAAAAGGTTCCGAAAGAATAATAGAGTCCAAAAAGGGAAACTCTCAAGCAATACTTTAGTAATGACGAAATTACTTCCCCACATTAAAATTACGAGTAGCAATATCCATTTAATTCGTGTTTGATTCATGTTGTCATCTTCTTTCGAATTATCGTTTAGTAATCTTAATCCAGTTGTTTTGTATTTTGTTTCATTGATCTCGTACTATCCGATCCGATCCATATTTCATGCCTATTTCATACTTCACTACTAGTAATAGTGGCAACTCAGTATTTCTCTAAATACGGCTCTAAGATTTCTTCATAATTGCAAACGTTCGCACTATATGGTTAGCTAATTGTTTCTGGTAGACATTTTTGCATATGGTATTATTATAACAATAAATTTTGTAAACCGTAATAACCCACCTACCAAACAGTGTTAAAGACACACCCACCAAACTTAAAGGTTATTTTAAGTCCTTTTAATCAACAAGAGTACGGAGAAGAGATTGAGGAAGAACATTGCGCTACGATCCAACATCCACGTCGGTGTCCGCTAATGAGCTTGTCGTTCATATGTTGACATCCTTTTATCAATTTGCTTTAGCAGTAACTAGGCAAGCGCCAAAGACATTCCAAATCGTGCTACCACAAAATAAATAAAGTGCACCAATTATGATGCACCTACGCCCTATACTGAATGCTACTATTGAATTCACCTATCTGCTCTAATTTTTTCATTTCAACTTCAATTGGTTCCTGCTCGTTCATTAAAAGTACTTCCAGTTATAACCCGAAAACGGAACAAGAGTCATTTAGCTAACTATTTATCAACCTTCAATGTCCCGCTTATTAAAGCCAACAAAGCCTATGACCATCAGCCCTACCGCAACCAAGCATAAGAGGAAGAATGGCAAAAACGTCACTTGCTCTATAGGAGCCTGCGCTACGTGACCAAATGGGGATAGTTGGCCGACCCAATCTGGGAATTGCATCAAACCACCTAAATAAAGAACGATAAAGGAATAGAAAAGGTACAGCCAAACGAAATTTGTAAACTTTGGGAAAATACCGGTCAAAAACACCGCTAGACCAATCATGACTAATATTGCCGGATAATACGCCATTGCGGCTCCATAGATCATCCCAAAATCAAGTCCTCCGTCCATCACAGCATCTCCAGCCGACCATAAACCAATTGCCGCAAGGGACATCATCACAAATCCATTAATTACGGATATGATTAGGTACCCTCCCATTAGCTGTGTTCGTGATACAGCTCTTACTAATAAATGCTCGAGTCGATCTTTTTTCTCTTCCCCGCGCAGTTTATTCATCGCCATAACTGGAGGAATCGTTGCTAGAATCGCTATAACAACCAATAACATCGGAATAAATTGTTCCGTTAGAGAAATCCCTTCCGCTGGTTGCAACATTTGTTCCATTAATTCATTACCTTCAAAGAACGATTCCATATCTCCTAAAACAGAACCATAAGAAGCACCCATCACAAACAGACCAATCGCCCATGCGATCAACCCTGTTCGCTGAAGCCTTAGTGCAAGACCAATCGGACTTTGTAAAAAACGAGACGCCGCCTTTCTACCTGGTCTAGATGGCAAGAAGCCTCTTTCTAAATCTCGAATGGAATGTAAATAGTTTGCTAGTATAAATAAAATGGCAGAACCCCCTATCATTAATAGGATGGGCCACCAATTATTAGCTGTATACGCTTCTGTTTTTGTCACCCATCCTAAAGGAGAAAGCCAAGATAAAGTTTCGTTACTAATATCTGTGAACGCTCTGTAAAGGTACGCGATTAGTAAGACAGCGATAGACAATCCGATCGTCCCTCTAGAACTTTCAGAGAGTTGAGCAAAGACCGCTGTCACTCCTGCAAATACCAATCCTGTTCCACCTAATGCCGCTCCATAAAGGAAGGAACCTTCTAAATCCATGCCTTCGATCCCAAGTGCGTATAGCCCCAGACCAGTAATCAATGCTAACGCGACGTTCGCCCCAGTTACTACGAGTAAAGAAGCGTTTAAGTATGAAACACGTCCTACAGGCAGGGAACGGATCATTTCGATACGACCATCTTCTTCATCAGCTCTTGTATGACGGGTCAATAGTAATATACTCATTAAACCAACCACAACAGCCGTCATCAGCAACATTTGATGTGTCGTCATTGCACCAACGGTATAATTAGTCAAATTCCCAGGTCCTACCATTGCTGTCATCGCAGGATTTGCCATCGTTTCAGCCATTACATCTCTTTCCTGCTGCGTTTCATATAAACCAACAAAGGCTAGCGGTACGATTAACGTAAAGAACGTTAGTCCTATTAACCACAACGAGATTCTTATCAGGTCAAGTCGGATTATAAATCGTGAAAGATGACCCGCTTTAGCCATTAAGTTATGAGCCATTAGATCACACCTCCCACTCCTGTATCCCCTGTAGCTGTTCCTTCATAATGTCTCATAAATAAATCTTCCAATGTAGGTGGTGCACTTTCTAGCTTTACAATACCAAATTGACTAATATGTCTGATTGCTTCATCCATTTCTTCTGTATCTACCTGGAAGGACAACCCTTGATCTGTTTCTTCTATCTCATGGATTCCATTTAATTCATTTAACTTCGTAATGGGCTGTTTTGTTTTGACGAGGATTTGTGTACGAGTTAAATGACGAAGCTCATCTAATGTTCCGGTTTCGATCATGCTGCCTTGGCGAATAATCGCTACTTTATCGCATAACTTTTCTACCTCGGATAGAATGTGACTAGAAAGGATGACACTTTTCCCTTTGCTTTTAACATCTTTCACACATTCCTGAAATACCTGTTCCATCAATGGGTCTAGCCCTGATGTTGGTTCGTCTAAAATATACAAATCGGCATCAGAGGAAAAGGCAGCAATTAACGCCACTTTTTGACGATTCCCTTTAGAATACGTGCGACATTTCTTTGTTGGATCTAAATTAAATTTTTTGATTAATTCTTCACGTCTGCTTTTATCATGCGTTCCACGCAATTTCACAAATAGGTCAATCACTTCTCCACCCGTTAAATTGGGCCATAAATTCACATCACCTGGTACATAGGCTACTCGTTTGTGGATTTCTACAGCGTCCCCCCAGGCATCTTGATCAAAAATTTTAACTTCTCCTTCACTTGCCTTTAAAATTCCGAGTAAAACACGTATGGTCGTCGATTTACCAGCCCCATTTGGTCCAATAAATCCTATAACTTCCCCACTATTCACTTCTAGATTCACACGATCTAAAGCAGTAAACTCTCCAAATTTCTTCGTTAGATTAGTGACTTTTACTACACTCATCGTGACTCCCCCTTATTTGTAAAAACTACGCTTCAATATGTCTGAATAACTCTCCCACTCTTTTAGATGCTCTGTTCCCACTTCTTCAAAAGAATTAAATTTCTCTCTCGCTTCCTCTGCAAAACCAAGCATAGTCCAGTTTAGAATTTTAATTGCTTTTTGAATATCAATATCATCACGAAACTTGGAGTAGTCTATATTTTCATATAATCTTTCGAAGCCCCGTTCATAGATCGATTTAATTCGTTGATCAATATCGGCTTTCACTTCAACAGATTCCTCTTTAATTAATGCAAGAAAGAAATCAAATACTTGTGGGAATTTTTTTTGGATATCTAACTTAATCAATCCTATATCTCCAAGTCGCTTAAACATGTCTGTTTCATTAAAATCTATTTCTTCATAGATTTTTTCTATGACCTCAGCCCCATTTTCGATTAGAAACGTATACAAATCCTTTTTATTATTAAAATAGTTGAATAAAGAACCTTTAGAAATTCCCGCTTCTCGTACAATTTCATTCGTTGATGCTCTTTCAAAACCGCTTTTAACAAATTCCTTTATAGCTGCATTGATAATACGCTCTTGTTTCTCTACGTTCAAACTTTTAAATTTCGAATAAATGCCGGTTTACCCCTTTCTTCAACTATACATTGACCAAAGTGGTCAATTTAAATATAACAGAAATGACCACTTTGGTCAATTTCTGTTATAATTAAGGAGCCTGCCCCTGCAGCGGGGGGCAGGCTCCCTGAATGGATCTCTTTTTAAGCTCGCCGGTACATCCAACTATTTAAGTAGAAAAACATTGTAGGTAAACCTCCGAATCGAATAAATCGTTTCGCGGTCCTTTTCAATTCTTTATGTTCTTGCACTTTTTTATCAGCCAAATAAATAGCGATCAATCCTTTGTTGATGAGTTGATGAAATTTCCAGTCAGGTAGGCCTCGAATACTCTCTTCCGTCTTATCCTTCATATGTCTTATTCGTTCAACCATTTTTTCTTCATTATCATAATAAAAAATAAAATTGAGGTCATCCTCTATCCGGTCTTCTTCTTGATCAATAAAATAATCAAGCAAAATATGAAGGCCTTGAAACCAAGGAAAATACCCAGCTTTTAATAACCTTACTCGTTCTTGGTCCATTGGTCCATTTGCTGCATAGGCTGCAAAACAAAAAATTCCTAATGTAGATCCTGCACAAGCCGAAAACTCATACCACGTCATTAGAGGCCAATTATGTTTATGTCTTTCAAACCATTTTTCAAGTAATTCAACTCTTCTGTTTTTTTCTACATGTTTGAAAACCTGCAAATCACAATAGTAACCTGCTAGTTCTCTCATAGCATATTGAACATCCTTAAAACCAGGGAGGTCTTGAAGGATATCCTGGCAGGTCCGAACAAGTGAAGTTAAAAATCCCCCATCATCTTGGTCGTTCCGGTAGCGATAATAATTTACAGGTTCTGCTCCTGGTGTCAAAGCATGTATCAAAGAATAATGCAGCTCCCTGAAATCTCTTTCCTCTAAAGAGGTACTCCTGTCACACAAATTATCTAAATAATCACTAATGGTTTGATAAGCCACAATAAATTGAATGGTTTTACAACGTTCCTTTCCAGCTAGTAATCCATAAACAGCCCCTCCTTCACAGTGAAACGCCTTATCCTTTAGACTAGAAAGTGCTTGTTGCTTAAGTTCTTCGTTTGGTATTTTTTTCGCTTTTTCCCTCCATTCATTTAGGTAGTCATGAGCGTCAGGAAGCACATCACGGTAAATTTTATACAGCAAAGTCCATGGCGTAGTCGGTATTTTCATCATGTCGCCTCCTCATAAAACGTAAAGCTTACATTTTATAGTATCTCCCTTTAACTATCAAAAATTTCCATAGCCAAATCCGTTTAGTTTTTATAAAAAATACCTGCTCTTTGTTCAGTCCTAAAAAGGTGCCTAATCCCTGCTGCGCAAGTGCTTTAGCACACTAGGGTCAGGCACCCTAGATCAGTTAATCAACTTTTTAATTTCACTAGGACTATAAGCACCTTTCACACCTGGTTTCGAAACAAGATAATCTATAATTTCCGCATCCTGTAACCCTACATATCTTCTCAACCCTTCAATAATCATCGATAAATACTCCTTAGAGGGTTTTGTAAAAGGTACATCTAAATCCCAATCGGCTGTAAACGTAAAAATTGGAACCCCCTCTTCCTCCCCTACATATAAAATAGTTCCATACCATGAATCTTTAAGGGTCATATATCGATTCTGTTTCACCTCTTCAAGATCAATAGGCAACTCTTCACCGTTGTTTTCTTGTTTCACGACATCCATAAATTGCTCGATCGTAATTAGATATTTTCTACTGTAAATAAGATGCTGTTTATCTTCTTGGAGTCCTATAAAAGCAACTCCTTGTTTTTGCCATCTTACAGAATTTTTAGCGAAATATAACGGGTAGTTCATGACATAAGTCTTTTCCTCTTTGGGTAACGTTTGATCTCTACAGCCAACTTCCGTTTTTTCAGATCCTTCTGGTTTTCCACCTCTTATGTAACATAAAAATCGATCTTTACTCAAATTTGAACCATAACTTGCATACCACACATATTGGGGAGTTTGTTTTTTTTCTACCATCGTAATCACATCCTGGTTAAACCTATTTTTATTTTAATGATACGCTTAGTCCAGGAGAGTCTCAAATCTCTTGGACCTAATGTCCAACATTTTCACACTCTTTGATAAAAGCCTCAAAAAGAAGTTGCATAGTTGGATCTTCACTAGCCATTTCTTCAGGATGCCATTTGACTCCCCACATAACTGGAGATTCAGAAATTCCTTCAACCGCTTCTACTGTACCATCTGGTGCTAGCGCTGCTTCTTTAAGATTCGCTCCTAGCTGGTCAATTGCCTGATGATGCATGCTGTTTACTCGAAAGGTAGATGTATGAAGGATTTTGTATAACCAGCTATCTTCTTTAATTTGAATGGAATGAGTCGCTTCTGGTCTTGCTGCTTTTTGATTGTGATTAACCGCTTTAGGGTTGCGTGATGGAATATCCTGTATAAGGGTTCCTCCTAAAGCGACGTTTAATATCGTATTTCCTCTACAAATCCCTAAGATCGGCTTTTTCTTTTGTTGAGCTTGTTTGACGAGGGCCATTTCTAATTTGTCGCGCTTTTCATTCGTTTGTTCTAGATTGGGATCTGGGTCTTGATTAAAAGAATGTGGATCAACATCCTCTCCGTTAGTCAATATAATCCCATCACAAATAGAAGCCCATTCTTCAGCCATCTCATCTGTACCCGTTGGAATGATGAGCGGAATCCCTCCAGCTGTTTTTACTGATAAAATAAACTTTTGATGCAAATTCACACTCGGAATATGGTTGTGGTTCACAATAGAACTAGTCATTCCGATGATAGGCTTCTTCAGATTACTCAAAGGTATCTCTCCTAATGGTCTTCTTTTATGTTTAATCTAGGGGCTAAATAATACTACTGAAAATAGCAAAAGACTTTTTGGGTAATTTCCTATATGTAATTTCCGCAGATTCTGGCCGAAATATGTTTTTAAAATGGTCGAAAATGAAAAATAAAACCCTTCTGTTCAGTTTGATGAAAGAGGATGGCAAGTGATTGATATGTAAACTCATTGCTAGGTCTTTAGCAATGAGTCCAAATGGATTTAATGTTATTGATTGCCTTTTGGTACATCTTTTTCTTCCTGGCCAATCGCTTCCATCCCAATTTGTTCTTGCACATCTAATTGAACCTTTTTATCAGCTAGTTCTTCTTTTTTAAAAGATAAATCCGGCTGGATATTATTATTTTGACTAGCTTGTCTGTTCCAATCTCCCATTTCATTCACCTCCGCTGATGTTCTATTATGTGATAACGAGGTTTATTTTATGTTTGACAGTCATTTATAGTCGAGAACAACTCACGATTACTTCATCAACCTTTAATTATTTTATTTTTTTTCGACTACCTGTATAACTACCTAACTTGAGACAGATAGTAAACGTACTACATATCAAAAGGAGGTGCTACCATGGATGCACAACGCGCTCAAGAAATCTCATCATCATCAAACATGATAAGTGTCCAATATAACGGCCAACCGATTTATATTGAACATGTAGATCAAGGCTCAGGACAAGCTACCATTCATCCTCTAGACGATCCAACTAACAAACAAAGTGTTTCTGTAAAAGAGTTAACAGAACAATAGGCCATCGGAAACAAAAATACACTCTCGCCTAGAAGACGACGAGGGTGTATTTTTTGTTTGAATTTTTCAGTTTTACTGTTAAAAAGTTAAAAAGGATCCTGCCTCCAGTACTTTAAAGGTTGGGCGGTCAGGAACTTCACCAGATCCAAATCGACCTATCAAAAAGCTCAGAAATTCAATAATAAAAAACAGTTCAGATTGAAAAAGAAGGCTTATTTTATTTGTAATCCCATTTCTAGGTCATTAGCAATCAGCTTCACTTACAAAAAGATTTAATGAGTTATTGATTATCTTGCTTCTAAATGGTTTTCAACTTCAAACTTACTCCCTACTACTCTATAGGGTGTCCTTCAATTATTACTTATCCCCTTTAAACGAGATCCCTTTCAGGAAATAACGATTAAAGAAAGCATAAATCAATAGCACCGGCATCGTAAACACCATTGAAGCGGCCATAATATAATTCCATTGTGTAATGTATTGACCTTTAAATTGATTTAGTCCAACTGGTAATGTATACATCGCCGCATCAGACATAATGATCAACGGTCGCATAAAGTCATTCCATGATGCCATGAAAACAAAGACTGCCTGAGCTGCCAAAGCGGGCTTTGCCATTGGAAGAACGATCCGAAAGAATGTCCCAAACCGAGATAAACCGTCCAAGGCTGCTGCTTCTTCCAGCTCTTTTGGGAAGTTAAGGAAAAATTGTCGCATCATAAAAATGAACGTCGCATTGACCATGGCCGGGATGATTAATCCATGATATGTATTTAACCATCCTAAGTGATTTAAGATTAAATAATTGGGAATCATCGTCACCTGTCCTGGAATCATTAATACCGCTAAAATACAAATAAACAAACTTTTTTTTCCAGGAAAGCTAAGACGCGCTAAAGCATATCCAGCCATCGAATTAAATAGTAAATTCAAGCTTGTTCCGATTACAGCCACAAATACACTATTAAATAACCAGCGTAGAAACATCGGTTGCTCTGCAATGATAAACCTGAAATTATCTAGTGTGAAATTTCTTGGGATTAGGTTCATGTTATGGGTCAATATCTCTTCTAATGATTTAAACGATGAAGATAAAGCCCATAAAAACGGGAATAAAGTAACAACCGCATATGTAACTAAAATCGTATAGACGACCGTTTTACCTATCCCTAATTTATTCATCATGATAGATCCTCCTTACTCTATTGGGATTAAGCCAACATTCTTCCATTTAGTAACCTATGGCTCTGCACACTACGAGCCTACTATATAGAAACCCACTCATAGCAGACTTAAATCCATATAGCGGCTTTGCTCAATGCTTTTTTTTCAAAAAGAGAAAACTACACCCTTTTTTGTAAAAACTTTAATAGAATGTTTCCTCTTTTGATAACTTTCGTTGTAATAAGGTCGCAGTTAGTATCACAAAAGCTAATCCAAATGCTAATGCAGCTGCATATCCCATTCTTCCAGCTGAATCAAATGCATATTGATAGATTAGTAAAACGACAGTCAACGTAGAGTTACTTGGGCCACCAGACCCTCCCGAGAATATATAGGATTGATCAAATAACTGAAAGGTCCCGATAATCCCCATTATGACCGCAAATGATGTTACTGGTCTTAACAATGGAACAGTGATTTGCCAAAATTTTTGAATGGGTCCTGCTCCATCTAACTCAGCCGCTTCATATAAGGAATCAGGAATATCTTGAAGTGCCGCTAAATAAATAACCATAAAAAACGGTGCTGTTGCCCAAATATTCATGATCATGATCGCGATTAATGCAACCGATGGATCATTCAGCCAGTTATATGTAGGAAGTCCTAGGAATGCAAGCATTTGGTTAAAGGCACCCTCTTGGTTGTACATCCACATAAAAATCAACGTTAACACAGCTGAAGACGTGAGCGTCGGTAAAAAATAAATGATCCGAAAAAGCTTTTCTCCCTTCATCCCTGCATTTAACGTTGCCGCTAAAAATAGAGCTAGCATCGTCTGGACAGGTACAACAATTAGCACATATTTAAAGGTATTCCATAACGCAATCCCAGCCCGGTAATCATCAGATATTCGTAAAAAGTTATTAATACCAACAAATTCGAAGCTGGTTCCCCCTAAAAGCTGTACACGATGAAACGATAGAAAGATAGCATAAAAAATGGGGAGTAACACAAATACCCCAATGACAAGTAAGGTTGGTGACATGAATGCATAGCCTTGACCCGCTTCACTTAACGCCCGTTTGGAGTATTCCCGCTTCTTTTTGTGACCTGCTTCTGCCAACACTGTCGTCGATTTATGTTGTTGCTTAGCCATGTGGTGTTCTCCTTTCCTATGAAAAACAAGGAGAAGGGAGAGGTCTCTCCCTTACCTCATTAATCTTCAATTTCTCTATTTGCAACACGCTGAGCTTCTTCTAATGCCTCATCTAGCGGTCGTTGTCCTAAGAACGCACTTAAGAATTCATTATTAAAGTTATTATTGATAATTGGTAAGTTCGTATCATCGGCCCAAACCGTTGCGTAGCTTGCCGCTTCAGCAAATGGCCCTCTAATTTCGTCATCAAACAACCCTAGCTCCTCTGATACAGAGGCGCGAGTTGGAAACGCAAACCCTCCTCTCGTCCAAAGCTCCATTCCTTCTGGGCCCGTTAACCAAGAAATCAGTTCCCAAGCAGCCTCTTTTTTCTCAGAGTCTTTATTCATGACGTAAGCAACGGTGTAAGCCATTGAACCTTTTTCTCCATCAATTGTCGGAATCTCAGCTGTTTTCCAATTAAGATTCGGAAATGTTTCTTCCAAGAAGGAGATCGTCCAGTTGCCTTCAAACATCATGGCCGTACGACCTTGACCAAACATTTCGCCTCCCCAATCAGCGCCTACATCACTAGGTACTCCAACAACACCGCTTTGTTTCATGTCAATCACTGGTTGTAAAGCCTCTACAACCTTAGGATCACTAAAGCTAGCTTGGTTGTTTTCTGCTACACTTCCGCCTTTTGATTCAGCAATAAACTTTAAACGCGCTAGATCAGCTACAACACCGAACCCATATTGTCCAGTTACTTCCGTTAAGATTTCTGCATACTCTTCAAGCTCTTTCCATGTTTCTGGGGGTCCTTCTAACCCAGCCTCTTCAAACCTATCTTCGTTATAAAAGAGTGCTAGAGTTGACGTATCTTTTGGCAAACCATAGATCGTATCATTTCGCTTAAAAGCATTCAACAACGGTTCTTCAAAATCATTTATATCAAAATCCTCTGTAATATAATGATCTAAAGGTTCTAATACCCCAGTGTCCATTAACGCTGGAGCTTCAAAAGCGTCTAAGAAAAAAACGTCTGCTGCGTTTCCACCAATTAACCTAGTACGAAGAACATCCATATATTGATCCGCTACAATATCAACATTTACTGATATATGCGGGTGCTTCTCTTCAAATGTTGCAATCGTTTCTGCGAAGATGCGTTGCTCAGCTGGTGATGATCCCCAAGCACTTAGTGTGATTTCAATGATTTCATCGCCATTCTCATTTACAGCTCCGCTATCACCTGATGAACAAGCCGCCAGTAAGCTACCAGCTACTAAAAAACATGTTAATCCGATCGACCTCATCCACTTCTGCATTTAACAATCCCCTCTTTCTTTTTGATTTAGATTTGATGACTGACTATACTTTCAACAATGTCACAGCCTGTTGTGTTCTCTAGGATGCTTATTTTGAATGACTCGTTCTCCCTTTTTAACTGAAGGGAAAGCGTACCTTCACCAATTCTCATATTCTCCACTTTTAATTTATTCATTCCTTCTGGTAAATAAGGGCTTAATTCGATTTGGTTATTTAAACAGTTCGGGAATAGCCCAAGCATAGCTTGAACAAATACCATTGGCGTTCCAGCAGCCCATGCTTGAGGTGAACAAGCAACTGGATATTTAACAGCCTTTCCAACCGCATCGTAACCACAGAATAATTCAGGCAAGCGATCATATTCAAATGAATCAGCGGAATTAATAAGCCCCTTCATTACAGTAGCAGCCTGTTGCTGATTTTTCATCTTGCTCATCCCAAGAATGATCATACTATTATCGTGCGGCCAAACCGTGCCATTATGATAGCTCATTGGATTATAGCCCGCTTCGCCTTTCCCCATTGTCCGAATACCATAGCCAGAGAACATCTTTTCTGATGTAAGCATATTGCTTACGATTTCAGCTTTTTTTTCATTTAGCATCCCAGACAATAAGACGTGTCCTGGATTCGATGTAATAGTTCCAACTTGTTCCTTATTTTTGTCTAACGCTAACGCGTAAAACTGGACATCTTCCATCCAAAATTCCCTTTCAAATTGATTCTTTAATTCATTTGCCTCAATTCTTAATTGATCTGACATTTCAATGTTTCCTAACACTTTATACACTTCAGCTATACCTTCTTTTGCCTGGAACACATAACCCTGTACTTCCGACAATGCAATTGGTGTTTCCCCAAAACTGCCATCACGGTGAACGACTGAATCTCCCGAATCCTTCCAACCTTGGTTGGCGATCCCTTTTGACGATTCCTGATGGTATTCAACGAATTGATCTCCATTTCGATCTCCATATTGATCAATCCACATTAAAGCACGTTCTACATTCCTTTCAAGCTCTTTAAAAAGTGCTAAGTCCCCTGTCCATTTCACATACTCGCTTAAAAGGACTAAGAAAAGCGGTGTAGCGTCTATCGTCCCATAATAAGGTGCAAATGGGATTTGATTTGTATTTGCCAATTCGCCAAAACGAATTTCATGCATAATTTTTCCTGGCTCTTCATCACGCCAGCTATCCTTATTCTGTCCTTGTTTTGATGCCATTGTAAGTAATGTTCCTTTTGCTACCTCAGGATTGAATGGTAGCATCTGCAAGGCAGCAATCAAACTATCACGACCAAATGGAACGCCAAACCACGGTAAACCAGCAACCGGAAATTTACCATAACCTAAATCTGTTAATAGAACACGTAGGTCACCAATTCCACGATCAAGCAAACGCTGGAATGTTTGGTCGTCCGATTCAACCTTTGTTGTTTCCTGTTTCCAAGTTTCATAAGAAGACTTTAATTTTAAAAGAGCCTCCTCATGACAGCAGACAGCTGGCGCTTCCTCTCCTGTTACAGGAGTAAAGGTGAACACAATCGTTTTTTCCTCTTGATGATCGAGCGAAAGAGAAAAATGAACATCTCCAGCTTCCGTTGTTTGGGTAGCCTTTTCATTCCAGGCCACAATTGATTGACGTCGAATATTATCTGATCCTATGTATTGAAATGTTAAGCGATCCGCTTCTAGCAGAGTTCCTGTTTCTTTCCCTACTATTCCTTTTTGAAAGCCCCTTACGATAAACATGTCGGTAAAATCAGCTTCGACATGAAGACTCAAATCAAAAGAAGTACGCTTTGGATTATAATTCTTAGCTGTAATCACTTCATAACAAACTCCACTATATATAAAGCGCTTTCTCTTCAGTTCGATTGATTCTCGCCATAATTGCACTTCACCGTTTTCTTCTATGTGAGGGTTCGTTAAAATCATTTCTGCTACGTAATTCTCATCTGCTTCAGACGAAAGTAGAATCGGCTCAACGTCATTTATTTTCAAATCTAATTTACTTAAAAACCTCGTATCTTTTGTGTATAAGCCTGGTCCATAGGGATGATTTTTCGGAATATTTCCTTTTTCATCTGTTAATAAAAACAAGTCATTTTCTTTTATTACTCTATAATTCATTTAAATTCCCTCCAATACATTTTTAAAAGCTATACCGAAACGTTTATGACTATTTACCGAAACGTTTCGGTTTTTAGGTAAAAAAAATCATTTTGGCTCAGCAGTAGTCTCTCTTATAATCAGCTGATTATCTAAAATGACTTTTCGATTCGTTTTATTTCCTTCAAGCATATCAATTAATAGCTTAGCAGCTTTATAGCCCATTTGATATTTATCTTGATCAACGGTTGTTAGTTGTGGCTGTACATATTGTGCTAATGTTATGTTATCGTATCCAACAATTGAAAGCTCATCTGGTACTTTTAGACCTAAACGTTTAGCTGCACTCATGACACCGAGAGCCATCAAGTCACTTGCGCAAAAAATGGCCGTAACTTCTGGTCGCTCCTGAAAAAATGAATAGGCCATTTCCTCAGCTTGTTGTTCATTAAAGTTACCATTTAAAACATAGTTCTCTTGAAATGGAATCGAAGCCTCTTCTAATTGTTTCTTGTATCCAGTTAGCCTTCTTTGACTGACTAATGCTTGGTCGTGACCATTCATTATCGCAATGTTTCTATGACCTAAATTGGTTAAATGTTTTACTGCTATTTGTGCACCAAACACATTATCTGTAGACACATATCCCACATTCTCTCCTTCTATCTCTACGTCAATTAAGACACATGGGATATTGCTATCAATGACTTCTATTAAGTAGGGATCGTCGATTTTAACCCCTTGCATAATAACCCCTTCAACTTGTCTCTCGCGACAAAGCTGGCTGTAACTCTTTGCCTTTTGTTTGGCAGAGTTAGTGCTAAAAAGAATTAAGTCAAAGCCTTTATTGGAAGAAGAATCATTAATTCCACACATGATCTCATACGTAAACATATCCTTGGCCCCGGAAAGACTAAGCTCCGAAACCAGTAAGCCAATGGTTTCTGTTTTACTCTTAACTAAACTACGTGCCACAGCATTCGGACTATAGTTCAGCTCTTCAGCAACACTTTTGATCCTGGCTCGTGTTTTTTCATTCACATCATCATACCCATTTAAAGCCCTAGAGACCGTTGTAACCGATACCCCTGCAACTTTCGCAATATCTTTTATTGTAGCCATCAAAATCCTCCAAAACGTTTCGGTAACTATTACAAGTTTTACTTTACACATTTTTAGAAACGCTTTCAAGACATTTTTTAAAACTTTTTACGGAATTTTAAAATCCACTTTAAAATAATGAATTACCAGCCATAAATTTGAGCAACAATTTATCAATCAATCACATTAACCTAAATCCATCATCAATCCTTATTCTATCAATTTCTTATCATTTTTCCAAAACCCCCTCCACATCCTCTTTATTTCTACAAAATACTCTAAAAAAATGTCAAAAACAGTCCATCATCAGCCTTCCAACTTCATTTGACTGCCTTAGCTTTACAGTTTCTTATCCTTCCTTTTAGAAAACTCGTTTTCTCTCGTGTCGTTTTAAATAAATTATAAGTCGTATTTCAAATATATGTTTCATGTCACATTTCCTAACAAAATTACTTACAGCTTTAAAAATGCTTGTTATCCTATAGTTACCCGTAAAGCATTGCAACGAGAGCGCGTAAGGTCTTTGGCAATATGACTCTTGAAAATCTTATCGTTATGCTCTCACCATTTCCATATTCAGAAAAAACCAAAGGCGCACTAATTAGTGGCCTTTGGTTTTTTTCTGTTTTTATTTTTCTAAAAAGAATGACTACGATATGTGTGCAGAAAATTTGAAAAGGTTCCTGACCCTCCGTACTTTTTCAGTGCCCTCGCTTTTGACGACTGGGGGGCAGGAACCTTTTCAAATTAAGTGTTACTTTAAAGGTTTACCTTTTTAGGATCTAAGTCTCTAGGTCCTATTAGATATCGAACCTTACTTATCTCTAAATTAGAATCAAATTCATCCTTGACTTCAAATACTTTAACTTCTTTATCTTCAATCTTAAAACCATCACCTAAATGGAATCCGTCCCATTCTTCACCAAACTGTTGCTCCCTCAATTGTTTAGCCGTTCCCTCAAAAATGATTTTCTGATCAGTTACCACTTCACCTAAAAAATAAGCAAGAATAACCATTGTAGGATCTTTCAAGTTTAACTTCGCATTCGATTTCGGTTTCACTATCACCCCTCCTCTCGCCTATACATTCGACAAAAAAAGGCATTGACCTTCTTTATTCTACTCCCACTTCACGTATGGATGGTTTTCTCTTCTCGCTAAAAATTAATTTATACACTCATTATCATTAGCTTTGCATAAAGTTTCTTCAAATTTGTCAAGTAGTTTTGAGTAATTTATGGTTTCAAGGCACAAAAAAAC
>NZ_JAQQWT010000080.1 GCF_028610705.1 Halalkalibacter alkalisediminis
TCAGGGCAGAATGGTAAATTTCTTCATACTCCTTCTGGATCTCGGCTAGTTTCATGGTTAGTGTCCCCCTCACTTAACTCGATTCATAAACGGCTTCACAATATTATTGAAATACTCATGGTTTAAAATGTCTTTTCGAAAATTATCGTTTTGCTTTGTATAGATAAAAATATGAGTGTAGATGAAATGACCTAAACAAATATAAATATTAGTTTAGCCGTTTTCAAGTGCTTTAGAATAATCCAGTTCGTAAATAGCCGCTTCAAAAAGTCTTTTTTAAAATTATTTTTATGTGTATATATAATGTCCGCTAGTTGCTGCGTGATCGAGTTCCATTGCTACACAGACCCCACATACAATAAAATTGTTTAAGAAGAACGTTTGGGATTAAGTAGTTCGTATTCATTTACCTTTTTATAAAAAGTTGATTTTTTCATTTCAACAATTTCCATAAATTCTATAGCCTTTATTTGTCCATTTTTCCATTGAAGATAAAGCTCATCCCATTCCTCGGGAAGGCTTTTTAAAGGTCGTCCAAATTTTGTTCCTTTCTTCTTTGCTGCTTCAATTCCTTCAGCTTGTCGTACACGAATATCAGAACGCTCTTTTTCTGCAAATGCAGTAAGAATTACAAGTACAGCTTGCTGGATAGCTTTTAATATTACATCATCTGTTTCACTATTCGTGTTAATCATAGGTTCCTTTATAAATTCTAGGTTAATACCATTTTCAACAAACCATCTATATTCTTTTAAGGTATCATCCATACTACGCCCCATTCGAGTAATGGAATCAAATACAATGGTATCTCCTTCTCTTAAACGACTAGGATCTTTTAAAGCTTGGTATTGAGGTCGATCAAAATTTTTCCCACTTTGCTTATCTATGTAAATATCTCTTTCATTAACTCCTGCATTTAAAATGTTTTTTATCTGCCTTGCTTCATTTTGGTCTTTACTGGAAATTCTTACATAACCGAAACGTTTTTTCAAAACTCTCACCCTTAAAAATTACTTTTTTATACAAAAAACGTCCAAAAAAGTATATCATCTTTAATGAACGTCTATAAAATAAATTATATATGATTACGGACTGAAATAATATAGATTTCTAACAGTCTATAAAAGTGTACTTAAACGGACACTAGGATTTTACATACAGACAGAAAAAAGCAACATAAAGTGTTTATTACGTTGCTTCAAAATTTAAGTTTCAGTTTTATAAAAAAGTTTGATCATTTTCTAGCTGTGTTGCTCCACAATCGCGCCCGATTGCGGAAGATCGTTATTGAAGAAAAGCATCCGTTAGTTGAAGATTATTCCTCTGTTAAAACTCTATCACCCTTGCTATTTGGCTGAGAAGTGACGATAAATTCTAATTTTTGGTTGGTTTTATTAAACATTTGGTGTGGAACAAGTGGAGAAACTTCAAAGCCCTCTTGTGAATTTAATTCTATTATAGTGCCATCAACCTCAAGCGTAGCTGTTCCTGATAAGACAAAGAAAAACTGCTGAGAATGATTATGATAGTGCCTTACTTCATATGTATTTGGTGGCATACGTTCATGAATAATACTTAAATCGTTTTTATTAACTAAGTACCAGCCATCGCAATTATTGCCCCAATTATAATGTTCTGCATTACTTTTGCTAATTTTCATAACTTGAACTCCTAACATTACTTATTAAATATTTGCTTATTAAACACTACTGCCTCGTTACTTCAACAAGAGAAAGGCGATAACCTTTATTAAGCTATCGCCCCCGATACTTGAGGAAGAATTAAATTATTCTTTTGATAAATTCTGCTAACTCATCCCTTGTATTTAATAATTTATTTTTTTCATTTTCGTTATTTAATGGCTCGTCCATATAAAAGTCAGCAAACGATTGATGTTTGTATCTTGGTATAACATGCATATGAAAATGAGTTAGCTCGCTAAAAATTCCTCCATTTTGACATATTGTTATACCGTCAGGTTTATAAAGTGCCTTTATAGCCTTTGAAATTAACCTTGATGCCTGTATTACGGCATTTGCGGTATCTTCATTAAGTTCATCGACATCTGCAAAATGCTCTTTTGGTAGTATCATAACATGACCTTCATTAAATGGGTCATGGTCTAAAATACAACAAACATATTCGTTCTCGTAGACTACATGTACAGGTGATAATTTATTAGCTAAACTACACCCTAAACAATTCAAATTCACATTCACATTCTCACCTCTAACATTACCTTCTGTATAAGACGCTTCTTCTTGTGCTAAACTGCTCGTTAGCTTAAGTACATTTCTTCACAATCTTCTCTATATACTTTAACATAAATATCCAATTTCCTAACTAAGTTTTATTCCACAATCTGGCCCTTTTCATGAAGAAAGACGCTTTCCTTATTTCAGAAAAGCACGCTATTACGGAAGAACGTTTCAAAGACTCAATTGAAGAAAAGCCACCCGTTAAATAAAAACCTACCCTTAAAACCACTCTTTTCCATGTTCACGAATGAATTTAATATCGTTTTGATAATGTTCAAGATGCCCTTCATCTATCATCTTTTGAAAAGCAATGTCACCATCATTGGCTTTTCTTGTAATTGTTTTACATAACCCTTCTAATCGTAGCAATACCATTTCCAAATAATCTTCATCTATTCCCTCACCGTAAGATTCAAAAAACAATCTAACTCTTTGTTTTATACGGTTAGCATGCTGTGATGAATTATAATAAACTTTCTCACCTGTTTCAGAAAGATAAAATCTACTTAAGGGAACGCAAGTATATAGAGTATAAGCTATGTCCCAAAGTCTTGGACCCGGTCCAGCAACATCAAAATCAATAATACCTATTGGTTTTTCATGATTAAAAATAATGTTGTATATTGCAAAATCATTATGGCATAGTACCTCAAATTGTTTCGGGGTGTTATCTATCGATTGCCAGCTATCATCAAATGAAAAATCACTCACAGAATCATGATAAAGACGGAGCATTTTTGCTATTTCTATTAAGACATTATCAGACCACATGTATTCTTTTAAAGGATAATTACCAGCTTTCCCTTCAATAAATGATAATATCTCTCTTCCTTTTTCATCAATTCCCAAAAACTTTGGTGCATAACTGAAACCTTTGTTCTCCAAATGCTTTAATAGCTTATGAATTTTGGCGCTTTCTGGATTTAATTCTCGTCGCACAGTATCTCCAGAACGATAAACGTTAGAGACATTCCCTCCTGTTAACATTTCTTCATTTTCATGGTTCGACATCTTTATATCCCCCCTATGACTTTCTATTGTTCTACTAATGCTCCTTTAACTTCATAACAATCATCGCAAATTTCCATTAGCTCCACAATTAGTTATTCAAGAATATGGCCCGATTGCTGAAGATCGTTATTAAAGGAAAGCTCTTCGTTAGCTGAAGATTAATAACTTGTTTGAATTTCCTCAATTACATCTCCTTCAAAAGAAAGTCCTGTAACGGTAGCACCCAGAAGTTCTCCATCTGCAATTAAAAACCAAAACCTATCATCATTATTATATTTTATCACTCTGGCTTGATATTCTTTTCCGTCCTTCGTGATAACTTGTACTTTCTCAATTTCAGGGTCAGTTATTTTCCCTCTAAGTAAATCTGTATAACTTGATAAATAATCTTTTAATTCTAAATGCCCCCAATTCAACTTAGAGTCCTCTAACAGATACAAACTTCCTCCACGAACAATTTCCCACCCTAAGAAGTTTTTCTCCAAGATTACATTCCCAAACGACGAATCTTCACCATGACCCCACTCGTAAAAGGCGATAGCTTTATTTTTTTCGAGTAATTCAATATGAGCTACCTTTAATTCTGGTTGTTCTAATGCCATAACAGCCTTTGTAATTTCTTCTACATCGTCTTTTTTCAATATCAAACTAAGAAAATAAGCACCAATTATAAGTAAAACAATAGTAAAAACTAATATTATTTTTTTTGACATATACTTCTCCAAGCTCCCCTTCGTAAACTGTATAATTTAATTTTTAACTTTTTTCTTATTAAACTCTTCTGCCCTTTAGCATTCCTGTAGTGCGTTAATTTCAACTTTGAAAAAAATAGAGCTCCTCAGTAAGATATGAGTATAGACACCACTCTAAAACTCAAAATCAAGGAGGAACTCTTATATGAAGTTTAAAATGCAAGACAAACAAAATCAACTAATTGAAAGAATTTCTGATAAACATCTTGTTGTTGGTGTGGATATTGCACAACAATTTCACGTAGCTCGAGCTGTGAACTTCCGTGGGATTGTAGTAGGCGATCCTCTATCTTTTGAAAATAATGAAGAAGGT
>NZ_JAQQWT010000081.1 GCF_028610705.1 Halalkalibacter alkalisediminis
TTGGCATGCCATTTTTAGTATATCATGAAAGATTTTAAATTTTTATTGAAAAATATTGACAAACTATTAGCTGGTTTAATTGAATAACCTTTTTCTTTTTAAATGACTAAAAACCAAAATACCTATAAGTCCTCCTAATGAATTTAACATAATATCATCTACATCAAACACACCTAATTGAGTAACGTATTGCACTGACTCAATAGTAAGGCTAAACATCAATATTAATACTATTGTCAAAACGTTCTTTAATTTAGGTAAAAGGAGTGGAATTAAAACTCCTATTGGGATAAATAGTAACACCACACCGGAAGTATTATAAAACCAAGTATCAAAATTATAGCTAAGTGCCACTAGTAGCAAAAGGGACAAAATTATGTGACACTCCAGTATAACTCCCATCAAGTCTTCCTGAATAAAACGAAATAACACCAAAGAAATATAGAACAAAGTTAAAACAATAACACACCACTTTGATTTCAAATCAATAACAAACATCGCATGAACATACCTCCTCAATAAAAGGTATGTCCATGCGATGTTTGTTATTCTTAACCAGTTAATCACCTCGTTAATGTAACAAGAAGTGCGCTGACCTTATTCAATCAAACCACCCGTTAGCCAGCCATGAAGCGCAAAAATCAGCGCTTCACCACAGAGAATGAAAATATACTAAGTTGTCTATACTGGTTCTTAATCCAGTCAACCAATCCATAGTTCAATGTATACGGCTCTTTTTTTAAAACGAATTAGAAGGGTCTTCTTTGTTATTGTCCTTTTTATGTAATTAGAGAAGTTTATTTTCATGGTAGTTGAGTAACTATAGCTTCATTTATCAAGTACTCCGTAATATCCTTTCACTTTTTCATTTCTCCAAATAATTCTTCAACCCATCCAAATCCTTGGCACAAATTTTTTGGAATGTGCCTGTCATCAGTTTACTAACTAGTTTTGCTATTCCAGTCATCCCTTTAATTTCCCCGTGTAAAGTAACCTCTGTTGAATTTCCCAAGTCTTTAATTGAATATGTATAAAAATGTTCCCCTTTACCGCTTGTCCCTTTTGAACCGTCTACAAAAAGTTGAATTTTATAAGGTTCAAGACCAGTTACTACAAATACTTCCGTTGCTTCTTGCCCCATCATTTTCCTTGTTTCTTTCCATCTACTGCCAACTTTCATAGGACCTGCATCCAATCGCTCCATTCGAACTAATCCTTGCATCCAATGCTTTGCTGAATCCAAATCCAACAAGCCTTGGTAAACCTTTTCTCTCGGAACATTAAAGGTTTTTTTTGCTTCAAACTGAATACTCATACCATTTCCTCCCTTGACTTTTTACTCCTTAATAAATCAGGCGATTGTTATATTTTATATAATAGCTTTATTAATCTTGCTTGTTGATTTCATAATATATAACTAATCATAACCCCTACATTAATAGCCATTAATCATCATCTTCATATATCTTGTATCCCTATTTTAAGTTCAACAAAAAACGCCTTACTTCCTGCTTTTGGAAGTAAAGCTCCCGTTGTTTAATAAGTAAAGAAGAGGTCACAAAGACCTCCCTCTAACTATTGCTTTTTCTTAACAGGAACCCAAATTTCCGTTTTTGTATCGTTAATCCCTTTTACAAATTCGGGAGCTTCAGCTAATTCATAACCAGACGTTGAGAACCATTCGGTATAAACTCGCTCCCATGTCGTTAATAAAGCGTCTGGCATTTCTCCTGTTGCTTGAAATACTGCCCATGTTTGAGAAGGAATTTCCAAAATCTCAAGTTCTTTGGGACATGGCTTAGTAGTAGCTGTAGCAATATAGTAATCAATGTCTCCATTCTCTTTTGTCACTGAAATATTTAGTATACCTGAAAACGAAGTATTATCGTATAGCTTAACAGATTCTTCTATTTCTTCAATATGCTCCCACATTTTTGGATTGAATTCTTCTCTACTAGAAGCTACTGTTTCTTTTTTCCCAACTACGGTAAAAGGCTCTTTCTCAACAAATTTGTAATTCATTTCAACATCTCCTTTAATCGAAATATGGAAGGTCATCCGAGGATACGCTTTTAAAGGAACGTCTGAATTTTTCACTGTACTAGGATTTACTCCATGTAATGCTTGAAATGCTCTTGAAAATGAATCTGGTGAATTGTAACCATACTTAATAGCTACATCAATCACTCTCATATCACTTTCTTTTAAATCAAAGGCAGCTAAGGTCAATCGTCTTCTACGCACATAGTCTGCCAAGGTAATCCCCGCTATAAACGAAAACATTCGTTTAAAATGATGGTCAGAGAAATGTGTAATCTTTGCAACTTCTTTGTAATTAATATCATCCGCCAAATGGTTTTCGATATAGCTTACTGCTGCGTTCATACTTTTAAGCAAATCCATTTAAATAACCTCCCTTCGCTTTTAAGAATAACAAGATAAACATTTAACGACCCGATATAATCCGTTCAGATTTGTAGGATGTATATGTAAATGTAGAATTACTTTCTCAAGAACAATTTTTCTTTATTCATTAATAATGTCCCAGTTGTGGAACATAAGACAAAGAGAATATTCAACTATCCTCCCTCTATATAGAAAGGGATATCTTTCGATTTCTAGCCTTTTCTCACTATTTCATAGTCATCCATTTTTAATAGACATTGATAATATGGGATAAAATTGTTTTATAGGTATATTTTGGAGTTGAGAAGCAAAAAAGGCTGTATGTACCCAAACCACCTCTATCCAAAAAGTGGATATTAAGTTGAAGTATGGTCGCACTGGTGGATGTCTACATTTCTCATGGAGGTCAACCCTCCCATATCTCGCAGTGTCTATGCTCCAAAATTCCTTCGTCCAACCTTTCCATGAGGTAGATGTCAGTTATGATGCCCGATAGGATCAATGTCAGTATTTTAGTTGATTTACTGACTAATCCGTGCTTCAAATGTCTATTATTTATTGAAATAATCTACTTAAAAACCATATTATTTTCCTAGTATCGAGAAAAATTAAGCTACCTTTGGTAATTCAGATGAGGAATATCCTTTAGCATTCTATCTTCACTAAACTCAAACTGCTTCTTACCGATTGCAAATAACACTCGTATCAATTTATTACATTAGGCTATCAGTGACTGCATCCATCAGTTCTTCATACCACAATTTCGTCTCGTGGCTGTCTCTTGAGTTTATGAATAAATAATCTTCTCCTTTTTCATATAAATAAAAGGAGGGTGATTTTGAAATAGAAATAACTTGCCTTTCCCTAAACCCTCAAGCCGAAAATGGCCCTTTAATCGATTAGCTAAAGCAAAACCATTTGTTCTCATTTGGACATTTGGAATTGTATCGGCTAATTCAATGTTCGTAATTTCATCCAGAGGCCATTCCACTCCGTAAGAACCACTAATGTGCAGTCGATTATCCGAAATTGATAATTCATTCGGTTGTATACCAATATAGGAAGTCCACCCTAAAATTCCAAAAGTAAACACGATCGTAATTTTTAAAATTATTGAATTACGCCTCCTATTTTGGGTCGTATCTAATTTACCAATATAGAGTAAATGGACAAATAAATAAATGATCATCACAAGCCATGATAGTTCCACCATATATTGAATCCTAAATAGATATAATCCTAATCCACCAAGTAAAATAAAACCTGAATTTATCAGTGCTCTTCCTGTTGCTTGTGGATAGCCATTCTGAATAAGTATCTGTTGATCTTCCTCCGATTTTGCAGAAAATCCAGATAGAAGAAAATATGCTTCTTTTTTTACGATAAGGTGTCCTAATAGAAAAAACAATAGAACCATAAATAGTTGGATAATAATGAGTGCGATCAAATAAATCCCCCCTGTCTTTATATATAAATTATTTTTTTTGTGTTCAAACAATACTCTACACTAGCTGCTTGAAGTATATCCAACCGTATATTTTGTTTTTAAAATGGAAATCCAAATAAGCACAATAGCTCATTTAACTAGGTGTTGAAACTAATAAATATTTAGTTACTACTCTTTGTGTAATCTGTTTTCCAAATCTTCTACTCGTTTTTCTAATTTATTTATTTTCGATCACTAGTGTTGCATATATACTGACTGAATTTTCAGTTTTAAAGTTCTTCCTGTTTAGAGCCAAAAAAGTAAATA
>NZ_JAQQWT010000082.1 GCF_028610705.1 Halalkalibacter alkalisediminis
TACTAGTAAGTTTTCATTGAATGTTAGCTTTAGCCGTCCTATCAAGCTTTAGCTTGACTTTCAGCCTTTAGGCTGATAATTTTTGCAAACAATTAGGGAGCTGTATATATTGATCTTTTTATTTAGATTTGACGAAGAAATCGCAAGAGAGACATGTATCCAGACTTAGAAGAAATGCTGAGACCCCTTTCCTTTCCACTTGTACCGTATTGGAACACTACAGAATAGATCTCATTTTCAGTTATTCTACCTTTTCGGGAAATCAAGACTAAAACACCCAATAAGGGGTAGCGTCAGGAAAATGCGGATTTACAACGTTAAGAAAATTACAACATAGAAAAATCGGTTCCTTACAATGTTTAGGAACCGATTTTTTGATTTTGGCTTGTTAAGCTAACGCCCCCGTTTGTTTAAGTACATTTCTTCACAATCTCATTTCACTTAAAAGATTTAGCAATTTTAAAAAGGTCATCCTCATCCAAAATTGAATTTTCATAAACATCGGTACTTAGTGAGTAATAAATCTCATTTTCATTCCACATTAGCGTCACGTCCATATATTCATAATCACCAATAATTGCTGAACGTCCTATATAACCTTTATTGTCGTTTATCGAAATCTCTTTTAGTTTGTCATGGCGTTCTAACAGTTCCTTTTTCATGTTTTTATCCGTAACTGTCAAAATCAAAGGTGTATCCCAGTCAAATTCTTTCTTATTACCTGAATAACTAATAGTGATTATTATTTCATTGCGGTCTTGATATATTTGTGCGTTATTAAAATAAACTCCATCAGGTAAATTAGAAGGTAATTTAAGACCTAAAGGGGAATTTTCTAGAACTTCCTCGATATTGTAAAATTCCTCAGAACTATGGTTACTATAATCACCTGTAATTGTTAAATTGAAGCTGAAAACAGCTAAAATTATAACAAATAAAGTAATTAGCCTTTTGGTATTAGGTTTTAATTCTTTATTCAATGTAGCCTTATATATAATCATTGTGTTATAAAAAACAAATGCAGTAGTAATCCCGAAAATAAGACTAAATGTTAAAATGGAAAGAAAAAAGATATTTCCTAAATTCAGAACTATTCCATATATGAAAAATGAAATAAACCCTACAAAACAGTAGATGATGAGTTTAAATAAGTACCCGTGAATATTGTAATATTGAATTAGCTTCTCGATTAACAAGCTTAATGGAACCCAAGCTAAAATGAAATATGGGAATGTACCTGCAAATAGATGTGGGAAAATATAAAAAGCGAACCAAATATCTGTATTCAAATTTATTATTTGAGTTAACAATACCTGGAATATGGCATAAAAAAATGAGGAAATTAAAGCAATAGAAATTAATGTTAATATTATCTTGATTTTATCTCCCATCGTTACATCACACCTTTACAAATTAAAGTCCTTCTTTTTAGGGTGTCACAGCAGCGACTGCCCTTGTTGAGCAATCGAACCGTTAACGTAAATAAAAGTTATTTATTTAATTGCTTATCCAGTAATAACTTAAAAGCCTTTTGAGCATTTGGGTTATTTACCATCCTCTTAGTTAGAAACCTACTTTGTAGAAACTTTCTTACCCGCCTATTCTCCAAAAATAAACGATGATACTTTTCGTCATTGTATATTTCAATAAACCATTTCTGCTTTTTTAATTCTTCTATATGCTTGTCTATCTTCCTTGTATCTAAGGAAGTATCTTGTCCGATACTTCCAAGCAGACCAGCAATAATTTCAAAAATCATATAAGAAGTCCCCTTCAAGAGAAATAATCATTAGTATAACTTTCCAAAAAAGTTGAAACAAATGTAATAATTCTTCCTCCATTATTCTGCCGTTAGTGGAACAAGCAGCTATTGGTCTTAAACTCTTGCTCCCGTTACTTCAATAACTTTCGTAGCTGAAATATAGAATTATTGAAGAAATATTACTTAATTTGATTTTGCTATCAATTTTTTAATCGAACTTGCTGGAAAAAATATCACAAAAACAATTAAACCAATATATAGAGGGTATTTTAAAACATCATTAGTCGTTATCCCTAATAAATTAGGAACACCAAGCATTATTAATATAACTCCAATTATGAACAGAGTGAATTTGATTATTTTCCACATATAAATACCCCTATCTTCTAAACTTTCCTAAAACTAATATGATTTTTAATTCTTCTTCCACAATACTGCGTCGTTACTTTAAGTACAGTCCTTCACAATCTCTAATTATTTTAACATAAATATCCAATTTAACTGCCAAGTGTTATTCAATTATCTGGCCCTTTTCATGAAGAAAGACGCTTTCCTTATTTCAGAAAAGCCCCCGTTTGTTGAAGAACATTTATTTACTATAATGGATAATTTAAAATTTCTTTAATTGGATTTCATGTATTTTTGCATTAATTACAAGTGAAATAAAAAGAGTAATCACAATTAATGAAATTAATATGCTTATCGTTTCAGGTATTGATAACGTAATAAAATCAACAACTAATCCTATGGATAAAAATATCAAGAAAACAAAAATGGCTATAATCCTGTAAAAAACAGCTTTTTTTCTAATTAATTTTGCATGTTTTTTATCCTTAAAATGAGGGTGAAGATAATACATACAAAAAGAAATAGTTGTTATAGCAATCGCTGAATAAGTTTGATACAGGAGTGCGCTGGTTTCTATTATTGCTCCTATAATTAAAACTAACGAAAAAATAGCCATTATGATACCAACAATAAGATAAATAATTCGGTTACTCAATCTCTCACTCTCCTGCTTCGTTAGTAAAATAGCGTTGCTGCTGTTGTAGAAACGCCAACCGTTTGTTCAAGGTAATAACTACTGATTCTTGTTTTTAAAAGTTGCCGATAGTATACGGATAATAACTACACCAACAACACCACTGACGAGCCCTTGCCATTTTAATTCTTGATAAAAAGGTAACTTGCAATGTTTGTTCCAATAAAGTAACCAATACCTAAATAATTCCTTTCTTCATTGAAGTCACTCCCCTTTAGTGACACAACAGCAACGACAGCTTCTTCCAGATACGCCTCCATTACTTTAAGAATAAACTCTATATACTTCCTGCTTTCCCTCTTCTCAAATACTTAAATAATCCTGCCAATCCGATTACAATTAAAACTGTCATTGAAATACCGTAGAAGATAGATTTAAATGTATAACTAAGCGATTCCATACTGCTTACCATCGCAGAACCTAAAATACTCGAAAATACAATTACTAATAATAATTTATTTTTCATTCAATTCTTCTCCCTTCATCATATAATTGAAATCCATCGTTACACATACAAGCTACAATTTCATTAACCTGCCTCGTTAGCAACAAGGCAAGCGATGCCTTGTTAAAGCATCGCCTCCGTTACTTTCATAAGACCAAACCACATAATTAACTAATTTGTATCTTTATCAGAATAAAACTGACCAAATATAATAAACAGCTAATACCGAATAAAGCAAAAATTCCAGGTGTAAAAGCAAAATAAACACTATATGGTAATGACCATATAAATGCAATTAACAGTTCAAAATCTTTATATTGAATAGAGGCTTTAACAGCTAATAAAGCTGGAAGGAGCAACATAAAAAATGAAATTAGTATTGTACCTATTCCAGCAGAAGAATACGGATTAAAGAAAATAAATACCAACCAAAGTATGATACTTGCTAAACCAGCTATAACTCCTAAAACGCTTGATAACTTTTTAATTCTCCTCACCCCTTTTATTTTGTTAAACTGCTTCTATAGTTAAAGAAGCAAGAGGTTACTTCATTAACCAAAAAATAAATATTATCACTAATATAAAGACAAGGCAGCCATCCTTTGTAGGACTTCCGTAAAATGCTCTATTCCACCCATCATCAGTGTCAATTTTACTTACATAATCATCTTTGTCGCGCTTAGACATCGAATCCCTCCCCTTAAATTAACTGACAAATTTTTATCACTTACGATTAAAGGACAAATTTCTTTCAAATAAATGTGAATTTTTTTCATCTAGCCTCCTCCGTTAGAATTCCTGTAGTGCGTTAATTTCAACTTTGAAAAAATTAGAGCCCCTCAGTAAGATATGAGTATAGAC
>NZ_JAQQWT010000083.1 GCF_028610705.1 Halalkalibacter alkalisediminis
ACAAAATCACTTAAAATTGACGAGAAAATCATGTTTTCTCTTTTCGCTTGGCTTTTGTTCAGTTTTCAAAGAACTACATTGTGTCACTTCGTTAGCGACATTTACTATCATAACACAACGAATCATTCTGCGCAATAACTTTTTTAAAAGTTATTTTCGCAATTCGTTATGAGACAATCAGTCGTTAACGGCGACAAGTAATACTATATCACGTTAAATAATTCTGCGCAATAGTTGATTAAAATTAATTTTGCGGCTAGGTTTAATAATTTACCACACTTCAAAGACATAAGCAACAAAGAAAAAGAATCCACTGTACCAAAAACAGTTGACTCCCTCTTTTCTACCTATATTAATGGTTCAATCCTATTTTAATAATATAAATAGAGATTTACTACCTCTCCGAATTCAAGGAGATTGTGACTACCCGTCCATCACCTCCACTGTTCAACCTAATTAATCTCACACTAACTTCCCAAGCTCGTCCACAAAAGCTGGTCTATTGCTGCATTAAGGAGCAGACTAATTTCTATACTTGAATGTCACCACATACCTTCATATCTCCTCTCTCCCTTTGATAAAACATCGGTCTATCGATGAATAAAAAGGGATATCCTACACATTTTCATTTTGGTTAAATAGTCAACCCCTCATTACTTAAATCCAACTATTTGGTGTGGTACATAAGGCTCTTCCAGCGAAGCAATTTCTTCAGGTGTTAAAGTAATAGAAAGGGCAGCTACCGCATTTTCGAGATGAGACACTTTCGTCGCCCCGATGATAGGAGCGGTGACCGGTTCTTTCTGCAACAACCATGCAAGTGCAATTTGAACACGAGGAACACGGCGTTTTTCTGCGATTTCGGCTACACGTTCCACGATTAATCTATCTGTATGTGCAGTCGCATCATATTTTGATTTCTGAATTTCATCGGTTTCGGACCGATGTGTGGTTTCCTCCCAATCACGTGTCAATCTTCCTGAAGCAAGTGGGCTATATGGAATCACACCGATTTTTTCTTCCTTACAAAGGGGCAGCATCTCCCTTTCCTCTTCACGATATAAAAGGTTCAGGTGATTTTGCATGGATACAAACCGGGTCCAACCATTTTTCTCGGCAATATGTAGCGCTTTTAGAAACTGCCATGCGTACATCGCAGAAGCCCCAATGTATCTCGCTTTCCCAGCCTTTACAATATCATGTAGCGCTTCCATCGTTTCTTCAATCGGAGTATCGTAATCCCATCTGTGAATTTGGAACAAATCGACATAATCTGTTCCAAGTCTCATAAGGCTCTTGTCTATTTCACTCATTATGGCCTTTCGGGAAAGCCCTTTGCCATTTGGTCCTTCGTGCATAGGATAATAAGCCTTTGTCGCGAGGACGATTTCATCTCGATAGGCATAATCCTTTAGTGCTCGCCCTACAATTTCCTCACTGGTTCCATCTGAATACACATTCGCAGTATCAAAAAAATTGATCCCAAGCTCAAGAGCTTTTTTAATAATAGGACGACTATTCTCCTCATCAAGTACCCATGGATGAATCCATCGTTCTGCCACACCAAAGCTCATACAGCCAAGACAAAGCCTAGATATATCTAAACCAGTATTTCCAAGTTTTACATATTCCATTTAATTCTACCTCACTTTTTTTATTATGAATAAAGCTAAGAATAATTGAAAAGAGACACACTAACGTCCATAACCAATCAATATTGGTGGTTGTTTGTGAAGGATCATTCATCCATTAGGAAAAACAAGACTTGGTTAAGTGAATTTTACTCAAGGAACTTTCTATCGTTTGTAAAGCATCGAGCTCGTCACACCCATCTGCCCAAATGTTAAACTGGCTTAATCCCTAAAGACATAACATTCATGATTGACTCGGAGGAATCTTTTAGGTTAACAGACACCCCTTTGTATTCAAGAACGATTTGGGCCTTAAACGTTGAAGCGTAACTAACTAGTAAGCATGCTGGGCGAGCAAATCCTGTACCCGCTATGATTTTAAATTGTTTTCAATCACTTTCTCACACTCCTCTTTTGAATTTCTTTCACTAAAATGAAAAGTGTTTCTAGGTAAATTAAAGATTGAGGGCATTCCTGTACGAAGCTCAAATATAAGGAACAACCTGTTAAAACGATAAAAAAACTTTGCACCCTTATTATGCAACATACCAAAAAGCAACCGTTATCCCATTCGTATCAAATGATTGCCTAATTCTCTCACAAACACTTACCCAAACAACCAATATACGGTAAAATGAGAACAGAAAAACTGTCAAAAATAAGGAGAATCCTATGTTTGAGCGAATAAACGAACAGCCGCATAAACTAACTAAACTCATTGAGCGTTATTCTAGGCAGGACAGTGTTGAGCTGACTACTATCCCGTCTTTGTTCTTCATCAATGAATCTAATGTTACTGAACCCCTTCACGGAGTGTACAAACCATCTTTTTGCGTGATCGTCCAAGGTGAGAAAGAGGTATTCTTGGCACAGCAGCGCTATACCTATGGCCCCGGTGACTACCTTGTGGCATCGGTTAATTTGCCAGTGACCGGGCAAGTGATCAAAGCCTGCTCAGAAGCTCCCTACTTGGCATTGAAACTTGAATTTACACCTAGTCAAATTTTAGAGGTTTTAAGTGCTTCTGACATTCAAGAGGAACCGAGAAAACTTTCGAAAAGAGCTATGTTTGTCAGCAAAATAGAGACATCTCTGTTGGATGCAGTAGTTAGATTAGTTAGTTTACTAGACAATCCGAAAGATATCCCGGTACTTGCTCCTATCTTCACGAAGGAAATTCTTTATAGGGTTCTACAAGGTCCGCATGGGGATGCGCTGAAACAAATGGCGATTGAAGGCAGCAACGCCTATCGGATCAGAGACATGATCGAACAGATCACAGCCAACTATACTCGCCCTTTCCGCATTGAAGAGCTTGCGGAAAAAGCCAATATGAGTGTGGCTTCACTTCATAGACACTTTAAAGATATAACCGCTATGACTCCGATTCAATTCCAAAAACAACTAAGGCTGCAGGAAGCGAGGCGCCTATTATTAACCGAGCCCACAGATGCCGCCGATGTCGCATTCCGAGTCGGCTACGAAAGCCCCTCCCAATTCAGTCGTGAATATTCCCGCATGTTCGGTTTTCCACCTAGAGAAGACATAAACCGCCTGAGGGGAAAATACGATCACAAGATCAAGGTATGAAGCTGCTAAAGATTTTTTGTCTAGATGTTCTTAGCTCTCGGTGCTTTTATTTAAGAAGAAGAAAAAATAAAGACGCAATAGATAAAAAAATTCCATTGCGTCTACACACTAGAAGGTCTCCCGAGATCTCATAATTCAGAGAATTAATCAGATTAGAAAAGTTCATCCAAGCTTTAACAGCAAAAATAAACACCCTCTTTTCTCAAATACATACAACACACTCCTATACACTCCTCTATTGCCTGTCATCTTCAGGACTCGAATTCCAGGAAACCAATTGGAGTTCTTTTATCTGTGGGATAAAAAAGAAGTTAGGCACCAGCTGCTACTTGTGCAGTCCCAACATCTCCTTCACGCCCTAGACGCTCAACTAAATATAAACCACCACTTTTTTGTCGGGAGTTTTTAACACTACTAGCCCCCTTGCGTTAAGCTACTGCTATTTCTACCTTCGCTGTTCGGGATTCTCACCCTTAGATTACACCCATGCTGGGCACACAAAAAAAGCATCCCTCAACGGAATGCTTTCATTTTTTGCCCGGCAACGTCCTACTCTCACAGGGGGAAGCCCCCAACTACCATCGGCGCTGAAGAGCTTAACGACCGTGTTCGACATG
>NZ_JAQQWT010000084.1 GCF_028610705.1 Halalkalibacter alkalisediminis
TCTTCGTCTTTGTTATCCTTGCTCATTTTGTACCTCCCTATATATATCAATAAAAACCTTCTTAGCTCGAAAGATAATTGTTTTTACCGTGCCTGTATTTAATTCTGCTATTTTTCCAATATCTTTATAGCGTAAATCAAATATGTATTTGAGTATCAAAAACTCCTTATAACGTTTTGGCATCTTTTCAAGGGCGTTTATTACTTCTTCGCTAATCTCTTTCTGAACCAACACTTCTTCTGGCAATAAACCTTGTTTTATCTTTTCAAATAATTGTAATTCTAACGATGCTTTATCCTTTACTTTGTTTCTTCTTAATAAATCATAGTATCGATTGAGTGATACTCTAAAAAGCCAACTTTGAACCTTTTCAGGAGAAATAGCATTAATATTCTCTATTAATTTTAATGCTGCTTCTTGTACAATGTCCTCGGCATCCTGCCTTGATGCACCTTGTTTTATTAGATAATGGAATATCAGTTTTAGTTGGCTGTTTAGGTGTCTTTGAAATTCAGTATCATCCATTCCTGACCTCCTTCCTTAACTTTATAACGAATTTGTCATCCAAATGGTTTACATCTTTAATAAAATAAAAAAAGGAGAGTCAACATTCAACTCTCACAAAAATATTGTTAGATAATTAGGCAGATTTTCTTTTATAGTTTGTAACAGAATTATAAGTCTTCCATCCCCAGCTAAACATAACGAAACCAACTAAGCCACCGAGAGTATTTAGAATTAAATCATCTACATTAAATGTCCTTCCAACTGTAAATCCTAAAGACTCTAAAATTAGTTGATAAGACTCAATAAACAAACTTACTAAAAAAGTGATAAAAATAGCCTTTTTAATGCTATTAATCCTAAATAATAATGATAAATATGCTCCTAATGGTAGCAACATTATCAAATTAAAAAAGGATAACTTTACTGCATTCCAAAAATACCAACTATTACCCCTATCATTAAGTAAGTATAGGTCGTAAATAAAGTAGAACGGAATAAATTGTATTTTTACATATGTATCTTCTATTGGTGGATAGAAAAGTATTCCAACTGTAAAATGCACAACATGAATTAGGTAGAAAATAAAGCTATAAAAAATAATTCTCTTTTTAATATTTTTAAATCTGTTACTTATGAGGTCTATTAGTATGTAGAGTGCTAGAACAATTGAACCCAAAAAAGTTATAAAAGATAAAAACATTATTCCCCCCCTCTCCTAATTTGTCGATTTAGGGAATACTCTTACTTTGAAAAAGCTAGTACCCTTAATTATTGCATTTATTATAAGATAGCCAATAACACTACCTAATGTGTTTAGTAAAATATCGTCAATATCAAATTGACCTACTCTTAGTGTGAATTGTAGAAGTTCTATTGTAAAACTTATAATTAAAGTACAAATCACCATTTTTGACAAAGTATTAAATTTTTTAAATAAGATAGTAAGAAATATTCCTAAAGGAATAAAGATAAGAACGTTTCCTATTGTGTTTTCGATTACGATATTTAAGTTATAATTCTGGTTGTTTACTATGTAATTATAAGTGTTGCTAAAAGGAATAATATTAGCATTTATTTGCCAAACCTCAATATCTAGAAAACCATTTGAATTGGGTGGAGTATAAAAATAACGATTAATAAGTTCATAATTATTAGAAACAGCATGGTTGTAATCACTAATACGAATTATTATTCGTTGAAATAACAGATTAAACAGGATAATGAATGCGTACAAACAAAATAAAGTCCATGTACCTATTTTTACTATTTTATAATAGGGGGATAAAGATTTTTGAAAATCATTTCTCAATTGTTTAGGTTGTCCAAAACTTTCTATTGCTTTTTTTGTAGCTGCTTCATCAGAAAGCCCTCGCTCTATATAATCATCTTTTAATAAGTTTATATGGTCTGTTATTTCTTCAGCTATATCACTTTTTTCTTCCTCACTACAATTTAGTTCACTAACAATTTCTTTAACAAACAACTCGATGTTCTTATCCACGCCATGCCCTCCGAACATACTTTTATTAAATTATTTACTTTTTTCCATTCCGAAAGTTTTCTTTCTAACTCTGTTTTACCCCCATCCGTTATTTGATAATATTTTCTTCTTGCACCCACTTCTGTGTTATCCCAATATGATTTAAGCCATTTTTTGTTTTCTAATCTTTTCAATGCAGGATATAACGTTCCTTCACTCATATTATAAAGTTCATTACTATTTTCCTTTAATGTTTTTACCATTTCATACCCATACATATCCCGTTTACTTAGGATTGAAAGGAGTAAAATATCAATACTTCCTTTCATTATTTCTTTATCCATAATCAATATCACCCCATTATTAAGTAATAAATTTCCATTACATCGTATCACCTTATACATCGTATTACAAGGTTAAGATCTATAAAGTTGCTAATTTCCATTTTAAGTAAAGTTAATATATTAAAATCATACGTAAAAGTATCTCTAGTAACTTACTTTTTTAATAAATCATACGTATAAATTATTTAAAAGGATTGTAGGTGCATAACACTTTTTTTTGATAAAACATCTCTTTTATATTAAGAAACCCCATACACAATAGTATGAGGTCTAATTATTTATTTTGTGTTTGGAATACTTGGTAACATTAGGTTTGTGTTATTATCATTTTAAAATTTACGTTACACCTAAGGTTATTCAAATATTTCATATTACATTTATATGTTTATGCTCTATTCTTAATATAGTAGGCTCTCGATAATTAGTTAATCCGTATAAAATTAATAATATCTCCCAAATTGGTAAATATTCCTCAAAAACCTTTAATTGTTTAATGTACTGATGGTCAGAATTATTATCCTTATTATCTTGTCTAGCCTTTGCTAATTCCAATGAGCGTTCAGTAAATAGTCTTTTGAAATTATACACAAGACTAAATATGTCAGTTTCACTTAATCCATAGCAGAATACTAGTTCATCTTTTTCATTTAAATTATCAAGATATTCTTTGATTATATTGTCTGAAACTTGTACTACACAACCATGTGACTCATATATGTATTTAAAACCCATACTATTAAGAAATGATGCAAAATCTTCTTTATATGCTTTAACAGAGGGATTTTTTGTTTTAAACCTCAAATCTCTAAGATTAACATTATGCTTATTACATAATTCTCTTTTGTGATTAGCGATTTCAGTTAATTCATGTTCTGTTAATACTCTTCTTTCTTTATTTAACAGACAACCATACCACTCTTTTTTGTAAATTATGATTTTATGTTTCTCTAACTTATGAAATACCGATGCTAAATTTCTTTTTAGTTTATCGGTTTCAACGTTAATAAAATGCTCTAACATATCTTTAGTAGTAGCGTTATTTGGATATTTTTCTTCTAATAACTTTAGATGTTCTTGCATTACAAGTTTGTTATTAGAAGCATTAACAATTTGCCAATCAATTAAGCCAATGCTTACTAACCATTTACTTAGTGACATTGTTAGAAATTTGTTCTTGCAGTTTTTTAGTACAAAATCCAGCACTAAACTGTTTATTTCATACTCATAAATTAATTTTGTTCCATTATCTTTTCTTTTGTCTTCCCTTGCTATTTCATAATCATATTCACCACTACAAGTTATTATCCTTTTCCTTCCTCTTCCCTCAATTATGACAGTTGCAAAATATTGTTTCATTGTCTTAATTAAGGCTGTAAATTGTGTAGGTTTTAAGTTCCCCTTATTCTTAATGATTGCCTCCTTCTGTTTCGGTGTTTGTCAATATAGTTGTCGCATTTAGTTACTTTAGTGTTCAGTCAAGGCTACCGCGCTACGCTTGCTGGCC
>NZ_JAQQWT010000085.1 GCF_028610705.1 Halalkalibacter alkalisediminis
CATGCCATTTTTAGTATATCATGAAAGATTTTAAATTTTTATTGAAAAATATTGACAAACTATTAGCTGGTTTAATTCAACAAGAAAATTACTTCTCATATTTTAAATTTTTCACTTGATACATTATAAAGCCAATGAATATTCCACCTGTTGCAAAACCTAATAAGTTAGGTAAATAAGAAACCATCTCAATTGGTTCACCTGAAAAATAGTCTGTCAGTATTAAAAGAGTGGTTACTATCACTGGAAATACTATAATCCAAAATAACATTGTTTTAATTAACTTAGGCATAAAATCCCCCTTGATGTTAAAATATGGTGATTTCTTATTCCACTAAACTCCCGTTACTTTAAGTACTATATTTCACAATATATTAAAAAGGATTTTCACCTATTAGAAAAGGGATAAAAACCACTACAACTGAACCTGAAAATAGCAACCAAAAAATAATTGACCTTGTGCGTTCTCTTATCAAAACGTTATTTTTACTCACGACTTTTCGAACAACGGTATAAGTCACAAAAAGAATATAGGAAACACCAAACCAGTTTACCCAAACGTTACCGATAAACCTTATTCCAAAATTCTCATAAACTACTCTTAATACATTTTCAGTTAAAATGAAACCAATAAATAAAAATATTACTATTTCAAGAAGTGTAACAGCGTATGCTTTCCAAATGGACAATTTAACATCCCTCCCTTAACTTATACTCTTTAAACACTGCTACTTTCAGCTATTTTTTGGATATTCCTTTTTCGATTCTTTCGTTACCCTGCCACGTTAGCACAAGAAGAAGTGCGCTGACCCTTCCTCAAAGGTTTAGTTTTTCATTATTTTGATAAGGTGTAATTAATGAAACACCTTTGAAATAACGGTATAGAACATAACAGACAATAGGGATTAATATGATGAATAAAACAGTACCGATACTAAAAACCACATCCAGCATCACCACTTCACCATAAAAAAACAAATTCTTATTAAACTCTTCTCTTTAGTTTAAGTACATTTCTTCACAATCTCATACCAATATTAACATAAATATCCAGTCTCGTTTAGAAGTCTTATTCCATTAAATGGCCCTATAAATAAAAAAAGCGCATATCCTTGTTAAAGAATAGCGCCCGATTGTTGAAGATCATGGTTTTGTTTTATTAAAGAAAAGCACCCGTTTATTTAATAACAAATTAAATCGACTCCGCAATATCTAATAACACTTCTAAGTTAAAATTATCTGTTTTACTGCCTCCAAGAGAATAGCCAATTCCGTCTTTTTTAAGAGTTAATGTTAGAACATCATTTGGATTTTCCCTATAGTATGCTTCAGACCCATTACTTAACTTATACATTTGATCATTCGATGTAACATGTGTATCAATCTCAGATTCAGACATCACATAAAATATGAAGTCAAGTGTATGCTTTTGACCATCGTACTTCATGTAATGTAACTTTAAACGACCTTCTTCATCAACAATACCGAAGCGATGGGTAGGCTCAAATGGTAACCTTTCAGGAAGGTTTATGCTTTTACCAATTTTCTGCACATATTGCTTGGTCGCTTCTTCTGCGCTGATATAATTATTCCCTTTGATAAATTCCTCAAGTTGTTTTTGCTCATGAGATTTAGCTTTGACTTCCGTTGAGTTATTAAACGTACACAGACCTAAGACAACTGCAACAATTAAATATTTTATTAATGACTTTTTCACAATAATTCCTCCAATAACGGTTTTCCTAAAATCAATTTTAGTGTATGTAATTTTTTGGATAATACTCATTTGTCGTCTCCCACAAAAAAAGAGCCATACTTCTTTTTGAAGTAAAGCTCTCGTTACTTGAATAAAACTATTTCTTTATTTCCTTAATTCTACTCAATAAAATACTAACACCAATAGCAATACTCGCATTAAGCATTCCAAACACAGAAACGATAAATGTAAGAGCTTCGTAATCTGATAAAAAGTTTGCTATAAAAAAATGAAACTTAGTCCAAACACAACTATTCCAAAAATGAATAAGAACTTATCCAAGGAAACACCTCCACCTGCAAACAATAAACAATCTTGATATATGTTTATAAACATTCTTAATCTTCTTAAACATTCCTGCTCCGTTACTTCAACAAGAGAAAGGCGATAACCTTTATTCGCCTTTCTCACTCTGTTAGCTGAAGGAAAAAATTATATACCTTCCCAACTGTCTTCTTTATTTGAAATATGACGGAATACTAAATAACCTGCAACATTAAATAGGACAAACACAAAACTCCATTTTAAATTTAATCTTCTTTCATGATAAGCATTTATCATTGCCCATATAGAAAATAAACTCCAATAAAGGAACCCTAATAGGAGCAAGCTCAGAACACTTAAAGTATGATAACTATTTCTTTCAGTTATCACATACCAATTATCGTTACCACTACCAGAGGGGAGTAACTCACCAACCATCTGTCTAGTTATTCCATATTGGTAATCAGCCTCTTTATTACCAACGTATTCAAATAACTCTTCATTGGTTATATTACTTACATCATAAATAAGAACATCTGAAATATAATTTGTACCATGTACGACTGACGCTATTTCTTTTTTTATATCATCTGATACAATATCACGATTGTCTAAAATAGAATGTATTTTTGTAGAAGCAAATGATTTTTCGCTTAAACTTTGAGCCTCTTTTGATTGTAAGGTAGCAAAAACAATTGGAGCAATTGTGAGAAAAATTAATGAAACATAAAGTAGCCATTTGGCAAATAATTTATGTTTTTTTGATAATAGACCTACAATCGAGCGTATCTCATTTTCATCACCAAACCGTTCAATTGCCATAAGTATTGCTTTTTCTTCTTCTACGCCCTCGGATTTCAATTCAAGAACTAGCTCCTGTAAATGAGTTTTCATCTCCATCTTTAATTCTTGGATTTCTTCCTTACTTCCATCAACATTGTTATAAACATAATCAACATATTCATCTATTTTTTTCATTTTCTCCTCCTACCACCAAAAAAGAGTCAATAATTTCTTTAACAAATAACCACTCCAATTGTTTATTCTTTAAACCCTCATGACCTAGCTTGGTTACTTCATAGTATTTTCTTCTTCCACCTTGACCTTGCTCATCTCCCCAATAAGAAGAAATCCATTTATTTTTCTCGAGCCTTTTTAAAGATAGGTAGAGTGTGCCTTCTTTCAATTCAAATTTCCCCTTGCTTTTTTCTCGAACTAATTTCGCTAATTCATATCCATACATATCTTTATTAGCTAAGATTGAAAGAATTAAGGTATCAATATGACCTTTTAAAACTTCCTTATTAACCTCCACAGTCGTCCTCCAATCAAAAAATTAATACTCTATGTTACAAGGTATTAGCATGTTTAAGTAAATATTCGAAGAAGCATCAAAAAACTACTCATCAGCAAAAACTTTTCCTTGTGGAAAAAGTAAAAGCGATTTACTACAAAAAAAACAACGTCCAGAGATAAAACCTCTCTGAGCGTTGTTATATTATTTCAGTTATTCAATTAAAGCACCCGTTAGCTTAATAAGAATTTGTTATCGGTGTTTGTCAATATAGTTGTCGCATTTAGTTACTTTAGTGTTCAGTCAAGGCTACCGCGCTACGCTTGCTGGCCT
>NZ_JAQQWT010000086.1 GCF_028610705.1 Halalkalibacter alkalisediminis
CACGCCGCCAGCGTTCGTCCTGAGCCAGGATCAAACTCTCCATAAAAGTGTTTGATAGCTCAAGTTATATCACGCTAACGATATAACAAATGCAATTTTACTAAATTGCTAAAAATTGACGAGAAAATCATGTATTCTCTTTTCGCTTGGCTTTTGTTCAGTTTTCAAAGAACTCTCGTTGCAAAAGCAACTTTTATATCATAACACTTTTTAAAAGTTAAAGTCAACAACTTTTTTAAAGTGTTTTTCCGCTTCATCAGCGACGAATAATAATATAACACATATAATTAATTTTATGCAATAGTTTTAAACAAAAAATATATAAAAGTCTTTATAGGACAGTCAACGTTTGCAGACTCTCCTATAAAGAAGCATCTAACTAAATTGCTCCAATCATTTGAAACATAGGCAACAACGTAGCTATAAACAACAGAAAAATAAATCCTCCTATTATAATAAAGAGAATGGGTTGAACCAATCTAAGCCCTTTTTGAAGAGAATTCTCAAGCTCCTGAAATAAAATATCGCTGTAATGTTGGAGATCAACAGCCAAGTAGCCTGTTTTTTCACCGTTGTCGACAACAAATGATAGTTCTTTACAAAAGTAAACCTTTTCTTTTAAGATCTCATTAAATGGACGCCCTTGTTGAAGTTCACATGAGATTTGGTAACACTCCTGTTGAAAGAATGGTAAATACTCCTGTTTCTCAAATTGCAATAAAGCCTCTTGTAACGTCATTCCTGCAATAAGTAGCTTACCTAGTTGTAGTGAGAAAAAATAAGAGATGATATTTTGAACATGATTTTTACAAAACGGTATGTTCATCAGCTTCATAATCTTCTTTTTAACAGACCACTTCTTCATTTTAATCAAAATATACAACGTTGAAAGTAGTAACATGATTACGCTAGCCATAATTAAGTAAGGAATAAGATAAAGGAGCTGCATAAACATCTTTGTAAACAAAGGAGGAGATTCTGACAGCATTGTAAAAAAGGAGCGAAAATGTGGGAAGACAAACTGAAACATCAATACGATGACTAGTCCACATAAAAATATAAGTGTTAGAGGATAACGGAGTAGTTTAGTTAACTCATTCATTACTTTTTCACGATGATTTAATAACATCCCGGCCTGAGTGAAGCCCTGCGCTAGCTGCCCTTGCTGTTCATAGAAGAAAAGAAAAGATTTAATGCTGTTTGGAATATCAAACGATTGAAACGCTTCATGTACAGGATGACCATCTTTTAATTGTATTAAAACTTGTTCTATCTGTTCATTAATGTTTGAACTAACATGAAATTGAATAAAACGCAAGGCCATCTCTATAGGATACCCTTGTTCTAATAGTCGACCAATACGAATAAATGAAGTCGCTACAGTTCGTAGATGTTTGCTATTATGGGCTCGTCTCTTAAAATACATCATGAGCCAGTCTCTTCCATTCTTTTTCTTCTATATAACCAAGTGCCCACGCTTTATTTATCTCCTCCAAAAAGCCGTTTGATAAATTCGATTGAGAAGAAATACATTCTTTAAGTAGCCCCTCTTGTAAAACCTCATAAATAGCAGCTCTAGGCATATGTCTGCTTCTCATACAAAGGGAATGACATTCTCCCTGACAAATTGGACATTTTGTGCTAATAATTCGTTGAGACAATACTACTTTACAGCATTGCATTAAGTCAAAACGGGAAACTCCTAAATCGAGCATTCGGAGTAAAGACGTATAACAATCCTGCGCATGAACTGTAGCTAACACCATATGACCTGTTAAAGAAGCCCTTACAGCAAGTGCAGCACTCATTTCATCTCGAATTTCGCCGATCAAAATGACATCTGGATCATGCCTTAAACAAGCAGTTAATAGTGAATTAAAAGTAAGCCCTGCTCTCTCATTTACCTCTACTTGTACGATTTGCGGAATCATTCGCTCTACAGGGTCTTCAATAGCAACGATAGACCTTCCTCCTAATCGAACCATTTGTTCAATAATGGTATATAAAGTCGTAGTCTTTCCTGAACCCGTTGGACCAGAAATTAAACAAAGTCCATGAGACATGGATGATACGTCATATAAGATTTTAGAATTTTTTTGAAGAATAGATAATGAAGAGAGGGTTTTCGATGAATAATGAGGTAGAATTCTAATGACTAAACTTTCGTTGTTTTTTGTAGGAAGCGTTGAAAATCGAAGAGAAAAAGTATCGGCTTGCTTCATGTGAGTCATCGACGAACTTTGGGGTTTCCGTCTTTCTCCTATGTCCATACCACATCGATATTTAAAATGACTAATAAGCCGTTCAGCTAATCTAGGTTTTAGTTCTTTCCATAGTTCAAGTGAACCATTTATTCGGCACGTTAGCAGATAATGATTAGCGTCAGGAATAAAATGCAGATCTGTGACTTTCATCTTTAAAGCTTCATTAATTAATTGCTGACTATACCCTTCTATGTCATACATATCATCCATCACTCCTTTTATTTATTAACAATAACAATTCAACAATTTTAAAAAAAATCCTTCTAACGTGCATACTTTTTTTCTTATCGCTTAAAATACTAGTACGAACTGATTAATCGATTCTCTCTTGAGAAAATATTTTTTTGAATAAAACATTTTAAATCGGTCATACTAATATTGTCGTTGGGCTATAGCCAAGCGGTAAGGCAACGGACTTTGACTCCGTCATGCGTTGGTTCGAATCCAGCTAGCCCAGTACTTAGAACGAGCTTAAGTTATTTTACTTAGGCTCGTTTTTTTAGAATAAAAATCACCTTTAAGCATAGGGTTGAAACATAGACAGGCTTTTAATGAGCATATTTAACCCCACTAAAGAAGGTGATAGACATTAGAATTTTTAGAGAGTTTAAGGAATTTGCTGTAAGAGGAAATGTGATTGACATGAGTATTGGGGTTATTATCGGCACAACCTTTGCAAAAATTGTTGAATCTTTAGTCGATGATATTATTATGCCACCCTTTAGCTTAATGTTTGGACAGGTCGATTTCTCAAATTTATATATTAATTTGTCCAACCGCCGCTTTGATACTTTCGCTGAAGCTGAAGAAGCCGGAATTCCTATGTTAAATTACGGTGCCTTTTTAAACCATGCTGTTCATTTTGCGATTGTCGCTTTTGTCCTTTTTTTGTTTGTAAGGCAAATCAATCGAATCAGACGCCCACAGGAAGACCCTTTACTTAACATGAAAACAAAACTATGTCCCCATTGTTGCCAATCCATAGCTTATAAAGCAACAAAGTGCCCTCATTGTACGTCTGATCTAGAAGATATTCGAACCAAAAATAAACACCGCCCTACTTATGTTCGTGTGCAACGAAAGTCATCGTCTTGATTTTAATTTTCTTTCATTTGACTTTTTAGTTCTGATGAGCGTTTTGGAAGACTGTTTACGAATCCACTTAATATATTTTTTTATCTCTTCGTCATCTTTTAATCTTTCAAGCGTCATGAGACGAAGCGCTAATTCTTTGTTAGTGTAAAGTGCGTGAATTTGTTTATGACAAGGAATACAAAGTGTAAATGTCAAGCTAACGATGTACATTTTTGATCATTTAAGAATGTACAAAATTAATCATCATCTTTTTCTAAGT
>NZ_JAQQWT010000087.1 GCF_028610705.1 Halalkalibacter alkalisediminis
CTTTCATCCAAGTGTTTTGAAATCCTGCGAATAAGTGAGTATTTGAGAGCTATATGAATCTAACTGAGGGAGCACAACAAGCGACTATCCTTACACAAAGGTCTTTTCAGTTCTTAAAGTAAATTAATGCAGAACTTTTATTTTATATTTACGCATTGCTCGAAGATTTCCTTCATATGCCAATTGATTAGAATGAATGAGAGACCGTACTCGATATTCGATCCAAATATCAGTCAATAATTGCTCTGAATGACCCAGCACTTCACCAATAACTCTTGTTGCATTTATAAATCCTTGATTTCCCCTTTCATTATGTATCCTATCGGCACAATCCAATATAAACGAATCGTCTCTTGTTTCTACGTCATCAACTATTTCTCCATTCCTCCAAGTACGAACAATACTTTTACTATTTAGCAACTTTTCTCCATCTCGTACATAATCATTTTTCATCTTCTCTGAAATTGGATAAGTCGAATGCTCATAAAAATGAGTGAGCTGCTCAGCATTACAATCCGCAGTTTGACGAATATCAATTTTGACATCCATGTGCTTTGTATAATAATTGATGGCATGAAATGTATTTACATAACTTAAATCAACTTCCTTACCTATTAACAAGTAGCAGCTGATTCTAAGTCCAATTTGCTCTGTTGTATTTTCACAAGTCCAAATCGTTACTTGCTCACCATCCTCTATTTCTAACAACTTTTGTAACGAATGGTGATAAGTAGTTTGGTCACCTTCCAAGTATCTCCACATCGTGTGGAATGAAGAGTTCAACCAAGAAAAATAGTCATGAATACCATTTTCTTTATGAATGTTTGTAATTGGTCCAATAGAAAAATCAATAGGAAATCCAATAACTTGATGATTTTTCCTACGTAGAGCATGTTTTAAACTGGCTGTTGCAGCAGCACCAAATATAAGATGAATCAAACAAACTGCCTCCTTTAATATGCTTTCACTTCTTTCAGAAATGCACTCTCTAATTGAATAAGAATCCTTCCATAGAAACGTAAAAAACAAATAGTGAAACAATAATACTAAAATATCCCATTCGCTTTCGCTCCATTTTGATTTCGGACACACCCATAACAAACAGCATTGCCCCTAAGAAGAACATCATATATGGCATTGCTTCGTAATTTCCAGTTATCGAACCATATCCACCTAATATAAGAACAATGATTGCAAAGATGATTCTTAGTATTTTTAACAATACGCATCCTCCTAAGCTAAAAGTTTAAAAAGTCACTTCTTCTCCTCTTGGAAAATGGTTCCTGATAACGAAAGATCGTTCCAAGGTCTTATTAAAATAAGCCCCCTTTAGTGCTATAAGAGGAGTTATACTTTCTTATTCAAATATGACATTATTGCTAATTATTAGTTAAAATTCTATGTAACGTTTTTCTGGTAAGAAGTAAAATATGAAAGTATAAACAAGACCCTAAAATACCAACAAACATATAAAAAACGCTATTCCCCCATTCGTTGTTAATAATAGAAATATAAAAGTAGTAATTAAAAAGGATACCAGCAAACGCGTATAAAATTAGGGCTAAAGGATAATAGGCTATTTCCTTTTTGAGTTGTAGTTGTTTATATATTTTTTCGACAACAAGCGAAGACACAATACCACCTATTAAAAAAATAGGCAATGAGTAAGTAACATAAGCAAGAAATATAGATGAAAATGTAAACCCTGCTGCTTGTTGGATAGGAATATAAATTAATAAAGACAACCCCAACGATATAATTATCGTACAAATTAAAGCTGAGGTTATTGTTTCAATAAATTTCAATTCGCCACCTCTTTCAAATACTAATATTGCTTTTTGTTCAACAATCCTGCTCGTTACTTCAACAACAGGAGGAACTGCCTTTACAACAGATCCTCCACTAATACCAACCGTTACTCTAAGTGAACTTTTTCACAATCTACGATTCATAATAGGAATTTTTAGCAACAGGTTAATAAATTTTTGTTTCTTTTTCGTGGCATATAACTAACACCATTATATTAAGTATGAATGTTATTACAGAAAGTATTACAGCAACCCATATTAACGTGCCCATTGTGTCCATGAGTGCCGACCAATCTTGAATTTGTACTCTATGATTAATTTCGTACAGTTGCAAACACAGTGATGCTATACAAGCACTAAAACTGACAATTATGAAAGAGCAAATCTTCACTGCATCCTTTTTAGGGTTTTTCATAGCGAAAAACGGAACAGTCCATGCAACAAGTCCGAGTATCAGACTTCCCAAACTCAGTAAAGTTGATATTAACATTGACATTCTCCCTTCATATCGAACCATATCTACACATAAAAAAGTCATCTCTCTGCTTCATTAGCACAAGAAGCGACTACTCCTTGTTGGGCACTCGCACCCTATAACTTAATAACTATATTATGTGATAGCTATTCCAACACTAAATACCAAGACACCAATTAACATCAGGAAATGTATAAAACAGCTTAATGTAACTCTACTTTTGTACCTGCTATCAGATCTCCCAAATGCCGTTTATCTTTTCTGAATAATCCCATAAACAGCAATATTAATCCAAGTAGGGTGCCGCTGTTCATGATGACAATAGCAGTTATAGAAAAATCACTATACATCCCATGAATAACCCCTATATGTCCTAACTGCCAAGGCAAGAACTTGATGATGTTTCTTGTTAAACTTGAACTGAATCTACGCCTTTTGTATATCAGCTTTAGCCCAGATACTCTTTTTCCCACAGATCCACTTTTGAAGTAATCTAAATATGAAAATAAAAAGATGATTGGTATTACGGACGTAAATGCGGCTATCAGTTGTGTTTGCATTTCTGTATATTCTGGCATTCTGTCTAAAATAAAAAAAATGATTCCGAGGTTGACAATCAACAATATGAGTAAATAAGCAAGTATGACCAGATAATCGATGAGCAATTCTTTTAATCTTATTCGAAATGGTATATTAATCATGGGACACCTCGCATAGTTTTTTATGCTAATATTAGAATTCACATGGATACCTTGTATAACTAATGCCTCCGTTTGTTGAATAGGAAACCCCATGTAATTTTTATTTAGAATGGATTCTCCCCTTTTAAAAAGGGAACTAAAATTATATAAATAGAACAGACAAATAAGAGCCAAAAAATCTTTGATGTGAGAAATCGATTATAAAATTTAGCTTCCTTAAATATAAAAGATCCCATAATTGCTGTATAAACTACAAAGAGAAAATATGAAATTCCAAACCAGTTAACCCAAATATTCCCCCTAAATTCAATTCCATATCTTCCGTAGAAATTACCTGCCATATTTAAAGTTAAATAGAAGCCTACTGCCAAAAAGAAAAATAACTCAATTGACCTACCAACATCTTTTATAAATACTTGCAAAAATTACACCACCTATATAGTTCCTATTCCTCAACTATCGCTACCCGTTTGTTTAAGAATAATCCTTCACAAACTTTTAAATGGAAATGCAGAATCTTCAAGGGGCTTTTTCAGCAATTTC
>NZ_JAQQWT010000088.1 GCF_028610705.1 Halalkalibacter alkalisediminis
TCTACAAGTAGGGGGCAAACTGTTTACTTGACGGGATCAAAGCCCCACGGGCAGTTACGTTTTACCCCTGGCTACTGCTATAATAAGACCATATAAAAAAAGGTCAACCAGAAATATTTTCTTATCTGGATGACCTTATAATACGAACGGACAGTTTAGCGATAAAAAAGACGCAACGTAGTTTATCAACTTCGTCTAATATCAATAAAGGGCGAGTTTTATGTTTGTTAGGTACTTACCTCTTGGCTTCTGGCTATCTATAATCGTATTTGTTGCTTTCCAATGGCTCGCAATACCTATAATAGTAAGTCTGACAACAAGTGCTAGAGATGTTTTGACGGGGATTTTAGTAATTATTGGAGTCATTTATCCTATCTATTTCACCTCAACAATCATTTACCTAAGAAAAGTCATTAGCTTTGCATAAAGTTATTAAAAATTTGTCAAGTAGTTTCAAGTAGAAATTTATGGTTTCAAGGCACAAAAAAACTCCTTATAATTAGGATTGGTAGTTCTGTCCAAATCCCAATTAAAAGGAGCATACCCATGGACAAGAATACCATAAAATCTACAATAAATGAACTACTAAAAGTCATTGATGAACATACTTTTTCCAATCTAATTAACGTGATAGACCTTGATAAATACGTGAAAAAGCTAACAGCCTATAAGTTTCTTCAATTGCTGATCATTTCGCAATTGAAGGAAACGAAAAGCTTAACTCAAATGTCAAAGAAGCTAAGAGATGGGGAAGAACTTCAAGTTCAACTTGCGTTTGATGCGATTAGCACGTCTCAGCTTTCAAGGAAACTCGGTGATTTTCCCCCAACGTTATTTGAAAAGATCTTTCATTATCTCGTATTGAATATTCAAGCCAAGATGAAGCAATCGCCGATCATTCGCGAGATCGGTCGCTTACACGTGATCGATTCCACAACGATGAGCATGAGTGTAAGTCAGTACCCTTGGGCGACGTTTCGTAAAACGAAAGCCGGGATTCGCCTTCATTTACGAGTCGTGGTTACCAAAGAGTTGACCTTACCTGATAAAGGAATTCTTTTACCGGCTAAGCATGCAGACCGCACTCAAATGGGAGATCTCATTGACATGGATTCGGATACGATCCACTTGTTTGACCGTGGCTATATCGATTATAAACAGTTTGATCATCTCTGTTTACACGATGTTCGGTTTATCACTCGTTTAAAGAAGAACGCACAGGTTGAAGTGCTATCCGAACAAATTCCACATGCAGGTTCACCTATTGTGAAAGACCAAGAAGTGTTTCTAGGTCACTCGCAAAATGGGACAAGAATGACCCATCCCTTGCGCTTAATCGAGATACACGATAGTCAGGGAAACGTCGTCATGATCGTTACGAACTGTTTTGATTTGTCTGCCGAAGAAATCGGTGACTTGTATCGCTATCGCTGGAAGATCGAGACCTTTTTCAAGTGGATGAAACAACACCTCACGTTCAAAACGTTCTATGGAAAGAGTGAGAATGCGGTGTGCAATCAAATCTGGGTCGCGCTCATCACGTACTGTTTACAAGTGCTTTTACAAGAGCAACTGCAACACAATGGTCCTTTACTCGAGATAAAGAAAACCCTACAGAACCTGTTGTTTAAAGGCTTTGACGCCTTTCTTCGTTCGCTTTTCAGGCAACCAACACGCTTTTCAACAGGACGCCGAAAACAGAATTGGGAACAAGAGTTTCGAGTAATCGAGCACCAATTCGCAGAAGGTGAGGTGAGCCATCTAGACGACTTGACGTACGATCCACTGTTTAACTAGGAAAAAGCATAATTGTAAAATTGTGGATAAGGACTACCGTTTTACTTGCCTGTTGTCCTTTTTTTACTTTGACCTGAACAACACAAAATCTGAATATTCAGACTTATACAATTGACTAAAAAACAGTGATTTGACATTAGTAGAATTTATTTATGCAATGCTACTGAAGAAAAGTTAAAAAATTTAGCGTTGAGCAATTGGTAATAGCAGGTTTAATTCTTCTTATTCCTCTTATAGCCTATATTCCAATCATTGCTTAGGTAAATAGACTGCTGTTGTTGCACTAACGGGTTGCGATTGTTCAATAAAAGTGTGCTAAAGAGCAGGTTAATTTAACAGGAGGGAATATACCTAAGCATCTTATAATTATCATAATAGTTTCAGCAATTTTCGGTCTAATAAATTATAATTCTTTCGTTATGAATAGTGAACCAGGATTCTTACAAGCATTTTCATCTATTTTATTTATTATCCTATTATTTTCAGAAGAATATATATGATTTTAAATCATAAGAAAGGTATATCTTCTTAAAGTAAAGGGATGCAATCCTTAAATAAACAGGGATTGCTCTATTGCTTATTGAAGTAAAGAGCAGAATACTTGAACAAAGGGATGGGTTTTTGTGCTATTATTTACATTATTAGGTTGACAAAAATTAATTTTAGGAGATGAAATTATTGAAAAAAAAATCATTGTTTTTAATGTTAGTCAGTATGCTGTTTGTTGTAGTTGCTTGTAGTTCGGAGGAAACAATAGAAACAAATATTCTCTTACCAGAAAATATACCTTCGTTTGTTCAAGAAAGTGATTTCACTAAAATTGATTGGGAAAGGAACGCTGTTGAATTTGGAGATAGAAGAATTATAGGAAATGAAAACAAATCTGGTGTTATTGGTGCAGATATGCCAACTTTAAATGGACAAAAATGGATGTGGCATCTATGGGGTGTTGAGAATGTGGAGTTAACTGTTGTTGGTTTTCACAAAGAAACACAAACGGTTCACCAAGTTTTGTATAACGGACCAGGTGGAGATTCTTATTGGACAAGACAAGCTGTTGGAGAAAATAACGGTGCAGATGCACACATGCCTTCTAATATAGCATTACCAAAAAAAGGAGAATGGGCATTTTTACTTTACACAAATGATGAGTTATTTGATATTTTAGTTTATGACATTAATGAATAGATAAAGAGGAATTATTGTAATTCATCTTCAACAATTAAGCATTTTGTAGTGTGCTACTCCTTATTCAACGGGTGCTATAGTGAAACAAGTGGTAAAAACATTACCTTTTACTAAATTAGTCAGGTATTTTAGTTTTAAAAGGTATACCTTTAAAGACATACAAAAATGTATGTCTTTTTAGTTTATAAAGATTATCGGATCATTTTATAAACGTTTATAAAACGAAGTTTACCTTTATAAACGTATAGGTTATAATAGAATTAACAATAACCTAAAGGAACGGTGAACAATATGAGTAAAAAAACTTTTGCTTACATAAGAGTATCAAGTAAAGACCAAAATTTAGAAAGACAACTAAAGGAAGTTAATGATTTGGGAGTAAATGAAAGAGATATATTTATTGATAAAGAAGTAAGCGTCAAATAATCCCCACCTATTATAGAGATGGGGATTAACTTATAATCTACTTATCATGTTGAATACGAC
>NZ_JAQQWT010000089.1 GCF_028610705.1 Halalkalibacter alkalisediminis
AGTGGCTAGCAAGCGGAGCGCGGTAGGAGAAAAAGAAAATCTCAATTCAATGTGTCCATTTTCTTGACATAGTATCATAGCTAGTATCGTTGTACTGCGCAGCAATGACTCTGTTTTTTTCCCCTGTCTTATTCGACGTAAGCATCGTTGAATAAGACAATAATATAGCTTTTATAGTAAAATATTTGTACTTGCAAAAGGAGGCTCACTCTTATGAATATTTTACTTTTAGGTGCAACTGGAAGAGTTGGAAGTCAAATAGTTACTTATGCCCTTTATGACAGACATCATGTTACTGTATTAGTTCGAACTCCAGAGAAGATTCAAATAAATAATGAAAATCTAACCATTATTCAAGGTAATGTTTTAAATAAAGATGATATAGTACGTGCAATGCATGGGATTGATGTAGTTATTAGTGCACTAAATACTGATGGCACAACTACTTTATCTGAGAGTATGCCACTTATTATCGAAGCAATGGAAAACGAAGGTATAAAGCGAATAATAACTATAGGAACTGCGGGTATTCTGCAAAGTAAAACTACGCCAAATTCTCTGCGTTATCAATCAAGTGAATCAAAGCAGAAGTCAACCCGTGCAGCGAAAGAACATCATAAAGTTTACGATATGCTCAAACAATCAACCCTCGAATGGACGATTGTTTGTCCTACGTACTTGCCGGATGGAGAAAGGGTAGGCAAATATCGAATAGACCGAAATTTTTTGCCGGATGGTGGAGCTAAAATATCCGTACCCGATACAGCAGAGTTTACTTATAATCAGATAAAAGCAAGCGATTATATAAAATCGCGTGTAGGTATCGCCTACTGATAATACTCTTATACTACTTTCGTATTGGATTAAATCTTTTGTTGAAAAAGAAGATGAGGTACAGAAACAATCCCCGCCCTTCCACTAAAGCATCCCTTTCTGTCATATCTAAAATATGAATTAGAGTCTTAAAATCACAAGAAATTATAAGTAAAGGAGATGTTGTAAACATTAACATCTCTTTTTTTACTAACCTGCGACATTAAACCCATTGTTTCAAAAAGTCCCCTAATGATGAAGTTCTTTGCTGCACAGTAATGGTCAAATACGAAAAGACGATCACACTGAGCGTAATCGTCTCTTAGGTAGGTAATTTTTAAACAGTATTTTTGTACTACGCAGCAAATGGCTTTGTTTTTTTAGTTGTTCTTCTTCTTAAACATAAGCACCAGTTTCGTTTAAGTACATTTAACTCTCCATTGTATTGAACCACTATTTATCAATAACAATTGATAATTTATAATTTGCATGCTTGTTTAAGGCTTTCAAAAAATCATTTAATATATCGTTAGAAGGAAATTTGCATTCGAGAAGGTAACAACCATCTCCACTAATTTTATAGTTATTTATTACATAATCATCCTGTGTTTTTATAAACGACAGATACGGTTGATGATTAGGGCTTTGTGTAATGATTGTAATAAAAGCATGTATAAAACACCCCAATTTAACTCGGTTAACTTTAATTGTATAACCCTCAATCACTCCTTGCTCCTCTAGTTTTGCCACTCTAGCTGAAACAGCAGGTCCAGTCAAATGGACTTTCTCACCTAGTTCTTTCATAGTAAGCCGACCGTTCTTGGATAGTTCATCTAAAATCTGCCTGTCCGTAATATCTAACATTTCCTTAATTCCTTTCATAAATAAAGTAAAAAGTCCAAAAGACTTTATTTAATCTATGTAATCGCCAATGAGTCATAGTATAGAATATACATTGTTCTAAGAAATTTATAAAGAAAAGGAGTTTTTTAATATGAATATACAACAAATACGTAATGCAACAATAGTTGTAGAATACGCAGGGAAGAAGTTTTTAATCGACCCAATGTTAGTGGAAAAAGGAGCTTACCCACCTTTCCCAAATGCACCAAGACAAAATCAGAACAATCCTTTAGTTAGTTTACCAACATCTATTGACAATATTATTCAAGATATTGATGCGGTCATCGTCACTCATCTGCACCTTGACCACTGGGATGATGCCGCTAAGGAAGCATTGCCAAAAGAAATTAAAATATTTTCCCAAAATGAAGAAGATGCGACTGAAATTCAAAAATCTGGTTTTCAAAATGTAGATGTTTTACAAGAGGATACAGTCTTCGAAGGTATCCAATTAATTAAAACCAAAGGCGAGCATGGTAGAGGTGAAATCTTAAAAATTGCTGGTCTAGTATGTGGCATTGTCTTCAAACATTCAACCGAAAAAACATTATATGTTGCTGGAGATACGGTTTGGTATGAGGCAGTTCAAGAAGTGATTAACACACACAAACCAGAAGTTATAGTAGTAAATGCCGGAGATAATCAATTCTTTGAAGGCGGATCTTTGGTAATGGGGACAGACGATGTTTTTGAAGTGTATAAGTCTGCTCCTAACGCAAAAGTCATCGCTGTACACATGGAAGCTATAAACCATTGGACATTATCAAGAGAAGAATTAAAAAGCTTTACTAATGAAAAAGGAATCTCCTCTAATGTTTTAGTACCAGATGACGGAGAATCATACTCATTTTAAGTTGAAAAGCGAACAAGCATTGTAATATTTTTATTTTAAAACATAGAGGGAGAGGATAAGCATTGGTTCAAACAAATCATAGACTGTGGACCAAGAATTTTTTTATTCTTTCCTTAGTCAATTTTTTTTTAACGTTAGTATTCTTTATATTAATTGCGACCCTTCCAGCTTATGCTGTAGATAAATTTCACGCATCTACAAACCAAGCTGGTCTTGTAGGCGGTATTTTCGTTATTGGAAGTTTGGTAGGCCGTTTGTTTACTGGCCGGGTCATTCATTCAATCGGTCCAAAACGAATATTAATGTTCGGCCTAATCTTCTTAACATTCACTACATTCTTATACTTTTTAGATTACGGGATTACCTTGCTTATTCTGAGCCGATTCATACACGGTATTACAGTGGGCATAGCGATAACAGTGGTAGCTACGATGGTTGCCCTCAGTATACCGGAATCACGGAAAGGAGAAGGGATTAGTTACTTTGCTGTAAGCACAGCACTGGCTACTGGACTTGGACCGTTTATTGGAATTTTTATGAGTCAGCATACAAACTTTGAAATGGTCCTCATTTTCTGCCTTCTATTAGGGGTTTTAAGTTTTACAACAGCCTTCTTTTTTAATGCTCCTATACAAACAAATGCGGAAACGAAACATAAAAATGTTGGATTTAAGCTTTCTAGCTTCATTGAACCAAAAGTACTCCCTATATCTATCATTGTCCTTACAATGACGTTTTGTTTCTCA
>NZ_JAQQWT010000009.1:0-77082 GCF_028610705.1 Halalkalibacter alkalisediminis
TAGTTGGGGGCTTCCCCCTGTGAGAGTAGGACGTTGCCAGGCTGATAAAACACAATCCAATGGGTTGTGTTTTTTTTTGTGGAGAGAGGACACTGAAAAAGGTACGATTTTCACATTTTTCAGTGCCCTCTCTTTCAGACCATTAACTCCATCCAGATCCTTTTTTATCTTAGTGGTATTAAATGAAATGATCGGAGAGCAAACTTATAATACGATTTACTTAGCTCGAGTGTGACATTCTCTCAACAGGGTTAGAATCCCAAATTAGATGCAGTTGCCCATTGATTCAATTGGTAAAATTAAATAAAGAATATAAAACTATTAAAAAAAAGTAAAAATATACTGAAACATGAGAGAGTGAAAGATTAAAAGTCTGATTGAAAATGTCAACTCAAATATGTCCTTATCGATCCAAGAGATATTAGACTTATTTAAATGAGCCTTACTAATAAACAAGAAGTGTGGTACGGCTGTCATACGGTCTTCTTAATTTGTTCGGTTGTAATCTATTAATGGATTTGCTATAGTCCATTAAGAGACCAGTGAAATGTGTACCAATTGTAATGGTGCTAAAAGCATTGAATAAGCAATGAAGCTAGAGGGGAGGAAATCATGTTTAATTCCCGTTTGAATACGATTTTTCGTCAATTAGTTGGATCTAAAACGCCACTAACTGGTGAGCAGCTGGCAAATTTGATACAAGTATCTTCAAGAACGATACGAAATGATATAAAAGAATTGGATCAATTATTGTCTGAACAGGGTGCTACAATAAATTCGGTTAGAGGAACGGGCTATAAGCTCGTTGTTGAGGATGAAGAACTCTTTGTTAAATTTTTGCAAGAGGTCATCCAAAATGATCCAGAACAGCAAGACGAAGCTCCTAGTCTTCCTGAAGAACGAATTCAATTCCTTTTAAAGAAGTTACTATTATCCGATAGCTTCGTCAAACTTGAAGATTTAGCTAACGAATTATACATTAGCAAATCAACTGTTCAAAATGATATGAAAGATGTCAAAAAAATACTAGAAAAGTTCGGAATCACTTTAGTAAAAAAACCTAATTATGGATTTAGATTAAAAGGAGATGAAGTTAAATTTCGTTTCTGTATGTCTGAATATTTATTTAATAGAAAGGAAACCGAGATTGAAACATTTACTAGTAAATTGACTATCTTATCAAAAGAAGAAATGGCTGATATCAGAACAGTTATACTTGAACAGATACAAGTGAATGAGATTGGATTATCTGATGTTGGACTTTCAAATTTGATGATACATATTGCGATTGCTTGTAAACGTATAAGAGATGAAAATTATGTGTCGCTATATCCGAAAGAATTAAGTGAAATTCTGATTACCAAAGAGTATGAGGTAGCGAAGAACATTGTCGAACAAGTTGAAGAGAGGCTTCATGTCAGTTTCCCTCAATCTGAAGTGGCTTATATCGCGATTCATTTACTAGGGACAAAAGTCTTTAAAGAAAAAAGTATAAACAGTGAAGAAATTAGAGATATGATTGACAAGAAAATGTATCAGTTGACGCAAAGAATGCTTGAAAAAATCGAACAAAGAATGAATTTAGGCATTAGTGATGATCGAGATTTATTAATTGGAATGGCGATTCATTTAAAGCCTGCCATTAATCGCTTCCGTTATGGAATGAACTTACGCAATCCGATGCTTGATTCAATAAAAGCGAATTACCCAGTCGCTTTTGAGGCAGGAGTTATTGCTGGAATGGTATTAAAGGAAGAGATGGCACTAGACATCCATGAGAATGAAATTGGTTATTTAGCTCTACATATTGGAGCAGCAATGGAAAGAAGAAAGATAGGTAAGACGCCCAAGCGCTGTATTGTTGTTTGTGCTTCAGGAGCGGGAAGTGCACAGTTACTATTTTATAAGTTAAGGGCTAAGTTTGGATCGAGGTTAGAAATTTTAGGGACGACAGAGTATTATAAGCTAAATGAAATGTCTTTACATGCTTTAGATTTTGTTATTAGTACCATTCCTATTTCAAAGCCGTTATCGATTCCAGTTATTGAAGTGAATAGTATTTTAGGCGGAAATGACTTAGAAAAAGTGGAGAAAATCCTGTTGGAAGATAGCGAACAATTAGAATTCACAAAAGAAGAATTAGTTTTTCTACAGAAAAAGTTTGAAACAAAAGAAGAAATTATAACGTTTTTAGGAAATCAAATGACTGAGCAAGGTCTTGTTGGAGAAGGTTTTATTGAAGCTGTATTTGAAAGAGAAAAGGTTTCTCCTACGAGTTTTGGTAATTTTGTGGCGATTCCCCATCCGATTTCCCCACAAACCGACCATACTTTTTGGGTTATATGTACATTACAAAAGCCGATTACTTGGGGAGATAAACCGGTACAATTTGTTTGTTTATTATGTGTTGAAAAAAATAATAACCGGGACTTGCAAAGAATGTATGATAAGTTAGTGCACCTAGTAGATAACCGTGATATTGTGCAACAATTGATCAAAGCAAGAAGTTATTACGAATTTACACAAGTATTTTTAAGATCAAAAACGTAAATAGTTTGAGACTGAAGCACATTAATACCTGTTCTAACGATTTTGGGAGAATAGGGATCATGTTGTTCAGTCTTTTTTTGTTTCCGTAAGTCAAATATCGATTTCCGTTGTGTAACGGAAAAAGCATGCGTTTATATGAAAGCGCTTTCGTATTATTATAAAACTATCAACAACACACCTAAACAAAACGTTAACAAAACAGCAAAAGGATCAGGTGAGCTGTTGTAAAAACAAACAGAAAAATAGTTAAACTAATTTATTTTAGGGGGATTTTATAATGAATATCTTATTATGTTGTGCAGCAGGAATGTCTACTAGTCTTTTGGTTACAAAAATGGAGAAGAGTGCAGCTGAACAAGGAATTGAAGCAAAGATTTGGGCAGTAAGTGCTGAAAGTGTACCAAATAACATTGATCAAGCAGATGTTTTATTACTAGGACCTCAAGTTCGATACCTTTTAACTCAAATGAAAAAATATGAAACTGAAAAAAATATTCCCGTTGATGTCATTAATCCAGTTCACTACGGAACGTGTAATGGAGCAGAAGTTATCAAATCTGCCAAAGCACTTCTAAACAAATAAGGGGTGAATCACAATGATGGATAAATTTAATACTTTCTTAGAAAAATACTTCTTACCATTTGCCGGTAAGTTGGCAGGACAAAAACATTTACAGGCACTAAGGGATGGGATCATCCTCACAATGCCACTCATCATTATCGGTTCTTTGTTCCTTATCCTAGGTTTTCTTCCGATTCCAGGGTACGCCGATTTTATGGCTGGAGTTTTCGGGGATGCATGGTTAACAAAGCTCTTATATCCGGTTGATGCAACATTTGGAATGATGGCTTTAATTGCATCGTTTGGTGTGGCTTATCGCCTTGCTGAAAAATACGGAATTGATGCAATCACAGCAGGTGCAATTTCAGTATCGGCTTTCTTGCTAGCAACGCCATTCGAGATTATGGGAACATTTGGTGGAGCTGAAGAAGTAGTAGGTGGTGTAATTCCTGTAGCATTAATGGGAAGCCAAGGATTATTCGTAGCATTACTTGTAGCCATGTTCTCAACAGAAATTTATCGTTTAATCGTTCAACGTAATATCGTTATTAAAATGCCAGATGGTGTTCCTCCGGCAGTAGCAAAGTCGTTTGTCGCTTTAATTCCTGGTTTTGCGGTTATCTTTTCTATTTGGGTGTTACGTTTAATTGTAGAAAATACACCATTTGGAAGTTTGCATAATGTCATTGGTGATTTATTATTTGTACCATTAAGTGCAGTAGGTGGAAGTCTAATCGGTTCAATTATCGCTGTGATGTTAGTTTCACTACTTTGGTTTGCTGGTATTCATGGTATGAACATCGTCGGTGGAGTAATGACACCAATTTGGTTATCTGCAACAGATGCAAACCGTGTTGCTTTCCAAGCTGGTGAAGAAGTACCAAACATTTTTACTCAACAGTTCTTCGAAGTATTCGTTAACATGGGTGGTTCAGGTTCAACTTTTGCATTAGTACTCATCATGGTTGCATGGTCAAGAAGTAAGCAAATGAAACAATTAGGGAAACTATCAGCAGGTCCTGGATTATTCAATATTAACGAACCAATTATCTTTGGTACGCCGATTGTAATGAATCCATTATTAATTATTCCATTCTTCTTAACACCAGTAGTAGTGGTTATTACAACTTATATTGGAATGAGCACAGGCTTAGTTGCTAAGCCGGTTGGAATTGCGATTCCTTGGACAACACCGCCAATTCTTAGTGGGTTCTTAGCAACAGGTGGTAGCATCTCAGGTGCTGTTATGCAAATTATTAATATCAGTATTGGGCTATTGATCTGGTTACCATTCTTCAAAATGTGGGATAGCTTGAAACTTAAAGAAGAAACTGAAATCGAATCAAATTCAAAAGTTAGCTAATAAAAGAAATAGATAGAAAGCTAGATAGGAGAATATCTATAGGGAGGAAGTGATTCCTCCCCTGATGGAGAGAGTAACAACCAAACTAATATCGTTCATTTGATAGGAGAGAAAACGCTATGGTACAAACAGAAGAATTTATTTTTCAATTAATTTTACATGCGGGTAACGGAAAAAGCTCCGCTATGGAAGCTCTTCAGTTTGCTAAGCAAGGGAATATGGAAGAAGCTAGAGCAAAATTAGAGGAATGTGGGAAGGAACTAAATGAAGCACATCATATTCAAACTGCTTTAATTCAAGCGGAAATAAGAGGAGAAAAAACAGAAATATCACTTTTAATGATACATGCGCAAGATCATTTAATGAATGCGATAACCGTTAAAGATCTAGCAACTGAATTCGTAGATTTATATGAAAAAATGGGGAACTAAGGAGGAATTTATAATGACAAAAGGATTAAAAATTGCAACGATTGGTGGAGGTTCCAGTTACACTCCGGAGCTTGTTGAAGGATTTATTAAACGATACGATGAACTACCTGTAAGAGAATTATGGCTCGTTGATATTGAAGCGGGAAGAGAAAAGATGGAGATCGTTGGGAATCTGGCAAAACGCATGATTGAAAAAGCAGGTCTACCCATTGAAGTTCACTTAACGCTAGATCGTAAAGCAGCGTTAAAAGATGCTGATTTCGTCACAACTCAATTTCGCGTTGGTCTCTTAGAAGCACGCGCAAAAGATGAGAGAATTCCATTGAAATATGGTGTACTTGGTCAAGAGACAAACGGTCCTGGGGGATTATTTAAAGGCTTACGTACGATTCCAGTTATTCTTGATATTTGTAAAGACATGGAGGAGTTATGTCCAGATGCTTGGTTAATCAACTTCACGAATCCAGCAGGAATGGTAACAGAAGCTGTTCTTCGTTACTCAAATATTAAAAAAATCGTCGGTCTGTGTAACGTTCCAATTGGAATTGAAATGGGAGTGGCTAAATTATTAGACGTCGACCATTCACGCATCCGCATCGACTTCGCTGGTTTGAACCACATGGTGTATGGGCTAGATGTGTATGTCGACGGAGTTAGCGTAAAAGATAAAGTTATCGATCTATTAACAGATCCAAACAATAGTAGTTTTGTGAAGAACATTCAAGGTCTTGGTTGGGAGCCAGCATTCATAAAAGCTCTAAACGTGCTGACGTGCCCTTACCACAACTATTACTATAAATCTCGTGAAATGGTTGAAAAAGATTTGAAGAGTGCTGAAGAAGAGGGAACACGTGCAGAAGTCGTTCAACGATTAGAAAAAGAATTGTTTGAGCTCTACAAAGATCCGAACTTAGCAGTGAAGCCTCCTCAATTAGAAGAGCGTGGCGGAGCTTACTACTCAGATGCTGCCGTTCGTCTAATCACATCCATTTATACAGATCGTGGCGATATTCAACCGGTCAATACCATTAACAATGGTGCGATTGCGAGTATTCCAGATGACTCAGCTGTTGAAGTTAGTTGCATCATTACAAAAGATGGCCCTAAGCCAATCGTAGTAGGAGATCTTCCTGTACAAGTTCGTGGATTGGTTCAACAAATTAAATCATTTGAGCGTGTCGCAGCGGAAGCCGCAGTTACAGGCGATTATAACAAGGCAGTTCTTGCTTTAACGATTAATCCACTTAGTCCTTCTGATACGATTTCGAAACAAATTGTCGATGAAATGATGGAAGCACACAAAGAGCATTTGCCACAGTTCTTTAAAAAAGTAGAAGCATAATATAGAGATTTGGTTCTAGTGTTGACACTAGGACCAAATTCTATTTATTGAGGAAAGTGCAAAAGAACTGAGACGAATTAAAAAGCAAAGTTCCCACTAGTATAAAGAAGATTGAAACAAATGGTAAGAAACTTTAGTATGATATAATAGACTACAATCAAATCCCTCACACCACCGTTAGACGAAGAAGTGTGAGGGATTTTTACTAGAATATCTTCAGGAGGTAATAAGATGTCAGAGAAAAAAATCGTCTTTTTTGATATTGACGGGACTCTTTACGATGAAAATAAACAATTACCAGTCTCTACAAAAAAAGCAATTGAAGACTTAAAGGCAAAAGGACACTATGTCGCTATTGCAACAGGACGCGCACCGTTCTTGTTTAAAGATTTACGTGAGGAACTTAACATTGATACATATGTGTGCTTTAATGGTTCACTTGTTGTCGTTGACAATGAAGTGGTATCAAAGACGTTATTAGATAAAGATTCCTTAGAGAAGCTAGTTGAATACTCATCAAGCAAGCAACACCCATTAGTCTTTATGGATCCAGATGATATGAAAACGAACATTGAATCTCATCCGCATGTCGAGGAGAGTATGGGTACGTTAAAATGTTATCAACCAGAGCATGATGCTGACTATCATGTTAACCGAGAAATCATTCAAACGTTGCTGTTCTGTACAGACAGTGAGGAAGCAGAGTATGTACATGCATTTCCAAAGTTTGACTTTGTTAGATGGCATCCGCTTTCAGTGGATGTCTTGCCTGCAAACGGCTCGAAAGCAAGAGGCGTTGAGATGGTTATGAATTACCTTGGTTTTGCCAAAGAAGATGTATATGCATTTGGTGATGGCTTAAATGATATCGAGATGCTACAATTTGTTGAAAACAGTGTGGCAATGGGGAATGCTCATGAAGAAGTGAAGAATGCGGCGAAGCATCTAACGAAACATGTCAACGAAGATGGGATCGAACACGGGTTAAAAATGCTCGGGCTTCTATAATAAAAAACGCGTGTACAGCTTAGGCTAGTACACGCGTTTGTCTATCCTTTTATCTTCTTTTACTCTCGCTGCTCAACTTCTTCCATTTCGCCTTTTCAGCTAGTTGAGCTCGTTTGTCTGTTTTTCGTTCTAAATAAGCAAGTTCCTTTTGTAGCTTTTGAAACGATCAAATCGTTCTTGGAGAAGCTCTCCTGTTTCAAGTGAGGTGTTCACGGCACAATGTGGCTCGGTCGTGTGCGTACAATTTCTAAAGCGACATTGTTGTTCAAGCTGTTGAATATCTTGGAAAACTTGATCGGATGATTGTTCTGACTCCCATAATTGAAGTTCTCTCATCCCAGGAGTGTCGATAATTAGCCCCCCACGTGGAAGGATCATTAATTCCCTATGGGTAGTGGTATGTTTGCCCCTGTCATCACCAGCTCGGACCTCTTGAACAACTTGTTTCTCTGATTTTGCTAAGAAATTTGATAACGTAGATTTTCCAGCACCAGATGAGCCAAGTAAAGCAATTGTTTGGCCTGATGTCACATACTGATACAAGCTTTCTAGACCCTCATTTGTTTTTGTACTTACAACATGAATGGGCACTCCATAAGCAATTGCTTCCACTTTTGCACGCTTTGTTTCAATATCCGTACAAAGGTCAGCCTTTGATAAAATAATGACTGGTGTGGCACCACTTTCCCAAGACATCATGAGATAACGTTCTAGTCTTCTAACGTTAAAATCGTTGTTTAAAGCATTGACTAAAAAGACGGTATTTACATTAGTTGCTACAATTTGCTCTTCTGTGCGCGCTCCAGCTGTTTTTCTGGAAAATTTGCTGAAACGAGGGAGAACCGCATGGATCGTTGCCTTTCCTTCAGCGGGGCGAGGAGTCATGACAACCCAATCTCCAACGGCAGGAAAGTGCTCTCTTTCATGCGCTTCAAACCGAAACTTTCCTGAAACCTCAGCTAAAAGCTCTCCCTCTGTATAGACGATTCGGTACAATCTCTTGTGTTCTAACGTAATTCTACCTACTGAAAAATGTTGATTTTTATATGGAATAAATTCTTGTTCAAATCTTTCATTCCATCCTAATTGTTCTAAATTCAATGTTTGTTCCTCCTATTGGATAAAAAAAATAAGGCCGCTTTAATAACGGCCTTGTGTACATAAAAACCATGGCCTGTTGCACAGCCCATAGTGAATATACGTATCCAATAAAAAGAAACGTCAATTAGAAAGCTTCACTTGAGGGCTGTGCCTGTATCACAATGCTTGAACGTAATTTCATTTCAATTTTCATAAGACATCCCTCGCTTTCTATTAGATAAAACCAATATAACATAAAATGGAATAAAAAAGAAGCGCAAAAGCCTTTCTTAGAATTAGACCACTAAAAAAGGTGACCTTTTAGAAATAGGGGGGTTCCTCTATAATGAAAGGAATAGAGAAATGGGTGAGGTGTAAACATGCAAAATGAGCTAACGAAACAATTAGGAATTACGTATCCTTTGATTCAGGCGCCGATGGCAGGTGGGGTAACGACAACGAAACTGGTTGCCGCTGTGTCTAGTTGTGGCGGACTCGGAATGATCGGGGCAGGCTATCTAACACCGTTTCAAATGCGTGAACAAATTAAACAAATTCAAAAGGCTACAACGAAACCTTTTGGAGTCAATCTTTTTGTGCCAAGCTCCATTCGAACTTCTGAAGAAGAAGTAAGAGAAGCGAATCAGTTCTTGAAGCCATACTTAGAAAAATATAACTTGCAACCAGAAACAAAGCCTTTGTTACCTACGGAATTGGCTTGGGAACAATTCGAGCAGCAACTGAAGGTCATCGTGGAAGAAAAGGTACCGATTTGTTCGTTTACGTTTGAACTGCCTACCGATGAACAGATATCTCTTTTAAAAGAGCATGACGTTCTGTTAATAGGAACCGCAACAAATGTCAAAGAGGCGATGTTGAGTGAACAAAAAGGGATGGACATGGTGGTCGTTCAAGGGACGGAAGCTGGAGGTCATCGTGGGTCTTTTATGGATGATAGTAAGAGTTTGATTGGATTAATGTCATTGATTCCTCAGGTGGTAGATCGAGTCCAAATACCTGTGATCGCAGCAGGTGGTATCATGGACGGTAGAGGAATGAGTGCGTCTCTTTGTCTTGGGGCAAAAGGAGTTCAAATGGGTACGGCCTTTTTAACATGTAAGGAGAGCGGAGCCCCTGAGATTCATAAAAAAGCGATTTTACAAGCACTAGATGATGCAACCGTGTTGACACGATCTTTTTCTGGTAAATGGGCTCGGGGATTGAACAATGTATTTATCGAAGAAATGAAAGCGTATGAGGATCAACTACCCGATTTCCCTATCCAAAATATATTGACAAAACAACTCAGACAAGTAGCAGCGAAGGAAAACAACATGGACTTCATGTCCCTTTGGTCGGGGCAGAGCCCATTATTAGCGAAAGATCAATCGGTGGGAGAATTAATTTCGCGTACGATCGCCGAGACAAAAGCAATCATGCACCTAAAATGAAAAGAAGATCTTAAAGGATTGAACGAAATGAACATGAGTTTACGCTTAAAAATAGTAATCATGTCATTTGTCGTAGTGGTCGTTTCGGTCATGACAAGTGGCTGGATTATGGTTAATAATATTACCGATGCTTTTGAGAAAGAGATTGAAGAGCGAGCGGTTGCCATTGCAAGAACGGTGGCACAAATGCCTGATATTCGCGAACATGTTGGGAGACAAGGCGGAGAGACAAAAATTCAGCCGGTTGCCGAAAATATACGAACGGCCGCCAATGTCGATTATATCGTCATCATCGATATGAATAGCATTCGCTATTCTCATCCTTCGGAGGAATTGATAGGAAAAGCGTTTGTTGGGGGCGATGAGCAAGAAGCTTTGGCAAAAAAGGAATATGTATCAAGAGCACAAGGTACTTTAGGAAACGCGATTAGAGCTTTTGTTCCTATCTTAACTGAAGACAGGGACGAACAAGTAGGGGTTGCCGTTGTTGGCATTTTAGCGCCGACTTTTCACTCCATCGTTGCCGATTACAGCAACGACCTACTTTTCTCCCTTCTTTGGGGATTATTCATTGGCTTGGTCGGTTCGTTTCTGTTAGCTCATCATATCAAAAAGCAAACATTTGGTTTAGAGCCATATGAAATTGCCAAACTTGCAGAGGAACGATCAGCGGTTATGCAAGCGATGGATATTGGAATCATTGCTGTAGATGAAGAGGGTCAGATTACCTTTATGAATAGTTTAGCAAGGCAATACATACAAGGCGGGAACGAAAAGGAATCTTTACACGTTAAAGATATTTTTCCAAATTCGTGGGAACGTTTGGTTCAGCAATTGAATCAGGAACGAATGGAGCAGTTGATCAATCAGAATGTGGTGCTTTTTGGTAAGACTTATCTTCTTTCTTTATACCCTATTGAAGTAAAAGGAAAATTGGTTGGCACACTATTAACAATGGTCGATCGGACAGAAGCAAACCGCTTGGCTGAAGAATTAACCGGTGTAAAAGCGTTAGTTGATGCCCTTAGAGCCCAAAATCATGAATATATGAACAAGCTACATAGTATTGCTGGACTCATTCAGTTAGAAAGAACAGATGAAGCTTTAGACGTTATTCTTGATGAAACAGAAAATGAAGAAAGTATGATTCTATTTTTAAAGGAGCGTTTTACAGACTATTCGCTCTCTGGACTTTTACTAGGGAAACGGTCTAGAGCCCGTGAGTTAGGAATTACTCTTTCCATAGATCCAGCTAGTTATCTAAAGGGAACCTATCATAGTGCTGGAGACCTTGTGACGATCACTGGGAATCTGATTGAAAATGCGTTTGAGGCGTTTGGGCCGCAAGCTAAAAGCAGAATGGTTGATTGTTTCATACAAGGAGATGACAGTCATCTCTATATTAAAGTCAAAGATAATGGAAAGGGGATTTCCCCTTCTGATAAAGAGAACATATTCACTTATGGCTTTAGTAGCAAAGCGAAGGAAGGACGCGGTATAGGGCTAGCTCTTGTTCAACAAATTGTAATGGCCCATCATGGGGAAGTTAAAGTAGAGTCTGAACTGAATAATGGAACGGAGATTACCATTAAAATAACTAGAAGAGGGACAGAGCATGATTAACGTTTTTATAGTGGAAGATGATCCGATGGTGTTAGAAGTGAATAGTAGTTTTTTAGAAAGAGTTACCCTTTTTACATTATGTGGGACGGCAACGACTGGAAGTGACGCCGTAGCAGGAATTATTCAAAAGAAGCCTGATTTAGTGTTATTAGATATGTTTTTACCAGATATGTCTGGGTTAGATGTATTAAGATCCATTCGAGAAAATGATTTGAAGTGTGATGTGATTATGATTACTGCCGCAAAAGATCCGGAGACGGTTCAGAACGTATTTAGACTTGGCGCCGTAGATTACCTGGTCAAACCATTTAGGTTTGACCGCTTTAAGACAGCTTTAGAAACGTACCAGAAAATGAGAAGAAAACTAAATGATTCAAGCTCCCTTAATCAGTCAGATATCGATCAAATGAAGCGAATTCAACAACGTGATCAATCCATGCCCAAAGGCTTGAGTGAGACGACAATGAGACAGATCCTGTTGAACCTGATTGATCAGCCAAAACCAGTAACAGCGGAGCAAGTCGCAACATCGCTAGGGATGGCAAGAGTCACTGTAAGAAGGTATTTAGACCATTTGGAACAATCAGGGAAAATTCAAGTGCAAGTAAAATATGGAAGCGTCGGACGCCCGAGCCATCATTATTTCGTGTGATGGTGGAGGGTATTTTTGTTTTACTAGAACTCGTTCTTGCTTGAAAGAACTCAAGACCAAAAAGACCTAAAAGAGCAGTATGGTCTTTTTATTGTTGTTTTATTGGAAGCGCTTTATAATCAGAATAATTAAACAGATGTTTAACTAGCATCTGATGGAGGAGCGCTGAAACGTAATGAGTTTTGATCAGAAGCGTAAGCGCTCTTTACAAGTAGGGAGGAATTAAAATGAAAGCAAGCATGACTTCCGTTTGGAATCAATTATGGAATTCACATAATCAATCTAAAAAACTACTTTTGTTTTCTTTACCAATGAGATCAGGTAAAAAGGGAGAATCGGTCGTTCAAGAACAGAAGGAGCACGAGAAGAGCCCGAAGCAACCGAGTTATCGAACACCACAAAAGGTAGGGTTGTTTCTTGGACCGCTTTTGTTTATGGCGGTGTTATTATTCTTTTTTCCGGAGGGACTCAGCTATGAGGGACGAATGGTTCTAGCGACCACATTGTGGGTAGCAACTTGGTGGATCACAGAAGCGATTCCGATTCCAGCGACGTCACTACTTCCTATTATTCTATTGCCTATTACAGGGGCATTAAATGGAGATACGGTTACGGCTGCTTATGGGAATCCGATAATTTTCTTGTTTTTAGGTGGTTTCCTTATTGCTCTTGCCATGGAAAAATGGGATTTGCATAAACGGATTGCTTTAAATATCATCTCTGTCATTGGAACAAGTCCGTCACGAATTGTGTTTGGTTTTATGGCGGCAACTGGCTTTCTATCGATGTGGGTTTCGAATACGGCAGCAGTTATGATGATGCTGCCAATTGGTACGGCTATTACGTATCAAGTAGCACAAGCGTTAAAAAACAACAAAGAAAACTTAACTGGAGAAGAAGAAAAGTTTTCAAAAGTACTTATTTTTGGGATTGGTTATGCTGGAACCATTGGTGGACTTGGAACATTGATTGGTACGCCTCCCAATATCATTCTTGCAGCAACGGTTCAGGAATTATTTGGTGTGCAAATCTCTTTTGCTGATTGGTTATTCTTTGCTGCTCCTGTCGTTATCGTTTTACTTATCAGTAGCTGGTGGTTCTTAACGAAGATCGCACATCCTATCAAGTTAAAGGAGCTACCGGGAGGAAAAGAACTCATTGATAACGAAAAGAAGAAGCTAGGGAAAATTAGTTTTGAAGAGACTGCTGTTTTAACGGTGTTTCTATTTGCCGCTTTTATGTGGATTACGAGAACGTTCTTATGGGAAGGGCAAATTATTACAATACCAGGCCTTAATGACACAATGATCGCCATCTTTGCCGCTGTTCTATTATTTTTAATACCTTCTGTTAATAAGGGCGGTCGTATTTTAGATTGGAATGTGTCTAAAGATGTACCGTGGGGGATTTTATTGTTATTTGGTGGTGGATTAGCGATTGCCGCTGGTTTTCGTGAATCGGGATTAGCTGATTGGATTGGTGGTCAGTTAACGATATTGGATGGTGTTAATTTTATTCTTATTATCGTTCTTACAACAACTCTAGTATTATTCTTAACTGAAATTACATCTAATACCGCAACGGCTACGATGATCCTACCTGTCTTGGCAGCGCTAGGTTTAGCTTTAAACATTCATCCGTTTGCATTAATGGTACCTGCAGCAATGGCTGCTAACTGTGCATTCATGCTACCGGTTGGAACTCCACCCAATGCGATTATTTTTGCATCGGGTAAATTAAAAATCATTGAGATGGTTAAAAACGGGTTCTGGATTAATATCTTAGCGGTAGTCTTGATTACGTTAGCGGTCTACATTTTACTACCACTCTTATGGGGAATTGATTTAACTGTATTTCCATCTGAGTTTAGATCTTAAAGGGTAAAAACGATTAAAGAAAGGGGATAGGTTTTGGTTTATTAAATAATACGCCAATCGCGTATTAGCACACACTAGAGCCTATCTCTTTTCATGTTTAGAATTAGGATAAAGGAGAGTTCATTCGTGCAAAAACTAAAATTATCTGTCATACCAGGAGATGGAATAGGTCAAGAGGTCGTCCCAGAAACGTTAAAAGTGCTCGATACACTAGCCGAAATTAATGGAGGGGTGAAGTTTGAATATGAAACCCATCCATGGAGCTGTGAGTATTATTTAGAGCATGGGGTGATGATGCCAAAGGATGGGATGGCTAGACTTCATCAAACTGATGCGATTTACTTAGGAGCTGTTGGTAATCCAAAGCTTGTTCCCGATCATGTTTCTCTTTGGGGACTTCTCATTAAAATTCGGCGTGAGTGTGAGCAAGTGATTAACATCCGTCCTGCCCAATACATTAATGGTGTGAACTCACCACTTGCTAACCCTAATGATTTTGACTTTATTGTTGTTCGTGAAAATAGTGAAGGCGAATACAGTGAAGTAGGTGGTCGAATTCATAGTGGTGACGATGAGATTGCCATACAAAATGCGGTATTTACGCGGAAGGCGACTGAACGTACGATTCGCTATGCGTTTGAGTTAGCCCAAAGGCGAAGTGGTCAGGTGACGAGTGCGACGAAGTCTAATGGGATTGTTCATAGCATGCCGTTTTGGGATCAAGTGTTTCAAGAGGTTGGTAAAGACTATCCGAGCATACAAACAGAGAGCAACCACATTGATGCACTCTGCGCTTTTTTCGTTTCAAAGCCACATCAGTTTGACGTTATTGTCGCAAGTAACTTATTCGGAGATATCCTGACTGATTTAGGAGCAGCTGTGATGGGGAGTATCGGAATTGCACCAGCTGCAAATATCAATATTAACGGCAAATACCCTTCGATGTTTGAGCCGGTGCATGGCTCTGCACCTGATATTATTGGCCGAGGCATTGCCAATCCGATCGGTCAGTTATGGACAGCTAAGATGATGCTAGACCACCTTGGCTTAGATGAGTTGGGTTCGCTCTTAATGAAAGCGATTAAAGAAACGATCGGAGAAGGAATCAAAACGAGAGATCTCGGTGGTACGTCCTATACAAATGAAGTGATTGATCATATCATTACGAAATTAACGGCTTATTCTAAATAAAGGAGAAGGATCGGTTTTTTTACCGGTCTTATTCTCTTTTAGAAAGGAAGGGTTCCAAGTGATTGAATTACGGACTAAGGAATTTTGGCAAACGACGATTGCCCTTAGTATTGGTTCTCTCTTCATTTTTGCAAATGTTTATTTTACACAACCCATTTTACCGATTCTCGCCGAGGAGTTCGCTGTCTCTACACTCGCTGCTAACATGACTGTTTCCCTAGTTATATTAGCACTAGGCTTATCTTTGGTGTTCTACGGTCCTTTTTCTGATAGTGTTGGACGTCGTGGCATTATGATTGTGACGATGGCCCTTGCGACAATTACAACGTTTATAGCTGCTTTTGTTCCAACCTTTGAGCTATTCATCGTTGTCAGGGTGCTTCAAGGAGTATTTTTAGCTGGATTACCTTCTTTAGCGGTTGCCTATATTGGTGAGGAGTATTCGAAGCGTGCACTTTCTCTTGCAATTGGTATTTATATTAGTGGCAATACGATCGGTGGAATGTTTGGGAGAGCATTTAGCGGCATTCTTACGGACTTAATCAGCTGGCGGTTTGCTTTTATGGCAATGGGATTCGTTAGCTTGATTTGCCTGATTTTTTTTATTGTATTACTTCGTCCTTCTAAACAATTTGTTAGCAAAAAATTTAATTGGAAAGGGATCTTTAAAGACTATCGTTCTCACCTCTGGAATAGAGAATTGAGGTTGGCGTATTTGATTGGCGGACTTCATTTTGGGATATTTGTTGGTCACTTTAGTTATGTGACCTTTCTGTTAAGCAGACCGCCATATCAATTGCCCGCTAGTTTAATTGGACTTTTGTTTTTAACCTATATTGCCGGAACGATTAGCTCACCACTCTCAGGCAAGTTAGCCACGAAATGGTCAAAATCGACCTGTATCGAGATAGGGATTGCTGTGATGGTCGTTGGCTTTCTCCTAACGTTAATTGGAACGATACCAGCTGTTATCGGTGGATTGCTTCTCAATTGTTTTGGCTTCTTTTTTGCTCATTCAACAGCGAGTGCTTGGGTGAGTAGCCGACCCGTGTCAGCTAAAGCTAGTGCAACAGGGCTTTATTTGATCTTTTATTATATTGGTGGAAGCATTGGGCCGCTTTATTTAGAACCTTTCTGGATGGTCTTTCAACGGAATGGAATTGTGTTGGGAAGTATGATAATTTTGGGTATAACGGCGATTTTAGGGATACAGATGAGGAATGTAGAGCAGCAAAGGAACTGGGCCGATTTAAATCGAGTGGAGAACTTATAGAGATGAAACCTTTAACCTTTGATATCTAATTTATCGTGTCAGCGTTTAGTTACCCCTCACCGAATATACTCTGCTTGGTAGGAGTTTGCACCGGCATGAACGGAAAGTAAGGTGTTAGCATACCCAACGAGACGATTAACCAACTCATCTGAAATGGAATAGACCAATTGATGATGAGATTCTTCAAAAAGCTTTGGATCGTCATAAATAATCGTTGTATGAATGAATACATCTCTGTTGCCTTGCAGATCGTATTGAATGATCACTTTGCCGGCCGCTCCTTTCGTTTGAGGGTCATGAAAATGTTGAAGAAAAACATACCATTCCTCTGCTGTTGCTGAGCGGAGGTTTTTCGTGAAAGTTAATCTCTCTAATTCCTCTTTTATTTTAGCGTCTAATTTTTCATTCTTGAGATCTACTACTTTTTTACGCATATTCACACCACCTATTTGAATTCATTCATTATCTTTCCCCGTTTTTTCTAAAAAGTTTTACAAAAAGCGCCAACAGTTGTGACGCTTTTTGTGTTTGTGTTAGTGAGCAGGAAAAAAGATCATTTGAAAGATGAAAATCACTGCGAATATATAGAGAATAGGGTGTACGCTTTTGCCTTTCCCGTTAACCAGCTTCATTAAGGGATAGGTGATAAAACCAATGGCAATACCGGTTGCTATGCTTGAGGTCAGTGGCATAGTGATTAAGATAGCGAAAGCTGGGAATGCCTCATCAAACTTCTTCCATTCAATTCGCGCGAGACCCTCCATCATAAAGCAACCGACGATAATTAAAACTGGTGCTGTAATGGCTGGTAACGATGAAATGGCAGAGATGAACGGAGAAAAGAACATCGATACTAAAAATAACGCAGCTACGACAATGGAAGTCAGACCCGTTCGTCCGCCTGCAGCTACACCTGAAGAAGATTCAATATAGGCACTTGAAGGACTCGTACCTAGCGTGGAACCGACTGTAGTCGCTAATGCGTCAGCCATTAAGGCTGGCTTCGCACGTGGGAATTTTCCATCTTTTAAAAAGCCGGCTTGCTCGGCGACACCGATCATCGTTCCTGTCGTGTCAAAAATCGTAACGAGCAAGAAGGAAATCACCACGGTGTATAATCCGAACGTGAACACACCCGCAATATCCATATCAAAGAAAACGGGAGCTGGAGGCGGAGAGACCACTCCGTCAAATTGTAGTAGGCCAGCGAAAATACCGACGATTGCGGTGATGACCATTCCAAAAAATAAGGCACCTTTTACGTTTCGCACCATTAAAATTAACGTAAGGAAAAGACCAAAAATCGTGAGCAACGTAATCGGATTATGAAGATCACCAAACGTCACGAGTGTCTCAGGGTTTGGTACGACGATCCCAGCCATGCGTAGGCCAATAAAAGCAATAAATAAGCCGATCCCGGAAGTAATACCGAATTTAAGAGAATTTGGAATGGATCTGATAAGCATTTCTCTAAACGGCGTAAAGGTTAAAAGAATGAATAAAAGACCTGCTAGAAAAACAGTTCCTAACACAATTTGATAAGAAACTCCATGTGTCGCGACAACACTTGCAAAGTAAGCATTCATTCCCATGCCTGGGGCAATAGCAATCGGATATTTCGCGAAAATAGCCATATATAATGTTCCGATAACAGCTGCAATAATGGTGGCCATGAATACTTGATCAAACGGCACTCCTGCCGAAGAAAGAATCGCTGGGTTGACGATCACGATGTAAACCATTGTTAAGAATGTAGTAATTCCAGCCATGATTTCTGTTTTTGCATTTGTCCCGTGTTCCTTAAATTGAAAAAATCTTTCCATTGTAAGCCTCCATCACAGTTATTTATTTTTGCATGAAAAAAAGTCCTAACTACAAATGGGTACACAAAAAAAATTTGTACCCATTCGTAGTTAGGACTTTACGGTTCCTTCTAGAAACCCCCAAACCATATCATTGAGGATATACGAACGTTTTTATAGAACTTTGTTAAAAATCCAACATTATGAATGATAAAGCATACGATATTAGGTTGTCAATATAAAATTATTCGTATTTGAGAGGGGGAGGGAGAGCCAACAGGCATATGGTTGTTTTTTCTAGAATGAGAATAAATTCGAGGTTTGGATAATAGAAATAGTTGAATCAATTCTCTTGTAAAACGTCGTAAATATGGGAGTTGAAAAGTCTTTAGTTGTTTTATCAAAGAGAAAAAGATCTGTTCCAAGTTTCCTTAGAACAGACCTCATTAACGATTAAGCATTTAGAAAAACAACACATACTGGATTTGGTACATCAATTTCAACGCCTGTATTTGTAAGCTTTCCAGTCGTATGATCAATTGAAAATTGGACAATGTTGCTTGTGTTTTGATTGGCAGCAAGTAAATAGGCGCCAGTTGGATCAATTGTAAAATCTCTTGGAAATTCACCACCGGTAGATGTGTGATCTACTAAAGAAAGTTCGCCCGTTTGGTCATCAATGCTAAAGACAGCTATGCTGTCATCACCACGGTTGGACGCATAAACAAAATTTCCATCGGGAGAGATTTTTAAAGCACCACCGATACTTTCTCCTTCAAAACTAGAAGGAAGGGAGTTGATATATTGGATTTCTTTAAATGAGCCTGTTTCGGAGTCGTACGCTAGAGCAATGACTTCAGAGCTTAATTCTCCGTTTGCATAAGCGAATTTACCGTTTGGATGGAACTGAATATGTCTTGGACCTGTTCCAGGTTTAAATGTAAATTCACTATGTGGCGAAAGTTGTCCAACTTCGTTTTGATAGATCCCCATCTTGTCTGTTCCTAAATCAACTACACAAAGATACTTTTCATCAGGCGTTAAACCAGCATAATGCGCATGAGGTTTTTCTTGACGTTCATGAGGACCCTTACCCTCGTGAGTAATGGTTGAGATAACTGGAGAAACTTCACCTTGGTCGGTCACTTGATAGGAAACGGCTGTGCCAAGATGATAGTTAGCTGTAAAAATAAATCTGTTCGTAGAGTCTAAGCTCACATGGCAAGGAGGGCTCCCAGCTGCTAATTGAGCATTTAAAGATTGTAATTGATCAGATTCATGAATGGCATAAGCCGCGACACCACCTTCGTTGCCTTCTTTTTTGACTGAAAAAAGATACTTATTGTCCGTGCTTACTGTTAAATATGTAGGGTTATCTAACTCAGCAGCAAGCTCTGGCTGATCAATCGCTCCAGTTGAACCATTCATCGTCATGCGATAAATGCCTTTGCTTTCACCATTCGTGTAAGTGCCAATATAGGCTGTTAATTGAGTACTCATTTTTTTCCTCCTAATTAAGTTATTACTTGTTAACTATATCATAGGAGGAAATGACAAGCATAACCTGAAAAATCAAGTGAATGGTGTAAAAGGGTGAAATTACCATAAAAATTATTGCGCAGAACTTGACTTTGTGCTTGACAGAGTTTATAGTTTGAGTAGTTAGGGGGGGGAATCATTTTGGATGAAAAATGCGCTGGAACCACAAAAGACGTGATTGATTCTTTTGCTGTCTATCTCTCTGAAAAAGGACGATCCGAGAATACAATCAAGACCTACTGTGGAGTGATCCATTCATTTTGTTGTTGGTTAGAGTCTCGCGAGAAAATGATTACACATCTTACTAAGGATGATATTCAAGAATACATTTATTTCTTAGAAGCTGAGAAACGAAGTGTATCAACTATTAACAAAATATTCAATACAATAAACACATTTGCCAGGTCCATTGCATTACCAGAGTTGACGGATACGGTTGAACGAACAAATAAAAGAATTGATTACGTCGCTCCAGATTATTTAAAGGAAGCAGAACTGCAAGAGTTGTTAAGTCGCGCAAAAAAAGACACAAGTAAACGGAATGTAGCCATTGTTTATACGCTATTATACACAGGCGTTCGTGTCTCTGAGCTATGTCAGTTAAATAAAAAAGATATTAAATTAAATGCTAAAAGCCAAACAGGACAGGTAATGGTAAGGTCTGAAAGTGGAAATGAGCGGATGATTCCGCTGTCAAAAGAACTTGTGATTAAACTTGATGATTATCTGACGTCACGAACCGATGATCATGATGCGCTATTCGTATCTAACTATCAAAAACGCATCGCCACAAGAACCGTTCAGCACATGCTCAAACAAGAATATAATATACACCCGCATAAACTACGTCATACGTTTTGCCATGACTTAGTTCGTAAAGGGGTAGATTTATCGATGGTAGCCCAGCTTTCAGGTCATTCTGATGTAAATGTAACAAAGCAGTATCTAGACGCGACAACCGATAACGTAAGTTAACAAACTATTCTAGCATAGTCCTAATTCTGAAGTTCAGAACTAGGGCTATGTTTTGTTTAAGGAAAGACTTCTCTCTAGTGAAAGCGCCTAAATAGATAACCTTTTAGGCCGTTCCACCATAAACTAATCACGAATATGTTTTTAAGTGGAGTGGGGTGGAAGGATGAAGAATAACGAAAATCAGCTCATTTATAAACCGAATGTAAGTGAAAGGAATATGCAAGATTTGTTTTGGTCTAATGTTTCCCAAATAGGACATGGAAAAAATATGTTCCAACAATATAAAGTAAGAGCGGGAGAAATGATTCACGCTATGAATATCATGTTTCAACATGTTTTCGGAAAAGAAATAAAGATAACGCTTAGAGCAAACGAAATCACTTTTTTAAATCAGCAAGTTCGACCTCTTTTTAGTGGCAAGGTCGTTCATGTGACGAATGGGTATATTACGTTAGATCCTGTAGCGTTGATATTATCGGAGCGGAACCACTATCGATTTCAAACACCTCTCCATTTTCCCATTGAGCGGATTTCCAATTTCGTTACGGAGGACCAGGAAAATGAAAAGTAAACCGAACTTATCAAGCGGAAGCGTTCGCCAAAAAGTGATAATCGATACATTATCAAGAAGTACAGGACAAAAAGTCTTTCTACTCATTCAGGCCTATCCCTTTGTCATAATTGGATCGATTGTGACAGTTATGCATGATTTTTTATTAATAAATATTGAGGCCAACTCAATAAGTGAAATCCAAAATGGAACCGTTCATGTAAAAATAGAAGATATTGAGGCGTTTTATATTGAAGAAGCGGGGCCGAAGATCAGGTAGGAAGCTTGACTTAAGAGCACATGGGGATGTAATCCCATGTGCTCTTCTTGCCCTATTAGAAAAACATTCCGTTTACCAGTATAATGAAACAAATAGAAGGAGAATCAATTTGAAACGGATATCATTTTTTTTACTCGCTAGTGTGATCGTTTTTGGGGGAGTGGTTGTGGCTTCTTATTTAAATAAAAATCCTCAAATTCAATCGACTTGGGTTTGGGATACAAGAGATTTTCAAAGCAATCAGCAAGCTTATTTTTCTTTTCTCGAAGAAAAAGGGGTCACGAAGCTTTATGTTCAGATCGATCGCAATCTACCAATGGAACAGTATGAAGCAATGATTCTCGAGGCGAGCTCCAAAGAGATTGCGGTATTTGCCATTGATGGGGCAAAGGACTGGGTCTATAGCACTGATGAATTGGAATTTTTATTAGAGTGGCTCAAAGACTACCAGACTGGGGTGAAGGAGTCAGCTAGATTTTCAGGGTTGTTGCTAGATATTGAGCCCTATCTACTTGCGGAATGGGAGACTGATCAAGAATTTCTTATTCGCGGCTACCAGGAAGTCATACGGGGTGGATCCACTTTTGCAGCGAAGTTAGGAATTCCGTTTGAAATGGCGATTCCTTTTTGGTTTAACGAGATAAAAATCGATGATCAAGCTTTACTTGATTGGATGAGTCCATACATAAATACGCTTGTCATCATGTCGTACCGAACAGAACTAGAAGGAGAAAATGGACTACATGCCATCGTCGCTCCTTATTTTAAAGAATATCAATTTAAGGATATGGAGATCGTCTTGACCTTAGAAACAGAGAGTTTAGACGGCGAGGAGTGGTCTATTACCTTTGCTGAAAAAGAAGAAGCAGATTTAAACCGCTTTATAAAAAAAACTCACTCCTCTTATAAAAATGAAGATGGCTATCAAGGAATTTCCGTGCATCATTTATATTCATGGATGAAGGTCATTGATTAGATAAAGGATAGAACATAGAGGGAATATGTTAAGACCGAATATTAGTACGGAGGAGACGGAAAGTGAAAACGGAAAAAGAAAAAATGTTGAATGGAGAACTGTATCAGGCGGCTGATCCTGAATTAGTTCAAGAAAGATTACATGCAAGGAAAGTAACAAGATTGTACAATCAAACCCTTGAAACAGAGGAAGACAAAAGAAAACAACTACTAATCGAATTGTTCGGTTCTACTGGAAACCATATTTACATAGAACCAACGTTTCGCTGTGATTATGGGTACAACATACATGTGGGTGAGAACTTCTATGCTAATTTCGATTGTGTATTTTTAGATGTTTGTGAGATTAACATTGGCGATAACTGCTTTATAGCACCAGGTGTACATATCTATACCGCTACACACCCACTAAATCCCACTGAGCGCATTTCAGGTGCCGAATACGGTATACCAGTATCGATCGGTCACAATGTTTGGATTGGTGGGAGAGCGGTTATAAACCCGGGAGTGAAAATAGGGAATAATGTCGTGATCGCTTCTGGTGCAGTAGTAACGAAAGATATAGGAGACAATGTAGTAGTGGGGGGAAATCCTGCGAGAGTTATGAAACAAATCGAGGTCTAGGCTGTTGAGTGAAAGAGCTTGGAATTTGAATGAATGTAGTATTAATTGCATGAACATAATTCCCTTTTGTTGTAACGTTATACAATCGCCTCATTAAGTTTAGCGTCCAACTTAAAGGATGAGGAAATTAGATAAAGCTAAAACCATTTGAGTGTTCAAGAATATTCATCAGACTAAAGGTTCATTCTATAAAACAAAAAGGAGATGGTGTAGTGGAACCATATCAAATCAAAGATATGATCATTGATGACCATTTTGCTGGAGAAGAATCAGTAACAGCTGAATTTAGTTACAATGATAAAGAGTATAGTATTACTTTTGATAAAGCTGATCTTGAAATCATCAATACGTGGGTTTTTGAGAGAGGGACATCTTTCCCTGCCAATTTATCAGATTCCCTTATTGAATCGATTAGAGGAGAGGTTAAAAAGAGAATTTAACTAAAAGCGTTAATGTAAACAGGAAAGCAGCCCTATATGTAGACTGCTTTCCTGTTTTTTTCGGTCAGATAACCATTCACAAAACGGTTATCTGTTTTCGCTTACCAAAGATGCCATAAACAAATACGATGGTTGCAAGAAAGAAAGCGACAAAGGAGACAAATGGGTAAGTGGAAAGGTTGTTTACTCCTATACCGATAAAAGCCCAAATGAGAACTAGTGGATAGGCGACATCCCCTTTTTGTAAGCGGAAGAAAATAGCTAATGCGGATGCCACAATAAGCATAAAAATGGTCCAAGTCACTTGAGAGATTCCGAAGCCATCCCAACCGATTTTAACTAAAACATAGCTGATATTAGCGATCGTTGCCACGCTAATCCAACCAAGATAAACGGAAAATGGAAACAGATCAAAGAAATGAATAGCTAGAGATTTGATGCGTATATACAATATGCTTAACGTAATCAGTAACGAGATCATGATTACAACGGATAAGATGAAATATTCATAATGCCATACAAGTAACCAGAAACTATTAAGAAAACAACTTAAAGTAAATAGGGGAGTCGCGGCTTTATAAACCGGTGAATGTCGTTTGAAAAGTTGTCGAATGACCCAAATGAGTAAAAGGATGTAAATGAAAGACCAAATCCCAAATACGTAACCAGCAGGCGTAAATAAAACAACCAATCGACTCGAAATCTCAGAAGTTGTTTGCTGATTAAAAGGCAAAGCATTTGCTAAATAATTCATACTTATGACGAAAATGATGGCAAATAAATTAAAAGAAAAACGAAGCATGTATGTTCTTCCCTCCTAAACATCTTTTCTTAATCGTATTCGGTACAAGCAGAAATGATAACTTGTTAAGCAAAGGAAGATGAGTGGTGAGAGAGTAATCAGAGATCTAAGAGTACCTGCAAGAAGCCCTAACTGTCGAAAAAACGAAGAAAAGGCCGTCAAAACAAATTGACGACCTCTTAAAAATCAGCCTATTTAAGAACCGCTTTTCATTTCCTCATTCATAAACAATGTTCGAACACGTTGAATGAAACGGTGGGTTCTTTTATGTTCAAGGTAAGCATCAAGCATAGCGTCCAATGAATCCCTATCAATCAAGACGACTTTATTTGCTCGCGCAACTTGTTTAGCTGCTTTTGTAAAATGACGATTAGTCACAACAATGACTTTAGATGCTTGGTAGGTCGGTTTACTGGCCAATGCATCTTTAATTAAGTTAGAACCAATATTGCTCGTTTGCCGTTTGGCAAACACAATAGCTTTTACCCCTTTTTTGCGGAGAACCAAGTCGGCCTTTGATCTGTAATTCTCTTTCATTTTATTAACAGAATAACCTTGTCGTTGAAAAATAGGAACGAGTAGTTTCTGAAAATCTTTGTCCGGTATCTCATCAATATTTAGAAACTCCGCTGACAAGTAACGGGAGGTTAGCTTGTATTCTTTAAACCAATACCAAATCCCAGTGAAGGTTAACAAGGTAGCTAAGGTAAAACCAAATATAGTGAAATCGTAATGATATAATTGAACAAGTAAGTATGTGATTAAGAAAAGGTAGATCGGAATGAATCTTCCCTTAGGTGTAGAACGCGTTTTTGCCATCAGAATGAACCCCTTTACAGTATTTTGTCTTTAGTATGTCCATAGTTGGAATATATATGTAATTATGACTTTTCGATAGAACCTTTCTAAGGTACGATACAGATAACGATTAAGAAAAAGGGAGAGGGCCTATGGCGACGGATTCCGTCTTAGAAACGTTAAGACTCATTTCGAAAACACTGAACAAAGGAATGAAGCTTGAGGAAATGCTTCAATATGTTCTCGAAAGTGTTCTAGAAGTTACCAAGCTAGAGAGTGGCTGGATCTTTCTTGTTGATCAAGCTGGCCACCATTCATTAGCAGCCTCATTTGGGTTACCAGCTGGACTGAGCTTTGATCAAAACAAACCTCTATGTGAAGGTGGATGTTGGTGTAAGGATAAATACTACAAAGGTAGTTTACAAAAAGCCGTGAATATAATGGAATGTCAAAGGTTAGAACGCGTCAAAAAAGAGAAGTGGGGAGAAACCCGAGAAATTAGCCACCACGCAACGGTTCCGATCTTTGCAGGAACAGAATCCTTTGGTTTAATGAATGTGGCCTCTCCCAACAAATTACACTTTACGGAGGCAGAACTTGATTTGCTTGAGATGGTGGCTTACCAAATCGGGGCAACGGTTAAGCGAGTGGAGTTATTAGAGATTGAACAGAAACGAGCGAGGCTACTTGAATATGTTGGTACCTTCATTTCGTTTCTACAAAAACAAGAAAATAACCTTGAAATGACTGCCACGAAAATAGTTGATCTTTTTGCTTGGGAACGGTTCACTCTTTCTGTAAACGATAGTGAAATAGCCATGGGTGACACAAAGGGAAAAGAAAACTGGAGCACAGAAACAGTCTTTGGTGAAACGCATGTACAAGTAAAAATGTACGATGAGAATAGTGATGAACAAGACCAGGACTTGGCTGAACAGCTCATTCACCACATTTGCATACAAGCTGAAAAAGAACGTTTAGCTGATCAAAAAAAGGAAATGGCGCGCGTTGATGAACGAAATCGCTTGGCCAGAGATTTACATGATTCCGTGAATCAAATGCTGTTTTCTATTTCCTTAACAGCAAAAGGAGCACAAAGGCAAACGTCAGAAGCAAAAACGAGCGAGGCACTTGCTTTTATTCAGGATTTATCCCAAGAAGCATTAAAAGGGCTAAAGCAGTTAATTTATCAGCTACGATCAGTTGACCTAGAGGAAGGCATGTTACATGCTTTAAAGCACTATGGACATTTACTTGAAGTAGACGTTCAAGTAAAAATAACAGGGTTGCTAACGTTATCTAAATCGAGTGAGGAATGCTTGTGGAGAGTCGCGCAGGAAGCGTTAAATAATGTGAAGAAGCATAGCGGTGTGCAAGAGGCGATGATCTCGATTGAAGCAACGAAAGAACATGTGAAGATGGAGATAAAAGACCTGGGCTGTGGAGCGACACTAAATGAGCAGATCCACCCAAGATCAACAGGTATTAGTGGAATGAAGGCAAGAGTTGAAGGGCAAAAAGGGACGTTTGATTGGAAGAGTAATAGAAACAAAGGAACAAGCGTAAAGGTGATCATTCCAAATAACTAAAAAGAGAAATGGAGGTAGGAAGATTGCCGATTCGTATTTTAATTGTAGATGACCATCATGTCGTAAGAAAAGGTCTTGTTTATTTTTTAGCGACAGTGGAAGACATTGAAGTGATCGCTGAAGCAAGTAATGGAGAAGAAGCCCTTAAAAAGTATAAACAAGCGCGACCTGATCTCGTACTTATGGATTTAGATATGCCTGTCATGGATGGAATTGAATGCACAAAGAAGATAATAGAAATGGATGAAACGGCTGTTATTCTTATCCTTACGAGTTTTACCGACCAAGATCATGTGATTCCAGCTCTAGAAGCTGGTGCGCTTGGGTATCAGCTGAAGGATATTGAACCAGAGCAATTAGTTGAAACCATTCAAGCCGTTTATCATGGAGAAAATAGATTACATGAGAAAGTGACGAAGCACCTATTAACTCGGATATCAAAAACATATACCAATGAACAGAATCGTCTGAACCGTCTTACAGAAAGAGAACGTGATGTTCTGATCGAGGTGACCAAGGGCTATAGCAACAAGGAAATTGGCGAAAACCTTCACATTTCTGAAAAAACAGTAAAGACACATATGTCGAACTTACTTGCAAAGCTTGAGCTTGCAGATCGAACTCAAGCCGCTGTTTTTGCGTTAAAACATCAGCTGAAGAAGAAATAAAGGTCGAACCCATTTAACTATACATTTAGAAATGAATCAACAAAAATGATTTTGCTGATTAGAGACGGCTAAGCCGTTTTTTTTTTTTGAAATTTATGTAACTTTTTCGATGTGAAACCGTGGATGTAGGGAAGGAGGTTTCGATGAGAAAGAATTTAGATTTAGAACAAATTTACCTGCTTTATATGGAGGATTTATATCGTTCATTCCCTTTGTAAACATGAACAATTGAGCGAGGATGTTGTTCAAGAGACATTCTACCCGGGCCTACCTTTATTTAGAAAGCTATCAGGGAGAGGAAGATAAAGCCTTGGTTATTTAAGGTTTCTTATCATACATTCGTTGACTATGGGTGAAGTTTAAAATGGAATGCTTATATAGGGTGATTGTTCAAAACACAAGAGGAAGTTGAAATGGAAGAGCACCTTGAAACATGTGTTAATTGTAAAAGTTTACTAGATGAAGAGCTAAAGGGGCAAGATGTTTTATTACATGACCAGAATCAACTTAATAAGCAAGAAGATGCTGTGTAGATTTCTGGAACTGGTATTCTACTCCTTCAAGTGGAACGATTTATAATTAAACTTAAATTGGAAGAAGAGCGCTTGTAGAAACGAGCGCTCTTCTTAACGTTTTTCTATTAATTCAATCAGTAGGCCATTGAATTGAAAGAAAGCGATTTTCCAAGTATCTATCTCATAAGGACCTTCTACAAGAGGGAAGTAAGTATGGTTGTAAATTCGCGACCTCATAGGCGATATGAAAGTATGGAACGGATGTCTCCTCGTCGCTGATCCAGTTCAACTCTCGTCTCTCTTTTTTTCAAGAATACCATTTCTTCATTCATAGAGGTAAAAGCTCGATCAAACTCCCAGCCTAGTTGTTCCTCAAATAGCTGCTTTGCTTCAGATAAGCTCTCGACATAAAAGCCAATATGATGGAATTTTAATTTACTGATCCAGACGCAGCAATAAATTCATATCACCGAATTCATGCCATAAATACCCTTGATGAATCGCTTCCTGATAAGTGCTGAGCAAATGGCTTGAATGGATAAAAGCAGAGAGCATGTCAAGATGACTCGCTTCAGTCTCGTGAAAGCCTGTCAATAAACCATCAACGACATGTAAGAGAGAATCTTCCTTAATATGAAGTGTCGTCTCCCCAGTAACTGGGTGAAGCACAGCATTGGCATCTACCGCACTTTCAAGAGCACGAACAACCGTCGTTCCCACTGCAATGACTTTCGATCCTCTCGCTTTGGCTGCTTCAATAAGATTTACAACCTCACTAGAAACAGAAAAACGCTCAGGATGCTTGGATGGCTCTGGCCAACGATTATCCCCGTAATAACTCAAACCAGTGTGAAGCTGGATAAACCCGATTTCAATCCCCTCCTTCTGTAATTTAGCGAGCATCTTCCAGGAAAGAGCGCGTCCGGCAGACGGCATTTCAATAGAACCTGGTACGGAGCTAAACACGGTCTGATACGCATCAATCGGCCATTCCTTTTTAATATACTCATACCTGATAGGAGAACCAAATTGATAGAGGAACTCATAGAAGTCGTCCCCACTAACGGAAAATTGAATACTCACCAAAGGGGTTTCTAGATTCTTCCTCATGACAAGTCCCTTCACATGATTCGGAAAAGAAAGGGTGTCACCGATATTAGGTTGGGTACCAATAATGAGGGCTTCCCATGTATTGGATGTGACTTTTCTTGCAAGCCGAACTTCAACTTGGTTAACTGTATAGAGGACAGCTGGTATCGTTCGACTGTTATTTAAAATGAGCACATCTCCTTTTTGAAGGTACCGATCTAAGTTCACAAATGACTGGTGAAAGCATTCACCGCTCAATCGGTCTTGAACAAGTAACCTCACAGCCTCTCTTTTATTAAGATAATATTCAGCAGGTGTGTCTGCATGTAAGGTTGAAGGAATTTGAAAAGGGTAAGCTAAATGATTCATCTTGCTTCCTCCTTCTTTGAGAACGCTTGAGCTTGAAAACGTTGTCCGTTTATTTCTTTTGCAGCATCTGAAGCTAAATAACTAAATACATCAATTACGTCTTTTGGCTGAGCCAGCTCATAATCACAATCAGGAACAGCAATTTGGTGCATAACCGTATCCATCTCACCTGGGTCGACTAAATTGATCCGTACGCCGGTTGAATCTAGTTCATCTGCCCACACCTGCGTCATGCCTTCAACAGCAAACTTTGAGACAGCATAAGCTCCCCATTCGGCATAACCTGTTTGGCCAACTTCGGATGTTAGGTTTATAATACTCCCAGTACCTCTTGCTAACATTCCTGGTAAGACTCGTTTTGTAACAAGGAAGGGATTAAGAAGATTGACATCTAGAACCTTTTTAAATTCGTATTCTGGATAATCGCTTAAATAAAGAGGACCAGGTCCGAAAATCGAAGCGTTGTTAATTAAAATATCGATCTGTCCAAAATGATGTTCCGTAATGGATACAAACCGTTCTACATCAGCTTGATTAGAGACATCAGCTGTGACTGCAACGACTTCTGCACCTAATTGTTCGGCTTCTCTTTGAACCGCCTGGATCTCCAGTGCGTTCCTAGAGCATATGGCTAGGTTTGTACCTTGCTTTGCAAAATAAAGGGCTAGGGTTTTGCCAAGACCTCGAGATGCACCCGTAATCATCATAACGTTTGAATGTTTCATTGTGACAGCTCCTTTGTTCACTTGATACCTTCATTTTACGGTCAGAAGATAAATCGGACATCGAGAGCTAGGATGAACATATCTACAACTTTTGGAGTAGATGAAATAACGAAAGGTAGGTGAGAGCGTTTGTTTGATTATTTTTTTATAGGAATCATGCTACTTAGCATCATGACTGGATTAATTGTAGTAGCGATTGTTCTAAAATTTAAAAGAAAAAGAAGATTTGATGTCGCGAAAATTACCCTTTCGGACATCGATCAAATGACAGGTCATGAGTTTGAAGAGTACTTGTATGTGTTGATCAAAGCATTGGGCTATGAGACGTATTTAACAAAAAAAAGCCGAGATTTTGGTGCTGATTTGCTTTTTCGCGACGGAACGGGTCAGTTAACCGTTGTACAAGCGAAACGACTTTCAGAAAAGCTTGGTCTTGATGCGGTTCAAGAAATTTATACCGCTCAAGCCTATTATCTAGCAGAAAAAGCGCTGATCATCACCTCTGCTGAGCAGGCCTCTGAGCCGTGTCGGAAATTAGCCGCTGCTACAAAGGTAAAGATTATTGACCGAGAACAGCTCAGTCAAATCATTAAGCTGTTTAAACGGAATCGGTTTGACGAGGCGCAAGAACTCATTGAAGAATTGTTTGAATGGGTTGATTTCAAAGCCGAAGATAGTATTGAAGTGATTGAATCAAAAAGAGGACTTGTACAGGCCGGTGAATATTTTTATAAAAGGCCGTCTAATCCGAAGCAGAGTAGGGCGGAATAGGACATCTCTATCGGAACATATGCTTCGATATGGGGGTGTGCTATGCTAAAGGCAATTGATTGGCAAATGGTCGCATTTGTAGGAGGATCATTATTGCAAGAGTACCTTCGCTTTCAGCATTTACCGCGCGTTTATTATTTTGTAGAAAAGAACCAAAAAGATGAAGATGACGATGACCGAGCCGCCTAAAGGTTCGGTTGTTTTTTATCATGAACGAAAAAAGCTGCAAATTTATATGTAGGTAAAGGTTACCTACATATATTCACATAAGATTGATAGCACAAATTTTTTTATTGACAATGTTAGTAACTAACATACAAAAGCCTTTATTTGTTCAATAATTAGATCTTACACAAACGGAGGGATATCATTGTTCAAGCGCTGTTTCTGGTCAAGATGCAGAATTAAACGGAGTGAAGCGAGTCTTCGATGGGACACAGACGATGACTGTTTATAAATCAATTGATCTAATTGCCAAAAGAGCAGCAGCAGTAGTTATGCAAGTCGCCACAAAAGAGACGGTAGAAACCAATCAAACCGTTGACAACGGGAAAGCGGAAATTCCGTCTTTTCTCCTTGAACCTATTTCAGTTACAAAGAGCAATATAAAAGAAACCGTGATAAAAGATGGTTTCTTATCAGAGAAAGATATTTTTAATTAAATGTTAGTTTAACTAATCCGCCTTGCTTTAAGGGCGGATATTTTTTGTCTTCTAACATGGTAATTTTCGTATATTTCATTATCAAAATGAAACAAAGGCTTGATCTGCTTATTTACTAGCAAGCCTTTGATAAGATTGAGTAGTTGAATGAATCTAGATTAAGGTTTTCGAATGGATCGTATTACTTATTTTAGCAATAATCGATTCTACTGCTTGTTCATCTTTGATCAAGTCATAATCCTGAATATTCAAACGAAGGACAGGACAGGATGAAAATTGAGAAATCCACTCCTCATAACGGCCGTGCATTTCTTCCCAATAAGCAGTTGGAGTGTTTTGCTCCATTTCACGCCCACGCTCCTGAATTCGTCCAATGATGTGATCAAGACTTCCCTCAAGGTAAATCAATACATCAGGGTGTGGGAAGTAAGGTGTCATAACCATCGCATCAAAAAGGCTCGTGTAGGTTTCATAATCGACCTTTGTCATCGTTCCTTTATCAGCATGCATTTTGGCAAATATCCCCGTATCCTCGTAGATGGAGCGATCTTGAACGAATCCACCACCAGTCTCAAACATGTTCTTTTGTTCTTTAAAGCGTTCTGCTAGAAAATAAATTTGCAAATGGAAGCTCCAACGTTCAAAGTCCGCATAGAACTTGTTCAAATAAGGGTTGTGATCGACATTTTCAAATGATGTGTGAAAGCCAAGTGCGTTTGCGAGAGCTCTAGTCATCGTTGACTTCCCGACTCCAACCGTACCGGCAATGGTAATAATAGCATTTTCTGGGATGTTGTAATTAGCGCGTAGGTTCAAAACATGTCGCTCCTTTTGGCCATTCATGATCTAACATAGAAAGGATGGTTTTTAAATCGTCTGGATTTCTTACAAAATCAAATTCATCACCGTTAATCCGAATAATAGGCGTATTAGGATATAGGGTAGCCCAGTTAGACATCGCCGTCTCATAATCCGCAGATAGTTGTTTGAGATAACGGGGGTCCATTTTCTGTTCCATTTCTCTGCCTCTTAATTCAATGCGACTAAGAAGAGTAGGGAGACTGGCATGCAAGTAGATGATTAAGTTTGGCTTTGGCATATCGGCTGTTAGAATATCATAGATGTTTTTATATTTGGCATATTGATCAGTTGTAAGGGTACGTTCTGCGAAAATGATATTTTTATAAATATGGTAATCGGCTACAGCTGGGATGTTTTTATTTAGAAACTTTTGTTTAATATCTTCTAATTGCTTATAGCGATTACATAGAAAGAACATCTCTGTTTGAAAACTCCATTCCTCAATATTTTCATAAAACTTTGTTAGGAATGGGTTTTCATCAACGATCTCTTTTAAAAGATGGTATTGATAATGAGCAGAAATGGCTTTCGCTAGTGAAGTCTTTCCGACTCCAATCGGCCCTTCTACCGCAATAAAGGGAATATCGTTCATATGGCTGAGCCTCCTTTTAGACATAATGAGATCAGGCCCCTCTTAGAAGAGGGGTCTGATCATAGGGCTTTCTATACGAGCTTGGTTGTCCAGGATTCACAGTTCCAAACCTCTGTCACAACGTCTTGGTAAAATTCGGGTTCATGACTGATGAGAAGAATGCTACCTTTATAAGCGTTTAGGGCACGTTTAAGTTCTTCTTTAGCGTCAACGTCTAGATGATTGGTCGGTTCATCTAGAACGAGAATATTCGTTTCGCGGTTAATTAATTTACATAGTCTTACTTTTGATTTTTCTCCACCACTTAAAACGACAATTTTACTCTCAATGTGCTTCGTTGTTAATCCACATTTGGCAAGCGCAGAACGAACTTCCGCTTGAGTAAGAGAAGGGAACTCTTGCCACACTTCTTCTATGCACGTTCGGTCTGGTGACTTGGCTTCTTGTTCAAAGTAACCTACTTCTTGATAGTCGCCGCGTTCCACTGTACCTGAGACAGGTCGATTGATCCCAAGAATGCTTTTAAGTAAAGTTGTTTTTCCGATTCCGTTCGCACCGACTAACGCAATTTTCTGTCCGCGTTCCATTTTTAAATTAAGAGGGCGAGAAAGCGGTTCATCATACCCGATAACAAGGTCTTTCGTCTCAAAGATAAGCTTACTCGTTGTCCGAGCTTCTTTAAAGTTAAATTGCGGCTTTGGTTTTTCATGCGCAAGCTCAATCATGTCCATCTTATCAAGCTTTTTTTGTCGTGACATCGCCATGTTTCGAGTGGAAACACGTGCTTTGTTCCGAGCAACGAAGTCTTTAAGCTGGGCCACTTCTTGCTGTTGTCTCTTATAAGCTGCTTCTAGTTGTTGTTTCTTCATTTGATGGACTTCTTGGAAATGCTCATAATCACCGACATAACGGTTAAGTTCTTGATTTTCCATATGATAGATCAAGTTAATAACGCTATTTAAGAACGGAATGTCATGAGAAATTAAAATAAAGGCATTTTCATATTCTTGTAAATACCGTTTTAACCATTCAATGTGCTGTTCATCTAAATAGTTAGTAGGCTCGTCCAAAAGAAGAATATCAGGCTTTTCTAATAGTAATTTGGCAAGTAGCACCTTCGTTCGTTGACCACCACTCAAGTCAGTTACATCACGATCAAGTCCAACATCGTCTAGACCGAGTCCACGTGCTGTTTCTTCGACTTTTGCATCAATGGTATAGAAATCGTTATTCGTTAATGTATCTTGAATGATTCCGACTTCTTCAAGCATTTTCTCAAGCTGTTCAGGAGTAGCATCACCCATCCTGTCATACATCGATGTCATTTCCGCTTCTAAATCAAACATATATTGGAAGGCGCTTTTTAACACATCACGCATCGTCATTCCACGTTCAAGAACCGTGTGTTGATCCAAGTAACCAACACGGACCTTTTTCGACCATTCTACTTTTCCTTCATCTGGCATTAATTTGCCAGTGATAATATTCATAAATGTTGATTTTCCTTCACCATTGGCTCCAATTAAACCAATATGCTCTCCTTTTAGTAACCGGAAAGACACATCATGAAAAATGGCTCGATCGCCAAAGCCATGGCTTAAGTTTTTCACCGTTAACACACTCATGTAAAACACCTATCCTCTAATAAAGTGGGTACTTTTTTACTTTTCTCATCTTATCATAAGAAAGTGTAGATGTCTGTTTCAAATTCGATTAAATAATGGAGGAATATTCCTGTATTCCCCACTTATACGAATGGTTATGGTAAGGTTATTTCAAGATTAATGGAGGTGTCGAAGTTGGAGTTGTATAAATGGAGAAGAAATGAACAAATCCTGGTCAATGTTCTTTCGCTGTCGGTCATTCTCGTTCTTCTAGCTGTGATGTACCTTAATTCAATCTTTAACCCTGTGTATTTTTTGATTATATTTATTAATGGTCTTCATGCGACCTTCATTTGGCTTGATATGAGTGGTAGGCAATGGAGGTTATTCAAATGGTTAGTCGAGTTACGGACATATGAAAAACAGAAATGGGGGTCGGAGTGGTTTGAGCAAAAACAAAGTCCGTTCACATCAATGATCTTTAGTGTTTGTCTTTTTATCTTGATTTTTTTGCTACAAGAGGAGTCTAGCAGCTCTACAGATTTAACTTTTTTGCATGGTTTGCATGGGGGATTATAGTTCAACTCTTTTCATTTTGAACTTGCAGCTTTATTTTCACTGCTGTAAAATTGACAAACTCCAAGCTACTATTTTACAACGAAAGCTAAGAGAGGAAAGGATTGCACAAAGAATTATGGATCATTTTCTTGTGTATAGCTGGAATTTTTATTTTTTAATGAAAATTTGATTAAAGAAATTTGTCAAATGCAAAGGAATCAAAGGTGAAACTGTAGAATAGTTAGTATTGACCTAAATGCGGCAACAGAATTAAATGGAGGTAGTGTGTAATTAGGAAGGAAGTGTAAAGAGTGAGTGAAAGATTTAATGAAGTAATTGAACGACGTGGAACAGATTCTTTGAAGTGGGATATGACCAAACAACGTTTCGGTGGTGAAAATCTTTTGCCGATGTGGGTAGCGGATATGGATTTTCGAGCACCGCAAGAAGTACTTGATGCGCTACATGAAAAAGTGGAGCATGGGATATTCGGTTATCCTGCACATTCTGAAACCGTTGATCAAGCCGTTCAAAGTTGGTTAAAGCGAAGATACGATTGGACGATAGATACGAATACTCTTATATATACAGCTGGGATTGTCCCGACAATCAGTTATATTATTCAAGCATTTACGGAGCCTGGTGATCAGGTGATCATCCAAACACCTGTGTATTACCCGTTCTACGATGTGGTAAATAAAAATAATCGTGAACTTATCAGAAATCCTCTTGCTTTTGATGGAGATCATTATGACATGGATCTAGAGCATCTAGAGTCTGTAATTACAGAAAAAACAAAGATGATTGTCCTATGTCACCCTCACAATCCAGTTGGTCGTGTTTGGAAACGAGAGGAACTAGAGGCGTTAGCTCAAATTTGTAAAAAGCATGACTTATTCGTCGTATCCGATGAAATTCACGCTGATCTACTTTTTAATGGTGAAAAACATATTCCATTTGCATCTGTGAGCAACGAGGCAGCTGAGCGAACGTTCACCTGTTTAGCTCCTAGTAAAACGTTCAACTTAGCTGGAATACAAACTTCATATGTGGTGGTTGAAAATGAAGAGTTGCGTACGAAACTAAGAAACCATTTGGCGAATTCATTTGCCAACATGACAAACTCATTTGCAGAAGTCGCAACAGAAGCCGCTTATAATCATGGAGAAGAATGGTTAGATGAGTTAATGGTTTATGTTGAAGCTAATTTTCAATATGTTCGAAGATATGTAGAAGAGCATATGCCTAAGCTACGAGTGATGGATTCTGAAGGCACATATCTATTATGGTTAGAGTGTTCTAAGTTACCATTAACACCAGCAGAGCGAAAGAAATGGCTGATTGAAGAAGCACAAGTGGCTTTAAATCCTGGTTCGATTTTCGGTGAAGAAGGAAAGAGTTTTGAGCGAATTAATTTAGCCTGTCCAAGAGCAACATTACAAGAAGGATTAGAGCGGATTAAAAGGGCTTATGATAAGCGTGGATTTTAAATTTTTTATAAGTGCGGTGAAAGTAGGAAATGGATAGGCTGGAATACACTGTGTTACTAGAAGCGTATGAACAAGCAATGGCATTAAACCTTGAAGAGGACTTTATTCAATTATTAAAAGAAGAAATTCTCGATCGCCAAACGAATCATGTTAGAAAAAAGAAAAAAATGCCAGTATAAATAAAAGATGTAGAAGGGGATTTTTCCTTTCATATAGAAAGACATATATATCCAAAAAGTATGAGTCACACGTTCGTATAAATAATCGACAAAGGAGACATTTACTTTATGCCGATTGAAAACCTTTTTGAGGAACTTGTAAATGAATGTAAATGTAAGCTTGGGAGAGAACTAGCACGAGAAGAAGTGGAACTCATTAAGTGGATTCAAGAAAAGCATTATGAGACCTTTTTTGAAAGGGTTAAAAGTTCATAAAGAGAATGTTTTAGATTTTCTAACAATAGCTACTTCAATAAGCTAGTTAGGAAATCTTTTTTAATTGTTTTTTTGTGAAAAGGGCATGTGTATGCTTATAATAAATGAAAAGGAAAGGAGCGATTACGTATGAAAACATTTAAGCTCTATTCTCTCAGTTTGCTTGAAGGTAAGGATGGGAATGTCCATCAAAAAATGGTACCTATTGAAGACGGACTCATAATTAACATGGAAAATCAAAAACAAATGTGGTATATCGAGGCTGTGATTAGTCAAGAGTACAAAAAGTATTTTCAAGATGTTAAAACTCAAAAGGGACATATATTAGTGGATGTAGTTATTACCAGTAAAGATAACCATCCTGCTGCTATGATTACAAGTGTTCAAAGCATAACTGAATTAACGGATCAGAAGATAAGTATCTTGTTGGAGGCGAAACTTGCGTTAAAGAAAGATGATATTATTGAAGATGTGTTAAAGGATTTGGTGGGTCGTGGTTTTTCAAATGAAGCACTAGTGCAAGCATTTAGAAATGAAATGGAAACATTAGCTGCACATCCTACATCCGCGTTAAATACTATCTACCGATCCATCCAAGAAAGTGGGCTATATAAGTTGCAGTAAAATGAAAAAGCATCCATTTTTTGGATGTTTTTTTGCTTGATAAAGAAAATGAATTTGCAGCATTCATTGTAAGGTCATCGACAGGATACAACATTTTATTCGGTTCATCTGCTTCTAAAAAAGAAGGTTGCACCGTTTTCTTAAGGTATATTCCGTAAAGTGTTTCTCATACTAACAGAGTAATTATTTTTTATGTTAGGAACGGGGGAGCCTTACATGCAAGAAAAAGATAAGTGGGCGATATTCTCGATTTCTTCAATACCGTTAGTGATGACGTTAGGAAATTCAATGCTTATACCGGTGTTACCCGAAATTGAAAGAGAGCTTGGCATTAGTTCGTTCCAAGTAAGTATGTTGATCACGGTATACTCCATTGTCGCTATTATTTGCATTCCAATCGCAGGTTATATCTCAGATCATATTGGCAGAAAGAAAGTCATTATTCCAAGTTTAATCCTGGCTGGGTTGGGTGGCTTTATATCTGGATTTGCTGGCTGGCAAATGGAAAGCCCTTATGGAATTATGATTATTGGTCGTGTTTTACAGGGGATTGGGGCAGCTGGAGCCATGCCAATTGTATTGCCACTAGTTGGTGATATGTATCCAGACCAAAAAGATGTAAGTAAAGGGTTAGGTATGATTGAGACTGCAAATACATTGGGGAAGGTGTTAAGCCCTATCTTAGGAGCCGCACTCGCTCTTATTGTTTGGTATATGCCGCTTCTCTCCATTCCTGTTCTATGCTTAATCTCCATTCTGGCGATGCTTTTGTTAGTGAAAGAGGCACCAATGAGTGGCGAAGCCGTTGGGTTCAAACAGTTTTTCAAAAATACAAAAGTTATATTCAAGCGTGAAGGTCGGTGGTTGTATGCCGTTTTTGTAATTGGTGGAATCTTAATGCTTGTTATATTTGGCGTTCTCTTCTATTTATCAACCATGCTTGAAGATGAGTATCAAATAGATGGAATAAAAAAAGGGATTATCTTAGCGATCCCACTTGCCGCTTTATGTTTTTCTTCCTTTGCAACGGGGAAAGTAATCGGCCAAGACAAACAAAAAATGAAGTGGTTCACCGTTACAGGTTTAGTAATATTGACGTTAGCCATTTTTACTGTATCGTTTTCGAAAGATATTTATTTGTTGTTAACTTGCATTTTCGCAAGCGGTGTCGGAATTGGCATAGCCCTTCCTTGTTTAGATGCATTAGTAACGGAAGGAATTGAGATGGAACAGCGAGGAACAATTTCTTCTTTGTATAGTAGCATGCGCTTTCTTGGCGTTGCTGCTGGACCTCCACTATTTGCTGTTTTAATGAAGACATCCCATTTCTTTATGTTCTTTTCAAATTCCATCCTATGCGTTATCGCTGTTTTGATCGTTCTTCTGGCAATCAAACCAGAAGATCCTGTGAAACCAACTTGGGGATAAGTGTTTCGCTTCGTTAAAATCATCGGTATACTGATGATATAGATTAAGGGAGAGGCTGAGACCATGTATCTTTTTAAGGATTTTCACAATTGCGAGGTTAGGTTAACATTTGAACCTAATGAATGTACATCAGATCCTAAGCATGTATGGATTGTGTGTCGGTATTTAAATAGATGGTTGTTAACGAACCATTCAACAAGAGGCTTGGAATTCCCTGGTGGAAAAGTAGAAGAGGGAGAACGTTTAACAGAAGCAGCTGAACGTGAAGTCTGGGAAGAAACAGGTGCAACCATCAAATCGTTGCATTTCATTGGTCAGTATGAGGTGAGATCTGATCGTACTAGCTTTCAGAAAGCTATTTATTTTGCTGAAATCTCTTCTCTAACGGAGAAGGGCACGTACCTCGAAACAGATGGACCGATTTTACTACAGGAATTACCTGCTAATATAAGGGAAAACGATTCATTTAGCTTCGTCATGAAAGATGAGGTCCTTCCCTACACATTAAAACAGATAGCTAAGAAACAACTGATATAGTTGTTTCTTGGCTTAGTTTTATTGAAACTTTGATGAAAATAGTGACACTGGGCTCCACGCACTCCACACGCTACGCGCCCACGCCAAGAAGAGCGCTTGGAGTGGGCTTAAAGGCAGGCAGCGGCTACGCTCAGTGCTTAGAGATATAAAAAAAGGTGAAGTGCGACCTTTTTTTATATCTCTAAAATCGTTTTAGCAGTCGTTTTTCCATTAGTTCGACTGCTTTATACATGATCGTGGCTAGGATGGCTATTACTAATAGGCTCATAATCACTAAGGTGAAATTGAATACTTGGAAACCATAGATGATTAGATAGCCGAGTCCTTGCTTTGAGACAAGAAATTCTCCTACAATGACACCGACCCAGGCTAATCCCACATTAACTTTTAATGTGGAGATGATGGTCGGTAACGATGCGGGAAAAATGACAAAGCGGAATGATTGTTTTTTGGAAGCTCCAAACGTATTCATGACAGTTAGGTAATTTGAGTCTACTTCCCGAAACGCCGTATAAACGACCATGGTTGTAATAATAACGGAAATAAGAGCTCCCATAGCGATGATCGAAGTAAAACCTGGTCCAAGTCCTACGATTAAAATGGGACCGAGTGCGACTTTGGGCATTGAATTTAAGACGACTAAATAAGGATCTAACACTTTTGAGATAAAGCGAGACCACCACAATACGGCGGCAAGAAGGGTTCCGATTCCAGTTCCTAGCATGAACCCAAGTAACGTTTCAAATAAAGTTACTGAAGCATGGGTAAATAAAGAACCATCACTAAGTCTTGTAAATAAAAGGTCCCAAACTCGAGAAGGCATGCTAAACAATAATGGATCAATCCAACGTTGTCTAGCTGCAAGCTCCCAAAATGCAAAGAAGGAGAGCAAAATTCCAAGCTGAACAGTTAGAACGCGTCTACGTTCTCGCCGAAGTGAGGTGATGTATTCTTTGTGTAGTGTTTCAAGTTGCTGCTGCAAGTCTTTCCATCTCCTTCCAAATGATTTGGAATTGCTCATTAAAATGTTGATGTTGTCTGGCATCGAATGGCAAAATGTTTGCCATGTCTTTTGGAATTTCAAAGACTCTATGAATTCGTCCAGGTCTAGGAGAAAGTAAAACGACACGATCAGACATGGCAATGGCTTCGCCGATATCGTGAGTCACGAGGATAGCTGTTTTTCTCTCGGATTTTAATGTGTGGAAAACTAGGTCCTCTAATTTTAATTTCGTTTGATAGTCGAGTGCGGAAAAGGGCTCATCAAGTAACATGAGAGAGGGGTTAGTGGCTAGCATACGGACAAGGGCGACTCGTTGGCGCATTCCTCCAGATAGTTGATTAGGGTATAAATCTTTTTTATCTCCAAGGCCGAGTTGCTGTAGCCAATTCAACGCATCTCTTCTAGTTGATTCGCTATATGTTCTCCGGATCTTTAAACCGAGCATTAAATTATCTTCAATCGTTCTCCAAGGAAATAAATAATCTTGCTGGAGCATATATCCAATCGCTGCATTGGACTTTTTTATTTCTTGATCTCCAAGCGTAATTTGACCAGATATAGGAGAAAGAAGACCTCCAATGAGTGAAAGTAAAGTCGTTTTTCCACAGCCGCTTGGGCCGAGGATGGAGACGAACTCTCCATCCTCGATTGAAAGTGAAATGGAATCTAGAGCTAAAGTCGTTTCACGTTTTGTAACGTAACCCATTGAGACATTTGATAATGTTAAAGTGGACATAGCTTTCTGCCTCCTATTTTAGTACACTCTCAGCAATAGACGTATTCACTAGTTCTGTATAATCAACTTGCTGAGGGAGCTCACCAGCTTCATCCATAATCAGCTGTAAATTTTCCCATGCCTCAGGTTGAAGAAGTGGGGAGGTGGCATATGAACCTTGAGACTTATAACGATCAACTACTTGAGCAACAAGTTCGACATCCGTATCTTCAAAAAAGTCAACGATCGCTTCAGCTACAACATCAACGGGTTGCTCATCGACCCATAGTTGAGCTTTCGTTAAGGCACGTGTGAACGCAATTAGTTTTTCTTCTTCCTTCTCAATATAGCTTTGTTTGGCCATGAAAACGGTATAAGGAACGTTTCCAGATTCAGTTCCAAAGGAAGCGACAATGTGACCGATCCCTTCGTTTTCAAACAGAGAAGCTTGTGGCTCAAATAATTGAACATAGTCACCAGTTCCTGAAGCAAAGGCACTTGGGATATTTCCGAAATCAATGTTCTGGATAAGGTTAAGGTCAGAATGCGGGTTAATCCCATGTTGTTTGAGTACGTGCTCGCCAACCATTTGCGGCATCCCGCCTGTGCGTTGCCCAAGGAATGTGCTGCCTTTTAGATCGTCCCATTCAAAAGAATCGAGTTGATCACGTGAGACAAGAAAGGTACCATCTGTTTGTGTCAGTTGAGCAAAGTTTATTGGAGGATCCGTCGCTTGTTGAGCGTAAACATAAATAGTGGTTTCTGCTCCTACTAAAGCAACATCAGCTCCACCAGATAAGAGAGAGGTCATCGTATTATCGCCACCCCAAGTGGTCGTCAGCTCGAGATCGATTCCTTCGTCCTCAAAGAAACCTTGGGAAATAGCAACATAGAATGGAGCGTAAAAAATTGATCTTGTTACTTCAGAAACGCGGATCGTTTCTTTGTTACTTCCTCCAAACGAACAAGCGCTAATGGCAACAATGAGAACGAGTGATAAGAGCAAAAGAAATGCTTTCTTTACAAGCTTCATAGTCTTCATCTCCTAAATTTTTATAAGTGGATGTGATAGTGTATGTTGGAGAATAAAAATGTGTGTTTGCCCATATTTAAATCGTTAAACGGACAAGGACTATTCCAATGGGAAAAAAACTACAGTGGAAGAAAGGATTATTTTAATGAAACGTCTGATTAAAAAACAAAGAATTCCGTCCCCTCATCCAAAGATTCAGCTTTATTTAATTACTTATATAAGCGATGGATTAAAGGTGAAAGGCTATATGGCTGTCCCATCATGGGGAGAGAAGTTGCCTGGATTGTTGTATTTACGCGGTGGCATAAAAAACGTAGGGATGGTTCGTATTCAACGAGTCATTCAATGGGCTGCAGAAGGCATGGTGGTAGTGGCCCCTTTTTATCGAGGGAACAAAGGTGGAGAAGGCCAGGAAGATTTTTGTGGAGAGGATCGCGAGGATGCTTTTTCAGCTTTTGATTTGTTAGCGAGCTTTGAAAAAGTCGACCTGAACTCCCTACACATTCTTGGCTTTTCAAGAGGAGGGGTGATGGCGCTATTAACCGCTGTGGCAAGACCTGAAGCAGCGACGGTGACCTGTTGGAACGGAGTGACAGACATGGTTCTTACCTATGAGGAAAGAGTGGATTTAAGAAGGATGATGAAGCGTGTCATTGGAGGGACACCCAATAAGTATCCAGTTCATTATCGGTGGAGAACTCCTTTGTTTTTTTTAGAAGAGATGAAAGCAAATGTCTTAATTATACATGGAGTTAAAGATGAACATGTTTCATTTAAGCATGCATATATGTTAGAACAAGTATGTCGTTATGCGGGACGAGAGGCGGAGTGTTGGTATTATGATGAGTTCGGCCATCACTTTCCAGCTTCAGATCAGAGGCAAATCTTATCAGAGGCAGCGGCATGGATGAAAAGGAAGAGAAATGGTTGAATGTGATTGGTATGTAGGAAATAGTTGTGACAAATACTATCGTTATCAATCTATAAGGAGTTGGTTGCGATGGAACGGTTTGAGAAAAAGACGATTACACTTTGTGATGTAAACGTTTATTGTGAATACATCTTGAATCATAAGCCACCTATCATCCTCATTCATGGATTTGTCTCTTCCATCTACACCTATCATCGAATGATTCCGTTGTTGTCCAAGCACTTCTCAGTCGTGGCAATCGATTTACCTGGTTTTGGAAAAAGTGAAAAATCGAAGTCATTTGTTTATTCTTATAAAAATTATGCGAATGTGGTTGCTGAATGTATTAAGTATTTTAACCTAAACGATGTAATTGTAGTGGGCCATTCAATGGGTGGTCAGATTGCCCTAAATACGGCTAGGGAAATTCCAGAGAAAGTATCTAAATTAATTTTGCTTTGTAGCTCTGGCTATGTAAAACGAGCACGTCGTTCCCTCATTTATTGTTCCTATCTCCCGTTTTTTAAGTATGGGGTCAAGCACTATATTCGTAGAAAAGATATTAAGAAGAGTTTAGAAAATGTGTGTTATAATCATGAATTCATTACAGATGAGCTGATGAATGAATTTGCTGCTCCCTTAAGGGACAAGGGGTTCCCTGTTGCACTTATGCGTTTACTTCGGTACCGAGAAGGGGATTTAACAGAGGAAGAGTTAAAGGAAATTAAAAAGCCAGTACTCTTAATCTGGGGAGAAGAGGATAAGGTCGTGCCCCTCCAAGTTGGAAAACGTCTAGTGCAAGATTTGCCTCAAGCACAGTTAGTCATCTATGAGAAAACAGGTCATTTAGTGACAGAAGAACAGTCAGAAGCTGTCTTTCATCAAATACTGTCCTACACCTCGTAGGGGAGGACAGTAGTACTATTTTTCTAGGATAACAAAAGGACAATAACGATGGAACTAACGGTTCCAATGAGAGCACCAATGATACAATCTGTTGGGTAGTGTAACCCAAGGTACATTCTTGAAATACCAACAAGCATGGCAAGCGGGAGTAAAGTAGGCATTAGCCACGGATAATAAATGGAAAATACAACAGCTATAGCAAAGGTCGCAGTCGTATGGCCTGAGGGGAAAGAATAATCTTTTAATGGATTTTGGCATGTATGCACGTCAGGTAGAATAATATAAGGACGTTTGCGACAAGAAAGTTTTTTAATGAGTTGTACAGCAACATGACTTGCCACGATGGAGAGAAGGGCAACGAAAGCAGAATCACGTACAGAGTTTGTAAAAAAGATCATGAGAAGAAACAGTAGCGATAATGAAAAGGTAGCTCCTCCAAGGTGCGTTAACTTGGGTAAGATGAAATCGAAAAAGCGACATCTCCATTGTTTATTTATGAGCATGAACATTCGGTTGTCGTAAACGGTTAGCCAGTTAACAAAACGGTTGATCGTAAACACCCCAATTCGTTAGGTATAATAATTTTATTATAATACATTTCTTTTGATTTTTTGTAACGATCATATAGCTTTTTTGTGAGAAACTTAACGTAACCTTTACAAGAATATTGTAAAAAACCTCGCTCTTTTTTCGTAAAGTTAAATAAAACAACTTTTACCGAAAAAGGAGAGAACAGGATGGTACGAGTGGCAATTTTCACCGATACTTATGCACCTGAAATCAATGGTGTTGCCAAAACGCTGGAGAGATTGACTCGTTATTTAGCCAAGAATCAAATGGAGTTTCGTGTCTTTGCGCCTGAAACAAAAGCGACTGTTCCTGGTGTTCGTCAGATCGAGCGTTTTGCTAGTATACCTTTTTTTCTTTACCCACAATGTCGAATAACCCTCTTAAACCCTCTACAAATCAATCAAACTTTAGAAGAGTTTCAACCAACCCTCATTCATGTAGCAACCCCTTTAAATCTAGGACTTTGCGGACTTTACTACGGAAAAAAACATCATATACCAATGGTGGCATCTTACCATACCCATTTCGATCAATATTTAAATTATTACAATGCGCTATTTTTTCAGCACTGGCTTTGGAAATATATGATTTGGTTTCATCGACCTTTTGAAAAAGTATTTGTCCCTTCCGAAAGTACGAAAAGTGAATTGTTGAAAAGAGGCGTTCACGAAGACATTGATCTATGGAAAAGAGGTGTCGATCACGGGCTCTATACTCCTGAGCGAAAAAGAAGTGAGATCAAACAAAAATATCAAATTAAAGAAGCAAAGGTTTTATTATTTGTTGGCAGAATTGCCCCTGAAAAAGATATCGATATAGTAATTGAAACCTTTGAAACGTTACCTGAAAACATAAAAAAAGATACTCATCTCTTAATTGTAGGAGACGGACCTCTCCTCAAGCCTTTAACGGAAAAAACGAACGATAAACCAATTACCTTTACCGGTTTTTTAGAAGGGGAAGAATTAGCCGACGTGTATGCGTCAAGTGACGTTTTTTTATTTCCCTCTTCAACTGAGACATTTGGAAACGTAGTGTTAGAAGCGATGGCTTCTGGTCTACCTGTTGTAGGGGCAAATGCTGGTGGGGTCAAACATTTAATAAAACACGGCGAGAACGGATTGTTATGCGAAAGGAAGCAAGTACAATCCTTCGCAAAGGAGACGTGCTTTTTATTAGAACATGAAACGATTCGAATGCAATTCGGATATCAAGCACGTCAGTATGCCTTGATGCAGTCGTGGGATGAGGTATTTGCTCAACTCATTCAAGGCTATCAAAGCGTGATTAAGCGTAGAAGGATCAATACCGCGTAAAAAAGCTAGCCACTTGCTTTTACACAGTGGCTAGCTTGGATTTCATTATTGTGGGCCTGCATTTTTAATTTTCTCGCTGACCGCGTTGAATTTCAAGAAGTTATCTTTGAAATTGGTAGCTAATTCTTTCGCTTTTGCATCATAGGCATCTTTATCTTCCCATGTGTCGCGAGGTTGTAAAACATGGTCAGGAACACCAGGGCAATGAGTAGGTATGTGTAATCCGAAAAATTCATCGGTCACCGTTTCGACAGAACGTAACTCACCTGATAAAGCCGCTTGAACCATAGCGCGAGTATATTTTAGGTTCATTCGATTTCCAACTCCGTAAGGACCACCAGACCAACCTGTGTTTACAAGGTATACGTTTACATCATGTTGATCAATTTTCTCGCCTAACATTTCAGCGTAACGTGCCGCTGGAAGAGGAAGAAATGGTGCCCCGAAGCAAGTAGAGAAAGTTGCCTCTGGAGAGGTAACGCCACGCTCCGTTCCTGCAAGCTTGCTCGTGTAGCCTGATAAAAAGTGGTACATAGCCTGCTCTTTAGTCAACTTGCTAATAGGAGGCAGGACTCCAAAGGCATCAGCCGTAAGGAAAATGATCGTATTAGGATGTCCAGATACACTTGGTGTTAAAGCATTTGGAATTAACTCAATCGGATAAGCGGCACGTGTATTTTCAGTTAAAGAAATATCATCGTAATTAGGTTGACCTGTTTGCGGATCAACAACGACATTTTCTAAAACAGAACCGAAGCGAATGGCATTCCAAATTTGTGGCTCCTTTTCTTGAGAAAGGTTCACACATTTTGCGTAGCAACCGCCTTCAATATTGAATACGCCATTGCTAGACCACCCATGTTCGTCATCTCCAATCAATGAACGATTTGGATCAGCTGATAAAGTGGTTTTTCCTGTGCCTGATAAGCCGAAAAATAAAGCAACATCACCTTCTCTTCCGGTATTAGCAGAACAATGCATAGAAAGAACATCTTGTTCTGGTAATAAGAAATTCATCACAGAGAAGATAGATTTTTTCATTTCACCGGCATATTCAGTCCCACCAATTAACACGACTCTTTCTTCAAAAGAAACAATGACAAACGCTTCTGAACGTGTCCCGTCCACTACAGGATCTGCTTTAAAGGTCGGGGCAGATACAATCGTGAAGGCGTTCTCTTCTCTTTTATCTTCTAGTCCATTTGGACGAATAAACAACTGACGGGCAAAAACTTGATGCCAAGCAAATTCGTTTATGACTTTTAAAGGTAAACGATAAGTTTGGTCCGCCCCAGCAAAGCCATCTGAAACAAAAAGCTCTTCTTTTTTTCCTAAATGTTCTAACACTTTTTGATAAAGCGCTGCAAACACTTCTTTTTCAATCGGTTGATTAACAGGTCCCCACTCAATTTTGTCAGTAATGCTAGATTCATTGACAATGAATTTGTCTTTAGGGGAACGTCCTGTATAGGCACCTGTTTCAACACTTAGTGCACCTGTTGACGTTAGGCTTCCTTCTCCGCGCATTAAAGATTTTTCGATAAGAGAAGAGATTGGTAGATTAAGTTGTACGTTATTCTGTTTCACTAAATTCTCTAACTCCGATTGTAGGCTAATCGTATTCATTGTCACAAAACCCTTTCCATAACAAGTATTTGTTACCTTTAGTTTATAATTCTTGTTTATTAGTATAACACATTAACATTAATAGTCTATACTATTAATGTTTTTTTTTGAGTGTGACATGTTCTTTTAAGAAAATGTGTTTACCTATGTTTTTTCTGTAGGGAGTGAAAGAGAGGCTAGAAGCTTAAAGATGACGTTGGAAAAAAGGAGGGTGACGAAATAGCGTAAGGAGGCGCTTGAAATGGGATTGAGATCAATAAGTGTCCGGATCCCCTTATCGCACGAGTCTCATAGGAGATGTTCCTAAATGTCGATTGCTTGCATAGGATGTAGGTAAAGGGAAAAGGAGGCGTTCTGTGTGGATCAAGTATCGATGCTAGATCTTGCGACCGTTTCAGCTGTAGTAGCCGCTTTAGTGACTGTGCTAGGAAATGCATTTGGTGTCGAAAATAAGTACCGAGCCCTTTTAGCGATAGGGATAGCAGGAATTCTCTGGTTTATTCCTAGAGAGTGGGGGGAACAGGTGTTAATGGCCCTTATTATCGGCTTGATGGCAAGTGGTGTTTATAGCCAAGTGAAGCCTAGAGATAATCAAAATGAACTATTAAAAATGGAGATAAGAGAAGAGACGAGACTAGAACAGGAAGAAGAGCAGGAACGTCTACGCAGGGAAGAAGAAAGGCGTAGAAATCGTGAGAACTATCCGGCACAAAGAGACGATACACCCTATTAAATAAAGAATGAAAAATGGTTTGTTTGAGATACTATCCTTAACATTACGTGTAAGGTCCGAATCATCAAAAGGCAGAGGCTCGCCTTTTGATGATTCAAGTAAAATGGATTTTAGTGTGTGTTGGATTAATTTGGTCATTTATTTTAGTGGACAGGTTGACAGTAATCGACATGTGCGATATGATATGCGTCGAACGGATACTCTTATCCTGAGTAGGCGGAGGGACAGGCCCGAAGAAGCCCAGCAACCAACACTCGTAGCCATGAGTGAAAAGGTGCTAACCTGCAAGGCATTTGCCTTGAACGATAAGAGGCTAAAGGTAAACATTCAACCCTTTTCCTCTATGGATTAGGGTTTTTATCGTTTATACGCTGTACAGGAAGCATTTCCCATTCGGTGGGACATGAGTGCCGTCTCAAAGAAAGACACATGCTAAGAATGTAGCAGTGTTTAAAGGAGGAAATTTTACATGGCAGAATTTAAAAGTAGACGTTTATTTACGTCAGAGTCTGTAACAGAAGGGCATCCAGATAAAATTTGTGATCAAATTTCAGATGCGATTCTTGATGCTATTTTAACAAATGATCCAAACGCACGCGTGGCGTGTGAAACATCAGTTACTACAGGTCTTGTATTAGTTGCTGGTGAAATTACAACTAGCACTTACGTAGATATTCCTAAAATTGTTCGTGAAACAATTAAAGGAATTGGCTATACACGTGCTAAGTATGGTTTTGACTCTGAAACGTGTGCGGTTTTAACATCGATTGATGAGCAATCTGCTGATATCGCGCAAGGTGTTGACCAAGCTCTTGAAGCGCGTGAAGGTCAAATGACAGAAGAAGAAATTGATGCAATTGGTGCAGGTGACCAAGGTTTAATGTTTGGTTATGCAAATAATGAAACCAAAGAGCTTATGCCTCTTCCGATTTCATTAAGTCACAAACTTGCTCGCCGTTTAACAGAAGTTCGTAAAGAGGAAATTCTTCCATACTTACGTCCTGATGGGAAAACACAAGTAACGGTTGAATATGACGAGACTGGAAAACCATTACGTGTAGACACAATCGTTATCTCAACACAACATCATCCAGAAGTAGCGCTTGAGCAAATTCAACGCAACTTAAAAGAGTATGTCATCAATCCAGTCGTTCCTAAAGAACTAATTGATGAAGATACGAAATATTTCATTAATCCAACAGGCCGCTTTGTTATTGGTGGACCTCAAGGAGATGCTGGTCTTACTGGACGTAAAATTATCGTAGATACATACGGTGGTTACGCTCGTCACGGTGGTGGTGCATTCTCAGGTAAGGATGCTACGAAAGTAGACCGCTCTGGTGCATACGCAGCTCGCTATGTTGCGAAAAACATTGTTGCATCAGGCCTTGCTGATAAGTGTGAAGTTCAATTAGCCTACGCAATTGGGGTAGCACATCCTGTATCGATTTCGGTTGATACATTTGGAACTGGAAAAGTATCAGAAGAGTCACTCGTTACTTTAGTACGTGACAATTTTGATCTTCGCCCAGCTGGCATCATCAAAATGCTTGACCTACGTCGTCCTATCTACAAGCAAACAGCTGCTTACGGACACTTCGGTCGTACAGATGTTGAGCTTCCATGGGAGCAAACAGATAAGGCAGCTGCTTTAAAAGAGCAAGCAGGTTTATAATAAATATAGGAGGAGGCAGACTCATATGTGAGTCCGCCTCTTTGTTGTTTCGAAACATGTACGATGCATGAGCAGGTAAAGAGAAGTGAAGAGCATAAGAAGGCGGATTAGACGCATAAAAAGAAGATCGTGTTTGTTCTTCTGTGTAAAAGGGGTAAATCGATCGAATTAAGTGGAACATTAAAATTCAAGAGTTAGATACACTGTTCTCGGCAAAATAGGCTTTTGCTAACAAGCATGCGAAAAAAGACCTCTCATAAGGTCCTTTTGGTATGGCTTTATCTCTTCTTGGTCAAAATAGTAGCAAGAGGAGGTGACGCATATGGCACAAGATGTATTATGTGAAGTAAATAACTGTGTGCATTGGGCTCATGGTAATCAATGTGAAGCAGATAAAATTTACGTAGTTAGTCATACAGGTGAGGAAGCGGACAAACAAGAAGAAACGGATTGTAAAACGTTTGAACCACAACACTAATCAATCGGAGAAGACGAGAGGTTGCTTCAACAATCTCTCGTTCTTTCTCTATTATTATTGATAATAATAATCAATCTTATTCAAAGAAAATTATTTTTCCTTCATCACCTGTTTATAATGCTGCCCCTTTTCAACGTATTCCTGGCGAATACGCGCCATATCTATGAGGTCCTCTTCATTTAACTCGCGTACGACTTTCGCAGGTCGGCCAAAAGCTAAAGTATTGGCTGGAATTTTCTTTCCTGGAGGGACAAGACTTCCAGCCCCTATAAAGGCTCCTTCGCCAATCTCCGCTCCGTCAAGAACGATAGAGCCCATTCCTATTAATGCTTTTTTTCGAACCGTGCAGCTGTGGAGCATCACTTGATGACCTACGGTAACATCATCCTCAATAATTAATGGATATTTCGGACTTTGGTGGAGCATGGATTGGTCTTGAATGTTCACACGATCTCCAATGATTGTAGGTGAGACATCGCCGCGAATAACGGTCTGAAACCAAATGCTTGATTCTTCACCGATTTTTACATCTCCTGTGATTGTCACTCCATCGGCAATAAACGCACTTTCTGCAATTGTCGGAAATTTGTCTTGATATCGATAAATCATAAAGCCACATCCTTTTCGTTTGGTCAATAAATCGCTATACTTATTTTAACGTAAAAAATGCATGTTATGGTCTCTTTTTAAATTTTCATCAAAGGGGGAGTTTGCTGTATGTGGAAATGGGAAGTGGCTGAACCAAGAGGAGTTATAGTTGTGGTTCATGGTGCCGGAGAGCATCACGCGAGGTACCAATGGCTTGCTGAGAAATGGAATGAACATGGATTTGATGTCGTGATGGGAGATCTACCTGGTCAAGGAAAGACGAGGGGAAGAAGAGGACATATTCAATCCTTTAATCAATATTTAGATACGGTTGAAGAATGGTTAGAAGAAGCCCGAACAAAAGGATTGCCGGTTTTTTTACTCGGTCATAGTATGGGTGGACTTGTTGTGATAAGAACGTTAATGGAGAGGAATGCGGCTCTCATAAAAGGAGTGCTGTTGTCCTCACCTTGCTTAGGACTAAGCCATCCACCAGCAAAAACAAAAGATTTGGCGTCGAAGTTGATTCACCGAATCGTTCCGACTTTTAGTACGACTTCAGGTGTACGCTCAGAGCTCGCAACGCGGAATGAAGAAATCCGAGAGCTCTATTTAAGAGATGAGTTACGAGTAACAAAGGTATCGGCAAGGTGGTATCAGGAGTTAACAAAAGCGATGAGGGTAGCACTCAGATATCCAGAGAAATTTCCGAATGTACCAGTCCTTGTTTTACAGTCGGGTGACGATCATTTAGTTAATAAACTTGAGGTAAGGGCATGGTTTGATGAAATTTCGTCAACGGAGAAGTTTTATAAGGAATGGGAAGGTTTGTACCATGAAGTATTTAATGAACCAGAACGCGACGATGTTTTCCGCTATGCGATTGGATTTGTGAACTTGCTTGTACCTTAGTACCTGAGACCGTGCTTAAAAGGTCTTTCATTGTCTCTAAGGAATGATTATGCTAAGGTATATTGATGGAAATACGGAGGAGGAGAAACGTTGACTGTCCCGACCAAACCAATCCCTTTATTGTATAATGTTTATAAAGAGGTGATCCCAACGGTTCATCGTTATTTCAATCAATGGGATCAATTAGCTCAAACGATACCAGACCCAGAATTGCGTTCACAAGCTCTTGACGCTATCAACAAGAAACAGTTCCACTGTGAGGGTGGTGGAGTGTTTGGTTTAGTAGCTAGAGATCGTTTTGATGATCTGATCCAATTCATTATTGCTTATCAAATAACGTGTGATTATCTTGATAATCTTTGTGATCAGAGTCCGTCTCTTGATCCTAATGATTTCAGGTCGTTACATCAAGCATTGCTCGATGCGTTAACCCCAGGAGCGAGCTTGAAAAACTATTATCAATACCGACAAGAACAGGAAGATGGTGGCTACTTACACGCTTTAGTAAAAACGTGTCAAGATATTCTGATCACTTTCCCGTCTTTTGAAAAAGTTCAGGCAGGAATGCTTGAATTAAGTGGTTACTATGGTGATTTACAAGTTCATAAGCATGTGGTTAAGGAAGAACGCATTCCGCGTCTAGAAAAGTGGTTTGCCGAACATCAGCATAAAGTACCCGAAATGACCTGGTTTGAGTTCTCTGCTTGTACGGCTTCGACCTTAGGAATTTACGTACAAGCGACATACGCAACGAAACCGGACTTAACAGAAATAACAGCCAAAGCACTCAAGGACGGTTATTATCCTTGGCTTCAAGGTGTACATATTTTACTTGACTATTTCATTGATCAAGAAGAAGATATAGCGGATGATGAATTGAACTTTTTATTTTACTATGAAAATGAAGAACAAATGATTGAGCGTTTTCGTTTTTTTGTGGAGAAAGCAGAGGAATACCTTGCCAAATTACCAGACCCACAGTTCCACAGAATGATTATTCGCGGAATCATTGCGATCTATATTGCCGACGAAAAAATTCAAGGTGATAAGGACTTAAAAAGGAAATCGAAACAAATGATTAAAATGGGCGGATTGCCTACACTCCTTTTCTTTTTAAATAGGTGGATGGTGAGACGTAAACGATAAAAGAAAGCAACCGGTTCCCTACACTAACGGGTTTACTTGTAAGGGGCAAAACGGAAAAACACCGACAAATTCACATACTAAATCACACAATATTCACAACCTAAATCACAGGATAATTCGCATTGTAAAAAGGCACGAAGAACTGTTCTTCGTGCCTTCAATTTTTATGTTTTTTCTTGTTAAACTAAAGTACCCATTGTTAATTCTCCCTTTTTTCCTCCCAAAGCTGTATACGTTCTTCATGACTAACCTCTTTATGTACTTGATGCAGCATCCATATATAACCAAAGGGGTCCATGAATATGGCGTTCGATACTCCGTAGTCAGGAATCTCAGTCACCGGTTGCACCTCTGTACAACCTAAATCCATCGCCTTTGCATAGGTCTCCTTAATGTCTGGGACAGTAACATTAACCCAACTAGTTTTAGGGTCGTCAGGATTTGGTGCGATCAAATGGAATTCTGGATTTTCATCTAACATATGAAAGTGAACATCGTATAGGATAAAAACTACCTCATTTTCACCACGAGGAAAGTTTGAAACCTCGACACGCTCGATATTAAATATATTTTCGTATAATTCCAATGCTTTTAAGCTATCTTTCACAACCATATCAATTTCTACTCCAACCATAATGAACACACTCCTTTTACAAGTTAATAAATATTCTTTACCTCACCATTTTCCCCAGTTTAATCAATTAAAGTATACCAGTTAAATATTAATAACACGGTAAATATGGTTTTCTTATTGTAGTATTCTACTCGCTAGCTTAAGTGTTTTTGTTCACAAACTCTGCATTTTTCTTATTACCATTTTAACATAAATATCCAAATGCCTTTCAGTCACATGAAATTTCACATATTTAATCTCACCTAAATCACAAGCTGGAAATATTTATTTCCACCCGTGTAATAGGGGTGTGAATTGCTATGTGATTTTAAGACTATATGAGGGTAAAACATTGATATAACAATAAAAAAAACACATGTGATTTCTTGTGTAAAATCGCATGTGTTTTTGCTTGTGATTGGCTTGTTTGCACCTCTGAAGTAAACCCGTTATCCCTACACTCAGGTTGCTTTCTCTTTGGCTAATATCCATCAATAATTAGGTCTAAAGCTCCTGTATCTGGAGAGATAACGAGTCCATGAACTGGAATCGTCTCTGGGAGTAGGGGATGATTTTTTATCATTTTCACGCTATTTCTAACACTTTCTTCGACATTATTGAAACCAGTCAGAAATGATTTGACATCAATTCCTGAAAACTCTAGTGTTTCAATGGTTTTTGAACTAACTCCTCTTTCTTTCGCTTTTTCGACAATGCCACCTGGTTCCAATCCGGCCATTCCACAGTTATGATGCCCCACTACCATCACTTCTTCTGCTTTTAGTTCATAGACAGCCAAAAGAATGCTACGCATAACACTGCCAAATGGATGTGAGATAACAGCCCCGGCATTTTTTATGAACTTGGCATCGCCGTGATTTATATCCATGGCAGACCGCAGCAACTGAGAAAGGCGTGTGTCCATACAGGTAAAAATGACGACCTTCTTATCAGGAAACTTGGTTGTTTGAAAGCCCTCGTATTGTTTATCAGTCACAAACCTTTGATTGTGAGCCAACACATTATCAAGTAAAGTCATAGTGATTCCCCTTAATAAATTTATTTCCCTATATTTTCCACGCTTTATTTAGAATTGTCAAACATTAGCGCTTTTCGATTGCGATAATGAAAGGAGGATCGTTTACTTGATTAATAAACTCATATTTGAGTACATGTGCATGTCGTTGATCAATTTGCTCAACAAATGAAAGGATCTGATTTTTCTCCTCCTTCCCCTCGTCATGTCCATGATAAATGACAAGAACGATGATGGCGCTAGGAGCCATCATTTCAAGTAAGGCACTAATTGCAGCCAGTGTGGAGGTGGGTTTTGTGACAATGGATTTATCACCACCTGGTAAAAATCCCAAATTGAAAATGGCTCCCTTTAATCGACTGTACTCCAGTTCTGGAACAACCTTCCGTACGTGTTCATGTCCTGTTTGAACAAGCTCTACTCTAGATAAGACATGATGCTCCTGAAGCCGTTGGGTAGTGGCTGTAATCGCTTGTTCCTGGATATCGAATCCGTAAACCAACCCGTCCTTTCCAACAAGGTTTGCCAGGAAAAGAGTGTCATGGCCATTTCCGACTGTGCAATCGACCGCAACATCACCTGGCTGTATCGCTTGTTGTAATAGAAAACGGGCAAAAGGTAAAACGCCAAATACTTTCATTGATTTAATAACTCCTTCACATAGAATTTTCCTTGCCAGCTATCTCGTCTTACAAGTTCAGCTTCAATTCCATTTAGAACACTCCACTTATTCATACTCCACATTGGCCCAATCATAATATCAGCTGGACCATCTCCGGTTAAACGATGGATGACCATTTCTGGTGGTAATACTTCTAACTGATCAACAACAAGGTTGATATAATCCTCTTGACTCATCAATTCAACGAGCCCTTTTTCAAATTGCTTCACCATTGGAGTTTTTTTCAACAGATGAAGGAGATGAATCTTAATGCCTTGAACATCCAACTTTGCAACTTCTTGAGTCGTCTCCATCATCATTTTATGATCTTCAAGAGGGAGTCCGTTAATCATATGGGCACAAACATTAATGCCATGTTTTCTAAGCTTCTCCACACCATCTATGTAGCATTGATAATCATGTGCGCGATTGATGAGGAGAGCTGTTCTTTCATGAACCGTTTGCAACCCAAGCTCGACCCATAAAAAAGTTCGTTTATTAAGCTCCGCAAGATAGTCGACAACATCGTCCGGAAGGCAATCAGGCCTTGTGGCAATCGAAAGACCGACGACCCCTTCTTGCTGTAAAATCACTTCAAAATACTCACGTAACGTTTCAACAGGAGCATATGTATTCGAGTAAGCTTGAAAGTACCCGATGTATTTTCCAGTTTTCCATTTTTTGTGCATCCTCTCTTTGATCGTATTAAATTGCGTGATTAAATCATCACGGCGATCGCCAGCAAAATCTCCTGATCCTCTTTCACTGCAGAACGTACACCCCCCATGTGCGACATTTCCATCACGATTAGGACAATCAAATCCAGCGTCAAGTGGGACTTTAAATATTTTTTCACCAAAATGATTTTTTAAATAATAATTCCAAGAATAATAACGTTTGTCTCCGAAGTTAGGTTTGCTCATGGACCCAGCCTTTCTTTCTTACCTGTCATGGATTTACCTTTATTGTAGCATGTTTGAAAATGAATCTTCAAAAAGTGAAGCCTCTTTAAAAAGGTGAAAACCGACCATTTTTAGTATCTTGATTAAATAGCAATGACTCCACACGTTGCGCCCTGCTAGGAGAAACCCACTCATAGCAGGGTTTTAAAATATGAAACGGCTACGTTCATTGCTTGGAGGCGAACGAAAAAAGTAAAAGTCGACCTTTTTCAGTCGCCGCCCAAAGGAGTTTCTTTAGTAGTACGAAAGAAAAAGATTGCAATTTAATTATAGATCTTCTAAGATGTCTTAGGGAATAAAGCGGAAGGAGGGGCTAATGTTATGCCAAAATCACTTTGGTTCCTTGTTGTTGCCATGGTTGTGAATGTAACTGGAGCTTCATTTTTATGGCCGTTAAATGCCATTATTATTCATCAAGAATTAGGTAGATCGCTAACCGCAGCTGGCTTTGTTCTAATGCTTAATGCAGGGGCAGGCGTGTTCGGTAGTTTAATTGGCGGGCGGTTGTTTGATCAAATAGGAGCCTATCGGACGATGATTTTAGGACTTGTGATCACAACAGTTAGTGCTATTATATTAGTTTTCTATCATAGTTTTTATTTCTATATGTCTCTATTAATAGGGCTTGGTTTTGGTACAGGTATTCTTTTTCCAGCCATGTATGCACTGGCGGGTAGTTTATGGCCCGAAGGTGATCGTAAGCCATTCAATGCGATGTACGTCGCTCAAAACGTGGGGGTTGCTCTTGGAACGGCTTTAGTTGGAGTGGTAGCGACGATCGAACTGACGGCAGTATTTACGGCCAATGCATTCATGTACGCTGTATTATTAGTGTTTGTAGCAGCTTGCTTTAAGAAAATCGGAGCAAAAGCGATCAGTCAAGCCACGTCGAATGTATTTGAACAAAAGACGCCTATTCGAAGCAACGCGCGACTCCAGGCCTTGGTGCTACTATCGGTTGCGTTCTTTATTTGCTGGCTGGCTTATACTCAGTGGCAGGCGAATGTGTCTGTTCACACACAATCACTTGGTATATCCTTGCAGTATTACAGCTTGCTATGGACGGTTAATGGATTAATGATTGTGTTTGCACAGCCGATCATTGCTTGGATTATTCGAAAGTGGGTTCGTACGTTGAAGCAACAAATGATCGTAGGAGTCTTCATTTTTATTTTATCGTATACGATCTTGCTTCATGCGAGTGTATTCACCATGTTTTTTGTGGCTATGATTGTTTTGACGATTGGCGAAATGTTCGTTTGGCCAGCCGTTCCGACGATTGCGAGCCAATTGGCTCCTAAAAATAAGGAAGGGTTTTATCAAGGAATTATTAATAGTGTCGCGACAGGAGGGAGAATGATTGGGCCATTACTCGGTGGGTTAATGGTTGACTTTTACTCCATCCAAGTCTTGATTTGGTTGCTATTAATTTTATTTGTTTTGGCCATTACCGTGTTGTTTGTCTACGATTTTCCTTTAAAACGGTTAAAACAAATGAAGCAAAAAAAAGAAGAGGTCCCAGTTGGTTATTAGCCTGCTTGACAGTGAGGGTCCAAATCCCTAAAATAACAAGTAAGTTCATATGCTGACGTAGAAAAGGAGTAGTACTCATAATTGGGACTGTAGAGAGCTGACGGTTGGTGCAAGTCAGTCGAAAAATTATGACGAACTCACCTTGGAGTTTTGAAAGTTTACCTTTCAACGGGTCACGAACGTTACACGTGAAGAGCGAATGATTAAATTCATTAATGTGGGTGGTACCGCGGGAAGTATAGATGACTCTCGTCCCTAACAATCTTGTTAGGGATGGGAGTCTTTTTGTATGACCGAAAAGATCCATGATCTTTTCTGCAGCATGAAAAAGCATTGCAGCTCTAAGAAATCACCATTTGAACAAAGGGTTAACTATAGGAGGATGAAAAGATGTCATTTTCACATGAACAAGTCGAAAAAAAGTGGCAACAGTATTGGGAAGAAAATAAGACGTTCCGTACAACGGAAGACGAAAACAAACCAAAGTTCTACGCCCTAGATATGTTCCCGTATCCGTCAGGTGCTGGCCTTCATGTTGGTCACCCAGAAGGATATACGGCTACAGATATCTTATCCCGTATGAAGAGAATGCAAGGGTATAATGTTCTTCACCCAATGGGATGGGATGCGTTTGGATTACCGGCTGAGCAATACGCATTAGATACAGGGAATGATCCTGCTGAATTTACTGAAAAAAATATTAATACGTTCCGCCGACAAATCAAATCTTTAGGTTTTTCATATGATTGGGATCGTGAAATCAACACGACGGATCCGGAGTATTATAAATGGACGCAATGGATTTTTACAAAGCTTTTTGAAAAAGACCTAGCGTACCTTGATGAGGTTGCTGTTAACTGGTGCCCAGCACTTGGAACCGTTCTTGCGAATGAAGAAGTCATTGACGGAAAAAGTGAGCGTGGGGGACATCCAGTAGAACGTCGTCCAATGAAGCAGTGGATGTTAAAAATTACGAAATATGCTGATCGTTTATTAGAGGATCTTGAAGAGCTAGATTGGCCTGAAAGTATTAAAGATATGCAACGTAACTGGATTGGCCGCTCTGAAGGAGCAGAAGTTACATTTAAAATAGACGGACATGATCATGAAGATGTAAAAGTGTTTACGACAAGACCAGATACGCTTTTTGGTGCGACTTATATGGTGCTAGCTCCAGAACATAAACTAGTTAATGTGATTACAACAGCGGATCAGCAAGAGAAGATCGATGCATACAAATCGAAGGTTGCGGCTAAAAGTGACTTAGAGCGTACAGAATTATCTAAAGAAAAAACAGGTGTTTTTACAGGTGCATTTGCCATTAACCCTGTTAACGGTGAACGTATTCCTATTTGGATTGCCGACTATGTACTTGTTAGTTACGGTACTGGTGCGATTATGGCTGTTCCGGCACATGATGAGCGTGACTATGAATTCGCGAAAACGTTTGACTTGAAAATCGTAGAAGTTGTCGCAGGTGGGAACGTCCAAACAGAAGCTTATACGGGTGATGGGGAGCATGTGAATTCTGACTTCTTAAATGGGCTTGACAAAGAGACGGCTATTACAAACATGATTGATTGGCTTGAAGCGAATCATTACGGGAAGAAGCAAGTGACGTATCGTCTTCGTGATTGGTTGTTTAGCCGTCAACGCTATTGGGGAGAGCCTATTCCTGTGATTCATTGGGAAGATGGTACGATGACAACGGTTCCTGAAAGCGAGCTTCCGCTTGTCTTACCAAAAATGCAAGAAATCAGACCATCTGGAACAGGAGAGTCGCCGCTAGCCAATCAGAAAAACTGGGTAGAAGTAGTCGATCCTGAAACAGGGAAAAAAGGTCGTCGTGAAACGAATACAATGCCGCAATGGGCAGGTAGCTGCTGGTATTACCTTCGTTATATTGATCCTAAAAATACAGAAGCACTTGCGGATCCAGAAAATATCAACAAATGGCTTCCTGTTGATCTTTACATCGGCGGGGCAGAGCATGCGGTTCTTCACTTGTTGTATGCTCGTTTCTGGCATAAAGTTCTTTACGATATCGGAGTCGTTCCAACAAAAGAACCTTTCCAAAAGTTATTTAACCAAGGAATGATTCTTGGTGAAAACAACGAGAAAATGAGTAAGTCAAAAGGAAATGTCGTAAACCCTGATGACGTAGTGGAAAGCCATGGTGCTGATACCCTGCGTTTATATGAAATGTTCATGGGACCATTAGATGGTTCAATTGCCTGGTCTACAGGTGGTTTAGACGGGGCCCGTCGTTTCCTAGATCGGGTTTGGAGATTGTTTGTGGATGAAGCCACAGGACAATTAAATCCTGCGATTCAAGAAACGAATGGTTCAGATTCCTTCACACGTGTGTATCATCAATCGGTGAAAAAGATTACGGAAGACATGACAGAGTTACGTTTTAATGTAGCGATTTCACAAATGATGGTCTTTATTAACGAAGGCTATAAGCAAGAAGTGCTACCTAAAGACTTAATGGAAGGCTTTGTGAAAATGTTAGCTCCAATTGCGCCACACTTAGCTGAAGAGTTGTGGGAAAAACTAGGTCACGCAGGTACCATTAGCTATGAGGCATGGCCAACATTTGATGAAGCGCAACTTGTAGAGAATGAAGTGGAAGTTGTCGTGCAGATCAACGGAAAAGTCAAGGCGAAATTAGTGATTCCAACAGATGCGACTCGCGAACAAATGGAAGAGATCGCGAAGCAAGATGAAAAAGTGCTAGTTGCGATTGGGGACAAATCAATTCGCAAGATTATTGCTGTACCAGGTAAGTTAGTAAATATTGTAGTAGGTTAAAAAATAAAGCAGGCTCATTTCTATATGAATGAGCCTGTTTTTTTATGGAGTGGAAGGAGAAAAGCTTCATATAATTGAGCTTTTTACAAATAATAGGGAAATGGGATTTTAACCTAGTGCACTTGTTTATGTATGCAGTTAGTATTTACGTTATCTCGTATGCAGAAAAAGGAGTTTAAGCAGTGAAGAAATTTAAAATGCTTTTTATAGTCTTATCTGTATTAGCTATTTTGATCTTAAGTTGGAATGTAATTGACTTCTATTTTGCTTATGTCCCAGATGATGATCAAGTTGGAAATGAACAACGAACCAATTTCGAGGAACAAGTCGCCTATGATCTAATGGGAATCTTTCTTTCCCCTGAAGAAGCTGATAAGATGAGGACCGAAGGATTTAGTGAACTTCTTTTACCTGAGAATGGAGCCATTGAAATAGATGACGATTTGATTGAACTAGGTAAAGAACAATTTTACAAAGGAACCTTTAAGAATGAACTGTTCATGACAGACATTTTAGGTTTATTGAATGGCCCCTTAACTTTAACGAATATGTTTAAAGCCATTTTAGAGCTTGGCGGAGAAGCTACGACGAATCTTCAAGTTGCCTTGGCTGAAGATGTAACGATCGGTGACTTAACATGGAAAAAAGGAGAAAAAATTGATACCGGTATTGATGTAGCCAAAGGAGCCATTACACCTTTAGGATTCCCTCTATCTGTTTCAGAAGGCAGGGTGAGGGTGGGGATAAGTTGTGCAGCTTGTCATGCAGCCGTCGATCGAGAGTCAGGAATGGTGATGGAAGGAGTGCCAAATAGTGATCTTGAAGCAGGGACGCTTCTCGCTTTAGCGACTAACTCAAGTGCTTACTTTCCAGTGGCAGAAATTGAATCCATCAAAGATTATGTTCGGGACACAAGTCCAACGGTAACAAATGCACAAGGAGAAAAAGAAGCATTGCCTGATCCAGATGCTTTAGAAAAAGCTGTCGATGAAACGCTAGTGAAATGGCCGAAAGGTAATTTTGACGTCACAGCAGATTTAACGGCAAATCCAGCACAAATTCCCGATCTATTTACATGGGGAGACCACCCATACGGTTGGAATGGATTTGCAGCCGTTGGACCTTTTAAAGGATTAACGACTTTTAATAATAAAGTCCATGCATTCAATTCCGATTCGCTTTCTCTTACGGATCATAGTTCAAAGCTTTTAGGCATAAGCAAAGACGTCTTTATTGCTACGATCCTTCAAAGAGCCGCGCAGGATCAATATCGTTATAATCCATCGTCCAAGATATCACCAACAGAATTCAAAGAAAACATGGATGTTACACCTAACACGGTTGGGGTAAATGAAAGTGTAAAACCTCCTAATTATCCAGATTTAACAATGTTCTCGCCAAATGGAACGACGGCTACTTCTGTGGGGACTGAAATCGGCAAAGAAAATAACGCAATGTCAGCATTTCAAAATACACTCAGGCCTCCAAAGTCAAAGAGAGTGGTAAAAAGTGAAACGAAAACGGCAGGGCGTGAAGTGTTTGAAAGAGCTGGATGTATTCAATGTCATGCTGGCCCGGAATTGACTAATCACCAGATCATCCCTGTCGAAGAAATTAAGACAGAACCAGCAAGAGCTAAGGCACTCCGAAAAATTGGCAGAGTATTAAAAGAATCTTATATGTATGCGCCTAATACTCAAACACCACTACCTCCTAACCCAAAGGTTCTACCAGTTCCTGAGGAGCACATAGATGAAGAACAACGAAACCTTGCTTATGCAATCGGAACAAATGGAGGGTATAAAGTGAAGGGGTTAATCGGGCTTGAAACATCAGCGCCGTATCTTCACGATGGGGGAGTAGCTGTTGGGAAGGATTTAGAAAACGAACTGGGAGTTGCCGGTACTTTACTGAGTGGGAAACTTCCAGATCCTTATAATAGCTTAAAAGCACTTATAGACCAAGAGCTCAGACAAAAGGTCATTCAAGCAAATCTGGCCGTACCTGATTTAAAGGACGTGAATGTTGAAGGCATTGGTCATGAATTTTGGGTAGATCGAACCACTGGTTTTACAGAAAAAGATCAAGAGGCAGTAATAGAATACTTGCTTACTCTATCAAATGAACATCAATTGTCGGAATAGACTGAAAAAAAGGACTCCATACACGGGTCCTTTTTACCTGTTCATATTGTGTATAACACTGTGGATAAAAAAACTATTCACAGGGAAAAGATTGAAATTACAATGATTCTTTCATGTAATTAAAAAAGGATCAAAAAACTCTAAAAATGTGGATAGTGTCGATATTAATTGTGAATCACTTGTTGTGCCGCGGATTTACCCGCTGTATAACCTGTGGAAAACGCCACCGTAATATTATAGCCACCAGTATACCCGTGAATATCAAGAACTTCTCCGCAGAAATACAAACCTTGTTTCTTTTTTGAATGCATCGTTTTCGGTTCAATTTCTTTAATTGAAATGCCTCCACCCGTTACAAATGCTTTTTCAATCGATAACGTTCCATTCACTTCTAGAGTGAAATGTTTACATAGTTGAGAAATCGAGCGCAAAACATCATGGGGAACTGTAGATGCCTGACTTTGACTATCAATGGAAAGCCTATCATAAGCAAAAACTAAAAAACGTTCTGTAGCAAAACCTTTTAATAGGTTTTTTAATGCTTTCTTTGGTTCTGCTTTTACTTTTGCTAATAATTGTTGAAATAAAGCTTCTTCTGATAAGGAAGGAAACAGGTCGATTTCCATTTTTATCGTTTGAGTTTTAAACTTTTTTAAAGCTTTTACGACATACTGGCTGCAGCGAAGAGCAGCGGGACCAGAGATTCCAAAGTGAGTGAAAATCATATCGCCTTCATGAGTCTTAATTTTCTTTCCTTTTGGATCAAAGACTGATAATTCTATATCTCTTAACGATAACCCTTGCAATGTTTTCTCGCGGATAAAAGCTTCGTTTGAAGTAATAGGCACCTCTGTTGGATAAAGCTCTGTTATCGTATGGCCTGCTTTCTCAGCCCATGGATATCCATCTCCTGTGCTACCTGTATGCGGGACCGATTTTCCCCCGGTGGCGACAATGATTGTAGCAGTCGGTAGACGTTCCCCATTTTGTAAAACAACTTCAGACACTGCTTCATGATCATAGTTGATCGTTTTAACGGCTGTATTTGTTCGAATGTCAACACCTAGTCTTCTAACTTGGTTCAACAACGTTTCAACAACTGTTGTAGCTTTGTCATTGACAGGAAACATACGTCCCCGATCTTCTTCTTTTAGCTGAATCCCTAATCCTTCAAAAAATTGAATGATGTTTTCATTATTGAAAACAGAGAAAGGACTATGCATAAATCGACCATTCCCTGGAATGTGCGCAATAAGATCTTGTATTTCCATACGGTTGGTTACATTGCAACGACCACCACCGGAAATCGCAAGCTTTCTACCGAGTTTGTTCCCTTTATCTAAAAGAAGTACTTTCGCTCCGTGCTCGGCTGCTGCGATCGAAGCCATTAAGCCAGAAGGTCCACCGCCGATTACAATGACATCATATTTTTTCATTTACGTTCACCTCAAATTTACCTTACACAATCTATGATACATAGAGTAGCATGTTTGATTGTAAAAAGGAATTCTATAAAACGAGCAACGAGCATCATACTATGGTAAAATGCTAAAGGAGTTATATAGGATTAGGATGCTTGTTTTCATTTTGCACCTTTTTTTCATTCATTAGCCAAGAACATATTGAAAGAAGGTATCACGTGATGTCTGATTCAAAATTAATGCGCGGTACGATGGTGTTAACCGCAGCTACTTTTGCTTCCAAAATATTAGGTCTTATTTATATATTCCCATTCACAGCGATTGTGGGCTCAACAGGGATTGCCCTGTATCAATACGGGTATATCCCCTATACGATTTTGCTTAGTTTAGCAACGCTTGGTGTACCACTAGCGGTTTCTAAATTCGTCTCAAAATACAATGCATTAGGTGATTATCGAACGGGACATCGATTGTTTAAATCAGGCCTGATTGTCATGTCCATCTCGGGATTTTTTGCTTTTCTACTTTTGTATTTCGCAGCACCGTATCTCGTTCCACTTATCATTGATAAAATGGATTATTCAATCTCAGAAGGAAACTCATTCGAAGACATTGTTTTTACGATCCGGATGGTAAGTGTCGCTTTAATTATTGTTCCGGTAATGTCCATCGTACGTGGGTACTTTCAAGGCCATCAATCGATGGGGCCAACAGCTGTTTCACAAGTGGTTGAACAACTCGTCCGGATTGTTTTTATTCTTGCCATTACGTATTCGATTGTTCAAATAATGAATGGTTCGATCGGTTTAGCGGTGGGATTTGCTACATTTGCTGCTTTTGTAGGAGCTCTAGGTGGCCTAGCTGTCCTTTTAACGTATTGGTTCAAAAGGAAAAAATACATCCATGAGCAAATTGAACAAAGTAAGGTCGATCATCAACTATCATTAACATCCATTTATAAGGAGCTAATTAAATATGCGTTACCACTTTCTTTTGTGGGACTCGCGATTCCGCTTTATCAACTTATTGATTTGTTTACGTTTAACAAATCGGTCATTCCTATTTTAGGCAAAGAGGAATCTGAGGTTGCTTTTGCTATTTTTTCAGCTACTGCACATAAAATTATACTCATTCCAATGGCGTTAGCAACGGCTTTATCGATTACGCTTTTACCAACGATTACAAAGTCATATACAACGAATGATAAGGTCTTGTTGCAAAAACAAATTGATCAAACGTATCAAGTGATCTTATTTTTAACGATTCCAGCAGCAGTTGGGATGTCTGTGTTAGCTTATCCGGCATTTGGTGCTCTTTATGGCATGACTGACTTTGAGATGGGTGGATATATTTTACGTTATTATGCGCCTATTACGTTATTCTTCTCCTTGTTTGCTGTAACAGCCTCTATTTTACAAGGGATGAATAAGCAAAAATACGCCATTATTGCACTCGGTGTGGGACTTGCTTTAAAGCTACTAACAAACAGTTGGTTACTGTCTGTGTTAGGACCAATTGGAGGGGTGGTAGCGACTTATATTGGCTATACCGCGTCCATTGGAGTAACCGTTTGGGCGATTGGGAAATTTGCTGAATTTAACTATACATTGATTGCCAAGCGTGCGTTTTTAATCCTTATTTTTGCCGGAGTTATGGCTGTGGGTGTAAGTATTGTCAATATGGGAATGCAAATGCTCGTTCCGATTACTACACAAATCCGTGCATTTCCAAGCTTATTTCTTGGAGTTGTAGTTGGTGCGGTGATCTATTTATACTTAGGCTACCGCTCCAACTTAGCCGGGCAAGTTCTCGGAGCTAGATTTAGTTTTCTTAATAAAAAGAAGCAGCGACAAGAAGGTTAGAATCGATCTGCTTTTTCAGTAGATCGATTTTTATAATCGTAGCTTGAAGAATAAAAGAGGGAATCTTTGTAAATTCGACAAGGGTTGGCAATGAATGCCTCTTTTGCTTGCATATGTCGTTTGATATAATAAGGAAGATAAAATGGAAGAGCCATTTTAATAGGGTAAAAAAAGAGTGTATCCGTCATTTATAAAAGATCAGGATAAAGTAGTTATAAAGAAGCAAGGGGGGCGCGATGAAGTATTCATTTCGAAAAGATAACGATTGGTTGCTAATCATCACGACATTCCTTTTGGCTGCGTTTGGTTTACTGATGGTGTTTAGTTCAAGTTATGCATTAGGAATTGTGAGGGACAACCCGAATCCATACGCGTTTATACAAAGGCAGTTTATCTGGTTTGGGTTAGCGACCATTGCATTTTTTATAGTTATGCATTTTCCTTACCGATTCTATAGAAAAATGTCGCCCTTTATTATTATCATTTCGGTGATAGCCCTTGTCTTAGTAAAAGTACCTGGACTTGGAGTCGATATTAATGGAGCTGAACGTTGGATAGATCTTGGACCTTTAAGAATTCAGCCATCTGAATTTGTGAAATTAGGAATGATTATTTACTTGGCGCAAGTTTATTCTCAAAAGCAAGCCTATATTGATCAATTTATTAAAGGGGTTATGCCACCTTTAGTGTTGGTAGGATTTGTTTTTGGTTTAATTATGATGCAGCCTGATTTAGGGACCGCCACATCGATTCTTATCGTCACACTTTTACTTGTCTTTTTCTCAGGGGCAAAATGGAGACATTTAATAGGATTAGCGGCAGTGGGTGTTTCTTTGTTTATCGTATTTGCTTTATCAGCACCGTACCGAATTAAACGACTTACCTCATTTCAGGATCCGTTTGCTGATCCAACAGATACTGGATTACAAGTCATTCAATCATATATTGCGATTGCTCATGGTGGTCTGAGTGGTACAGGCCTAGGACAAAGTGTTCAAAAATTATTTTATCTACCAGAGGCCCATACAGACTTTATTTTAGCTGTTGTGGCAGAGGAGTTAGGCCTTTTAGGAGTCTTGTTCATCTTGGGGGCCCATGCGCTTATTTTAACTCGAGGGGTCATGATTGGTACGAAGTGTAAAAATCCATTCGGCAGCTTGCTTGCTTTTGGGATTGTTTTTCAAATTGCAATCCAAATCATTTTCAACATTGGAGCTGTTACAGGATTGCTTCCCATCACGGGTATCCCGCTTCCGTTAATTAGTAATGGAGGATCATCCCTCTTAATCACACTTGTATCACTAGCGATTCTAGCAAATATTTCACGAAATAACATACGTCAGAAAAGACAGTCCGAATACAATGAAGACAAACAGCTTTCCGCTTAGAGGTCGTTCAAAAAGGGTGGTTTTACCTTTGGAACGACCTCAAAGCCGCTCTGAGTTAAGTGATCTATGAGTTGGTTTTTAAATAAGCAGCAAAGTAGCGTGAGGACCATTCATTCTACTAGGAAGGCTACAAGAAAGATAAGAAATTCCAAAAGCATGTTCTCTTGGAACGACTTCTTATTCAAACACGGATATAAATAGATGGAGGCCATCATGGAAGAACGTAAAACGGGCTTTCAACAGATTGATTACACATTACTCTTTCTGTTGTTTGTGCTTATGTGTTTTAGCTTATTAGCTATTTATAGTGGATCTGGCCAGTATTTTACTGATGACCCCACTCACTATGTGAAGCGTCAAATTATTTGGTTTATCGTCGGAATCATTATAATGGTCAGTGTAATGGTTCTTGATTATGATTTGTTTAAAAATTTCTCAATTCCTCTTTATGGTGTTGGGGTTATGCTGTTGTTGCTTGTTGCGTATTCTTCGTTAGGGGTCTTTCGCAATGGTTCACAACGTTGGTTAAATGTTGGTCCAGCTGAAATCCAACCTTCTGAGTTTATGAAAATATTCTTAATTATTGCTTTAGCTCATATGCTGTACCGAGTAACGGTCAATAGAGGTGCAAAAGATCTTCAGTCTGACTTAATGATCGTCGCAAAAGTATGTGCGATTGGGTTGCCACCGTTCTTTCTAATTTTGAGCCAACCTGATTTGGGAACGGCATTGGTTATTGCGAGTATTATGGCAACCATGCTATTAATGTCAGGTGTTGCTTGGAGGATATTATGTGTTCTTGGTTTGGGAGTAGTTGGTGGAATTTTATCACTCGTATACTTGCACAACTATAATTTTGAATTATTTTCAAAGTTCATTGCTTCGCATCAGCTCGATCGTATTTATGGCTGGTTAGATCCCTATGAGCATCAAGGTACGTATGGGTATCAATTAGTCAATGCGATGAGAGGGATCGGATCAGGTCAATTATATGGCAGTGGCTATATGAATGGTGTTCAGACACAAAGTGACCGGATTCCAGAAATTCATACAGACTTTATTTTTACGGTAATCGGTGAAGAGTTTGGTTTCCTTGGAGCAACGATTTTAATTGTTACCTACTTCTTGCTTTTTTACCGGATGGTGATTATTGCTTTAACATGTAACAATTTATTTGGAACGTATCTAGTGTCAGGTGTAATCGGATTACTTGTGTTCCAGGCGTTTCAAAATGTTGCGATGACGATTGGCCTAATGCCAATCACAGGTTTAGCTCTACCATTTATCAGTTACGGCGGAAGTGCGCTTCTAACCAATATGATCGCGATGGGCATCGTACTCAATGTAAATATACGAACGAGGCACTATATGTTTGAGACCGAAGAATCAAGTATGTAAGAGTTGCTAATCAAATGATTATCAGCTCTTTTTTCTCTTTTGAAGTTGAGTGTAAACAGCTAATAGAGGGGGCTTATGTATGAAGCTGATTGTAGGGTCTGGCCGACTTGCTAGTATGGTGTTAACGGTAATGAGAGAAAATAATGAAACCTATTTATACGGGAGAAATGAAGAGACCGTTACTCAATTATTAAAACAGTTTTCTTTTATAAAAAAGGGACATCAAAACATGTTCTCACAAGTGAACGAGGTGTTTTTATGTTTGCCTCCTAGCTCATATGAGTCCTTTTTAACGACACATCAAAACGTATTTTCTAAGAAAGTTACGTTTTATCATATGGCGACCGCTCTATTAGAAAAGGATGTAAAAAAAATGGTTGAAGGCAAACGGGTTATTCCATTAAAATTGGCTGGTCATGCAACTGTTGCCAAAAAAGAACAAAATGGACTGTTTGTCATCCCAGAACATGTTCGTCATGAACGAGAAAGCATAGCAAATTGCTTTCCGAGTATGGGGGTAGAAATTGCTTCAGAAGAGGATGTATTACTTGCCAATCAGTTAGGGACTGAGGCAGCCGTAACTACAGTAATGAAGCTTACAGAAACGTTAAAACAGCATCATATTTCTTCTGCTATTGCCAAACAAACAATTAACCAAACGTTGCAAGGTGTTATCACAGGCTATCAAACAAATGATTTAGGTGGATTTGCTAAAAAAATAGTAGAGAAGTTGAAACAGAAGGGTGACGGATCTAATGAGGATGGATAAATTATTAGCCAATATGGGTTTTGGTACAAGGAAAGATGTAAAGAAGTTAATGAAATCTGGTAGCGTTCATGTCAATGGGGAAATTGTCAAAGAGGGAAAAGTTCATGTTGATCCAGAAAAAGACCTAATAACGGTCTTCGGAGAAAAAGTAGAGTATAAGTCTCATGTGTATCTTATGATGAATAAACCACAAGGAGTCATCTCGGCTACAGAGGATACAGAACATGAGACTGTGATTGACCTTCTCTTGTATGAACATGCAATATATGAGCCTTTTCCTGTCGGTCGACTTGACAAAGACACAGAGGGCTTCTTGCTTATTACGAATGATGGTCAATTTTCACATTCGTTAATGTCACCAAAAAAGCATGTTCCGAAAACCTATGTAGCAACAGTAAGAGGAATCGTAACAGAAGAAGACGTAGAACAGTTTAAGCAAGGGGTAACGTTAGATGATGGCTATAAAACAAAACCTGGGGAATTAGTAATCCTACAACAAGGTTCGATTTCTGAAATAGAGCTGACCATTACAGAGGGGAAATATCATCAAGTGAAACGTATGTTTGAAGCCGTCGATAAAAAAGTCCTAACATTAAAGAGAACAAAGATAGGAGATCTAACGCTAGATCCTGAACTAGAATTAGGTACATATCGGGAGCTATCAGAAGATGAAATAGACATCCTTCTCGGAAGGTGATGGGATGACTGTTAAAGCATTGCATGTAGCGTTTAAATGAGAGAAAACAAAAAGAAAAGGTGACACAGGGATTCTCATTTCGGAGATCAACCTGAGTCAGCCTTTTCTTTTAATATTAATACGTCAAGATACTCGCGTTTTCTTCTTCGTTACGCTCCACTTGCCACGTGTGGGACTTTCAACGAGATTGTTGTATTCCAATACATTAAGGTCACGTTGAATGGTCCGTTGGGTGATAGCGAATTCTTCAACTAACTCATTCGTTGTGACGGTCCCCCTTTGTTTAATGTAAAGGTAGATAGACTTGATACGAGTCAGCATACGATCAGTTGAAGTTTTCAAAAAACCACTCCTTATTCATAATCATGACTTGATTAGTAGAGTCTATGTAATGGCACACATGATCATGCATGACATTACTGATGCTTGGGAAAATTCTGGCAGATTCCCATGAAAGGGGGATGATCGAGTGCATCACCGTCTTATTTGCATTTTAAAAGTAGGCGATGTAATGTTGTAATGGTCATGTGGCAAATGGATCATCATTCCCTTAATATTTACATTTTACAATAATCCAATCAACTATGCAAAATGGTTGTACGAATATGTTACGTAATTTATAAAAGGTGGTAAAAAAATATGAAAATAAATTGGTTAGAGGCCGTTCAAAACAGAAGGGAACAGATCATAGAAGAAACTCAAGATTTTCTGCGTATTGATAGTGTTTTAGACGAATCTACAGCTAGTCAATCACGTCCTTTCGGTGAGGGAATTGCACGTGCATTAGAACATTTGTTAACAAAAGGTGAAAAACTTCATTTTTTTGTGAAAAATATGGATGGGTACGCAGGAGTTATTGAATATGGACAGGGAGAAGAAAGTGTTGGAATCCTATGCCATATTGATGTTGTCCCTGCAGGTGAAGGTTGGACTTCGCCACCGTTTTCGGCAGAAATTCGCGATAATCGTATTTATGCTCGAGGGGCCATTGATAATAAGGGTCCGACAATCGCTGCTTTTTGGGCATTGCAATTAGTTAAAGAGCTTCAGTTACCAATACATAAACGCGTGCGCATGATTATTGGCACTGATGAGGAGAGCAATTGGCGTTGTGTCGATCATTATTTTAAACAAGAAGAAATGCCGACCGTCGGGTTTGCTCCAGACGCCGATTTTCCAATTATACATGCGGAGAAAGGGATTATGGATGTAACCTTTAATTGGGAAGATAAAAAAGGTGAAACGGATGCCGCAATAAAAGTGATGAGCTTTAACGCTGGGGAACGCTTCAATATGGTTCCTGACCGAGCAGAAGTTACGATAACAGGGCAGCGCCAGCAACTTGATGAAATAGAGACTCAATATCAAGCTTATTTGTTAGAACATAACCATAATGGTCAAGCGCAATTTAAAGATAAGTCTTTGCAGCTTTCCTACGAAGGAATATCTGCTCACGGCTCAACTCCAGAAAATGGATTAAATGCGGGTGTGTATTTGGCACAGTTCCTTTTGCAATTCTCTTACCAACCATCAGCCAATGAGTTCTTACATCGGATTAACCACTACTGTGATTTTACAGGTGAGGCGTTGCAGATTGCAGTGAGTGATGACGTTTCAGGAGCTCTATCTATGAATGCAGGTTTGTTTCAATTTAAAGAGAATGGGGAAGCCATAATGGGTTTAAACATTCGCTATCCTGTGACAACATCTGGAGAAGAGTGTATAAATAAATTAAGACAACTAGCGAAAGAATGGGATGCTCGTTTTGAAGTCCTGGATCATATGGGCCCGAATTACGTAGAGAAAGATCATCCACTTATTCAGACATTACAAGCCGTTTATCAACGACAAACTGGGGAAGAAGCTCATTTATTAGCCATTGGTGGAGGGACATATGCTCGTTCCCTAAAAACAGGAGTGGCATTTGGACCAATGTTTCCAGGTCGTGAGGATGTGGCACATAAAAAAGATGAATACATCGATATTGACGATCTCATTAAAATGACCGCGTTATACGCAGAAGCTATTTATGAATTAGCAAAAGGCTAACTGATTTAAGTTAGCCTTTGAAACACGTTATTTTAGTATTGATTTCATCTTACTCAAACAAGTCAGTAGAAAGATAGCGTTCACCTGTGTCACAAGCGATGGCAACGACGATGTCATCTGGGCTAAGTCGCTTGGCTACTTCCATGGCTGCGAAGCAAGCGGCACCAGAAGAAGGGCCAACTAAAATGGCCTCGTGTCTGGCTAGATCTTTTGTGATTCGATAAGCATCATCATCTTCTATTTTTAAAATTTCTTGATAAACCTGTTCGTTCAAAATAGGTGGAATGAATCCAGGGCTCGTCCCAACTAGCTTATGGGGACCTGGTTTGCCTCCAGATAAAACAGGTGAGCCAGCTGGTTCGACTACATGAATCGTGGCTTCTGGATAGAACTTCTTCAACTCTTCACCTGTCCCTGTAATGGTACCACCTGTTCCAGAAGCAGCTACGAAAGCAGCTAAAGGTTTTCCGATTTGATCAAGCGCTTGTTTAATTTCTAGTGCCGTTGTATGACGATGGGCACCAGGATTTGCTTCGTTTTCAAATTGCATCGGCATGTAACTATTAGGAATTTCTTTTACGAGCTGTTTTGCTTTCTCAATAGAGCCAGGCATCTTTTCATCTCCAGGTGTCAGAACCACTTCTGCGCCGTATGCCTTTAATAGATTAATGCGTTCAAGAGACATTGTATCTGGCATTACTAAAATCGCACGATAGCCACGGGCTGCTGCGTTCATTGCAATTCCAATTCCTGTGTTGCCACTCGTTGGTTCAATAATCGTTGCGCCTGGTTTTAAAAGGCCATCCTTTTCTGCTTGAATCATCATATTATATGCAGCGCGATCTTTAACGCTTCCACTTGGATTTTGCATTTCCATCTTTAAGTAAACAGTGGCTCCCTTAGGATCTGTTATACGATTTAAACGTACAAGGGGAGTTTGGCCAATTAAATCTGCAATATTATTAACGACTCTCATCTATGCACTTCCTCTTTCATTTATAGTATGATTCATTTTATCATATTAAAAGGGCATTGACTAAAAACAACGGGATGGGTTAAACATATGAAAAATGATAGGAAGGTGTACGAGATGCAGTCACATTATTTTTTAGCGGTTCCATTACCTAGTGAAATAAAAAAAGAAATCAAGCGGACATTTGAGAATGAAGCCCTTCCATTTAAACGGTGGGTGCATGAAGAGGATTATCATGTAACCCTTGTTTTTTTAGGGGCATGTACTTTAGAACAATTAGAGCATATTCAAAAAGAGTGTGCTGTTCGATTAGCAAAGGTAAAGTCGTTTCCTCTCGACCTTGCTTCTGTAGGTACCTTTGGTAAAAAAGACAAACCTAGAATTTTTTGGCTCGGATTAGAAGAACAACCTCTATTACATGACGTGAGAAAAGAGGTAAGTGCTATTTGTGAAGAGGCTGGGTTTAAACTAGAAAAAAGACCATTCTCTCCTCATGTTACCGTTGCTAGAAAGTGGGTTGGGGATGGTCCGTATCGAGAAGAACTGGTGAAAGATTTACATTTTAATAAGCAGTGGACAGTCGATAAGGTGGTTCTGTATAAGAGTGTACTAACAGAAGAACCTAAATATAAAGAAGTGGCTGTCTTTACACTAAATGAGGTAGAGAGATGAAAGTGATTTTGATTGTGTTGCATCTATTCATTTTATCGATTTTTTATTTGATTGGAGTTGGGATACAAAATTGGCTTGGGTTACCAATTCCCGGCAGTATTATTGGAATGCTGCTCCTCTTTTTTGCTTTAATGACAAAGGTATTACCTGTACGATTTATTGAAGAAGGATCCACTTTCATTCTAAAACATATGCCGTTGCTTTTTCTACCAGTTACGGTTGGTATTTTACAGTTTTTGGATCTGTTTGCTGGCGATGGAATTCTATTAATCTTCATTACTCTTATTAGTACGATCATAGTTATGATTGTTTCAGGCTGGATCGGTCAAAATCTCGTTAATAGAAGTGAGGTTCAAAAGAAATGATCATTATTGGGAGTATCGCTATTTTTAGTACAATCCTTATTTATTGGGGGGCAAGGGCCTTTTATCAACGTTTTCCCTATCCTTTCACGCTGCCATTATTAGTTGCTACATTCATTATGGTTTTAGCACTACTACTACTAGATATTTCTTATGATAGGTATTATATCGGAGGGCGTTGGTTAGAGTTGTTATTGGGACCGGCGGTAGTCGCATTAGCTTATCCGTTATATCGACAGTTAGAAATGTTGAAAACACATTTCTTTCCGATCATGAGTAGCGTGAGCATCGGTGCAGTGGTTGGAATCGTTAGTGGAATAGGACTTTCGATGATGTTAGGAATAGAAGAAGCACTGGTTTTTTCTCTTATTCCAAAATCGGTGACAACACCCGTAGCAATGGATATCGCTACAACTATTGGAGGGATACCGCCTTTAGCTGCTGTTTTGGTTATGGTTGCAGGAATAGGTGGAGTGGTTCTAGCGCCTTATGTATATAAATGGTTGAATATTAAAAGTGAGATTGGTAGAGGTATTGGTACTGGTTGCTCTACGCATGCTATAGGTACAGCAAAAGCACTAGAAACAAGTGAGAAAGAAGGGGCAACGAGCTCGGTAGCGATGACGTTAAGTGCGATTATTGTCTCGATAATTGGTCCCATTCTCGTCTATCTTTTTTATAATTAAACGTGGTACGATCTAAGATGAAAAAATAGGCTGAGTTATAGGCTGGGGAGGAACGAGTATGGCTCATTTAATCAAACTTGAAGATTACATCTCTCGATACCAATTTGATTTGAATCGTTATCCGAGTCAGTATACTCGTATGAAAAAAGAAAGATGGTATTATCTAAAATCTGAATGGGAACAGTTACAATACGATACGTTAGGTATAAATGAAAAAAAAATAAACGAATTTATGGTCGAAGAGTCTAAAAGTTTTTTTAAACGTTTGCGAAAATGGACTAAAGGAAATCGACAAGAGTCGGAAGAACCGTTAGATGTAGGTGAAAACCGACTAGTAAAAATGACTCTTGAACAGGTGAGGGAAGAGTTTTTAAAAGAATTATTTCAATCCCAGTTAAGATGGGCTAGTTCTTCCTTATTAGAAGAATCTATTTTAGATCCACAGTATAAGAGAGACAAATGGTTAAAGTTTTTCGCACAGCAAATACCGGATAACTACTTTTTATTATATAAGCCCGTTTTCTTTATAAAAAAGGCGCCAATTGAATTGGACATTATATTGATAAGCCCAACGGAAATCTATTGTATCACGATATTGGATGGTCAAGAGCACAGTGTATTTGAAGCCAGCTCAGATCGATTCTGGACGGAATTTATAGATGAAACGAGAAAGAAAAAGATTAGTCCTCTCGTTTCCTTATCAAGAATGTCAGGGGTGTTAAAGCCGATTTTACAAGAGGCAGATTTGGTTTACCCTTTGCGAAAAATTGTCTTAAGTCCAACTAGTATTATTGACAATAAAATGCAAGGAACCAATGTGGAGTTCATTGATAAGCGAACTTTTTCAACGTGGACGGATAAACTAAAAAAACATCCATCCCCGATCAAAAACCAACAATTAAAAATTACATCTTTGCTACTAAATTATTGTCATACTTATACACGAGAGTCGGAAGATGAGGAAAGTTCCGAATAAGGAAAAACGCTTTAAACATGATGGAGGAGAAGTATGTTGGACAGTGAGTCTAATAAGTTAGAACATTATCAACTAGATGATTTTACATGGAGAGTACGCAAAGTGTTCAACTGGAGTGGAGACTTTGAGGTGATGATTGAAATAGAAGAACTTGATGGCTGTGTAAGTTTTGGGAAAACCGTAAAAGAAGCGAAGGCTGATTTAGCGATCGCTTTAAGGCTTTGGGTTCAGTTTCAAGGTGAACAGTTATTACCTGATATCAGGGAGGGTGCTCACATCGTTTATTTAGATCCACCTATGGATGAGAGTGAATTTGATTACATAAACGATGAGCTACAACGATACACGGAATAACCTGCTTAAGACAGTCGGAGGTAATTACATTAAATAAGCGTAAAGCCAGCTAGGAGTGAATGAAACTCGAAGCTGGCTTTATATCTGTGAGATTGAGAATTAAAGAAGCAAGAAAGCAAGAAAGCCTATTCGGGGGTGGCAATGGCTCCATGCGCTGCGCGTCGAATAACAAGAACCCCACTTGTTATTCGACTTAAAAAAAAGGCAGCGGTTACGCTCATTGCATAAGAAAAGACGGCTGACGCCGTCTTTTCTTAAAGGAAATTTAAGAGACAATCAAAGAAGCAAGAAAGCTTATTCGGGGGTGGCAATGGCTCCACGCGCTGCGCGTCGAATAACAAGAACCCCACTTGTTATTCGACTTAAAAAAAAGGCAGCGGTTACGCTCATTGCATAA
>NZ_JAQQWT010000009.1:77182-88822 GCF_028610705.1 Halalkalibacter alkalisediminis
GAAAAGACGGCTGACGCCGTCTTTTCTTAGAATATCACTGTTTTGTTTCCATGGACGATGATTTGATCGTTGGCATGCCAACTGACAGCTCGGGATAAGGCAATACGTTCAACGTTACGTCCGGCTACTTTTAGTTGGTCCGTTGTATAACGGTGGTTTACACGTAAGATGTCCTGTTCGATGATGGGTCCTTCATCCAAGTCATTTGTTACATAATGGGCGGTGGCACCAATCAGTTTTACGCCGCGTTCAAATGCTTTCGCATATGGATTGGCACCAATGAACGCTGGTAAAAAGGAATGATGAATGTTGATAATTCTTTTTGGAAATGTACCGACAAAGTCTGGTGAAAGTATTTGCATATACCTTGCTAAGACGATAAAATCAACATCATATTCATAAAGTTTTGAAATAGCTTCTTGTTCAGCTTCTTCTTTATTAGCTTTGTTTACTGGAATGTGGAAAAACGGAATGCCATAGGCTTCAACATCGTCTTTTAAATTAAGATGGTTACTGATTACGAGAGGGATGTCAACAGCTAATTCACCTGCTCTCCATTTCCAAAGTAATTCAAGTAAGCAATGATCCTCTTTTGAAACAAAGATGGCCATTTTTTTTCGTCTAGACGCAAGATCCATAGTCCATTCCATATCAAAAGACGATGCGATATCTTCAAATGCTTCGCGTACAACATTGAACTCGTAACTTTCTTTAAATAAATCAAACTCAATTCTCATAAAGAACATACCGCCAGATGGGTCTGTAGAATATTGGTCTGATTGAACAATATTTGCCTTATACTGATGTAAGAACGTTGATACGGCTGAGACGATTCCTGGTTGATCCAGACAAGAAATTAATAATTTAGCACGAATGTTTGTGTTTGTATTCATTTTTTTCCTCCAAAAAATTCAGGTCAATACCTTACCTTTCTTTAAGTGAACGAATGGTTATGAAACCTCGCTCATATTGTAGTAATAGACAATATAGTTTAACAAAAAGGAAAGGGGGCTTTCATCATTGAAGCAAAAGAAGCAGTCATTTGTCAATTGTCGATTAAAAGCGGCTGAACTTGTAACCGTTGACACGGTTCGAGTTACAGTTGAAAATGCGCCTCAAATAGACTCACATAGTTGGTCTATGATTAATAGTAAAGGCGAGAGCCCCTTAAAAAACGTAACGATCAACGACGAGATGGTCCTCATACGCTTACCTAAGCCCTTTACATTTGGCGAAGATAGTTACATTGTATACAAAGGGTGTAGCTGCTATATCAAGCCAACGGTGGTTGTTAGAACGAAGGAATTTGATCAGCTTTTTTATTATGAAGGTGATGACTTAGGTGCTTGTTATAAGAAAGAGGAAACGTCTCTAGCTGTGTGGGCTCCAACGGCAACAAGGATGAACGTGATTTGTTATAAGTCTTGGCATGATGAAAAAGGGGAGACCCATCCTTGTTGGCGAGATGAAAAAGGGGTTTGGCGCATTCGTTTACAAGGAGATTATGAGGGAGTCTGGTACCTTTTTGAAGTGTATGTGAATCAAACTTGGAGATGCGTGGTCGATCCTTATGCTAAATTTCTTTGTGTAAATGGAGAGAAAGCAATGATTGGAGATCGAAACAAAACGGAGCCAGGTAAGTGGCCTATTTTAGAAACACAAGAGTCTGCCAACGATTGTATTATTTATGAACTACATATTAGAGATTTTACGATAAGTCCAGATAACGGGATTAAGCATAAAGGGAATTATTTAGGCTTAACTGAACAAGGGACGACGGATAAAGAATTACGAGTAACTGGGTTAGATTATCTGAGTTATATAGGAATTACTCATGTCGAATTACTTCCTGTACAGGAGTATGGAAGTGTAGATGAGAGCAACAGAGAATCTGAATATAATTGGGGGTATGATACGACTCATTTCTTTGTGCCAGAAGGCAGCTATGCAAGTGATCCGTACGATGGCTACTGTCGTAACCGTGAATTAAAACAACTTATAGCAACGCTTCATGGAAGGCAAATTAGAGTGATCATGGATGTGGTATTTAACCACCTGTATATATGGGAAGAGTCAGCTTTAGACATGTTAGTCCCCGGTTACTTTTTTCGGTACGCAACGGAAAATCAATTAAGTGATGGCACAGGAGTAGGAAATGATTTTGCCTCTGAAAGAAAGATGGCTCAAAAAATCATTGTCGATGCCATTCGTTATTGGATAGAAGAATACCAAGTTGACGGTTTTCGCTTTGATCTGATGGGGATATTGGACATAGCAACAATGAAAAGGGTGAGGGAGGCGGCTCAAAAGATCAACAAAAATATTCTTCTTTTTGGAGAAGGGTGGGATTTACCGACAGCTTATCCACGAGAAAAAAGAGCCATTATAGATCAAGCGACCAACTTAAGAGGAATTGGCTTTTTTCAAGATAAATTTCGTGATGCTGTAAAAGGAAGTACATTTGAAGTAACGCAACCTGGCTTTATCAGCGGCTCTACACATGGACTAAACGAGACTCTTCTTGGCATACAAGGGAGTATGGATAAGTTCGATAAGCCTATTCAAGCAATCAATTATGTTGAATCTCATGATAACCATACATTATGGGACAAATTAAAACTCATACATCCGATTGAAAGACAATCCATTCTACAGAAACGCCATAAGCTCGCAACAGCCATCATTTTATTGTCTCAAGGAGTACCTTTTATTCATGCCGGGCAAGAATGGTTTAGAACGAAACATGGTGTGGAAAATAGCTACAATTCTCCAGATTGGGTCAATGTTTATAATTGGAAGCAACGTGCTTATTTTGATTCTTCTGTTGAGTACATCCGTACATTAATTAAAATACGGCGAAAACATCCAGGATTTAGACTAGAATCCTTTAAAATGATTAGGAATCATTTTCACGTCATTAAAGCTGAATCAACCTGTATTGCCTATCATCTAAGGGGGCTTGAAAATGTGGATGAGTGGAAAGAGATAGTGGTTGTCCACAATGCTGGTTTGCATGAGGAAATTATTTTTCTCCCAAATGAAAAGAAATGGCAAGTATTCGTTGACGATAACAGCGCTTCTCTGATACCATTATACAAAATAGGTGAAGACTGTGCGCATGTTTCTCCATTATCGACATTTATATGTGTTAGTTTATAGGGTAAAGTATGTTAGATCATTTCTATAAAAAATTCGAGTAGTTGAAAATGACAGGTTGTGTCAAAATAAGATATACTATTCTTGATCTCCCGATATTTTGGTGAGGGATAGTTGATGAAATTGAGGGTGAATTGGGTGGAACAATTTTTAGGAGACGGCTGGAAGGTGCATCCGGCTGGTGGTGCAACAGGAGAAGCATATATAGCCCAGCATGGTGAACAGACGGTTTTCTTAAAACGTAATTCGTCACCTTTTCTTGCTGTCCTTTCGGCGGAAGGAATTGTTCCAAAACTTCTCTGGACTAAGCGTTTAGAGAATGGCGATGTCGTAACGGCACAAAAGCTCATAAAGGGAAGGGAACTCAAAGCTTTTGAAATGAAAGAAAGTCGGGTGGCTGCCCTTCTCTCAAAAATACATGGGTCAAGTGAACTGCTTGATATGTTTAAACGAATTGGCAATGAACCTTTAACACCTTATGTAATAGTTGAGAATTTACGCAGGCAGTTACAGTCATTCCATATTGAAGATGAAACAATTGAATCAGGGATGAGTTATTTGTTTGATATGCTAGAAGTTGTCAGACACGAGCATTTTGTAGTTTGCCACTGTGATATTAACCACAATAACTGGATGCTAGATGAAGAAGAGCACTTGTATTTAATCGATTGGGATGGGGCGACAGTTTCAGATCCTGCGCTAGATTTAGGTTTATTACTTTATTCTTATATTCCTGATCATGAGTGGGGAGCCTGGTTAGAACAATATGGAGTGAAACTTGATGCTTCATTATGTGAAAGAATGCATTGGTACGTTGTTTCACAATCAATTTCCGTATTGCTTTGGCATTTTGGAAGACAACAATTTGAACAAGTTGAACAACTGAAAATTTATATAAAAAGCCTTCTGAAGGATTAGGACTCACCAGTTCGAGCTATCGGTGAGTCTTTTGATTTTGTTTCCCTTACGTGAATGGAAGAAAAAGAGCGATATTTCCTGAGGAATAAAGTTGATTACCGTCGAATTATTCAATGGATAGAACATTTAGCCATTGTTCGACATCAGTCTGTTCAAATGGATCGTGATTAAGCTGATGCTTTTCTTGAATTAGACCAAGTGTTTGTTGGATTTCTGGCTGTAAAGCTGGGTCGGTTGAAAGTGATGAAACAAGGCGTTCGATTTGTGCCGCTTCATCTGTTGTCATGTAATGTTCGACTGCTTGGTTTTGAAGTAAGTCACGTAGTAGTTGTAATTTGTCCTCATTTGATATTGGCATTTTTGACCACTCCTTAAATTGAGCTTCTTAACTACTATTTTGCGCTATACAAGTTAAAGCTATTCTTAATGGACGATTGTGAATAAATGAAGAAGAGGTGGAGTTGTGCGTTTACGTAACATACCTGGGGCGAAAGACGAGATGAACCAAAATCCCAATATTGTCATTAGCAATCCAAGTCAACATAAAGGCAATTGGAGCAAATTATTTAACAATGATCATCCGATTCATGTAGAAGTCGGTACTGGTAAGGGTCAATTTCTCATTGGAATGAGCATGCTGAACCCTGAAATAAATTACATTGGTATTGAGAAGTATGAAAGTGTTTTACTTCGAGCATTGGAACGTTCTAAAGAATCAGAACAAGAAAATGTTAAGTTTTTAAATGAGGATGTTGGCAACCTTTTAGATTTTTTTGCGCCTGGAGAAATTGATCGAGTATTTATTAACTTCACAGACCCATGGCCTAAAAACCGTCATGAAAAAAGACGCTTAACTTACAAAGGGTTTCTAAAACTTTACGAAGAAATTTTAAACCCAGAAGGTGAAATTCATTTTAAAACGGATAATCAAGGTTTATTCGAGTATTCTTTAGAAAGTTTCTCGAGATACGGAATGTCTTTGCACAATGTAAGTTTAGACCTTCATAAGAGTGGAATTGAAGGCAATGTGATGACGGAGTATGAAGAGAGATTTTCACGAAAAGGGATGCGGATCTATCGTTGTGAAACGAAATTTTCACCTAAATCAATATAATATGGATGAAAGCACCGAACTTCGGTGCTTTTTTATCTTTACAAAACAAAAGCAGTAAATCCTAAAATTGTGGTTCTGACAGGATATTCTTTAAATGTGCCGAATAAAGTATAGTAAAGCTTACAGAGGAGGAGAAGAAGTGGAACGTTTAAAAAGAGATGGGTTAACGATTACTTGGTTAAATGGTGGAGTGACTCATATGGATGGTGGAGCAATGTTCGGTGTAGTTCCTAAGCCATTATGGAGTAAAAAGTATCCGCACAATGAAAAGAACCAAATAGAACTTCGAACAGATCCTATGCTTATTGAGAAAGATGGCTACCGAATTTTGGTCGAGGCTGGAATGGGCAATGGAAGACTCACTGAGAAGCAGAAACGAAATTATGGAGTATTAGAAGAATCGTCTATAGAAAAAGAGTTATCAGAATTAGGATTGACTCCAGGAGATATTGACATGGTTTTAATGACTCATCTTCATTTTGATCATGCAACAGGTTTGGTGAAAGAGGAAAATGGTCAATATCTATCCCTATTTAACAATGCTGATATATATACTTCTACTATCGAATGGAAGGAGATGCAACAACCAAACATTCGCTCAAAGAATACATATTGGGAGCAAAATTGGAAACCGATTCAGAACCAAGTCAAGACCTTTACAGATGAACTAGAAATTCTGCCAGGAATTCGGTTCATTCATACCGGTGGACATAGTGAGGGGCATGCAATCCTTATTATAGAACATCAAGGGGAAACCTTTATTCATTTAGCAGATATTATGCCTACACATGCGCATGCAAACGTCCTTTGGGTACTCGCTTATGATGATTACCCGATGACATCTATAAAAGAAAAAGAAAAATGGATGGAGTATGCTAAAGAACGAGATGCTTATTTTTTGTTCTACCATGATTATAAATATCGTGTGTTAAAATGGGATGAGCAAGGTGAAATAAAAGAAGCACTTGAAAGGGAACGTTACGATTATTAATGGGTGATTCTAAGCTGTTTTGATGAATCAAAGATGGGCAAAGGCTCATACGTAGTGGGCCTTTTAGAAAAGCATTCCTAAAAGGCTTTAAAACCATGGCAGTGGCAATGCTTATTGAATGTAAAAAAAAACGGCAGACGCCGTTTTTTCTTATGTAGCTTGAAGATCTAACAATGCACCTGTTTTCGTATCTGCTAAAAATTCAAACTGTGTTGTACCTTCTTCGTTTGTTGTAGAAATGCCCCCACGGTAGACATGATATGAGATTTGGTTTAATTCGACAGTTTCAGGAATCATATGAATCCAAGAACCAGAGATCGCATATGTTTGTGAAACTGTTTTTTTAATTTCTTTAAGAGCTTTCTCTGGAGAAATCTTACCACTATTAAGAGTAGGGCTAAGAAGATACCCTGCAGCTAAACCAATACCTAAACCGGCAATAAATCGTTTCACCATTTTATCTCTTCCTTTCTTGGTCAATACTCTTCTTATAGTATATCCAAAAAAAGAAGAAGGTTTCAATTATTAACTGCAATAAATCTTAGAAAAGACAATGGTGGAAAAGAAGGCTTGATTCAGATAAAATGAAGGGGATACATATTTATTACGGGAGTCGAAAGGAGTTAGTGACAGTGAACCAAGACACGATGCAATTATTCAAGACATTAACAGAGCTTCAAGGAGCGCCAGGATTTGAACACGATGTCCGTAAATTTGTCCGTTTTGAACTTGGAAAATATACGGACGAAATTGTCCAAGATCGTCTAGGGAGTATTTTTGGGGTGAAGCGTGGTGATGAGAACGGGCCGACTGTAATGGTGGCGGGTCATATGGATGAAGTCGGGTTTATGGTGACGTCCATTAACAAGCAAGGTCTCATCCGCTTTCAACCGTTAGGAGGTTGGTGGAGTCAAGTGTTGCTCGCTCAACGCGTTCAAATAATGACCGATCAAGGACCTATTATCGGAGTGATCGGTTCAACACCTCCACATCTACTAGAGGAAACTCAACGTAAAAAGCCAATGGATATGAAACAAATGTATATTGATATCGGTGCTGATGATAAAGCAGATACTGAAGCAATTGGAATTAAGCCAGGTCAACAAATTGTACCGATCTGTCCGTTTACGCCAATGGCTAATCCAAAGAAAATACTTGCAAAAGCTTGGGACAATCGTTATGGTGTTGGTCTTTCGGTTGAGCTCTTAAAAGAACTGAAAGATGAAAAAACACCTAATATCCTCTACTCAGGTGCAACGGTTCAAGAGGAAGTTGGCCTAAGAGGAGCTCAAACAGCTGCTAATATGATCAAACCAGATATCTTCTTCGCCCTTGATGCCAGTCCGGCTAATGATGCAACGGGAGGAAAGGATGCATTTGGCCAATTAGGAAAAGGAGCTTTACTTCGTATTTATGACCGTTCAATGATTACTCATCGTGGGATGAAGGATTTTGTTCTAGATACGGCTGAAACGAACCAAATTCCATATCAATATTTCATTTCACAAGGTGGAACGGATGCTGGTAGAGTTCATATGTCTGGAAATGGTGTACCATCAGCAGTCGTAGGAATCTGTTCGCGCTATATCCACACAGCAGCCTCCATTGTCCATATTGATGATTATGCGGCAGCTAAAGAATTGATTGTTAAGCTAGTGAAATCAGCAGATGCTAGTACTGTCCATTCAATTAAAAACCAAGCCTAAAAACGGATAGAGTAGTGAGATTGGTAAATATCTACTATAATGGAACGAGGTTAACCTTAGCATCACTTTGGTTAGCTTCGTTTTTACGTATTCTATAATTTTTTACATATAGCAGGAGGTAAAGGATGATTGTTGCAATTGGAACTAAAAACCCAGCGAAAGTACATGCAGTTCAAGACACATTAATTAGAGAACGTTTAACGTTTGTTCCTGTAAAAATTGATTCAGGCGTGGCGGACCAACCTTTTTCAGATGAAGAAACATTAGCTGGGGCAAAAAATAGAGCAGAAGGTGCGTTGGTAATTACTAATGCTACCCTTGCTTTTGGTTTAGAAGGTGGTGTTCAAGAAACAAAGAGTGGGCTTATGCTTTGTAACTGGGGTGTCTTGGCACATCAGGACGGAGGAAAGTGGTATGCAGGAGGCGCTAAATTACCACTGCCCGATTTGGTTGTAAAACGGCTCTATGCGGGAGAAGAATTAGCCGATATAATGGCCAGTTTAACAGGGCAAGCCGATATTAGAAAAAAAGAAGGGGCAATGGGAATTTACACAGCAGGGTGGGTAACGAGGAAAGCACTTTTTTCTCATTTAGTAAAGCTTCTATACGGTCAATTCATTGCCTCTAGAGGAGATGTGCAACACTAATGTTATGATTCGAGTTCCAATAAAAAATGATCTTATTAGTAAGTTAAGTATAGTGAGAAACGTAGTAATTACCATAAAATGTAAATTGTTTGTCACAAATCATCGCGATCTCTCGTCTGTCTTTCCATTAGAATAAAAGTGGGAGTAAATTTAATGTGAAGAGGGGCGAGGGACTGTGACTGGATCCGTTCTTGCAATTATTTTAGCTTTTACTGGAATGATTTACGTGGCTAGTATTGGAATGGCAATCGGGATTTTTAAATTAGCAGAAGAGAATTAAGCTAAAAAGACGTCAAGATGTTCGCAATCGCACATCTTGGCGTCTTTAACTTGTTTTAGGATTCTCTAACTCTCAAAGATATAGGCTAACGCTCTTAATGCTTGATCGGGAGTTTCAACAACGACTTGTGCTTTATTGGCTAACTCTTTTAATGGATGATGTAGTTTTGGATCACGAATAAGAATGACGGGCTTTGACATCGCTATTGCCGTCGCTGCATCCATTGCGCTATTCCATTGTTTATACTGTTCACCGAAAAAAGCAATGACAACATCTGATTTAGTCATCAAGATTTGAGTACGCAAGTTATTAATGCTAGAAGCTGCTTCGTCTTTTGCGATTTTACTTGACTGCTCACCTAAAATTTCTTCTCCAATGTTATCAGATCGATCATGGTTTTCCATAGGGCCTGTAAACGTAACGGGTAGGGAAAGCTCACCTGCTTGCCTTCGCAACTGTTCACGCCAAGGGTTATGTATTTCTCCTGCTAAATAAACGTTTACTTGCATATTTCCTCACTCCTTTAGTTTGTAAGTGTAATAAAAAAGAGATGAATCGGTTACTTTTACTAGTAATACTATTTCAATTGTACCAGTTCCAAAGAATGTTGTCTTGTCAGCTAGAAACCTTGAGGGTATGATAGATAAGAGTTGCACAAGTTAATAAAAAGGAGTGTCTAGTTTGATTTTGAAAGGTTGGCGTATCGGAATTCTTTTTAGTGTTATGTTAGTACTAGTAGGATGTTCCGTAACAGAGGAAGAAGCATTAGAACTAGGTCGTCAAGCATATATCGTAAGCATTGAAGAGGAAACGGAACAATCGAATGTAGAAATGGATGAGGTTCAAATTTTTTTACCGAGAGGTTTTGAAGTGATAGAAGAGCAAGAATACAATATCTTACTTCAACAGGATGATCAGCTCTTCGTCTTATTTCATCAACCATCTGAACCTCCTACAAGTACGATTCGACTCAAAGAAGACATGGAGAGCGCAGGGACGGCTATTATTTATGAGGTTCGTGAAACCGATGAATTGGTCTCTTATTTAATTGTGGAAGAAGGGGAAGAGGAAGGACTGCTTCTTGTTAAAACGGCAGTTGGAGGAGCAAAGATCTCTACACTTTCAACTTATAAACGATTAGAAAATGATATCAGTGCTATGACACAAATTGTTCATTCATATCAAGCTAATATAGAGTAAGGTGAAAACTAGGAGGGTACATGGTTGAAAACATTCCTGAATAAAAAGGGTATTGAACTTTCTTGGCGTACATACTTCATTACGGCGCTAAGTCATATGGCATTAGGTTTATTTGCATCGCTTATCATTGGGCTTATTCTGCGAACGATAGGAGAGCAAATTTTTAGTTTAGGTATTGAGAATGTGGGGGCTTGGCTGCAAGAGGTAGGTGGCTTAGCTATGAGCCTAATGGGACCTGCTATCGGGGTTGCTGTCGCTTATGGGTTGAAGGCACCTAAGCTTGTGGTTTTTGCGACGATTATCAGTGGAGCGGCAGGAGCTCAGCTTGGAGGTCCTGCTGGTGCATTTGTGGCTGCTGTTATTTCGGCGGAATTAGGTAAACTTGTTTCCGAAGAGACCAAGCTGGATATTATTGTAACACCATTAGTTACGATCTTAAGTGGTTTTTTATCAGCATCTCTAATTGGTCCTTGGATTCAACTGGGTATGCAGCAATTCGGAGCTCTGATTATGTGGGGAACAGAACAACAGCCTATTTTAATGGGAATTGTAGTTGCTACCTTAATGGGTCTTGCTCTTACAGCACCTATCTCAAGCGCCGCTTTAGCCATTATGTTAGAGTTAGAAGGGGTAGCCGCAGGTGCTGCAACGGTTGGATGTGCGGCGCAAATGGTTGGTTTTGCTGTGAGTAGTTATAGGGAAAATGGTTGGTCAGGTCTTGTTTCATTAGGAGTTGGAACGTCCATGCTTCAAGTACCAAACATTGTTAAGAACCCTCTTATTTTAATTCCACCAACTGTAGCAGGTGCGATCTTGGCCCCCATTGCTACAGTAGGATTTGGAATGACTAATCTACCTGCAGGAGCTGGAATGGGGACAAGTGGTTTAGTTGGTCCGATTATGACGTTAACTGATATGGGATTTACGGCTCAGGTGTGGATCGCAATTGGACTGCTGCACTTTATCGGCCCAGCAATCATTAGTTTAATTATTTCTGAATGGATGAGAAAACGTGGTAAGATTCAATTTGGAGATATGAAAATTAATATATAACAGAGGAGTGTTTTGAAAATGGAAAAAATAAAGAGTATAGAAGAATTTAGAGAAATAGCTAGCAAAGAAGCTGCGATTTTTATGTTCTCAGCAGACTGGTGCCCAGACTGCCGAGTTATTGAACCAGTTCTACCTAGAATTGAAGCCGACTTCCCAAGCTTTTCCTTTTATTATGTAGACCGTGACGAATATATCGACCTGTGCGGCGAACTCGAGATCTTCGGAATTCCTAGTTTTCTTGCCTATGTAAACGGACAAGAAGTCGAACGATTTGTAAGCAAAGACCGAAAATCACAAGAAGAAATCGAAGCCTTCCTAACAAAAGCAGAATCACATTTCTAAGAGAGAGAGAGTAAAAAGGTCGAACTTTACCTTTTTACTCTCTCTCGAAGCAATGAGCGAAGCCGCTGCAAGGTTTTAAGCCTTCTATGAGCGGGTTTCTCATAGAAGGCGCGCAGCGTGCGTAGCCATTGCCGCTCTTACTCAAGCCAGAAGGGAAGAGTAAAAAGGTCGAACTTTACCTTTTTACTCTCTCTCGAAGCAATGAGCGAAGCCGCTGCAAGGTTTTAAGCCTT
>NZ_JAQQWT010000009.1:88922-91134 GCF_028610705.1 Halalkalibacter alkalisediminis
CTATGAGCGGGTTTCTCATAGAAGGCGCGCAGCGTGCGTAGCCATTGCCGCTCTTACTCAAGCCAGAAGGGAAAAGTAAAAAGGTCGAACTTTACCTTATTTATACGGTCTCGAAAAAATGGTTGAAAAGTAAATCTTATAAAGCTGTCGCAATTGGTTATCGACTAATTGAGGCGGCTTTTTTTGGAACATGGACGAATTTCTGATAAACTAATATAGTTGATAAAGGAGAGGATTAAGAATGGAAATGAGGCAGTTTCGCAAAGAGATTGAACAGCGTCTAACAAGAGATGGCTGGGCCATCGTTTATGATCATAAGGAAGCTACTTTACGAATAGAGGACAAAGAAATTAAAAAAGGAGTGACGCTTGCTCTTAAACCACTTTTAGCCAAATGGGAACGAAAAGAATTTGGCTCAATTGAAGAGGTTGTTCGTTATGTTGAAGTAGGGGTAGAAGCCATGAAAAAGACCCCGACGATTGAGGGCAATGAAAAAAAGATATTCCCTGTCATCCGGTCGACATCGTTTCCAACTGAATCCAACGAGGGACATGCTTTACTTTTTGATGAGCATACGGCGGAAACACGCATCTATTATGTTGTCGATCAAGGAGAATCCTACACATTAATTAAAGAATCTATGCTTGAAGGTACCTCGTACACAAAAGAAAAAATTCGAGAAGTATCATTGTTTAATGTACGTTCCCTTCCGCAGCCTTTAAAAGAAGATCAAGTGGCAGGCAATCGCTTCTTCTTTTTACGAGCTAAGGATGGATACGATGCAAGCCGGGTGTTAGATCAGTCTTTGTTAGAAAGAATGGAGAAATTGGCAACGGGTCAACTAACCGTTGCTATTCCTCATCAAGATGTCTTAATTTTCGCTGACATTGTTAATGAGAGAGGCTATGATGTACTGGCCCAGATTGCTTTGCAATTTTTCGGAGAGGGTAGGGTACCTGTTACGGCCTTACCATTTATTTATGAGAATGGTGAATTAGACCCTACTTTCATTTTGGCGCAGAGAAAACCAAAATAGATTGGGACGATATGCCCCGTTATATTAAGGCTTATTGTGGTACAATGGAAAAGGATTAGTGATTGATTAGGCTACTGAGAAAGGAATCATGTTCCCTTATTCAGTAACTCGTGTATGAAAGGTGAGACTGTTCACTGCACACTAAATACGTCATGAGTGAGATAATTCTTATCAAGTTGGTGCAACGTTTAAATAGTTGAATGAGTAGGTTGACTAGGACGGTTTTGATTCTTATTACGTGATTCAGCTTGTTGAATTAGTGTAGGAATTAAGACTATGAGTCAACCTTTTTTAAATCACTAGTTAAAGAACGAGGAGAAAGTGAGTGATTTTCACATGGGGAAGCTATATCAATGGATGAGGAGGCTCCAGCAATTTTTAGGAGGAGAAGAGTCCGAACCCAAACAAGAACCACAACCAAATGATCATAAGGGCTATACATATGGGAGAGTTGAGTCAGAAAAAAGGAAAAGTGAGTCTAGGGTAATTTATCAATATCCGAAGTCAGGTCAATTCCGTTTTCCTTTGATCGACGATGGTCCTATGAGGAGACAACAAAAAGAAGAGAAGCCACAAACACGTAGAGTCGTACGCAACGATGAAAAGCTTCAGCCAAAGAAACAAGAAGCTCCGAAAGTGGCAAAACCAGAATTTAAACGGACTTCAATCCCTTCACCTGTTTACGGTTTTGGAGATAGGGAAACCACAAAGAGTATAATGGGTGATAATTTATCAGTGCTACCCTTTGAGAAGAAAGAAAGTCGCTTTAACACACAATCGGATCTATTAGAAAAGGTGTTGGAACGTGCCAACGAAGAAGTGGATGAGCCGATCGTTCCTGATACAAGTCACCTGTCAAACAATTTGAATGAAAAGGGTTCTTTAAAATCAGACCTTTCAGTTAAGTTACCTATCTCCTCAAGTGAAGATGAGGTAGATTTGTCGATAGAGAAAAGTGCGGTTGAAGAAGTTAAACGAGTGGATTCCTCTCAGCAAATTGATTCTATCTCAAAATTAGTAGAATCTCGCTTCTTAGAAGAAGAACTAGAGGAAATAGAAGAGGGAGAACAAGAAACAGAGATAGAACAAGTAGAACAAGTAGAACAAGTAGAACAAGTAGAACAAGTAGAACAAGTAGAACAAGTAGAACAAGTAGAACAAGTAGAACAAGTAGAA
>NZ_JAQQWT010000009.1:91234-117264 GCF_028610705.1 Halalkalibacter alkalisediminis
TAGAACAAGTAGAACAAGTAGAACAAGTAGAACAAGTAGAACAAGTAGAACAAGTAGAACAAGTAGAACAAGTAGAAGAGAAAAACGTAGACGAGCTCTCACAGGTTAGTGTAAGGGATCCAATCGAAGTTATACCAGAGGCTGAGGTGAATGCTTCGACAGAACAGGTGGCTTCAACTGTTGAAATAGATGAGAAAAAGGAAGAAAAGACCTCATCAGTAAGTCTAGATCATGGACTAAAATCAACGACAGGTATATCCGAAACTGAGATGAACGCGTCTATAGAACAGGTCGATTTAAATAAAGAAGATCAAATCGATACTGTGAAGGGACCCGAGAAAAAGATTGAGACAAACCAGTCTAAGAAACCAGCCATCCCATTTAATGTGATGATGTTACCACAAGACAAGAAACCGAAGCAAAGAGTTAAGCAGAAACCAGTGAAAGAAACTAGCGAAGCGAATTATGCGTACCCTGGTATTCAGTTGCTCAATTACCCAGAGCTACAGGAGGAAGATGATTCGGAGTGGCTAAAGGAACAAGGCGATATTTTGGAGGAAACGCTTCAGAGTTTTCAAGTAGATGCCAAAGTTGTTCATTCAACGAAAGGTCCTTCTGTAACGAGATTTGAGGTTCAACCTGGTCGAGGTGTAAAAGTAACAAAAATAACTGGGTTAACAGATGACATGAAACTAGCTTTAGCTGCAAAAGATATACGGATAGAAGCTCCTATCCCAGGTAAAAACACGATTGGAATAGAAGTACCGAATCGAAATTCGACTCCCGTTTTTTTAAGAGAGATTTTGCGCCGAAATTCATTTGTTCGTTCAGAGTCATCCTTGACGGTGGCATTGGGCTTAGATATATCAGGACAGCCGATTGTGACGGACCTAAAGAAGATGCCTCACGGGCTCGTGGCTGGGGCTACTGGCTCTGGAAAAAGTGTTTGTATCAATTCCGTCTTAATTAGCCTGTTGTTCAAAGCAAATCCGGATGAAGTAAAGTTAATGCTGATAGATCCTAAAATGGTGGAACTAGCACCGTACAATGGACTTCCGCATTTAGTCACACCTGTGATAACCGATGCTAAGCAAGCTACAGCTGCTCTTAAATGGGTTGTTTTAGAAATGGAAAAAAGATATGAACTGTTTAGTCAAAAAGGGGTAAGAGATGTTGGAAGATACAATGATCTCTACTCAGAAACACCAGATAAGCCAGCATTGCCGTTTATTTTAGTTGTCATTGATGAATTAGCTGATTTAATGATGGTTTCCCCGCAGGAAGTAGAGGATTCCATTTGTCGAATTGCACAGAAGGCAAGAGCATGTGGAATTCACTTATTATTAGCGACACAACGGCCATCTGTAGATGTCATAACTGGTTTAATTAAAGCGAATATTCCAACTCGTATTGCATTTTCTGTTTCTTCTCAAACAGATTCCCGGACTATTTTAGATATGGGTGGGGCAGAACGGTTACTTGGACGTGGAGATATGCTGTTTCATGAAAATGGCTCACCTAAGCCTGTACGCGTTCAAGGTACATTTGTATCGGATGAGGAAATAGAAGATGTAGTCGCACATGTTAAGAAGCAAAGGGAGCCAGAATATTTACTTGAAACAGAACAACTTAAGCATGTGACAGAAGAAGTAGATGATGAGCATTTTGAGGAAGCGTGTTACTTTGTCATCGAACAAGGTTCAGCTTCAGCATCAAGCCTTCAAAGAAAGTTTCGAGTAGGATATAATCGTGCTGCAAGATTAATTGATTTAATGGAGGAGCGCGGAATAGTCTCTCAAGCCATGGGGAGTAAGCCGAGACATGTCCTTGTAGATACGATTGAACTTGAAGAAATCTTGCACTATCAAGAGGGATAATGAGCATTTAAGCCTTGTTTTAATAGAGAAGGTCTTATATGATAGTGAAGATAAAAAACTTTACCAATTCTTGAGTTTAAAGGGTCGGATACAAGGAGTTTACACGATGAAAGAAATTACACGGAAATTAAATGGTGAAATCAAACGTTTAACGAACGAGACATTTAAGTTTGATAAAAGGGTTGAAGAAGGCTGGTTTTCTGCAGTCTACTTTTTAAAAACGAGAGAAATAGTAGAAAAATATCGTCCAAATAATATAGTGACTATGCAATTCTTTCAAAAAGAGCATGCGGTTCTTTGTGGCACAGATGAGGTCATCGCACTAATTCGTACTTTTGCAAAGAATGCTGGCGATCTAGAACTTAGATCTTTGGAAGATGGCGATAAAATTAAACCTTTTGAAACAGTATTTACGATAAAAGGTAGATATGAAGACTTTGGTTATTTAGAAGGGGTCATTGATGGAATTTTTGCTCGGAGAACATCGGTTGCCACAAATGTATATAATGTTGTAAAAGCAGCTAGACAGTCTGGTGTTCAAAAACCGGTCATTTTTATGGGTGATCGTGATGATCATTTTACTCAACAAGCAGGAGATGGCTATGCGGCTTTTATTGGAGGGTCCAAGGCACAGGCAACTCATGCAATGAACGAGTGGTGGGGAAAACAAGGCATGGGCACAATGCCACATGCACTCATTCAGCTATTTAGAGGTGACGTCGTTGAAGCAACAAGAGCGTACAAAGAAACCTATCCAGAAGATGAATTAATGGCTCTTGTTGACTACAATAATGATGTGATTACAGACTCATTAAAAGTGGCTCGAGAATTTGGAACGGAATTAAAAGGTGTTCGGATTGATACGTCGAGGACGATGATTGACCAGTTCTTCTGCAGAAATCCAGAAATTATGGGTTCCTTTGATCCACGAGGTGCCAACCCTACTTTATTATTCGCTCTACGTGAAGCGTTAGATCATGAAGGATTTAAGCATGTGAAAATCGTTGCTACAGGAGGGTTTAATGCTTCAAGAATAAAAGAATATGAAGAAGCTGGCGTTCCAGTCGACATTTATGGAGTGGGTGGTAGTTTATTGAAGCTTCATATTGGATTTACTGGTGATAATGTCCTTCTAAACGGAGAGCATGAAGCAAAAGCAGGGCGACGCTACAGAGATAATCCTAGATTACAAATTGTAGAGTAAAAATGTTGAAGACCTACTGGCTTCAGTGGGTCTTTTCTTCATGTAAGATCATATACTATTGGATGTGGATAATAAGAACGGCTCAAATTGGTGATAACGTCGTTTTCTGATATAATAGGACAATGAAAGTTTAAGATTAAGCAAAAACTGACTTCATTGGACGCAAAAAAACGATGTGAATTTTGGAGGTCCAACTATGACAAATTTTCATTTTATTGGTATAAAAGGGTCTGGAATGAGTGCATTAGCTCAAGTTATGCACGATATGAATTTTGATGTACAAGGTTCTGATGTGGAGAAACAGTTTTTCACACAAAGACCTCTTGAGCAAAAAGGAATTCAACTTTTTCCCTTTGAACGAAACAATATTAAAAGTGATCAACACATTGTCGTTTCGGCGGCATATGGAGATGATCATGAAGAAGTACAACGAGCGCATGAGCTAGGTCTTGAAGTGAAGAAATACCCGATTTTCTTGGGTGAGTTCATTCAACAATTTACAAGTATAGCTGTAACAGGTTCCCATGGTAAAACATCGACTACGGGATTGTTAGCTCATGTATTGGGTTCTGCTTTCCCAACCTCTTATTTAATCGGAGATGGTACAGGAAAAGGGGAAGAAGACTCGAAATATTTTGCATTTGAAGCTTGTGAATATCGTCGTCACTTTTTAAATTACAAGCCAGATTACTGCATTATGACGAATATTGATTTTGATCATCCTGATTACTTTAAAGATGTTCAAGACGTCCTTTCTGCTTTTCAAGAAATGGCGATGCAAGTGAAGAAAGCGATTGTTGCTTGTGGGGATGATGAACATTTACAAGGAATACATGCCAATGTTCCTGTTGTTTATTATGGTTTTAATGAAGATAATGACTTCCAGGCCAGGTCAGTAGAAACAACGACAGAAGGTACAAAGTTTGATGTGTATGTCCGTAATAGCTTGTACGGCACGTTTGTTATTCCAGGATATGGTAGACACAACGTATTAAATGCTTTAGCGGTCATTGCCCTTTGTCATTATGAAAATGTACCAGCAGAAGTAGTGGCGGAGCATTTAAAAACGTTCCAAGGAGTAAAACGTCGTTTTAGTGAGAAGAAGGTAGAGAAGCAAATCTTAATTGATGATTATGCTCATCATCCGACTGAAATTGCGGCTACGATCGAAGCAACGAAACAAAAATACCCAACACACAATGTAGTGGCAATTTTCCAACCACATACGTTTACTCGAACAAAAGCGTTCTTAAACGAATTTGCTGAGTCGTTGAAAAAAGCTGATTATGTTTATTTATGTGATATTTTTGGATCGGCTAGAGAGCAAGCAGGTACATTGAAAATTGATAACTTGATTGAATTAATCCCTGGTGCGAAACTTATTACTGAAGAGTCGATTGCCATCTTACAGAATCACGAGAATAGTGTTCTTCTTTTCATGGGCGCGGGCGACATCCAAAAGTTTCAGCAAGCATACGAGGATACTCTTTAACAAGACAGAACTTCAGCAATCAATACTAAAAAAGAAAGGCCCCCATTCTGAAAAACTCGAGAGTGGGGGCCTTTTCTTTATTTTAAATTCTCAGGATTCAAAGCTTCAAGTTCAGGAATCATAAATCTACCATCTTTGCGAATGAGAACATCATCAAAGTAAATTTCTCCACCACCGTATTCAGGACGTTGGATCATGACAATGTCCCAGTGAATACTTGAATCATTGCCATTTGAGGCTTCCTCATAGCATTGACCAGGTGTAAAGTGAAAACTACCGTCAATTTTCTCATCGAAAAGGATATCTTTCATTGGATGTTGAATATATGGATTGACTCCAATTGCGAATTCACCAATGAATCTAGCACCTTCATCGGTATTTAAAATATGATTGATACGCTCTGTGTCATTTGCAGTCGCTTCAATAATTTTACCGTTTTCAAAAGTAAAGGAAATGTTCTCAAAGGTAAAACCTTGGTATGGAGATGGGGTGTTATATGTAATGGTACCATTAACTGAGTTACGTACTGGAGCTGTATAGACTTCTCCGTCTGGAATATTGCGTTTACCCGCACATTTAATCGCAGCAATATCTTTTATTGAGAAGCTTAGATCTGTTCCAGGTCCTTTTAATTGAACTTTATCGGTCTGATTCATCAAGGTAACTAGCGCGTCCATCGCCTGGTCCATTTTGCCGTAATCAAGATTACAGACGTTGAAATAAAAATCTTCAAACGCTTCCGTACTAGTATTAGCCAACTGAGCCATAGAAGAACTTGGGTAACGCAATACAACCCATTTCGTTTTAGGTACACGAATTTCACGATGCACTTTTGTGCCAATCGTTTTACCATGCAAAGCCATTTTATCACTAGGAACATCTGATAATTCAGAAATGTTATCACCAGCACGCAATCCAATATAAGCATCCATCTCGCTCATCACCTGTGCTTCAAAAGATGCCATCATATTCAACTGTTCTTCTTGTGCCCCCATCAATAAAGAACGATCTACTTGATGGTCTTTTAGTAAAACAAAAGGATATCCACCTGCTTGGTAGGCTTCCTGTACAAGAGCTGTAACAAGCTCACGCTGTAAGCCGAAATTTTCAATTAAAACTCTTTCTCCTTTTTGTAATTCTACAGAATACGTAATTAAATTTTTTGCTAATGTTTGAATTCTAGGGTCTCTCATTCATTTGCCTCCTTAACGTTCACTCTTACTATTGTATACGATATTAGAGGAACATAACAGTAATTGTGAAAAGATGCAGGAGATCCTAAGACTTTATCGAATCTGTTAATTATAGAGGTTTAAGTAACGCAAAGAGTGGGTATTTAGATATATACATATCTAAATATAGTGTGAAAGGGAGGTGAGGGCTTATAATGGAAGTCTTACTATACATAAGTGCTTTAGTAGCTGCAATTGCCTTTGCAGTATTAGTTATATTCCTCGTTCGTACATTGAAATCAGCAAATCGAACATTAGATCATGTGGCCAATACGATGGCAGGCTTAGAAAAGCAGATCAATGGGATTACAAAGGAAACAGAAGAACTCCTACATCGAACGAATCGTTTAGCTGATGACATTCAAGAAAAATCGGAATCATTAAATACCGTATTTTCATCAGTTAAGGAGTTAGGCGATTCAGTAGGACAGGTGAATCAATCAATTAGGCATGTCTCCAATACGGTGTCAACTCAGGTTGTGAAGCAATCTGATCAAATTGCAAAAGCCGTTCAATGGGGGAATGTGGCTATTGATTTATATGCGAAATTCAAGCAAAAAACAGAACAAAACAAAACCCAAGGAGGAGAAAAATAATGAGTGAAATGAACACAAAAGATTTTTTAATTGGATCACTAATTGGAGGAATTGTAGGTGCATCTGCAGCCTTGTTCCTAGCTCCAAAATCTGGGAAAGAGTTACGTAGCGATCTTTCTGAGCAAGCGCAAGTTGCTAAGGAAAAAACAAATCAGTTTACGACTACGGCTTATGAAAAAGGCAATGAGTGGGCGAGCTATGCAAAAGAAAAATCTAATTCTATTGCAAAAGTAGTTTCTGATCAATCTACTCAAGTTGTAGACAAAGTAAAAGAAGCAACATCTAATTTGAAGTCTGAAGCAGAGGAAGCTGTTGCTGCAACTGAGGAAATTGTAGGTGACCTAGCTGGAGATGTGCAGAACGCTAGTGAAGAAGTTATTGAAAGTGTAAAAAAAGAAGTAGATGAGCTAGAAGCTAAAGTACAAGCAGGAAATAACGCGTAAATTGAACCATTTACTCTTATGATGAGACTGAGCGAGGATGAGATTTCCTCAATCAGTCTTTATTTATTTTTGAAAAGGGATTGCGTTAAGTAACGATTCGCTCATTGCTTAGCCGTACAATAATTAGGTAAAACCGACCTAATTATTGTACGGCTAGTTCAATTTTGTCTCCATTGTTGATGGGGGTGCTGAAGGTGGCTTGATCTCCGTTTTTGTTAATCGTAAGTGTTTTACCTGATAGCGATTCAATGTTTAAGTCTACTACTAGGAATATATCTTGTAGAATGAAAGGTTGAGATTCTTGAGTTTTTAACGTTAGATGATCGTGAGTTAATAATTCGTCCTCTAATTTTAGTAATTGATGGTCCCGGTAAACTTGTACGAAAGATTTTTCCAACGTAATAGGTTCGTGATTAAAAAAGACAGCAATCGTGTTGCGAACTTTTATATGTTTAGATGAAAGGAGATCGATGATTTTCGGCTTCAATGGATTCAGATTCCAATCAATTTGATCTCTATTGTTTAATTTGTCGTTCAAACTTTTCGGTTGGTTGTTTACGTAAATAACTGGATCAGGTTGCTGATACATCCATTCCTCTTTGTTGACTGTTAGCTTGTATGGCTTAAAATTTTCCAATACATGTAGAGATGAAAGAAGGTCTTGCACAGTTTCAATCTGACTTACGGTTACATGATCTCGATCATTTAATAATGTGTCTAATGATTTACGTTTTCCATTTAAATAAACTTTGCTCTGAAACTGTTTTTCTAAGCCGTTTATAGTTAGAGTTAAAAGAGGAAGGTCATCTACTAACTCTTTTATTGAAACAGTTGCTGATTTTCCATCTGTTCCGCGTTCTACAATGAGGTTATCTTCAGGTCCTAATGGTGAATCTAATGTTGTAATATTTCCATTTTTTAAAAGGGTCGGAGGGGCTCCATGTTTTCCGGGTATGGAGATCAGTTGGTCCTGTACCGTAATCATAATCGCAAGGCCCGGCTTTCCATATAGTTTAGCGATGTTGATACCTGCAGCAAGTAAACCGTCACCAACCGTTAACGTCTTAACATCAAATAACCGAAGAGTTCGTCCATTGACTGAGACACTAATATACTCAATTGGATTTTCCTTTGCCGCAATGGCGATTCCTATTGGTGTAACAAGTTCAGGTCCGTATAAACAAACGTCATTTAGCTTTAGCAGTTTAATAGCATCAGCCCCACGAATCACAACACGATTTTGGGGGAGCTCTAGAGCTTCCGCAATGAATTGAGGGAGATATGGAGTCAGGCTGCCCCCGCCAACTAACATAACCGCTTTCGGAGCTTTTCCATTAAGCTTTAAAATTTCCTTGCTTATAGAATGGGCAAGGTCTTGAATGGTTTCTGTAATAGGCTCAAGGATCTCAGATTTTTCGTAAGTGGTTTCAAGACCTAAAATGTCCATAATTTGAACGGTTTCTTTAATAGAAATTTCTCTTTTCACTTTCTCAGCTTCCGGAAAATCAAGAAGGAAATAATCGCTAATTGCTTCTGTTACTTCATCTCCTGCAATCGGAACCATTCCATAAGCGATTACGGTATTCTCATCCGTAATCGCGATGTCAGATGTACCTGCTCCAATATCAACTAAGGCCACATTCAATCTACGCATGGAAGGAGGAATTAGAACATTAATAGCTGCTATTGGCTCTAGTGTGAGCGCTTCTAATTCCAAATCAGCTCTAGCCAGTGCGGCTAATAAGGATTCGACAACCACTTTAGGTAAAAATGTTGTAATCACTTCGACGGATGCTTGCTTGCCTATTTGATCGAGTAGGCTACCGATGGGTTCTTCATCAAGTAAATAATTTAAAACTGAATAGCCAACACAGTAGTATTCAAATGGAGCATTTCCATCATTTTCATTTGCTAATAGAAATTGAGCATTTTGAACAGCGCTTAACTCCAAATGCAGTAAATCATCTCGAGAAAGCATCGGCTTTGTTTCAATGTTTATATTAAAACGTGAGCGTTTTGTTTTAAGTGAACGACCTGCTGCTGCAACACAGACTTTTTTTAAAGGACCATGCCGCTCCTCCAAACATTCTTTTATAAACTGAATTACTTTTGCGACAGAGGGAACATCATGAATTTGTCCATCAAGCATTGCACGTTCATCATGTTCTTTGACAACGGAATCAATGAGTTCAAATTTATCTTCTGTTGGTCGTAGAAGAAGTCCTACGACAGAACGAGTTCCGATATCAAGTGCAAATAGAGGAGCATTTTGTTCTGAGGACATGTGGTCATCACCTTCGTTTTTAAATAATAAAAGAGAATAGACTTCCCTTATCGACATCTATCATCCTCTTCATCTTACTAAATATTTCTTGTGAAAGTAAGAAAAATCTAATAGTGCTACTTTAATATATTAACGCATTAATGCGTATAAGCTTAAAAGCTTTTAAGTGTTAAAGAAAAAAATCGTGACATTCGGTTTATTATGATTTATAATAATATTAAAATAAAGAAGCCAATGAGAAAAGGGAGTGGAGTTTAGTGAGTAACGAAAAATTAGATTTGTTGAGAACAGAATTAGACGAGGTGAATCTTAAGCTTCTTGAAGTGGTTAATGAACGAGCACGTCTTGTTCAGGAAATCGGAAAAGTGAAAAGCACACAAGGGGTGAACAGGTTCGATCCTGTCCGTGAACGTAGTATGCTTGATCACATTGCACAACATAACAAAGGACCATTCGAAACAGCAACACTTCAGCATTTATTTAAACAAATTTTCAAAGCAAGCTTAGAGCTTCAAGAAGAAGATAATAGTAAAGCATTGCTTGTTTCACGTAAGAAGCACCCTGAAAACACAGTCGTTGATCTTAAAGGTGTTATGATGGGGGATGGCGCTCAACGTTTAGTTATGGGGCCGTGTGCTGTTGAGAGTTACGAGCAAGTTCTTACAGTTGCTAAAGCGTTGAAAGAGCGCGGAATTAGATTATTACGAGGAGGAGCATTTAAACCTCGTACATCACCTTATGATTTCCAAGGCCTAGGGCTTGAAGGTTTACAAATTTTAAAACAGGTTGCTGACGAACTTGATATGGTTGTCATAAGTGAGATTGTGAATCCTGCTGATATTGAAAAGGCCGTTGAGTATTTAGATGTGATTCAAATCGGTGCACGTAACATGCAGAATTTCGAGTTATTAAAAGCTGCAGGGTCTGTACAAAAACCTGTTCTTTTAAAACGTGGATTGTCCGCTACGATTTCAGAATTTATTCATGCAGCTGAATATGTTGTGGCAAACGGCAATAATAATCTTATGCTTTGTGAGCGTGGAATTAGAACGTACGAAACAGCAACTAGAAATACATTAGATATTTCTGCAGTTCCAATTTTAAAACAAGAAACTCATCTACCCGTTTTAGTTGATGTTACGCATTCTACTGGACGTCGTGATCTATTGCTTCCAACAGCGAAAGCGGCCTTTGCGATTGGCGCAGATGCTGTTATGGCAGAAGTTCATCCAGACCCAGCTGTTGCTCTATCAGATTCTGCTCAACAAATGGATATTCCGCAATTCAATAAATTTATCGATGAGCTTTTAGCTTCCGGTTTATATAAGGGATAAAAAATGGAGGTTGACCTAAACTAAGGTCAACCTTATTTTTATTTAAGAGACAGATAAAAAAGGTGAAGATTGACCTTTTTATCTGTCTCTTCCACAAAATTACATGAAAAGAAAATGAAAATACTATGAAAAATTCGCGAAGAGTGTCGATATATATAGTGTAGAACGTTGCGGACCTCTTCAGAGTATCGTATGATAACAATATTACTAATTACGATTATGTTGAATGACATAGAGGAGGATCATTTGTGAATACAACTATTTATGATGTGGCAAGAGAAGCAGGTGTCTCGATGGCGACCGTTTCACGAGTTGTAAACGGAAACCCAAACGTGAAGCCTGCGACAAGAAAGAAAGTGTTAGAGGCAATTGAACGTTTAGGTTATCGTCCGAATGCGGTTGCACGTGGACTAGCTAGTAAGAAAACAACAACAGTTGGGGTTATCATTCCGGATATCTCTAGTATCTTCTTTGCTGAATTAGCACGGGGGATTGAAGATATTGCTACGATGTATAAGTACAATATTATCCTTTGTAACTCTGACCAAAATCAAGACAAGGAGATTCACTTAATTAATACCTTACTTGAGAAGCAAGTGGACGGTATTGTTTTCATGGGTGGGCATATTACAGAAGAACATGTGGATCAATTCAAACGTTCACCTGTTCCAGTAGTATTAGCGGCCACACTTGATTCTAATAAGGAAATTCCTTCTGTCAATATCGATTATAAACAAGCTGTTTATGATGCGATTACACATTTAATTGAAGAAGGCCATAAACGAATCGGTATGCTTTCTGGTACACTTGATGATCCAGTTAATGGCTACCAAAAGTTTTCTGGCTACCGGGAAGCACTTGAAAATGCAGGTATTTCTTTCGAAGAAGAGTTAATAGCAATTGGTGATTACACATATGACTCTGGGATCGATGCTATGCAAACGTTTCTTGAGTTAAAAGAAAAACCAACAGCGATTTTTGCATCGACTGACGAGATGGCTCTAGGTGTGATTCATGGCGCTCAAGATCAAGGGTATTCAATTCCAAATGACTTTGAAGTTGTAGGATTTGATAACACGCGTCTAGCAACGATGGTTCGTCCAACATTAACAACAGTTGTACAACCTATGTATGATATAGGTGCGGTTTCCATGCGTCTGTTAACCAAACTCATGAATAAAGAAGAAGTAACTGACCAAATCGTAGTGCTCCCACACAGAATTGAATTTAGACAATCTACGAAATCATAGTCGGTGATTCATTAAACTACAGTAGAAAACCAGCTGAATCACCTCAGGGAGAGGAATATGAAAAAAATTGATATTACCACGCCAATAGGCATTGTTGTAGGTTTTATTGTACTGCTATTGGCGGTACTTTCTAACTCAGGACCTTCTGGACTAATTTTCTTTATTCAAGTTGCTTCTATTTTAATTGTCATTGGAGGACTTATAGCGGGAATTGTTATTAACTTTTCTATGGTTGAGTTAAAGGTCGTTCCAAAGGTTTTAATGGAGTCATTTCGTGGCGAAAATCATGATCTCAGAAAATTAATCGACACATTTGTTGACTTGTCTGGAAAAGCAAGAAGAGAAGGTCTACTAGCCCTAGAAGCTGGTTTGGATGATGTAGAAGATCCTTTTATTAAAAAAGGTATTCTTTTAGCTGTGGATGGGATCGAACCTGACGTCATTAAGGATATTATGATGGCTGAAGTGGTAGCAATGGAGGAAAGACATCGTAAAGGAAGAGCTGTGCTTGAAAAAGCAGGTGAGTATGCGCCAGCGTGGGGGATGATAGGTACGTTAGTTGGGCTGGTGCTTATGCTGCAAAATTTAAATGATCCAGCTACACTCGGACCGAATATGGCAGTTGCTCTACTAACGACTTTATATGGTACAGTACTTGCCAACTTAGTTTTTATTCCAATGGCATCAAAGTTATCTAATAAAACAGACGAAGAGGTATTCATAAAACAAATCATCATAGAAGGCGTTATTGGTGTGCAATCAGGCCAAAACCCTAAAGTACTTCAAGAGAAGTTAAGTGCGTTTTTAAGCAGCAAAGATAAAATTATTGAAGAAAATCTAGGTGAAACTTATGAAGCGTAGAAGCCGTCCTGAAGAAAAAGGTGCTCCTAAATGGATGGTAACCTTTTCGGATCTGATGACTCTCATTCTAGTATTCTTTATTTTACTCTTTTCAATGTCTGTTGTAGATGCGCAAAAATTTAGAGCGATAGCAGATTCGTTTAATCAACGACAAATTTTTGAGTTTATGCCTTCGGCGATTGAATTTGAAAATCCATCTGAAGAAAGAGGCGAAGAACGGAAAGATCCTTTTGACGAAGGAGATTTTGGTGAAGAAGGTTCAGATGTTGATATGGACGAATTGCTTCAAGAAGTAAATAATTTTTTAGAAACAAACGAACTGAATGAGTTAATATCAGCGACACGAGATGATAGAGGAGTCGTCCTTGTGTTACAAGAACGAACTCTTTTTGAATCAGGTGAAGCAGAGTTATTACCTGTTGCAGAACCTTTTTTAACAAAAGTCGGTACACTCCTTGAGGCCATTCCTAATATGGTTAAAGTGGAAGGGCACACAGATAGTCGTCCGATCTCCACTTTTCGGTATCCTTCCAATTGGGAATTATCAGGTGCGCGAGCTAGTAGCGTGATTCGTTTTTTAATAGGTGCACATGATTTGGAAGCTAGTCGTTTTATTGCGACTGGGTATGGAGAAACAAGACCCGTGGTTCCGAATACTACTGTAGAAAATTTACAAACCAATCGAAGAGTTGTGATTGTTATATCCGACCCATCCTATGATGATGGACAAGATTTTTAACTCAAGGGATTTCCTTGAGTTTTTTATTTAGGGTCTGTTTTATTTCGCAAGGAATGCTAGTTTATTGTGATGTGATTTCTGTAAAATGAAGTTGAGTATACTAATAAATGTAGGAGGGTCAAAAATGAAAATTGGGATTATTGGGGCAATGAACGAAGAAATTGAACGTATGAGAGCAGAAATGAAAGTAACTGAAACGCATCAGTTCGCAACGGTCACGTTTTATGAAGGGACGTTAAATGAGAAAGAGATCATTTTGTGTAAATGTGGAGTTGGCAAAGTAAATGCAGCATTAACGACGCAAATTTTAGTCGACCAATTTGCTATTACTCATTTATTATTTACAGGTGTTGCAGGTGCGGTAGATGAGAGTTTGGATGTAGGGGATTTAGTGATATCTACTAGTGCTATGCAGCATGACATAGATGTAACAGCTTTAGGATTTAAAAAAGGACAGATTCCTTATTTCGAAGGTTCTTCTGACTTTCAGGCAGATAACAGGTTAGTAAAGTTAGCTGTAGAAGCAGCTGAGGAAAGCACGGATCGTCACATTGTTCAAGGGCGAATTGTCAGTGGAGATCAATTTGTTGCTGATGCTAAGTACGTACAAGCATTGAGGTATGAATTCCAAGCAGTCTGTGTTGAAATGGAAGGAGCAGCGGTTGCTCAAGTAGCAGCGATGAATGAAGTTCCATTTGTCATTATTCGCTCCATGTCAGATAAGGCGAACGGCGAAGCTTCTATTAACTTTGCTGAATTCACACAACTTGCTAGTGAACAATCCCATCTACTTGTATCAACCATTTTAAAACATATTTAATGTCTTAACTGGATAGAGAGGAGAAAACCATAAGGATTTTCTTCCTCTTTTTGGTGTTTTAACTCTATCCTTTCGGTGTATATAACGAGGGTTAGCTATAAGACTGGCTAGCGACAAGATTCGATCATAATGAAGTGATGCATAGACGCCAAAATAGACACAGGTAAATGACGCAAATCCTTATATTTTGACGCATATAAAAGTTCATGACGCATAAATTTTTAATTTTAAAAAATGGTGTTAATTAATGGATTTTATAAAATAAGGCTACATTTGTTATGAATTGTTTCAAGTTAGCAAACGTTTAGAAAGTGACTTTATTTTCTCCTTATTTCAGCTATTATTATCAGATTTGGTCATACTATCAGCAAAAAGCAATAAAAGGAGAAATCAGATGAATTTACAATCCGGGACTTATTACTGGCCTTCAACTTATCCAGGCGCTCCATCCTATCCCTCTTTACATGAAGATTTAAACTGTGATGTATTGATTATCGGTGGAGGTAGTTCTGGTGCTCAATGCGCTTATTATTTAGCAGATTCTCGTCTAGATGTTGTCGTTATAGAAAAAAACACAGTTGGATCCGGTAGTACGAGCGCCAATACGGCGATTATTCAATATTCAGGGGAGAAGTTGTTTACCGATTTAGTCCATATGTTTGGAGAAAAGTCCATTAGTAGACACTTGGAATTATGTCGTGAAGCTATTAATGATATAGAAGAAGCTTCTCAAACTGTAGAGGGCGATTTTGAATTTAAAAGGCGGGATTCGCTTTATTTTGCAAGTTACCCGGAGGATGTAGAGCGGTTAAAAAAGGAATATGGTCTCTTAAAGCAAAATCAATTTGAATTGGAATTTTTAAAATCAGAAGAGATTGAGCAAAAGTATGGATTCAAAAAAGAGGCAGCACTCTATTCCTACAATGATGCGGAAATGAACCCATTTAAATTTACGCATAGCTTGTTGAACCATGCCGCTAAAAAAGGAGTTCATATTTTTGAACAAACAGAGATGACGGGACACTCCTATGATCAAGAGAGAGATCGAGTGACTGTTAGAACCAATACAAGTCATCTCATTCACGCTCGCCGCGTTATTTATTGTGCTGGATATGAGGGAATTGATATTAAAAAAGAGAAGAAGGCCTCTTTTGTTAGTACATACACTGTCACTACAAAGTCTGTGAATGACTTATCTTTTTGGTATAAACAAACACTTATCTGGGAAACAGCTCGGCCTTATACGTATATGCGGACGACTGCAGACAATCGAATCATTATCGGTGGGTTAGATGAAAATACATCCTATCCTGAAGTTCGAGACAGCAAATTAATGCATAAAAAGGACAAACTCATTCAAGAATTTAATAAGTTATTTCCTGCGATTCATCTAGAAATAGATTATTACTTAACTGCCTTTTATGGGGGAATGATTGATGGGATGCCTATGATTGGTGTGTATGATGAGTTACCAAATAGTTACTTTTTATTCGGTTTCGGTGATAATGGGACGGTTTATAGTCAAATGCTCGCTAAAATAATTGTAGAAGAGATCGTGGAAGGCAAGAATAAGGATATAAATTTATATTTAAAAGAACGAGCGTTATGAAGTAATCAGTAAGACTATAAAGAAAGAGCGATGACGAGCGAAACAAGCACGTCATCGTTTCATTTCATTGCGAATATGGTATAGAGCCTTTTCGAGTGTCTTATGATTTTTCTCGGTAATTTCCTGTTTGCGAGGGATTTTCGGCACAATATGCTGATCTTCCCATAGATAAGGCAACTCTTCTTCGGCCTGACTTGCCCATTTTCTTATCCAATTTTCTGGAATGGTTGGTGGCAACGAGTCAACCTGGCCGGTCATAGTTAACCAAATGTAAGACCAAGCACGCGGGACAACTCTCCAAATATCATACCCACCACCACCTACTGCAATCCAGCGACCTTCACAATAGTTGTGAGCTAACTCATGTGCGAGTTTCGGGATTTCCTTAAAGGTTTGAATGGTTGAACATAGATGAGTTAGTGGATCAAAATGGTGGGCATCAGCTCCATTTTGAGTAATGATGACATCTGGTTTGAAAAAAGCAGTCACTTCTCTAAAAGCGCTTTTATACACTTCTAAAAAAGACTCATCTTCAGTAAAAGCATCTACGGGTACATTGATTGAAAAGCCATAGCCATTTCCTGAACCTTTTTCGTGAACTTGGCCAGTACCAGGGAAGAGATAACGCCCCGTTTCATGGATACTTAATGTACAGACATCAGGGTCATCATAAAAGGCCCATTGCACACCGTCACCATGATGAGCATCTGTATCGACATATAAAACCCGCGCACCATATTTCTTTTTCATGTATTCAATTGCAATTGAACTATCATTATATATACAGAATCCGGAAGCCTTTCCTTTGAATCCGTGATGAAGGCCTCCCCCTAAGTGAAGTGCATGGTTAGCTCTCCCTTCCATAACGGCATCTACAGCTGTTAAAGTTCCTCCTACTAGTAATGAAGCTGCCTCGTGCATATGGGGGAAGATGGGTGTGTCATCGGTTCCTAAACCATAATTCGCTGCTACTGCTTCGTTTAATTGACCTTTTCCAGCCGATTTAACGGCTTCAATAAAAGCCTCATCATGTATTAAAGCTATTTCTTCTTCTGTTGCCATTCTCGGTGGGAGGATTTGACCAGGCTTGATAGCTTGAAGCTCATTTAGTAAATCATAAGTGAGTTGAAGACGTAAATGGTTAAATGGGTGGCTATCACTAAATCGATAGGAAAGTTGTTCATTAGAAAAGACAAAGACGGAATCATGTTTCATCATCATAAACCCGGCTCACTCGGCCACAAGACATCGTAACCATTATCCTCAATCACTTTAACCACACGTCTAGGATCAATCGTTTGTACTCGGAAGACGAGTATTTTATAAGCAGGATCCTGATGAGGGTATACGAGAACACTTGTAATGCTCACTTTTAGATCTTTGAAAATAGCAGCGATGTCAGACAGTTTTCCTGTAATATTTTCAACCTTCACTTCGATATGTGAACTTGGTTGATGGGCCCCCATTAATTCGACAAGAGTATGAAGCATATCTGTTTCAGTTACGATCCCAACAAGCTCGTCATCTTCTAAAATAGGTAAACACCCGATATGGTGCTCATAAAATAAGGTGGAAACTTCTTCTACAAAATCGAGTGGATGAGCGGTGATTACATTCTTTTTCATGATCGTTGAAATCGGTTTAAGAAAATCCTCAAGGTGGTCAGTAAAGTGAAAGATAGAAGGGCTCGCATCCCTAATATCGCTATCAGATACAATGCCGACTAATGTTTGATTCTCATTAATAATAGGGATGTGACGAATTTGATGAAGTTCTAATAATTGCATAGCGTCTTTAATAGTAGATGTATCTGTTAGAGTAATGACATTCTTTTTCATAATATGTTCAATAATCACTAGAGAAACACCGCCTTAGTATTAGTACATGAATCTATTTTGAAAACGTAATTGATCAAATTGGTGGATGGAATCAGTCGGTACTCTTTTTCCAATTCGCGCCATTAGACAGTTGGCAGGGTGGGAGCAGATTTCAGGATCATCCGTTGCATACCATTCTAAGCCACCAGCACTCATCATTTTTTCCATTATTTTTCGGTATTCCCAGACATCTAAACCACTTCCTTTTAAATCCCAGTGCCAATAATATTCAGTCGTAATCACAATGTAATCTTCCATCGCATCATCCATGATCGATAAACGAAGAAGATTCTTTCCAACTTGTGCGCCGCGGTATTCTTGCGCTATTTCAATAGCTCCGAGTTCAATTAAGTCTTTCATATTACCTTCAGACCAACGTTCCATTGGATCAGGGTACACAAAAGTAACATAACCAACAATCATATTTCCATCACGTACAACATTAATTCTACCTTCTGGTAAATCTGCAATCCCAACCAATGCTTTTTTTTGTTGGGCAGGAGGTCTGAAAGCTACTAACCCTGGATGAAAATCAAAATCTTCTAGTGCCTGAGCGGAAATGGGTCCTTCTAGGATAAGATGACGATCCTCAAATGGAAGGTTAATAGAATAATAAGTTTTTTTATAGTTCATGTATGCGCTACCACCTTTAAACAGCCTTATTCCGTCTTATTATACATGAAGCAAAGCAGTAATAGAGAATCTTCATGGTATTGTCAACATTTAAATATCTTGGGAAAATTCCAAAGAATGGATTTTTTTAAAAATGAAATTGATATAATATTCTGTATGTATTATACTATAAGTTGTAAATACATAAAAGGGAGGAAGATGTACCATGAATATGCAAGCGCTTCCATCTAAAGTAGGAAATCATAATTTACCTAGCTACGAAGAGGCAACTCAAACATTTGATTGGAAATCAGTAGAATCGGAGTTTTCTTGGGGAGAAACAGGAAAAGTCAATTTAGCTTATGAAGCCATTGATCGTCACGCTGAAGGTGAAAAGAAAGATAAAGTAGCTCTCTATTACAGTGACGCAAACCGTGTCGAGCAATATACATTTAACGATATGAAAAAATACTCAAATCAAGCAGGAAATGTGTTAAGAGAAGCTGGAGTTGAAAAAGGCGATCGTGTATTTATCTTTATGCCACGTTCCCCTGAACTTTACTTTTCTGTCCTAGGTGCGATAAAAGTTGGAGCTATAGTGGGTCCTTTGTTTGAAGCATTTATGGAGGGAGCTGTACGCGACCGTCTAGAAGATAGTGAAGCAAAAGTTCTAATTACAACACCGGCTCTACTAGAGCGTGTTCCAGTAGATGATCTGCCGCATCTAGAGACAGTTTTTATTGTAGATGAAAACTATGAAGAAAACGGCTCATACTTAAATCTACTATCCCGTTTACACGTTGCAAGTGATGAACTTGAAATGGAATGGGTAGATCGCGAAGATGGATTAATTCTTCACTACACGTCAGGTTCAACAGGAAAGCCTAAAGGTGTTCTACATGTGCACAATGCGATGCTTCAGCATTATCAAACGGCTAAATGGGTATTAGATTTAAAAGATAATGATATATACTGGTGTACAGCTGATCCAGGCTGGGTAACAGGTACGTCATACGGCATATTTGGACCATGGTTAGTAGGGGTGACGAATGTCATTCGAGGTGGACGTTTTAGCCCACAAGATTGGTATGAGACGTTAGAGCGTTATCAAGTAACGGTTTGGTATAGTGCTCCAACTGCATTCCGTATGCTAATGAGTGCCGGAGATGAGTTAGTTAAGAAATACGATCTTTCAAATCTTCGTCATATGTTAAGTGTGGGGGAACCGTTAAATCCTGAAGTTGTTCGTTGGGGAATGAAAGTATTTGATTTACGAATTCATGACACATGGTGGATGACTGAAACGGGGGCACAAGTGATTTGTAACTATCCTTCTATGGAAGTGCGTCCAGGTTCAATGGGAAAACCAATTCCTGGTGTAAAAGCAGCGATCATTGATGATAAAGGAAACGAACTTCCTCCAAATAGAATGGGGAACCTAGCGATCGAAAAGGGATGGCCATCCATGATGCGTGCTGTTTGGAAGAACGAAGAAAAGTACAATAGTTATTTTGAAATTGACGGATGGTACGTTTCGGGTGATTCAGCTTACATGGATGAAGACGGATACTTTTGGTTCCAAGGGCGAATTGATGATGTAATTATGACATCAGGCGAACGTGTAGGACCTTTTGAAGTGGAAAGCAAGCTTGTAGAACATCCAGCAGTAGCAGAGGCTGGCGTAATAGGTAAACCAGACCCAGTAAGAGGGGAAATTATTAAGGCGTTTGTTGCTTTGCGTGAAGGGTATGAGGTAACGGATGAATTGCAAGAGGATATTCGAAATTTTGTAAAAAAAGGCTTAGCTGCACATGCTGCTCCAAGAGAGATTGAATTCAGAGAAAAGCTTCCGAAAACGCGTAGTGGTAAAATCATGAGACGTGTGTTAAAAGCTTGGGAACTTGATTTACCAACAGGTGATTTATCTACGATGGAAGATTAATTTGTTTCCTTATATAATTAATTGGTTGAATTCTACAGTTTTGTCTTCTACAGACTGACTGTTCGGTTTGATAAAAAGAAAAAGCAAAGCGGCTATTAACCGCTTTGCTTTTTTAGTTATTGCCATTTCCATTCCCGTCCTCATCGGGCTTCTCAGGTTCCGGCTTTGGTTCAGGTTCCGGCTCTGGCTCTGGCTCGGGTTCCGGCTCTGGCTCTGGCTCAGGCTCAGGTTCAGGTTCCGGCTCGGGTTCTGACTCCGGCTCAGGTTCAGGTTCAGATTCAGGTTTATATTTAGAACCTTCCACAAATGATGATGCAGAGGATTCTCTACCGGCAGAATCAACGGCTGTTACATAATAAGAATAGGATTCTCCATTGACATTAAATGTTGTAGACTCGTTTCCTCGTACATGATTATATAAACTAAAGTTTGTACGTTCATTTGATGCTCTATATATACGGTAACCAACAATGTCATTATCAGAATGTTTAGACCAAGACAATGTTTTTCCGCTTAAACTGACGCCACTAACGGTACCTGGATTTCGACCGTTATTTGGTGCTTCTTTGTCAGGAATTAAGTTTTTCATATTGTCCGGTAAATAACGAGAAATGTTATCAAGGTCGCCAAAACGATCTGAAATCATAAATCCTTCTTCAGTGAACTCAGATGGAGTCGAAGATAATGCCATATAATTTGAACCGTTTATGGTAACAAATCGAGCTCCCTTTAAACTGTCATCTGTTTTAGTAGGGACAAATTTAGCGTTGAATAAATCTGTTTTTACTAGACCTGCAGCTTGACACATTGGTGAAGGAAGTAAGCCTGTTAAGCTGCAAATACTTCGAGACACAATGCCATCTGGTCTTGAGAATCGTTGTCCGGCCGCCATCAGATCTGGTTCCGTACGGTAGGCAGCATTGGCTATATTTGCCCATATTTGTTGTGTTCGAGCCCCATATCTAAGTCCACCGACGGTTTGTTGGATTGAGTGTTTCTGATCGTAACCAATCCATACTCCTAAAGTGACATTCGGATTGGTTGCAACAAACCAAGAATCCTTTGTATCGTTCGTTGTCCCAGTTTTCCCAGCCCAGTCAGAAGAAAAGGCTAATCTGTTCGGGAGGGAACTTGCTGTACCGACTCCTCTTAGCACATCTCTCATCATATCTAAAGTGAGATAAGCGGTTTGTGGAGAAAAGACTTCTCGTTCAACCTTTTCATGTTCGAAAATGAGTTCGCCACTTGCCGTTTCAATTTTTTCAATCATATAAGATTGTATGAACTTTCCGCCATTAGCGAATGTTGCATAAGCATTTGTATTTTGTTCAACGGTTACTTCTATGGCCCCTAAAGGAGAAGATTCATAAGGGCCGTCACTTGGAACGCTAAAGCCTAAATTAAGCAACGTATTTCGCGCTTGATCATGAGGTACCATGTTAAAAGAACGTACAGCAGGAACGTTCCTAGAGCGCGCTAAAGACTCTCGTACAGAGATTAGACCAAGATGACTTCGATCAAAGTTCCGGATTTCTTGACCGCCGCGGTATGTTGCGTACGTATCTGGAACGACAATCCCAGGCTGAATGGCTCCAATTTCCATAGCGGGTGCATAAGCAAGAATAGGCTTCATTGTTGACCCGTTCGGACGGAAAGCTTGAGTCGCACGGTTAAATTCATTCCCTAGTACCTCATCTCGACCAGCAACAAATCCTTTAATTGCACCTGTATGGTTTTCAATGAGAACAGCTCCGACTTCTTCTTGGTCTTCTACTTCTTCACCCTCAGAGTTGGTTGATTTTCGAATCGGTCCAAATAAATTATCGTTTTGAACAGCTTCTTGCATCGCTAGATAAACATCTTTATCAATGGTTGTATAAATACGGTAACCTTCACTGCGAAGATCGCTTCTAGCTTCTTGTAAAGCTCTATTAGAAATTTCCAACCGTTCTTCGGCATCGAGCTCATCGTACTCTGGATAATGATCTTTGATTTTTTGCTTGGCTAATACATCTGCAGCCCGACGTAACACCTCGTTCGTTAAATAAGGGTATTCCTCAATGGGTGCAGGAGTGGCGCTCGCGAAGTGTTCCGTTACATCGTATGCGAGCGCTTCATCTAACTCTTCTGTCGTAATAACGCCACTTTCATGCATTCTAGACAAGACCGTTCTCATACGAATTAAACTTGGTTCTATATCGTCCTTGACTTTCCCATTTTGTAAGAATGGGGTATAACCAAAAGGACTTTGTGGCAAACCTGCAATATAAGCAGCTTGTGGAATCGAAAGTTCACTTGCTTCTACTCCAAAAATCCCTCTAGCTGCGGCTTGAACACCGGCAATTTGTCTACCGGATGCATTGCGTCCAAATGGAACAATATTTAAGTAAGCCTCTAAAATTTCATCTTTTTCAAGGAAGTGTTCAAGACGCATCGCTAGAAGAATTTCTGTTGCTTTTCTGTCAAAGGAAACTTCACTCGTTAAGATTTGGTTTTTAATTAATTGTTGTGTGAGTGTACTTCCCCCTGTTTGAAGAGAGGAGTTGGCAAATTCTTGGAATGTTGCGCGCATAATGGCTTTTGGAACAATCCCATCGTGCTCATAAAAATATTCATCCTCTGTTGCAATAATGGCATTTTTTAAATGATCAGAGATGTCATCTAACGCAATTTGATGGCGTTCGATGTCTGTCGGAAGCTCTCCTAAAGGCTCGTTATCAGCAAAGAAAACTTGACTCGTTTCTTCATAGTCATAAATTCGCTCACGCATATCATCGGCAGTCCTGAGTGGCTCATCTTTAACTAAAGAAGCGAAATAGCCAGCCGCTGTTCCTCCTAAAAAGAAAAGAGACATACAACCAACAATAAGAAAGATAAGAAATAGATTCCAAAACACTTGGTATGTAATACCGATCCGTCTAAATATCTTTAATTCATGTACCTTTTTGGTTAATGCCTTAAATTTTTTTATAAATGTCGATTCGTTAAGATTCATAGCAAACCTCCTATATATCTAGAATATTATATCATATGGTGTCGATTGTAGGTATGGTTTGAGTGCAATTGACAATTTATGATTGATATGGTAAAAAAGAAACATTGTAACTAAATATGAAGCGAAGAATGATCGAAGTAGTCCCTGCTTCCCTATTTCAGAGAGCTAATGGTGGTGAGAATTAGCATATAGGCTTGGGATGAATTACAATCAGGAGCTTTTCTTTGTGATGAGCAAAGAACGGGTATACCGTTATAAAAATGAAGTGGGAGAAAGAACATTTTTCTTCAACAAGGGTGGTAACGCGAGGACCTCGTCCCTTTTTTAGGGGAGAGGTCTTTTTTTATTTCAATAATGGAGGTCGTATGATGGAAAAGGAACGTATGTTAACTGCAGAACAACAAGCCGAGGTGCAAAGACAGCTTGCTCACTTACAACGGGGTGTTGTAGAAATTGTGCCAGAAGATGCATTTAGAAAAAAAATTGAAAAATCAGTTGTGACAGGAAAGCCGCTTAAAATTAAATTAGGGATGGATCCTTCTGCACCAGATGTTCATATTGGCCATACGGTTGTTCTTCATAAATTAAGACAATTTCAAGAGCTTGGTCATGAAATTCAAATGCTAATTGGTGACTTTACCGGAAGAATTGGTGACCCGACAGGTAAGTCAGAAACACGTAAACAACTCACTGATGAAGAAGTAAAGAGAAATGCAGAAACGTATGTTGAACAGTACGGGAAGATTCTAGATATGGATAAAGCAAAAATTTATTACAATTCTGAGTGGTTAAAACCGTTAACCTTTGAAGATGTCGTTTTATTAGCTGGAAATATGACGGTTGCTCGTATGCTTGAGCGCGATGATTTCGAGAAACGTTATAAGTCTGGACAACCGATCTCGATTCATGAATTTTTCTATCCTCTTATGCAAGGGTATGATTCAGTTGCATTAGAATCAGATATTGAAGTAGGTGGAACGGATCAAAAGTTCAATCTATTAATGGGACGTCAGCTACAAGATGCTTACGGAAAAGAAAAACAAGTAGCGATGACGTTGCCTTTAATAGAAGGGTTAGACGGAGAACGTAAGATGTCTAAGTCATTAAACAACTATATTGGCATTGACGAAGCTCCTAACGAAATCTTCGGTAAATCAATGTCGATACCAGATGAATTAATGATTAAATATTATAAATTAGCAACAAACGTACCGATGGAAGAGATTGAGAAGTTAGAAGCAGGTCTTGCAGATGGAAGTGTTCATCCACGAGATGCCAAAATGAATCTAGGTGCTAAACTTGTAGAAATGTACCATAGTAAAGCAGCAGCGGATGAAGCCAAAAACTATTTTCAAACGGTTTTTCAAAAGAGATCTTTACCTACTGACATTCCTGAAATGGATTGGACAAAGGACTCCCCAATTTGGATTGTTGATTTGCTCGTTGAACTAAAGATGTTAAGCTCAAAGGGTGAAGCTCGAAGAATGATTCAAAATGGTGGCGTTAAAATGAATGAAGAAAAAGTAGAAGACGTTCAGTTGCAAGTGGAAGTAGAAGATGGTCTCGTTCTTCAAGTGGGTAAACGTAAATTTATGAAGCTGAATAAAAGATCGTAATTTAAGATTAGGGAAGGACATACTTTGTTCTTCCTTTTTCTATATTGTTAAAGCAGACAGGAAGATGGAGTGTACCTTTTTAAAAGCGTTTAATGAAAAAACAATAATGTCGAAACGCAGAGAAAGAGTCTTCTTCCTAAAATAGAAACCCCCGCTATATAATCATAGCGGGGGAAACTACTTATTAACGAGAGTAGAACTCAACGATAAGTGCTTCTGTAATTTCAGCTGGAAGTTCAGCACGCTCTGGAAGGCGAGTGTAAGTTCCTTGTAAGCTATCAGCATCGAAAGTTACATATGCAGGAACAAAGTCATTTCCTTCTAAAGCTTCTTTGATTACATCAAGGTTGCGTGACTTTTCACGAACACTGATTGTTTGACCTGGTTTAACGCGGTAAGATGGAATATCTACACGTCCACCATCTACTACGATGTGACCATGGTTTACTAATTGGCGAGCAGCACGACGTGTGCGAGCAAGACCCATGCGGTAAACTAGGTTATCAAGACGAGACTCAAGAAGTGTCATGAAGTTCTCACCGTGGATACCAGACATTTTACCAGCATCATCAAAGATACGACGGAATTGACGCTCATTAACACCATACATGTGACGAAGCTTTTGCTTTTCTTGTAGTTGTAAACCGTATTCTGAAAGTTTCTTACGTTGGTTTGGACCGTGTTGCCCTGGAGCATACGGACGTTTTGCTAATTCTTTACCCGTACCGCTTAGTGAGATTCCTAAACGACGAGATAATTTCCAAGATGGACCTGTATAACGAGCCATAATTTGACTCCTCCTTGTTATTTTGAATGTTGCAAAATAACAACCGCTTGGTAATCTCATACAAGATTTATTTTGCTTTCACGCATCTTCGCTTCGACAGCTAGAAGTTACACGATGCACCTCGGGATATGCAGCCGCACAGAGGAACAAAATAATTTCATATATGCTTACCTTGGCTGTCTTATTTCACACAAAGAAGATTATATAAATTTTAATAGTAAAAGTCAAGAGTTTGTACAAAAAGGTCGGACTTTACCTTTTTGTACAAACTCAGCATGAGCGGAGCCGCTACAGGGTTTTAAGCTTTCTATGAGTGGTTTTCTCATAGAAGGCGTGTAGCGAGAGGAGCCATGCCCTTTCTAAAAAGGAAAAAGATCAATCAGACAAAAAGGTCGGACTTTACCTTTTTGTACAAACTCAGCATGAGCGGAGCCGCTACAGGGTTTTAAGCTTTCTATGA
>NZ_JAQQWT010000009.1:117364-117595 GCF_028610705.1 Halalkalibacter alkalisediminis
GTGGTTTTCTCATAGAAGGCGTGTAGCGAGAGGAGCCATGCCCTTTCTAAAAAGAAAAAAGATCAATCAGACAAAAAGGTCGAACTTTACCTTTTTGTACAAACTCAGCATTCGTAAAATGGTTAGTAGACCAACCATATTTTTTACTATTGTCATCATTAGCTTTGCATAAAGTTTCTTCAAATTTGTCAAGTAGTTTTGAGTAATTTATGGTTTCAAGGCACAAAAAAA
>NZ_JAQQWT010000090.1 GCF_028610705.1 Halalkalibacter alkalisediminis
TAAATGCCCCAAAGTTGACGGTATTGCCTATCCAGAATTAGACGATTATAATGTCCATATATAATTCGAAACATTTCGACATTTATAATTTTGGAGAAAGGAAAAGGACGCCTCCCATAATGTATATCTGCTCCAACAGATATACGGGAGACGTCCCCTCATAAAAATCAACTATGGTTATTGTATCAGATTACCAACTTATTGAAAATACCTTTACAGGAGTTTTTGGTTAGAGGTGCGGGGAGGATTCCTTCTCCCTGTTGTGGGAAAAGCATGAGCGTAATTGGTACTAGAGATAGAAAATCTAGAGAAAGATCTGGAGAGGCAAAAGTTTATAATATTCGGCGATTGTGTTGTGATCAATGTGGTCGAATTCATCATGAATTACCAGACTTCTTAGTTCCATACAAAAGATATGAGTCAGAGTGCATAGAAACGGTTCTATCGAACCCTTCTACGCATGACGTTCCAGCTGATGAATCTACCCTATTTCGTTGGTTTGATTGGTTTAATAGTTTTGTAGATTATTGGGCTAATTGCCTCATATCCATTCTGCTTAGAACTAAACAGGACATGATCCCTTTGAATTTGACGTCCGCAAATTCAAAGACTGCACCTCAAAAAATAGGACGACTGGTGGGAAATGCTCCCCAGTGGCTAGAGAGAATTGTCCGACCGATTGTGAATTTTAATTTATGGATACATACCCGTTCTGCATTCTTGTCCGAGGATAGCTGATTTACACTCATGATAATCACATATATAGAGGAGTGTTATCATGAGAAATCAAAAAAAAGCAGAAGAAATTGCAGTACAACGATTCCAGCTCATTTCCCCTCTCCTGACGGAAGGGATAGATGCTGGAAAAGCGAAAGAATTGAAAGACCAAATATGTAAGACCAGCGGTCTTTCTGAAAGGACCATTAGACGTTACCTTGCACAGTATCGTAACGAAGGGTTTGAAGGGTTAAAGCCAAAAGGTACTTCAGGAAAAATGAAATCTGAGGCAATTCCTCCACACTTATTGGAACAATCGATTCTGCTTCGAAAAGAAGCTCCTAGTAGAAGTGTTGCACAAATTATTCAAATTCTTGAGTGGGAGGGTTTGGCTAAACCTGGGCAGCTTAAACGTTCTACTCTTCAAGAACGATTAACCGATAGAGGATATAGTTCTCGACAAATGAAGCTCTACTCTCAAACAGGAGTAGCTGCTAGACGATTTCAAAGGCGTCATCGTAATCAGTTGTGGCAATCTGATATTAAATATGGACCTTATTTGTCAATTGGACCAAATGGTACGAAAAAGCAGGTTTATTTAGTGGCTATAATCGACGATGCGACTCGGTTTATTCTTCATGGAGCCTTCTATCCAACCCTTGATTCCAGGATTATCGAGGATGCCTTTCGTAATGCCATTCAAAAATATGGTGTCCCTGAATCTGTTTATTTTGATAATGGGAAACAGTATCGAACCAAATGGATGGCTCGTACGTGTTCTAAATTGGGTACACGTCTTATTTACGCAAAGCCTTATGCGGCCGAATCAAAAGGAAAGGTTGAACGCTTTAATAGAGTGGTAGATTCTTTCTTAGGGGAAGTGGCACTCGAAAAACCAAGTACCTTAGATCGATTGAATGAACTATTTCAAGTTTGGCTATCCGAATGTTATCAAAGTAAGTCTCACTCGGGACTCGGGGAGAATATAAGTCCTGAAACAGCTTTTCGAAGCGATAAAAAAGCACTTCGTTTTATTGATCCTGACCTACTAACCAATGCTTTCTTACATTGCGAGACCAGGAAGGTAGATAAATCGGGATGTATTAGTTTTATGGATCGAAAATATGAAGTTGGTCTTTCTTTTATTGGACGTCAGGTAGATGTTGTCTATGATCCAGCGGATCTGGAGGAGTTAACGATTGAGTATGAGGGCTATTCCCCTTGGAAAGCCAAGAAGCTTGTGATTGGCGAAAGGGCTGGAAAACGACCAAGCCTCCCTTCACACCTTCACACACACGAAGTCGATTCTTCTAGACTATTGAAAGCAGCTGAACAAAAACATCAAGAGAGACAAGTTAATCAAGCGCCAGCTGTATCTTTTCGAGCTGTTTGGAAGGAGGATGGCGAACATGTTTGAAGCTTTTTATGGAATGGAACATACTCCTTTTACAAGAGATGTCCCTACTAATCAACTTTACGATTCATTTACTATGCAAGAGGTTTTAGGCCGATTAAAGTATACGGCAGAAAGACAACTTTTTGCCGTCTTAACTGGAGATTGCGGTACAGGAAAAACAACCACGGTTCGAAAATTTGTAGATAGACTGGATCAGGGTAAATTTCAAGTGCTTTATTTATCGGATTCGAAATTAACTCCTAGACACTTTTATAAAGGATTGTTAGAGCAGTTAGGATCGGAATCAAAATTTTATAGAGGAGATGCCAAACGGCAACTTCATCGAGAAATTGAGTTAATGAAAGGAATTCATGGAATTCATCCAGTAGTTGTGGTCGATGAGTCACACCTTCTAGATCGTGAGATGTTAGAAGAAGTTAGGTTCTTACTCAATTTTAAGATGGATGCCCAAAGTCCAATGGCTCTTATTCTTGTAGGTCAGAGTGAATTATGGGATCGACTCCGTCTTCAATCATACGCAGCTATACGTCAAAGAATTGATATTCAGTTTAAATTAAGTCACTATGATCGGGCACAAGTTGATGAGTATATTTCACGACATATGGAATATGCAGCAGTTGACCAACAAATCTTTTCTGACGGTGCTTTGGAAGAGATACATCGATTTTCCGGTGGAACTCCAAGGCTTATTAATAAGGTTTGTACACATACCCTCCTGTATGGAGCTCAAAATGGACGACGGATCATTGATGATCATATGGTAAAACATGTCATTCAAGGAGAGCTATCATGAAGCATCAACGAATATACATGCGGTATTACAAGGACTACGGCTGCTGGTTAAAGGTTGATGGAGATTACGGAAGAGCGATGGATAGTGGGGAATCTTTTAACCTTTGCCTAAGTAAAGTAGTAAGTGTTCCTTGTCGTCTTGGATTAACAGGACAGCGATTATGGTATGTGGAGATAGGATCGAATCAGTTGAAGCTGAATTTACGGATAAATGAGATTTATGAAATTGAAAATTAATACTTCAGGGAAGCTTAGTCATATACAGCTTCCCTTTCTTGGTCAGAAAATCAAGCAAAGTTTGGACAACTAAGCCTGTCAATTTCTAGTCAAAAAACATTGTCAATAACA
>NZ_JAQQWT010000091.1 GCF_028610705.1 Halalkalibacter alkalisediminis
TGGAGTTTTATCTACCTCCTTTATTTCAGCATGCCTTCATGTAGCCAAAATGACTGACACTCATTCCAATCATCTGTTACTGTTCTTACAAGTGGTTTGAAATCCTGCGAATAAGTGAGCATTTGAGAGATATACCTATCTAACTGAGGGAGTTGAAGAAGATGAGTAATCTATTCAGAATAAAACCAAGGTATTGCTGGAGGTATGTCAGATTCTGGTAATAAGTAAAGAACTATAAACCACAAACAAATTAGAGAACCAAATATAGCTACTCCCAATGATATTTTATAATTTACTTTTTTTATAAGCCCATATACTCCACAAGTTAAACTTGTTATACCTAAAAACAGTTCAAATAAAGCTACTGAATAAACACTATAATTGTAATACATATAAAGTCTTACAAACCCAAATATTGTAGTAAACAAAAGGAATATAATTTGACATCCTACGCCGAATAATACAACTTTTATTTTAATTCCCTCCTTGTTGAAAAGCTACCTACTCCTTACTTCAATAAGAACAGGTGCAACCCCTGTTCTTTACGGATTGCACCCGTTACTTAACAAGCAATTAATTTATATCCTGACTTTTCCTTTGTTTCTTTGAAAGTTGTTCAAGTGTGACAGTTGTTAAAATTGCTATTATTCCTTGATAAATAAGTAAGTCACTCATCATTCCAAACTCTTCAGGTTCTCCAATGTTTTTAGTGATATAGAAAGAAAAGATGAAGAATAATATTACCGTAGCAAGTCCGTTCCACAAGCTCTTTCCGATTTTATTAGCTACTATAATAGCGAGTACCACAAATAACAGAGTAATTAGAGGTAGATTTGGAAAAATAAATTCATTTAGTAATACACCGACATACATAATAAAACTGCCTACCATTAACGATGTTCCTTACTCCAAATATCTTATTTTTCCCACCTCCTACATATTACCATCAAGTAACATCTTATCCTTTATCCTCTTATTGTAGTAAATATGGGGTCTGTGTAGCAATGGAACCAAATCACGCAATAAGCATTTTATCAAGACCTAAAACGTAAAAAGGCATAAAAAATAAAGGGTGATACATATTAGACATGAATAATATGTATCACCCTTTTCCTTCTTGTTCAACAATCGCGCCCGATTGCTGAAGATCATTCTCTATATCTATGCTGCGAAATATTCAAGAAAAGCCCCGTTACTTTTCTTCTAGGTTCAACGTAAAGTATGCTGCACGCTTCCGCTGTATGTTCAGGTTCCACCCTATGTTCTAGCGGATAGCCACCTTTTGATGTTTTCTGTGGTCGATGCATACTTCTCACCTCCGTTAGTTCCAAGATCCTTATTGTTCGGTCCTTCATCCATTGGACTACTATGACCTCTGCTGACTTCTTACCATTCACGAATACATCACTGGACTCGTCGTTTTCTTAAGAAATTTCTTCATCTCGAAAACCCCGGTAAGACCTCCCCGGGTAAGTCTAACCGCTTTCCTCTCGTAGACATGGATTTACTGTAGAAGATTCGGGCAGTGTTGGACTTCGTTTTGTTTAGGAAACTCGTCCGTCTCCAGTCAACCTTATATCCAGTTTCTGTACGTTGTCCCGAGATTTTGCCGCCGGCTTCCTTCAGGATTCCGCGTCACCCCGACACCCTTGCCTTAAGCTAACAGTTCCTACTACCAAGCCTGTAGCGGACTTTCACCGCCTAGCTATCACCCATGCCGGGCGCACAATAAAACTCCATGATGGTACTACCATCATGAGCTATATTCTCAAACACTTTGTTTCTAGATTGTCCGATTCAAAAATCCTTATTTTCTTTTTGTTCACTTATATGCCAGTTTTGCCACCAGCATTAGCATTCCGAGCTTTGTTATGCTCGTGAGCAAATATTATTCGAGTAATAATTGTGGTCCTTTTATTCTAATTTCACTGCTACCAATCTCGTAATTCTGCTAACCATCATTAGTTTTTGATTCTAAAGTCATATTGTTTTTAACCATAAAGTTCTTAAAGTCAAAAAACCTTGAAAGGCATATAGCCAATCCAGGTTTTTTTGCTTTTTATATTCTTTGATTTATTCATGTACAAAATTTTTTTCACGAGTCCTATCAGATTTCCTCTTGAAACTAATTCTTGTTTAAACTAAATCCGAAATCTAAATAGTTTTCATACGTTATACAAAGACACCAATCACCTTCTAAAGGTATGAAATAATGGTGCTGTGGAATGTCTAAAAAATAGACTAATATCTGTTCTATATCCTTTAATTCGAACTGGTACCCAAACTCTGTAAGACTATCGCCTATATACATTACTCGAACGTTATTATTCAAGTGTTTTTCTTTTAGTTCAGTAATGAATAGACTAGCATCAGTAAGTAAAGATTCATTATTCGACTCTTTACTATAGTGCTTATTAGTTTGCAACCAATCTATTTTTGAACCATTAAATTCAAATTTTTGTTCTATTAAATTTAGATAAGTTTCTGGATTTTTTATTACTTTGACACACTTATTTATTCCATTTAGTACTAGATCCTTTACTAGTTCATCATCATAACTACTCAAAAAAATTACCCCCTTTATCTAAAACGCTTTTGTATTTTTTTAACGGTTTTCTCAGATGCATTAAATTTAAAATGCGGACCTTTTTCTTTCCCAGACCAAACATTAATATGCGCTCCACTCCTACTATCATGCTCGATTCTAAAACCTACTTTACCGTTATTTGTTTGCCTACCGATAGGTTTCTTTTTAGTATACCCAAACTTTCCAAAGGTTTGTTTTTCAGATCTGAAGCCTCTTTGCTCCAACCAAGACAGTGCTTTATTTCGAGCTTGGTCGTATGTCTTGACTTTACCCGCACCCTTAATTTTATTCGCAAACTTCGCTACCTTCTTCGCATGACCGATCTTAAAATAGTGGCTGTCATTCTACAATCCTCTTATTTAGTAAAGCCTTAGGAGAATTTATTCTCCTAAGGCTTAAGTTAAGCTTAGTCAATTCAACTCATCTTATTTGAACTCCAATTTAAACACTTTATATTAATACAGCCAATATTTTATCATTTTTTCTTTACCTAATATCACTAGTGTTGCACTAAAGAGATTTCAATATTAAAAATACTCAAAATGTTCAATTACTTAAATCCGTGCATAAAAA
>NZ_JAQQWT010000092.1 GCF_028610705.1 Halalkalibacter alkalisediminis
TTACAAGTGGTTTGAAATCCTGCGAATAAGTGAGCATTTGAGAGATATACCTATCTAACTGAGGGAGTTGAAGAAGAAAGATTATAATAACTTAGACATTAAATATTCGTTATAAAATTCATCATCAATCATCAACGATTTTCTTTTTATACCTTCTATCTCAAATCCACTTTTCTTGTATAAAGCTATTCCTGCTTCATTTTGAGTAACAACTGTAAGTTCTAATCTTGATATATTCGAGTTTATTGCCCACTCTTCTAACCGTTGAAATAAACTTCTTCCTATACCACGACCTCTGTACTCTTCTAAAATACCAATAACAAGATATGCAGAGTGCTTTGTTCTCTTTACGCTACCGCCAATGGCTATCAAATAACCAACCAACTTTCCCTTTTCTTGTTCTGCAACAAATATTGTTGAATTACTTTGCTGTTTGATGTGTTCTAATTGTTTACGTTGTTGTTCAGGAGTTGTTTTTCTTTCTTTTGCTCCCATAAGCATAAACTTAGCCTCAGATTCAACTTGCTTAATTAGACATATAAAATTTTCAGCATCAACGGGTTGTATCTCTCTAATTAACATTTGATATCCCCCAATTCTATTTTGATTATCCAAAATTATACACTATATTTGTTGAACTAACCTGCATCTTTATTTTACCATTAATTCCCTTTTCGTTAACAAAGAAAAAGCACCCCTTGTTGAAGGAATGCACCCGTTAGTAAAATTAGACTAACTACCTTTAGTATTACTGTTATCGATTTCGTCTAACTTTTGTTCTATTCTCTTTAACTGTTTACTCTTCCTTATGGATGAACGAATAAACCATACAACTAAAAAAATTATAGTAATAGGTATTAAGATAGCTACTAACTGATAAATCGCAGTTCCCATGTAAGCACCTCCGTAATAACCCATATTTTAACATATCCATTAAAGATTTTGAGTTTTCATCCTAAGTTTATTTTAAATTAACATGCTCCATTACTTAAAAAGGGCATTACTGCTATTCCAGTAATGCACCCCGTTACTTTAATAAAATCTTTATAGAAAAATCACAATAAATAATAACCCTATACCTATAAGCACTCCACCAACCAATTCATAGTTATCAAATAGAAAGTAGAATATGCTATTGTTATTAAAATCAAACGATTTTGCCCTTCTTTTTAACCACAGTCCAAAAATAATAGTAAAAATCAACCCAAATAATAATAATACTGGTGTATTTTTTATATAAATTTCACTTTCCAATCTTTTCACCTACCTACGGTAAACCAACCTTTTACAGGATTTATTTATTGTTTATTATTTAATATACTTTCTTATATATTCAAACGAATACTTCTCTTTCTCCTAATTGAAGTAACCTGCTCTCGTTAGAATTCCTGTAGAGCGTTAATTATCAGGTTTGAAAAAAATAGAGCCCCTCAGTAAGATGATTATACACACACAACACAAAATCATCATTAGGAGGAAGCTCTACTATGAAGTTTAAAATGCAAGACAAACAAAATCAACTAATTGAAAGAATTTCAGACAAACATCTTGTCGTAGGCGTAGATATTGCCCAACAGGTCCACGTCGCTCGAGCTGTAAATTACCGCGGTATTGTGGTCGGTGATCCTCTTTCTTTCGAAAATACTGAAGAAGGATTCGCTAGACTACTAGAGTGGATCAACCGGTTAAAAGCTTCAACATTTGATACGGCAATCGTTGGTATGGAACCTACCGGGCATTACTGGACGAACCTATCAACATGTCTATCCGAACAAAACATTGACGTTGTAACGGTTAACCCTCACCTTGTAAAAAAGAATAAAGAAAATCGTGATAACACCCAATCCAAAAGTGATAAAAAGGACGCTCTCGTCATCGCAGATATGGTCAAGAATGGATACTACTCCTTTATTCGTCCAACTTCAGAGGCTTTCGAAAAGCTTCGAGTACTCATGTCTAACCGTGACGTAATCGTTAAACGCCTGGTCAGTTCCATCAACCAAATTAATCGTTGGGTCGATATTGTCTTCCCTGAACTTCGACAAGTATTTAAGGACGTAAAAGGAAAAGGGGCCATCGCAACCCTGCGCTTATTCCCTACCCCCATCGAATTACGTTCCATGGAAGCTCAGGATATTGTTAAAGGATGGAAGACAAAAATGAAACGACACGCTGGACTAAAAAAAGCCCAGTCATTAATTGAATTAGCCAAGCATTCTATTGGTAACCATCAAGCTCATGATGCTTATAAACTACACCTAGAACAGCTACTTGAAGAGTTTGATCTCGCCACAGCCCAACTTGAAAGAGTTGAACAAGAAGTCACTGATGTACTTAAACAAACTTCTTTCGCAGATAAATTACTTGCCATTAAAGGTATTAGTGAAATTACACTAGCAGGCATTTTAGGAGAAGCAGGAGATTTAAGTGGCTTCGCCCACGGGAACTCTCTATTACGGCACGGAGGATTGCATTTAGCGGAGGCTAGCTCGGGTAAATGGAAAGGGCAAATTGTCATCTCTAAACGCGGAAGATCTCGGCTGCGGCGTTTCATGTATTTAGCAGCAATGAGTCTTATCATGAACAACCCTGAGTTCAAGGAGCTTCATACCCATAATGTCCAAGTAAAAAAGATGAAGAAAATGAAGTCCGTTATGAAACTGATTGGCAAACTAGCAAGAATGTTAGTAGCAATGGCCCGACGTAATGAAACCTATTGTCCTGAAAAAATACAACCTTTAACATCAATAGCCGCATAACTGAACTTATTAAGATAACACACCTAAAGAAAAGAACTAGCACTCATTAAAATTGTTTTTAGAACGAATGTTGGCTTATTCGTAGGATCTCAAAAGAAAGTACGGAGTACCGGATGTATTGTGCCAAAGGGCTCAGACCCGTTTCGTTAGAAAGACCGGCCTCCACCACTTGGATAGGTGTGACGAAGGAATGAGAGGGCATTGACCCGTTGAGACATGGGAGCGAAAACCT
>NZ_JAQQWT010000093.1 GCF_028610705.1 Halalkalibacter alkalisediminis
ATATATGGACATTATAATCGTCTAATTCTGGATAGGCAATACCGTCAACTTTGGGGCATTTAAGGATGTCAATAACAACAATTAACAGAATTAAGAGATTGAAAAGGGTGAAAGAAAAATGGGGAAAATAAGTTTCTTTATGGGAATTGGATTGATAGTAATAAGTGGTATTTTATTTACTATGGAAAGATTTATTGCTGTATTCCAATACGCTAGTGAAAGTTTTCCAGTAAAGTTGAACGGAAATGGTTCTTATCCTGGTGAACCTAGTATGCCAGGTATCTTTGATAATTTCTTTGTTGGATTTTTGTTAGTTCTGGGAATAGTTTTATTAGTATTTGGGGCAGTTAAAGTCTTTACAAACACAAAATAACTCTTCAACTATTGGGTGCTTTTGTTCAAAGGCTTTGCAATGATCTTCAACAATCGGGCGCAATTCTGAAGTGAAGAATTGCGCTCTATCCTTATTTTAGGGCTATTTAATGGAATAAGGCTTTTTAATAAAATTGGATATTCATGCTGAATTGGTGTAGAGCTTGGAGAAGTTTAGATTAAAAAGGACTATTCGTAGTGATTGTAGAAATTAATAAAGAACATCAAAACATTAAGGAGGGATTTTAATGATTAATAAAGTTGGTCAAATTATGTTGTATGTCAATAACCAAGATGGCGCAGTGAATTTTTGGACAGAAAAAGTAGGGTTTAGTGTAATTTCTGATGAAGATAACGGTCAAGGAATGAGATGGATTGAAATTGCTCCAACAAAGGGTGCAGAAACAAGCATCATTCTGCACAATAAGGAATTCGTTGCTAAAATGTCACCTGAATTAAATCTTGGTACACCTTCTTTAATGTTTTTTACGGAAAATCTCGATGGATTACATAACGATTTATCAAGCAAAAATATCACAGTCGGGGAAATTGTAAATATGCCTTCTGGCAGAGTATTTAACTTTGCAGATAATGAAGAAAATTACTTTGCTGTAATGGAAAAAAAGTAATTTGCTAATAAATGGAATAACAATCAACAATTACTTATCGTACCTTTTGTGGAGCTGAGAACTCAACCAATATCCATTTTAGGCGGCTGACAGGAATAGTCGGCCGCCTTTTCAGCTAAACGGTAACGTTAGTTCAACAAGACATAGTAATTCAGATCTTCAACAATCGGGCGCGATTGTTGAACAACACAGGTAGAAAATGATCAAACGTTTTTATAAAAACCAAACTTAAATCTGCTATAACTAGTAATGGTTTTCACGCATTATAATGTTTTAGACCCTTACATTCTGACATTCAACTCAAGCATCATATTTACCCACAATTACTAAACATAATAATTGACCATTTATCTTGCCAACGTGGCTTTTATCCTTTTTTTTGAAGCAAAGCTGTATTTTAATGGGCTCATTACATAGAAAAGGGGAAACATTAAAAAGTTACATAATCAGATAAATAAAATTATGAACGTTTACACATACTTTTTAAAACGCATTGTAAATAAAGGGTGTGGGTTATTTTGGATTTAGCAAAAGAGTTAGTTATCCTTTTCTTTAGAATCATCACGATTTTACCTCTCATGCTTTTTATAACTCTCATGATGGGAAGACGTTCTATCGCTGAATTACCAGTATTTGATTTTTTAGTTGTACTTACACTTGGAGCGGTTGTAGGTGCTGACCTAGCTGATCCAAACATAGAGCATATTCATACTGGAGTTGCCGTCATCTTAATTGGTTTGTTTCAAGTGTTGGTGGCAAAATGGAAGATTAGAAACAGAAAATTTGGCAGATTAATTACGTTTGAGCCGACCATCGTTATCCATAATGGTATATTTCTGTTCAAAAACTTAAAGAAAATTCGTTATTCAATCGATAATATACTGCAAATGCTAAGAGAAAATGATGTATTTAATGTGAGTGACGTAGAACTTGCTATTATAGAGGCTAATGGTCAATTAACGGTCCATAAAAAACCTTCGAAGGCTAGCGTCACCATAGAAGATATCGGTCTTACAAAATCATCAACTGATCTCTCTTATCCAGTTATTATTGATGGGAAGCTGTATCAGGATGTATTAGGAAAATTAAAGCTTAATGAAGAGTGGCTTAACCAAGAATTAAGTAAGTTAGGCATCCTTGATATTAAATCCGTTTTCTTTGCGTCCTTAACTGAACAAAAACAGTTGCACGTTTCCTTAAAAGAAAACCAAATGTCACTAGTGCAAAACCTACCTCCCATTTTTCATTAATTCAGCGTTTATCATTAAAAAGTCCGCCGTTTCTATATGCCCGGAAGCAATTTAATAACCTTTTTTAAAAGAAGAATATTAATTCACTAATACCTAATGAAATCAATCCTATAAGCCCTGAGTAAATAGGAACTTTAGTCTGGGGTAGCGTCACATGCCCATCAAGGGGTAGTACCAGCGAAGCTGTCACCACCCGCAATAAGGAATGTTCAGTACAAATAAAGTTGTTTACTTTTAGAAAATCACTCGTGAATAAATCAAAAATACGTGACAAAAAAGTTGTTTACTAACCCCTTTATTTCACAATAGCGCCCGTTCGTATTATAAGGTTAACCAGATAAGAAAATATTTCTGGTTGACCTTTTTTTATATGGTCTTAATATAACAGTAGCCAGGGTAGAACGTAAGCGCCCGTGGGGCTTAGACCCCGTCAGTTAAACCGTTCACCCACTACTGGTAGAAACATGTTTGAGGCTGGTTGGGACTTAGATCTCGTATAACAAGCGAAGCTATGATACTACTAGAAGGAATTAGGGGTTACTGGCAAGTTTAATTTGAGGAGGAGATTTAGAATGAGTGATACTATGTCAAGAAAATGGACACATTGATTTGAGATTTTCTTTTTCTCCTACCGCGCTTTGCTTGCTGGCCACTAGATCAAGTTAAGGGACGAAACCCTTAACTTGATCTAGTGGTATTTCTAAGATGCTCTTTTGCTATATAACG
>NZ_JAQQWT010000094.1 GCF_028610705.1 Halalkalibacter alkalisediminis
GATAAAAAAATCAGGATATACGGCTATTTGTCATGCGTACCGCTTAGGTGCGGATTTTTTCTATAGTTCGGGCTTACTAACTATTGGTAAAAAGGTTCTCTAAATGCAACTTCTTAGACGAATTTTCTTAATTTTAAAATACTTATTCAGTTGGAGGTATTATGTTTCAAAAGTGGCTTGGAAATCAGTTGAAAAAGCCTACTGGTTTTGTCTCTAAATTGGTGGGAAAGTATATGGAAAAGGGCAATTATGAAATAAATAATTGGACATTAAGTCTATTAAATATTAAGGGAAATGAAAGTATTTTGGAAGTTGGGATTGGAAATGGTTAAAGAAGCGAGAAAATTGAATAAAAATTATATTGATACTGGTTTAATGGATATAACACAATCAGATATAGAGGATATGCCATTCAACGATAATATTTTTGACAAGGTTTATACTGTTCATACAATTTACTTTTGGAATGACTTGGACAAGGGGTTGAATGAGACATATCGTGTGTTGAAACAAAATGGAGCTTTATACATATCCATAATGGACAAATCTCACATGAAAAAGCTGAAACGAACACAAAACTTTAATCTTCTGGATAGACAAGAGATAGTAACTGGTTTAGAAAATAATAATTTCAGGGAAATGATTATACATAATAAGGGTGCATACCTTTGTATTGAAGCAAAGAAGTAGACATAGAGAGAATAAAGTGGAAATAATTAAATTTGTTTGTTTGAACTAACGGATGCTTATCTTTAATTAGAATTATAAGGGGATGCGTAAATGGCTATTTTATTTTTTATCCTTCCAATCGCTTCAATTTTAGTTGGGCTATATTTCATTACTTTAGGACTTTGGGAATTACGAGAAGGAGCAAATAGAAATCAGTACATAAAGTATATGTTTACAGGATTATTTTTACTGGTTATTCTAACACCAATGATGTGGCTTTTTGGAAGTAGCTTTTTAAGTATGTGAAGCAATGCACTTAAATTAACGGAAGCGATAGCGAAAGAAGTTGTCGCTGCTCTTGTGCCAGTATTGAGCAGTAGAGTTGAACAAGAAGTTTAAAATATATAATGTAATCGTCCTTAATTTTGGACGATTATTTTATTTGCAAAAAAACTTCAAAAAATTTAAGCCAAATTATACTTTGGTTTGTCTAATAAGTGTAAGACAAAAAAAGAAAGGGTGAATTCCAATCATTAGATTAGTAAAAATGGCTCAAAAAGGAAATGACAAAGCCTTTTTAAATCTTTTCCAGCAGTATGAAGAAGATATTTATCGAATGGCTTATGTATATGTAAAAAACAAAGAAGATGCTTTGGATATTGTTCAAGAAGTAGCCTATCAATCATTTAAGAAAATAAATACATTGAAAAAACCAGAGTATTTCAAAACATGGTTAATAAAAATCACAATGAACTGTGCAACGAATGTAGTAAGGAAAAATCAAAAAGTTGTCCATTTAAAGCCAGAATATGAGGGACTTATAGGAGTAGAGAATGAAGATATCCCTCTTTCTATATCATTACAAGACTTAATAGAAGCATTGGAAGACGATGAAAAAAGCATAGTTTTACTAAGGTTTTATCATAATCATACATTTAAAGAAATATCAGAACTATTGGAAATACCGCTTGGAACGGCAAAATCGGTTTTATATCGTGCATTAGATAAACTTCGTAAACAATTTAAGGAGGGTGATATTTGTGAGCAATAAAATCAATCAAGAGTTACAAAAAATAGAAATTCCAAAAGAATTACATGAAAGGTCTAAAATGGGTGTAAAAAAAGCCAAAGCAGAGCAACAAAAAAGAAGATTCAAAAATCCGTTAGTAGCAGCGGCAGTGATTTTAGGTTTATCTACCACTTCAGTTGCATATGCTTTTCCGTCTATTGCAGCACAAATTCCATTTATGGATAATGTGATTAGTTTTTTCAATGATGAGGAAAGAGACTACAAAAATTTTGAAACCTTCTCGACTAATATAGGTCTTGCACAGACGAGCAATGGTACGACTGTCATGGTAGACAACGCAGTATATGACGGAACGAATATTACTATTTCATACGCAATCGAAACAGAACAAGAAGTTGAACAAGAAATTGAAATCCGTCCAATGAATTGGTTTGATGTTGATGGAGCAAGTGGTATGGGAGGAAGTGAAAAAATCACAAAGATTAGTGGCAATCGCTATGTAGGATTGGCATCTTTCACGCCACATTTTAAAGATGGAGAATATCCAAAAACAGTTGAAGTTACTTGGGAACCTGAAACCTTTAAAAGCATATCGGATGATATAGCACTAGAAGGTGATTGGTCATTTGCTTTTTCGCTTAATCGTTTAGAGGGTAATATAGAGTTGTTAAATGAAACGGTACAGAATAAGGGTGTGAACTTCACACTTCAATCTGTTGAATTCACTGATGTTTCTACTGTTATTAGTTATGAACAAGTGGTATCTGATGAACTCTTAAAAGAGTGGAAAAGCGTGACACCTGTTTTTAAGGTAACAGATGACCTTGGCAATGTATATATGGATGGAACTAGCGGTAGTGGAACGTCACCTGATAATTTCAAAACATTTAAAGGAACAAGTGACTTCGGCACAATTCAAGAAGGAGCTAATAAGCTCATCATTCAACCTATCCAAATTGCAAGTCTCAATTCTGGAAAAGGTCATACAAAAATTGAGCTTGAGCCAATTGTCATCGACATAAAAAAATAATAGTGAATTAGTTGAAAAAATTGTGAATTATTGTACTTAAAGTAACGGGTAGCTTTAGCACAAGAACAGGAGCTGTTTTAATTACAGCTCTTTTTGCTTATTGGGAACGGAGCAGGTAAGTGAAAAAATGGTATAATATTCAAAAAACAAAAGTACAAACAGGAGAGGGAAAATGAAAAGATTAATTAAGGTGGCTTTATGCGTTAGTTTTATTTTTTATTTACTCGCATTG
>NZ_JAQQWT010000095.1 GCF_028610705.1 Halalkalibacter alkalisediminis
TTTTACAATTGTCAATGAGATATAATATATTATCTGACATAAAAAATATAAGTGAACAACCTCCATGAACAAATCAACATCTACATGCAAAAGAAGCCCTTACATAGTAGTGAAGGCTTCTTTTGCATGTAGATGTTGATTTGAAATAAAGTGATAATTTGTAAAAAAGTTCGATAATTTATAAAAAAGATTGATATTAAATTTATAATAAAGTTTGATTAAAAGTCCTGTATGAGTAGCAGGATTTTTTTGTTCCGCAATCGGGCCAGATTGTTGAGGAACGTTTTCATGTATTCGTGTAGAATAATAGCTGAGATTGTGAAGGATTTTACTTAAACTAACGAAGCAGGATTGTTAAGTAAAAAACTTACCAATAACTATGAAACAAAATGCTTATTTAATCGTATAAATTATAAATAGTTTATTTAGGAGGTGTATGGTAAATTGAAAGTTAAAACATTTTACGGATGGTCTGAAAAAGGAATGGATAAGAAAGTAAATGAATTTTTAAAAGATACTTCTATTGAGATAGTAGATATAAAATTTTCATCTCCCATATTCTTTTTTAGTGCAATGGTTATATACAAAGAAAAAGTGCATTGAAGCTCCCTCAGTAAGACTGTTTTATCTCACGAATACTCGCTTATTCGCAGGATTTCAAACCACTTGTAAGTACAGTAGCGGATTAACGGAATAAGGGGTCTGTGTAGCAATGGAGCAATATTACGCAACTAGTATTAGCGGACATGAAAAACAACCCAGAATGTGGTTTTTGACTCTAAAAATCTGCTTTTTACAGAAATTAAAAGCAAACTTATATGTTAAATCGTGAAGATTCTAAATTCTTTATGTCCACTAATATTATTTAGAGGACATTCTGAAATGGGTGTTTTTGCCCACCCCCTCGAAAAGGTGGAATAAAGAATTTCCCAATGCAAAATGGGCGCTTTCTTCTTCCAGGATAGCTCCCGTTTGTTTAATAACAGTAGTTCAATTTTAATTTATAAAAGCGTAATATATAACACCTGCCACAGCGAACAAAGGGATTATGAAAATTAAACTTCTTTTGAATGCTTTAAAAAATGACCGAAAATCTTTACCTTTATCTTCATAGGTTGCTACTTCCATAGCTAACCAAACAATTGCCAAAATACCTAATCCAATTCCGATTACCCACGCCATTTTGTCACCCCCATAATTTACCTTTTATATATTTTATCATATATCTTTGTTAAACTCTTCTGCCCGTTACTTTAAGTACAATCCTTCACAATCTCTCATTATTTTGACATAAATATCCAATTTAACTACCAGAGCGTTATTCCACAAAATGGCCCTTTTCATGAAGAAAGACGCTTTCTTTATTTCAGAAAAGCGCCCTTTCGTATTATAAGGTTAACCAGATAAGAAAATATTTCTGGTTGACCTTTTTTTATATGGTCTTATGATAACAGTAGCCAGGGTAGAACGTAAGCGCCCGTGGGACTTAGATCCCGTCCATTAAACCGTTCACCCCCTACTGGTAGAAACATGTTTGAGGCTGGTTGGGACTTAGATCTCGTATAACAAGCGAAGCTATGATACTACTAGGAGGAATTAGGGGTTACTGGCAAGTTCAATTTGAGGAGGAGATTTAGAATGAATCCAGTCGTTGGTCTGGATGTTTCAAAAGGAGAAAGTGCAGAAGCAGCTTCAGCAAGCTCTAGCATTTCATCAGGGCAGAATATGGGTAACCTTTCCTCAAGTATTTACGTAGGTCAAGGTAATGTGTATTCATTAATGGTAGTAAACCAAAGTAACAGTAGTGATGTATATTTAAATGTTAGTAGGAATGGTACTGTTATTTATTCAACTGTTCCGATTTCTAGAAACCAAGTTTGGAGTCAAAAATATACAAGTACAAATGGCGGGAATTATCGTATTCAATTAGGTTGCGTATCGGGGACAAGTTGTAATGCCGGAGCAACTATCAGTAACTAGATTTACCTTATTTATCTCTTGGTCTTATAGTTATAATTGCAAATATAAAAAAGGTGCAACTAAGAATTAGTGCGCACCTTTTTTATTACAAAAAAATATCAAGAAATACAGAACCCTATATTTATGATAATTATAAATAAAAGTCTATAAGTGATACAATCAGCTATTTGGCTTAATTCGTTCCATAAATTCCCTAGTTATTTCTTTATTTAGTGGACCAGTATATATATCAACTACAACTCCATCTGCATCAATTAACACTGTTGTAGGTAGAGGATTTACCCCATAAGCATCGAAAACATTTCCTTTATCTGTAGTAATAGGAAATGTAAGGTCTAACTTTTCCGTGAATCGCTCTACTGCTAGGTTCGATTCACCCGCGTTAATAGCTATTAATTCAATCCCTTTATCCGCATATTCTTGATACATTTCATTCATTATGGGCATTTCTTTAACACACTCGGGGCAATATGTACCCCAAAAATTCAGAAACACGCCTTGACCTTTTAATTCATCCAATTCGATTCGCTTTCCTTCTAGATCGTAAAGAACAAAATTTAGAGACTTATCACCAGCTTGAATAGCATTTCTCTCACTAAAGTGACTAGAATAGAAAGTATATACTAAGGATATCGCAATTATTGACAGAATACTTGTTCTAATTACTAACCGTCTTTTTCTCATTATACCTATCCTTTCTCATAAGATATTCCCCTAAAATATAACCTGAACTAATTAAAATAGGTTGGTAATAAAATCTTGGATTCTTTGACCCCAGATATTAATATAAAACATTTTATTAAAAAAAATGATAATACCAAGTATTATCATAACTATCCCGCCTACTTTCGTAAGAATAGATGAATACTTAGTTATAAATTTAACTTTACCGATCCCCCTCTGTTAGGATAGATGTCGTACGATACTTTAGTGTTATAGTTTAAGTAAATAACACGGAGGTCGATCGATAT
>NZ_JAQQWT010000096.1 GCF_028610705.1 Halalkalibacter alkalisediminis
AACAAAGCCAGCTTCTTGTTCTTTGTTAAATTTAGTCACCCAATTATGCAACGTTTGCTCGGCAAGATCTAATTCCCATGCAACTTCTGCCACTTTCTTTCCGTCTTCTTTGGTTCTGGTGCCTGTCACTCCCCGAACGCACCCCATAGTTGAAGAATGAAATGAAAGCCTTTCCCTATGTAATCCGTTCTCATATTCAAATTTAGCTGTCAGTGCAAAATTAGGCCCTAAGCGAGCCACGAAAACCTCTTGCAGCGTAGTAGGATTCCGCTCCATTGTGGTACACAAAGACAGTTTCGTAGCGACGATCACAAAAGAGGGCCCCGCCAAGTTTTCTAATATTAGCAGGTGTTTGCACCCAGCTCGACGTTTTCATATCGAAATTTTCAAGTTTCTGTAGCTCCCGGTACTGTTCTTCCGTTAATAGTTCAATGCCCATGGCAGTTGCCATATCAATAGCGTTATTTTCAGGTTTGTGTTTTTTCCTTGACTCCAGCGCTTCACGGTCGTAACAAACACTTCTGCGACCTTTAGGACTTTCCGCTGAACAATCATAAAAAATGTATTCGCCCGTCTTTTTATCATGGCCAACAACATCCGGTTCACCGCCAGTTCCTTCCATTTCATTGAGCGACCATAGTTTTGCAGTATTAGCTTCGAGCTTAGCTTGTACTTTAGCCCATTCAAGACCTTTATGTCGGTTCATGTTTTTCTCAAAACGGGCTTTCAAAGTTCTGAGTAGTTCTTCACGTTGTTCTAGTGATAACTCCTTATTGCTCTTTGTCATATTAGTTTCCCCCTTATTTTTACTCATAATTGTATAAGGACTAAACGGCTCCTTTAGCTCAACGATCCCTCACTGCCAGTAGTATAAATATTAATTAATATACAACTTAACCTATAGATAATTATACATCATTAACAATTATTAAACTGTCAAAAACATCATTAGTTAATGGCAATATACATCTTACTAATTATACAAAAGACAAACTGGTAAACAGCCTGTCATTAACTGGTACATTCTTTGTCATTTAGTGATAAGAACTATGTCAATGGTGGTACATTTCACTGGCCTTAATCAATAGGTATTAAAATAATTGTCATTCCCGGGGAAGCAGGGAAATAGTCTGTTCACCGTTAATGATACCAGAACTGTGGATTCGTTAAAATGCAGCTAATAGAGAAACGCACATCCAACCAACAACAAGTGGACAACCAGCACTTTATACAGAGGTTTGTCCACATACCTCTGATATCCACAAGTGTGAGGAAGAAGATCTCTCTCGGGTGGATTAGATATTCACATTTAATCAACATAAGGAAGCATGGGGACGAACAATAAACTCACTAGGGAAGCATGAGAACCGTCCCGTTGCTTCGCGTTTTAATAAAAAAAGTAAAGAAAGATTGTGAAAAAATATACTTAAACGAACGGGCGCTTTTCTGAAATAAGGAAAGCGTCTTTCTTCATGAAAAGGGCCAGATTATGGAGCAAGGAATAAAGTTATTTTCTTGTAATGGGAGGTTAATTCAGGGAGAAAATAATGGTAAAATTAGCAAGAGTCTTTATGGAAGGTTAACCCAATTAATTGAAACGGTTACTATATCTTGGAGTATGACATTTTAATTTTTATTATGAAAATGCTTTAGGGAGGGTGTAAATGGAACCGAAAATAAATATCAATAATACAACACATTTTTCCTGGCTGTCGCGTTGGCCGCAGTGGTCTGGGTATGCAGCTGCTCTATGGTCCCTCTTATACGGGTTACTCGGGCTGTACTGGTTATTAGGTGGCAACGGATTTCCTTTCGGTAAAAACGATTCACGGGCAGAAATGATGGGATCATTTTTATCAAATCTTAATGTTGATGTTGGGGGACCAGTCATTGCCATAGCTGGATTGGTAGGTACAGTGGTAGCTATAGCGATGAAAATGACATGGGGAAGTCGTTTTCATCGTGCAATATTTCTCTCCTATGCTTGGATAATGAGTGTGACGCTTATATTTATAGTTCCAGATTCGCGAATTGTGCAGAACTTTGCTTATTTGTTTTTACTTCACTTTGATCTGCTGGATTGGAGAGTTATTAATCAAGTTTTTTGTATAGTTGGTGGGTTCATATGGGGCGGTTCTGCAATAGCATATTTTCGTCTTACACAGAATGCTTGCGGCAATTGTGGCAGGAATGACGCTACAGAAGGATCATCAGCAAAAGCAACAGCAAAGTGGGGAAAGTGGTTTACCTATTTAGCCGTTATTATGGCATTTCCATACGGTATTGTCCGATGGGCATGGGCGTTAGGAATTCCTTTGGGGACAAACGACTCATCAATGGTTGGGAATGAAGACAATGCAATAGTTGAAGCCATACTGGGAGGATTATGTATTGGTGGTGGAATTCTAACTCTTGGACTTATTCAGAGATGGGGAGTGATTTTTCCACGGTGGTGTTTTTTTCTAGCAGGTAAACAAATTCCAATTTGGTTTGTTATGGTTCCTGCAATGTTGATGTCGTCTATTATTACGATAACGGGGCTAAAGCTCAGTCCACAAATCATATTTATGATGGTTAATGGCTCAATTACCAATGAAAATTGGGGACAATTTGTTCCTTTTTTGTTCTGGTTGCCATGGGGAATATCTCTAGGGATAGCAATTTTAGCCTATTATTTAAAAAGGCGGGGACGATGCAAGCATTGTGGAAAACTTTAACTCGTTATTTTATTGGTCATTTTCAATAATAAAACCAAATGTGGCGTGTTATTGACAATGTTTTTTGACTAGAAATTGACAGGCTTAGTTGTCCAAACTTTGCTTGATTTTCTGACCAAGAAA
>NZ_JAQQWT010000097.1 GCF_028610705.1 Halalkalibacter alkalisediminis
CCATACTGAACACCATCCCTTTTTTAGATTGATAGTATCAGTATGTCCAAGTTTGCTAGATTTCTTGCACCAGAACCCAAATAAATATAGAAGGAGATTAGTTTATGGACAAAAAGCACCATCAACAACAACATTATCTTCTTTAAATTGTTATCGCTAAAACCCAGGAATTATAAAAATTAATAGTATGAGCAGAGCCAATGTCCAATTAAAAGTTAAAAATATTACTTTTTCATCTGTATAGGAATTAGTACTAAGTTTATAAACCAACGAAAGCACTAGTGTATAGAATAGAGAAAGAAAATATACACTTTGTATATAAAATAATATACGTACAGTGTCTATCCATTCTGCCCAAGGAGTATAAACAAATAAAATCATTAAAATAAAAGTAGAGAATAATAATATTACTATTATGTATATATACTGTTTTCTCCAAATTTGATTTATAAATAAGCTATTAACTTTCTTAGATTGGAATAAAATAATTAAAGAAATAGATCCAATAACTACAGCTATAAATATAATAGGAAAAAGAATCGGAAGTATATAAGAACTTTGGTTAGATGATATAACAATTAATTGGTTAGATCTTAATAATTCAGTTAAAAACATAACAACGATTAAAAAAGTTAAAGTAATACATTGAAACAAAGTCCAACGAGAAAACACTATAAACCATCTCCAATTTTTCTATTCATTTTTATATTTATAGAACTCTATTACACCTTGATAACTTGTAAAGAAAGGCTTTTTATAAAGATTAAGTACTTTAAGATCAGCTAGAATCTCCTCTTCCCTATTATTAAATACTAAAAGAAACTGTCTGCTATCTTTGCTTTTTAATTCAACTAAATCCTTTTGTTCTATATTAAATATTGTGCTTTCTTTTTCTTTTATACTAACATTTTCTGCTATGATTTTGGTATTACCATATTCATCGATCATTACTAAGTCAATATTTGTATTATAAGGGGTAGCAGCCAATTGTATCGATTTGATCGGTTGTTTAGTTATTAACTGTTCATTTAATAAATCATGCTGTATCTCTATACCTTCATCGTCTAGCCATAAAGGAATGGGAAATAAATCAACATCTTCAGGTAATTCCTCTACGTTTACATCAAAAGATTGTTTTTCTATTAAATCATTAGTCAATGTAATATCTTTACTTTGTACAAAAAAGCGATAAGTACTTAGACTACCCCCATCATAACGGTTTGGATCACTAGATAGATCAAGAGGAAAGAAAGTAAGTTCCTGCATGCCTTGATCGTCCCATTTAATATCAATATTTATAGTGACAGAGGAATAGGCTGGCACTTCATATTCAATTGCAGTTTTCCAAAATTCTGAATCAGACAATTTTATTTCTGAAATATAATTTCCCTGTAAAAACAAAGACCGAATATTCATATTCTCTTCTGTGGCATTTTCATAAATTATTTTCCCAGATATATAGTCTTTATGTTTTGGTACTTCTAAAAAAATAAATGGTTCCCCTTGCACAAATTCTTGTTTTAAATAATCATCATCTGCAATAAATGCTTTTACTTGAGTAAATGGCACGCTGGAAGTTGCGACGCTTTCAGAGGCATCAAGATACAAAAACTCTTCAGATACGGTAATACTCAGGCTGTCCTTTCCTACTTGTAGAATATTATTTTCATTTAACTGATGTTTGTCAATATCTGAAGAACAAGAAAATAAAAGTAAGGTTAAAAGTATAAAACACAATATTTTTGAGAACTTCATGATTACACTCCCTAAATAAAATAATACCACTAGTTAGTGGTATTATTTAGATTATTTAACTTCTATAACTAAAAATTAGTATACATTAGATTGCGAAGTGCCCGATTCATACAAGACTCCGGAATTTGTTGCTGTATGAACAGTTAAGCCAGTAAAGACATTACCTCTAACTACTGACATAGTATACTCTGAGGTAGCAGTAAGTTTACCGATAGCAGTCTTTTTAGGTCCTGTTCCCCCATAACCTTGAGACGAATTACGTAGACTCGTTGTTGCTGAAGTTACAGTAGAAATAATCTTACCAGTTGTTTTACCTGTGCTTGTAACCCCTTGAGAACTAATCCCTAATGACGTGCTTCCAGATGCTAAATTACCGTAAGAATATATACCTATTGAATTAGGATCATTAGAAGAGCCGAAATGTTCAATAGTATTTAAACTATCGACATTTTTCCAAGCATCGTCCCAGTTAATCTCATAGCTTTCTGTAACTTTTCTGTTTAAATCAGCTGCAAAAGCACTTTGACTAGAGATAAATGGTGATACTATTAATATTGAAGCCACACCTAAACTTAGCAATTTCTTCATTTAAATCACACTCCCAAATATATATATTGAAAACAAAATATAACATAAATTACTTTTTTTTGTAAATTAATAGATTTTTTAATCTAAAATGAAAATATAATCTCTTATTAGATTCATAACTTAACGTTGAGACTTCTTTAAGCATAAAACATAAAAAGCACTTCCTAAAATAGTGATGGGTCAGTTATTTAGCATTCCAATCCTATACAAATTAACACCACAAATTAGCATACAAAAACGCACTGATTTTAAAATCAGTGCGTTCTTACCCGTATTTTCTTTTCTTCTTCAACTCCCTCAGTTAGATAGGTATATCTCTCAAATGCTCACTTATTCGCAGGATTTCAAACCACTTGT
>NZ_JAQQWT010000098.1 GCF_028610705.1 Halalkalibacter alkalisediminis
CATAGGAACGGTTTGGTTTGATAGCGTACGATTGCAGGAAGGGCGTATCATTAATCGAGCAACCTATGATTCTTTGTCCAATTATCTGACAAGGAGTACGGATCCCACAGGGAACGCAACCAACTATCAATACGATGCTAGGGGAAATCAAACAAAAGTTACAGATCCAAAAGGTCAAGCAACAGATTATACGTATGATCTTAACAATCAATTAAAAACGGTAACTCTTCCGGTTTATGATGTGAAGGTCCATTACGAATACGATGAAAATAGAAACACCTCTGAGAAACGTGTTGGTTCAAAAACAGATGAAAACAAGATATACACTCGAACCACGTACTTGTATGATGATGCCCAACAATTAAAAGAACAACGGTGGCACACAGGTGTAAAACAGTTGATTACTAGCTATACCTACAATGCACGAGGAGATTTGCAGTCTACCACTTATCCATCCGGAAATAAAGTGACCACCTTGTATGATTCTGCAGATCGTCCAACAGGTGTGACGCATCAGAAAAATGGGGAACCATCAGAAAAAATCTATGAATTTACTCTTGATGAGAACGGAAATCAAACGAAGGTTCGTGACTTCCTAACAAACACGGAACGAGTTCAAACGTATGACGATGGAAACCGAATGAAAACCCAAGTACTAGGGGATAAAACGGTTGAGTGGTTATACGACAAAAACAACAACTTAACCCAAGAACTGATTAAGCAGGGTACGACATCTTACAAGCATGAATATCAGTACAATACACTGAACTACAACACAGAGGTGAAAGACCCAGGGAATGGCGTTTATCGTTTCCAATATGATGAAGGAGGAAATGTAAAAACATACGCAGCACCGAATGAAACGGGAGCTACGTTTATGTATAATGAAAGAGATCTGGTCTCATCCATCACCATCGGTCACAATGAAATAAATGATTTGGCTCGTTTTAGTTACGTGTACGATGCGAATGGAAACAGGACGGAGCAAACGTATCTACAAAAGTTTGCAAATCGTACGGACCTAAAGGGGACCACTACCTTTACGTATGATGCCTTAAATCAATTAACATCTGAGACCGTCCCATATACAAACGAAACCATCGTTTATACGTATGACCCAAGGGGGAACCGAACAAAAACTGTCATCTCCAAAAATGGGACCACTCTTAAGACGATAAATCATAGCTTTAACGATTTAAACCAGCTTACGGACATTCAAGACGGAACAACCCTTACCAAGTGGAATTATGATGAGAATGGAAACCTTCTTGATGACGGTCGTTTTCTTTATGAATGGGACGCAGATAATCGTCTACGCTTCGTCAAAACGAAAGGAACGAATGCTACTATCGCTCAGTATTGGTATGATGAAGCGGATCGACGAATGCGAAAAGATGTAGGTGGAACCGTTACGAACTATGTCTATGATGGGGACAGCCTTAACGTTTTATATGAAACAAATGGGGCTGGTCAAATCATGGCCTATCATACGTACAATACGAATGGACAACTTCTGGCCCGGACAGAGGGCAGCACTCGTTACTACTACCACTACAACGCTCATGGCGATGTCATCATGGTTACAAAGGCCGGAGCTACGACAAAAGAAACTCTTATTGTCGCCTCCTACGTGTACGATGCTTGGGGGAACATTGTCTATAAAGAAGGCCCTTATGCCGATAAAAACCCGTACCGCTATGCTGGATACCAATTTGATGCGGAAACGAATCATTACTACTTAATGGCCCGTTACTACAACCCTAAGTCGGGGGTATTCCTGTCGATGGACCCGGATCCAGGGGACGACGATGACATTGTTACACAAAATGGCTACACGTACGGCAACAACAATCCTGTCATGCTCGTCGATCCCGATGGCCATTATGTATGGTTAGCGGTAAATGCGGGATTCGCAGCGTATGATGGATACAAAGCGTATAAAGCTGGAAAGAAAGCGGGTAAAAGTGGAGCCAAGCTGTGGGGCTCGGTAGCGTATGCAGCAGGATCGAATTTCCTTAAATTTGGACACCTTAAAAAGGCATCGAAAGTGTTAGGTTTCTCTAAGAAGGGTACTGGTAAAAGTAGTTTACCACTTTATGGCCCTAAAAAGGGTTCGAAATCTATTTATAATGATAATGGAACAATTAAACAAAGAAGATATTATGATAGTAAAGGACGTGCAAAGAAAGATATGGACTATGATGACCATGGACAACCTAAATATCATCCTTGGGGACCACATAGACATAAATGGACGTGGAAGAAAAACAAACCAAAGAGAGGAAAGGGGGAACCCATGTGGAAAGGCCGACCATAAAGGACTTTGAGACACTTCTAGAAACTGGTCATGATATTGAATTTTTTTATAAGGGAGAAAAATATACTATTATTAATGTAGGAGTTTTTATAAGTTTATCAAAATACGAAAGTAATAACTATCAAGAGTTTAGTTCTACTAAAGAACTTATTTTTAATGCAAATATTGATAACTTTAAAATTGTAGACATTTGGGATGAAATAGAAATTAGTTATATATATTAGGTCACTAGTGTTGCATAAAAACTAACTGAATTTTCAGTTTTAAAGTTCTTCCTGTTTAGAGCCAAAAAAGTAAATACC
>NZ_JAQQWT010000099.1 GCF_028610705.1 Halalkalibacter alkalisediminis
TTTTACAATTGTCAATGAGATATAATATATTATCTGACATAAAAAATATAAGTGAACAACCTCCATGAACAAATCAAATAGCCGTGTAAAGAAGCCCTCAATAGTGAAGGCTTCTTTTGCATGTAGATCAAAGTGCAGAATGAAATTTCAATTAAAGGGCCAGATTGTTGAGTAACGTTTTCATGTATTCGTGTAGAATAATAGCTGAGATTGTGAAGGATTTCACTTAAACTAACGGGCAGGATTGTTGAGTAAGAAATAATTTATAGCGCATATTAAACATATCAAAATTTGCAGAAAAAATTGAGGTGTTTATATGAAAAAGATAATATCATCGTTATTAATAGTCCTAATTGTTTTAGCACCTATTTCTTTTGTTTCAGCTGAAGTTGACCTCAGCGGTACAACAAAAAAGGAAATTTATGCAGCTCCAGAAGAATTATTAGTTGATATACTCAATCCTTATGTTACCGATGCAGTTCAAAAAGAATGTGGAGATGAGGTGACATGGGGGTTGGAAAGAGTAAACAATATCACTTTAATGGTTGACCATACGGGAAGTAAATCAAAAAGGTGGTATGAAGTCAGTCTCACAGTAAAAATAAATAACCCAAATGTAAAGGGAGATTACTGGGAATTTGACACAGTTACATTTGATATTGACCCAAAGACATATTTTGGTTCCTCCGAAGTTGAAAGAAAAAACATAAACGATGTAACGGTTGAATTAACGGATTACACCCATCATCATGGTACTAATGATAACAAATAAATTAATGTAGAATCCTAATTAATGCGTCTCCTGTTTTTATTACAGGAACGCATTTTTTTGTACAATATAAAAGGAAGTTAATGTTAAAATCAAAACATGGTTATTCAAGTAACGGGCAGAAGAGGTTTAAAAATGCTAAGGAGAATGTTGATTTGAAATCTAAAAAAAGAGTAGCAATTGTGGTTATCGTTATGCTTTGTGTCGTAGTTTCAATAAATCTATTACAAAAAGATTTGTGGGAAGTGAACGAAGAATTATTAAGAGAACAGATAACGTCAATTGAACAATCGGCTGAAACAATAAATTTATTAGATGTCACTCCATTTGAGTGGGATGTTGTATATTCTTTTGACCCATATACTTCGAAAGATAAGGTTTATGAGACGGTAGGGTATAAATGGGATAATATCAGTGAAACAGTTAGTGAAGGAATGAACCAAATCGTTTTTATGAAGGAAGAAAAAGTCATTTGTTATTTATACGGCTATCCTGAAAATAAAGGCTATGGGATTTATTTTTCTGGAGACACAATTAACAATGTTGCCGAAATGCTTAAAGCAAATGACAATTTAACTTTTCGAGTATTTAGAAGTAGTAATTACATATATTTAAAGAATTATTAAGCAAATACATCTTCAAGTAGCGGGTGCTTGAACGAAAGAACAATATAAATCTTAGGGGATTGGGATTGTGAGAAAATCATTTTTTGTTTCTATCTTAGTAATTGCTTTTTTAATTGTAAACGGTTGTAGTCAAAATACTGTAGAGAAAATTAAAGCGGATTATTTTGATATTGGCTTAGGACAGAGTTTGTACAGTGGATATAATAAAGTGGAGCAGGAAACTGTTCAGTCACTTGTAGATGCATATAATCAAATTGAATATATTGGACAAACTAACCAACAAATCAATTATGACAAGGCAATAACAATAACATTTGTCTTTAATGACCAAATATCAGGCATGTTAGTTTTAGATGATAAGGGGATTTTTCATCTACATGATAATGTTGAAGAAAATTATCAAATCGAGCCAAACAATGATTTATATGAACAAGCAATTGAGATATATAACGATTTGAAGAAACAATATTAAAATTTCAAGGGGAATTTTGACCCGTTCATTTGTGGAAATTTTCACTTAAACTAAAGGGCAGAATTGTTGAGTATTGAAGGATGCTCTTTCTTTATTTGTTAGGATTTTATTTGAGCTAATATAGCTCTTTTTTAATTATATGGGAGATGTAAACCATTTTGATGATAAATTCGTTATAAAGATAAGGAAGGAGGTCAGGAATGGATGATACTGAATTTCAAATACATCTAAATAAACAACTGAAACTAATTTTCCATTATCTTATAAAACAAGGTGCCTCAAGGCAAGATGCAGAGGATATTGTACAAGACGCTGCACTAATATTAATAGAAAATATTGATGCCATTTCTCCAGAAAAGGTTCAAAGTTGGCTTTTTAGAGTATCACTCAATCGATATTATGATTTGTTAAGACGAAACAAAGTAAAGCATAGAGCTTCATTAGAATTGCAATTATTTGAAAAGATAAAGCAAGGTTTGATGCCAGAAGAAGTGTTGGTTCAGAAAGAGATTAGCGAAGAAGTAATAAACGCCCTAGAAAAGATGCCAAAACGTTATAAGGAGTTTTTGATACTTAAATACATATTTGATTTACGCTATAAAGATATTGGAAAAATAGCAGAATTAAATACAGGCACAGTAAAAACAGTTATCTTTCGAGCTAAGAAGGTTTTTATTGATATATATAGGGAGGTACAAAATGAGCAAGGATAACAAAGACGAAGA